>CAWGQB010000005.1:0-84047 GCA_963824565.1 uncultured Pseudomonadota bacterium | reverse complement strand
CGCTCTACCAACTGAGCTACACCCGCTCGCTCCTGGAAAAGGCCGGTATTAAGGATTTATCCGCCCTATCGGCGCGTGTCAATTCAGGGTCTCGCGATCCGGCGCCGTTAGGTTTGGCGGCGCCTTGAAGATTCCCAGACTGGTCTAGCCGTGGGCGGCGCGGCCGCCGCCGGTTGCGGGGGTGTGCGCGTCCTCGCGCAGCAACCACATCAGTTTCAGGTAGTACTCGGCTCCCGACCAGATGCTGACGACCATCGCAATCCACAGCAGGAACATCCCGGCGGCGAAGAAATCCACGTGCCAATGCGGGTAGTGAACCAGCAGGGGCACCAGCGCGATTGCCTGCAGGCTCATCTTGTACTTACCCAACTCCTCGGCCCCGACCACCAGCCCCTCGCTGGCCGCCATCGCGCGCAGCGCGGTCACCATGATCTCGCGCCCGACGATGACCACCACGATCCACGCGGGGATCCGGGGCGTACGCGCCATCCCGGCCAACATGATCAGCGCCGCGCTTACCAGCAGCTTGTCGGCCAGCGGGTCGAGGAAGACTCCGAGCACGCTGCCCGAGCCGTAACTGCGCGCGATGTAGCCGTCGACGTAGTCGCTCAGCGTCGCCACCAGGAACGCCGCCGCCGCGACCCAGGCCGCCGTCGGACCGGTGAAGAGCTGCAGTATCACCACCAGCACCGGCACCATACCGATCCGGAACAGCGTCACCATGTTTGGAACGGTCAGGGTCACGGTTGGTTTCCTACAAGAATAAGCCGATATACCTTGAGAATATGGCAATCACCGCAGTCGGGCAATGAGCAGCCACCGGCCGTATGACGTAAGCTGATGTTATTTCGTTGACGGCGCCTCATGCTGGCGCTTCGCGACGCTTGACTGCCGGGTAGCGGCGTGAGAAGGCTCGCTTTGACGCCGATCTGTTACAATGTTGTTAAAGAGGAGTAAGGCGCTACCCGGACCATGGCTGCATCGACTCATATCACCAGCGACTTCCTCGTAATTGGCGGCGGTATAGCCGGTCTGAGCTTCGCGCTCAAGGCCGCGTCGCGGGGCAGCGTCGCGGTGCTGGTCAAAGCCGGCAGCGCCGACGCCAACACCTCCTACGCCCAAGGCGGCATCGCCAGCGTCTGGAGCGTGGACGACTCCTTCGAATCCCACGTGGAGGACACCCTGCGCGCCGGCGCCGGGCTGTGCAACCGTGACGCGGTCGAAGGGATCGTGCGCGACGGTCCTGAAGTGGTGCGTGAGTTGATCCGGCTGGGTACCCGCTTTACCCGGGTGCCAGAGGGCAACGAGCACGAGTACGACCTCGGGCGCGAGGGCGGCCACAGCCATCGCCGGGTGCTTCATGCCCAGGATCTGACCGGACAGGAAATCATGCGCGCACTGTGGGAGGCGATCCGCGCCAATCCCAATATCAATTTTTACGAGGACCATCTCGCGATCGACCTGCTAATCGAAAACCGTGGGCATCCCGATGCCCGATGCTGGGGGAGCTACGCCCTGGATCGCCATAGTGGGGCGATCCGCAAGTTCCGCGCCCGCTTCACCATGCTAGCCACCGGCGGCGCGGGCAAGGTCTATCTCTACACGACCAATCCCGATATCGCCTCGGGCGACGGTGTCGCGATGGCTCATCGGGCGGGCGTGCCGATCGGGAACATGGAGTTCTACCAGTTCCATCCCACCTGTCTGTACCATCCTGAAGCCAAGTCCTTCCTGATCTCCGAGGCGTTGCGCGGTGAGGGCGCGATCCTGAAACTGCCCGGCGGCGAGCCCTTCATGAAGCGCTACAGTCCTGACGCCGAACTGGCGCCGCGCGATATCGTGGCGCGCGCGATCGACGCCGAGATGAAGCGCCATGGCCTGGACTGCGTCTACCTCGACCTGAGCCATCGCGGGGCCGATTTCATCCGGCGCCGCTTCCCCAATATCTACACCCGCTGCGCCAGCCTCGGGATCGATATCACCCGCGAACCGATTCCGGTGGTCCCTGCCGCCCACTATATGTGCGGCGGCGTGATTACGGACATGAATGCGCGCACCGCGCTGGCGGGCCTGTATGCCGCCGGTGAAGTGGCGATGACCGGGCTGCATGGCGCCAACCGCCTGGCTTCGAACTCCCTGTTGGAGGCCGCGGTGATGGCACGGCGGGCTTACCTCGACGTCCGGGAGCAAACGCACGCCCTGCGGACTCCGCCGGATTTTCCCGAATGGAACCCCGGGCGAGCGATCCGCAGCGACGAGCACGTGCTGGTCACCCAGAGCTGGGACGAGATCCGGCGCCTGATGTGGAACTATGTTGGGATCGTGCGCACCGACCGGCGGCTGGAGCGCGCGCGCCGCCGTCTGGCGCTGTTGCGCGAGGAGATCCATTCCTACTACTGGGATCATCTGCTCGATTCCGATCTGGTCGAACTGCGCAATCTGGTGGTGGTGGCGGAGTTGATCGTGCGCTCGGCGATATACCGCAAGGAATCGCGCGGGCTGCACTATAATCTGGACCATCCCCGCACCGACGACGAGCATTGGCTGCACGACACGGCGATCAAGGACTGAGGCGCGACGCGACGCGACTCGAGATTCTCGACAGGCAGGTCGAGTGATGTTCAGACGCAATCGGATTCTGGTTACGGTTGCGGCGCTGGGCGCCACCATAGTGTTGATGACGGGATGTTCGGGGCAGCCGCTTTCAACCCGCGAAGAGGGAACTCTGGGCGGCGCCGCAATCGGCGCAGGCACCGGAGCGATCATTGGGGCAGCGGTGGGCTCTCCGGGAATCGGCGCCGCGATCGGGGGCGCAATCGGTGCGCTGGGCGGCGCGGTTATCGGCAATGCGATGCAAAATCAGCAGGAGCAGCAGACTCAGACGCAGACTCAAATCGAGCAACAGCAACAGGAGATCGAACGCCAGAAGCGCCAGATCGAGCAGCTCCAGCAACAGAGCCAGCCAGAGACCGAGTGAGGCTTCGGCGTCATCGCCGGGACGGAGGGATGACAAACTTCAGTGGGGCGGCCGTTCTCGCCCGCGCCTGCCAGGCTGAAAAGTTTTTTATTCCTTGCCTCGGTTTTCGGATGCCCTCTCCCTGACCACGGAGTGTCGACAAGCAGCCAAGCCCTACCTCGCCCACGTCTGCGGACCTGGTACGCAGGCACGGGCGAGGCAAGAGTTCACGACCGCGGACCGCCGTAGGTCTTCAGCACCCGTTCCAGCTCGGAAATCGTGGCGCGGACCGTGCCAAGTTGACGCTCCAGTATCGGCCGCAAATTCGCGGGCAGAGTCTCCGCCAGCGCTTTTTCATATTCGCCTACCAATTTCTCGGCATCCTCACGGCACCATTCAACTACCCCGCTGTCGCCCTTGCTCATCACGACACTGAAATCCATTTCAATTCGATCGAGCGTACCGCCGAAGGTTCCCGATTCCTCCTTCGTCTCTCCCAGCCGGATACGTTCGGCTTGTAATTCATCAGCCGCGCTTTTGCGCAGCTCTGCTTGCCGGTTGAAAAAACCCTCCAAGTCATCCCGGCTGACATCGTTCGCCGCATGCCGATAACTCTTTTCGCTGTCCACACAAACCGAAACCAACCGGTCCACAATCTCAATAGGACTCATTTCCACCTCCAGTCGCAAAATCTTGAGCGCAGGGCCTCTATGCCTAAGACAGTATGAGCATTGGACGTGCCAGCAAATCAAGGCATGGAACAGTGACATTCGTTCAAAAACTTGACCGTATCGCTTTTTCCTAAAGACGTGTTCTCTTGACGCCGGACCGGCGTATTCCAAAAAGTGGCAGAACGGCCAGTGGTTGCGGCCGATCCGGGTGCGGCGCGACAATGGAACAAGGGTCCGCGACACGCGAAAAAGGACAAAACAGGCCGTCGATGACGCGGTGATTTTCCGGCGACGGACGCAAACACACGGGAGGTCTTTATGGCAACGCACCGGATACGTCCAGAAACCGCCGTCCTTACCAGAGGTTTTGATCCACGCCTGTCGGTTGGGTCGGCCCGTCCTCCGGTTTACCGCACGTCCACATATGTGTTCTCCAGCCCCGAAGCGGCGGAACGCGCTTTCGGGGTCGCGTTGGGCAAGATTGAGCCCAGCGAAATGGAGGCTGGCGATCTCATTTACGCGCGCCTGACGCATCCCAACGCTGAAATCGTCGAGGATCAGCTCGTTCCGCTGGAGCCGGGAGCGCAGGCTGCTGCGGTCTTCAACACTGGAATGGCGGCGATTTCGACGGTGCTGCTGGGACTTCTGGAGCCGGGCAAGTCGATGGTCTATACGCTGCCGCTGTATGGCGGCACGCACCATCTGATTCAGCAGGTGATAATACCGTTGGGCATCCACGCCGTTGCAGTACACGCTGGGGACACCCAGGGACTGGAGCGGGCGATAAGCGAGAGCGACAACCTGCGCCTGGTTCTGCTCGAGACCCCCGCCAATCCCACCCTGGTGATGACAGATATCGCCGCCGCCGCCCGCGCGATCAAGCAGCGTTCGGAACGCGCCTGGCTGGCGGTGGACAATACCCTGTTAGGTCCCACGTTTCAGCATCCGATGATCCATGGCGCCGACCTGGTGATCTACTCCGCGACCAAGTTCCTGGGTGGCTTCAGCGATCTGCTGGCCGGCGCGGTGCTGGCCGCCGATGAGGACCTGGTCGTGCGGTTGCAGCGGCTGCGGTCGATTTTGGGCAATATCCTACAGGCCGATGAGTGCTGGATTCTCGACTCGCGCCTGTCTACGGTCAGTTTGCGGATGAATCGACAGAGCAAGAACGCCGAACGTATCGCCACCCGCCTTAGCGAGAATCCGGCACTTAAGCGGGTCATCTATCCGCGTCTTTTCAGCGATCCGGAACAATGCCGCATCCGCGACCAACAAACCGACTTTCCCGGATCCCTGATGACGCTCGAATTCAAGGGCGGCAAGCCGGCCGCATTCGAGTTCCTGCGCCGCCTGACGATCGCCCGCAATGCGGTCAGTTTAGGCGGCGTCGAAAGCCTGGCCTGTCATCCCGTAACCACGACGCACAGCGAACTGACGCCGGCCGAACTGGCGGACAACGGCGTCAATGAGTCGATGGTGCGCGTATCGGTCGGCACCGAGCATTGGCGTGACCTGCTGGAAGACTTTCAGCAAGCGCTATCGGCGTGCTGAGAGGGTTCCTGTTTTGGCTGCGTGGGACAGGCTTGAAGCGCATGCGCCGTCCCACACTACCAAAACAGTCTCAGTGCAACAGCGGTCGAAATTGAGCCCAGGTTTCAGGCGAACAGCATCTCGGACATCGAGCCGCCCGGCGGAATCATCGGCATCACCGCTTCTTCCTTGGGAATGACCACATCGATCAGCACCGGGCCGGGGGTTTCGAACGCTTCTTTCATGGTCGCGGCAAGCTGCGAGGGCTTCTCGATTCTGAAACCCTTGGCGCCATAGGCCTGGGCCAGCAGGACAAAATCAGGCACCGACATCGCCGAATAGGAATAACGCTCCTGGTAGAATTTCTCCTGCCATTGGCGCACCATTCCCAGGAAGTGGTTGTTCATGATCACCACTTTGATATCGACATTGTACTGCACGGCGGTGGCCAGTTCCTGGATGTTCATCTGGATCGAGCCGTCTCCCGATACCACCACCACGCGGCGGTCGGGCGCTGCGAATTTGGCCCCGATTCCCGCCGGCAGGCCGTAGCCCATCGTGCCCAAACCGCCGGAAGTAAGCAGCGAGCGCGGCCGCTCGAACGGAAAGAGCTGCGCAACCCACATTTGATGCTGCCCGACATCGGTGGCGACGATGCAGTCGCCTTTGGTCAGGTTATGGAGTTCCTCGATCACCGAGACCGCGGAGATATGCTCGCTGCCGTTGCGGTGCTCGTAAAGCGGCTTTTCGCTTTGCCACTGGAGAATCTCCTGATGCCACTTCGACCAGATCGGGCGCCGCTTTCCCAGGCTCTCGCGGGTGCGGACAATCTCCAGCATATCGGTCAGCACCGACTTGATGTCGCCCACGATCGGCACATCGACTTGGACGTTTTTGGAAATTGACGAAGGGTCGATATCGATATGGATAATCGACTTGGCCTTGGGTGCGAAATCCGCGATTCGCCCGGTAACGCGGTCATCAAAGCGCGCGCCCACCGCAATCAGGCAGTCGGTATTGCACACCGCCGTATTGGTGGCGTACGACCCGTGCATCCCGAGCATCCCCAGACACAACGAATCCGAGGCTGGGAATGACCCCAGGCCCATCAGGGTTTCGCAGATCGGAATTCCGAGCCCGCGCACCAGTTGAATCAATTCCGGCGACGCCCCTGACCATTGGACACCCCCGCCGATATAGAACAGCGGCTTGTCGGAGTGCTCGATCGCATCCACCGCCCGCTCGATCTGACGCGGATTGCCCTTGATGCACGGCTTGTAGCCGCGAATATCAACCTGGTCAGGATACACATAGGTGTGCTGCGCCTGCTGCACGTCCTTGGGTAGATCGATCAGAACCGGTCCCGGGCGGCCGTTGGATGCAATAAAGAAGGCCTCCTTGATGATACGGGCAAGATCCTTGATATCTTTAACCAGGTAATTGTGCTTGGTGCACGGGCGCGTGATGCCGACGACATCGGCTTCCTGGAAAGCGTCGTTGCCAATCATGGTGGTGGAGACCTGGCCGGTTATCGCCACCAGCGGAATCGAGTCCATGTACGCGTCGGCCAGTCCGGTTACGATATTGGTGGCGCCGGGGCCCGAGGTTACCAGGACCACTCCCGGCCGTCCGCTGACTCGCGCGTACCCTTCCGCCATATGGGTGGCACCCTGCTCGTGGCGAACCAGAACGTGGCGAATGCTGGAGTCCAGCAAGGCATCGTAGGTCGGCAGGATAGCGCCGCCCGGATAGCCGAAAATGGTGTCGACCCCCTCGGCGATCAAGCTTTGAATTACAATCTCCGCACCGGTGAGCTTTTTCATCTGGCCTTTCTGATCTGTAGCGTCCATTGAATCCGCGCGCGTTTCCCAAGCCATCGCATATGGCAGAAAAAAACTCCGCACTATTAAAACTGACAGATCTTCCAGTTAATCAAAATAGCAGGGCTAAAGAAAGGTCACCGATTGCACGAGCGCAGCACGGACGAAAGCGGGGCTCGGCGCCCTTTATGGCTCCAAAGCATCAAGATTCTGACGCCTGGCGCTGGAAGACACCGGCCGGCCTTAATGACACTCACACGAGTATCGGTTAGGCCCGGAAGATGAAGCTCACGTCACCGAGCCGGACTTCGCTGCCCGGGTTCAGCGGCACCGCGCCGTGAACCGGCTGGTCATTGAGAAAGGTGCCGTTGGTCGAATTCGAGATCGACCAGCTGATAGGCTCCGTTACGCCGTTGAATGCGGGCGTGGGCGCGCGACACGCTGGCATGCGGCACCACCAGGTCATTTTCGGTGCCTCTTCCCAGCGACATCTCGTCCTTGAGCAGGCTGTACTCCGCCGGCAGCGGGGCGACCGGGTTGACGGTAATAAGCTTGGCTTGGCCGGTCCCTGGGCGGATCGGTGCGGCGGCCGGCCGTGGCGGTGGCGACGCGGGGCGGGCGGCCGGTGCTGGCGACGCCCGCGCCGGGATAGGAATCCTGGGTACGGTCTGGGTCCTGGCCTCGACTATCGCCTTGAGTTCCTCGGCCGGAGGCCCCAAGCCGGCGCGCGACAGCGCCAACAAGGCCAGAATCGCGATCAAAGGCACCGCCCCGTTCCACCATTGAAAGGACATTTGTCTAAGCCCGGTTCCCGACTCGTTGGCGGTCGCCTCGGATCCGCCTTCCTCGGGAATGTTGATTGCGCCGCCAATTCCCGGCACCTGGTATTCGGTGTCGGCGACGGCGCTCTGGCCGTCGTAGTTGACCTTCAATTCCACCTTGCGCTGGGTACCATCCATAATCGGAACGGGGGTGCGATAGGTGAGGGAATATTCGGTCGCAATCGAATGACCGATCTCGCGCACCAACTCAGAGAAGCGGCCTTCCTCAGTAACGATATTGTAGGAGCGGCCATGCGACGCGTTAACCAGTTGCGCATAATCGGGCGCGATAAAGGGTGGCGGCACCACCGCGTAGAGAGTCAGTCCGGCTTTCTTGAACATCGCCTGAACCTTGTCGGCGGTCAGGTCGGTGACGTCCGCGTCCCGATTAGGATGATGGTCCCAGAAGGCCTGATCGTGCTGGGTGTGCGCGGAGCCGTCGCCGGCATGATGGTCGGGCGCGTCGGTGACTATGATGACGATTCCCTGGGCCTCGGGGCGAAATGGAAAGGTCGACGCGTAGGCCAGCGCGTCAAGCTGATCCTCGGGGATATCGCCGCCGCCGCCTGCGTGCAGAGTGCCCACCCAATCGGTGAATTCGTGCACGTTGGAGGTCATCTTATCGCGGTAAGGGCAGTTGCAGTCCGGCTCCTTGGAAACCACGTAATCCTCGAAAGTCACCAGACCCAGCCGGTAGTCGCGATTGTTAGAGGCAAGATCCTGGGCGAAGCTGATGACGTTTTGCTTGACCGCGTCGATATAGGGCTGCATCGACTCGGTCACGTCGAGGACGAAAACGATATCGACCGGACGACCCTGTCCCTGGCCGCGGAAATCCAGGATCTTGGCAGGCTTGCCGTCCTCGTCCACCTCGACGTTATCGACGCGCAAATTTCCTACCGGGGCGCCATTTTGGTCGGTCAGGCCGAAATCGATCTGGACGCCGCCGTCGGTCTCGAAATGTTCCAGGCTGGGATTGCCGATGGAAAGTTGCAGGGCGGCGCTGGCCGGCCTCGCGGCGGCCACCACCATAGCCAGCATGCCCAGGACCAGAACTGCGCCGGTTCTTGAATTCATCGTTCTTAGATTGTGAAATTCCCACCACCAACTAGTCAATATGCGGGCGTTCGGTGCCTGTCCACAGCGGCTCTGTGTACGTACCGCCAGTCACCTGCTTGCCTTGGGGCGCAGGGTGAGTTATCCAAGGACGAACTCAATTTCGCCGATGATGGTTTACGTGTGAAACGATTACCTGCCGCCTACAGCATTTTTATCCTACTTGGTCCTTTGCTCATTATCGCCGCACTGATGGCGGGTCCGTTTGGCTGCGGCGGTGGGAGCAGTCCGGTGTCGACCCCGACCACGGGTGCGGTCGAGATCGGCTTCGTCGATAGCCCCAGCAGCGGTTACCAGGCGATCTCGCTTAATATCGTATCGGTACGGCTCAATCCCAGCACCAACCCAAATGTTTCGGATAGCGACGCCAACTGGAAAGTCATCACAGCTCCGCCGGGGTCGAATATCGCCACCGGTGGCACTTTGAACGTCAACCTGCTCGATTTCCAAACCAACGCGACGGTCTTCAACACCGCCAGGATAGTGGCGCAGGATTACCAACAGATAGAGGTGGTTGTCGACGCGACCTTTCCCGGTACCGTCATCCCCTCATGTTCTTCGGGCGCGTTCGAGGGCTGCGTCAGCTATCCCCTGACCTTTACCGTCAGCACCAATCTGCGAACCAGCGGCAGCCTAAACGTGACCCCGACCGGATTAACCACGCTGATTATCGATATCGACCCGGGCACCTTGACACCACCCTCGGCGCCAGGCGGAAACTACAGCGCGACCCCGGTGATATCGGTCCAGCCGCCTCTTAATTATCTCACCAATGTTGTCGGAACCGTCGCCGGGGTGTCCAAAAACGACACCAGCGTCACCGCTGAGATTACCGGGACCAACTCTGTGATTGCCACGGCCCCGGTTTCATCAACTGGAACTTACACTATCGCGCTCCCGGCGGCGGCGACACTCGGAACAACTTATGACCTTTTCGCAGGAGGCACCACAACGGACAACGTCTTCACCGGCAGCGTCACCTTCGATGCCGTCTCGGGCGTCACGGTGATGCGCGGCGGAGCCCCCGTCACGCAGAATTTTTCGGTCAACGCCAATCCTGCCATCGGCACGGTCAGTGGCTCAATTATCAGTTCGGGCACGGGGACTACCGGGGCGATTGCAGGGGCGACGGTCAATCTGTTGCGGCCAGCCAATCCGTCAACGGACTGTGCGACTACGATGGGGGCGGGGTGCGTAGTGGTGGCGACCACCGCCTCAGACAGCTCCGGCACCTACGCCTTGACGTCGATCCCGATCGGGAAGTATTTCGTTGAGGCTCAAGCCACAGGCACGAACACGGTAATTCAGCCGCTCACTTTAACTACCGGTACTAGCCTGTGCACGGGCAGCCAGGACGCGTCCAACTGCAGTTTCACCCTTCCAACTGCCGTGATACAGGGGACGGTCAACGTGACACCGGCAGCGTCGGTCAGTAACAGTACGTCGGTAATCATACTCGCCGAGCAGCACGGCACCGGCAACCTGGTGGGAGTGACCGAAGTCACCGCGCGGTCGCTGTCGACGCCTTTTACGATCCAGGTGCCGACGAAGATTGGCACCGTCGTCCCGCCGGATTTGACCTTTGACCTGATAGCAACCGCCCAGGACACCTATCTTGGTATCGGCAGCGCGTTCACGGGACATAATCAGGCGGTGCTGGCGGATATCGCTGGGGGCGCCACGGGTGTGGACATGGCGGTTGAATGCATGGGTCACGGCAGCATCGCCGGTACGGTCCGCAATCCCGACTCGGGCAGCCAGGTGGTGCTATTCCAGAATGCGGGGACCACCGCCTTGCCGGTTTATGTCCAGCTTCAGAATTCAACTGTCGGACAAACCGATTCAGCTTTTCCAGGCCAGTATTCGTTCTGCGCACCGCCGGGCGACGAGTACTTCGTACAGCGATACGAACAGACCTCATCCACGTCCAGTCCGATACCGCAGAACACGCCACAGGGTCCGATCGCGGTGGCCACGCCAGCGCCCGCGCCGACTGCGATCCTGTCTCCGGGCGCAACGCCCACGCCGTGCCCCGTGTGCCAAAGCATTACGGGACAATGTCCGGGCAACTGCAGTGCTACATCAGCGAGCCTACTACAATGATTTGTGTAACCAAGGCGAAATTGCGGCTGGGGTGGCCGGTCCTGGTAGTGGCACTGTTGTGCGCGGCCCAATCGGGCTGCGGCAACACCTTTGGATGCAGCGGAGTGAGCGGAAGCAGCAGTAGTCAGTTTAACGGCTGCAGTGGTGGGAACAATATTCCGCCGCAGAGCGGGATCAATTTTCTGGGCAATCTGGGAACGCCCTTCATCGCGACTATCTCCGACACCAAGGCGTCTTATACTTTCAACGGGACGGTGCCGCTGGAGGTGGTCTATGTCAATAATGTGCCTCCGCTGCGGGTGTTGGCGACCAACCTCAGCACCACTCCATCGCTGCTAGCCATTCAGGCAATATCGGCCTTCACCACCATACGGCTGGCCTCGACCACCGCGCCGGGCAGCACGATATCGGTAAACGTTGGCGGCGCGCTGCCGGCGATCGCTGGTCCGGCGGCCTGCGACGTGCGCTTTTACGTGAATGGTCCGATAGGTCAGTTTTATCAGAGCCTGCTGGAGCAAAATAATAACGCCTACGAAAACCGGACCGCCGCGCCCAATCTGTTCCTGCTAGGCGGGGCGAGCGGCGACGTCGACGGTGTTTTCAACGAGGTGATAGCCTATCTGGGGGCGTTACGTGTCAACCTGGTGATTAATGGCAACTTGGCCGCGAACGGCTCGGGCCGGAATTTTACGGTGAAGTCGGGTTGTCCCCCCTGAACGGCCACGCTATCCGCGCCGCATCAGGTCGCGAGGACCGCCGGGGCATCGCAATCATCGGCGCCCACGACGGTCGAATCGAAAGGCTACCCTATCGCCTCATTATCAGCTTTATTGCATAGTACGGGGTTAGGACAGAATTGAGGGTGTATTTCAAGAGGCAGGATCAAGCGGCTATGGGAAGCCTGGATGAATCGGATCTTTCGTAGACGTTACATCGTGGCAGTGCTGGTTTTGGTGGGCCTGGCATTCGCCGCAAAGCCAGCCATTCGTTACTACCACTTCATGATCGCTCACGTTACCACCGATGACGCTTACGTCGACGGTACGGTCGATTTGATCTCTTCGCGGGTGTCGGGCAACGTCAGTCAGGTTTACGTGCAGGACAACTGGATCGTTAAGGCCGGAGACCTGTTGATCAGCCTGGATCCGACCGACTCCGAGGTGCGGGTGGAGCGGGCCCGCGCCAACCTCAACCGTGCGCGCAGTATGGTCGACCAGGAATATGCCCAATTGACCGAGGCCCAAGCCGGACAGAGTCTGGCCGAAGCCCAACTCCAACAGGCCCAAACCGATTACAACCGCGCCAAAACCCTGCGCAAGGTGGGGGTGGTCTCGCAGGAATTTTACGACCAATCGGAAACCGCTTTCCGCTCCTCGGCGGCCAATCTGTCGCTCGCCAAACAGGAGGTTGCCCGCTCGCGCGCGGCGCTGAGCGGTGGCGATACAGTGGATCGGGATCGCTACGATCAGGCCATCGTTAAACAGGCCGAGGCCGAACTCAAGACCGCCGAGTTGGATCTCGCCTACACCAACCTCAAAGCGCCGGTCAGCGGCGTGATCACGCGCAAGTCGGTCCACATCGGCCATCGCGTGGAAGCCGGTGAACCGCTGATGACCATCGTACCGCTGGACAGCCTCTACGTCACCGCCAATTTCAAGGAGACCCAACTGACCGACGTGCGCGTGGGCCAGAAGGCGGAGGTTACCGCCGATATCTATCCCGACTACGTTTTCAAGGGGCACGTCGATTCGATCAGCCTTGGGACCGGGGCGGCATTTTCGCTGCTTCCGCCCGAGAACGCCACCGGCAACTGGGTCAAGGTCGTGCAGCGCGTGCCGGTCAAGATCGTGTTCGACCAGGCTCTCCCGCCCGATCGGCAATTACGCCTGGGGCTTTCGGTGGAAGCCGCGATTGATGTCAGCAATACACGCGGACCGCTGATTTCATCGCTGATGCAGCGGGCATCCCGCAAGTTTCATCATCAGACGGAAATCGCTCCCGAGAAGGACATCGGTCCCCAGCAACCGGGGGAAAACATCCCGGTGCAACCCGATCAAAATCAGGGTCAGCCTTGAATTGGGGGCGCCCCGCAATGGACGCTGGTCCGCCGGCGGCAATCGCGTCGAGGCAATGCTTATTTTCGCTTGAGCGGAACGACGTTTTGTCTGCCGCGCGGTCTGCGCGGAGGCCGGCTATCGGGCGATTTGATCGCCGGCGAGCGCGTGGCGCGCGCCGCGCCCCGGCGTTTGCGAATTAGGAAGAACAGCGGCGCACAGCCCGGCACAATTACCCAAAAGGGAGCGACGGCGGCGGCCGCATAATTGCCGCGCTGCACAAACTCGGACACCACCTTCAGACCGAAAATGGTGGCGGCTGCGGCAACGATTACCGCGAGCGTTAGCAACAAGGCGTGGATCGAAGGAGGACTGGGTTTATCCGGACCGGTGGGCTGACGCCGTCGCCGCCGCGCGACGTCCATAGCTACTACTGCTTTTTTCTTATTCGGGAGGGCCCTCATGACTTGCCCCGCCGTTTAACCTCGCGAACCAGATTAGCGCCACCGCGCAGTTAGAGCCAGCAAAAAAAGCGTCATGACGCACGATCGCGAAAATTTTTGTTCGCCGACAGTATTGGACTGCCATGCCAGCCATATTGCAGCCTGCTCGATTGGAGTGCTCCGAGGTTACGCTTTGGCGGCAATCTGCGGCGGTGCGGACAACCTGCGCGTGCGATAGCCCTTGGGAAGAAATATTCGGCGAAAACAATATATGCTGGCGCGCCGACTTCCTGCACCCCGACTGCACCGGGCCGCGTTTGCGTGAAGTCATCGCGCAGGATTTGCCAACATCCGCGAAGCCGCAACGCGCAAAATAGTTTGCGACATCGCCCCCAAACTTTATGGTTTCCCTCTCGACCTGAGGATGCTCTTTTGGCGGTTGCGTTAGGCATGGAATTCGCGCGATTGGCACAGCTGGTGCGGCCTGGTCCTGCGCGGACGTTTGCGATTCGATACTAATTTCGACTGTTTTCGAAAAGTTCACTCATAGACTTGCCAAGGTTATTCTTGCTATCTTCAGCCCGCCACACGGCACGGATGGAATTTGTCGCCGAGAGCGCGCAGGCTGGTCTCTCTAGCCTGTACTCGCGACTAATTTGGTATAAAAATTATACGAAAAGTCAAGATTAAGGATAAATCATGACAAAGGCCTCGGCTGGAAGCCGTTTTTCGCGATATACGCGGAGACTCCCCAACCGCTTCGGTCTGATCGCGGCGATGGTGCTGCTCGGCCTTTCGCTGTCGCTGTCGGTGTGGGGCGACCCCACCACGCTGGCGATTTCCAACGCCAGCGTTACGGTGACCGGCAGCGCGTCAACCACGCTTCATTTTCCGATAGCGCGCGGCGGCGATACCAGCTACGACGCGTTTGTCCAGTTCCAGACCCAAAACGGCACGGCGATCGCAGGGACGGATTACACCGCGGCGAGCGGATCGCTGGTGATTCCGGCCGGTACCACCAGCACGACGATTCCGGTGACGGTCGCCGGCCGAAAAGCAATCCGCCGGACAAAACCTTCCAGATGCGATTGCTGGGCGGCGGTGGTGCAGCGCGCAGCTTCACGCCGCACTTCGCCGCCCAGCAGACCTTTGCCACGCAGAGCCTGCCGGACTCGGTGACGGCGGCGGATGTCAACGGCGACGGCAAGCCCGACCTGATCGTCGCGAATGGGGTCGGCAACACGGTGTCCGTGCTGCTCAACACCACCTTAGCGGGCGCGGCCAAGCCCAGCTTCGCCGCCCAACAGACCTTTGGCACGGGCAGCTTCCCGGTCTCGGTGACGGCGGCGGACGTCAACGGCGACGGCAAGCCCGACCTGATCGTCGCGAATGAGGGCGGCGCCACGGTGTCGGTGCTGCTCAACACCACCATAGCGGGCGCGGCCACGCCCAGCTTTGCCACCCAGCAGACCTTTGCCACGGCCAGCGGCCCGGTCTCGGTAACGGCGGCGGACGTCAACGGCGACGGCAAGCCCGACCTGATCGTCGCGAATGGGTTCGGCAATACGGTGTCGGTGCTGCTCAATACCACCGTGCCGGGCGCGCTCACGCCCAGCTTCGCCGCCCAGCAGACCTTTGCCACAGGCAACTCCCCGAACTCGGTGACAGTGGCGGACGTCAACGGCGACGGCAAGCCTGACCTGATCATCGCGAATGAAAACGACAGCACGGTGTCGGTGCTGCTCAACACCACCGCGCCGGGCGCGGCCACGCCCAGCTTCGCCACCCAGCACACCTTTGCCACGGGCAGCGAGCCGTTCTGGGTGACGGCGGCGGACGTCAACGGCGACGGCAAGCCCGACCTGATCGTGGCGAATAATAACGGCAACACGGTGTCAGTACTGCTCAACACCACCGTACCGGGCGCGGCCACGCCCAGCTTCGCCACCCAGCAGACCTTCGCCGGGGGCAGCGGCCCGGTCTCGGTGACGGCGGCGGACGTCAACGGCGACGGCAAGCCTGACCTGATCGTGGCGAATCAAAACGACAACACGGTGTCGGTGCTGCTCAACACCACCGCGCCGGGCGCGGCCACGCCCAGCTTCACCGCCCAGCAGACCTTCGCCACGGGCACCTTGCCCGCCTCGGTGACGGCGGCGGACGTCAATGGCGACGGCAAGCCCGACCTGATCGTGGCGAATGAAAGCGACAGCACGGTGTCTGTCCTGCTCAATACCACGCCCGCGCCGGCGACCACGTTTGACGCCCACAGCTTCGCCCCCCGCAGACCTTCGCCACCGGCAGCTTCCCGAACTCGGTGACGGCGGCGGACGTCAATGGCGACGGCAAGCCCGACCTGATCGTGGCGAACCAAAGCGGCAGCACGGTGTCGGTGCTGCTCAACACCACCGCGCCGGGCGCGACCACGCCCAGCTTCGCCGCCCAGCAGACCTTCGCCACGGGCAGCGTCCCGGTCTCGGTAACGGCGGCGGACGTCAACGGCGACGGCAAGCCCGACCTGATCGTGGCGAATCAAAACGACAACACGGTGTCGGTGCTGCTCAACACCACTACGGGCTCCCCACCCACACCCTGAGTTTCGCCGTCCCAGCAGACCTTCGCCACGGGCAGCGTCCCGGTCTCGGTAACGGCGGCGGACGTCAACGGCGATGGCAAGCCCGACCTGATCGTGGCGAATCAAAACGACAACACGGTGTCGGTGCTGCTCAACACCACTACGGGCTCCCCACGCCACACTGAGTTTCGCCGCCCAGCAGACCTTCGCCACGGGCACCGTCCCGGTCTCGGTGACGGCGGCGGACGTCAACGGCGACGGCAAGCCCGACCTGATCGTGGCGAATTTGGGGAGAGAACTAGCGGCAACACGGTGTCGGTGCTGCTCAACACCACTACGGGCTCCCCACCCACACTGAGTTTTGCCGCCCAGCAGACCTTCACCACGGGCACCGGCCCGGACTCGGTAACGGCGGCGGACGTCAACGGCGACGGCAAGCCCGACCTGATCGTGGCGAACAATGACGGCAGCACGGTATCGGTGCTGCTCAACACCACCGCGCCGGGCGCGGTCACGTCCAGCTTCGCCGCCCAGCAGACCTTCGCCACGAGCGGGGGCCCACGCTCAGTGACGGCGGTGGATCTCAACGGCGACGGCCAGCCCGACCTAATCGTGGCGATTCCGTTCGGCCCCACGGTGTCGGTGCTGCTCAACAACCTGTACACCGTCACCACCTCGGGCAGCCCGGCGACGGGGACGATCGACTACGCTGTGCCGACCCCACACGCCGACCCGACTCCGACCCGGACCCCGACCAGGACCCCCACCCGGACCGCGACCAAGACGCCGACGGCCACCCCAACCAGGACACCGACGGCAAAGCCGACCGCGACGCCGACGCACACCGCGACCAGGACCGCGACCAAGACCCCGACGGCCACCCCGACCAGGACACCCACGGCAAAGCCGACCGCGACGCCGACGCACACCGCGATCAGGACCCCAACACCGACCGCAAAACTGACCGCGACGGCGTCCCATACACCGACGCGTACCTCAACCCATACGCCGACGCACACGGCAGCCGCAACGCCGTCGCCCACGCCGGTGGGTGGTGGAATTCATGTTCCGGCGCGCATCTCTTCTTTTGGCTCGCCCGGAGCATCGACGGACGCGGGCAATTTCTTTTACCAAAGCCCCAGCGGCGGCCCGGCCCTGTTCATTCACTCGGCGACCATCAGCGTCAGCAAGCCTGGCGTGTTCTCCTCCTTCACGCTGACCTGCGGTGCGGGCGGTCCTCACCCGGGCACGGTTACAGCCGCATCCGCTTCCCAGATAACCTTGAACTGCCCGGCTGTCGTACCGTTAGCCTCGGGTGGTCAGGTGCACTTCTCACTGACCGGGATAATCGCCATTAACCCGGTGCTGCTGGATCGGACCAATGTGGCCTATGCGAGCCTGATTGGCCCGGAAGCGACGGGAGTTTTTGAACGCAACTGCTCCCTGCTGCCGATGGGGATGATACTGACGTTGATCAGCTTGATAGCGTTTCCGGCGCGCACCAGAAGGCGCACGCTTTTGGTAATGGGGCTGGCGCTGCTGCTTGCCGCAACCCAACTCGGTTGCGGAAATAGTTCGAGCTCCCCGCCACCAGGTTCGACGCAGACCATTGTGGCGGTGGCGGCGACGCAGCAAAGCAATGGCACAGTGGTTGCGGTAAAGGGTTTGCCGGCGGTGTTGAGCACCATAATCGCGCGGTGAATTCCATCCTGAAGTTAATGCGTCCGACGGCAAGCGAATTAAAACCGATGCCGATGGGAATTCAGGCTTGGACTATCGCGCGCGACGCACCCGCAAAGGCCCGGTTGCATCGCGCGTCGTTGACGGCTTATGCTGCGACGCCAAGATGGCCGAAGAGATCCAGCTACAAGCTAAATTAAGCCACTATCTGGGTGTCGAAGTTGAACTCTTCCGCGTGCTGGCCAGCGGATGGGAAACCACCGTATTCGAGTTCACTACGCGATCCCGCGCCACGCAAGTCGAATTGCCGACGCGGCGTCCGCTGGTGCTGCGCTTTTATCACGGTCTCCAAGCGGCCACCAAGGGCGGCCGCGAATACTCCGTGATCAAGTGTCTAAAGGCCGCACATTTTCCCGTCCCGATACCCTATGCTTTCGAGCCGGGCGCTGGCGCGCTCGGTGCTCCTTTCCTGATCATGGAGCGGCTTGAAGGCGGCCCTTTACTGCGATTGAAGGGGCTTGCTGGAGCGGTCAAGACATTTACCCTCGCCTTCCTGCCTTTTGTCCGGCTTCACACCAGACTGCATCGCCTCGACCCCGTCGCAACTGGAATTGACGCCATTGATCCGGCCTTCAGTCCCGAGGGTGACGCCGATCGCCGGCCGCTGCTCGATCGGATGCTGGCCACGATCGCCGGGCGCGTCGAAAGGGGACCGCTGCCGTGGCTCGGCCCCGCGCTGCAATGGGCCATCACCGAGTCGGCACGCTTTCACGACGCATCCACAAGCGTCCTGCATATGGATTACCATCCGCTCAATGTGCTGGTTAGCGGCACGCGCGTAACCGGGGTCATCGATTGGGTGAGCGCCGAGCGCGGTGACCGCCATCTGGACGTGGCGACGACGGCGGCCATCCTGTCGTGCCACACCATGGAAAACCCCGCCTGGATGCGCGACAACATCGCCGGCAATTCTCTACGCAGGCTGTACAATACCCTGTATATCGCGCTGTACCATGCCATGATGCCGCTGGATTTCGCGCGCCTGCGCTACTACCAGGGGCTGGCGGCGATGCTGCGCCTGTCGACTCTGGGAATGATGAACAGCCGGGGGGCGGAATCGATCGGCTACCGCGCCGAAGCGGCGCGCGAAGTCAACCGTCCGGTACTCGAGCTACTGGCACGGTACGCGACACGCAAGTGCGGCGTGCCGATCGTGGCACCCGCCGTTTGATCGGGCCATTGGCGAATTGCCTCGCGCCGATGTAGGCTTGCTCCGGCACAGGCTTACGGCCTGCATCCCTCAATGGCGGCAAGACATGAATCCAATATCACTCGAGCAACTCACGGTCGATGAAGCGGCGCCGATGGAACTGGTTTCGATCGCCGGCGCGTTGCAATGCCAGCATATCAGCCTGTTTCTGAGGACTCCGGAGCGGCCCCCACAATGGTATCCGATGGTCACCGACGCGGCCTTCAGAAAGGAACTCGTCGCAGCGCATGGCTGACCAATGGCGTGACGCCATACACGGTCGAATTTTTTCCACTTTCGCCGCGCGCCCAAGTCGAACAATATCGGCCGGCTTTCGAATGCGCTGCCGAACTGGGGGCGAAACAGATGTCGGTTCTGGTCAGCGATCCCGACGAGGAGCGGCGGCTCGAGCGTTTTTGCGAACTGTGCGACCGGGCGGCGGAATTTGGCCTCGGCGCCAATGTTGAATTCGTGGCGATCACGCAATTGCCGTCGCTGAAGGATGCGCTACGCCTGGTAACGCGCGCCAATCGGCCCAACGGCGGCATCATGGTGGATACCTTGCATCTGATCCGGTCGGGCAGCACTGTCGCCGAACTTGCCGCGGCCGATCCGCGCTGGATCGGCGGGGCCCAATTCTGCGACGCTCCGCTGACGATGCCAGCCGAGCGCCAGCTTTTCGAAGCGATCAGCGAACGGATGCTCCCGGGGGAGGGCGAATTGCCGCTGCATGAGTTTGTGCGCGCGCTTGCCGCCCGATGTCCCCATCGGCATCGAGGTCCCGATGCAATCGCTGAAAGACCGCGGTGTCGGGCCACTGGAGCGCGCGCGGCTGGCGGTCGAAGCGTCGCGGCGAATAATCGCCGAAGCCCGCTCCGGCACCGAGAGTCAGGCTTGAGGATGAGCTGTTCCTGCTGAGTCTGCGAATCCTCCACGTCGCGGTCGGCGAATCGATCAGCCTGACAGAACAGCTCGGGTCCGTTTTACGGTCCGCCTGCTCCGGTGGGCTCTGAGCCAATGTTAGGCGGGATTACGTTGACGCTCTGGACATCGCCGATTTGGTCGTAAGTGACTTGGTAGAGCGTGAGTTGATTCTGCTGGATCACCGTACGGCCCGCCTTCACCGCCAGCGAAATTCCTGACGTGAACACCGCGGCCGCGACGGTCCCGGCCGTGATTTGCGGATCGACGTACTTGTCCCCGTTTGGATAGAACGCGAAAACGTCTTGCTGCACACCGTTGATATTCTGGCTGCCGTTGGGATTGCCGAGCATGGCGAGTACCTCGTCGCGCGACGTACCGGGCGTAAGCACCGACGGATCGTATTGAATCGAAGGATTGCGGTTTGTTATCTGGTTGCGGAGGTTCTGAAGTGTGCCGCCCACGGTGCCGCCTCCGAGCAAACCTCCGCCGAGTTGAGCACGCGATTGGTCCGGAACGGCAACCAAGAGCGCCAATGCCAGACCCGATAGCAACAACAATTTCTTCATTTCCGCCACATACCTCACATCCGTTTGCTGACGTGATTGTTGGCAATTTCCATAAGTAAGGCAACCGCTCACAAGCGCGAGTCTGCGCGCTCCTATTGGGAGCCGTCGCCGCTAAATCCACTCGCCGCTTGCGCGCCACCACCGTTTTTGGGAGTTTCGGACGAGCGCTCCAGCCCCAACAATTGAGAGGAACCGCGGGATGAAGTTTTTCACCTTGATCAATGCCGCTCCGGGACAGGACAAAAAGCAGTTCCAGGAATGGTTTTTAAAGCAACACGCCCCGATGGTCCTCGAACACGCGCATGGACTCAGGCGATATATCGTGAACCTGGTGGACACCGAACCGCCGCCGGTCGAGAACATGGGATTCGTCGCGCCAGAGGCCGAAGCTCCTTACGACGTCATCACGGAAATGTGGCTCGGTTCTTCCGAAGACTTCAAGGATCGAATCAGGCTGTATGGCTCCGAGGCGAACGCCGCCGCGGTGGAGAAACATTTGTCCACAAAGGCCCGGCAGATTTTCTCCTACCGCGTGACCGAGATCGTTGAAAAGGACAAGGCGGCTTTGAGCGCCGGGCAGCGAACGCCGGGCCTAAAGAGCGTCATCCCGCTGTTTTGGCAATCCGGATTGCCGGACGACGACGGACGCAATGGATGGCAGGTCCACGCGACCATCGCATTGAGGACGCACGTCGGAATGTCCAAATACGTACGCAACCTGGTCGAGGAAGTGCTGACCGATGGGGCGCCGGCCTATCCCGCAATCGGCGAGTTACACTTCGCTTCCGCCGACGACATGCGCTATGGCCTGATGCCCATTGCGCATTCGCTGGAAGTTATCGCCTTTCGACACCGCGCGATGGCTGGGGCCGGTGGCCCAGCACTATTGCTCCGAATGGGCGCTGAAGCTGTAAATCGGCTCGTCAGGAGAATTGCGATGGTCAAATACTTCACCCTGATGACGGCGGCCGCGAACCACAACGCCGCCGAGTTTCGCCAATGGTTTTTGCGCGAGCATGCACCGAAGGTCCTGCAACATTGTCCGGGCCTGCGCCGCTTTATCGTGAATCTGCGCGAGCCGGCTCCGGCGATCGAAAACATGCCGCGGCTCGCCTCGGGCGGCGGCCCCCGGCATCCGTACCAGGTGGTCACCGAGATGTGGTTCGATGCGGCCGATGACTTCACCGACCGCGACCGGTTGTACGATTCTCCGGCCATTGGACGGGCCATTGAGCAAGCGCTCAAACCGAGGGTCGGCGTGGCTTTCACTTATCGCGTGAGCGAGAATGTCGAGAAGGACGCGCATCCGGTCCTGCATGGCGAGCGGTCGCCGGGGGTAAAGATGATGCCGCTGGCCGGATGGAAACCGGGACTGGCGGACCGGGAGGGCCGGCTGGCATGGGAGGTCCACGGTCCGCTCGCCCTGCGCACGCATATCGGCTTTTCCAGGTACGTGCGCAATGTAGTGGAAGAAACGCTGACTGCGGGAGCGCCGGATTATAACGGAATCGCCGAGCTCCAGTTCCTGACTATGGATGACGCCGTGCACCGCTTCTTCCCGAGTCCCGCCGCCGCGCGGATAATCGAATTCGACACCGCGCGCTGGCTAGTCATTCACGACGGAGCCTTCTACGGTGAGTATGTATTGAAGTAGACCTTGGCGCAGCCGTCGGCGCATCTCAGTCGCGCGTCGGCGCGGCGACGTTGACCTTGCCGACCATGTCGTCGAAGTCGACTTCCAGGGTCTCGAGCAGGCGCGCTACCAGGCCCCAATAGCCGATAGTGAAGATCAGCTCGACTATCTCGCGCGGACTCAGATGCTGTTTGAGCGCGTCCAGCGTTTCGCGACGGCCCTTGACGCCTCGGCTGAGCTCGTCCGTGAACTGCAACACCAGCTTTTCCAGTTCGCTGAAAACCGCCGTGCTCTGCCACCATCCGTTAATGGCCTCGATTTGCTCCTCACTCACGCCGGAAGCCTTGGCGGCGGGGATGTGCGCGACCCACTCGTAGTACGCGCCGCAGTTGCGGGCATTGCGCAGGATCGCCATCTCGCGCAGTTTCGGGCTCAGGGCAGCGTGGCGCAGCAACGCGTTGCCCAGTTCCTGGCCCGCCAGCGCAACCGGCTCCGAATTAGCTATCATCAGGCTTACGTTGAGCGGCCGGCGCGCCTTGTAAAGGTCCTGGAGCTCCTGGCAGCACTGATCCACTTTTGCATACGGTAGCAGGGCCATCGTGATACCATCTCCTTTCTTTCCGTGGCACAGGCTTCCAGCCTGTGATCCGATAACGCTATTTCTTTTGCGGCTCGTGCCAATTTTGGATGTAACTCGGCAGTCCTTGGTCGTGCCGCATGCGATCGAAGAGCTTGAAAACGCCTCCAAGATAGGGCGTACGCGGGTGATCTTTACAATACGATCTTATGAATTGCTTCTGCGTATCCAGGGGCAAACCGTTGAGGTCGGTTTCGCCACGTTGCAGTAATTCAGTGTTGAGCCCCGACATAAAGCCCTCGGCCCAGGAAAAAAACAAGTTCTCATCCTCGGGATGATCGCGATATGCTTGGGCAACCTGCGCACAAGTCATCGTTCCGGGGCCTATCCATCCCGCCTTCTCCGCGGCGAAGGACTGGGCCGAGAAACATATCAGTGCCAGAACGAACGCAAAACGCTTCATGACGATGGATGATAAGCGCGTGCCGAAATCGCCCGCTTCCTACCAAGGCATCACGCTGCCCGTCCAATGCGTCAGGCCGACCGCATCTTTCTCGGAATAGACATGGCGAGGAGGCGTCTCAAAGGTCGAGTAGGGCGTTAGCCGCAAAATTACGCGCTGCTCTCGACGCGCAGTCTGTTCCGCTTCCGCTCGCACCGACTCCGGCATCGGCGCACCGGCCATGACTTCGTACAGGCGCATCATGGAATCGATCACGCGTTGGGGGTCGGATTCCATGGTCGCATCGATACGCGCGTCGCAATACACCTGAAGGTAGGTTGGCGGCCACTTTTCATCGAGAACGCAGATCGAGACCTTCGGATTGCGCTGCACGGCCTTGGCCTTGCCTCTTTGTGCCATGGTCGAGACCACGATCGCGTCGGGACCGTCCATCATATAGTAGGTCACCGACATCGACGGACCGTCGTTCTTGCGGTTGTAACCGAAGATGCAGGTGCGATGGGAACGAACGAACTGTTTGCGCTCCTCGGACTCCACGATGCGCCTCCCTGAAAGTCGCGGGTTTTGCCGGCAGAACGATTGGACCACGGCAAATCTGTGGCCGCAAGCGATGCTCGACCCGCAATATCGCTGTCGATTAGAGTTATCTTCTGACATGAAGCCCTGCCCGCGGCTGAAATGATGCGGGATCGACGGTGATGCCGATCGTGACGTGATGCCGATGAATGACCTGCAACGCGAACTGGACGAATGCCAGCGGCTCAAGACCGCGATCTTCGAAGCCTCCTCGGATGGGCTTGCGATCCTCGACGCGAACGGCCGCTTCATCGACGTCAATCGGGCCTGGGAGCGAATCATGGGGATGAGCCGCGCCGAGGTGCTGGGCCGCACCGATTTGGAAATGTATCGCGCGGTCGGCTACGAAGGGCCGATGATGTGGAAGAAGATCGGCCCGGATTTCTCGCCCGCCGCGGTGCTGATGAAGATCAACGGCGATACCGTGCTGGTCGCCGCCAAGACCGACCGCGGACCCGGAGGCTCAATCCGCCACGTAATCGTGACCGCGCGCAACCTGACCCAGCTCAACGACCTCAAGCAGCAGCTCGAGCAGCATGGCATCGGCGATTACAGCAAGGTCGAGGAATTTCACGCCGCGCAGTTGAAATCCGTGGTGCAAGCGGCCGGCCTGGGCGAGATGGTGGTGGCCGGCTCCGCGATTCGCAACGCGGTGATGCTTGCCGCGCAGGCCGCGCGTTTCGACGCCACCGTCCTGCTATACGGCGAGACCGGCACCGGCAAGGGCCTGTTCGCCAAGCTGATTCATCGCCTCTCCGCGCGCGCCGCCAAACCCTTTATCGAGGTCAACTGCGGCGCTATCCCCGAGGGCCTGGTCGAATCGGAGTTGTTCGGCTATCAGGCCGGAGCGTTCACCGGGTCGCTGCGTTCGGGCAAGAAAGGGCAGATTGAACTGGCCAATGGCGGCACGCTGTTTCTGGATGAAATCAGCGAGCTGCCGCTGCCCTCGCAGGTCAAGCTGCTCAAGTTCCTCGATGACAAGGTGATCTTTCCGCTCGGCGGGCAATCGCCGCGCACGATTGACGTGCGGGTGGTCGCGGCGACCAACACCGACCTGCGCAATCTGGTCAAGCTGGGCAGGTTCAGGGAGGACCTGTTTTACCGGCTCGAGGTGCTGCCGCTTTCGATTCTGCCGCTGCGCCAGCGGCGCGACGAGATTCGGCCGATGGTGGAATGGTTTCTGGGACGCTTCAACCAGGAATTCGGCGAGGAGCGGACGATCTCGCCGCAAGCGCTGGCGGTAATGGAGACGCTACGCATTTCCCGGCAACGTGCGCGAACTGCGCAATCTGATTGCGCGCCTGGTGGTGTCGGCCAAGAGCCGCGAAATCGGCGTCGACGACCTGCCCGACACAATCCGGACCGCCGCGCCGCTCGAACTACGGATGGAGGAGAGCAACGGCGGCCGACAGGAGCGCGGAGCGCAGACCGGCGACCACTATGAAGGAAGCCTTCGCCGGCAGCGAGCGCGATATCCTGGCGCGCTATGCCGAAACCTGCCATTCGGCGCGTGAGATCGCCCGCCTCACCGGGCTGCATCACACCACCGTCCTGCGCAAGCTGCGAAAGTATCGCATCCGGCTAACGCGGCCCGACTAGCAGGACCAGGTTTCGCAGTGGCGATTCTTAGGCTAGAAACCGTATGTAAAAGTTACGGTGCCAATCGCACCAGTGGTGCACTATACACCAGGAACAATAGCGACGACCGGCAATTTTGTGAGTTAAACCCGGCCTAATCCGGATGTTAGACGCGGTACGGAGCTTGCTCAGTAACCGCTCGGAAGCGATTGCCACATTGGAGGAACAAGAATTTGACAACCCACGCGCAGGGAAAATTTTATTCGGCTGACGGGCACGTGATCGAACCGGGCGATCTGTGGACGACGCGGCTCGACAAGCGTTTTCGCGACCGCGCACCGCATATCGAGGCGGGTGAGAAGTGCGATTTCTTTTGTGTCGACGGTTTGCAGCCGTTCGCGGGCGCCGATCTTGGCGGAGTGTTCGCCTCCTACAAGGTCGAAGGCAAGGCGATCGACGATCGCAAGCACAATCGCAAGCATGAAATCCGGCCTGGCGCTTATGACCCGATGGCGCGTTTGAAGGATCAGGATCTCGACCATCTGGAAGCGGAAGTGCTCTACCCCAACGACGCCTTATTCCTGTTTTCGGCGCCCGACGTCGAGTACAAGACCGCGTGCATCAAGGCTTACAACGATTGGCTGGCGGAGTTCTGCGCGGCCGCGCCCGATCGGCTTATCGGAGCCGCGATGCTGCCGTCCGGGGCCCCAATCGAAACGGTCCTTGACGAGGCCCGGCGCTCGCTCAAAAACGGACTGCGCACCGTGATGCTGCCAGCGGGCCTGCCAAAGATTCCCTTCGGCGACCCGTACTACCGTCCGCTATTCGCGGAACTGCAGGAGACTGGAACGCCGCTTTCGATCCACAACGCCGCCAGCGAACAGCAGTTTGTCCAGGTGCCCGTTGACGGCCGGCGGCGCCACCATCACCTTTCTTGAAAACAAGTATGTCGACCATTTCCGCACTCTGACCAGTCTGATCGCGTCGGGTGTACCTCAGGCCTTTCCACGGCTCAAGATAGTGATCGTCGAAGGCGGCATCGGATGGATCGCGGCGGTCATCCACACCATGGACCATTGGTGGGAAGACCATCATCTGGTGGCTGAAGCCGCATCTGGATGAGAAGCCGAGCGTTTATTGTAATCGCCAGTTCTACTTCACCTTCGAAGAAGACCGGGCGGGCTTGCTGACCCGCGAACTGCTCAACGTTGACCATCTGATGTGGGGTTCCGACTATCCTCACACCGAGGGGACCTTTCCACGCTCGCGCGAGCAGGTCGCCAAGGATTTCGCGGGCCTGGAGGAGGGCCTGGTGCGCAACCTGGTCGCGGAGAACTGCCGGCGGCTCTATGCTCGGGGCTGAGTAGCGACGCGTTGGCGAAATAGATCGCAATAGCCGAGGACGAGGTGACGAATGTTTTCGGGCCGCTCACAAAGGAGGACGGCGATGCGTCTGAAAGGGCAGGTCGCGCTTGATCACCGGCGCCAGCCGCGGAGTGGGCAAGCGGATTGCCCTACAATTAGCTGAAGAAGGCGCCGCACTGATACTGGCGGCGCGCACCGTCAACGCCGGCGAAGGCGCCTATCCGGGCTCGATCGAGGAGACCGCTGTCGAGGTGCGCAAAGCGCGGCGGCACGGCGTTGCCGGTCAAATGTGATCTGACCGTCGCCGCGGACACCGAAAATCTATGCCGCACCGCGCTCGAGCGTTTTGGCCGCGTCGACGTGCTGGTCAACAACGCCTTCTACAACAACGATCAGCATTACAACATGTTTCTCGATATCGACCTGAGCACGTGGGACAAATGCTGGATCGGGAATGTGATGTCGCCGATTATCGCGTGCCGGATGCTGCTGCCGCAGATGATGGAGCGTCACAGAAGGGCATTATCATCAATCTCACTTCACCGGTCGGATGGTCGGATACGTCGGCACCGGGATTGCCCGGCAAGGGCGGCGTCGCGGTTACCTACGGCACCACCAAGGCCGCGCTGCATCGCTTTACCCATAACCTCGCCAAAGAAACCAAGCTCCACAATATCGCGTCGATCATTCTGGACCCGGGCTTCGCTGTCACCGAACGGATGCAGGTCCAGACCGCGAGCCGCGGCGGAATCCCGATGGCAGGCGGTCATACGGCGGATGTTCCCGGTGTCGCCGTGCGTTACATCTGCACCTGCCCCGACCCCTTGGTGTTCAATGGCAAGATGATTTATTCACCCGGACTTCGTTCTGGAGCATTTTCTGATGAGCGAACTCCGCCCTCCGGACTGATTTAATTGATAAGGCTCAAGGCTCAGGGTCCGTCTGCCGTGCAACCAATGCCAGCCAACAGCCGGTTGGCCTCGCTCTCCACTACCGTGCCCTTGAAGAAAGTCGGGATTGACCGCGGTCCACAGCCTGACCGCGTTGGAGAATACGAACTCCTTGAAGTCGTCCTCGGTGATCATCTCCTCTTCCACCATTTCATAGGCTTCGGGGAGCACTTCGAGCATGTCGGGGACGTCGAAATGGCCGATGTCGGAGCCGAACACCACGTTGAGTTTGGCCTTGAACGGATTGCGTTTAGTGTCGAAGGCCGAAGAGGTGACAGGGTCGTCCGCTTCGCAGCCGAAGTAAAACGGCGGCACGAACAGGTCGGGGATATCCTGCTTGCGCTCGATCTTGCAGCGCACGAAGTCATCGACGTTGGCCGGATCCTCGGGCCGCGACAGGAGCATTGCCGCTTCACTGCCGGCCGGCAGGTCGCGGATCATCTTGCCGCCATAACGATGGTACAAGGCGGAGAACTGTTCGCGGTTGATGCGCCGGGAATCGTAGTTATACACGGCGTCGCGGTTGCGCTTTTCCCAATGGCCCTTGATATCGCCCAGCAGCGAGCGCGCCCATCCCACTCCGCCTTCCAAAAAGAGAAATTTGAGCCCCGGGAAGCGCCGGGTTACGCCGCCTAAAAACAGCGACTTGCACACCGCGTCGTTGGCCGAGGCGAAGTGGCCCATGTGGTTGTACACGTAGTTTGAGATTGACTGGCGGCTGCCCCACCCTTCGCCCGGACCGTGGAAGGTCGGCACCACCTTCAGTTCCTGGCATTTGGCCCACACCGGATCGTAATCGTATTCGCTGTCGATACCGAAGGTGTCGAGGCGATAGGCGTAGCGCGTCGCCTCCGGATATTTCCCGGCGATCGCGGGAATCGGCCGCTTGATCGTGCTCGGCATCATCACCACCCGGAAGCCACGCTTGCCCACCGCGTATTCCAGCTCTTCGATCGCTTCCTGCGGCGTATTCATCGGTATCACCGCGACCGGCGTCATGCGGTCGGGATGGTCCATGAACAGGTCGGCGTAGTAGTTGTTCAGCGCCCGGCAAGTGACGCGCCGAATCTCGTCTTCGAGGAAGTTTTGCGCCACCAGCGAAAGGCCGGGGTACAGGACGGCGAAATCAAGCCCGATGTCGTCGAGCCGTTCGCAGAGCAATTCGGGGAAAATCGAGGTTGCCAGGTCCAGGGTGTTGACTGCCGGACTGCCGAAGAATGCCGGACGCTTGGACCATACCTCGCGGCGCTCGCTCGGAGTCAAATCGTACCACTCCAGGCTGAGAAAGGTGCCGCTGAACGCCTTGCCAAAATCATCCAGCGCGCCCTTGCCCCCGGCCGCGGTTATATATTCGGTCACCACCGGCAGGTATTCAGAAAAGTGGCCGTCGGAATCGATCACCGGATGCTTCAGACGGGCACGGATTTCCGCTGTCTTTGACTTGCCTGACATATGAATTCCCCTGGACGTTAAAAGTTAGGGGCCAATCTGGGCGCTCAAAGTTCCTTCGACAAACGCATTCACGCCGTCTGACTACGGCTTCCAGCCCCTCGTTCATCCGCCGGCGCTGGTCAGCGGGATTGATTCCCATCATCACCGCTTCGCTGACCAGCGCACCCGGTCCGACCCCAAACATCGCACGGCCGCGAGTTCATATGATCGAGCTGCGTCATGCGATCGGCCACTATCAGCGGATGATGGTAAGGGAGTGAGAGAACCCCGGTGCCGAGACGAATATGCTTCGTTTGCCCTGCCGCGGCAGCGATGAACAACTCCGGTGAGGCGATGATTTCAACGCCACCCGAATGGTGCTCCCCGATCCACGCCTCGTCGTATCCCAGTCGGTCCAGATGGAGCAGCAACTCCAGGTCGCGCGTCAAGGTGTCCGTCGGATCCTGGACCACGGCGTGGTATGGAGCAAAGAAGACCCCCAACCGTAGACGAGCAACCATCGGTCACCTCTCAGGCTGCCCCAGAACCCGGCTCCCCGCGCCAAAAAGCCCGGCTACAGCTTGGTGATCATCAGATTCAGGAACGGGTCCACTTCAACCTTATAACCCGGCGGACAGATTGTAGTGGAATCGGGCTCTTCGAAGATTGCCGGACCATTGACGCGATCGCCCGGTTGCAGGGCGGTGCGGTCGTAGACCTGGGTCTCGACAAAATCATTTGCTTCCGCGAAGTAAGCCTTGCGCGACCCCTTCACCGCCCGCGCCGCTTTGCCGTCGCCTGTGGGCATCTGGATAATTTCCGGCTTGCTCGCCACACCGATCACCCGCACGCCGAAGTTGACAAACTCGACCGGATCGGTGGGCCTGACCTTGAACAGCTCAAAGTATAGGTCGCGAAACGCCTGCTCCGTCATCCTGACGGTTTCATCGGTTATCGGACCGGATGGAACCGGAATATTGATTTCATGCTTCTGATGGACGAAGCGCGTATCGATGGAGCGCTGGACCACCAAATCCCGTTCCGACAGACCCTCATTGATTAGTTCGCGCCGCCCCGCATCTTCGAGGGTCTGGAAGATGTCCCGCAACTCGTCGACCTTGGCATTCTTGCTGTGCACGATATGGGTCTTGACGTTGTCGTGTGCGAGGTCGGACATCAGCAGGCCGAAGGCCGAAGCCACGCCCGGCGATGGCGGCACGATCACGGTCGGGATGTTGAACTGTTCGGCCACCTTGACGATATGAATCGGACCGGCGCCGCCGAAGGCCATCACCGCGTATTCGCGCGGGTCGATGCCGCGCGACACGGTGATCAGCCGCACCGCACCACCCATGTGGATGTTGGCCAGTTGGTAGATGCCGTGGGCGGCCAGCACCGGGTCGAGGTTGAGCTTCTCGCCGAGGTTGCGCGCAATCGCTTCGCGGCTCTTCTCGGGATAGATGGTCATCTTGCCGCCCAGGAAGTAGTCGGGATTGAGATAGCCGAGCACGACATTGGCGTCGGTCACGGTCGGCTGGGTCCCGCCCAGTCCGTAACAGGCCGGTCCGGGTGCGGCGCCGGCGCTGAGCGGACCGACCTGCAGCAGTCCACCGGGATCGATCCAGGCGATACTGCCACCGCCGGCTCCGACTTCGGCGAGATCGATCACCGGAATCTTGATCGGCTCGCCGCTCGCCTTGACCTCGGCGCTTACTCCGGTGCCGACGCGAAAGTCGTGGGTGATGGTCGGCTTGCCATGCTGGATCAATCCGACTTTGGCGGTGGTGCCGCCCATGTCGAACGAGATCAGGTTGGAACGGCCGATCGCCTGACCCAACTGCGCGGTGGCGATAACTCCCGCCGCCGGTCCTGATTCGACGCTGTAGACCGCCTTGCGCGCCGCCATCGAAGCCGGCATCACCGCGCCGCTGGATTGCATGATCTGCAGGCTGCATCCGACTCCGGTCCGGTGCAGTTCCTGTTCGAGCTTGCCCAGGTAATCGGCCAGCATCGGACCGACGTAGGCAGAGATAAGCGTAGTCGAAGCGCGCTCGTACTCCTGGAACTCCGGCCATACTTCGGAGGACAGAGCGACGTAAACGCCGGGCATCTGGCGCTGGAGCATCTCGGCGATTTTCCGCTCGTGACGCGGGATTGGCGTAGGAATGGATCAGGCAGACCGCAATCGCGGTGGGCTTCTTCGCCGCCAGATGTTTAATCGCCGCTTGCGCCTGAGACTCGTCGAGCGGCGTCAGCACCTCGCCGCGGGCGTTCAGACGTCCGGTGATTTCAATCACCAGATCGCGCTCGACCAGCGGTTCGGGGCGATCGTACAAAGCATTGAAGCGGTCGATCCCGGACGGATACTGCTTGCTGATATGGAACATGTCACCGAAGCCTTTAGTGGTGACAAAACCCAGCCGCGCCCCCTTGCGCTCCAGAATCAGGTTGGTGGCGAGCGTGGTGGCATGAACCACGCGCTTGATTTCCGCCGCCTGCGCGCCCGCCTGTGCCATTGCGTCGCGCACCGCGTTCATCACGCCCTCCACCGGATTTACCGGCGTGGTCAGTGTTTTGGCGTTGATCGGCTTGGGTTTGCCATCCTCAAACAGAACCAGGTCGGTGAAAGTGCCACCGATATCCACGCCCATGAAGAATTGTCGTTGTGCCATCTATCGCAGTCCCTATAAAAGCTGCAGAAAATTCATTCCAGAAGCGAAATAGTCTTGGTCAGTTAGCGCCGAAACCCTCTCCCTAACCCTCTCCCTGGTCAGGGAGAGGGCATCAGTGTGTGGGTGCAGGCGGGCCCGCAAAAATGTATTGTTCATAGAGAATCCCATTGTGCGCGAAGGCATCTGGTATTGTCTAATCTGTTTAGAAACCCTTACGTCCCATACCCATAAGGCACAGACAAAGACCGAGGGTGAGGGTTTCTGAATCCGCGGCCATGAGCTTTTTTTCGCTGCAAGGTTAGCGCTTGCGCCGCAATGCTTCGGTGCCGGGAAGATTCACCTGGCCGTCGGCGTCCGCGACCACGCCGTAATCGCGCGCCGCACCTTCGACGGTCACTACCCCTTTCTTTACATCCTTGCCGACCAGCGCGGAGTCGCGCGTAAACGGGTCGCCGTATCCGCCGCCACCGGAAATATAGGCGGTCAGGGTATCGCCTTTATGAATGCGGAAATTGGTCTGTTTCATCGGCAGTTTTTTTTCGTCCGGCCGTCCCTCATTGAGAACCCAGCCGCCCTTCCCTCCCGGCTTGCCTCCCGCCACTCCCTGCGGGGGAAGATCGCAGCGGTCCACCGCGCGCACGGTCAAATCAGCATCGCTGTTGAACACCACGTGTTTGACCATACCCGCGCTGCCGCGCCATTTTCCCGCGCCCGCCGTATCAGGCCGGAAACGGAAGTAGTCGTAGAGCACAGGATACTCCCACTCGTAGTGCTCCGCGTTGCGCTGATATCCGGGCGAGCCGCCCAGAAAAGGCGGTAATCCGTCGATTCCGTCTTTGCTCGCGCGCGCGCCGAGCACTCCCATATGAACGTCGAGCAAGCTCCAGAATTCGTTGGTTTCCGGATTCATGCCGGTGACCGTGAATACGTGGGGGCATCCGCTGGGCGCCAGCAGCCTGTCCGGCCGCGCCGTCGCCAAGGCCTGGTTGATCGCGTCCATCATCGCCTGCAGCACCGCGAAGCGGGCATTGGCGGCGGCCGGATACTTGGGGTTCACCAGGCTGCCAAGCGGAAAGACAATTTCGAGCGGCCGATAGAAGCCGTCGTTCAGGGGAATGTCCGGATCGAGAAAAAACCGCAGCGCCACCACCACTCCGGATAACGACTGCGAATACGACGAATTGATTGGTCCGCGCGCTTGCGGATCGGTGCCGGTAAAATCCAGCTTGCAATTGGACCCTTCCACGGTAACCGTGACCTTGACCAGGAAGTGCTTGCCGGGTTCGATACCGTCGTCTTCGACCAGATATGAGCCCTTGTAGACGCCGTCGGGGATACGCTCGATCCCCTGGCGGGTGAGCCGCTCGGTGTAATCAAGCAACTCGTCGATAATCTCCATCACCTGGTCAAAACCGTACTTGTCGCACAGTTCAGTCAGGCGCGGCGCGGTCATATTACCGCCCACCACCAGCGAACGGATGTCACCCAACACGCGCGCCGGGGTACGGCTGTTGGAGGCGATCATCCGATGCACATCGGCATTGGGCACGCCCTCCTCGTACAGCTTGAGCGGCGGAATAACCAGCCCTTCATGGAAGATCTCAGTCGCGTTGGCCGGCAGACCGCCGTTGGACAATCCCCCCAGGTCCGACACGATCATCATCGAGCCGTGAAAGAAGGCCAGCTTGCCCCGATAGAAAATCGGCGTGAAAACGGCGACGTCGGTGGGATGGATGCCACCGCGAAAATGGTCGTTGATTATGAGCGCGTCGCCCGGACGCAGAGTCTCGGGCGGGATGTCCTTGAGCACTTCGGGCAACATCCGCTGCACAGCCGAGACATGAATCAAGGCGGCGTCGGTCTGGGCGATACAGCGGGCCTGGGCGTCGAAGAGTCCGCACGCAATCTGCGGCGACGTGTTGACGAATGGCGAATAGGCGCTACGCGCGCTGAATAAGCCGGCCTCATCGGCGATTCCACGCAGGGCGTTTTGGATGATCTCGGGAAGAAACGGATCGCGCACCTTCAAACCTCCAGCAATCGGTCAGTAAACTGGCCGGCAATCGGCAATTTCCGCTACCGGCCGCACCGATTCTATACCGACTAGCGCGCCAAACTGCCACCGCAGGTCGCATTGAGATTTGCCGGAGCGGGCCAAAATAACGCACGCCCGCCAGTTCGGGGCTTGAAACTATGATCGTCGAACCTTAGGCAAAAAAGGTTTCGTCGGTAAAGGTGGGTTGCCGGCTGAATGCCGAACGGTCTCCAGAATGAAGATGAAATCACGCTGATCGATCACCTCACCCACCAGGGCTATCTGCGACAGCATCGCGAATTCGGCATCAGTGATGTGGTAGCGCCGATGGGTCCCGTGGTCGTTCATGAACTGTTTCCATACGCCAGGTTTGTCCGACGCCGCTTGCCGGGTGGCGGTGATAGCCTTCCCCGGCGTGGAGCCACCATCTCGCCCCCTCGGGCGCACTCGTTTGCGGCCAGGGGAACGGATGCGGGTGAGCCTCCTGGCGGTGTCCGCTGGCGCGCAGCTTGCCCCCTCGGCAAAGACGGAATTCAGATTGAGGAATTGCAGAACCGGCGACGCGTCGATTCCCAGTTGGGACGCGGCCTCCAGGATCTGTTTAATCGCTTCGGGCAGCTCGACCGCCACCGGATGGTCCTCTGCGGAGACAAAGAACAACGGTTCGTCGGGAGCCGGGCTCTTGCCAAACCTTTGCTCAAAAGCCCTGAAACGCACGGCGATAATCATGAACAACGCGCACTTTAAACAGGGGGCTGCGGCAGGCCCGCAATGCAATCTGGGTCTTGCCCGATTGTCGGTAGCTTTGGGCGAACATTTATGATGTTTATTCGTTGGAGGCTTCATTGCGAATTAACACCCCTTAGACCAGTGAGATACCTGTCTTGTTAGACCCAGTCTGATGCTCTAAATGCCCTGATTAGTACGAGCCCGAAACGACACCAACACCCGCAGGTCAAAGACCTCGGCGACGATACACTCGCTGCTGTCCTGACCGTTCACCGTCGTGTCCTTTTGACGCGCGTAGTCGGCATTCTAACGGCCATCCGGCCTTGAGATTGATGCGGTGGTTTCTTTATCCCCAGTCGTCCGCGTAGCACCGGCTCGATGATCGTCTGCGAGCAATATCCTTAGCCTCTTCATTCTGCCCTCACGTTTAATGGTGCGAACACCTCGACCACGGTCCCGCTTCCAGGTTGGGAACGGATGCTGAACTTGCCATTGACCAACCGCGCCCGCTCTTCCATGCTGGCCAAACCCAAACCGCCGCGCTTGCGTGCCTCGTCGACGTCGAAACCGTCGCCGATATCCTCGAAGGCAAGCGTAACACCGTCCTGGTTGGCTTCCAGCCGCACGCGAACCTCGGTTGCCTTGGCGTGCTTGCGGATGTTGCGCAGCGTCTCCTGCGCGATCCGGTACAGACACAGAGACACCTCCTCCGGCAGCGCAACCGACAGCTCAGCGGTGGTGAATTGCACCGGAATCCCGGAATTCCGCCCGAAGGTATCGCACTCCTCACGTAACGCTGCCAACAGGCCGAGCTCTTCCAGGATCGCGGAATGAAGCTGGCGCGAGGTGCAATGAATCTCGTCGGCCAAGCGCCCAACGTTCTTGCCAAAGTCGGCCAGACGGCGCTTAAGCGGTCTCGGCACCGCCCCGGACTCCAGCAAGTTGGAAACCTCCATGCCCACGGCCGCCAGTTCCTGGCTGAAAACGTCGTGTAGCTCGCGGGCCAGCTCCCGGTTCCTGGTCTCCTGGGCGGAGATCAGGCTGGCAGCCAACCGTTGCAGTTGCTTCTGATAGTCCAGCAGCGTCTCCTTCTTTTTCGTGCGCTCGGTGACGTCGGAAATGAAGCTGACCCCAAGCAGCCCCTGGCGGCTACGCAGGTAGCTCAGGCTTACTTCGATCGGAAACTCGGTGCCGTCGCGGCGCAAGCCCCCCAGGTTTTGACCGGCGCCCATCGGACGGCTGCGGGGATGCGAAAACCAGTTCGCCCGATGCCTGGCGTGCCGTTCCCGCAAGCGTTCCGGAACCAGTTTCTCGATCGGCTGGCCGAGCAATTCCTGACGGCGGTACCCGAACATTTTGTCCGTGGCCATATTGGCCATGGTGACCCGGCCCTCATCGTTGACCACCACAATCGCCTCAGCCACGGTCTCCAGCAATGCCCGCAGGGTGGCCTCGCTCTCCTGCGCCCGCTCCTGCGCTTCGACCCGGTCCGTGTGATCGATACCGATGGCGATCACGGACTGCACCAAACCCTTTTCGCCAAGGACGCCGGTATCGGCCCAGGCAATCAGCCGCCGCGCTCGCCCTTGGTCATCCAGTAGTTCTCATGAATGGTGGGTAGTTGTGTCGGTCCGCTTCTTAAAGCTTGCCGTCACCGCCGCGACCTCCTCCGGAACCGCAAGAAAGTCCCACATCCGCTTGCCCTTCACTTCTTCCGAAGAATAGCCCGTGACCTCGCGGAACGCGCGGTTGAACTGAACGATTCGCCCCTCGCTATCGAGCAGCACGACCAGCAGGTCATTGGCGCGTCCAGGATGACCCGAAATGAAGCTTCGCTCCCTTTGCAGCGCATCCTGATTTTGCCCCATCTCGTGAATATCCACGAACGCCATCAGCACGCCTTCGACTTTGCCTTTGCCGGTCCGGAATGGACGTAGACTCAACAAGTACCAGCGCCCGTCCCTCCGCACCTCGCGACGTATGTCACGGGATCCTTCGATGACGGTCGAAACTAATTCGCGCAAGTCCGGAATGTCGACTCCGATGCGCAACTTGGCGATCGCCCGGCCGACGTCCCCGGGAAGCAGGCCAAGCAACTTTTGCGCAGGGGGCGTGAAGCGGCGGATACGCCGCTTGCAATCCAGAATCACGATCGGAATGTCGACTCCGTACAGGATATTGCTCATCTCGTCGGAAAGGCGGCTCAACTCCAGGTTGCGTTTTTGTAACTGTTCGTTAAGTGTTACCAACTCCTCATTACTTGACTGGAGCTCTTCCTTGGCCGTTTCCAGCTCCTTGTTGGCGCTTTGCAGCTCCTCGTTAGTGCTTTGCAGCTCCTCCATGCTGGACGGCGCCTCGTCATTGGCCCGCTTCATTTTAATTGCCTTGAGGCCCTCCGACCCGTCAGCGGCGGTGCCCGACAGGATCACCCCTATTGCTCGCGGTCCAAGGGAGTCGGCGAGTGAGCGGAGAAAGTAATCAATCGGCAAATGGCGCCCCGCGGGAGCTTTGCGGCCCGATCTGGAGCAGTCCGTCCGTCAGACTCAAGTCGCCGTTGGCGGGAATCACATACACGTGGTTGGGTTCCACGCGCATGCCCTCGCGAACCTCATGGACCGGCATCGTGGTCGCGCGCGCCAGCAGCCTGGTAAGCATGCTCTCGTGCTTAGGCTCCAGGTGCTGCACCAGAACAAAGGCCATGCCGGTGTCCGCGGGCAACGTGCGAAGGAGCTGTGTAAAAGCCTCCAGTCCTCCGGCGGAGCCCCCGATCCCAGCAATCGGAGGAGACTTCGGTATCGTTTTCGCCCCCGATTTTGCAACCGCTGATTTTGCCGCCGCTCGGGCCGCCAATTTCGCGCCCACCCCATTCACCCCGACCGCCGATCCGTTGCCCGACTCAGGGGCTACCGGTTCGCTCATCGACGATCGAGCACCGGCAAAGATTTGGCCCGAGGTTTCTCGGTGGTCCGCTTTGGCAAAGGACTGCTTCCCTTTCTTCAGCATCGAAACCGATCCCTGGTAAACTGCCGCCTGCCAGGCGCCACAAAAGGGATTAGCTGGTGCCGGAGCTTTGCATCGTGTCGCGGTAGGGACGTCGGTTGACCCGACGCCCCCCGCACAAATCCGTACGTGCAGAATTGCTGCATACGGCTCCTACCTCGGATACCTGGCGTCGAAGCGCAGGTTGGGATGAGGGTGAAGGATTTTGGCACTCGGAATCCAGCGATCGACCAACGGCCAGAACCGCTCCCATGTCATCCGGTCTCGCTGGCTCCGTCGCCGCAGCGCACGGTACCAGCGCCAGATTACCTGGGCCCGAAAGCTGTTCAGACTATCCATGTTGCCGGGCACGGCATGATAGTTGAAATAACCTTGTACTACGGACCTCAACCATTTCCCGACTTCAGCGACCGGCTGATGCCAGCGTCGCCGCAACTCCTGTTTCAGCTCACTGAGCTTGGCGGAGAGTCGCTTCTGAATAGTCTTGCGCTTGACGATGAACCGGCCGGTCTTCCGGGTCTTCCCACAGATATGCGTGAAACCCAGAAAGTTGAACACCTCCGGCTTGCCCTCGCCGCGCTGCTTGCGGTTTTCGGCTGCTTGACGCCCGAACTCAATCAGGCGCGTCTTGTCCGGGTGTAGTTCCAGCCCGAACCTTTGCAAGCGCTCTCGCCATTGCTGGACAAAGCGCTCGGCGTCGGCACGATGCTCGAATCCCGCCACGATATCATCCGCATAACGGACGACTATCATGTCGCCACTCGCGTCATGCTTTCGCCAGTGCCTGACCCACAGGTCGAACACGTAATGCAGGTAGATGTTGGCCAGCAGCGGCGACGCTACTGACCCTTGCGGGGTTCCCACTTCCGTCTTCGACCATTCCCCTTCTTCGGAGACCCCAGCCCTCAACCACTTCCGAATCAGGCGCAGGATTCTCCGGTCCGCGACGCGATGCTCGATGAATTTGACCATCCATTCGTGCGAAGATTGTCGAAGAAGCTCCGAATGTCGGCATCGAGTATCCAGTTCACCTTCTTGCGCATAATCCCGACCCATAGCGCATCCAACGCTTGGTGCTGACTGCGCCCCGGTCGGAACCCGTAGGAGAACCCTAAGAAATCCTCTTCGTAAATCTCGTTGAGACCACCACTACGGCGCTGGACAATCTTATCCTCCAAGGCTGCGATGCCCAGGGAACGTTGTCGTCCATCGGCTTTCGGGATGTAGGCTCTCTTGGAAGGCTGCGCGCGATACGTTCCCCGATGGATGCGGCGATGCAAGTCCGCCAGCTTCTCATCCAGGCCCGTCTCGTACTCTTGCCAGGTCACGCCGTCGACTCCGGGCGCCGCCTCCCGCTTCAGCGAGTAGTAGCCCTCCCGCAGCAGCGCGGTCGTGACATGGTGGAGCAACGCGCTGAACCGCGTCCGTTTGTCCCCGACGTGCTACTTCACGCACACCGCGCAACACGCTCGACTCGCTGGCCCGGCGCTGCGTCCGGGGCGGGGTCGCTTGCCCGATGTTCTCCTTGGTCGGCCGCCTTCCCTCCATGCTCTCCGCAGGTGCTTGCTCACCCTTGTTCGGGCACTTCGCAGGTAGTATGCGACCGTCCGACTCCCCACCAACGTGCATGTTGGACTTCGGGCTCAAGGCCTTCTCCAGCCGGCCCGCCGCATCTTCCCCGGCGGGCATCGATGGGGTCTCCCGGTTCTCGCGCGTGGAGTTTCCATACATGCCTGGGGTCTCAGACTGCGCAGGGTCCTGCGGATGCTTGCGATAGCGCCTCCGCCGATATTGCCTTCCGCCATGCAGAACGACGTCGGCACCCTGGTCGCGATTATTTCGCAGCTCAATACCCGGCCTGCATGTGCCCCTGTCAACGCTTCGATGGTAGCCTCGCGGCCGGCCACGCATGACTCGGGGTCAGGATGGTTCGCTACTCCTTTCCTGTGTGACTCTTTCATTCACGACTCCACGCCGGTTTATCCCGGCGCACTCCGCATCCTGCTAGAGGAGGAGCAGCGCGGGCTTACCAAGTGCGTGAGACGCCCGTGAGATCGAGACGCTAAAGTGCGCGCTGGAGCAGGCCTGGTTCGGACATGACGACTTCCTGATATCAATTTACAACCGGGCTAAACAGCTCCTTGCCCATCACGCTCCAGAGGTGTCTGCGGCGGCTTGAAGAGGCGAAGGTGAGATCGTCGCCTCGTTGTTTGTTCATAAAAAGAGCTTGGGCGGTCGCCGGAAAAAGCAAAACGGACCGCTCTCACCATGGCGGTCGCGATTTCGGCACTCGTGTCCGCGGTGGCGACACCAATGTTCGTGATGGCCACTACTAGCGGTAAGGCGGTGCCGCAGTAAAGCGCAAACGGCAGCCGACTCACCCCATCTGGGGTTTGGTTAAAAACGACGTTGCGCGCGCTATTTCGCCGCGGTCGGGACCGTGACCCTAGCGGACGGCACCGTCATGCCCGTGGCGGGCCGGCCGACAATGCGCGCCCCCTCATCCTTCAACGGTTGCTGGAAGTCGGGCGACTCGAGGATGATCGTCGTTGCGGCGGCGTGCAGGCGATCGACCGCCTCGTCGGACAGAACGAACGATGTGGGCAATTGATTGAGGTAGTCACGCTCGGACTTGTCCTTCAGCGCCTGGAACGATACACCGATCACATAGATCTCGGCTTTGGGCGCCTTAAATTTCCGACATCGCCAGGATCCTTGTCCTTTGCAAAGGCGACGGAGTCGCGCATCTGGCGTAACAGCAGCCCAGCGGGCGTTGATGTCCTTCAGCTGTTCGACCATTTCGCCGGAATAGCGGTCGATCGGCACCCCGGCCGTCTTGATCAGGATATCGATGGTTCCTGGCGGATCCTCCGACTTGTTCCACTTGGTGGAGGGCGTGGACAGTGAATTGACGACGAAGATAATGATTCTACGTATGTGGTCGAGCGGAGTCGGCTGGCCGGCCTCCTGCAAGGCCTCTAACGTTTCGAGTACATCCAGCACGCTTCGCAGGCCCAGATTATCGGATATGCCCCGTCCACCAGATGGAAATACGGGTCTTTGACGTCATTATCGAGCTCCTGCAGTTCCCGCAGGCGCTTCAAAGCGCGTGCGGCCGGCCGCGGCGGATTTGGCGGCGTCAGAAAACTGCTGAAGCCAGGCGGTTTCTGTAGCCGCAACTGCCGCCGTAGTTGTTGATCGTTATCGGCGACAGCACGACTGGCACCGCCGACGATGCCGCGGCGGCGCGTGAGAGTCTAATCGGGCCGAGGTCCGCACACATGACATTGAAATTTTGCGGTATGAAGACCACACGCGAACCGGTCGTAAGTTCCGTCGCACTCACCGCGATCATTGGTCCACCCGCACGATAGAGGTCCGCGAACGTGGCCCCGTTGAATAGAATTTGGTCGTACAGCTGCGCCGCTAGCTCGGAACGTCCCCAACCAGTCGACGACAATGCGCCCCAGTTCATTGGGTCGAGGAATCGCGCTGTCAGCTCGCCTTGCACGTTGCGCTTGAGAAAGCGAGCCTCATAGTCATCGAACAGCTTTCGCCATACAGGCCATACGCGAGCGCGGTGAAGCTGCCGCCCGATATGCCTGTGATCACGTCGACCTCGTCGAGCAGACGGATCTTGCGGCCCCGAGTTGGTTACAATTTCGATGCGCCGCATGCTTCGATAACCCCGTACGAGAATGCGGCCGCCCGCGTGCCGCCACCGAGAAAGGCAAGGATGATAAGATCTTGCTGGTTCCCCCGATGCCAATCCAGCCTCTCGGACTGATGCCCGCTGCGCGGGTCTATTTTGCGATTGGTGGATTTACCTGGCGCATCGCACAGCCACTGAGCGACAGCTGTAATGCGACGACGAGCGACAGAGCGGCGCGCGAAAAAGTCATAATCCTATTCTCTATAGAAATCCAACCATCAAATCGTGATATCTCGTAATTTTATTCCATGACGGCTCAATCCACCGCCGCTCTGACGTCCGGCTAGCTTATACAAGGTGATCAGTGGGTAACAGACGCTGGGAAGGACGGGTGCAAACGTTTCCGTTCATGCATTGGGGTTGATTTTCGCAATCTTGGACCCTCTTATGCCGATCCAGCCATCGGCCCCCTTTTGGTTGAAGATAAAAGCATAGACCCTTTGCGAAGTGTTGTCGTGGAAAGGTTCTTGCCAAGCCTTTGTCCAGCACGACCAGGGTCGGGCCGGAACCGAATTCCGACTTGCTCCTACCCCTCGGAAATTTGGCCGAGGCGGTAAGAATCCGCGTTCGTAGGGCTGTGAATGCTTCCGAACCCACGTCAAAATAGCGGCGCTATTATCATGAGCACCATGGATAGCTACCGGATCCATCTTGCCGGTGCCAAGCGGTACGACCCTTTTTGAGGGTGCATGTCCTACCACAGTGCTAATAAGAATGCGTTCCGACACTCCTTTAGCGGTGGCTGGAAAAGCTAGGCCAACGGTCACAACGAGCGCCAGCCGTCCTTAAGGCCGGTTTTCTGTCCGTTGCTTCCGTCTACCCTTATCGCAGAAAACGCAAATTTCAACTAGAGCGGAGGGCTTATCCGACATGCGCGCCACTACTGGCTGTTAGTGGCAGAGAGTCATCTGACGCGGCGGCTGTTTGGCGGCATGCTGCGGAGCATTGTGACACTGCCGGTGCCAGCGGGATAGCCGAGGACGGTGGCTTCCAGATCGAGTGCGAACAGACGGGGCAATGGATGGTGTCTTTGGAAATCGGTCGCCAAGGGGTCGGACCCCGGTTTAGCCCTGTCTGAAAGTAGCGGAACTGATCGCCGGTGGGAGCTCTGGGTCTCCCTGGAGAAAAAACGCCCCCAACCTATGTGCCCAGAGTGGACTTGTGATAGCGTTGACGCATCCGCAGCCGTCAAAATGGAAATTCCGATTAAGATGAAAAGGCATCTGGCATTTCTACTCGTCCTCATTCTTGCCGCGTCGGTCACTGCAAGTGCGGCCGGCCATACCAAAGGCCGCGCCGTTCAGCCGTTCACTGCCGGAGTTCAAGCCTGGTGATTATGTCTGGCATCCTGAGATTTCACCTGCCGGACCAGTCGTGGTCATCGTCAGTCTTCCAGAACAGCAAATGTATGTTTACCGCAATGGCGTCCGCATCGGTCGCTCGACCGTCAGCACCGGAAAAAAAGGCCACGCGACTCCGACGGGTATGTTTACTATTTTGCAAAAGAAGGTCAGTCACGAATCGAACATCTACAAAGGGGCAAAGATGCCGCACATGCAGCGGCTGACGTGGACCGGCATTGCCATGCATGCGGGTCACCTGCCCGGTTATCCAGCATCGCACGGATGCGTGCGGTTGCCGGTAGATTTCGCTGAAAAACTTTATTCCGTCACGAGCAACGGTACGAGCGTGATCATTACCGACGACAAATTTGCGCCCGGCGAAACCGCGGAGCCCGGGCGGTTGCTATCGGGCAAGACCGGCGCACCCTCCACGCCGGCACGGGCTCGACGGGCCAGTTTGAGTGGCATCCGGAAAAAGCCCCGACCGGCCCTTTGTCTATTATATTAAGTACTCCGGACCAGCAGGTCTACGTTTATCGTGACGGCATCGAGATTGGACGCGCCGCGATGTCCACGACCGGTTTGGCCCAGCAGCTTGGAAGCCATGTCTATTCAGCTCTCGACAAATTCGACCCGAACGGGCGCCGAGAATGGATATCGACAGCGAGCTTCGGCCGCACCCCGCGCCGGACATCGAGGATCTGGCCGATTCGTGTGACCATTGCGCCGGAATTTCTTGAATACGTGCGCACCGCAATCTCGCCCGGGACAACGCTTATCGTCTCTGATCTGCGTGTCGACGGTCAGACTCGCAGCGGGCCTGACTTCGACATTTTGACCGCGGATTACGCCAAATCGCGTTAAGTCAGGAAGTATCAGCGGGTTATTCACACGTCGGCGGCTCAAATCAAAGATGCTGCGTAAGTCACCAAGTCCGGCTTAAAGAGACAGAGGATTTCGCACGATGTGTAATACATCTTGTTGCGACGAGCTTTGCTCGCCATACCGTTAACCATGAGTTTACAGTTTGTCACGATCGCGCTTGCAGCCGGCCAAGCAGCGACGAGGAGTGCGCCAGAAGGCTGCTCCGACTTTTACGTCATCGCCACATGATCAATGGAGGACCGAAGTATGTTGATTGGGCGATGGGTCAGGGCGCCAATGCGCTCGAGATGGACCTGTACTTCGATGCAGCCGGAACACCTACGGTGTTTTCTCATGGCACCCCGTGCGATTGCACCTGCAGGCTATTGGCCCGCGCCGGTAATGTCTGCGGAGTCGTAGCCGGCGTATCATCGCTGAACCACGCCTGCTCGGACTCAACCGATGCCATCCGACACCTCCAGCAAATTGCGACGCATAAAGACGCTCTTGCCCTGGTGATTATTGACAGCAAGGTCGATGCTAAACCGGAGCCCAATCTGACCATAGCGGGCAAGAAGGTGATCGAACTGCTGGATACGAATTTGTTCGGCAACGGATTCGCAGGCAATGTGATCGTCGGAGTACCGGAGATCAAATATTCAGCATATCTCGAGGCCGCCGTGCGGCAAGCCGAATCCTCTCCAAAGAAAGCCAGGTATTTCTTTGTGATCGATGGCGAAAACAAGCGCGTCAACGACACAATCAAACAACTGACAATGCTGGCCACGAAGAATCGTGTCTACGCCAATGGCGTCAGTTCGTGCTTGCCCAACACTATATTCGGAGATCAGGCGTCGGAAGCCAAAACCAGAAATCCGGTAGCGTTGGCATGGTCTACACCTGGACCGTCGACAAGTCTTCCTCGATGGACGAATATATCGCAAGCGGTGTCAGTGGCATAATTACCAATGAGCCCGGGTTGTTAAGGGCGCGCGCCTTGGCGGCGGGCAAGACGCTTGCGGTGCCGACCAGCACCATTCCACCGGCTTTCAGCGACAACGTCGTAGGTGGCCCGTAACACTCGTCCACGGCCGACGGCCCCGGTGTTTGGCTACTTGCATTCTAACCGGAATTTCCATTTTCAAACGCTTTCATCTGCTTCGCGGCTACAGCGGACTATGATGTGTTTGCCGCCGGCCAGCGCCGATATCTGGTGGGCTCGATTCCTGCGCCAGCCGTTCAAGCCTTCGTGCGCGTGTTAGGGCCTCGCGCGTAAAGAAGATCGAGGTCACGAGTCAACGATTGTGCGCTGACGTAGGTAGCTGTAAATAGCTGTTCCTTATTGGTTATCCGGGTAAGGCGATGCCAGAGGCGCGCGACACGATGCGATAGTTATCAGAATATGACATACTTGTCACACCTGCACTCCACTCCACTTCAGTCCAAATCTCTCCTCGACCTGGGTATAGCCATATCCAATCGTAAGGAGTGCGGCGATCTCTATTACTCATCGGTCTTAAGGGGCGCGATCATCGTTCGGCGGAGAAATTTTTCCAAGGCCACCAGGAGGGGATGTCCGGCGGGGCTTGGTCCCAGTTGGCAGCCGAGAAACGAAGATCACTTCCATAGGCCTTGTCATCACCTTTGTGGTGATGACCAAAAGTGGGAGGCTGGGCGACGCATTTCTGGCACGTCTGGATGGCGGAGCCTACCCGTGCGGAGTCTCTGCTGTACTGCTCGGTTTTTGTCTGTACGGACACGCCTTGACCAAGCGCGTGCGTGCGATGGGAATCCGCTACCGTCCGACCGCCGCTCGCTCACCCTGGCAATACGGCCATGCGGAGTGGCTCATCGGATTCGATTCGCCGCGAATGCCTCGAACCTCAATTTGTAGCGTAGACCTTGCGGCAGAACGCATCTTTCATGAGCCACCATTTTTTCAATTCACGCTCGGCTGAACGCGCACGACCCCGTCGATTTGCTGGCAGAGCACCAACCTGAATGAATGTTCCCTCTCTTGGTTTCAGCTTCGGAAGAAAATCCGCAACCTTGTGTGCCCTCCCAGCAGATTATTCTGGATCATTCGTAACCATAGGGTCTGAGCTATCGTGTCAAGCGGAACGGTCTGCTTCGCGCTTAAGAACGCAGTAACAACGGTGACCTCCCCGGCCGATTCCCAAAGATTGTGTCCCGTCTTCGTATCCCACAGCTGTAGCCACAAACGCAGGATTGTGACCCGGTTCCTCACGACTTTAACGCCCACAGCCTCGAACTTGTCGAGCACCTCCTCGTCGAAAGCCGCAAGACCCGGCAACAGTACATACCGCGAGCCGAGCGCCGCTCCAACCCGCGCTAACCGTTCACGTTCCAGAATGCCAGACCGAGCAAAGCCGGAAACTAGATCGGCATAATCCGCAGCTAAGCCACGGTCGTTCAGCAAATTTCCGCTCTCCTGGAACGAGATTGCCCGCAGAGGCGGGCGTGCTTGTTCCAGCGCGGTCTTGAGGGCATTGGAAAAAAGTGGAGCAAAGCCCTGAAGACCGGGCGGGGAGATGAGGCCTAAGACCGCCACCCGGTCGGCCGGATTGAAGGTCTGTGGTTTCGGCGTTCCGGTGATGTGCGTATCCGTCATGTACAGCGGCGTGCAGCCAGCCAGGAGAGACACCGCGACCACAAAAATCGCACCGGCACTGTGTTTCATCAAGTCGCCCTCGATTATGCGGACTGCCTTGACCCCGGTCCGTGAAAAAATGCCGCCTGTAAGTTATTCGACGCCACGCAATCAGCCCGCAACGTGGTAGACCGCGCCATCGTGTGTGCTGCGAGCCACCGTATCCGTCGAAGCAGCGGGTGGCAAGGCGGGACGATCCTTGAGCTGGCTGGTGCCCAGCACCCGAGCGCAAGCAGGCCGATCGCAAACGGCCCGTGATCGCGCCGCTGATTGCGTTTATTGACGCTATCCTGGAAGCCGACCGCAAAGCGCCGCGCAAGAGCGTCACACCGCACGTCGTATCTGGTAGCGGATTTCGACCGAGATGCCGGAGCGGAAGGTGGCTGAGGTTACGATTCGGCAGTGGTTGCGCGAGCGCAAGCAAGAGCTGGGTTGGTCGACCCGCATGACCTGTGTGCCGCAGAGCTACGAGCCGGGACAGGAAGGCCAGGTCGATTGGTATGAGGCGTGGGAGGAGTTGGCCGGCGAGCCGAGGCTGCTGCACGTGTTCTCGATGCGCAGCGTGGCAAGAGGCGCAGCCTTCGACCGCGCGTATCGTCGTGCCCTCCAGCAGGCGTTCCTCGAAGGCCACGAACACGCATTCAATTACTTTCAAGGTGTCTTTCGCGTCCTGCGCTATGACAATTTGAAAAGCGCGGTGAAGAAGATCCTGCGAGGCCATTGCAATGGATATCTATTGGGCAGCGATGGCGACCTTGATCCAGCCGCTGCCGCCGGAGCTGTGCCCGATGGCGCCGAGTTTGCGCAAAGTGTAGACCATCACACCGATCCGGCCCCGCTGGCGGTCGCCAAACCATTGCTGGAGCATCGCGATTTCATTTATCGCGAGTATCTGAAGTTCCCGGCTGGATTTCTGAGCGTTAAAGACCGGAGGGCGCGAGCCACTACCTGCATGAGGGATGATCAGTGCGCGAGGAGAAGGCCAGAGCGCATTATGCTTTTGTCAGCGATAAGTCCCACGGTTCGTTCGTCCCTTCGCCAGATCCCAATCGGCGATCTCATCGAGCATGATTTTATCTGACATGTGGGAGTAAATGGCTGCACCTCGAACCTCAGACTTTTTACGAAGCGAAAGAGGGAGGTACTGGCCGCCGATATCAATCCAGTCGCCGAGGACGGAATCGATCGTCGAATTGATTGAAATTGTTAGCGAATCCGCGCGATTCAAGCTTTGGAACGTTCAGGCCTTGGGAACTTGCTTCATTTGCAAGGCTTTGCGGCGCGCTTCCATAACGCCCCCAATTTTTTGGGACAGATACGGACTCTGCTCGATCAAAGCGCGTACCGACTCGATTTCGAGCACCAAAAGCTCCAGATCCTCCAATGCCGTCACTGTTGCGTCGCTGGGGGCGGCGGCGGCCAGAAGCGATTTTTCCCCGAAAAATTCGCCGCGCTCGAGCTGGGCAATCTCGACGTTGGCGCCGGTGGCGTCACGAGCACTCAGGGCGACTCTGCCACGAAGGATCATGTGCAGTCCGGGCAGCCGCTGTCCTTCCTTAACCAATTGCTCGCCTTGGGCATATCTTCTCAGCGAATTGCGCGAGACGTTCTTAGACACGTCGGCGCCGGTCAAGCCGAGATGTGGAAACGCCTCGAGATCATCGCGCGACAGCGCCGGTTGCTCGTCCGTTTCCTCGGTTTGAGGAATAACGAGGTGAGTATAGATGGGGTAGGGCATAGTCAAGCCCTCTCTTCTGGCGGCGTACCAGACAAGAGTTCGAAATTCCTCGGTGATATCTTTGAGGCCCGCGTAATCAGTGACCGCCAATCTGACCTCGTATTGAATGCTCGAATCCGCGAAGGCGCTGAGCCGCACTTTGGGAGCGGGGTTTGCCAGCACGCCATTGGTACGCCTGGCAGCTTCGATCAACACAGGCTTGACTTTGTTAGGCGCGTCATCACAGGAGAAGCTAAGCACGACCCACTCGGAGTGCAGCGGAGACGGTCTCGTATAGTTGATGAAACTTACCTTGGCCAGGTCGGAGTTTGGGACGACCACCAGGTCGTTGTCGCGAGTCCGCAGGTGTACGGATCTCCAGTTCGACTCGACGATAGTGCCTAAATTGTCCCCCACCCTGATCCAGTCGCCGATTCCTACCGGCCTTTCCATCATTAGCATGATGCCGCTGAAGAGGTTTCCAACCGGCTCCTGAAGAGCCAGGCCCAACACAAGCGAGCCAACACCTAGGGCAGCGATCAAGTGTCCAAGATTCTGTTCCCAGACAGTGGACAACGCGATCGCCAGGCAGACCAGCACGATGAATCCCCGAGTTATGTCGATGAACAGCCTTGGCATCTTTGCCTGCCAGGTGCCTTCTTTGGCGCGAGCGAACAGGATGGCATTCAAGAACGAAAGGGCAGCATTGATCACGAACAGCCAGAGAGCGGTTTCCAGCAGCCGGACCGAGGTTGTGGAGAAGTTCCAGCCGATTACCTTGGTCAGCAACACCAGGGTCGCAAGGGCAGGCAGGACCAGATCGCGAACCGCTCCCACCGGCTTTGCCAGAGCCTGGCCGCTGCGGCGCAATCGGTGAGCGATTTCGGCCAGGGCCAAACTGATAACTGGGAATCCGATTGCCAGTGCGATGGCCCAAACGAATGCGTCTCGAAGGGTGTCAGGCATGGCTCACTCCTTGGAACTCGGAGCAATAATGCTCTCGACATCGCCGGAACTGGCAGAAGTCGTCGGCTCCTCGCCGCCTCGGGGAACGCGGCCATCGGTGGATTTAAGCGGCCAGGCCGCGATGGAGTCGCCGCTTGTGGGCGCAATCTGGATCGGCGATCCGAAATGATAGAGGTTCCGCGTTGCAGCGTAAATTTGCGGGCCGACCAGGATCCCGTCGGTAGGGGCCTGGCTGGCGAGAGCACCAGCCATTGCCATGCTTTCGCCGGCGAGGTGATAACTGAACCGTACCCTTCCGACAACGCCTCCGGCGGCGGAGCCGGACTCGATCCCGATCTGCACCCGTAAACCGATCTCTCGTTCACGATTGAGCTGCCGGATGATTCGCAGAAGATCCTGCGCAAAATCGACGATCCGGCTGGCGTGGTCCAGCCGCTGCCTCGACAATCCACAACATGCCACGTAGGTCGCGCCGCTGCTGCTCAATTTCTCGACGCCGCGCCGCTCGGCCGCGTCGTCGATGGCGACCACCAGATCGTTCAGAATGCCCAATGATTTCTCGGCGTCATGAGACCAGCTGGATTCTCCCAGGGCCAGAAAACTGGCGTACAAAACGGAGATCTCAGCATACTCGTCAATCGCCGGTACCTGGCCTTGCTTCATCCGTTCGGCAGCGGCCGGGGGAAGCACATTGTCCAGTAACCCATCCCGCTCGATCGTTCTTTGCGCCAGAGTATCGCTGGTAGTCGTGAGGCTGTGAGACATATGGTTGAACGCCTCACCGAGGTCCGCAAACTCATCCGTGGATCCGATGTCGATAGCAACATTCTTCTCGCCCGCTTCGAGCCGATGGACTCCGTCGAGGAGGCGAAAGATCGGCCTGACGAAGCGCCGGCCCAGGGCTGACGCTGCGACCGTCACGATTAGGATCATGGTCAAAGACGAGATCAGTATCCTACGAGTCAACGCGTTGAGCGGGGCGAAAGCCTCGCTGGTTTCCATCTCGGCAATAACTACCCAACGCAGCCCAGAAACATCAAGCGGTGCGAAAGAAGCTAGTACCGAGACACCCCTGTAGTTGGTCAGGATTGCGGTTCCGGTTTTGCCTGCCAGTGCAGTCTCGACGGCCTTGGTACGCACTGGTTGCGCCAAAGTAGCGGTGCCGAAGCGGTGGACCCGGTTGATGTCGTCAGGCGCATAGCCCGCATTCTCCAGCTCTTTGAAATATCGGTCAGGATCTTCATGCAGAAGCCGGGAGCGCGACCGCATCAGCATATCCGGGCCTACGAGGTAAACTTCACCAGTGCCGCCTAGACCGTCCTGAACCCAACCGAAGTTGTCGGTCATCACTCGATTGATCTCGTCAACCGGGAACTGAAGGAACATCACGCCGATCTGTTTGGGACCATCGAAGACAGCCGCTCCCATGAGACCTACCGGCTTGCCCAGTGCGGACGACTGCGGCGCGAAATCTTCGACCTGAACGTCGTCCACATTGCTCGACTTGCGCAATGCCTTGAAAAGGTTGCCGGCGTTGGTTTCAGAATACGGGCCCTCCAGTAAGTTAGTGCCGAAAAGGGGCGATTTTGTGAAGGTATAGACTACATCTCCCGCCTGGTCGATTAGGATCAGGTTATTGTAGCGAAAATCCTGGACCAGCTTCGAGAAAATACCTTGATAACGGCCGTGCGCGGCGCTGAATTCGCTGCCATCTCCGGCATCCTTAAGTTCGTATCTCTTTCCAGATGGATATCGGTTGGTGGCAATATAAAGGTACTGCGCATAGCGGGCTTCCGGGGTGGTGGGAAAAAACGCCTCCATCCTGGGTGTTTTACCGGTCGACTTGGCAAGCTTTGGTAAGAAATCATCGCGATAGAAAGCCCTGAGCTTTTGGTCCCACTCCGGTTTGATCTCAATTCCCTTAAACTTATCAAAGCCGACGGTCATTTCTTGCAAGGCGGTGATTATCATCCGATCGTCGGCGAGGTTGGAAACCTGATTGCGGATGGTCTTGAAGAATGCTTCGATTTGGACTTTCTTCGAGGCGCGGAGGCTGGTCAGCTGATTGAAGGCCGCCGTTGTGAGTGCTTCCTTGCCACTAGAATAAGCGATCCACCCGACAATTATGATTGAACTGACAGCCACCAGGAGCAGCATCAGGATCAATTTCGACTGGATACTCAAACGTCTGAATAAAGACAAAGGGACGCTCCTCCCGCGGGGAGTTTTCCCCAGACTTCGAAACGGCGTTGTTTCGTCAAACTCGAAGTCGGAACCAGAGCAAACCCGCGTTTGTCATGGAATATAAACCAAAAATATCCACTTTCAATCCTGATTCACAAGCACATCAACGCCACTGGTTGCTAAAGAGAAGTTTGAGAGTGGAAGCCTTTTCATTATACCGCAACGGACCAGTTCCGCTTGGGTTTGGCTTGAACTCACCTGAAACCGGCGTTTTCCGACCGGTCACCAGAACGGTTATCCCTTTCGCCCTCTATCTCATCATCAAAACTGAGCCGCTCTGTGCTCGACTTCTACCGCTGTCGACGGAAAATGTCGCTATTTTCATGATGGCTACTGTACCCCTATCGCCCGACTACCCCGATTTAAAAGGCTCCGTGATGTCCGTTCCGGAGACTATGGCCTTTCTAGCGGGTTAGGCGACGATTCGCGACGCATCGTGCCAGAAACAGGGTGGTGGCATAAAGGGGAATGGCGGAGGCGTCGAAGACAGAGACCGTATATGCATTGGTGCCTGAGAGCCCGCTTTCTAGCGTGGTCCGTGGGGTGTTGCGATAGCATCATTGGTGACACGCCATTGGCGTGATCCCGTTTAGGAGAATGTTAGTTTCCTTTATACCCCTGTGTTCGGCGTTGACCACCCGCCTCAGCAAGGTAGAAGTACAAGCGACCGCGACAGCGCAGTGGGAAAAGACCGCGGCAGGAGTCAATCTCGCTGTTCGAACGCATCCAGCCCGACGCAGCCGGGATCGACTGCGGAGAGAAGAGCCACTTCGTAGCGGTCGGGCGCGACCGCGATCCCCAGCCAGCGCGCGAGTTCCGCACCTTCACCGCGGATCTTCACCGGTTGGCCGAGTGGCTGGTGCGTTGCAGGGTCAAGACCGTGGCGATGGAATCGACCGGGGTCTATTGGATCCCAGTCTATAGATTCTGGAGCAGCACGGCCTGGAGGTGGTGCTGGTCAATGCTCGCCAGGTGCACAATGTGCGCGGCCGCAAGACCGACGTGTCGGATTGCGAGTGGCTGCAGCAACTCCATAGGGGAGGCCTGCTGCGGGCGAGTTTTCGTCCTGCCGCCGCGATCGTGCCGCTGCGCTCCTACATGCGTCGAGCGCGCGATACTGGTCGAGGAAGCGGCGCATTCAACGCATGCAGAAAGCACTGACCCAGATGAATGTCATGCTTCACACCGTGATCAGCGACATCACCGGCGCCACCGGGCTCAAGGTCGTGCGCAGCATTGTTGCGGGGCAGTGCAACCACGAGCTACTGGCTGCGCATCGTGACTCGCGATGCCAGCCCTCGCGCGAGGAAATCGTTGCCGCGCTCAGCGGCAACTATCGCGAGGAGCACCTATTCTCATTGCGCCAGAATCTCGCCGCCTACCACTTCCATCTGGAGCAGATCGCCCAATGCGACGCCGCCATCGAAGCACTGCTCAACGCGCTCGCCGCGCAGCAGCCCTCAGCCGCGCTGCCGCCCCCGCGCCGCAAGCGCTACCCCAAAGGCCACGAACCCCGTTTCGATATCCGTACCCCGTTGCACCGGCTCACCGGCGGCGCCGACCTCAGCCAAATCGACGCCATCGGCCCGCAGGCCGCACCGCAACTGGTCGCCGAGATCGGCACTGACATGAGCCGTTGGCCATCCCCGCCATTTCACCTCCTGGCTTACGCTAGCGCCCAACAACAAGATCTCCGGAGGGCGCCTGCTCAGCTCCAGGATTCCACCTTCCGCCAATCGCACCGCCGTCGTCTTGCGTCGCTGCGCGATGAGCCTGGCCCGCACCCCTACTGCGAGTCGTGATGCCGAACATGGCGGGGGTAGTTTAGATCGCCAGTTCCAGATCGGGGTACCGCCCAGGTTGATGCAAAAACGCACGCTAAGCCGGAATTCCCGATGTGCGATTGCACGACCTGCGGCATACGTTTGCGTCCTACGCCGTGGCGCGGGGACTGCCGCTCTATACCGTGGGGCAAGCTGCTAGGGCATTCCACCATGGCGACGATCCAAAAATACGCCCACCTGGACCTAACGCCGCTCAGGGAAGCGACCGACGCTGTCTGCGAGATGCTGAGCGGAGGAAAGTAGAGGTGACGGCTGGTTGCCGGATCAGAAGGCTCCAACCAACAGGACGGCTTTGAGCTCGATGAACCATCCTCGATCTGAGTTTCGGACCATTCGGCGACTTAACGGAGAGGCCGGTTTTGTTCGATCAGAACCCCGCAGTCGCCCGGTCGTGGATGATCCCAATTGTCTGCCGTTTGGCTTCTGTGCCATTATAGGAGGTGTTTCGAAGTCGTCCGCGTGGATGTTTCCCGAAGAAGTGACCCGCCAACATTTGCCTTCATCGGGTTGCCCAATTGTGGGTTGGTTTGCTCCACGATTCCAAAACATGCAGAGCGACCCACCGAACCGCAAACGTTGCTGTCCGCATTGGCTGGACCGTCGAAGAAGACCACCGTTCCGTTAGTGGTGTCCACAAGGGGCTCGTCAACGATGCTGCCGTCTAAGGCTATGGCAGTCGGCCCACCCGGGCTTCGATTGGTTGTACCGAGGCAGGGTATAGTGCCGCCATGGCTAACCGCACACCCGCGTTACACTACCGGTTTCCTTGACGTACCGGATATTCCCGATGCGTCGCCGACAAAGATATTGTTCGAGCCGGAATCAAAAACCGGGCTGCTTAAAATATTACCGGCCGAAACCAAAACCGGCCAGCCGCCGGTCGTGACCTCGCCCCGCGTTGCCTTAAAGACGCCGGTGAATTTATGCAGTCTTCCGCCGTTATCCCCAACATAAAGCGTGTCAGACGCGTAGTTGTAAAACGGCGCCGAGTTACTGTCGTTCATTCCGTTGCCAAAGGCCAAGCTCACAGACAGGAAGTGCTGCCACCTCTGCAAGTGACGTAGGAGCTAGGGGTAGTGGTACTATGTCGGGAGACACCGGCGTTGTATCGCTCGTTCCCTGGCCGGCTTTCCATTTCAAGACTTTCAGGCTCGCCGCACCGTTCCCTGGGTTATCGATAACCGCCAACTGGGAACCCTTGGCGTCATTGGAGAGCACCACTGAAGTAGTGATTCTGCCGGTGTTATCCCGGATTTCCGTTATCTCAGTGAACTATTAATTTGATAAAATGCGCTAAACGCGCTGATGGGCGTGGGTTTGGATGCGATCGAAGCGGTGCGGAGGTGGAGAGGCGGTGGGTGAGACACAAAATCGGCCCTTTCAGCTCTCCTTCAACAGCTCGTTGAAGGTCGATTTCCAAGGCGCTCGGGTGACCTCCGACGGTGGTCTGATTCTGGTGCGCGAGCTGGACGAACGTCTCGGCTTAAGCGAACTCATGGATCTTCACTCTGAGCGATTCCCGCCGCGGCAAGAATATCCAATTGCCCTTGTCCGACCTGCTGCGGCAGTCGATCTATAGCCGCCTGGCTGGATACGAAGACGTTAACGACGCCGCGCGTCTCTCTCAGGATCCGACCTTCCGGCTGATCGGCTCGCGGAAGATCTGGCAGCGCGGTGCGGCCTTGACCTCGCGCTTGCAGTCGTTCGAGACCGAAGTGCTGACGCAAGAAGAGAACCTTGCCGGGCTGGGTGCGCTCAACCGGGAGTTGCTCGCTAGGGCGGAAGCCATCGCTTCACCGCGACGGGTAGTGCTTGATATGGACAGCACGGAAATCCCCGTCTACGGCCGGCAGGAGCACAGCGCTTACAACGGTCACTTCGAGTCCACCTGCTATCATCCGCTGCTGCTGTTCAATCGTGAAGGCGACTGCCTGGCGGCCAAGCTACGGCCCGGCAATGCCCACAGCACCGAGGGCTGGGAGGAATTGCTGCTGCCCGAGATTGAACGCCAACAGCGGCTGGGCAAGGAGCTAGTCTTCCGGGCCGATGCGGCCTTTGCCAAGCCGGACATCTATGAGGCGCTGGAAGAGCGGGAGGTCAAGTACGTGATCCGCCTTCCTGCCAACGACAATCTGCGGCGGAACATCATGGAGTTGTTGACGCGGCCGGTGGGAAGGCCGAGCTACAAGCCGGTGGTGCGGTTCAAGAGTTTTCTCTATCAGGCCGCCAGTTGGGAGCAGGCGCGGCGGGTGGTGGCGAAGGTGGAGTTCCATTGCGGAGAGTTGTTCCCCCGCGTCGGCTTTATCGTGACCAACTTGACGGCCGAGAGCCGGGCGGTGGTGCGCTTCTACAACAAGCGTGGCACGGCGGAACAATGGATCAAGGAAAGCAAACAGGCGGTCGCGATAACGCGGCTTTCTTGTCACCGCTTTCGCGCCAACGAGGTGCGACTCCGGTTGAGCGTCATCGCCTATAACCTGGGGAACTTGTGGCGGCGGCTGGCGCTGCCGACGCGGGTCGCCACCTGGTCGCTGACCAGCTTGCAGCAGCGGTTGGTCAAGACCGGCGGCCGATTGATCAAACATGCCCGCTACTACTGGTTGCTGCTGGCGGAGAGTCATCTCACGCGGCGGTTGTTCGCGGGGATGCTGGCGAAGATCGCAATGCTGCCGTCGCCGGCCGGATAAAGTGAGCGCGAAGCGGAGCAAATTCGATGACGACGCCGGGGATGCAGGGAGAAGTGTCGCCCGAATCGATGAAGAAAGCAGCATCTTCTGCCGTCCGGAGCTCGCCAGACGCGAAACCGGTCTCTCCCCGCACTACTGGGAACCATGCGGAGCAAAATTGGATAAAACCTTGCCGAGGAAAGCCGTTTGATCTATGGAAATAGTTGGAATTGGAAGTCAAAAAGGAAATTCCCCGATCAATAAGGTGAGACATTGAATAACGTGAGCTGACGGTATGACTGATGATACTGACGAACCGCTAGAGCCCTACGCTTATGATCAGCCCGAATACGCTGGCGCATTCGAAACCTTTCTCACGCATACCGATCAAAAGATTAAGGCGATTGGGTGGCTCACCGACTTTGTCGGCGGACTCCGATCGCGCAGCCTCTTCGTCGACGCAGGGGCCGGGGAAGGTTCCACGACTGCCGCATTAGCGAAATTTTTCGGCCGGACAATCGCCATTGAGCCCAACAGCGCCTTGCGGGTGGAACTTGCACGGCGCTGCCCGGACGCTGAGATCGTAGAGGCACCGATCGCCGAGGCGAGGATCGTTTCTCCCGCCGATTTCGTGCTTTGCTCGCACGTTCTCTACTACATCCCACAAACCAACTGGACAGACATACTGGAGCGGTTGACCTCATGGCTTGGAAGGGACGGCGCCGCACTGGTGCTATTGGCGAACCGGGACGCCGACGCTATGGCGCTGCCGCGCGAGTTCTTTGGCAGACAATTCGATCTGGCTGCGGCCGCGCAGGAATTCAAAACACGCCACGCGGAATGGGAAATCGTGATGCATACGCTGAACTGTGAAGTCGTGGTAGATGACCTGGAATCTGCCTGCACGTTAACGAGGTTTTTTCTCAGCGATTATCCTGACTGGGGAAGGACGGTCACCCGTCGCAGGGTGGAGGAATACGTCCGCAGCCACTTCACCGATCCACGGGGCTATCGCCTGTCCTGCGACCAGGACGTTCTCTTGCTGCGGCGCCGCTGAATCGAACACCTACGAGGCAACCGACCCTCTTGACGGAAGCCTCTGCCGCAATACTTCAAAGCAACTCGCAAATTCGAGGTTATATGACCAATAAACCGTCGGAACCGTACCCGTGCAGAGCCCGCCCCCATAAAGGTTGTCGAAAGCGATGATGCTGGCCTGCGATCCCGAACCATCTTGGCTGGTGTTGAAGGCCACATAGTCAGGATTCGTTGTGCTGGCGCAGTTCGCCGTGCCGGTGTTAAAGGAGAATTTCGCGGGATACATCTCATTCCCGACCGTGACAGTGGCGCCACCCAAAGATTGGCTCCAGTCGCGCGTAAGAGCGGCTTTATTGGTCTGCGCCGGGTGTCCCCACGAGCGGATCATCTCCATCGCTCTGGCGTCAAATGCCCCGGCCGAATAGCCCAACATGACCTGCCGGCCGCGCCACGTCTGCTGCATCTGATAGCGCGGTTCCCGCTGGAGCTTTTGGAGCGCCGCCGGGGACGACGGCTTGGAGAAAATCAGGTGGTGATGGCTCCAGTCGTTGGGTATCCCTTGCACCTGGGCCTGTTGGCTCCGGGCGGGCAACACCAGGCAGCCAACAACCAGAATTATGCCGAGCACCGTCCTAATTGTTCTCATCCCACCCTAGCTCCGGCTGGCTAATTATCGTTGGGCTAATTTTATAGCCCAATGATGTAGCTAACGAAAGCGAAGTTAATCTGACAAATCTATGCTCAGGTCGGGTCACTGAAGACGCAGGTAGCTGAGAAGAAAATCTCGACCGAGCGAAAGATCGGCAAGTTGGAGACGCAACCAACAAAGAAAGCAACGAGTGATGCAGGCTGATTCCCAACAACGTGACGATCGACGCCTACGCGCTTTTCGACGTTTCGAAAGAGCCGGTCGTGGTCCGCGTCCCTGCTCTATCCGAGCCGCGCTGGTACCTCGTGCAGATGGGCGACTCGTTCGATGAGATTTTTCAAAATATCGGGGGAATCACAGCGAAGACGTCAAAGGAATATTACTTTTACCTCGCTAGCACGCCGATGCACTCCTACATGAAGTACCTCTACAAGTACCCGCAGAGCGCGTATGCAAATCAAGATCTCATCAAGACCAACGGCCAGCGCTCGCGCAACCAACTTGAAGCAGCGGTCTCCTGATCACTGGTGGACGCGGGCGTAACCGATCAGCATTGCACAAACGAATTTCTGCACCTAAACGCGGTCTCGAGGATCTCACGAAGCTTCGAGGCTCGCGCCTGGCATCACAGGTGGACGCGGCTACGGCGATGGACAGACGCCCTCACGCTGAAACTGGCTTGGGCTCGCGGCGGGCGAAGCGAAAGTATGCCCCCACGCTCAGAAAATTGATCACCACGGCAACCATGTTCCACACAATCACCGGTCGCGACACAATCAAGAGGCCGTAGTAGACCCACAGGATTTGAAAAACGCCCATGATGGCCGCCATCGTCGGGTTCATACCCTTGGACGAGCGCCGCCTGAGCATGGTGATTAAGTCGGGCACGGCGGCAAAGGTCGTTCCAAAGCCCGCGATAAAGCCAAAGATCTCAGACCGCTTAAAACTGGGGACCAGCAGGCTCGGTGCGTCGTGTACGAGCAACTCACAGCCGCAGAGCATGATCGCGCCGAGCATGATCGCGCCGAGCAAGATCACGCTGAGGACCATCCTGTTGATGAACTCAGTGTTCATTGCCGTCACCTCCGTCGGCCTATGGGCCTCAGGACTTCCTCGTCAGGACGTAGACGGAGGCCTGCCATGGAGACATGTCCAGATACACTCCACGCGATTGCAGATCGGTGCCATCGCGATCGTAGCTGACATCGTCCATTTGATTCTGCAGCCGTCATGCGCCAGCGCCAAGGTCCGCAAACGGTAGCCGCAGGTAACACTGGCTCTGGTTAGGGGCATAGTTGACGGCCACCAACAGGTGCTCGCCGTCGCGACCTTGCCAGGCAAATGCCACGAAACAGTCCCAACTCCAGTTACCTTCCCAGGCCGGTATGCCCTCCAGCAATCGCCATTGGCCATCGCGTACAATGGGGTTGGCGCAACACGCTGAGCAGGCGATCATAAAACTGTCCCAGTTCCTTGCTCGCAGGTTCGACCGGACCTCGGCACAGATGGGGTGAGCCGTTTCATCCGTCCCTCGAATTGGCCCTGATGGAAGAAACGCAGACCTGGTGAGAGGAAGGTGATGACTGCGGCGGCCTCATGAACGCCCGGCGCAAACGTCGCGGTCGCCCGCGGCTCGTCGTGGTTTTTCAGAAAACGCGCTAGCTTGTCTAGGTAATCCAATCCCGCGTGAAAATGCTCGCGAACCGGCCGAGCATGCCCCTCGCGCAACCGGTCATACAGCCGTTTATCGTAGGCGTAATCGAAGCCTTGCTGCTGCATGGTCCATTCCAGATCCCATTAGACCTCGGCCATGAACTTAAAATTCGGATGCTTGCGCCGCACGGATTCGGTTGCCTTCGGCCAGAAGAGATCAGGCCGGATGCCCCAAGTTCGTTCGAAGACATCAAGCAAGACGAGCATGGCCATGTCGTTAGCGCACGCCGTCGCATTGCCCGGCGATCCGCTCCAGACCACCCGTGGATCGACGAGGACCCGGATTACTTTGTCCATGGCAGCGAGACTGACCTGGCTCGTTCACCGCGGAACTACTGCCACGTCCAAACCAAAAGCGGGCCGCTAGTGCTCGCCTACGGTCGCGACCCGTACTTTGAGGGCTGGCCAGATACGCTCCAGCTCAACTATGGCAATCCGGACTTGCAGCAGGCGATGATCGGCGAGCTGAGGATAGCGTAGATCGGACATATTCCCTCGTTCAGTTCTGGCCGTTCTCTTCTCCGCGCACCTGCTCCCTGATGATCTTTTCGAGCACGCGCCCGCGTTCGGTTTCCAGCGTGGTCTTGGCGTCGAGTCGACCGAATAGGTCCAGGAAAAATGCCATCAGGCCGGTCCATCCCGTCTGGTGGCTGGCTCCTAGCCCCGCCCCGTTGTCACCGTGGAAGTACTCGTAAAAAAGAATCAGGTCGCGCCAATGCGGATCTTCCTGGAACTTGGCCGTGCCGCCGTAGACCGGCCGTTGCCCGTTGGCATCGCGCAGGAAAATGCCCGTCAGCCGGCGTGAAATCTCCTTCGCCACTTCGAACAGCGTCATGTAGCGGCCGGAGCCGGTCGGGCATTGAACCTTGAACTCGTCACCGTAAAAGCTGTACAGGTTTAGCAGTGCCCGGATGATCAGCGCATTGACCGGCATCCACACCGGACCGCGCCAGTTGGAGTTGCCGCCGAACATCCCGGTATTCGATTCGGCCGGCAGGTACTGCACCTTGTATTCCTGACCACCGACGTAAAATACGAACGGATGTTCCGGGTGATAGCGGGAGAGAGAACGGATGCCATGCGGTCCGAGAAACTCGTTCTCGTCGAGCATGTAGGCGAGCACTCGCTCGAGTTTCCGCTTGTTGAGGGTCGATAACAGCCGGCGTTCTTTATAGCCGATGAAACCCGTGTCGGTCGGGGCAACCTGGGAAACCAACTCGGGATGGCGTTTGCGAAACAGAGTGATCATTTCCATCAGCTCTCGGATAGCGAGTCGACAGATATCCGCCTCGAACACCGTGGAGGCGCACAGCGGCAGCAGCCCCACCAGCGACCGCACTTTCAAACGCATCGGCCTGGCCGTCGGGCAGCCGCAGCAGATCGTAAAAGAAGCCGTCCTCCTCGTCCCACATCTCGTCGTGATGCTCGCCGATGCGATCCATGGCATAGGCAATCCACATGAAATGCTGGACGAACTTGAAGGCGACCTCCTCATACATCGGGTCGTATTCGGTCAGGATGAGGGCCATCTCCAGCATGCACTGGCAGTAGAATGCCATCCATGCCGTGCCATCCGCCTGTTCCAGCGAGCCCCGGTCGGCAGCTGCGCGCTGCGGTCGAAGACGCCGATGTTGTCCAGGCCCAGAAAGCCCCCGGCGAACACGTTGCGCCCGGCAGGATCCTTGCGGTTTACCCACCAATTGAAGTTCAGCATCAACCCCTGAAACGATCGTTCCAGGAATCGAAGGTCCGCCCGGCCCAGCGTCCGTTCCTATTTGTAAAGCCAGAGCGTGGCCCAGGCGTGCACCGGGGATTCACGTCGCTGAAATTCCACTCGTATGCGGGAATCTGGCCGCTCGGGTGGAAGTACAGGCTGCGCAGCATCAGCAGAAGCTGCTCCTTGGCGAAGTCGAAATCCACGAGCGCCAGGGTGACTGTGTGGAACGCCAGATCCCAGGCCGCATACCACGGATACTCCCACTTGTCCGGCATGGAGATCACGTCGGCGTTCAGCATGTGGAACCATTCCGTGTTCCGCACGCCCTGGCGGGCGGACTCGAGCAGCGGATGGCTCTTGTGCTCACGCAGCCACCGCTCCAGGTCGAAGTAGTAGTACTGCTTGCTCCACAGCATTCCCGCCAGCGCCTGGCGGTGCACCCGGCGCTGATCTTCGCTCAGCGATGTGGGCGTAATCCGATCGTAGAATTCGTCGGCGTCGGCGATCCGGCTGTCGAATATCTTCTCGAAGCCGTCAAAGGATCTTCTGCTTGGCGCGGCCGTAAGCCGCAGCCGGACAGTCTTGCTGCCTGCCGCCGGGCACCTCGAGGATATAGTGGGCCGCCGCCTTGGTCCCGTCTTGGCGGGATTGACCGCCTCCGCTGTCCCGAGATGATGTAGGCGTGGAACGCATCCTTGACGTAGGGAGAAGCATTGGGCTGACCCCAAAGACGCTGGGCGTTGTCTCGTTTTCGGTGAAGAGCAATTCCGGGCTCCATCGCAATGGAGCCAGTACTCGCCCAGTTCATGGTGTGTGGCCTGAATGGCGCCGGGCCCGACTCTCACGCAGCGAAGGCTTGCGATCGTCCCCACCCCACGACCAGGTGTTGCGAAACCACAGGGTCGGCAACAGACGCAGCCGGGCCGCCTCGAGCCCGCGATTGTGCACGGTGATCCGGATGAGCACGTCTTCCGGACCTTCCTTGGCGTACTCCACGAACACGTCGAAATAGCGGTCATCGTCGAAGACGCCGGTATCGAGCAGTTCGTACTCGAACTCTTCCCGCGATCGTCTCCGGTTGGTCTCGATCAGGTCGCAGTAGGGATACTCGCGCTGCGGGTACTTGTAGAGGTACTTCATGTAGGAGTGCGTCGGCGTGCTGTCGAGGTAGAAATAGTACTCCTTGACGTCCTCGCCGTGGTTCCCCTCGCTGTTGGTGAGCCCGAACAGGCGCTCCTTGAGGATAGGGTCGCGCTCGTTCCACAACGCCAGCGCAAAGCACAGCCGTTGCTTGTCGTCGCAAAGTCCGCCGAGCCCATCCTCGCCCCACGGTAGGCGCGTGAACGCGCTTGGTCATGGGTGAAGTAATTCCAAGCGTCGCCGTTTTCGCTATAGTCCTCGCGAACCGTGCCCCACTGCCTCTCGCTCAGGTACGGCCCCCATTTCTTCCACGGAATCCCCGCCTCGCGGGCATCATTCAAGCGCTCCTGTTCCGTCACATCGAGAACCGCCCGAGCCATGCTTTACCTCCTATTTGAGCTGTCTCACATTGCCCTCGCCCAAGTACCGTTCAGCTGTACTACCTCCCCTGACCGCAACTAGGCTCTGAAAAATGACGCTGATTGGAAAGGTCGGAGCGGTAATCGTGCTGACTGGACCGTCCTGCACCGAGTCCGTCCCTTGCTACCAGCCGAAGAAAGGACAGCGGCAAGCCCACTGCCAAAGCGCGATAGGCCATCTGAAGGCGACAGCATCCATCTGGCCGGCGCTTCAAGCGCCTTCGCCTCCTATAATTGTCTAAGCGACCAACTTCAACAGGCCCTTGACGATATCGCCCAGCGGCATCACGATGGCAGCCAGCGGCAGCGCGGGAATCAACCCAGGGAGCACCATTGCGAGGAAGTCGCTGAGTTCGACCGGAACGATCCGCATTTTCCTGATGATCTCGAAGCTGTTGCCGAGATCGGCCAGCGATTGAATGTCGCCCGTGCCCAGAAGGGGCTCTTTGTTCGGCTCGGTCTCTTCTATCCACCTGCGATGGAACGCCTGCGTGTACTGGCTGCCGAAGGTGCCGTATTCCATGAGTCCGCGCTGCTTCAGCTGCATCAGCTTGGGCAGAAAAATCACCATCGGCCCGGCGAAGATCGCTACGACGACAACGAACAGCGCTAGATAGCTCCACTGATAGTCTTCGAGTTTCCCGCCGCTGAACAAGATCCGGCTCGCAATCGCGCTGGAGACCACCGAACTTAACGCAAACAGGATCACACCAAAAGGAATGAGCCCTTTGCCGACGAAACCGAGGCCCCCGGCGGCGTCAGGATGGGTCGGGGTAAGGAGCAGGTCAAGCTTGGAAACCTTGCGCAGAAATCTGCTCCAGACCACCATTCGGTATGCCCAGCGAAAGATCAGGAACTGGAAAATCGGTAGGGCCACAAACGCGTACCAGTAGCCAACCAAGGTTAGTCCCTGGCCGGACTCCGCTCTGAACCAGGTGCTAATGCTTTGCGATGAGGAACCCGACTGGGCATTGTAGGCCGCCACATAAGCCAGAACCAGCAACGTTATTTCAGCCACGCGTGCGTCGCGAAACCGCAACGTATCCAGCACAATCCCCTGGAATTTGGTCAACTGTTCCTCGCGGACCAGATGGGCGGCAAGGAAATGCCGCACCACCTGCTGCAATCGCGCGCCCACCGGGATGTCGGCCAGGACCAGCACCGGAACCGCAAGCAGGAATCTGGTATGAGCGGCGATGTCGTAGAAGAAAGGCAATTTGACGCCGCTGAAGGCGAGGCCTTCGATTACACACAGGACGCACAAAGGCACCCAGGTCAGCGCCATCAGGATTAGCGCGGTGCCCACCGAACCAGCGCCCAATGCGGGATGGATGAGGCGCAGCCCCTTCATGAAGGCGGTTCCGGGACCGCCTTCGGTAAGCGAGAAAGCTAGCTCGAGCGCGGTGCTGCTGCTATCACTTTTCACTTTGTTCTATCGTAACGTATGCCGTTCTGCTCGATTTCGACTTCATTGTCAAGTTGCGCACCAACCTGTCTAATAATGACATAAATATCTATGACAGATGTTCGCCTGGCAGACTGCCGCCGAGTGATGCGAATCGGGAAACACGAGTACCGGCTTTCGCCTTCGCCCCCGAGGGCGCTTGCCGCAGCGTTTTGAGAATAGAGTCCCGCGAGTGCGGCACTGGCACTCGGTCGATTTCAGATGCCCCGGATGTGAGTGACAGGCCTTGTGTGAAAGCTACGCTAGCTAGCGCGCCATGCCAGAACTTGTAGTGTAGCTGCCAAAACCAGCAATTTCCACTTCATCCGCTCTGCTCCCTCCGATCCTAAACTCCTGTCCTGGTATCGAACTCACCGCCCAAATGCGTTTCGTTGAAACGAGGTCACCCCCATCATCCGAAAATTCATAGGGGCCTGCGCCATCAGTTACGCAACCCGTACGTGATTCCTCTTTCGTCCGTGATCTCAATAGACAACTGTCGGCATTCCTGAGGACGCGACGGGAACATTGCGTTTGCGTCTGACGACGACGCGTATATCGCATTTTAAGCCACGATCAGGTTTTTGAGGTCGAGCTCGTTCAGTTTAGCGCAGGCGTCAATTGGTTTCTTTTGAAACGCTTTCCCTGATCAGCCACGAGACCGGGCTGAGCCATGCGGAAAAGGACGTTAGTCAAGAGGTTGGATGTCACTCGACGACCTGATCCCAGGTTTTGTTGGGATTAAACTCGGTAATAGCATTACCCAGCTTGGCGGTATCGGGCCCAAGGTCTTTCTGGACGAGGATGTTGTCGTCGTTGATCATGAATGTCATTACCCCTGACGCGCGGTATGAGGCGGGATAAGCGAGGATGGCAAACCCCTTGGTCATCTTGCCGTCATGAATGTAGTTTTGAGCGCCGCCCGGGGCATTTGGCCCCTGGCGAGTAAGGATTCTGTAGTAGTAACCGTGGAAGGGGATGGGCGCGCTCGCCCTGGTTTTGTAACCTTCCTCGGTGGCATCAGCGATCAGGGGACCAATTGGACTTTCGGGTTGGCCAGCGGCGACCGGCCAGTAAAGGCCGTTTCGCTTGCCCGGGTCGCTCTGGATTTTTTGCGCGAACTGCTTGATTCCACCATCGCGGGCCTCACTGTTGTATTCTCGTTGCGCATCGGCGAGGTCGCGAAGAACATCGATCGTGTAGAGTTCGTTTTGGCCAATCCGCCGGTGGAGCATTTCCTTCTTGCCGGCTTCGGTGTCAAACGCCCATCCATCGCCGCTTTTCACAAGCGGGATCGGGAAGGGCCAGTTATCCGCGCCGATATAGAGCACGACCCGGCCTTGATCGTCATAGGCAAGTCTGTGCATCTGGCCGTATTTTGCCACCAGGGTGTCGCGGGCGTTGTTGTCAGCCACGGGGTCCCCGGAGTTGATGATCTCTTTTGCGTCTTTCCCCAGAATCAATTGGAGTGCATTCATGTCATCTGCCTTAGCCGCAGCCACCAGTGACTTTGCGGCTGCGGCTGCAGAGGGGAAGACATGATCGTCGCCGGGCTCCGCGGCAGTTGCGCTTGCGGCGAGGAAAAGCATGGAGAGCAGCCCTGCAACGACAGTGAAGGAACTCCTAATCTTGCGGCAACCTGGCCGGATCGAATTCTTGAACTTGAACATCACTGGCTCTCTGTGTGATTAGCCGTTGTTAATGCGTCACTCTTAGCGCCGCCGCCCGCCACCCCCGCGGCCACCACCGCCGCGTCCGCCACCGCCGCGGCCACCACCGCCGCGTCCGCCACCGCCGCGTCCGCCACCGCCGCGGCCACCCATGCTGGCAAAACCTCGGTTGCTCGAACGTTGTGCGAGACCACCGGCTTGATAGCCGCCGAAAGCACCGCTGCGGCCCCCTCTCGCACCTGCGCCGCCGCCAAAGCCGCGCGTTTGATTACCCCCCGATTTCCCCGAAAGGTTGGTTACTTGCCCTGCGATTGCCGGGCGCCGCTGGGCGTGTCGAAGCTCGCCCCGGACGATTCTGGCCCGGGTTACGGTTTCCCAGCCCGCCATTGCCGGGAAGAGTGCTGGCCTGGGGAAATGTCGGCATGTTGATGGGTCCGTTAGAGGCATACTGCCTTGCCTTGGCGCGGTTGTAGGGGGTCACCCGGGGACCGCCCACACCCCCCGCAACACCGCCCGGACGGCCAACGCCGCCGGGACCCCCTACACCCCCCGGACGGCCAATGCCGCCGGGACCGCCAACGCCACCCGGACGACCAACACCGCCGGGACCGCCAACGCCACCCGGACGACCAACACCGCCGGGACCGCCAACACCGCCGACACTCCCAACGCCACCCACACCGCCGACACCGCCGACACTCCCAACGCCGCCCATACCGCCGACACCCCCAATTCCCCCAACACCGCCAACACTCCCTGGATAACGGCCGGGCGGAATCCTGGAATTCGAAACGTAAACATTGCGGTTGTAGCTGACGGCGCCGCCGTGCCAATCGCAGCCCCAGTCGTCGTAGCCTTCGTTGATCAGCGCGCCCATTAGCATCCCAACCCCGAACGACATCAGTCCCGTCGCTAACACTTCACCTTCACTGTAGCCTTCCGGAGCCTCCATCGGGGCGCCATAGGCTGTTGTCGGGTTGTATTGAGGTACGTAGACCATGTTCGGCTGAGCGGGTTGAATAACTACTGTGTGTTCCGCTGCAGCGGGCTGGGCCTCGCCCGCAGGTAACGATGGTGCCGGTTGGACCTCAACTTTCTGTTGCGGAGTGCTCTTGAGGGTCCCCGCAGCCATCGCCCGGTTGCGCAAGACTTGAATCGCTGTCAGAACGTCGTCGGGTTGATTGTAGTAAGCTTCGCCCAGCGCTGAAGTCCAGGCCAGGCTGTCCTTCATTGTTTTCAGCACCTGGGGAAACTGGCACAGCGATTTGATGCTGGGGTCCCAGGCCTGAGCGTTTACCTCGGCCGCCAACTCGTCGGGCGGAAGTTTCGGGTTTTGCTCAAGCCACTCGTGCGCCGCCACCACCTGGTCGGGGTAAGTGGAGGCCGCGAGGATCCGGCCCACGAGTAAATCGGGATAGAGCGCAATCGGTGATACCAGTTCCTGCAGCTGCTCAGGGCTCGCCGCGCCTGGCGCTGGACCTGGCCCTTCCACCTTTGCGTTCGCCTGTTGCGGAGCCGCGGGTTGGGCGTATCCGTTCAGGGCCGGCGTAGCGATGATTAACAGGCTGGCGAGCACCGGTGACAGAAACCGGAAGTGTGTCGATCCATTTGTCATGGGACAGATCTCCGCAATAGTTGAACTCGTACCTCTCCGTTTTTGACTTGGCGGTCGTCTGGAAGCCCGATTTCAAACGGGTCAGACGTTTGCGGAATGGTTTGCACTTGGTATTCGCTGGTTTTGCGCATCGCTGCCCAACTAAACCGGGATTTCCTTTTTGACTTTCCGATTCATAGCTGTCCTATATCAGATCCCGGCAAAGACTATTGTTTTTTACGCCCATTCAGGGGTCGGGAGTTAGCTACCTTGCAACATTACTGAACGGCGGCCAGCATCTTGCGGAACCGCGTGAGCGCAAGGAACACGCAGGCCGAGCCGATCAGGGCAATCTTGGCCAGTTGCGGCCAGACCACCACCAGGTCCGCTCCTCGGAAGAGCACCGCCTGACAGAAACTAACGAAGTGGGTCGATGGCACGAACTGCATAATGCGCTGCAATGCGATCGGCATGCTTTCCAACGGCGTGTTGCCGCCGGATAAGAGGTTCATCACGATGAAAACCGGAAAGGCCAGCAGGGCGAATTGCGGCATGGACCGAACCACTGTCGATAGAAGTATGCCCAGGGACGTCACCGAGAAGAGATAGACCAGCATCCCCGTGAGGAACAGGCCCAGGGTTCCGGCGGTCGGAACCGCCAGCCACCATCTGACGACGAGATAGAGCGACATAGTGGCCGCCGCCACGATCACCAGACCGTTGGCCCAGATCTTGGCGAACATCAGTTCCGCCGGCCGCAGCGGCATGACCAGCAGATGCTCGATAGTGCCGTGCTCGCGCTCGCGCAGAATGGCTGCGCCGGTCAGGAAGATCGCCAATACCGTGATATTGTTGACGATCTGCATCACGGCGACAAACCATGACGCTTTCATGTTGGGGTTGAACCTGGCGCGGGTCACCAGGTCGATTCCCGCTCCGCGCTGCGGGGAGCTTGCGCGTTTTCCATTAGCGGCGTTCCAGAACGGCGCGACCTCCTGCATAATGATCTTGTTGATGTAGTTGGCACCCCGCCCGGCCTGACTCATCGCCGTTGCGTCCACGTTGACCTCGACTGTCGGCCTGCGGCCCTTCATGACTTCGAGTTGAAAACGGGGCGGAATCACGATCACGAAAGTGTACTTTCCCTCGTCCATCACGCGGTCGATTTGTCCGAACTGAATCTCGCCCGCGGACAGAAAATAGGGCGGCAACAGCGCCTGAATGATGCGGCTGGAGAGAATTGAATGATCCTCGTCCACGACCGCGACCGAAGCGTTCACCACGTCCATGGCGGCGCCTTTGGCGGGCAAATAGATGGCAAGTGTAAACGAATACAGAATCAGGAAAATCAGCACCGGGTCGTGGCCCAGGCTGACGAACTCCTTGAGGCCCAGATAGAATGTATGGCGGATGCCACGGCCCATCTCTAGCGCTCCTGTTTCTCGAGCAGCAACATGGCCGTGACCATGTAAATCACAAAGATTGCGAAAATCGCGGCCATGTTCTTCCACAACACCGCGAAGCCCAGCGCCTTGGTGAATGTGCCAACGCTGATATGCTGGAAGTAGGAGCTGGGGAATAGCTTGCCCATCAGCCGCGCCCCAGGCGTCAAAGAGGAGACCGGGACAAGCATGCCGGAAAACTGCGTGGCGGGAAGAATCGTGATGATTGCAGCGGCGAAGATTGCGGCGGTTTGAGTGGAAGAAAAAACCGACAGCAGGATGCCGAAGCCGGTGGCGGCCAAAACGTAAACCGCGCAGCCCACGGCCAGCGCCGCCCAACTCCCCTTCACCGGCACGCCGAACAGGAAGATCGCCAGCAGGATCAGGGTGACCGCATTGAGCAGGGCCAATCCGAAATACGGTAGTTGCTTGCCCAGCAGGAACTCGGATTGGCTGGCCGGCGCTGCATAAAAATTCGCGATCGACCCCAACTCTTTCTCCCTCACGACGCACAGCGCGGTCAGCATGCCCGGGATCAGGATGAGGATCAGCATGATATCGGCCGGAACCATCGCGAAGACGCTCTGGAAGCTCTGGTTGTATCGAAACCGCGCTTCGATCTTCACCGGCTGCGGTACAGGAGGCTTCCCCTTCGACTCCCCGAGCCATTCAAGGTAGCGGAGGTTGACGCTCTCCACGTATCCCCGGGTGATCTTCCGCGCGGAATGGAACGGCCGCGTCCAACCAGGTGCCGACTTCAGGAGTCCGCCCGCGTTGAAGGTCCTTGCCAAAACCCGGCGGAATTTCAACCGCAAGGCGCAACTCTCCGCTGCGCAGGCGCCGGTCCAACTCGCTGTCGCTGTTCAACTCCGCCCGCTCGTCGAATGCGACCGATCCGCGGAAACTGTCCGCGTACGCCCGGCTCGTGGGTGTCCGGTCCAGGTCCATTACGGCAACTGGAAGATGTTCGACGTCGAGCGAAATGCCATAGCCGAAAACGATCATCAGCAGGATCGGACCGAGCAGAGCGAAGGCCAGGCGGATGTAGTCGTGGCTCAGTTCGACGGCTTCGCGGCGGCCGAACGCCCATAGCCGTCCCAAACTGAAGCCCCGCCTCACCGCCTCATGCGGTGCTTGTCCGCCAGGAGGCGCTTGTTTCTGGACCTCGGATTCGGCGCCGCTTTCGCTGGTAATTCCCGCAGCTTCTTCGAGGTAGGCAAGGAATACTTCTTCCAGGCTATCCATCCCCCTGGTTCGCTTCAGTTCAGCGGGAGTTCCCTGGGCCAGCACCTTGCCGGCATGCATCAGCGATATACGGTCGCAGCGCTCAGCCTCGTTCATAAAATGGGTGGAGATGAAGATCGTAACTCCCTGTTCGCGCGAAAGCTGGATCAGGAGTTCCCAGAATCCATCCCGAGCAACAGGGTCGACTCCCGATGTCGGCTCATCGAGGATCAGCATCTCCGGGTCATGAATCACCGCAACCGCCAGCGACAGCCGCTGCCTGATGCCCAGCGGGAGGCGTTCGGCAAGCGTGTCCGCGGTGGATTCCAGCCCGAAGCGGCTTATCATCTCCTGGATGCGGTTGTGCATGGTGCCCCGCGGGAGATCGAACAGCCGGGCATGCAGCAACAGGTTTTGCCGCACGGTGAGTTCGGTGTACAGGGAAAACGCCTGCGACATGAAGCCGACGCGCCGGCGGGTCTCGAGGTCCCCTCCCTTGACCGCCTGACCGAAGAGCAGAGCGGTCCCCTCCGTGGGCGGCAGCAGGCCCGTGAGCATCTTCATCGTGGTCGTCTTGCCGCAGCCGTTGGAGCCCAGAAATCCAAAAATCTCCCCGCGCTCGATTCTGAAACTGACATGATCGACCGCGGTAAACGTACCGAACCGCTGAGTGAGCCCGCTGGCTTCGATCGCGGGAACACCCCCCACCTCCTTGCGCGGCGTGATTTCCGGTTCGCGATGCCCGCGGCGCAATTCCTCGGGGAGCAGCTTGATGAAGGCCCTTTCCAAGGTTGTCTCGCCTGCGCCCTGCCTGACTTCGTCGGGAGTGCCGGTGGCCAACACCTTCCCCGCGTTCATCGCTACCAGCCAATCGAAGCGCTCGGCTTCGTCCATGTAGGCGGTGGCGACCAGCACGCTTAAGGTGGGATTGCGCGACCTTATGCGGTCGATCAGCTCCCAGAATTGCCGGCGCGACAGCGGGTCGACCCCGGTGGTGGGTTCGTCAAGGATCAAGAGATCGGGGTCGTGAATCAGCGAGCAGCACAGCCCGAGCTTCTGCTTCATTCCGCCCGACAGTTTTCCGGCGGGACGCTCGCGAAACGGCGAAAGCGCGGTGCTGGCGAGCAGATCCGTGATCCGTTCCTCGCGCTCAGGGCGGCGATTGGCCGAACAGACGGCCGAAGAAGTCCACGTTCTCAAAGATCGACAGCGTGGGATAAAGGTTCTTCCCCAGGCCCTGAGGCATGTAGGCGACGCGCGCGCACACCGATTCGCGAAATCGCGCGTCGGCGATGTCGCCGCCGAGTACTTCGGCCCGGCCCTCCTGGACGATGCGCACCCCGGCGATGATTGCGAGCAGGGTGGATTTGCCGACTCCGTCAGGTCCGATCAGCCCGATCATCTTACCCGCGGGGATATCGACGTCGACGCGGTCAACCGCAACGGTCTCGCCATAACGCTGTGTGACCCCGCGCAGGCTGGCAACTAACGCGGGATGCGCGGGACTTACTGCGCTGATACCGGTTGCACTGGTTGCCATGGCAGTTTGGATGGGTCAATGGCCTTGGGTTGGAGGGCCTCCGGCCATTGTGCGGCGTGGTCGATTCGGACGTAGCCCATTCCAGGCAGGCCGACCTTCACCAGCGGCTCGAATTTCCGCAGCCGATCCCGGTCGATCTGGAGCCTGACGCGAAACGTCAGCTTATGGCGCTCCTCCGCTGTCTCGACGGTTTTGGGAGTGAATTGCGCCTTGGCTGAAAGGAAAGTGACCTTGGCTATGATCGGATACTGCGGCGCCGCATCGAGCACGATGCGCCCTTCGTCGCCAATCGCCAATTTTCCCGAATCCGTTTCCGGCAGAAAGACGTACATGTAAACGTCGGCAAGATCGATCAGAGTGTAGACTTTGCCTCCAGCCGCGACCACCTCTCCATGTTCGGCCAGGCGATATTGGATCCGGCCGCGCACGGGTGCTTTAAGCACGCTTTCCTTGATGTCGGCCTTGAGCCGGTCGGCTTCCGCAATCGCGGCATCGACCGCATTGCGCGCCTGCGTCGCCTTGGCCTGGGCCGCTGCCCATGAAGCCTTGGAGGCATCCCTGGCGCCCAGGTCGCGGTCCATCTCCTGTTCAGGGATAACGTGTTTCGCGAACAACTGGCGCGCGCGCTGATACTGCTTCTCCTTGAAGTCGAAGTCGGCCTTTTTTTCCGCCACCACAGCCACGGCGCTTTGCTGGGCGTCGCGCGCTTCGCGGATTCGGGCCTCGGCCTGACGCAGTTGAGCGTCCAGCGCCTCGGGGTCGATTCGCGCCACGATCTGCCCCGCCTCAACTTTGTCGCCTTCCTTAAAAGGAACTTCGGTGACGCGGCCAGCAAATTTCGACGCGATATCGATCTCGGTGGCCTCCAGCCGGCCGTTTCCGGCCGCGAATCCGAGCGGTACTGAGGGCTCATTCAACCGTTGCCAGACGAAATAGCCGCCAATCACCAGTCCCGCCAAAATGGCGATATAGATGATCTTTCTAACCATTCTGAAGGTGCCTGCCCCTTTCGCCAAAAGCGTTCTTAATCGATATCCTACCCAAAGTCTAGTGCGCAACAATCGCGCCGCGCATCCTCCGCCCTCTTGGCTTGCAAGCCCATGCTAGCTAAAAGCGATCCGTCGCACGCATGGGGTGTTGGTGCGACCGGACACCTGTTTGAACCGAGTCCATTGGGAGTTAGGATAATCCTGAACAGGGGTTAGCCTCCTATTTGTTACACGAAAGAAATATCAACAAAGGTCGTCCCAAAGTTATCCGACGAAGGTGCGATAGACTCCACCATAATGCGGGTGCTAGGTTCTCGCGTGGCTCTCTGAATCGCACGTTGTCGCTCGCGTGTTGTGGAAGTCGGCTTGGCTTACGAGGATCGACAAGTATCGGTGACGCCAATGGGTCCATATCGTCTTCCGAAACATTTAGTCCGCTCTCGTTTTGTGCTCGGGGTTGTCCGAGCCGCCGAGTTTGCTGCTGCGGCGATGGTGGACGCCATGCTGAGCTGGGGCTTAGGGTTTGCTGGGAAAAGCACGGTTCATAATGGGTTCTACTGGGGACATTTGCCGCAGCCCGAAAGGTCCAGCTACATCGAGGGATATATGGACGCGATGGAGGCTAAGCGTCAAAATCTTTAAAAGCCTCCGTGTCGCGCACCTACTTCACTGGAAAGGGAGTAGAAAGGTCTTAACCCAAGTTAACCGCGAAATGGTTGTTTCACGCAGTTCTGCCAATGAGCTCATGCCGTACGTGGACAGACTGTGTTCCGATCCGAAGTACCGTGACCTTGAGCTCGTTGAGGTGATGATGCAGCTGGCGCTCGCGCGGAGTGACACGTCGGCATCGGGTAGCCTCATCGGTGGTGGGAAGTAGAACTCGAAACCGTAAGGGTGAACCGATTTAACAGTCCGGTAACAATACGCGCGACCTCGGTCAATAACGAAGGATCCTAGAGTAGCACGCCACAAGGGGTGCACTGGCATCCTGGCAGGTTCTTTAGCGGACGAGATGGGCTCTGGTGAAAGGACGAGCAGGTAACGCCTCACGACAGAGCGGGCCAAATTAATCACTAAACGATTTGAGGATACCGATGAAAATTACCACCGAAGAACTTAGCCGGCTCGATGCCTATTGGCGTGCTTCTAACTATCTGTCAGTTGGCCAAATATATCTTCTGGACAATCCACTCCTCAAGGTACCGTTGAAGCGCGAGCACATCAAACCGCGGTTGGTAGGGCACTGGGGCACCACGCCTGGTCTGAACTTCATCTACGTCCACATGAACCGAGTCATCAAGAATGAGGACTTAAATGTAATTTACGTGATTGGTCCTGGACACGGCGGTCCAGCACTGGTGGCCCACGCGTGGCTGGAAGGAACCTACAGCGAGGTTTACCCAGATATCTCGCAGGACGAATCGGGGTTGAAGCGCCTATTCAAGCAATTCAGCTTCCCCGGCGGTATTCCAAGCCATGTCGCCCCAGAGACGCCGGGATCGATCCATGAAGGTGGCGAACTGGGCTATGCTCTCTCGCACGCATACGGCGCCGCTTTCGACAACCCGGACCTGATAGTTGCCTGCGTGGTCGGAGACGGAGAGGCTGAAACTGGTCCGCTGGCAACCAGTTGGCACTCCAACAAATTTCTCAATCCGGTTCGTGACGGTGCGGTGCTGCCGATTCTTCATCTGAACGGCTACAAGATAGCAAATCCCTGCTTTCTTGCGCGTATTCCGCAGAGACGAATTGAAAAAACTTTTTGAGGGATATGGCTACAAACCATACATCGTCGAGGGCCACGATCCCGAGAAGATGCATCGTCAGATGGCCGCGGTGCTCGACGACACCATCGGCGAAATCAAACAGATATGGGCTGACGCGCGGAGCAAAGGCTTCCGCGGCCGACCAGCCTGGCCCATGATCATAATGCGCACGCCGAAGGGCTGGACATGCCCGCCCGAAATCGACGGCAAGAAATGCGAAGGCTACTGGCGCAGTCACCAGGTTCCGATGGGCGACATGGACCAACCTGAGCACGTCAGGATTCTCGAACAGTGGATGAAGAGCTACAAGCCTGAGGATTTGTTCGAAGCCGATGGCTCATTCAAGAAGGAACTCGCCGAGCTGGCGCCACAGGGCCATCGACGTATGAGCGATAATCCGCACGCAAACGGCGGGCTGCTGCTCAAGCAACTGCGGATGCCCGATTTCCGCGACTACGCGGTCGAGGTACCGAGCCCCGGCGCCGTTTTTGCCGAGGCCACCCGCAGCCAGGGGAAATTCCTACGCGATGTGATGAAACTCAACTCGGAAACAAAAACTTCCGCGTCTTCAGCCCGGACGAGAACAATTCCAACCGCTGGCAGGACATCCTGGAAGTAACCAAGCGATGCTACGTGGCGGACATTCTGCCGGAGGACGACAACCTCGCTCCCGACGGCCGGGTGATGGAGGTTCTCAGTGAACATCAATGCCAGGGATGGCTGGAGGGGTATTTGCTGACTGGGCGGCACGGTTTTTTTAGTTGCTATGAAGCCTTTATCCATATCATTGACTCGATGTTCAATCAGCACGCCAAGTGGCTCAAGGTATGCAACGAGATTCCCTGGCGGCGGCCGATCGCGTCGCTCAATTACCTGCTCAGCTCTCACGTATGGCGCCAGGATCACAATGGTTTCTCGCACCAGGATCCGGGCTTTATCGATCACGTAGTTAACAAGAAAGCCGAAGTAGTTCGCGTGTATCTTCCGCCCGACGCCAACTGCTTGTTGTCGGTGACCGACCACTGTCTGCGCAGCCGCAACTACGTCAATGTGATAGTCGCAGGGAAGCAGCCCGCCCCGGTGTGGCTGACGATGGATGAGGCGATTAAGCACTGCACCGCTGGCATTGGGATTTGGGAATGGGCGAGTAATGACCGCGGCGGCGAGCCGGACGTCGTGATGGCTTGCTGCGGCGACGTTCCCACTTTGGAGACTCTAGCCGCAGTCGACCTGGCTCGCCAGCATGTGCCGGAACTCAAGGTGCGCGTCATCAACGTAGTCAATCTGATGAAATTGCAGGCGCCCAGCGAGCACCCGCACGGCTTAGCCGGACGCTGAATTCGACGCGCTCTTCACCACGGACAAGCCGATTATTTTTGCTTTTCACGGCTATCCCTGGCTCATCCACCGTCTCACCTATCGGCGCAAGAATCATCAGAATCTACACGTGCGGGGGTATAAGGAAGAAGGCACGACCACGACTCCTTTCGACATGGTGGTGCTCAACAATCTGGATCGGTTCTCGTTGGCCAACGATGTGATCGATCGGGTGCCGAAGTTGGCAGCGCGAGCGGCCTACGCCAAGCAGGCCATTCGAGACAAGTTATTGGAACACAAGCAAGCACATCGCGCGAATATGGTGACGACTTGCCGGAGATTGCTAACTGGCGTTGGAGCCGGGGCACCTCGCCCCAGTCCACCAGGGCAGATACCTCGGCAGATAATGTCTGACTCCAGCACCCTCGCGAACTTAACTGCTCCGGAAAAGAGGAGGTCACCCGGATGGCAAGGCCGATGCGGAAGGAAACCGGCAACGAGTAGTCTGGCACTTTACGAATGCGGGCCACTTCACTTCGGGGGCAGTGACGCCTACGACCGGCATCTTGTGTTCGACCATGCGGTCGCGCTGGAAAGCGCCAGCCAACGCGAGCGCTTCGAGGCGGTGGCACGCGCTCTGCGCGATCTGTTGACGCAGCGCTGGTTGCTCACCGAGCAGACTTACGAGCAGAGCAATGCCAAGCGCGTTTACTATCTGTCGATGGAGTTCCTTCTTGGCCGCATGCTGGTCAACAATATCCTGAATCTCGATGTCGAGCAGCTTGTACGTGACGATCTCCGTTCCGACCCACGACAGGACTGGACGGAAGTAGTCGATACAGAACCGGATGCCGGGTTGGGCAATGGTGGTCTCGGGCGCTTGGCGGCCTGTTTCATGGACTCGCTGGCCACTCTAGGGATGCCCGCGATGGGGTACGGACTGCGGTATGAGTACGGCATCTTTCGGCAGGAAATTCAAAAAGGCTATCAGACCGAATTTCCCGACCATTGGCTGAGGCAGCCCGATCCCTGGGAAGTGGCGCGGCCGCCGGAAACAGTGCAAATCGCTCTGGCGTGTTCTTTCCGATTGGAAAACGGAACTTTGCGCGCGGTCCCCGACAAGCCTTCCCACCTGCTGGGTATCCCTTACGACCGCCCGGCAGTTGGCTACGGTGGCCGTACCATCAACACATTACGCCTTTGGGCAGCGGCTTCGCCCGATTTCTTTGACTTCGGCGAATTCAGTTCAGGTGATTTCGTTGGGGCCATAGTAGATCGAATGGTCGCCGGGACGGTCACGAGGGTCTTATACCCGGATGATTCCACGGTAGCTGGTCAGGCGCTGCGCTTTGTGCTGGAATACTTTCTGGTTTGCTGTTCGCTGGCCGATATCGTCGCCCGCTTCAAAGGGAGTAACAACGAGTGGCACTCTCTGCCTGAGAAGGCTGCCATTCAGATGAACGACACGCACCCGGCTTTGGCAGTTGCCGAATTGATGCGTATCCTGCTTGACGAGGCCAGGCTTGGCTGGGATGGAGCGTGGGACCTAACGGTCCGCACGCTGGCCTACACGAATCACACCCTGCTGCCTGAAGCCCTCGAGAGATGGCCCGTCCGATTTTTCGAGCTGGTTTGCCCACGCCTGCTCGAGATCACTTACGAGATCAACCGGCAACTCCTCGATGATGTTCGGCATCGTCACCCTGGTGACGAGAACAAGGTGCAGCGGATGAGCCTAATCGAGGAAACCCCGAGACGGCAGGTGCGGATGGCGAATCTCGCTATAGCTGGAACTCACAGCATTAATGGCGTTGCTGGCATCCATTCGGACCTGGTTCGTAGGCAACTTGTGCCAGACTTCGCCGAGATGTTCCTCGAACGCTTCAATAACAAGACCAACGGTGTAACACCGCGCCGTTGGCTGCTGCTCGCAAACCCCGATCTGGCCCACCTAATCACGGACGCCATTGGCGACAATTGGGTCAGCAATTTAGACGAGCTAAATAGTCTTGTGCCGCTGGGCGAAGATGCGGCGTTCCGCGTCTGTTTCCGCGAGGCCAAGCGTGCCGCCAAAGGACGCTTCGCGGATTGGCTGAAATCGGCGACCGGGCAAGTGGTCGATCCGGCCACGATTTTTGACAGTCAGATTAAGCGCATCCACGAGTACAAACGCCAACTCTTGAACGTGTTGCACATCATTATGCTCTACGCCCGCCTGCGCAAAGATCCGAATCTGGACCTGCCGGCCCGCACCTTTTTTTTCGCCGGCAAGGCGGCACCCGCATATCATCTGGCCAAGCTGATAATCAAGCTCATCAATGAAGTTGGCAGAGTCATTGACGCTGATCCCGATGTGCGCGGAAGGCTGAAGGTAGTATTCCTCCCGAACTACAACGTTACCTTGGCCGAGCGGCTGATTCCCGCCACCGACGTGTCTGAGCAGATCTCAACGGCCGGATACGAGGCCAGCGGAACCAGCAACATGAAGTTCATGATGAACGGCGCCCTGACCATCGGTACGCGCGACGGCGCAACCATCGAGATGGCGGAGCAGGCCGGCGAGGAGAATTTCTTCCTGTTTCGGGTCACCTCCAGCCGTCCAGGCGCTCACGCTCTATTGGGCGACAGAGTGTCGATGTAAAACCGTCAGGCGACTGGAATCGGTCTGACTGCCGAGCAGGTGAAGGATAGTCGCGGCTGGTACGATCCGAACTGGCACTGTGATAACGAGTCGGAGACGCGCGCAGCGTTGGACATGATCTTCACCGATCACTTCAGCCGTGACGAGCCAGGCGTATTCGACCCTATCCGCGACACACTGTTAACGAACGGTGACCACTATATGCATCTGGCCGATTTGACCGCTTATGCAAAGGCGCAAACCGCCGTAGGCTCGCTCTATCTCGATCAGGACTCCTGGACACGCAAGGCGATAATCAATGTCGGTCGCTCCGGCAAGTTCTCCAGCGATCGCACCATAGCAGAATACGCGGCGGACATCTGGAAGCTTAAACCCGTCGCGGTGAAGTGAGAAACGCGCGGGCGTACGGAGGGTTATCTTGTGAGCAAGCAGCTCTCTGAAGTCTTCCTGGTTCGGCACGGTGAAACTGAATGGACGCTCTCGGGCCGGCATACCGGCTTGACCGATCTCCCGCTCACAGAAGGGGGTGAGGAACAGGCCCGTCGGCTGCGGTATCGATTGCGAGGTATGACCTTTGCCAAAGTGCTCACGAGTCCTCTTCTGCGGGCGATGCGCACCTGGGAGCTTTCCGGCTACGCGTCTGTAGCAAAAGTCGATCGCGATCTCGTTGAATGGAACTATGATGATTACGAAGGCCGGACGAGGGACCAAGGGTCCTGGCGTCTCGTTGGTGGATTCGCTGGCAACGTGGCTGGGTAAGACGGACAAATCGCTAGCGGCTCAGCAGGCGTATTCTCATCGCGCCAGGTGCAACGCCGCTGCGGCTCTCGGTAATTACACCGCGGCCATGGAGAACGAGTTTCACGGCGGGAAACCCGAGGGACAGCTTTTCGAGAGTGAAGACGACTAATCACTTCGGATCCGACTTCGAAAAGCGGAACGCCTGAGTCATTAGTCCGTCGGGATGTTGCTGAACATAGGCAGAGCGCAATCCGTAATGTGAGGGGCTGTACAAACACTACTGTGGGCAGGCGAAAACAATCGCGCATCTCGACCAGCGTCGGTACGCCGCTAATTGGAGTCATCAATGCCGGCTCCTCTTCCTTGAAATTCACATTCTACGAAGACGAGCGGCCCATCATATCGGGTCAGGTCGGGGGAATTGGTGCCACACTCACAGCAACCGCTCTGGGGGCCGATGGAGAGGTGCTCGATTCCGCCGAACTTTGGCCCTAACCCGCCTGCGACACCGAGTGACGTACTTCCCTTTCTGATGCCTTGGGTCAAAGAAGCGCTGGGCGGGCGTCTACTCACCGCTCTTGGTCACCGCGTGGTTCACGGGGGTCTCCGACACAGTCGACCGGAACGCGTGACGCCGGAACTTCTCACGGAATTGGAGACATTAGTCCCGCTCGCACCATTGCACGAATCGCACAACCTCGCCTCCATCCAAACCGCGTTGGCGCTCAATCCTGCATTGCCGCAGGTGGCTTGTTTCGACACTGCATTCCACCGAACTATGCCAGAGGTAGCACAAGCTTTCGCCTTACCGCGGGAGCTGCACGATGAGGGCATCCGTCGCTATGGATTCCACGGTATTTCTTACGAGTACATAGCCTCGGTGTTGCCGGAGCGTGCGCCGGAAATTGCCGATAGCCGCATCGTGGTGGCTCATCTGGGCAATGGTGCCTCCCTCTGCGCACTCAAAGGCCGCACTTCAATAGCCGCAACGATGGGCTTTAGCGTTTTGGACGGCTTGCCCATGGGTACCCGCTGCGGCGATCTCGACCCCGGCGTGGTTTTGCACCTTCTGCAGCACAAACGGATGTCAGTGGAAGCTGTCGAGGACCTGCTATATCGACGCTCAGGTATCCTAGGGCTTTCCGGGATTTCCTCCGATTTTCGCGACCTATTAGCGAGCCAAGATTTGCGAGCATGCTTCGCGGTCGAAGTTTTCTGTTATCAAACGGTCCGTTACATCGGTTCGCTGGCGGGTGCGCTTGGCGGACTGGATGGAATCGTTTTCACGGCGGGCGTTGGCGAGAACGCCGCTCCGATTCGAGCCGCTATCTGCAATGGGTGCCGCTGGCTGGGCCTGGAACTGGACGACGCCGCAAACCGCCGGAACGGACCGCGCATTAGCGCGGTTGGCAGCCAAGTCGCCGCGTATGTGATACCGACGGATGAAAACCTTGTAATTGCACGACACACTCGGTCTCTTTCGCACGCCCGATGAGACCCACCCGGACAACGGGAATTATTTTTCTCCAAACGCGGTTCGACACTACGGAGACAATATGACTGGCTCTAGCATAGGACGCGGCAGAAGCTTTCCCCTGGGAGCAATTCTCCAACGCGGCGGCGTTAATTTCAGCGTCTATTCCCGGAATGCCAGTTTGGTCGAGTTGCTGTTGTTCGATGGCGGACGCCATCGAACCGACCCGAGTGATTACTCTGGACCGCTCCGAACACCGAACCTATCATTACTGGCACGTTTTCGTTCCCAATCTGAGGTCGGGCCAGGTATATGCTTTTAGAGCCATCGGTCCGTTCGATCCTGAGCGAGGTCTGCGCTTCGATGGCAAGGAATTGCTACTGGATCCCTACGGCCGTGCAGTCGCTATTCCAAAAAGATATAGCCGCCGCAGAGACACTGGCGACGCCGCAATGAAGAGTATTATTGTCGATCCCGGTTCCTATGACTGGGAAGGTGACATGCCACTCCGGCGGCCGTTTGTGGAGACCATCATCTATGAGCTTCATGTGCGCGGCTTCACGCGCCATCCCAGTTCAAGTGTGGCGCTTTACAAGGCCGGTACTTACGCCGGGTTGATCCAGAAGATTCCATATCTCGCCGATCTTGGGATCATCGCAGTTGAATTGCTGCCGGTCTTTCAGTTTGACGCGACTGACGCACCAGCCGGTCACGTCAACTATTGGGGATACTCGCCAGTATCTTTCTTCGCCCCGCACCGCGCCTACAGCTCACGCCAAGATCCGCTGGGCCCGCTTGATGAGTTTCGGGACATGGTTAAAGCTCTGCACCGCGCCGGCATCGAGGTAATATTGGACGTGGTATTCAACCATACTGCCGAAGGTGGTCAACTCGGGCCGACCTTTTGTTTCCGCGGCTTAGAGAACAGCACCTACTACCTTCTCGAACGCGAGCGCAGCCGGTATGCCGATTTCACCGGTACTGGGAACACGCTCAATGCCAACCATCCGATCGTGCGCCGAATGATTGTGGACAGCGCGCGTTATTGGGTTACACACATGCACGTGGACGGCTTCCGCTTCGACCTGGCCTCGGTGCTCGCGCGCGACGAGACCGGGACGCCGTTACCGAATCCACCGATCATATGGGATATAGATCTGATCCGGCGTTGGCCGGGACCAAGGTGATCGCGGAAGCTTGGGACGCCGCGGGTCTATACCAAGTTGGGAGCTTCGTGGGGGACAGTTGGCAGGAATGGAACGGCCGGTTTCGCGACGACGTCCGCCGGTTTCTGAAGGGCGACCCACACACAGTATCGAACCTCGCGACGCGCTTGCTTGGTAGCCCGGATATATACGGTCATAAGGGACGCGAGCCGGAACAGAGCATCAATTTCGTGACCTGCCATGATGGGTTTACTCTTAACGATCTGGCAACTTATAACGAAAAACACAACGAGGACAACGGCGAAAATAACCGCGACGGCATGAACGACAATTCGAGTTGGAATTGCGGTGCCGAGGGAACGGTCGAGGATCCTGAGATAGAGGCTCTGCGCTGCCGCCGGATTAAGAACTTTCTTGCTTTGTTGATGGTAGCGGTCGGCACTCCGATGCTCTTGATGGGCGACGAGGTACGGCAGACGCAGAGCGGAAACAACAATGCATACTGCCAGGACAACGAGATTAGCTGGTTCGACTGGAATTTGAAGGAGCGGCACGCCGACATTCATCGCTTCGTCAAAATGCTTCGCAACTGCCGTGACGTCGCATTCGAAGGTGGCCCGCTCACCCTCAGCGAGTTGCTGGAGCAGGCTCAGCTCGAATGGCACGGTGTCGCTCTCAATCACCCCGATTGGAGCGATCATTCACATTCTATAGCCTTTACGATCAGCAGCCTGCGCGGGCGCTTCGTTCTTCATGTGATGCTTAACGCGTATTGGGAGCCTCTTACTTTCGAACTGCCCCCCGCGGGCTCTGAGGCTGGCGCACGATGGCGCCGGTGGATCGACACCTCCCTGCCGTCGCCGCAGGACATTTCTGCCTGGGAAGAGGCCCAAATCGTTTCGGGATCGACATATGTGGCCGGGCCACGCTCCACAGTGTTTCTAGTTGAAGTTAACCCGCAGGCGGGAGATCGGGCCCCAATCGCCAACTCGTCTTAGAGAAGGCGTCCCGGCACGAGCTATTGAAAGGCCAGAGGGCGTGCTTCAAGGCTCACGTCGTTGCTCGGAATCAACCATTGACTGCCTTTATTGCGGAAAATCTGACAGCAACCAAACCATGTTCCGAACCCGAGCCATCGCTAGTATCCGGCTGTTCTTCGCTGCCCTCTTCATCATAATAGCCGCGCTTCAGTACGCGATGAAATCCGCCACACACTGAGCGAACAATTAGAGTAAACGGGTGACCGACCCCAGCCGCCTCGAGCTGCCAAGCTGGCACGAAAGCGCGCGGGAGGGGAACCACTTCGGCGGTTTTATTTCGCCGTGTCGGATTCATCGTGAACAATCTTAGAGCTTCAAACCGGGCGGTCGTGCGCTTCTATTAGGACAAGCGCTGAACCGCAGAACAGTGGAGGGCAAGCAGGCGGTAGCGATGACGCGGCTTTCCCGCCACCGCTTCCAGGCTAACCAAGTGCGGCTGTGGCTTAACGTGATCGCCTATAACCCCGGCAACCTCAGGCGGCGGCTGGCGCTGCCCGGGGAGATTGGCAACTGCTCGCTCACCAGCCTGCAGCAGCGGCTGGTGAAGACCGGAGGCCGTCTGCTTAAACACGACCGCTACTATTCGTTGTTGCTCGCGGAGAGTCATCTGACGCGGCGGCTGTTTGCCGCCATGCCGGGGGCAAGGTGGCGGCGCCGCCCTCGCCGGATGGGTGGACCAGGACGGTGCACCCTCGGTGACAAGGCGGAAGGGAAAGTTACAGGTGTCTGAGAATAGGGTCGGAAAACCCCGCCCTGTGGCTGTTTCGGTGCCAAGGCGGGGCGGAACTGGTCAAATCGACGCCGGGAAGTACGCCTCTGCAATCAAGAACAGGCCCTATCTTGCGTTTGGAAAGGACCTAGCACCCGTGCGAGTCTTGAACCGGAATTTCAAAATGGAAATTCCCGTTCAAATGGCGCTAAGGCTCGATTCCGTAAATCAAACGGGGGTGTATGGACATGAATAGACTTTATCGACTCTTGGCAGCTGCGTCTCTAGTGTAGTGTCCCATTAATAAAATTACACGAGCTACGGCGTCTGCTACAATAGCAGGCGAGGTGGCGCGGATGGGTAGACCGAACAAGGCCTTGACGATCGACGAAGCTGACCGCTTGCAACTGCAGGCGATGGTGCGCTCGCGCAGCATGCCGCATTCGCTGGTGCGGCGCGCGCGCATCATATTGCTGTCGGGGACGGACAGTCCAATCGGGAAGTGGCGCGGCGCTGTGGAGTCAGCGCACCGGCGGTTAGCCATTGGCGCCGACGCTATCAGGACCGCGGGCTGGCGGGGCCGCATGACGAATTGCGGCCGGGCCGACCTCGCACACACGATGACGAAAAGGTGGCGGAGTTGATTAAGCTGGTAGTGGAGAGCAAGCCCGAGCACGCCACGCACTGGAGTGTGCGCATGGCCGCCGTCACCACCGGCATCTCCAAGAGCGCGGTGGCACGGTATTTCGCACTGTTCGGCGTACAACCCCATCGCAGCAGGAGCTTTAAGCTCTCTACCGACCCATTTTTTGTGGAGAAGGTACGCGACATCGTGGGCCTTTACCTCAATCCGCCGGACAAGGCGCTGGTGCTGTGTGTCGACGAAAAGAGCCAAGTGCAAGCGCTGGAGCGGACCCAACCGCTGCTGCCGCTGGGTCTGGGTTATGTCGAGGGCGTAACCCATGATTATTTTCGTCACGGCACCACCACCCTGTTCGCGGCGCTCGACGTGCTCGACGGCAAAGTGGTGACCATGTGCAAACCGCGCCATCGCCACCAGGAATTTATTG
>CAWGQB010000004.1:0-213454 GCA_963824565.1 uncultured Pseudomonadota bacterium | reverse complement strand
GGGGTATACGAAGGATTATATATTAATAACTAGTAGTATTAGCGATCCTTTGGCAGGACCGTTCTTGATAACGGAACGGCACGTTCGGAAAGAACGGCCGGGGCGATGGCTAACCAGGCAAGCACGCAGCCGGATGCAGCCCACGCCGGCTTCTACGATGAACTAACACTGCAGATGGTTGGACGGAATGAAAACTTGAACAGGTTGGAGCTGCCTACAATTACCCGAAATTGCCACCTGTGTCCTTATTCATATTCGCGTCACACTAGATGTGGTCTGCAAAACGCCAAGTTCGAACCGGATGTTTGCGATCCAAAGGGGTTTCGCCTATTGACAGATTGTCTAGCGGGCGGATTCCTGCTACATGTGTTCCGGTGGTGTGGCGGGCAGAAGGAGGCGGTGGGGATGGAAATTGTTCAGTACGATCCTTGGTACTTTCTCTCGTGACCTAGCAATCGACCTCGGTACAGCAAACACCCTTATCTATCTCAGAGGCGAGGGCATCGTATGCGATGAGCCGTCGATGATCGCGGTGCGCCATGACTCGACCGGCTCGCGACAAGTGTTGGCTGTTGGAGATGAGGCGAAGAGAATGTGGGGCCGCTCGCCAAGTTCTATCGTAGTCAGTCGCCCCATAAGGGACGGTGCCATTGCCGACTTCGAGACAACCGAAGACATGCTGCGGCACTTCATTAGGAAGGTCTGCAACCGCAAATTACTGCGACCACAAGTACTAATCTGCGTGCCCTCCGGGATCACCGCCGTGGAGAAGCGCGCGGTGGTACAGTCGGCGGAGTCGGTTGGAGCCCGCCGAGTCTATCTTGTCGAGCAGGCCATGGCTGCAGCCATAGGAGCAGGACTGCCAGTCGCAGAACCTGTCGGTAGCATGATCATCGATATCGGCGGCGGAACCACGGACATTGCGGTCATCTCACTCGGAGGCTTGGTATGGTCGAAGTCATTGCACGTAGCGGGCGACAAAATCGACGAGGCCGTCATTAGGCTGATCAGGCAAAGCTACAATTTGCAGATTGGAGAGCGTACGGCAGAGCTGATTAAAGTAATGCTCGGTTCGGTTAGCCCTGATTCGGAAATCCAGACTCTCGAAATAAGAGGCAGAGACCTGTCCACCAAGCAACCTAAGACCATCGAGGTTAATGACGAAGAGATTCGCAGGGCAATAATGGGGCCTGTCCATCACTTACTGGAAGCTATACATGAGGGACTGGAGCACACTCCGCCTGAATTGATTTCGGACATTGCAGAGAAGGGCATGGTCCTCGCAGGCGGCGGGGCGTTGGTGCGCAACCTCGATACTTTCATGAGCCAAGAGATCGGATTACCAACGACGGTGACCGGTGATCCATTGAAGGCCGTGGTGCTCGGGGCGGGCAAACTCCTTGATAACCCGTCGCTGCTACAACAGGTTATGCTCAATTGACGGGAACATACCTCGACGCCATTCATTGGCCGGACTTCTGGCTGCGGCGGCTGGACCGCCCGGGTCTTCAGCGCGAGGAGCGCTTGGCCGAACCAACCAGAATTGGGAAAGTTGAAAATAACGCGATAGCCGACCGAAAGACCTAGCTTTACCGGGAGGAAGTAGGGTGCAGGCGGATCGAGGCAAGGCTGAAGAACACTTTAGCTTTGGTTTGAAACCGAAAGACTTGGGCGCGTCTGTTGCCGTCCGCTCAATTTGAAGCTGCTTTTTAGATTCACGAATCTGATAAAGAGCAAGCCAAATACTGCACGCGACTTCGCCTGTGCGATGCTATCCGTCGTTGGCGAGCGGCGGAATGTCACATACCGAGGATCGCGCAATATCGGGGGAACAGGCGAAAGCCATACAGATCAGGATCTGGAGCAGTTCGCAGCAAGATTCCTTGAAGCCGTCAATTGGAGCGGACTAGGAGGGGGAACACAACCGACAAGCGAAGGCGGTGACAACGCTCTTATAGTGAACGCTTAAAGCGGGCATTCGAGATGTATGAAAGAGGCTTGGCGGAGCAGACCACGTCTTGTCCGCTACTGGATGTCTTCTCAGACGCGGTTCTCAGCAGTACCGAGGACGAGTCGAGATTAATTAGGGGCGCGTCCATCGAAACTGAGAAACCTGCTTTTGGAACCCGACGGTCAGGGAGAGTTCCAGGTTCTCGAATGGCAATCACAACCAATGGAATCGAACCGTCGGCATGGTTCCAGGTAAGTTCAGAAGTTTCTTCGGGAATATTGGCGAAAACTGGCAAAAGCAGAATGGCGGAATCGCGCAACATATCAGAGGGTCACTTGCCATTGTGAAAACGCTGAAACAGGAACTGGTTAACCGCGGGATTCGGGCCCACACCCGCAACAAAATTGGCGAACACCTTGAAAAGATATGGGGTAGCCTAAAAGCGCTTCGGACCGAAGCAAATGAATGGGCGATCAAGGTGGCCTCCGACCGCGTCTTGTTAGGCGTCGTAATCATTGGCCTGTCGAGCGCTATGTTCTTGTATCTCATCGCACGTGCAAATTCGCGCTTGCAACAGGTCGCCGCCATTAGAAATCTGGCCGACACAGTTCACGGTCTTTCCGAGCGAATGGATGCTCAGACGAGGGAATTGGCCGAACTGATTAAACGGTATGACTCTGAGCAGAAGATTGCTGCTCAGCACGCTTATATTGAAGCTGACTCCGCCAAAATAACCGATGTCGATCCCATACCGCAAAAGGGACGAAGGAAGCACGGACGCCGCTATTCCTCAGTAAGCGGGCAGGACCGGAAGACTCGAACCACGCTTCCTTCTCGGGTTTTGAACTGACGGCGATGCGAGGCACCCCTGATATAGGTCGTTCAGGTTCCTCTCAAGGTTCGGATGGCAGGATACTTCGTGCCGCTTGCCACCTTTCTCATGCAGTCTGAGTCACCACCGCTTAGGATGCCGAGAAAGTCCCCGACTTGCATCACCAATGGCCAAGGGCAACCAAGGAAGCACGCCGGCGTTGGGTGACGCCCCGGCGCGCAAGCTGCTGGTGGCGCCGCCGGCGGACACGCTCAAGGGCGTGCGCAATCGCGCCATCCTGGCTACCCTGCTCTATCACGGCAGGCGGCGGGAGGAGCTGTGCGCGTTGCGAGTCCGGGACATCCAAAGCCGTCAGGGTGTGGTGCATTTTAGGGTCAGGGGCAAGCGCGGCAAGATCCGGTTCGTTCCGGTGCATGCGATGGCGCAGCGGTTGATCGAGGCATACCTGGCGCTCGCTGGCCGCGGCGCCGATATAGCCGCCCCGTCTTCCGCCCAGTGACGAATAACCGCACGGGCGATCTCGACCATTCGCTCTCTCCCGGTTCGGTCTACGACAACATCGTCCGGAACTACGACCTCGAGTCGGTGTGAGCGCCGAGGTGAACGGTCTCTGCGTGCATTCTCTGCGCGCCACGGCCGCCACGAACGCGCTCTCGCACGAGGCGGACATCGCCCGGCCCCGCCAATGTATCAACCAGGCGCCTCTACGACCGGCGCAAGATGCGACCCGAGGACAGTCCGACGTTTCGGGTGAGATTATTGAGGGTCTGATGTCTGACGCGGACGCAGAGAAACATTGTGAGCTTTCGGCAAGCCTGCGTTGAGTCGCGGTTGGGCGCCGCCGCCACGAATCCGGGTCACCCTCTGAGGTATTCTGCGAGCAAGGAGTCCATATCATCGCCGACACCGTAGCCGAAGTTGTGGCTGATGACGCGTACTCTATCGAGCCGTTCTATCAGGGCATTACGATCGTTGGCAGGCAGCCGGGCGATAGTCTTTAGGGCGTGTTCGAACGTGCTGACCAGTGCATCGAAGTAGCCATCGTCCTGATACCCGACATCGCTGCAGAACCCTGCAGCACGTTCGCAATAGAATACCATCAACTCGGCGAGACCGACCGGGTGGCCCACAGCTTTTCTGTAGCTGGAGATGGCCTGTTTGGCTCTCAGGACGGAAGTGTCCTGGTTCCGCAACACGTCCGGCCAGAGCCAGCGGTCCAGTGCTTCCTTGTAGGGCGCCAGAACGTCCCGGCCCAAACCGAAGCGGGCGTGAAGAAACGTCCGATTGTCGTTGTTGGCCGCGTAGAGATCCTGAATCAGGCCCAACAATCCCAGCCGGTCGAGGCCTGCGAGTCTCCCCTTAACATCTGCCCATGTAGGCTGGCGCCTTGCCATAAAGTGCTCGGTCTGATCGTCTTGGACATAGGCATCAGAGAAGGTAGCCCTGCGAGACCCAGTAATGCCAGTCGCCGATGGCTTCCTTGGTCACTTCGTCTGAATCGATGGCGTCCAGTTGAGAGAGAGGAACAGCGATTTTCCCCCGCCAGCGGATCTGCACGAGCATGTCGTGCATGCAGGCATCTTCTGGCGCCATGCGTACGACCTCGGCGGTTTCACCTTTCCTGAGAGGCGAGACAGGTTTCGCAGCGACACACCTCGCCTGGAACGGGAAACTGATCTTGCTTTCCAGATAGTAATACCAGCTCATCGCCTGCTCGTCCGGACCGGCATCGACGATAGCTTCGTTGTGGATCCGCTCTTCCCGAACCAGATCTTTCTTAAGCTTCTTCATTGCTGTGCCACCTGGATTACAGCGCAGATGCAGCCAGAGCCTGCGGAAGCCATTTTCCAGTGGCTCCCCCGCATGAGTCAAAAACTTGGTCAGGGAGAAGCGATCATGGGCCGGCGGTTTGCTCAAGGGTCTGCCGGTAGTTCCACGGCATCCACTCGCCAGGACTGGCTGCCACTTGCGGGGCGTGGCGCTGCAGTTCGGTGAGATAGTGGAAGGAATTGGCGCCGCCCAGTTCGCAGGTGTGGATCAGGCTCATGAAAAGATCGCCGACCTCGGCGCCATTGAGCGTGCGGTAAAACAATGCATTCTTGCGATGGAGCACCGCGCGTTTCAGCACCTGTTCGCAGAGATTGTTATCCAGCGGAGCGCCGGCTTGGCGCAGAAATACCGTCAGCCCTCTCCAGTGCCGCAGCATATAGTTGATCGCCTTGCCCAAGGCTGAATTGGGTTCGGTTTTCTTTTGCGCCAGCTGCGCCTGCAGCCAGCCGTGCAGTTCTTCCATTACCGGCGCGCTGTGTTGTTGGTGAAACCACAGACGCTCCTGGGCTGAAAGATTCTGCTGACGCGCCTGCGTGTTATGATAATAAACCCGGCCCAGCGCTTCGAGCACGTAGCGACACTCCTGGGGGAAGCTTTGCGCCACTTCCACAAACTGGCGCCGGCCGTGCGCCAGACAGTTGGCCACCAAAATCTCCACGGCCTCGGATAGTTTGGGCACGTTGCGCGACAGCGCATCGCACATCTGAATCGGCGCACTCAGCTCCGGCGCGCGCCGCTTAAGCACCTCGGCAAGGTTCTCGCCCGCGTGTTGGCGGCCGGTGAAGTACAACGCGATCTTTCTTCCGGCGCCGGCTGCGAGGATACCGCTGGTAAAAACGCCTGTGCGCTGGTCCGATGGTTCGCGCACCAGGCGCAACACGCGCATGCTGGTGTCGTCGTTATGCAGCACCTCGCCCTGCGCCGCCTGGCGGATCAGCTCATCGCGCACCGGTTTGATCAGCTCGGCGGCGTCGGCGACCACTTCCCACTGAGTGGCCGCCGGCAGCGGAATGCCCATCAGCTCTTCCATCCGCTCAAGCCGGTTAAAGGGCACGCCGCTGCCGTACTTCAATTGCGCGATCATCGCCGCCGCAGTTTCGTCGTACTTCTCCGGCCCCGCGCCCTTGGGCTCCTGGGCCGTGAAGACCTGACCGCAGGCATTGCAGCGCAGCCGCTGCAGTTCATAGATGGTTGCGGCCAGTGGCGCCTGCCCCACGATCCGCACCAGGGCCTTGGGCTCCTTCTGTATGTAGACCTTGCCTTTGCCGCAGTCCGGGCAGCGATCGCCCCCAGCCAAGTGCTGATGCGCAATCGTCACTTTGCGCGCGCCAGTGAAGGACTGTGCGCCGTTGCGTCCGTGTCCCGGCGAGCTCTCCGCCCGCGGCGCTGCTGCCGATGCGGGACTGTTCTCATCCGCGAATACCGATGCGAGCTTCTCCGTCTTCGCCGGGCCCCGCAATCTTTCGATCAGCGCATGCAATGCAGTTTTGAGCTTGTCATAATCGGTATCGCTCAGCGGCGCCGCGCGGGCGCGATCGACGATCTGATCCAGTTCTTGCACATTGACATCGATGCGCCGGCGCCTGGACTTCTTCTGCTTATTCTTCATGACGGCTCAGCAGTTCACGGAAGCGCGGAGTCAGCGGATAGCCCAGCACCTCTTTAATGGAGCGGTTGGGGCGTTTGCTGTTGGAAGCCTTGCCGCGCCCCGTGGTCAGCCCCAAAGACTGCCAATTGGCGGCGCGATAGCAGGTCCCCCGAAACCGGGCCGGATCGATGAAGGTTTCCGCGAAGTAAACCGGATGACCGTACATCCGCTCCCAGTCGTGCGACAATCGGCTCGCCACTCGCCCCAAAATATGCGAGGCCAGATGCGGGACCCGAATCCAGGGCAGGATCAGAAAGCGCGTGTTGTAGGCTACCAGGCGGATGTTGCGCCGGCGCACCGCGCGCTCCAGCCGATATAACGGTCGCGGCTGCCCAGATGGCGCGGCGCCGAACTCCACGCCAGGCACGCGATCGGTCGGTCTTATGCGCCCAGATCAGATACTTCAGATGCTCGCCCACCGGCTGCTCATAGCCCAGATAATGATGATGCTCGATGAGGCTGTTAAATAGCGGCTCTTGCGCCGTCCGCCTCACCTGCTGTGTCGCGATGGGCTTGACTTCTTTTAGAGTGCCGGTGAGCGGCGTCTGATCGATCGGCACCGGCGCGGGCCGCGCGCGCCGGACAAAAGGGTTGAGCGATATCTGGCGGACCGGCGGCAGCTCGATCTCACCGGCCCGGTGCAGCATCAGCAGCAACCCGCGGCACACCATGTCGCATAGCGCGCCGTTGGCCTGCTTCCACTCCCAGGCCTGACACAGTCGCGCCGATAATCGGCGCCGACTCAAGCCTGGATGCTGTACGATGAACTCCCGGATAAATTCGAGGTCTTGCGCCGTGATGACACGGCCCCGGTATTTCCACTCCACCGCTGCCACCGATCATAAGTGTGACAGAATGGAAACTGGAACGCAAGGCCGTGGCGGCCGCGATTTTTCATACGCTCACACGCCGCCATATCGGTGCGGCTTCGGTTTCCGGATCGCCGCCCGCCAGCAGCATCTGGGCCTGATGCGCGCGCAAGCTTCGGCCCGCTTCCGTGCCCGTTGGCCACCAGCGAAAGCGTCCCTTGGACAGGCGCTTGGTGGCCAGCCAGAATCCCTGGCCGTCGTAGGCCAGGATCCGGATCGCCCGCGCGCTGCGGTTGCGGAAGATAAACAGGCAGCCGGAAAACGGATCGGAGGCAAGTTTCTCCCGGCAGACCTGCGCCAAAGAATCGATCCCCTTCCTTCCGTCCACAGGCTCCACCGCAACCAGAATGCGTAGATGCGGCGTGATCTGGATCACAAAACCAACTCCCCCAACGTCCGGCTGAAGCTTGCGAGATCAGCCGCGTTGGCCTTAAGCTCGATCCGGATCTTGCCGCGCCGCCCCTCCAGTTCGATCGCGCACTGCGCAACAGGCGCGGCTTCGGGCGCGATCAATTCCATGAAGGATGGCGTCGTCGTTCTCTTCTCAACCCCATCCGCGGCCAGCATCAGCCGTTTGAGCTTGCCGTAATCCAGGCGCAGTGCAGTGGCGGTGTGACCCACGCCATCTCTGCGCGCCACCTCAATCGCCAAGGACCATAACTCTTCGGGGATCGCTGCGCGTCCCTGCCGATTCCGCCTCCACTCCTCCAAGCGCGCTCGAACTTCCTCAACTGTCATGAGCTCTTTCGTCATGCCTGCCATTGCCTTTCCTCCTCGCCTTCAACCGGCAGGGATGAATTAGCAACTACGACGAACAGATTTCATGCACCGTTGCCGAAAGCTCACGAAACATTCAATGCGGTGGTTGATTTCGTGCGAGAGGTGGTGAAACAAACGCGCAGAACCTAGTAGGAACCTTGATTTATTGATAGTTTAAGCACTTTACTGAATTTTTGCGCATTATGGATGTCCTTGAGTCTCAGCTGTGAGTTCAGGTTGCTGCGATTAAGTATGCGCTGACAAACACATGTCTCGCCTCGCTATCCTATTGACGATTGCTGTCACGGTCGGCCTCGCTGGCTCCACGGCGAAGGCCAACTGGCGGAGCCAGTAGCGGAGGTGGCGAGACCTACGCAGACGCCTGTACCGCGGCAGCGAACTCCGCGACCAATGACGCTGAAACAAGCCGGCAACTAGAAGCCGCCAAGTTCCAGCAAATCCAAAGCGGTTCGAATGCGAAAGGCGACCTTATCACTCTGAAGGGCGATTATGACGTGAAACTCAGCCCTTCCAATGCTCGAAAAAGGAATATGGAAGCGCCGGGGAACGTTGGGAATGCATGGTCCCATGGAACCTGCACGACCGCGAGTAGGCACCGCGGATACCGGTCGCGAACGCGTCGCTGCCTTGGGTCGGGCGCTTCGCCGTGCGGTAGAGCGGGATCTGCCGGGAAATCGAAATCGCTGAAACGAGGTGTCCGGACTGCGATGGCAAAGCAAGACATGCTAGCGGCGCACAATCATCCACACACTTTGCAGAAGAGGCTCTACAGTTGTCTTTGTGATCAGCATTCAATTCAAACGCGTGCTACTTTTGCATCTGATCCTGGCGTGGGCGCATAGTGGGCGGACGATGCCAGAGCGCGGCAAGAGCAGATCAGGACGGTGAGGCGGAAATGTCACACAACACAGAAGGCTTCCGCGCAGCGGAAAAACGCTCAGATCCTTGCGATGAGGGCTAACTTGCACTAGGGATATCTGTGTTGAAGAAGTCGTCATGGAAGTCCCGGTCTAAGCGACTTTATGGCAGTGATACCAACATCTGCATCTCCTGACGGCACGGAGCCGCTTGAGGAAGTTAACGTTCTACATTTTTCCGATATTCACTTCGGTTACGGTTTCCGGCAAAGGGCATGGAAGGTTCGGTGGAAGGACGCGTTGCGCATTGCCGGGGAAACTCTCCCGCAGTTGGTCATTGTTTCAGGTGACTTCGTAAACAGTCCTTGGCGATGGGCTCTGCGCGGCGCGCGGAAGAAATTGGATGCTCTCCGCGCCGAGTCTCATTGCCGGCACATGGTCTGTGTACCCGGCAATCACGACACTCGAATCCTGGGAATCGTTCCTGTGACCACGGTCTATCCCACGCTGACCTTTATCTTGGTCGTCTCAGCGGTGGCGCATTTGCTGCACTGGTGGCCACGCGCGGCGGATGCCGCTTTTGTGATGGCGCTGTCGCTGCTGATACTTCGTTTCCTCTGCATGGGAAAATTTGAGCAGTATTTCGACTCGACCCCGCATTACACCAGGCTTAATGATCTGCGTTTGGAGCTATTCTGCTTCGACTCCGCGAGTAGCGGGGCATACTGGGCACAAGGCAAAATTCGGTCCGGGCAATTCGTCAATGCGCGGACCGAGCTAGAGCAAGGCGGCGGCAAAGATCAACCTTTCATGCGCATCGGCATCCTGCACCATCATGCGCTACCGATTCCCTACGAGCACAACTCGGAGCCGATGATGGTTTTGCGCAATGCGGGTGCGTTCCTGAAAGAAGCGAGCAAGCTCGGTATTTCACTGGTGCTCCACGGCCATCGCCATCGTTTCAGCTTCGGGCGCATCACCGTGGAGGCAAATACAAGCACTCCTTCCGAGATTGCGGTGCTATCGACCGGTTCCCCGACCGCCAACACGGAAATTCAGCACAACCTCAATCTGATCACGATCGATCATCGATGGGGCGCGGCCAAGATTACGCCGTTCTGGTCCCGCAACCGACAAGCGACTTTCGCCGACGAGCCACCGTTCTTCGCCCGCTCGATAGGAGACTCGGCGCGCGAACTCTTCAGCTTGAACGCGCGGCGTCAAGGCTGCTTCTGCAAGCGGATGATTGTCACGGTGGATATCAACACTGACGGCGATGCGCAGCGTGCGATCGAGTACTGGGGCTTTCAGACTGTCGCCGGCGAAACTCGACGCGACGTGCCGGGACGGATCGATGCGGGCCTGGAGATCGGGCACCTCGAGCGCCCTCGGCTGCGCCATTTAGGGGGCGCGCCCGGTCTTAACGTGAATTTTGAAGATGCTGAGGCAAAACTTCGCAGCTACTCGGCGAGGATTGTGTTCAATAGGGATCTCAATGCGGGCGAGGCGACGGACTTCTCATGGCGATATCACGCTATCAACAGCTACGCCATGTCCCAGCAGCAGTACCTTCAGATGTACGAGCCCAGACGCGGGGAGCCTACGGAGTGGTGCCGCGCAACGGTGAAAAACGTGCCCGCTGCTGAGCTGGTTATGATCGTAAAGCTGCCAACGGGATTCGCAATTCCCGCACGTGCCGCGCGCCTGTTTGTGGGCCGGCTTGACGGTGAACTCGAACCGGACCTGCAACGCGAATTCGAAGGCGGTTTGCGTTACCTCATCACTGTACGAGTGCCTTATCCTCCGTTGGGTATGCACTACCGGCTGGAGTGGCCGCTGCCTCCGAAGCCCCCGCCCTCATCGATGCCCGCAGAACATCTACGCGGCCGCGTCCTGGATCTAGTCAAGAAGATGCATGGTATCTCGAATCCCAGTGGCGCCGAGAGTCCTCTTAACAGGATATCCGAGGCAGTCCTGGATCTTGCAGCGGAGGAATTCGGACTCAACTCTGAAGATAGAAAGTCGCTCGAGTTCAGCCTGATGGCGTACGAAGGGGAAAGCAGATTATTAAGGGTTGTCGCCGGCAGCTTCGCCAAGGACGATGCGCGATGGCGTCTAAAGATTCCCTATGGAGATGGAATCGCCGGCCGCGCGTACAAGAACAACTTCCCGCGCGTGTTCATTAAGCAACTCGCGATTAGAAACGGCACCCCATTTTATTATTTGCCGCTCGAAGACGTTCCGCTTTCCCCCGATGGGCGGGAAGTAACCGAAGAAGTGGTCGTCTCGATGCCCCTGTATTGCCCTGGAAATCGTGAGGACGTGTTTGCGGTCCTGAGTGTGAGCTCCAAAAACGCAGGCTCCAACCTTGTTGACCTGACCGAGGAAACCATTAAAATTAAAGGAGAATTTCCCGAGGCGGTAGCGGATCTTTGTCAACGGGTGTTGGACGCGCTAAGCGGAGTTGGGGTGTAATGAAGATTTCAGAATCATTGTTTGCGGTATCCATCGGGAAGGCCGACCCGACGCGCGTGAAGCAGTTATCAGACCGGCTTTTTGAGGCTTACGAGAAGGTATCCGGGCAGGAACGTGGGTCGGTTGTTCCGATTGCGGGTGTTGCCGTGCCGCAGGGCCGCGATTCCTCTTCTGGCCCGACCAAACGCTAGCGGTTGTTGCTCGCCCCCGGTTGGATCGGGCGCAAGTTGTTCTAAGTACCCGTTTGAGTGGCGTCGGGGCGGTCAGCGTGAAGGCGAAGGCTTGCATGAGGACGCCAAACGGACTCAGCGCCGCCCGTGCTCATACTCGCGTTTTTGTTTCTTCCTCGCATTGTTTTCTTCGTTTCTTGGTGGGGACCGGGGGGACCGGCTTATCACCGTCAGCCCGCCCCTTAACCAACCGGAGAGGTGGCGACTCGCAGACTGGGAGCATTTGCTTTGGCACCGGTCGGTCGCACTCCGACCCCGCACTTAAGGGGGCTCTCATGCTCCCGTTAAGGGTATCGGGCAGATTCATTCATGGTCGGTGATGGGCTAACGGCAGATGCAATCTTGACGCGGGTACACCGAGCGCCACCCCACTCGGCAGGACAACCGCCACGCTCAGCTGCGCCTCAGATCGCAAGTAGCGGACCTGGGCCACGATGAGCGTTGCTTCTATCTCGGGATGACTACGGACGGCGCGTAGGAATTGCCATCCCGTTCGTACAGAGCGAGATCGCAATGCAAAGCGGTTAACTTTCGGCCTAAGAACACTCCGAATTCCACCGGGGACGCGCAAAAGACGTGCAGTCGCGCAGGTTGGAGATCGAAGACAGCATTCCGAACCACGCGCGCTGTGGCAGATGCCATCACTGCGATATCAACTGGAGCAAGATCGCCGCGTCCTTCTCTCCAGATGCAGAGCCGATTGGGCACCGGATCCGGCAAGGCCGCCAAAGTGCGATCAGCGAGATCGCTCATCTTGACATCGAGCAAGTCTATCTCAACGGCTAAATCTCCGCGGCGCATACCCTTTTCTAAGGAGGATTTAAGCTGAGGATGGGCGTCGGCGTCCGAAAGGGTGGCGTCACCGTACCGGCCGGTGACAACAGGTGACCAGTTCGCGGCTTGATTAAAAACGCGACCGAGAGCGATCGCTGCGCTGAGGTGCGCGTTTATCCCAACGCGGAGCTCACGTTGTGGTGCCCAAGCGGCGAGTGTCGCTTGAAGATCATGAAGGCCAGCCAGAAATCGATTCCAGTCAGCGGTCGAGCCTGGACGGTCCCGTCTCCCGCCGAGGAGTAGTGTCGCGTCGATCGTGAGGAACCGGGGGCTGCCCTTCCCCCCGTGTCACCACTACAAGTTCTACCGGCTCTGCGACCTCGGGCGGCCCTCCGCCTGGTGGGAGTAATGCTCGCAAGACTCCCGCCGCCGCAACAGCGGCTTCGCGTTGCGTGATCGAAGTCGTGGTTTGATCGAGTGAGATCGGTGTCCAGAGGCTGGAAATGTCCCTCCCCGTGGCCTTCCTCACTCGGTCAGGAGCTTCCTTTCGAGGGTCTCCGAGGCCGTGGGTCAGCGCAAGAACCACCGGACGCACTGGGGTGAGTGGTGGAGCGATCCCACGAGCGCGTGCTAGCCGGTTCATAACTGGGAGGAACTCTTCATCCAATGCCGGCCGACGCGCGCCGACAGGAGATGTCTCGTACAGGGACGAAGGTGTGAGGTACGCGATAAATGCGTCGCACTTGTCGACAGCGTCCGCCATGCTCTGACCGATGCGGCTGCCTGATGCAAAAGTGCACCGGTCATGGAAAACCTTCAGGCCGCGCAGTGCGAGTTCCTCGTGGAGCAAGTCAGCAGCACTCGCGTCATTCCACGAGTAGCTCACCATGCTTGTGAGCGGGGCCATCACTGGGCGTTTCCCTCGGCGAACGGTGGGGTCGGCGTAAGCGCTAGCGCGGCATCGAGCAGGAGCTCACAAGTAAGCGCACGTCCCGGATAGGCCGCCAGCACGGCCGACGGGATGAGGCGTTGGTAGAGGTCCGAGTAAGTGAGGCCGTAACTTCGGCCGTCGGTAGGTCCCGTCGCCTTCACGAGACAGGTGATGTCGGTCTCGCTGACGTGAACTCCGTGTAGGAGCGCTACCAGCGCTTGGCGTCTTTGCGCCTCGTTAGGCCGCTCGAAACGGAAGGTCGCCGCGGCGCGCCGCCGCACTGCCGGATCGATGGCCTCGAGCCGGTTCGTGGCAAGCACGATAAGCACGGGGACGCGGTGCTCGGAGAGGCTGTTCAAGCCTCGAATGAGGGCGTTGACACCGGCCCGGTCCTCGTGATGCATCTGCGACGCTTCGCGCGATTGAGCCAAAGCGTCAGCTTCATCTATGAGAAGCACGGATGCGGACCTGTGCTTCTCGGATTTTGTCCCGACGGACCCGCGAACCTCGTCGAACGCAGCTGCCAGGAGTTGGGTCATCTCGCCTACTGCGCCGCTTCCCCTTGACGACAGGCTCAGCCTGAAGAGGAGCACGGGAATGCGCAACGACCGGGCGACGTTGTCGCCGAAGGTTTCTGCTAGCGCCGTTTTACCAGTGCCAACGTCCCCGGCGAAGAGAAACATGGGTGGCCGGTCAGCGAAGGCGTCGCATGCTGCGATGCGGGCGCCATGGTAAGTCTTACTCCATTGTTCCAATCCAGCCGGGTTGAGCAGAAGCTCCGCTTCCTTGGCGAGTCTCGTTTTGATGTCGTCGAGACCGACAAGCCCATCATAGCGACGCTGGACGCTAGCTTCGGGAAGTTCGACAACTGCATCAAACAAGTCCGCTCGGCTTTTCATAGCGCTCGAAACACCGACCTTGTCACGCCTTGGTCTGCGGTCGAGTACGAGCGTGCGCCGCTCCAGGTACCGATCGCAAACCCAGCTTCTCGAGCTGGAGAGCGTTTGATCGGCAACGCGGCTGTCACCTGATCTCGCTCCGTCTCGCTTAACGCGAAGAATTTTCCTGAGTAGGATAGGAATGACCAAAACCGGGTGCCAGCAATATCGATACCCGGCGGCACTCGGCCAGCATGATCGTCCTCGACTAGACCGTTTCGAACCGTGTACCGCAGCAGGAGAACCCACTGGGAGCCAAGGCCGGGGTCTTCACGTTTGAATCCGTAGTCGACCCGTTCGAGGTAGCCGTCACGCAGGAGAAGAGCCGCCTCCTCGGCGTAACTCGCGATGTCCGCATCGAGGGGATATCCATAGAACAGGCTAAGCTGCCGCAGGTCGGCCGCGATCTTGCTCGTTACGTAGCGGGCATGAGTGACCGTGAACGTTCGACTCAAGGTGAAGGTGGTCGTCACTGGTCACCTCTAAACGTCGGACCGAACACTCGTTGCCAACAGTCGATTGAATATGCTCGCGTCGTTCCGTAACGCGCTGCGGTAACGGCGTCGAGTGCGTCGGCTGCTGCTTCAACGAGAGCATCACGATCGGCAGATGTATACGTCTTGCAGACGTTGTTTAAGGGATTAACGGGGTCGTACATCTGTATCGCATCCGTCGAGGAAGGGGGTATGTCGTCGCCGCCGTAGTGGTCATCGAACGAGATGCGAATGGCGAGTCCGGTCCGGACCATCCATGCGAAGAATGATTCCAGCGCGGTCGTATAGTCGCCAAGCAGGATGGTGTCTGCGAGATGTGCGACAATGAGTTCGATAAAAAACGACTTACATCGAAACGTGTCGCCGCGAACGCGCTTCTGTTCTCTTGCCCAGAACTTGAGGAAACGGATGATCTGAGCATAATCTTTCCCGTAGAGGGTCTTGCGGCGTCGTATGAACTCGAGGTGAAAAGGGATAGAGGTCTCGACTCTCTCACCGCTCTTCAGTATAACATCGCCGCGGTCGTCCGGGAGGCCAGCATAGACAACCGGCGTCACGTCAACGTTCAGGCCTGACCCATGGAAGTGAATATTGACCGAGTGAGCCTGCTCTTCGAAATCCTCGGGGGCCTTGTTCTCTCCATACGCTGTGCGCAGAATCGCGGCGAGTTCTGCAATCAGTTTCGGCTCTGAGCCTGTCGGAACTTGGGATGCGTCGAGGTATGCGGCAAGGTCCATGTCTGACACCGACCTGAGGGCTGTACCTTTGGCGACACTGCCCGAGTGCAAGGTCTTAATCAGACGGTAGTGCTCATGTTCGTCGATTATCCGCTGCAGATGATCGCGTAGGCGCCGTACTTGGGCGCGGTGTGCGTCGACCTCCGCTTTGGGAACATTGACGCGAGTATTCGCGAACGCGACCAGGCTTGAGTGGTCGATGTACGGAGCGGCGCCGGTGATGTTCACTGAGGTCCTTTGTGTGCTAGGCGGTCGAGTTTCTTGATTACGTCAGCGACGTACTCATCGACGTTCGCTGGGACCCCGGACGAGCCTGCCGTCAAAACCACGTCGTCTCGCCAAGTTGCTTGTAGAGACCCGAAGAGCGTTGACCGCTTGTTCGCGTTTAACGGGGGACCGCGCTTATCCATTGAGCAACATCATCGGTTGAGAGGTTCCGGTCGACCACTCGCTCACCGGTTTCAAGCTCTCTCACTTCGTCCTCGCGCAGACCCGCACGGGAAGCGACCTCGGACACAGTCATTTCGCGTTGCTGGCGCACTACCCGCAGAAGCACCGGTAGGAGTCCGCGGACCGCCCGTCGGTCGGCGAGAGCGCGATGAGCGGCCTTGATCATCCGAGCGCGGGCTTGCAGGGAAGGTTCGCGAGGCGGAATCAGGCCATCGGCAGCTGCGATTACCGAAGCGGGGTATCTGACCTCTGCCTCTCGGACGTAGTCCTTTGCCCAAAGCTCGTTGTCGGTCGGCTTCTCAGGAACCACCAAGTCGTCACCTCCGTGCTCGGCGAGGTCACAACGCAGCTGATCGATGAGCGAGCGCGGATCTTCGGTGCCACCAGTCTTGTCACGATTGCTCATCTACTTCTCCTTTCAGTAAGCCTTTCAGCTCCGGATCTTCGGCGGCCCTATGTCGCAGCCTTTCGAGCACTCGTTCGAGTCGCTTTCGTGAGGCCGCCGCAGTCACATTCAGCCTTTGTGCGATTTGTGCGTGCGTCAGGCCCTCGGCGAAACGGAGTCGAATGAGTAGTTGATCGGGCAACGGTTCCGAGAGGAGAATCGCATGCAAGGCGATAACTCCAGGCCTTGGCTTGGGCGGCTCCGCCAACTGCTCGGGCTCTCTCTCCATCATGCCTGGAGCACCGCCGGAGTGCCGTCGTCGCCAGTCGCCCGCTGCGTGTCTGACGAAAGTGCGAACCCAGGCGGGAAACGTTCCGCGAGACTCATCATATTGATCGATTTTGCGTATCGCTTTCTCGAATCGCTGCCTCAACAACCTCCTCGCGGTCGGCTTGGGAAAGGTCGGGGGCGACGAGGTCGGCATAACCCAACAGGCGAGGCGCAACGACACTGACGAGGACCGCTCCAACAGTTTCGTCCCCTTGCCTGATTTGTTCTATCAGAACCGCATGATCCACATCGCTCCTCCTCACGCTTTATCTACGTATTCGTGTGACGTCGGCGGACGGAATAGCTCAGCGGACGGAGTGGTTCAGGGGCCTGGTGCAAGAGCGAGAGGCCGAGCGATGCTTACCATTGGTTCAGTCGGCGGTAACCCGTCCATTATCATCTTCTCGTCCTGGTCGGGGAGCCAACCCCACAGCGCCCCTGGGATTCTCCATCCAAGCACGTGGAGATCTCTCAGGTGCTCGGTGGCGTCTATCACGGCTTCGGCCAAGACGCACGGTTTCCCTGCGTCACGGGCCTCGGGGTCGGTCAACTCGACGACCCAAACGAGGCGCGACAATTGCATTCGCTGATAGGCAGCGGCGATCTTGTTGGGGTAATGCCGACTGGGTAGGGTCTGCTTGAACTTATTAGACTCAACGACTGTTGACCGGAAGGTCAGGGTTCGGCGGAAATGCCGATCAAGGAGATCGGCGGCTCCCTTGTCCGACGACCGTTCCAGCTCCGAGATGATTAGTTCTGAACCGATCTCCTCTGCGTTCTCTCCGGGCAGGTAGACCTTCTCTGGGAGAGGCACGATCGCGTACTCCCAGATCCCGTAATTATCGAGCATCCAGCTATCGATCTTGCGGTAGGGTCCTGCCTCGTCGTCCTGGCGGATGAAGTGAAGAAGCTTGTTGCCCTCCGTATCCCGTGACCGTCCATACCCAACCAGCACAAAAGCATGCGAGTGAGTGGCAACGGTGACGGGAAGCCCAGAGTTTAGATACCGACAGATCACGCCCGGGATCGTCTCGCCCCGTGCGAGCCGCTGCAACGGGTAAACGAGCGGCGGGAGTCCGATGGCTCGGGCGGCGTCGGCAATCTGGCCGATTGTAAGACCTGGCGAGGGTAGCGGCCGCCCGTGCTCGAGGTGACGCTCAACTGCTGAGGCGATCTGATCGGGGAGAACTCGGGGACCGCGGAACTCGCGGTGATGATAGTAGGCAGTAACCCACGCCGTCGTCTTGAGCGCAGCGGCTTAATTGGGCGTCTTGAGAAATAAAGGGCGCTCCCTGAACCTCGAGATCGACGCCAAAGAGGTTGACCTTATCCATTGTGCTGCAAGTCAGATCCTGAAACGCGAGCGGCCGAAGAAATGCCCTCCCTACGGGAGCAGCGGCAACGGGTCGGAGGACGCAGTATCCGAGGTACGTTAGTCCGTGAAAGCTGGCCGGGCGATCGAGCGCGCGAAGCTCATCGCTGGGTGGCTCCAGAAAAAAGTGAAGGCGGTGCGCAACAGACGGATAGCGCCGGAACGTCGTGGCATAGAAAGCACGATGCTCACTACGCCAATCAGGATCAAGGTACCGGTACTCGATCACACAGCAGCGGGCGCCCAGTGAGAAGGCATGGGCGAGCACCGCCTGGAGCACCGTCGATCGTCTCCCGCCGTAGGTCTCAAGCAGCCACGGGAGAGCACGCTCATCGGACAGGTTAACGACCCGGGCGATGCCCTTGGCCCCGGACCACTCGTGGAAGTTCAACGTGGCGCATTGCCGCCGAGATGGACCGAGCGGCTCTCGACATCACCGCGAGTACGAACAGCGTCAAACTCGTCGAGGCGGGTTCGGATCTTCTCGCTGGTGGCGGTGTCGAACTCAGCGGCTGCGCCGCGGGGGACGCGCTTCATTCCGGTATCAATTAGGATCGCAAACTCGTCGATGGATTCTAGCTTTTCTGCCACGGTTGTCACCCCCCTTGTTTCATAAGCATAACCGAATGAAAGGTCAAACGGGGAACGGGACCGCGGATTTTGCGAGAGACGCATATCGACCGCAACCTTACGGCCATCGCCGGCGACCTTGAGCATGTTGTCGACGCGGCTGGAGCGCGGCAGCGGTTGTGCTCGCGAGCCGGGACTGGGCGGCGCGCTCGCGGAGTTCCAATGCCATAAGACGTCTGCATGCCGCGTGAGCAAGATGGTCTTCGCCTCCAACTCCCACTGGCGAGAAGGTCGAGATGCTTCGGGTATGTAGGAGGTGCTTTTGGACTGATTTTAACCGCCAGGCCCCGGCCCGATGACTGCAGCGCCCGGCGGCAAGTGTAAGGGCCAGGATACAGAGAGACTGGTCAAGATTGATGTCGCTGACCAGTTCAAGCTCGATGTTTAGTGAGCTTTCGGCAATGGTGCATGAAATCTGCCAGTCGTAGTTGCTAAGTCATTCCTGAGCCGGTTGATCGGCGAGGAGGAATGGCGATGGCACGGAGCAGAAACCAGCTCGGGACCGTTGAGGAAGTGGGAGCGCGCTTGGAGGAATGGAGGCGGCACCGGCAGGGACGCACGGCGATTCCCGATGAGTTATGGTCAGCCGCGATCGGGGTCGCGCGCAGGGATGGCGTGAACCGCACCGCCACTGCGCTGCGCCTGGATGGGGGCAAGCTCAAACGGCTCATGAGGGCTGCGGATGGGGTTGCGAAGAGAGCCACGACGCCATCTTTCATGGAATTGATTGCGCACGAGCCAGGCGCCGTTTCGCAATGCGCGATCGAACTGGAGGGGCGGCGCGGGAGGATGCGGATCGAGCTGAAGGCCAATGCGGCTGATCTCGTCAGCTTTAGCCGGACGTTGGGGGAGTTGGTTTTGTGATCCAGATCACGCCGCAACTGCGCATTCTGGTTGCGGTGGATGCGGTGGATGGAAGGAAGGGTATTGATTCTTTGGCTCAGCTGTGCCGGGAGAAACTGAACTCCGACCCATTTTCCGGCTGCTTGTTTATCTTCCGCAACCGCAGCGCGCGGGCGATCCGCATTCTGGCCTATGACGGCCAAGGGTTCTGGCTGGCAACCAAGCGCCTGTCAAAGGGACGGTTCCGCTGGTGGCCGACAGGCGCGGGGGTGCCGCACATTGCGCGCGCATCAGGCGCAGTTGCTGCTGGCGGGTGGCAATCCGGAAGCCGAAGCCGCGCCGGTATGGCGGCGTGTGAACGCATAAGAAATCGCCGCCGCCATGGACTTGCGTTCCGGTTTCGACTCTGCCACACTTTTGCACCGTGGCATTGACGGAGTGGAGATACCGGGGCCGGGTCGTCACAGCGCAAGACCTCGTATTTATCCAAGAACTCATCGCGCAACATCCGGACTTGAGCCGGCGCGGATTATCGGCGCAACTGTGTCAGGCCTGGCAGTGGAAGCAGGCCAACGGCGCGCTGTGTGACATGGTCTGCCGCGGCTTGCTGCTGATGCTGCACCGGGCCGGTGAGATCGAGCTGCCCCCGGTCCGACAAATATCGCTCAACCCTTTTGTGCGGCGCGCGCGGCCCGCGCCGATGCCTATCGATAAGACACCGCTGACCGGCGCTCTGCGAGAACTGCAGCCCATCGCTATACAGCAGGTGAGACGAACGGCGGATGAGCCGCTATTCAACAGCCTCATCGAGCATCATCATTATCTGGGCTATGAGCAGCCGGTGGGCGAGCACCTGAAGTATCTAATCTGGGCGCACGGCCGTCCGATCGCCTGCTTGGCGTGGAGCTCGGCGCCGCGCCATCTGGGCAGCCGCGACCGTTACATAGGATGGAGCGCGCAGGCGCGCCGGCGCAACATCCGTTTGGTCGCCTACAACACGCGCTTTCTGATCCTGCCTTGGATTCGGGTCCCGCATCTGGCCTCGCACATTTTGGGGCGTGTGGTCAGCCGGCTGTCGCAAGATTGGGAGCGGCTGTATGGTCATCCGGTTTACTTCGCGGAAACCTTCATCGATCCGGCGCGCTTTTGGGGGACCTGCTACCGCGCCGCCAACTGGCAGTCTTTGGGACTGACCACGGGGCGCGGCAAGGCTTCCAACAGCAAACGCCCCAACCGCTCCATTAAAGAGGTGCTGGGTTATCCGCTGACGCCGCGCTTCCGCGAGCTGCTAAACCAGTCATGAAGAACAAGCGCAAGCAGCCCACGCGCCGGCGCATAGACGTCAATGTGGAAGAATTCGATCAGATTGTGGACCGCGCCCGGCAGGCTCCGCTGAGCGAATCAGATTGCGACAAGCTCAAAACCGCATTGCATGCGCTGATCGAGAGACTGCTGGGGCCGGCGAAGACGGAGAAACTCGGTTCGGTATTCGCGGACGAGGACAGTCCCGCACCGCCAGCAGCGCCGTCGCGAGCGCAGAAGCCGGCTGGACATGGGCGCAACGGCGCGCAGGCTTTTAGCGGTGCTTACAAGGTAGCGATTGCACATCAGCAGCTGGCTTGGGGCGATCGCTGCCCGGACTGCGGCAGAGGCAAGGTCTACATGCAGAAGGAGCCCAAGGCTCTGGTTCGGATCGTGGGGCAGGCGCCGCTGGCCGCAACCATTTATGAACTGCAGCGACTGCGCTGCAATGCATGCGGGCAGGTATTCACGGCCCAGGAGCCCGAGGGCGTGGGACAAGAGAAGTACGACGAAACAGCGGCGGCCATGATCGCGCAACTGAAGTATGGCAGCGGCGTGCCGTTTAACCGGCTGGAGCGGATGGAAAAGCTGATGGGAATTCCGCTCCCGGCGGCCACCCAGTGGGAGGTGGTCGCGGAAGCCGCCGAGGTGATCAAACCAGCGCGCGATGAGCTGATCCGCCAGGCGGCGCAGGGCGAGGTGCTGCATAACGACGACACCAGCATGCGCGTGTTGCGCCTGGTGCGTGAGCCCTCCGACCGGCGCACGGGCGTATTCACCAGCGGGATCGTCGCAACCGGCGCCGGAAGGAAGATTGCGCTTTACTTCACCGGCCGCCAACACGCGGGCGAGAATCTTGGCGAGGTGCTTAAGCGGCGCGCGCCGCACCTGAGTGCGCCAATTCAGATGTGCGACGCGCTGTCGCGCAACGTGCCCAAACTATCCGAAGGCGTGGAGATTTTAGTGGCCAACTGTCTGGCGCACGGCAGGCGCCAGTTTGTGGAAGTGGCGCAGAGCTTTCCCCAGGAGTGCCGCTACGCGCTCGAAGCGCTCGGCCGGGTGTATTACCACGATGCGCAGGCGCGTGAACAGGGCCTCTCAGCCCAAGAGCGTCTGCGGTTTCACCAACAACACAGCGCAGCGGTAATGGAGGAGCTGCACGGCTGGTTGCAAGCGCAGCTGGCGCAAAAGAAGACTGAGCCGAACTCGGCTCTGGGCAAGGCGATCGCCTATCTGCTGCGACACTGGAGAGGGCTGACGGTATTTCTGCACCAGGCAGGAGCTCCACTTGATAACAACATCTGTGAGCAGGCGCTCAAGCGCGCCGTCCTACACCGCAAGAACGCACTCTTTTACCGGACGCTGAACGGTGCTGAGGTCGGTGATCTTTTCATGAGCCTGATCCACACCTGTCAACTCAACGGCGCCAACTCCTTTCAGTATCTGACTGAGCTACAGCGGCATGCTCCGCAAGTGGCGGTGAATCCTTCGGAGTGGATGCCGTGGAACTACCGGGAGACGCTGGAGCGGCCCGGTGGCATATGATGACCTCCGCCCAACTCTTCCGCCAAGTCTAGAGAGTTTGGGCCTGGACGCCTCCGCTAGGGATGTGGTGAACACGGGGGCTTCGCTCGTCAGCTCCCAGCTTTTCGAGAGCTATCTCGAATGCTCTACCAAGTGCTGGCTCCGCTCACGCGGCGAACCGGCCACCGGGAATGTTTATGCAGAGTGGGTTCGCGCGCAAAAGGAGACATATCTCCAAGACAGCCTCAAACGTTTGCTCCAATCCCTTTCCGAGAGCGACTGCGTGACCGCGCCGCCCATTCCAAAAAATGCCAAGGATCTGACCTGGCGCCTCGCCATCGATGTGCGCTGGAGAACAAGAGATACTGGAATCCTGCCTACAGGCTGTTGAGAGACTGCCCGCTAAGGACCGCGGCAGACCTGCCCAGTTCATCCCTTATCGGTTCGAATTCGCCAACAAACTTACCAAGGAACATAAGCTGCTACTCACGTTCGATGCACTCTTGTTGTCGGAAGTGGTTGGACGCGAGGTAAAACTGGGCAAGATCGTGCATGGCGACAAGCACGCCGTGCTAAAGGTGAACACACTCGCCTTCGCCAGTGAAGTGCGAAAGCGGATCAAAGACATCACCGCACTCCTAGCCCGCAATTCCCCGCCGGACCTTGTGCTGAATCGACATTGCGGCCAGTGCGAGTTCCAAACTCGGTGCCGGATGCAGGCTAGGGAAAAGGATGAACTCAGTCTCCTGTCCGGCATGTCGGCGAAGGATCGCAAGAGGCTCCACGGCAAAGGCATCTTCACGGTCACCCAGCTGTCCCACACATTTCGTCCGCGCCGACGCCGCAGGAAGTCGAGAGGCAAGCAAGAGAAACATCATTATTCCTTGCAGGCGCTGGCAATCCGCGAGAACAAGATCCACGCAGTCGACATTCCGGCCCCAAACTTCGAAGGCACTCTCGTCTTTCTGGATGTCGAAGGGCTGCCCGACCGCGATTTCTACTACTTGATCGGGATTCGTGTCCAAGCAGCCGAAGGAAGCGTTCAACATAGCTTATGGGCCGACAATGCAGAAGAGGAGAAGCTGATATGGAACGATTTCCTCGCCGTTCTTTCGGAGATCACGAATCCACACCTAATCCACTACGGCAGCTATGAGACGACTTTTCTGAAACGGATGCGCGAACGATACGGCGGCCCACCTGCAGATTCGCCAGCAGCGGCGGCAGTCGATCATTCAACAAACCTTCTCTCATTCATTTACGCGCAGATCTATTTCCCGACGTACTCCAATGGATTGAAGGAAATCGCTGGACACCTCGGATTCCGCTGGTCGGGCTCGCTAACGTCGGGGCTCGAAACGATCGTTTGGCGGCATCGATGGGAGGTATCCGGGGACCCTGGCGTGAAGCAGACGCTACTCGACTATAATCGGCAGGACTGCGAAGCCCTCGAGCTCTTAGCGAACAGACTGGTCGACCTGCATCGTGGCGCGCCCCATGAGGGCAAGTCGTCGCAGGCAGAATTGGTTCTTACATCCAATATGAAGCGCGAAAACCTGTATGGGTTCGGAACACAACGAATTTGTCTTTCCGGAGATGGAAACCATCAATAAGGCCGCATATTGGAATTACCAGCGTGAACGGGTCTATGTGAAGTCGAACCGATGCCACGAAACGCAAACGGACCACGCGCTACGCAGCGAAGCGTGCTCGATGCCTAACACGACAATCGAATACTCACGACCTTCGTCTTGTCCGACCTGCAAATTGAATCTGGTTTATGCGCATGGCAAGAGAACCCGGACTGTCGTCGACCTTCGATTTATGCGGCATGGGGTAAAGCGGTGGGTCACTCGTTACATCGTCAGACGCTACCGATGTCCATCCTGCCGAAGCACCTTCTACCCGCCCGATCGGCAGCTGCCCATCCGCAAATACGGTCCTAATCTCGTCGCGTACACGATATACCAAAATATCGACCTGCAGCTTCCACAGATTCGTATTGCTCTCAGCGTAAAAAAATTGTTCGGTTTGCACATCCCGCGGAACACGACAAACCAATTCAAGGCTGCGGCGGCGCAAACCTACAAGGCACCTACAGCCAGATCTTGAAAAGGCTCTGCAGCGGTCGCTTGCTGCATGTCGACGAGACCAGCATTGGCGTCAAAGGCAAGGAAGGCTATGTCTGGGTTCTCACTAGCATGGAGGAGGTAGCTTATTTTTATACCCCGACCCGGGCAGGGGACACCATGCAGGAGATGCTCAAGGATTTCTCGGGGGTCCTGGTGTCGGATTTCTATGCCGCTTACAATGCCGTTCGGTGCCTCCAGCAGAAATGCCTGATTCATTTCATCCGGGACGTGAACGATGAGCTGCTGAAGCATCCCTACGACGACGAGCTCAAGCGGCTCGTCGGAGCTTTTGCCGGTTTGGTCAAGCCGATGATAGAGACGGTGGACCGGCATGGCCTAAAGAAGCGATTTCTGGGAAAGCACCGAATCTTTGTCGATCGCTTTTACAAGCGTCTCAGCAGCGAATTTGGTGCTGGCGAAGCGGCGAGAAAAATCATCGAGCGCTTGCAGAAGAACCGCAACACGATGTTCACGTTTCTGGATTTCGACGACGTACCTTGGAACAACAACAATGCGGAGCACGCCATCAAAGCCTTCGCAACGCTTCGCCGCGTGATCGAAGGAACAACCACGGAAAAGGGCCTTCGCGATTTTCTAGTCTTGTTGAGCGTGTGTGAGACCTGCAAATATAAGAACGTTGACTTCCTCGATTTCCTGCGCTCCGGTTCACGAGACATTGATGATTTCGCGAACAACCGGCCGAAGCAGCGCGATACGGGTAGGTACCGCTGAGGGGTGTGAGGACACCGCGTTGCAAACGCGCGCCTGCCGAAAGCTCACACTGGTCAAGATTGATGTCGCTGACCAGTTCAAGCTCGATGTTTATCATCGCTTTACTTCCATCGTCATGAACTCAGCCCAATGAATTAGAGACGACTCGTTCGCCCATGTGTTTCCAACAAGGTAGCCGGGTATCTTGCTGTTACTTGGTGCTGAGGAATCTTGCTTAAACAGGCGAGCCGCGCCTGTTGTAGTCCACTCAACCAGCCAAGATCCGCTGCGTGAGGATTCTTGAGTCTCAAGGTCAATTCGGTCGTCGCTTGGGTATCGCTCTTGTCGAGGTCGAAGGGCGGTATTGATCTGGTCCTTGTGCGCGAGCAGCTTCCTTTTGCCGCCCTCGTGCTCGGAGGGCTGCTAGGTCTGGGTCTGATAGTCGGTGAGGATTTTCCCGAGCCGTTGGAGCGAGTCTCGTTCGTCCGCGGCAACCCTATTCGAGGGCGCGCAGCGTGTGCTCAATGCTTTGCATGGTTCCGATCGGATTGTCGGCGTTCATGTGCGCAGTGTAGATTCCGGCGCCCCGGATGAAAAGGTCAACACTGGCGCGGCGGGTTGGCCACGGCTCAGGATTTCGAACTTCGAAGACGGCGCGCTTGCAGAGGGTGAAATCGTCGCAGCGGAGCCGGAGCCACGCTGCTTGTCGGCTAGGCTTATGCCTTTGACCTCGAACAAGATATCGGGCGTCTTCTTCGCGACCTCATCGAAGGTTTGCGCTCTCCTACCTGAGTGCGCTGAGATTTTGTTTTCGCCACCGCCGTCCCTGCCGCCATTAGATAAACTCGATGCCCCTTTTTTCGTACACGCTCTCCGACACGTCGGTCTGCACGATCATCCTGCTCAGCGCGATCACAAGGGCGGTAATGCCGTCGATCTTTTCGCTGCTGCGCTTCTTGTCCGGCCGGACGTTGTCGTTCGAATCCCGCACAGCCGCGGCATTGCTGGCGCACCAGCGCAACACCGGGTTGCCACCATGCCGGATCGCGTGGCTCCGGACCGCGACCTCCAGGTGTTTGCTCGGCGGACTCATGCTCAGGATGCCCTGGCGGACCGGAATCATCTTCAGGCCCTCGGTTTCAAGCTGCGTCACCAGCTGGAGCGCGTTGAACGGGTCATAACCGATTTCCTTGATGGAGAATTCGTCGGCTAATTCCCTAATCCGGTCCCGCACGACATCGTAATCCGTAATGTTGCCCGGCGTGGCTTCGATCAGTTCCCGCCGGACCCACACGTCATAGGGAACCATCTGATTTTGCGAGCGCTCCCGGACCGTGTCCTGGGGCAGCCAGAAGTAGACTAAAACCTTCGGCGGATGCTCATGCGGGAATACCAACGCGAAGGCCGTCAGGTCCGATGTGCTGGCCAGGTCGAGCCCACCATAGCAATCTCGGCCACGCAGTTCCCTTGGGTCAAAGGGTTCGGCGCATAGATCCCAATCGTCGAGCGGCAACCACTTCACGTCGGTCGTCGTCCACATGCAGAAGTTCAGCCGCTTAACGATATTCTGCTTCGATGGCATCCCGATCGCCTCTGTTACCTGCTCGCGGAGGTACTTGCGAGTAATCGAGACGTCGAGGCACGGATTGGCCTTGATCCACACCGATTCATCACGCCAGTCATCGCAATCCGGACAGCCCTCGGTCGGCGTGTCCTTGCCCTCGCGACGGCAGGCCTCGCACGGGTCGAGCTGACAGACGTAGGCGAACCAGCTGTCGTTCTCGACTAATCTCTCCAGAACCTTGGCGCTATATTCGTGGTGATACCAGCAGATCGATTCGCGGTTATAGCCTGAGTTGGTAATCTCTACGATCAGCGCTTGGCGCCGTCCTTTTGTGCCGGCGCGCATCTTATCGACCACCAGCGGCGACGGGTGCTCGTGGATCTCATCAATCAGCGCCATATGGACGCGGTGGCCGTCCAAGCCGCGGGATTCGGAACTGACGGGCCGGAAATAGCCATTGGTGCGCAAGAACGCCAAATTGTTGACCGTCTGGGTTAGCCGAGCCTCCAGGAACGGCGAGGCGTTGACCATCTTCTCGGCGTCGGTGAAGAGGATCCGCGCCTGGTCCCGGGTTACTGCGGCGGCGTAGATTTCAGCACCCTGCTCGTCGTCAGCGGTCAAGCCATACAGCCCGATGCCGGCAGCGAGCGGGCTCTTACCGTTGCCCTTCCCGATTTCAATAAATGCGGTACGAAACCGCCGATAGCCATCGGGGCCTTTCCAACCAAACAACGAACCCACGATGAACTGCTGGAACGGTTCGAGCTTGAACGGCTTGCCGGCGTGCTCGCCCTCGGCCAGTTGGAGGAAGGCAAAGAAATCGATCGCATCCTGTGCGGACCCCGGGCTAAATCGCAATCCTTGAGCCTTACTGTTCTCTAGGTCGCGCAGGTGGCGCTCGCAGGCGAGGCGGACCCACCGTCCGACGGGGATTTCGCCGGACGTCACAGACTGTGCGTAGGCGGTTGTCGGATCGGAGCGGTGCTTTGGCTCTGGCATTTCAGCCTACTTTCAAGCCGACAATCGTAACTGACGACAGACCAACTGGAGCGAGGCCCTCAACGTCAACCGTCTTAAATGCTAGTCGCACGATTTTGACGCCGCGGTCTCGATGGGGTCCCCGCAAAAAGTGGCAGAACACCTGGCTGTAGAAAATGGTTGCTGCGAATAGGGATTCTTTCTCTGGGCATGGAGAGTCTTTCAGAAATTCTTTGTTTTCAGCCTCGAACGCGCCCAGCATAGCCAGCGCCAGACGCATGGCCCTTTCGTAGCGTGTATCGTTCTGTTCCTTCTCAGTGGGAAATGCCATTTGGTGGCTACCGGATCAGTCTTCGACGCGGTTTCGTCTACGGTTCAAAAATGCCTCAAAGGGATCGTCTGCTTCCGTGCTGACCGCGCTGACGCGTGATCGTGCGCTCGGTGAAGCGCCGAATTCATTAGCCATTAGGCGGAAATCCTTGAAGGCTTTCTCGGCAAGCAAGACATAGGGATTGTACTTTAACTTATGGTCCACCTCGACCACCGGACCAATTTCTTCTACCTTCTTCCTCATCTCGCAGCAGCGGCCCCAGGCCTCACAGTAGAGTTCAAACATAGGGATGTCGGCCTCGGTGAGGATACCGATGCCTGCGAACAGTTTTGAGGCGCGGCGAAACTCGCGCCTAGCCTCCCCTGTCAAACGGCGTGGGCATGGTGGAATTTTGACCATTGGTTTGGGTTCGTTCGGATTCATCGGCCTGCGCCCCGGATTGCCTGCTAGTAACTTCAGGTGGCTCGGGGTTGGCTTACGTCCTCGCATTCCCTTTCTCCAAAAGTTCCGGTTTGAGGCCGATTGCGGCCAGGCGCTCGAGGGCTGACGGCAACGTAGCCGGAGTCTATCTCGACGCCGTAGCCGATGCGGCCGAGCTGGTGGGCGGCGAGCAGCGTGCTGCCGGAGCCGTTGAATGGGTCGTAGACGATCTCGCCCTGCGCGGCTGCTGTTCTCGACCATCCGGGCAATTAGCTCGACCGGCTTGGTGGTCGGATGGAGGTCGGAAACATGGGGTTTGTCGACTTCGAAGATGGTGCTCTGGCTCCGGTCCTTGACGAAGTAGTGCGGTCCATTGGGCCGCCAGCCGTACAGGATCGGCTCGTGCCGGTAGTGGTAGTCGCTCATCCCGATACGACTGCTGCTTCACCCAGACCAGGAGGTGTCGGAAATCGAAGCCACCCTCGCCGAATCCCGCGATGAAGCGGACAAGCAATGGGCCGGACGGTACGGTTGCATAGCAGACAGCGCCCGGCATCGCCCAGGCCTGCGCCTGGGTTAGCGCACCGGCGAAGAGCTTCTGGCATTCATCGGCAGATAAGCGGTCGTTTTCGATTTGTTTCTGGATGCGGTTCCCGCGATCGCCGCGGTTCAGGTACTCGTTTTTTCCGGCGTAATCGACGCCGTACGGCGGGTCGGTCCAGACCATCCGGAATTTTGCGCTACCGTCCCGCCACAGCCGGGCCACGTCGGTCCTTTCCCTGCAGTCCGCGCACAGCAAGCCTATTCGGCCCGATCTGCCAAAGCTGGCCCGTTTCCGTGCCCCACTTGGCCTTGAGTTCGGCCGCCCTGTCGATTTGAGCCGGCGGTTCTTGAAGCTGTCTGCCCTCTTCACGCCGAGCGCACGCAACAGCGCCTCGATATCTGCGGTCTTAAAACGAACTGACGCCGCCAGGGCTTTCAACGCCTCATCATTGGCGGCCGCCATCCCGGCAAGTGGATCCAGGGTCAACAGGATCTTGTCGGCCTCCTCCTCGGTGACGTCCAACACCAGGACCGGCACTTCCTGGTCGGGCGTGGTCTCGGCGCGTAGGTGGCCGTCGATCAGCACCAGGCCCGCCGGAGTTTCGCGGGCGATCAGTGCATCGGCGTAACCAACCTCGGCCAGGATCCCGCGTAGCGCGTCGGCTTGAGCTTTCGGATGTGTTCTCCAATTTTTCGGGTTGGGCACCAGGCTACGGGCCGGGACCCGGCGCAGCTCCTTGATGCGATCCCGGATGGTAATTTTAGCGGCTGCTGGCATTTTTAGAATTTAATTCGCGACCATGTGTGCGTGGCGGCGCGCTGGTCCGTGAACCGGCCGCTCCTAGAGATTGAGACCCCCCTACCCGGTCCGCGGGTATTCATCTGCTCTCCTGTGCCGTGATGCGTCGGTGGCACGGCCCGCAGATGGGCAACACATTCTCCCCGGACAGCCGTTCTCCACCAGCGCGGAGCGGGATGATGTGATGAAGTTCAGTCGCGGCCTCGGTCCGTCCTTCCTTGGCGCAGAACGATTCGCACAGAGGGCGGCGACTGAGGACGAGTTTTCTGAAGCGCTCCCAGTCCCCGTCGTATCCGCGCTGCCGAGCCGTCCCACGCTCGGCGTTCAACACGCGGTTGTACCTTCGGCGGTGAGCATCGCAGAAGCGCTCGTTCGTTAGCGCGGGGCAACCGGGCCGATTACATGGGTGCTTGGGTTTTATCGGCATTACTGACCTCGCCTTTTCGGTCGTGCGGCCACCCCTCGCGCGATCACGGCCAGAATCTTGGATCTCGAGAGTTTGGGTCGAACAAAACGCAGCAGTTACAAAGATTTTTTGACGCTTTAACGAGATCCAAAGGCGTTTTGGATCTCGGAGCGGCGTTGGATCTCGACAGGCAACTTCTTGAATCTCGGAAGATGAACAAAAAAGATTAGGAAATATAAGACTTTGTCGGGATTTCCCTGAGATCCAAGATGGTGTCGAGATCCAAAACAGCCTTGGATCTCGCTCAAGGCATTGATTTTGTTGTTCTTTTTCCACTTTTACCCCTCGAGATCCAAGAAAAAGTCCGTCATCGCGCGCGAGGCGCCCGACTACTCATCACCCTTGGTATCACCCGATTCGTGCTCCTGGCGGTTGCGGACCATAGCCGCAATTCTGGCGTCCTCATTCGGGTTGAAGTCTTCGCCCATGACGCGCGAGAGCCAGTTAATCCAGATGCCGCGCCCAACCGGTCCTACGTATTGACGTTTGACCCCGAGCAGTTTGCGCGCGTTGCTGAGCGTGGCGCGTTTGACCTTGGCTTGAGCCGCGGCCTGTTCGATCTCCTCGCCCGTGCGCCAACTCGATGCCAACTCCCGCGCGAGCAGGTCGATCGCCTTTCTAACCGCCGAACCCTTCTTGTCGGGCCCCATCAAGATTTGCACCGCGGTGACCTCTGACGTGCCTTTAACCCATTCGATCCACGCGGGGGCGACAGGTCCCAAGGTCCCGACGACATAAGCGAGCGATGCGGGCTTGGCGGCGTGGTTCATCTTAGATGCGGCAAATACGCAGCGCCGCAGCAACGCAACCGGCTCGACGTCGGTCGGATCGTAGCCGATGAGAAACACGGTCCGAGCGGCGGCGGTCAGACCGATCGAGCCACCGCCGCGATAGAGCGGATTAACCTCGCCCGAATCCTTTTTGAGATGGCGGAGTGCGATGACGGCCGCGCCGGTTTCGGCCGCCAAATCCTCAAGTTCGAGTACCAGGCGCCGCGCATCATGCTCGTTCAGCAGGTTGAGCGAGCGCGACGCGAAGGCCACCAACGGATCGATGATTATGAGCGCCGCCCCTTCCTCCTTGGCCGTGGCGGCGAGCATGGGCAAGTCCTCGGGAAAGCTCAGGAAGTGCTTATTGTGCCCCTCGCGAAGAACCGCCGGCATAACACGAATGCGCTTTTCATCCCCTTTGGCGGCTACAATGCGCGCCTTGATCACCTCATCGTCGTCTTCGGCCGAGATAATGATCACGTGGCGCGATAACCTCGTCCCTGGCGTCCCATCGGGCCAATCGTGGCCGGTACTGACTCGCGCGGCGAGATCGATAGTTACCAGCGACTTGCCCAGGGCCGGATCGCCTTCCAGTAGAGTAAGGCGGCCCGAACGTATATAGCAGGCCCAAAGCCATTTGGTCGGGTGATCCTCGATGTCGGCCGCCATCCGACCAGGACGTTGGGAGGCATCGAGCGGTTTGTCCGCAAGTATGCTGCGCAAGAGCTGTTCAACAGATCGCACAGTGCTTTGACTAGCGATCCGATCGGCCATCTGTAGGAGCGAATCGGGATCGCGCTCAACCGGCTCGCCGGTTGCCTTTTTTTCCTTTTCCGCGTCGGCCCGGTGCTTGAGCGAGTTAGAGTACTTGACGTTGACGGCGGTGATGAGGCGATTGACCTCGCCCTGCATGCCGTTCATGCCAGTATTCGCCTGTCCAGCGTTGCCATTCCCGGATCGACTGCCGGAAACAAAACTCGTCAGGGTGCGTCAGGATGAAACGCCCCGCCAGCCACGCATCGGTATATTGGAGTTGGGCCAAAACCCCCGGCCCGATAGCTACAGGGTCATCATCCGGGTCTTGGGCCGCCTGCTTGCTACTGCGCGGTATAGGGACCGCATTCCGAATCAGAACCTCGATATCATTCGTGCAGTCGGCCGCATCACCATGCAGCGGGGCTTCCGGCCAATAGATCCGCCAAAGTTCCTTCGCGCCCAATTCAAACAGACGCGCTGCGATCGCGTCCATATGTGACCGCCCTGGCGGGTCAGCATCGGGCCAGAGCAAAACCTTGAATCGCAACAGCGAGCGCAGCGAATCATCGCAGGGAATTTTGGCGGCACCGGTGACGGTCCCGGCGGCCAAAATGCCGCGCTCCCATAAGCTGTCGGTTGCTTTTTCCCCCTCGCACACAATGATTATGTCACTGTCAGCGGTATCGTAGGTCCGGTTAATCCCATATAAAGGCAACTCCGCCGGCTTCACTCCGGCCGGATCCCATGGCATTGACTTCGTGCCGTCGTCGTATTCGTGGCGGACGTGGGTCGCCTTAAGCGCGCCCTCCAGGTCGCGGATCTGGTAGCGCAACGTGCACAAGATCTTCGCTTCTTTTTTCGCGTCCTCGTCCCCATTGTTCGCGCGATGACCGTTTAGTTCGAAAAAGAGATCGCGAAGCTCAAGGCCGGCGGCCGCGCATACTTTTTTCCGCCGAGCATCCCGCGTGGCAATGAAGGAGGGTTCGGTCCTCGGCGCGGCTGATGCTCAGGCTGCTTCTTTTGTCGTCATGAGCTCTGCAGCGAGCGGTGACGCCGCCGGCGCACGGTCGGACGTGCTCGAACTTCGCGACGACTTCCTCGAATTGCATCAGGCCTCGCCCTCTGGCGAACACCAGCCGCGCAAGAAACCATTCTGCTTATGCCTGGGGACGTCCTGGTTCAACGCGAGTGCGCGATAGAACCCGACAGGAGTCGAATCGTCGCACTCTATCGAGCGATGGTCGGCTGAAAGCCAGATCTTGAAGTCCCGGCGGCGCGCGATATGGAGCGGACAAACCGCGGTGAACAACTCCGCGAGTTCATCGACGGTTGGCCCACGAATTTCCATTGTCCGCCGCGATCGTGGACTGGAATAGATCGCCTAGCTCCTCGCTGGATAGAAGTTCACTTCCGCAGCACCGCCGCCGCCTTCATCGGCCGCGCCCTATCTGCCTGCTTCTTCGGTTTGAACGACGTTTCGTTCGAGGAATCTTCGCACGTCCTGCTCGCGATAGAGGACACGCCCGCCGCGGCCGCCCCGCCTGCCTATTCGTACAAAGGCTGGGCCTAGTCGCCGCGCTCGCAGTCCCTCGATGGTCCGCGGCGATAGGTGCAGCATTTCGGCGACCTGTTCGGTGGTCAGTAGTATGTCGCTCATCCCGGTCCCTCGGAATAGTCAGTATCCGCAGTAACTATGAGCGTAATTGTGCGTATCGCGGTCGCGCAAGCGCAGACTATTCACGTAGGTTGTAGGATTTCGGGACATTTGGCCCAAGTGTCCGAGCGGGCACCGGACATTTGGCCCAAGTGTCCAAAGGTGGGACCGAAGGGGCGTGGTCGGTTAGCGCTTGGAAAGCTTCCTCAGTGCGCGAGCCACGCGCTTTCGTACTCGTTCGCGGATGGCTTTTTCCTGGTCTGACGGGAACGGACCATCCGGTAGGGAGGCTTTATCCCGCTCGATTTCAGTAAAGTGCGCGATGGTCTTCAGGCGGCGGGCGGTAGGAGTTGATTTCGGTTCGATGCTTAATAGCTCGCGATCATATTCTCGTATTGCTTGGGCCGGTTGTGCGCGCCTGCGCTGCGAGTTTTGTTGCCCCTGTTCTTGCATCAGTCCATTCAGCGCGCGTTTCCCCCACTTGGATTTAATCTTCCATTCCCTGATAATATCTCCGAGATCAAAGGCGGCGCATACGGCGAGGTTTGCGTTGCGTAGAATGCGATCCACAGCGACCTCCTTATCGGTCGGCGGAGGCATCGAGCTTGGGCGGATAATTTGCACCTCTTGAAGCATTGACTTCTTCCCGGCCGCCAGCCGGCCCAGCTCCTCAAACTCAAACCGCACACGGCCGATCAGGTTTAGCACCTTTGCCGCATACCACTGATCGGAATCCGGTTCGTATTTGCGTGGATCGATCTTGACAAGAGTGTTGAACCCGGGCCGGTCAGGATAATCGCTGCGGCTCAGGATTCTCAGCGCAAGATGCTCGATGTCGCGAATCTTCTCATCGAAGTCGGCTTGCTTGAGAAAAAGCGACACGATCCCGCCAATGTTATCCCTCGCCTCGCCGAAGGTGATCTCGGATAGGTCGATTTCGTGTCGCTCGCTGATTCCGCTTCCAACGGGGGATATTCGAATAGGCATTTTACCGCTTCTCCCCGATCATTAATGCAGTATTGCGCTCAAGCGCTTCACGGATTGGATCGAGCGCGACATGTGCGTAACGTTGCGTCGTGCTGGTCTGACTGTGATTGAGTGCGCGTCCAATCAAGGTCAGCCCGTGCGCCTGAGCGACGAGCCAGCTTGCCAGCGTGTGCCTTAAATCATGGATCCGGACGTCTGCCACACAGGCGCGGGCGCGTATGCGCTGCCACGCTTTTTTCGGCTCGGCAATATGGCCGGTGGCGCCTGTCCCCGGAAAAAGCCAGCCGCCCTCAGCACGGCTGGGCAGCCCCGCCAGCAACTCCGCGACGGCCCGCGGAAGCGGTAGCAGGTGAGGGTGCCCGGCCTTCGTTTCAGGAATGCGCCAGGTCAGCGCTTCGAAATCGAAGTCCTCCCAGCGCGCAGAGAGTAGCTCGGATCGGCGCGTTCCGAGCATGAGCAAGAGCGGGAAATAGGCCCGCCAACGCCAGTCGGACTCCTCGATGAGAGCCTGGTTGACTCGCGCCATTTCATTGGCGGATAAAAACCGATCGCGCGCATCCTCACGAAAGAGCTTGATGCGCGCGGCCGGATTGTCGCTCATCAACATCGCCCAATCGCGGCCCTTGTTGAACATCGCGCGCAGCAACCTGATCAGGTGGTTTGCGGCATACTGTCCGTGCTCCTGGCCGATGCGAGCGTGCAGGGCCTCAATCTCACTGCGGTTGAAGGTTGAGAGCCGCCGGGCCCGCCAAGCGCTGGGGATGTACTTCAGCAGGTCGCGGTCCCCTTTCACGCTGCGAGGCGCCTTGTGCGGAATGGCGTGACGCTCGAACCATGCGCTTTCCAGGTCGTCGAGGATCGCTTCGTGGCGGCGCGCTGCTCGCTCGTCGGCCGGATCCTCGCCCCGGGCGATAGCACCCCTGATTTTGAGCGCGCGCTCGCGGGCCAAGATGCAGGGCACGTCAGGGAAGCGCCCTAACGTAACCCGTCGCACCCGGCCGCCAATTCGGCCTTCCCAGATCCACGATCGCGCACCCTTCGTGGTCACGCGCAATGCAAAGCCGGTGATTTCGCTATCCCTAATGAAGGCTTGACCGCTGGCTGGAAGTCGCGCGGACTCGGCAGCCTTCTGCGTAAGTCTAACGGTCTGTGCGTCGTTCATGTAGACGAAATGTAGACGTATTGCAGCGTAAACGCAAGTCTTTTGCGCGTATTCGCACGTAGGACCGAGCTCGCAGATTAGGTAAAAAGGCCTAATTCTATTGGATTTATTGCCTATTTCGTAAGTTTGGTGAAGTTGAGTCCGACAGACTACGGATCTGAGGGTCGGGGGTTCAAATCCCTCAGGGCGCGCCATTCAAATCAGGGGATTTTGGGAACCCTGTGCGGTTGTCAAAGGATTTGACAGCCACAGTTGACGGCCACCGGACCATAAAGGGCCGTACCGGATTTGCTTCGTCCCAAGTGCCCCGCTCCTTACATATCCTCTCGCCACCCGAGTGGCGGAGGCCCGACACGATGCGGACTGTGCCTCGAAAGCCAACCGTTCTGACGATTGGTTCGCCATTAATGCGACTAACCTGCTAATTACGTTGTTTAACGGGCCACCGCTCTGTACCATCGGTTCCGCTCAAATCATCCGACGGCACGCCCAACGCAGCCGGAATTTGGACTAGAACTCTGAACAATCAGGCGATTTTTCACTTTTCCGTAGCGGGGGTCCTGGTCACTATGCTTTTAAGCGCAGGCACGCCGGCCGCGCAAACCACAAGTTTCGCAGCGGGGCGCTTGTGGGCATCTCGTCCAGCAGCCCTCTGCAGGACAGAGCGTTGGGATTCTACGCCTCTAGTTGAACGCTACCGGCTACGACAATACGGCCATCGGAGCGCCGTGCCACGCTTGGGCGAACTCGTCGAACGAAACTGACCGACCGACGGGGAAAGAAACACTCGGTTGGCGCAGATCGAGCTTGTGCGGCAGTCGATCTACAGCCGATCTGGTGACGCTTGTGGATCTCAATTGACATTTCAAAACAAAAATTCCGGCTAAGTCACAATGCCTAACCGATTTACAAATGCCGCATGTTTCACCAGCACTCTCATTCTCGCGAGCGTACGAGAAAAGCGCGGATACGATATAGTTTTGACTTATTGTAATTGTGATCGGCTAACCATAACTTATTTTATCACACATACTTGAGGAACGCTTATTGCTCCGGCACGGGCCAGTTACTTCAACCTAGCGGAGGAACCTATGGGTTACCGTTTTCGCGGCCCGGCCCGACTGCGCGCCGGACTGCTCCTTGCACTTGTGGCAGCAACGTTCTTTTCAGTGGAGACTCTCCATTCTGTAGCAGCTGCCTCACCGTCATTTGGCTCCAAGTTTCAACTGCTCGATGCCACAATCGACGATGTTCAAAGCGCGATCAGATCACATCAGCTTACCTGCGTCGAGCTTGTCGAACTTTATCTCGCGCGGATTAAGGCATACAACGGAATTTGCGTCTTGCCGACTACGGCGGCAGGACAGTTAGGGCCTGTAAACCTCATACCCAACGCCGGGCAGGTCAATGCGCTGATGACTTTGAACCTGAGGCCTGCGCATCGCATCGCGTTGGGCTTCGATGCTCATCACTCGCGCAGTCAGACCGATCCCGTTGACGATGATCCCAGCATGCCGGACGCGCTTGAAGTAGCCGCCGCTGAAGACCAGTCATTTCACGAAACCGGCAAAATGGGGCCGCTGTTTTGTGTACCAATGGGAATCAAGGATGAGTACGACACTTTCGATATGCGTACTACGAGCGGCGCTGATGCACCCTATACCAACGATCGGCCTCCCGATGATTCGGTCTTCGTCACACGCCTGCGCCGTGCGGGCGCAATCATTTTGGCGAAGACGAATATGGGCGAATACGCCTCCGGTACTGACCGCAGTTCTTGGGGGGGCGTCGAATGTAATGCGTACGACACGACTAGGAGCGCGGGACATTCCAGTACCGGCGTCGGTCTATCGGTCACGACCAACATGGTACTGTGCGGAATCGGCGAAGAATCCGGCGGGTCTATTATTCATCCCGCTAACTGGAGCGACGATGTTGGCCTCGCACCGACACAAGAATTGGTGCCTCGGACTGGCATGATCCAGGCAACGGTATATAATGATAGGGTTGGTCCAATCTGCCGCACGGTGAGCGACACTGCCAAAGTGCTGGACGTGATTGCCGGTTACGACCCGAGCGATGAGCTTACCGCTTTCAGCGTCGGCCAGCTTCCCCATGAGTCATATGCATCGGCTACCGATCCCGCACTCGTCGACCGGCCTCTCCCGCTTAAGGGTATTCGGGTCGGAGTTATACGAGAATGGGACGTTCCGTGGACGGTAGCCGACCAGGAATCGGTTAATCTGTTCGAGGGCGTGATCACAGAGTTCAAGACGCTTGGTGCGACCGTGATCGATCCGGGGCCTGGCAATGATCTGTTCGCCGATGTGATTCCGCAGCTCTACCCGTATCTTGAGCCTGCCGCAGCTGCGACCGCCGGAATTGATACGACGATCCCTGGACTCATTGATTTATGGTTTAATATTTCGTTGTTTCCGACATCCGTTGATGCGCCCAATATTCGTGCACTGCCCTCGAACGGTCCCGACTCAGGCGAACTGACGTGGGTCCTCGGCCGCTATTTGAGAGGCCGTGGCGACGCCAACATTCAGACCATCAGTGACCTTGCTACGAAATCGACTTTTTGGGTCGATCCCAATTTTGGCACCTCGGAACAAAGCGACTTGGCAAGCGCCGCCACCGTTACTGATCTGGATACGGCGGCGAAGGAGGTTAGGCGCTTTACACTCAAACAGATCGTACTTCAGGAGCTCGGGAGAAACGGTATCGACGTACTGATCGCGCCAACAACGACCATCCCGCCGTATATACTGACCTATTTGACCGCACCGACCGTCAATGGGCGGCCCAGTAATGGCTACTCAACTCTTGGCGCAAACGGCATTCCCGAATTGACAGTGCCGGCAGGGTTTACAACCGTCTCCTATGACATCCCACGCACGGCTCCCAACACGACTATCATGAATAAGGCTAAGTTGCCGTACGGAATCCTGCTTCAGGGCGCGCCCTTCAGCGAACGGCTTCTATTACATGTCGGCGCTGCCTTCGAAGACGCCACTCATGCGCGCGTCCCGCCGCCCATGTTTCCGCCGCTCTCGTAGGCGACATTGCTGTGTTTTGTAGCGGGCCATAGGGGTAATCGGAACCGGCATCGTGATCGCAAGCCTGACTTGCCCGTTCTACTGGTCGAGTCAGGCTTGCACTCCGACAGAAGCGGGATTAGTAGCGGCGAATAGTTGTACTGTCGGCAATACATAGTGCTGTTCGCATAACCTGGAATCTGCCGACCTTTGCGAGTGTGCAATTGCGTTGCGCACCCTCTGCTCTATGAACAACGCGTAACAGCAATCGGACCGCTCTTCATGCGATTGGCTTCTTCCGCTTTCTCCACGCAGCGCGGTCCATGACATGCTATAATGTGTAACCAACGTCTTACGCCACTTGCCTTCCTCAAATATTTTTGCGCCATAGGACGATGGTAACGACCAAAGTAAGAACTGTCACGACTGCGCCGACGAGGAAGAAGTAACTGCGGTAAGCGAGTTTGATCCGCTGCGTCCCGGCGGGCAGGCGCACGGCGATCAGGCCGCCTTGGGAGAACACTTCTCCGGCCCCCTCGACCAGGCGCCAATTGGAGTCGTAGTTCTGGTTTATCACCATTACGTTGTTCGCAGGGGTATCAACATCATAGCTCAGTACGTTGGGCGTCCACTGTGAAAGATGCACTGAACCAGGGCCGAGCAGATACTGTTCGCCGCGATAGCCTTGCTCATTTTCCCCAACGGCACTGATTGCGACCGGTATCGCTTCATAACAAGTCGGATCGCCGCGGCTGCTCTTGGCGAGTGGGTACATATTCGTTGCAGGCCGGCCGGATGCGAACTGCCTGAACTCCCGTACCACCGTCGGTGGGTCGTTGGTATCGACTACCCAGGCCAAATTGGATACACCGACCAGCCACGCATCGACGATGGCCGCCGCAACCAGGGCCAGTGCGAGCGCCGCACCAATTCGGCCCAGCCGACGATAGATGAAGTCAGCGCCATATCCGGCAATGACGCTGAGGGTAAAGACGAACGTGACCAGAAAGCGTGGTGTAACGCGTTCGGAAGAAAACAGCGGAAGCTTGTGCAACAGTTCCCAAATCTGCGGAAAGCCGCCCTCTCCGGCAGTCAAAACCAGGAAGAACAAGGCGGCGACGATCCAGGGCGTGAGCAGTCTGGCGGAGGTCGCAACGCCGATAACGACGAGCACTACTGCGAACAGACTGATGTACGCCCCATATTCGTAAAATGCCGCGCCTCCGATGCTGACCCGAGCGAAGAACTGGTCGCGCGAAAAAAGTGCTACAGGAAGCGATCGGACAGAATAGTCGATATAGGAAATATCCGTGAGGCGGGGATAAGCGGACATCAATTTATACGCCGGCAGCAATTTGATCGCGCCAAAACTTGCGGCAAACACCCCAAACGCCGCCAAAACAATCAGCGGCCATAGAGTGCGCCGGGTAGCGGCGAGGGCAACGCACAACACCGACGCCAACAGGATTGCGTGGCTGGTCTGGTACGCACCTCCTTCACTAAACATCAACGCCACGATCAGTCCGCCGAGCGCCGCCCACGACAAAGCCCGGGCTTCGACCGCCAGCAGGATGAACAATGCAACCCACGGCAGCAAAAGCCACGACAGAGCCATTAAGTGTCCCACCGCCATGTGGTCCGTAAACCATGAGCTGGCGGGGAATATAGCTGCGCAGGCAACGCGGCCTGGGACTTTCAAGCCCTCCACGCCACCTAGCAGGTATCCACCGAGGAAACTGAGAGCGAGATGGAGAGGTATCTCAAGGTGAAGCCCGATAGGCAGACCGAATAGCAGATGGAGGAGGAAGAAAGGTGACGTGACCCGCGCTTGCGGGTTTGCGAGCATCGGCATCCCGCCACAGGTGTATGGACTCCAAAGCGGTAACTGGTGAAAATGTGTTACCGACCAAAACGGAACCCATTCGAGTTGCAGGGAATAGTCCCAATCCCACACGCTTCCGATTCGAGAAATATGCGCAAGAACCGGATAGCTGAATATCAGTCCGAATGCGAGAGCACCCAACCCGACCAGAAGACGCTCGCGCCTGGGAGTCAGGATCGTGGTCCCGGGTTCCCACTTCTGTATTTTGAGATTTTCGGTCTCTCGCGGCGTCTCCTGGGTTAAGCGGCTCCTGGGACCTCCGGAGGGATTGAAACGCCACAATAACAGTAGTGCGATGACGATCAGTAGGGTGATTCCAATTAATCGGATCAGGACCGAAGGCTGACCGCAGAAGTCAGTAAGCCCATGAAAGTCCAGGAACCCGCAGCCGTAAGCCGGCGCAGCACCGCCGGGCGGGCTTCCGGTCTGAACAAAAGAGACAGCCGTGAAGTAAGCGGTGCCGGTGTTGAGTGCGGAATAGCCGCCGAGCCGGCATGCCAACGTCACCGAATGCTGGGACGGGCCGGTCTTCATCCAGAACTCAACTTGGTGCCAACCTTGGCCTCCACGCAAATCGCGTGAGTAATAGTCATCGTCGAAGTCGGCAAGGTACGCGCCGAAGCCGCCCCCGGTGCCTATCTTTTCAACCCGAACCCAGCCTGATGCGCGGTACCAAGTAGATGGAGATACGGCAAAAGTCTGGAACCAGCGTGAATCGTTCAGCTTGAGATTTGAAATTTTGAGAACGCCAGGGCCCGAACCTGCGGATATCCATTCGAATTTAACCGCGTCCGGTTGAGGATCGAACGCTTCATGCCGCCAGCCTTCAGGTAGTTCCCCAGTCCCGCTCGACAAGATGCCGTTATTGACCAGATCGCTCGGGTAAGCACTCAAACAGATGCAACAGATCAAGGCTGGGATCAGCGCCAAAGGCATTATCCAACCTGAACGGGAAACATCTTTTCCGAATCGCAATGCAATACCGAAGAAGTAATGGACTGGATTGGCAAGATGCTGGAGGAGTTTGCGGGAAGTCAGGTTGGAGTCCTCTCATATCCAAACTTGCGGCGATAGACGGCAGACTCGACTGGATTCGTTGTCGGCCGGCATGCGTTTCACCATAGCGTCGAGCTTTTAAAATTTGCAACAGCGGTTGTTTAAGCCACCCAGACTCGCGACGCTCCGCGCGTGCCACTCAGGAGTCCCTGCCTGATCGGTTTCCTGGTCTAACTGTCCGGAGAACTATATGCGACTTCGAGAACTTCCAACGCGCTGCGGTGCGAGCACTGGCGATGACGACCGGGGCGACCATCACTTTCGAAAGCTGGTCCGGAGCGCCATCGACTGAAAGCCGATGCGGGGTGCGGTCTTGCAGCCGCGACCCCGATAGTAGATCCTTTCAGTCGCGCGGATGGACCAAACCACAAATCTCACACCGAATCTTTTCGGCAAAGATGCGGTTATCTCGCCAGCGCCATCGGCTCCTTCCGAATCACCACCGTTCTCGCTTCCACTGACCCTTCTGTTTCTCGCCCTGATCGTAGTGGGTGCGGGCGGACCTTTGGCGAAGCATCTGGCGGGCAGGATTTATCCGATCGTTTATGTGGCAGCCGGGCTTGCCGGCGTCAGTTTACCGTTGGTTTTTATCGGTGGCTGGCGCCAACGCGCATTGGGGACCTCGCGGCTGCTCCTGGGTCGATCTATCGAACAATGGTCGTTCTTTGCCGTATTTGTGTTTTTCCTGGCGCTTTACGGTGTCACCCTGTTCGGACCGACTCCGTTTATAGAACCTTCGGTGCAGGCTGCCGCCTTCCTCCACGGGCACTCATGGGTGGACGCGCCAGGATACATGGAGCAGGTGGGCCCGATCTGCAACACGAACTTACCGGTCGCGAAACAGTTGCCGGATTGCGACTTCACCCGTTTTCACGGGCGCACGTTCCTGGTCCATCCTCCGCTGGCGGCGATCGTCATGATGCCGTTGGTAGCGGCTCACCGTGGAGTGGAGGGGGCGGAGGAATATCAACCGATGGTCTGCGTCTTGCTGGGAGCGATCGAGGTCGCGCTGGCATGGCGCCTCCTGCTTCTTCTGGGGCTGTCTACTTCCGCACGGATCTGGCTGACGGCGTTTTTCGGCGTCGGAACGACTCTGTGGTATGAGGCGACGATCGGCGCGAGTTGGGATTTCGTATCGGTGGTTTCGGTGCTTCCCACTCTACTCGCGCTCAACGAGGTGTTCGGCAAGGCCCGGCCCTGGGTGGTCGGCGTGTTTGCCGCGTTGGCGGCGCTGGGGCGCAATGACGTGGTGATGGCAGCGCCGGCCTATGCTCTCTTGCTGATGGTGCGAGGGCGAAAGCTGCTGAATTTGTTTGCGATGTTACCCGGGTTTGCTTTGGCGGGCGTGATATATGGCGTGTTCAACTATTCGCGATACGGCACGTTCTTCGACCAATCGCTCTGGCTGTGGTACCGATGCTGCGACGGCGGCGGGTACTTTAATCCCGCTTTCCATAGAGCAATTAGCAGCCCATTTTCGCTCCACTTTCTACCCGCCAACCTGCACACGGTTTTGTTCATGGGGTGGGGCCTAGGCGAGACTTTTCCGTGGCTTCAGCCGGGGAGCGGGGGCCAGGCGATGGTTCTGACATCGCCGGCCTTCATTCTTGCGTTGCGTCCTAGTTTGAAAAAACCGGTAACGGTGCTGATATGGCTCGCGACCTTGCTAAGCATGGGCGCCGCCATGACCGTGTATGCTAACGGTTTTACCCAGTTCGGACCTCGCTATTGGGTCCAGGTCTATCCGTTTCTGTTGGTACTGGTCGCCTTGGGCGTCGGCGCTGGTAGACGCGCTGATCAACTTACCCGAATATTGGTGATGGCGTCGATTCTGCTCGTCTCTTTTGGCATATGGCATATCCACATGCTTGGCTTCGGCTGATGGGAAAGGGCCTCTGCGCCAATGTGTTTTGCAAATCGCGCGCAATTATCCTCGCTTAAAGGTCAGGGCATGCCGGGAGGTGGAACGGCGGGGATCGGCGGCAGCTTATGGTGGTGCTTGTGGTGTTTGTGCTTGTGCTTTGCGGGTGTCGGCGAGGACGCGGGTTGCGGCATCGCGGCCGGACTCGCGCTGGAGGCCGGCTGCCCGGCCGGGTTCGCTCGCGGGGTCTGCTGCGGTTCCGGCGCCGCTGTCGCCTGACTGCGGATAGCCGATAGCCTTGAGCGCAAACACCAGCGCCGCGGCGGATATCAGCAGTGAAACGCCCTTGACCGCAAGGCGTTCGAGTTCGATGCTGTGTCATACCGATTACGTCCTCGGTCTCGCATCATACACCTGTAGATTGCCATCCGGGTACCGGAAAAACTCAAACCGATTCTCTTGCCTTCCCGGCATATGCGATCGCTCAGCGGCCCCGCCCAGAACTGGATGCGCGGGTGTTGCGCTTGACGCCTCGATTTCGCGCTTGCTACACGGGGAGCACGACGAAGGCGACAATTTCCCGGGCGCGATACCGGCCGCCGATAAACCAGGGGAGCAGCTATGAAGACATTGGAGCAGCAAGTCAAAGAGCTCGCCGATCGTGAAGAGATCAAGGAGTTGACCGCGAAGTACGCCCATTGGGTGGGTCGCGGCGAAGGCGCCAAGGTCAAGGATCTGTTCACCGATGACGGCGTTTTCACCAACACCGTCGAGGGCCAGGGCAAGACCATCGACGTGCGCGGCCGCGAGCAAATCGACAAGTTTTATCCCGGCGTTGCGACGCGCCTGGCGCTGCCGTGCATCCACAATCACATCATCGAAATCGACGGCGACCAGGCCAAGGGGACTTGCACAATCGAAGTGCGGATCACCCAAAACGGTCAGAGCATGATCGGCTCAGGCTACTACGACGATATCTATCGGCGCGAAAACGGGCGTTGGAAGTTCGTCGAGCGCAACGCTTTTTTCTATCATATGGTGCCGCTGAGCAAGGGCTGGGCGTAGTTTCAGAGAGAAGAAGGCGCGCGGCTCCGCTATGCGCCGGGTTGGTACGTGCGGCGGGTGCCGTTAAGATTGGCGCGTGACGAGATTCGCAAGTTGTTTTCTGTTGGTTTTTGCTGAACTGGCTTTTGGCGGGATGGCCGCTATCGCGGTACCGCCATTTTTCAAGGTGGAGCGGGGTTTCTACAAGTCCAGCGCCGGGGTTTACCTGGGTGCGGGTCTGCTTCCGGCTGTGGGCTTTGCGCTGCTGGCGATACGCCGCGCGGAGCCCTTGGCGCCGTCGCCGTTCGCATTATGGCTGGACAGTGGACTGTGGATGGTCTTTTGCGTTGCCGTCGGCGTCTATATGTTCACGCTCTGGACCGATCTGGGCCTGCTGCGAGCGCGGTCCTATCTGGCCAGTCTTGCGATTGGCCTGGCCGGCGTGGTGGCGGCTACGCTTACCCTGATGCCGAGTTCATTCGGGGCCGTGGCGATTGTTGGCTACGCGCTGAGCGCGGTCTGTTCCTCGGCGGTCCTCGGGCTGGCCAGTGCCGGGATGCTGTTTGGACACTGGTATCTGATCGACCCTAATCTCCCGGTGGATTATCTGCGCACGATCGTGCGACTGATGGGCTTTGCGTTAGTGGGCGAGCTGATCGTGCTGGTCCTGGTTGGTTGTGATAATGGGCTTGATCGGAGGACACGCCGCCACTCAAGCCGTAGCCACGCTGTTTGACAGCGACTCGATGATGCTGGGCCTGCGTCTGGTCCTGGGCCCGGTCGCCTCGATAACTTTGGCCTGGATGACCTGGCAGACGCTCAAGATTCCCCAGACGATGGCGGCCACGGGCCTGCTTTATATCGCCGTGATGTCGGTGCTGGTCGGGGAATTCATCGGGCGCTTCATCCTTTTCCGCACCGCCCTGCCGCTTTGATTCGGTTTTCAATTTCCGCTTTTTTTGCGGCACGAAAGCTCAGTTTGGGCGCTGATCCACGGCAGCCACTACATACCGGCGCGTTTTCGTGGCATTAATAAGGTCCCGATTATTCGGCATCCGGAACAGGCATGAGTGGTGACGCATTCGATCCCGAGCGCTTTCCCGACAACTTCTATCGCGGAGTGATCGTCAGACTTAATCGCGCGACCCTCAGGGGTGCTGGTGCGCTCCGACAGCGGACGTGAAATACCCTTTGAATTTCCGTTCGTCGCGGTGGTGGGCGCTCCGCTCGGCGGCCGAGCCCCGGGAATCGACTTGCTGCGCGTTGGCGACCCCATTGGCTTCGACGTCGGGTGGAGTTCCAAGGGACTGGTCGTTACCAAAATCAAGCCAACCTGAACCTCGCCGCCCGCGGTCATAAGCCGGCTTGACGACCAGGCCGAGGGTTTTGGATGCTCGGGCACAGATCAAGATGGCGGGTGTCCGCGCCCGCCATGGACGCGGAGCGGCGGGCAGGGACGCCCGCCCCACCTTGTTCATTTGGCCGGTTAACTTACCGCTTATGCCGCCCGCGGCTGGAGCTTTTGCTCCGGACGCGGTTGACCGCGTCGTGCCATCCCCTGAGCAGTTCGTCGCGCTCGTGCCTGCCCCATCCGCGGCTTGAACACGCGGCCCGACCCGCGCAGCCGGGCCAATTCCGCCGGTGAGCGCCAGATCCCGCAGGCCAGTCCCGCCAGCATCGCCGCACCCAAAGCAGTCACTTCGAGCATCGCGGCGCGCCGCACCTGGCCGCGACAAAACGTCGGCCTGGAACTGCATCAGATAGTCGTTGGCGGCCGCGCCACCATCGGCCCTGACTTCAGCAATCGGCCGGCGGCCGTCGCGTTCCATCGCGCGGAACACGTCGCATACCTGATAGGCGATGCTATCCAGCGCGGCGCGAACCAAGTCCGCGGCCGAAGTGCCGCGGGTGATTCCCACGATTGCGCCGCGCGCGCCGCTGTCCCAGTAGGGCGCGCCCAAGCCCACGAAAGCGGGGACCAGGTAAGTCCCGCTGCGCGGTCCGCCCCGCAACGCCAGCTCCATCGTATCCTGCGCCCGCCGAATCACGCCGAGGCCGTCGCGCAGCCATTGCACTACCGCACCGGCAACGAAGATCGCTCCCTCCAGAGCATAGGCCGGCTCACCCGCGGGCCCCAGCGACGCGGTGCTCAAAAGCCGGTTCCTGGAGCGCACGATGCCGGCCCCGGTATGCATCAGCAGAAACGCGCCGGTGCCGTAAGTAACCTTGGCCTGCCCCGGTTCGACCGCGCCTTGACCGAAAAGCGCTGATTGCTGATCGCCGATCGCGGCGCCGATCGGAATCGGACGCGACGCGATGGTGCCCGCGGCGGTCTCGGCCATTGGACCCTTGGAGCTGACCGCGATCGGGCAGCATCTCAGGCGGGACGCCGAACAGGTCGAGCATCGCCGGGTCCCATGCCCGCCGGTGCAAATTGAACAGCATTGTGCGCGACGCGTTGGTGTAATCGGTGATATGCGCCCGCCCGCCGGAAAGTCTGAAAATGAGCCAGCTATCGATGGTTCCGAAGCACAGTTCGCCGCGCCCGGCGCGCCGCCGCAGACCGCGGTCCCGATCGAGCATCCACTTGAGCTTGGAGGCGGAAAAGTAGGGGTCGAGCTACCAGCCCGGTACGCCGTGCAATATCGCCTTCGTGCGGGCGCAGCCGATCGCAAATGTCGGCGCTGCGCCGGCATTGCCAGACGATCGCCCTGCCGACCGGTGTGCCAGTAGCGCGTTCCCAAACCACAAAAGTTTCACGCTGGTTGGTGATGCCGATGGTGGCGACGTCCGCGGCCTGGACCCGCGCCGCTCGCAGCGCCCGCCGGGTAAGTACGATGGCGGACTTGGCAATCTCCTCCGGGTCATGCTCGACCCATCCGGGACTCGGAAAGAACTGGCGAATTTCGCCGTAGGCACGTCCGCGGATGGTGCCATCCGGGTCAATCACCAGCACCGTCGTTCCGGTTGTACCCTGGTCGATCGCAACTACCAGTTCAGCCATCACCGCCTCCTCATAAATGCCGTCAGCTCGGCTTGCGCAGGTCTGCTAAAGTTAGGAGATGGGGCTCGATAATCACAGACCCAACCCGGCGGACTTCCCGCTTGCGTTAGAGTTAGGTCATGGCCATGATAGGCCGCACGGACGGCCGGTATGCGAGTAGGTACACGATGAGTGATGAAATCCGCAGCAAGGAGGAACTGCTCGATTACTTTCAGAGCGGTTCCAAACCGCGCGAGCGATGGCTTATCGGCACCGAATACGAGAAGGTGATGGTAAACGCGCGTGACGGCCGTGCTATCCCCTTTTCCGGTCCTGGCGGCGTCGAAGTCATTCTGCGGCGGCTGGCGGAACGATTCGGCCATGAACCGGTGGATGAGGAGGGCCGGGTGTTGGCGCTCAAAGATCCGGCCTCGTCGATTACGCTTGAGCCCGGTGGTCAGATCGAGCTGTCGGGCGAGCAATGCGCCAATGTCCATTGCGCCTATCGCGAATTCAAACGCCACGTCGAAGAACTGCTCGAGGTGACGGCAGATCTGCGAGTCGCGATTCTGGGACTCGGGATGCAGCCGGCCAGCCGTTTTGACGAAATCGAACTGCTGCCCAAGGCCCGCTATCGAATCATGTATCCCTACATGGCGCGCAAGGGCAGATTGGGCCAGCGGATGATGAAGCAAACCGCCGGCGTGCAGGCCAATCTCGATTACGGCGACGAAGCCGACGCGATGCAAAAGCTGCGGGTGAGCTTGGCAATCACACCGCTGCTATACGGATTATTCGGCAACTCGCCATTGTCCGACGGCGATTTGAATGGCTACCTCACTTTCCGCGCCCATATCTGGACCGACACCGATCCCGACCGCTGCGGCGTTCCGCGCTTCGTGTTCAACGAAAACGCCGGCTTCGAGGATTACACCGAGTATGCGCTCGACATCCCCATGTATTTCCTCATCCGCGACCATCGCTACATCGACCTGACCCGCCCGCCCGGTCTCACGTTCCGCCAGTTCATGGATCGCGGATACGGCAAGGAACGCGCGACGATCGAGGACTGGGGCAACCACCTGACCACGATTTTCACCGAAGTGCGGCTCAAAAAGTATATCGAGATCCGCTCGGCGGACAGTCAGCCGCCGGGGCTGATGCTGGCGCTGACCGCCCTGTGCAAGGGAATTCTCTACGAACCGGACTGTATGCTCGCGGCCTGGGATCTGGTCAAACGCTGGAGCTACGAGGAGCGCCTGAAGCTGGCTGATTTGGCCGCGAAAGCCGGCATGGAAGCGCCGGTCGGTCGGGTCAAGCTTAGGGACCTGGCCATCGAACTGGTCCAAATCGCGATGGCTGGGTTGTCGCGCCAGCATGCTTTGAACGAACGGGGCGAGGATGAAACGATCTACCTGGCCCGGCTGTTCGACCAGGCCCGCAACGGTTATAATCACGGCAGTCTGGTGGCGGCTCGCTGGAAGGGCCCCTGGAATTACGATTTACGACGCCTGGTAGCAAGGCGTTCGGTACGACGTCGAGAGCATCATCTAGTGCGGCTGACTTTTTCCGAAAGATATGTCGTGGTGCTCAATTTCCTGTTGATCGCGGGGTGCGCCTATTTCGCCGCCAGGTCGGTCAATGACTTGGTCGCCCGACGCCTGATCGCCATACCACCTGCGCCCCGTATCGTAGCCGCGGAACACGGACCTATCGCAGCTCTCGCGCGCTGACTATGATCTCATCGTCCAGCGCGATGTCTTTAACGAGGTCAAACAGTCCGAAGCACCGCCGCCTCCGCCTCCGGCTCAACCGGGCCTCCCGGACCTGCATGTGAAGCTGGTCGGAACCTCGCATCTGAGCTGGACCAAGCCGTTTGCAATCCTGGAAGACAACAACACCCACGACCAGGCGATCTATCAACTCGACGACCATATTCCCGACGCGGGCATCCTGGTCGCCGTGCAAAAGACCCGCGTCACCATCGACCGCAACGGGACGCGCGTGAACCTGGACATCCCGACCGACGACCTCAACGCAGGCGACACCCCAAGCCCGGTTCCCGGCTCCGATGTTTTCCCGGTTACCGCCACGATTTGGTCGTTTTAGCCGTGATGTGCGGCGCATCGGTCCCAACGAATATATGATCGAGCGTTCCGCTCTCAATCGAAACCTGCAAAACATGGGACAGCTCTTCACCCAGATGCGCGCGATCCCCAACGTCGAAAACGGCAAGACCGACGGGTTCTCGCTCTCCGAGGTTATACCGGGATCGTTGTTTTCGCAGATGGGCCTGCGCAACGGCGACGTTGTGAGCTCGATCGGCGGGCAGGATCTGAACGATCCGACCCAGGCGATCGCACTGATGAATAGCCTGCGCAACGCCTCCTCGTTGTCGATCACGGTCATGCGCCGTGGCCAGCCGGTAGAACTCCAATACCAGATTCAATAAGCCGGGGACTCGGCTGCCCATGACAGAATCTGCATTTGACGATCAATCACCGCTTCACTCCTTCGTAAATAATGCGGTGTCGGGTGTGGCGTTGCGTTGACGACTTGTTGACGGATCTCGCACCGCCTATTGCAGCTGCCCATTTTTCGAGTCGATAATCTCAAGTACGCCTACCGGGAATTACCTGCGACTGCGGGCCATTGGCGGCGGCCCGAACAGTGTGGAGGTCGGAGATGATGGGATCTGAGGGGCGGCGATTCGGCGTACTATGGACATTCTTTGCGATTGTGGCAGTGGTTCTGCTCACCGCTTCCGCCAGTGCCTGGGCGCGGCATCATGCTGCCGCCCGGCAAAAATCGGCCAGCTCTGAAGAGAGCGCCGAGACTGCGTCCGGCTCTAAATTGACGGCTCCTTACGTCTCGGCGTGCGTGATCGAACCGGTTAGCGGCATGGTGATCTTCGATCAAGACATGCACAAGCCCTGGCCGCTGGCTTCGATGACCAAGATGATGCTGATGCTGATCGTGGCGGAGAAAGTGCATGACGGCAGTCTGAAGCTTACCGATCAGGTCACGACCTCCGCATTGGCGTCCAAGATGGGCGGCTCGCAGGTCTATCTCAAAGAAGGCGAAACCTTTTCGCTCGACGATATGATGAAGGCGATCGTAGTCCACTCGGCCAATGACGCCTCATTGGCGGTGGCCGAGTATGTCGCGGGGTCCGGCGAGGCATTCGTTGTGATGATGAATCAGCGGGCCAAGGCGCTCGGCATGAACGATACCCACTACTACTCGCCCCACGGATTGCCGCCGGCTCCGGGCCAATCCGCCCGATATCAGCAGTGCGTATGACTCGGCGATCCTCGCGCGGGAGCTAATCAAGTATCCCGACGTACTGCGCTGGTCATCGATCGATGTTACCGGGTTCCGCAATAACACCTTCGAACTGCGCAATACCAATCATCTGATACGGACCTACAAGGGTTGCGACGGTTTGAAAACCGGCTTTTACGCGCAGGCCGGATTCAACGTCACCGCCACCGCCAAGCGCGAGGGCTTGCGGCTTATCGCCGTGGTGATGGGGTCGCCGCGCAAGCAGCAAAACTTCAGCGAGGCCGCCACCCTGCTTTCCCAGGGCTTTATGAACTATTACGAATATCCGGTCGCGAGGAAGGGCGCGCCGATTGAGCAGGCGGTCGCGGTCAGCGGCGGCGCGTCCTCAAACTTTAAGCCGGTTTGGGGAGCGGATTTGGACGTCTTCATGAAGCATGACGCGCGAGAAGAGCGCGGTCAAGGTCGATTTCAACCTGCCTCCGAAAATCCAGGCGCCCATCAAGGCCGGTCAGGAGATAGGGACCGGTAACGTCACCGTCGATGGACACGTGGCCGGCAGCGCACCGCTGATCGCGCCGTCGGATATTGAGCGTGGCGGGATGATTTCGCGCCTGATCGGAAGTTTGTAAGCGTTCCTGACATTGCTTCGAGCAATGAGTCCGGCCCAAACCGGCGGCGCACACGACTGTGCCGTCGCACCTCACGGCCATGGACAAACCGGGCAAAAAGTCCATAATCCGAAAAGGATCGGTCGGGAGCGCCTTAATCGGGACCCTGAACCGTTTCATGAGAAAATCAGACGGCACCAAGGAGAGTTCAAACATGGCAGCCAGCCCACAGCAGAGTTCGACCGGTGGCGACGAGTCGTGGCGGGGTTTGCTCGCTGGTATCAAGATAGTTGATAGCGATACCCACTTGAGCGAGCCGCACGATTTGTGGACCTCAAGGGCGCCAAGTCAATGGAAAGAGCGGGTCCCGCAGGTCAGGGAAGTCAAGGGCAAGCTCACCTGGGTAATCAACGGCGACACCTCATTGGGCTACGCCACGCCGGCCAGCGTGGTGCGTAAGGACGGTTCCAAGATCCGCGGATGGGGCTTCATGAACTGCCGGATGGAGGACGTGCATCCGGGCTCCTTCAATATCAAGGAGCGGCTGCGCTATATGGACGAGTCCGGAATCTGGGGCCAGATCATTTATCCCAACTTTCTCGGTTTCGGCGGCCAGCGAGCGTCTCAGTTAGATGAGGATATCCGTCTGATCACGTTCCAGATCTATAACGACGCGATGGCCGAGATTCAGCAGGAATCGGGCAACCGGATCTTTCCGATGGCGATGATGCCGTGGTGGAATATTGAGGCGTCGGCGGCCGAGGCGATTCGGTGCCAGAAGATGGGGCTGCGCGGCGTCAACATGAACAACCATCCGCAAAGCCACGGACTGCCCGACCTGGGCCATCGCGACTGGGATCGCCTGTGGGAGGTGTGCAGCGATCTCAATCTGCCGATCAACTTCCATATCGGCGCCAGCGACGAATCGAGCAGTTGGTTCACCAGCATTCCGTGGGCGTCGCAAACCGCCGATCAGAAGCTCGCCCTGGGCTCGGCGATGCTGTTTGTCAACAACGCCGGGGTGCTCTCCAACCTGATCTTCTCCGGCGTGCTGGAGCGCTTTCCTAAGCTGAAGTTCGCCTCGGTGGAAAGTGGCGTCGGCTGGATTCCCTTCCTGCTCGAAGCGCTGGATTATCAGCTCGAAGAGGAAGTCCCCGGCGCGAGCGAGATCCTCAGCATGACGCCGTCGGAATATTTCCGCCGGCAGATTTACGCCTGCTTCTGGTTCGAGCGCAAAGGCCTGGGCCCGGCGCTCGACGCGTTGGGCCCGGACAACCTGATGTTCGAGTCCGACTTCCCTCATCCTACCTGTTTGTATCCGGCGCCGGTCGGCTATGTGGCCGGCGCGCTGGCGAAATTGAGTCCCGAGGTACGGCGCAAGGTCATGTGCACCAACGCCGCCAGGGTCTATTCGCTTCCGATCTGAGAGCGTGAGGAGGGGCTTTCGGCCTGTCATCTTTTCCATCGCGGCTATTTGGCTTTCTGTTGCCCTCTCCCGTTCTTTCCACGGGAGAGGGTGTCTGTCTTTTAATCAGCGTGGTATAACTTTTGTAATCTCAGTTTCTCAGAAACCCACACCCTAACCCTCTCCCTGGTCAGGGAGAGGGCATCAATCGGCTCCTGTTTAGAACATGCCATGCATCGGACCTTCAAGCTGGTGGGTCTGGGGCTGAAACCATAGCGGTTACATTCGATCACGGGCACTCGCCGGTGCCGTGAAAGGGTGAAAAACGGGCCGTGGGCGCGAAGTATGCAAAGGTCTCGTCGTAACAATAGCGATTACGCGACGCATCGGCGTAGGTAGTCTGAACGCGCACCTTAAACTGCGAGTGGCCATCCACAATCGCCCCCAGATACCCGCTGGGGAGGAACGAATTGTAGTAGTCCGGAGTTGAAGGCGTCAGCACGCCAATTGGAAGCGCGATGTCCGGTACGCTTCCCAAGTCTGAAAACGGCTTGCCGTCGATGGTCTTGGACACATTCAGCACCATGTTCTCGGCGGGGATTGAGCCGAAATTAAGAATCTCGATTCGCACCACCAGTCTTTCCGGATTCGAAGAATCCAGTTTCATTTCGCGCACGCCGACGTAGGGACGATAAGCGGAGCGAAGTATCTGGTGGGCGATCTGGGTCGAGCGCCAGGTAGCCACCGCGCTCAGGGCTGTTGCGGCGACCATCATCAGCGTCATCAAATCCTGCAGGCGCAGAACCCCGAGGATGCGCATGAGCAAGGAGCGTTTAACGTGCGCAACGGCCCTGAACTCTCGATTCTTTTGTTCCTGCGGTTCTTCCATTATTTGCCGGTCGAGCGACGCATAGTAGCAAGAAGATGCTCCATCGGCGCCTGACTCACGCGGCTGAGCCCGGTCATCGGCCGATTCAAGTCGGCGGAAACGTAAACTACCAGACAGAGCATCGCGATGAAAAACGCCGTTCCAACCAGGTCGCGGGACGCACCCCGATGGTGCTCGCGTCCGACTAACAGGGTTGCGACAAAGGCGGTGAAAAACAACAGCAATACGACGGTTATAGGCAGCCGATCCTGGACCGCAGCGAGCTGCGACCGGTCGCTGCCAACCAGCCTGTTGAGGCCATTAATCAGTGGCACCGCGACCGGCGTCCCGTTGTGAATTGCCTGACCTACTAAATCGGTCATTTCCTGCTGCAATCGATCGAGTTCGGCAATCACGTTTGCGAGGTCGGCGGTTGCCCCGGCGCCAATCCAAAGTTGCGTGTACTTGCGGATGAGTTCGTGCAGCTTGTCCTTTAACGGGTCGTTCAGGAAACTTGCGCAGGTGTAGAAGCCGCTAATCGCGTTGGCGTCTTGAACCACCAACAACCGGCGCTGATCGTTCTTCGCGATTGACGTGCCAAACGTGAAAGCCAGCAACAAGGCGAGCAGAGCCATGGCGGCGTCGCCGAACTTGGAATGCGGCGCCTCGTGGGTACGCCGATCGAAACGTGCCAGCCATGCACCCGCTATCCACGCGACAACCAGTGCGGCCCCCAGGCAGACGGTCACGGTCCCGGGATTTGTCTGCGAAATCAAGTAGTCCATGTCGCTCTCCCATGGGAAGAGTGCAATCGGTCAGACCGCCTCATGCGGCGCTGACGACTGCACCTGCCGCCGTCACATTAGTCGACGCGCGACGCCTGTCGCCACAGGACTTTAGTTTCGGAAGAACGCGAGCGGCCTCTTTGCGGCCACTGGCGTTTTCACCACGCGATACAATATCGGGATGATGTTAGAAAAAATGAAGCTTTCGAATCGATCTCGGACGGGCTGTCCCGCTGATGCGGGAATGGAACATCACGGTGATCCGCACAGCGTGCCATTAATGTCGCATTGGGGTTTGATACCTCGGTCGCGCTGTTGTTGGTTAAGCGCCGCGATCGCCGTATCGGTTTTACCATTCGGGCTGCATCCACATAGCTGGCTCGCGCAGCAGCTGCATTGAGCCGCCGTTTCAGCTTTTACTATTTCCGAAATGTCGCACTGCGCCAACTCAGAGCAAGCGGTTCCCAACAGGTCCCGGTCGTTGCATTCGTCGGTGCAAAGGGTCGCATCGCAGGTAAAACCCGTCTGAACCCCTCCCGTTTGCAGGCAACTGCTGTACTCATCGCAAACCCGTGCGCAGTCAACGCCGCTGCCCGGTGGTAGAGTGGTGCTTCCTGGCACATACAGCGGGCATCCCATTCCTCCCGGCGCGTCCGGCAGGCACGTTCCCGGACTGGGAACAGCACCCGGCTCGCCGGCGCTCGTAGCCTCGGACGGGGTGGGCGCAGCGGTTGGTGTCGCTGGCGGAGCATAAGCAGCCGACCACACCAGGTCATCTCCGAGCGTACACGCCTGGTCGTTCTGACCGACCTGATAAGGACCGTCGAAAACCGGGCAAGAGCACTGGACGATACCGGACTGACTGGTTGGGAAACAGGGCGCGGTCATGCATCCGGCGTATGGCGCGCGCGAGCAATTGGTCTGGCCGATTCCGTTTGTGGGGACGCAGTCCAGGCTGAACGTGGAGTATACCTTCGTACCGGGAATCAGATTTCCTTGATTGACCGCCTGGCATACCGGGGCCGAGTTAATTGTTCCGCACCGGCTGCCGTCAGTCCCGCATTGAGCGATGGTGTTTTCATATACCGAGTGGTTCAGGATGGCGTTGATATCTACGAAATACACCCCGTACGGAATGTCGAAGCATTGGCAATTGGCGTAATGGCCATCTGATGTCAAGGTGCAGGATAAGTCTTCGGGACCGGAGCTCGGACCCGAGTAATAGCAGAGCGCGTAAGGACCTCCTCTGCAGGGCACAAAATTGCTCGACGCCAGGGCGATGTTGGCGTATGCGGGACCATAGCTGGTCGTCCAGTTTGCCGAGTCGCTCCAGAACGCAAGCGAATTCGGAACGAAGTGAACGATTTCCGGCGATTGCGGTTGCGGTTGCGATCCGCTCCCATTACAGCTCGCCAGAAGCAGCATAGTCAGGATGAGGAACTGAACTAACAGCTTATACCGGCGAATCGCAAAAGTTTCACAGATATCGGCGTGATTATGCACCCTTCACACTCTTTCGCGTCAAATAATTATGCCGCGAAGCGTGAATCCATTTCCGACAATATTCAGTTAAACGTTAACCAAGTTTCTTCATAACAATGTGATTATGACAATGTGATTATGCGCGGCTTCGTCGCCATCGGCTTGGCGTTTCCCTTACTGTATGGCCCGCGGCTCGGATCACGGGGAAAGCCTTGCCACGGGAGCAGGCTGACTGATGCAAGGACAGGCTTTCAACCTGCCATCCCTTTTCAAGCGGAATTGAAGTTGCTCTGGCCCAGGTAATATTAGTAAAGACGGGCAAGAGATGAAGCCGACCGCCTTGGAAAGGTGTGCTACGAAAGAAAGCAGTGCCAAACCTGAACGTTTGGAGTCAAAAACGGGCATCAACTTCGCGTTTGCAAAGCGACTCGTGTAGATGCAGTCTCAATCCGGATTTCAAATGGGAATTTTCAGTTAGGTGAAGGCTTCACGCGGAAACGGAGTCGGTCTGCGAAACAAATCAAGCCTATGAACAGGACTTTGGCACGGTTATCACGTGCACCATCGTTGGTTGACCTCCAACGAATTCGACTCCCGCTTTGGTCCGGCCCAACAGGATCTGACGGCGGTCGCAAACTGGCTTGCAGCGCAGGTTTGCAGGTGATCTCGTCGAGTCTGGCGGATCGTTATGTGCGGGCATCGGGTACGGTGGCGCGGGCCGAGCAGGCCTTCGGCACGTCGATCATGTCCTTCGGTAAGCGGCGCCAGCTATTCCAATGTCACGGAACCAACCGTTCCGGCGCAGGTTGCTGGTCTGATCGGCTCGATCAGCGGCCTTAACAATTTTTATCCACGCACAGCCGTCCCATGGCCGGCGGCATCAGGCCACGGGAGTGTCACTCGGAAGTCCATCGGACTTGGGAACCGAGCTGCTGTGGCCGGAAGGTTCGCGCAACTTCCTAAGACTGGCCGCGATGATCGATCCGCTCTCGCGCGACGGCATCGCAACGCGCCCCCAGTCACTGGGTGGTCCAATCGCAGCTCCCCAGTATGAAAGCATCGGCTTCGGTCCCGGGGATATCTATTCGTTCTACGACGAGTCCACGTTGCTCGGTAAAGCCAACGGCGGCGGCGCAGGATGCATCGCGGTCGTGGGCGATTCCAACGTCCTCAATGCGGCCAACACCGGGCGGGGTTCTTTCAGTGCCGCTTTCAGCCTTCCAACCCCCTCAATTACCACGGTGTTGGTCAACGGGACGGGACCGGGAACCAATGGTGACGAGGATGAGGCGCTGCTGGACTTGCAATGGTCACACGCAACCGCGCCGGGTGCGGCACAGACGTTTTACCTGGGCGACCCATCGAATAGCAGCGCAAATGGGCCGATTGTCGACGCGATCCAGCGGGCCGTGAACGATAATCTTTGTCAGGTCATCAGTATAAGCTTCGAGCTGTGCGGCGCCCCGACTCATTTTACACCGGCACGCTCAGCCCGAGTTACTTGAAGGCCGCCGCGCTGGGACAGACGATTTTCGTTGAATCGGGAGACGAGGGCGCCGCTGATATTGTTTACGACTCGAACGCAATGACCTGCGTGCCAGCCACCACCAGGAATGTGAACGAGATGGGTGCCGACCCTAACGTCACCTCGGTTGGCGGCACATCTTTCAATCCAGTCTACGATGATAACGGAGATAATACGGGCCACGTGCCCGAATCGGCGTGGAACGACAGCGGCGGAGCCACCGGAGGCGGGGCGAGCGCCTAAGGTAACAGCGACGCCGACCAGGACGCCAACACCTAAGCCGACAGCTACGGCGACCCACACCCCAAGCAGGACGCCAACGCCTAAGGTAACAGCGACGCCGACCAAGACACCAACGGCCACGCCGACCGCAACTAGGACGCCAACCAAGACGCCGACAGCCAAGCCGACTGCTTCCGGGACACCGACCAAGACGCCAACGGCGAAGCCGACCGCTACCGCGACACCGACCAGAACGCCGACGGCCAAGCCGACCGTTAGACGGGACGCCGACCAAGACGCCGACAGCCAAGCCGGCCGCTACCGGGACGCCGACCCGAACGCCGACGCCAAAACGGACATAAGTGTCAGGTTGTAAAGGCGCGGTTAAGGAGAAGGGTTCCGGCCAAGCGCGCTGCTCTAGGGCCGCCAGAACGATCGACCGCTTCAGGGTTGAAAAGGACTTATTGCGGGGGTGAAATCTGCTTGGCCCGCGTTGGCCGCTGCTCGCTTTTGGTGCCGATTCTGGCGGCCTTGCCGGAGAGTCCGCGCAAATAGTAAAGACGGGCCCGGCGGACTCGGCCGTGGGTTAGAACCTGGATTTTTTCGATGCGGTCGGAATGCAGGGGGAAAATCCGCTCTACCCCCACGCCGTACGAGACTTTTCGCACCGTGAAAGTACTGCGTGCTCCCGCCCGGGCCATCTTGATCACGATGCCCTCGAAGGCCTGGATTCGCTCCTTCTCCCCCTCCACCACCTTGACCTGAATCCGCAATGTATCGCCAACGCGAAACGCGGGTAGGTCGGCCTTGAGATTCTGGTCTTCGAGTTTCTTGATGACGCTATTCATTGGTAAGCACCTGTAGCCGGACGCAAACCATGAAATCTAGCGGAATCGCATCAGTGACTCAACACACCCGCCGCGGCTGAAACGTCGGAAAAAGGTGTGATAGCGCGGTAGTACGGTCTGAACCGCCGTTCCAATCGAAGCCCGGCCAATACCAACACCTGCGGATGCAAACGGTTTGACACTCAAGAAGGGCCGGCCCTATCGTATGATTGGCGTCGAACAACTTTGACCGGAGGGGACATATGAGTCGAGAATTCGAATTCGTCCAGCTTTTGAGAGCCTACCGCAAGGGCGTCATCAACGAGAAAACCTTTGAACAGGAGATGGCGCTGTTGGAAGGTGCGGCGGCGGCAACCGGGACCAATGGCGGCGGGTTCACTGCGATGGGCAAGACCTATGGCTGCGAACGCGACGGCATCGTTGCCTATCTCCAAAGAGTCCGCAACGGCGAGGCGGCCGGGGCCCACGCGTTGACGAAATGGGCGGCGGTCTGCAAAACCGACTGCATGCGTAGCGGCCTGCGGACGATTGCGGAGCGCGAGGGCTATCACGTGAGGATAATCGATCAGAAGTTGAGCGACCTCGGCGCCGAGTGTGTGGCAGTCAAGGATCCCGAAATCGACAAGTTCGTAAGCAAGCAGGCCGACCCCAACGTTTCCGACCTCGATAAACTGCGCACCATCGTGTCGAGCTTCGGCAACGCGGACGAAGTCGTGAAACCGATCAATGATTTCGTCGCCCTGATCAAGGAAGACCTCGACGCCAAAGAGATGTTGGCGTTGTGGGGCGAAGACGAATACTCCAGCATCAAATGGTTCATCCACGCGTTCAAGGCGCTGGGCGGAACCCTCGACACGGCGACAGAGCAGACTTCTCAGCCCTCGATGTCGGCGTCCCAGAGTCATTGAGCCCATCGGATCAAGGGAGGGATGCCGGTCTCTCCCTTGGCGTACCAAAATCGCCTAGCGCAACGCCGGCCGCAAATGAATTTCCGGAACGCAACCATTCCGGAATTTGTTGGCGGAAATAACACTGCCAATGTCTATCAGCCGTGGCGTCGACATCGTTGCGATAGCATGCCCGGGAACCCAAGGAGTGCTTCATGAGAGAAGCTGTAGTCGTATCCACCGCGCGAACGCCGATCGGTAAGGCATACCGCGGCGCATTCAACGATCTGGAATCGCCGTCGATGGCGGCGCCGGTTATCAAGGAAGCGATCAGGCGCGCAAAAATTGACCAGGGCGAAATCGACGATGTGGTCATGGGCGCCGCGCTCCAGCAGGGGACGCAGAGCTTCAACATCGGGCGGCAATCGGCGATCGCGGCGGAATTGCCGGTCAGCGTCGCGGGTCAGAGCGTCGATCGCCAATGCTCGTCGGGCCTGATGAGCATCTCGATTGCGGCGAAACAGATCGTCGCCGACGGCATGCAGACGGTCGTCGCCGGCGGCGTCGAGTCGATCAGCCTGGTGCAGAATTCGCACATGGACACGTTCCGCAGCGGCGATCCGATCGTGCTGAAGCGCGCCCCGGCGATTTACATGGCCATGATCGACACCGCCGAAGTTGTGTCGAAGCGCTACCACATCTCGCGCGAGGCGCAGGACCAGTACTCGTTCCAAAGCCAGCAGCGCACCTTCAAGGCGCAGCAAGCCGGCCTGTTCGACGACGAGATCATCGCGATCAAGACCACCAAGGTCTTCGAGGATAAGAAGACCAACAGCACCACGCGCCAGGAAGTCACGCTCGAGCGCGACGAATGCAACCGGCCCGGCACGACGCTCGAAGGCTTGCTGCAATTGCCTCCGGTCAGGGGTCCGGGGGGATTCATTACGGCCGGCAACGCGAGCCAGCTTTCCGACGGCGCCTCGGCGTGCGTCCTGATGGAATCCAAACAGGCGGAAAAGCGCGGGCTGCAGCCGCTGGGGATTTATCGCGGCATGGCGGTGGCCGGATGCGAGCCCGACGAGATGGGTATTGGACCGGTGTTCGCGGTGCCCAAGCTGCTCGAGCGCAACGGGCTGAAGATGGACGACATTGGCCTGTGGGAATTGAACGAAGCCTTCGCCTGCCAGGTGATCTATTGCCGCGACCAGCTTCACATCCCCGATGAGCTTCTCAATGTAAACGGCGGCGCAATTTCGATTGGGCATCCATACGGAATGAGCGGCTCCCGGATGGTCGGGCACGCCCTAATCGAGGGCAAACGGCGTGGCATCAAATACGTCGTAATCACAATGTGCGTTGGCGGCGGAATGGGCGCGGCAGGATTATTCGAAGTCGCATAGAACGGCGGTCCGCGCGGAAATCGCTACGCAAGACTCGTTGAGCTATCCACCAAGGGAGGGACGGCTGCCCGGCCGTCCGAGGATCCGCGCCCCCTTGAGGCCGCGTTCGGTCACGGCGCGCGCCAGCTCGTCGGTTGCGGCCCGTGGATCTTGCCACGGCGGCGCGACATCGCCATCCTCAACTCCTTGCCTAACTCACGCTTGACAGTTCTCAATTAAGCCGACTAAATACCTCTTAAACAGGGGGGGATGCCTTAAAAGGATGATTTTCATTGATGAACATCAAGCGCCTTGGCAACCCTCTGATTTACACCCTTTTCCAGATGACGGCCATATTCGAAACGCTGACCAATGTTCGCGCACTCCCCGCTGGTCTACGCGAAGCAGCCGATCAGTTTAGGGCCGAAGCGGTCATTCGCAAGCAGCACGTGCGGGGGCTCATCAAAGCCCGCAACTATCGCAAGCGACGCGGCATGGCAATGCAGCTCGGCAGCGCTGATAAGGTCAAGGAAGGCTGGGTGAATGTGGACTTAAGTCCGGCTGCGGATCTGACTCTCGATCTGCGCGAGCCGCTGCCGTTCCCAGACGATTCCTTCAGAATAATATACAGCGAGCATGTTCTCGAACATTTCAGCTACCCGCGCGACGTAACGCACCTGCTGTCCGAATGTTACCGGGTGCTCGAGCCAGGGGGACTCCATTCGTTCGCCGTACCCGACGCCGAATTTGCCTTGCGCTACTACGCCGTGCGGCACAATCCAAACCCTGACCTGATGCAGCTCCATGCTGCCGTTGCCGACGCAAATGGTTCCCTGGATCCATCGTGGTGTCGGACACAGATGGATCATGTCAATTATTTCATGCGTCAGAACGGCGAACACCGCTGGGGGTACGACGAAGAGACGATGCGGCTGCTTCTGGAAAGCGTAGGCTTTGTTGGAAATTCAACGACGCGAGTTCGATCCCGAACTCGACCAGGAAGCGCGGCGCTTCAGGTCTATGTACATTCCCTTTTTCGAAGGGCTCGGACCGGGCCTTTACATGCAATGTAAAAAACCCCACAGCCGTTGACTTAGGCGCGCCGGCGCCCTGTTTTCGGGAGCCGGAGGTGGCCCGATGTCCCTGCGGTGTGTTAGCCCTCCTCGTCCCGGTCGAACTGCCCGCTCGTGAAGTAAGTATCGGCGGGGTTGCTCAGATCGCGGTTGTTATTCGCGTCGTAAACCCAGAGCGTCCGGTCGTAGGCCTGACCGACTCTTAACCCAACGGCACTACCAGTCTTATATCAGAATGGAGGGCGGTAATTTGGACAGAGAAAGACACGGACTCCTAATGAAATCCGCGTTCCGTCTTATTTAAAACTAGGAACGTCTTGCTCCATGACGTTATAAGGATCCTGCATATATCCTTGCCAGTTCGGGTTAACACCAAAAGAAGGCTGATAGGTTTCGTTCCCTGGATTTGGTCCCAGCCAATAATTAACCAAGACCAGGTTTGGCATACTGGCCTTTGCAGCTTGATCGATGCTATCAAAGTTATAGGTAGAACTGCATTGCGCCGATCCTAGCCCCGTAGAGCAGTTGTATTCTCCAAAAGTGATTGGCTTTCCTGACCCCAAAGCTGAGAGAGCAGCGTATCCAGGAGTTACCCCTGATCCCGGAACTGATTCGTACACGTCCGTTCCCAGCAAATCCACGTTTGCGTTCCCCGGATAATCCGAAGTCGAACCTCCGTCTATAATAGCATACTCGTACAGGACATTGTGTACCCCCTGGCTCTCAAAATAGTGCTCTATGCTCGTGATAAGAGGAGCATGTAGATTGGATGGGAAATCTCCCCACCATAAGTTAGGAGTATCAATCTCCTGAAAAACACGGTATATGACGGTTACCCCATCTGCTTGCAACCGCAACATCATTTGCGCGTACGGTGCTAGCTCCGCAAGCCAATGCGTATTTTCTATTGTCCCCGGCGTCAACATGTTCGTCGCAAATGCGGCCGTAATACCTGAACAATCTATGCCGGCACCCTCAGCTATATAACTATTCTCTCCCGCACAAGCGATACCCTGGGCGGACCCCGGCGGCAGATTTTGCCAATTGTTATACGGATTGGTCATTTCTATCGACATCACGACTAGTTGTCCGTTATCCCAAGCGTCCGTGGCCACGGTCTCCGTATCAGAGGACGCCCCCGTCTGGCACATCGAATTAGCTAGCCAATCGTAAGATCCTCCAAAATCAGCCCAATAACCGTTACAAGGGTCTACCCCGATTGCTCCCGCATACTGGTTCCCGTTAGCGGCAAAGTTAGTTGCGTCTTGGCTAGGACAACTCCCTGGCCCGTAAGCAGCCGTACAAAATACCGCTACGTCCTGGTTTGATTGAATCAAATGGTGCGTTGAGCCCGACCCCATCAAACCGTAAAGGTACGCCAACACGTTCTTGGTCGTTTGATCAGCGTTTGGATCCGCCGTCACAAAAATTCCAATTGCAGTGGGTCCGGCTGTCGGTACAGCTATTTCTGTGGGACTCGCCGTTGGCATGGGTGTGGGAATAGCTGTGGCTATGAGCGTCGGTACCACCGTCGCTGAACTTGTGGGAATTGCTGTGAAACTTGGGGTTGCGATTGGCGTTATTGTCGAAGTTGGACTTGGCTTCGTCGTTGCTCCCGAAAACTCCACAATGACGACATGGTCCGACAAATTTACTGTCACTGAGCCGGCATTAGAATAAGAATTCAGTGGTGCCGAACCGCCCGTAATGTCGTACACGTTTATAACTGGGTATGCAGAACCCAAACTAACAATCACCGGAGTTGTTGTCTGACTCGCAAACGCCTCTCCCCACAAAACCAACTCGTAAGTGCCCGAACTCTTCTGCATGAGTTGGTAGTAACCCGTCGCTGGTAAGCCGCTGATCGTAAACTGAACAGGAATAGGAGTAAAAGTAGAACTATTGTCGTTCAGGATCGACGTCAAGTTGTGAGTATAAACCCCCGCCGGGTAAGCGTTTCCCGCGTCCCCTTCGGTAGCGCCATTCCCCGCATTGCTGAACAGGCTATTGCCGCAATCAGCACAAGCAGTTGAAGAGGGTTCGTCAAACATCTTGTAGAGGATTGTTTCTGACCACCCCAACTGATAACCATCCAGATAAAGGTCCGTTTCCAATTTGCCTTGGGTCGGTAATCCTATGTTGGCTCCGTTGGCGTAAATATTCCATCCAGTCTCGCTCGTCTCTTTGGGACGATCAGTCTGAAATGCCGAGGCGCCAGGAAAACCTTTGCTCCAGGTGGGTCCCCAGTACTCACCGTATGCGTCCCAGGGACCAGGCTGAATGGTCTCAGCCTCGCGCGCCTGATTGTCGATGAGAGTTGTGCCGGCACTGCCGCTGCCTTGGACATAGTTATGGGCATTGGCGATGTCGCAGATGACAGTACCTGCTGCAGTCTCTGTACCTGCAGGAGTGAGCAGGAACTGCACTCCCGCATCATCGGGTTCCGCGCCGGTTCAGTGAGGCAGGCGACCGGAAAATTCGTCAAAGCGGGGTCGGCCTTGACCATCTGGTAGAGCGCGGCTTCGTATTGCGCGCAGGGCAGGAAGGAAGCGCCTTGACTGCACTGATTTCCCTCATAATAAAAGGGATTGTTGTTCGGTTCGTTTGGTCCCTCCGCTTCCTTCATCGCGCCGCAACCGGCGAGTTGGTCCCACATGGCCTTAGTGTCCGCGATGTTGGCGTCGTTGGTATTTCCCGCCGAGCCAACATCCACAATCGGCAGTTCGTGGTACAAGACTCCGGTCGGGTTAGTAGCCGCATTGATAGTGGCGGCGTGGATGTTGCATAGGTCTTGAACGCTTCCGGACCCCGTGGAGTTATGAGTAGCATCATCGCGCCCTATTCGAAGGCCGGTGTATTTGAATCCGTTGATGATGGCCGTGTCGGACTCGAGCTGCTGAATATCGTGCGTCACAACGCCCAGTGAATTGAGAAAATCGTTGGCGCGAATCGCTGAACCTGAAGCAGGGAGAGCCGTGGGAACGCTGGAAGGAATGGAAGTTGGCACAACTGTGGGCTGAAAGGTAGGAGTTACGGTTGGTGAGGGCGGCGTTGATGCACCATTCGTTGATGCATCATTCGCTATGGTGACCGCGACCCCTTGGGTGGTTCGGCCCTCTTCGAGAAGGCCCGTTGAGTTCCAAACGCCCACGTTGAGATACCACACTCCCTCAGGAAGCTGAGTGGTGTCGAATTGGACGGTTGTGCTACCAGAAGCAAACTGTACACACTCGCCGGGCGAGGGACATGGGGCAGTCGGTGGAGTCGGTAGTGTTCCGACGTACAATCGGTTGAATGCGAACCCCGCACAACTTTCTGCCAAGCTAACCGTGGCGGTCCCGGCAAGGCTTGCGCCGCTCGCAGGAGACTCTATCGCCACTGAACATCCACCCGAGCCCGGCGTCAGGGTTGGCATTGGCCCGGGCGTGGGCGTTAGAGCCGCCGTGCCTGTTGGCGTGGGTGTTTGCGTTGGCGTTGGCTGAGGGACCGGAGCAATGGCTGTGCCATTGGCAATGGTGACCTCGATCCCCTGACTCGTACCCCCCTCCTTGACCAAGCCGGTGGAATTCCAGACCCCGACGTTGAGGTAATATACGCCGTTTGGCAGCACGCTTGTGTTCCACTGCACTGCTTGGCTACCGGATGGGAACTGGACGCATTCTCCGGGTGACGGACAAGGAAGAGTCGGCGGCGGCGGAACGGTTCCGACGTACAACCGATTGAAGCTGAAGCTGCCACCTGTACAAACATCATTGACGCCGACACTTACGGTTCCGCTCACGGCCGTACCGGGAGCGGTCGACGTTATATTGACATTGCACAAAACCGTAGCCATAACCGTTGTGGAATATAGGAGCAACGCAGATCCGGCAATCGAACTCGCAAACGCCTTGAGGCTGAGAGCCGAAAGCAGGTTGAGAATCGTCTTCCTTATCATCACCAAGACCATCTTTTTTATTATCTCCTACGCACTCGATTCATTCGCGATCAATTCCACTCGGCTAAGGCCTTGGGCGAGAAACCGGCGTGCTTTCGCTCACCCGAAAAGATGGACCCTCGGATTCCTTGCCACGCTGCGTTCCATCCGTGCACTTCACCCGACCATTGTCTATCTGTAGGAGTCTCATATAACTAGTAGTTAATTTGGCGCGGGGCATGAGGCGTTCTTCATGCCCATCTCGATAATGTTGGATTCAGGCTCTCTTTCAGCTATTTTGAGCGGTGTCGGCCCCACAGACCTTTTCTTTGCCCAGCCCTGTTATTCCGCTCCGGAAACCGCGGCCTCAAGCTAACACTGGCTCGTCGACGTGCGCTACAAATTCACATATTTGTCGACATTATGATATTCTATTCTTGGACCATACAGTCCGTCAAGCACTAATACACAGTGTGACGCGGCCGAAGACGAGCCGCCTTTTACATTTTATGATCCGAATCCGGTAAAGACTTCACAGCCACGAGATGTCTTAGCCGGAACCGCATTTTGTCACTCAAGCGATGATTCGACGGTATGGATCAAAAAGCCGATGGACGCGGGTTCGGATGCCACTCGGTTCGTGCGCAGGCCGACAGCCGGTGGATAGAACCAAAAGCAACCCGTGAAAGTTATCGTTTCAGGACCTCTTTGGCGGGTCCGAGGCTGGCGAGTTTCTGACGGTGGTTTTGATCCTCGTCGCCGCCAGAGCCGGATGAAAGCTCTGCGGCTGGTGTCGCGATTACAACAACTTATGCTGAATCAACCGGTTAGCCGATAGATGCTATCCTGGTCCGAGTTAAACCGAGGCACTAGTGCTTCGACTCAAGCGTAGTGATTGATCGGTAAATAAGCGAAGACGCGGCGGGCGTCAGCGGTCGTGAAGCGCCAGTGGATGCTGCGACGGTTATGATTGGTCTAAGCGTTCCTAAGTCTGGTGCTCCGAATTAACTCGATCAAGGTTGCGACGCGGTTGCGGTCCCAGGCGCTGGCGCGACCACAAGCTCGGCTTCGGTTCGGCAAGATTAAACCAACTACATGCTTGGGCTGTCATGGACCGTAAAGCGTGGCCACAGCTTGCGGCCCTTACCGAGGGCCAAACGCGTCAGGCGCGTGCTCAGGTTCCCGGCGGGTTTGTTTTCTGAGGACGCCGCGTCAGGGAAGTGTTATCAGAGCCCGCTCAGCGGTACGTTGCGCAGCGATCATCTCCAAACGGTCCGCGCTTACAGCCATCGCATTCGCCTCGGAGTGTTTGTGGAGAGCATTCGTAAATCTGTGCGCGACCGTGAAAAACGGCCGACCCGCATTCAATCAGCTTTTAAGTGCATCATTTTCGATTACCTCGCCGCGCATCACGGCGACGCCGCCGCCTTCAACAATGCGACGACTTCGGTATCCTCGATGAAGTTCCCGGCGATCATTGCCAGCTCTGATTTGTTGCGCTTCGAGCGAATCGGTGGCGGCGAGCCGAGAAAATAAAGCCAGGGATGGGCACGTAAGCCACGCCCCAGCGCCAAAGACGTTGCCGCCCTGTATAAGCTCGGTGAGGAGACTGGCGTTGACCAAGGGATTCTTCGAGCCTGAGCAGTATCGAGCGGTGCTGAGGCACTTACCAGGCTATCTGCAGCCGGTTCTGACGACGGCCTACATCACCGGGTGGCGCATCTCCGAGATCCTGTCGCGCAAACGCCACCATGTCGATTTAGCCGCTGGCTGGATCAGGCTTGAGCCAGGTGAGACGAAGAATCGAGAGCCGCGAATGTTTCCCATCACGCCCGAACTCCGGGGCTGCCTCATGGAGCAGATCGAACGCACGCGACAGATGGAGAAGGCCACGGGGCGCGTCATACCCTGGCTGTTTCATCGCGATGGTCGTCGCATCGGCAGCTTCCGCAAGTCGTGGCGGCGCGCGATCGTGGCGGCAGGATGCCCGGGACGTCTGGTGCACGACTGCCGCCGGTCGGCGGTCCGCAACCTCAGAGCGTGCCGGCGTACCTCGTCTATCCGCGATGGCGATGGTCGGACACAAGACGCTCTCGATGTATCGCCGCTACGGCATCGTCGATGAGGCAGTTCTGCGGGATGCCGGCAAACGCCTGGCAGACTTCCAGAGCGAGCAGCAGTCGGCGCGGAGTGCTCGCGCTGTTGGTGACGAACTCGGACAGTTGTCGGATAGTTCCGATCCGGGTAAACCCGTTTCGGGCGAAAAGTCCGCTGATTCTATGGTGGGCAGGGACAGAATCGAACTGTCGACACATGGATTTTCAGTCCAGTTAAGACCACGGCACAATCGGGGGCGAAAGTACAAAAGCTTGGCAAAATCAGGCTCTTTTCGCCTCTCCCGCACGCCTGGTAGGCCGACGTTTACCTATGGCGGCAAATAGAACCAGCACGGTTCTAGCACGGTGGAGTTCGCTGCGGGACCAAATTAGCTCGCTGGCGCGTCAGGAATCCCGGGACGATGTTTCACCCGTCCCGGAGCCGAATCGCCAACACGCTGACCGCCTGCTGGATGGGATTTGTGGCACCGATGGAGAACGCAAAGCGTATTTTAAGCTGCTGCGTCTGCAGGCTGAACGTCTGGTCGACCTCCATTGGCAAATGGTGGAAGCGACCGCGACCGCCCTGCTGGCCGGAAGAACGCTCGACGGCAAGGCGATACTCGAAGTGATCCGACGCGCATCCGAAATGGAATTCAGGAAGAAGATGGCGGCGGCTCGCCATGAGAGAAACCCTGATGGGTAACTTTCCGCTTCTACCGCCGCGACCGTACCCTGACCGGCCTGGCCATCAATGTCTCGAAGTCCGGGCCAAGTCTGAGCGTCGGGGTCCGCGGAGCCCACGTTACCGTCGGCCGGCGCGGCATCCGCAAGACCGTCGGAATACCTAGAGGCGGATTTTCTACACATCGTATTGCGGCTATCACACCGGGGTGCATTCCGCGGCCGGCCAAGGCGGCGCCGGCGGCTGGGTGATCGCCGCGATCGTCCGAGCGCTGGTTATCAATGCATGAGCCACGCCTGGAAATCAGTGTACCCGGTTGCTGCCTTGGGAGTGGTCGTTGACCGACAAAGTTGCCGCCAAGAAGCGCGACGCCAACAGCATCGATTCGAGCAGACAATAGTTGGTATAGGCTTATGATCCTGAAAGCCTATCACGGCTACAGACCTTGCCGCAGTCTAGCGTGCAGTTAGCGGGTACAGGCATCCTCCGGCGGCTCAAGGAGCGACTTCGCAAGCGCCAGCGCTTGGGCTTGGTTCCGTGAAACTTATTCCGGGCAGCGGCCCTCGTGAAGGGGATAAGCTTGCAACTCGCGGGGACAAACTCGCTCGCGTCGGCGTCAGTGCCCTTCCCTTCGCCGCTTGTGCCAGAGCGCGCCGTCTTTCGAGGACATTGTGCACCCGGGAGCATTCCATGCCGAACTCCTGGCACAGCAATTCAAAGGAGAACGGTCCGTTGCCGTCATCCGCATTCATCCAGTTCCGCACCTGGGAAAATAGAATGCGTCGGGGGCGGCTCTTGGCGTCCATGTTTTTCAAGTAGCATTCAATGCCGTCTTCAAGCACTGCGAATCTCAACTTGCGCTCGCCGTCCAAGCCGGTGCGATGCCTCAACGCCGAGTAATACTGGGCGGGTAGAATAATCGCCGGCGTGAATGCGCCGCGCAGCGTCTCGTCCAGGCCTTCCGTGCTTTCCACGATACCCTCCACGGCGCCCGCTCGAATCCGCAATCGCGGTTAGGTCAGTTGTAAGCTAGTTTTGTGAAAGCCCGATCTTATCTGCGCAAACGATTAATTGCCGGCCTTGACGAATAACCAAGTGTTCGCGCTGCAATTGAGCCAAGTGCTCGGTAACTCTTGGCCGCGAAGCGCCGACGAGGTCGGCGATGTCCCGGTGGCTGAACGCCCTCAGAAGTGTGCCGCGCGACTCTTTGACTCCGAAGTCGGAAGATGACTCGAGCAGCGTAATTGCAATGCGTTCCTGAAGAGCGAGGTTCAGAAAACCGGAGCTGCGCAGCAGCAGTCGATACCACTGCTGCAAATCGTTCTCATGAAATTTCTTGAACACCGATCCCGAGCTGCGAGCCGTGATGCCGTCGAAATCTTTCCAGCCAAGGCTGCCCACTCTGCAATCATTGTACGCCTCGCACCGAAAGTCGAACCTGCTAAGTCGAAGCGAAGGAAACTCGGGGATCGGACCCGGCGCAAGTAGAGCGATGGTGACCCGCTCCCTGCGGGCGTTCTGGCAAGTGATGCGTGCGATTCCCTTTAACAGGATGTGAGCTTCGGATGCGAGGGCGGCTTCGACGAGGATTACCTGACGCCTCTTGAAGTTGGCGGTCGCCGTGCCGGCCGACCGTGACGTGCGCGCCGCGGACGCCGACCGACAAACCGCAAAGCCGCTGTCCGTGCACGCTGGGATCGGCACCCACAACGGCCTTGTCCGCGTTGCGGGTTGGTCGATCGATGCGTGGCCGACCAGCCGCCGCGCAAGCCCAAAGGAGTTAAGTAAAATGCTGATACCGCTAATCGATTCCCTCGCGATCGGCTGCACCGCTCTCGGAGTGACCGTTCTGCTAATCGCCCTGCGCGGCCTTCATCCACGAACGCCGCCAGGGGCGCCGCGGACGCTTGATCCTAAAGGGACGCTTCGACGTTTCCTTTTGCGTCGACTGCGGCGCCGAGACTCGCATGGGTGCCAGGCTTTGCGGGAATTGCGCCCGAACCGTTCGAGCCTGACGGGCTCGACGCGCGGTCCGGCGTTATGGCGAAGCCTGCAAACCTTTCAGTCGTGGACATCGCTCCCGCCGGCGGCTTCGATCCAATCGATCGAGCAACCTCATTTTATCGTATCGCCGGAATCTTCGAGGGTGTTGCCAGCGGCCGGTACTGGCCCATACCCAAACTTCCGCACGCACGCGTCGGCCACCAACTTGTAGATTGCCTGTGCATTTACGGCGTCGATTGTCGCGACCGGCCAATCGTAGACGCTTGCAGCGATTGCATTTAGGTCGCCGTTGTCGACCCCGAGGGCGCCGAGAACATCGGCCTTACTCGCTCCTTGGTTGCGCGCCTCGATGACCGTTCGGGTAATCTTTATTTCAGCGGCGCAGACGTTCGCTGCCAGCTCGGCCATCGATTGCGCTTCGCACGGCGCCACCTCGGCGGCAAGCACAGCCGCCAGGATTAGAGCGCCGACGATCGACAGCCTCATATTGGTAACGTAAGCTTGAGTTGCAATTCGTCAACCAATTCTAGAAAATCCCGCTGCCATAAGCCTCTGTCGGCCACATATAGTGGAGAAGCGTGCCAGGATATACCCCCTTTGCATTCTTGCAGATGAAAGGACGATTGCGCGCCTGGCCCACAACAGCGGAGGAAAAGAGATGACCAGCAAGCGGACAGGCAGGCGCGCAGCCCGAGGCCCCGCGGTTCCCAATCGCACAACCTCCGCCGTTCCGGCAGAGGTTACGACCGGCCAGACGGGCGAACCGTTGGATGCCGAGATTATCGGCTACGCTTTGGGCATCTATCAGGGGACGCCCGAGCAGCTCAAAGCGGAGCTCCGGGAACATCCCGAAATCGATCTCAAAGAGGTCCTCCGGACCCTGGAATGAGCGCCAGCGCGTCCCACCGGCAGGAAAGGTATTAAAATAATTGGCTCGGGGGACTCTTGTGTTTCAGCGTGTTCTTGACTGCGTGCTCTGTTGGTTGTTTCTTCCCGCAAGTGGGCGTGTTACCAGCCATGATAATTGCGATAAATCTCCCCCATTGCAAAGGCATTGATTTCTCGAGGCTCAAAGAACGGACCTCAAAATGCTTCGAATTGAGGTTCTTGGCCGAGCTGCGAAACCTGCGGTATCAGATTGCGCCGCGCGCCTGAATTAACGATGGCGCGCAGGCCGCATCGACTTTGGATGGTGTTGTGCGCGGCGGTGATGCTGGCCCCAACCGCGTATGCCGATAATGCCGCGCGGCTCAAGGCCCTGGCGTTGACCAATGCGGCAATCCAACTGACTGACAGTGGCCGGGCGGTCAAGATGCTCTGGCAAGCCACCGACATCGACCCAAGCTCCACAGAGCCCTACATTTATCTTAGCCTCTATTACAACTTGCACAAAGACTACTACAAACTGGTCGAAGTCTACTCAAAGCTCGTAAAGTATCGGCCCAACGAACTCAACGCTTACCTTTACCTCGGCGAGGCCTATATGTCATTCGACCCGCCACGTCCCGAGGAAGCCTTGCCATACTTTCGCAAGGCCTATGAACTGGATCCTCACTCCAGCTTTGCCGCGTTGCGGCTGGGCGAGATCCTGGCCCACGAGCGCCATCGCGACCAGGCTGTCCGCTACCTCAAGCAGGCGGGCGCGGACCATAGCAATCCGGAGTTCGCCGCGGAAGCAAATGACACGCTCCGCGACATCGGCAAGTTTTGATCCAAACCCTCAATTGCCAAAAGCGCACCCGAGGGACCAGAACAAACAGCGTGATTCCTACGCTCCGCAAAAGCGGCTTAAAACTTTTAACACCTTTCTTGCCTCGGCCGCGGAAGCTGCTCAGGCCAAAGCCGCGGCCGTGCGCAGGAAGTCAACTATTGCCGCGCTGCTCACTTCATCCCCATCGGCCGCGCTTCCTTGAGCGCCAACGCCCGCATCCAGGCGCTCACCTCGACCCCTGCCTTTGCGGCGGCTTCAATCAGCATCTTCTTCTACTCGTCGCTCACGCGAATCTTGATAGATAGAAGAATTGCTTCGAGCGAACCCTGGCTTGAAGAGCCGTGCCGCCGGTCTGTTCGCAAGGGCGTGGCCTGTGGGGCGTAACGACGCGCTCGGGAGACTCGATCTCGACGACCACGCTATTGCCAAGACCTGTCCCTGGCCCTTTGATCAGGCCGCAGACGGAAGCTTCTGGCCGGCGCCCGCCCAGTCCGCAACGCCCAAACCGCAGGGCTGAACGGATAATCGCGCCGGGTATTTTCTCCACCGTTAGTCGGCGACCGTCCCCAGGGCTGCCGGCACGCCTCCGACCGTCTCCGGAACGCCGCCAGCAGTATCGGCGACCGCTGCGACCTGCTGCGTGGAGGTCACTAAATTCGGTCCACCGGAACTGCTCCCACCGCAGCCGGCTGATGCAGCCGCCAAACCGAGGGTCAACACCGCCAAGATTATCGCGCGCCGCCGCGTACTATCCGGCAAGCCCATCAGCACGAATCCGAGCATGAACAGACCCCCGGCCAGTGGCCATGTGCTTCTGGTGATTGGTAGTGACGCAGTCAGCGTCAGGCCGGCGTACTTGAACTTGCTGCCAAGCATCACCGGATGCATCGCAATCACGGCGCTCAGTGAAAAGGTCGCTGAACCACCGGCAGCCACCGTAATCGGCGCGGCGAAGGTAAACGTGGAACTGGCAACCGGCGGGGTAACCGTCTGGGATTGTCCGCCGCCGCTCAGAGTCATCGAACTGAACAGGCCCGGGCGGCTCACGCTGATGGTTACCGAGCCTATGCTTTCTGTGACCTTGAGGTCATTTCGCACGGTGAACGTGCCGGCCGCAACGGTGGCGCCGGGTGCGGCAACCTTGGATACCGACGTGCTCGTCACTTCGGCGCCGACCGCCGGCGTTGCTATTGGCGTCGGTGGCTTACTGCCGAACTTAGTTGGTGTCGCCGTCGGCTTCCTTGTCGGTGTTGCCGTCGGCTTTTTGATTGGCGTTGGCGTCGGCTTTTTGGTCGGCGTTGCCGTCGGCTTCCTGGTCGGCGTACTGGTAGGACGGCCAGTGGGTGTAGGAGTCGGGCCGGGTGCCGACTTCGACCAGCTGCATAAGATAGCGCCCGTGGTCACTGGCCCACCGTCGGCAATGCTGCAAGCCCAATTGCCATTCTTTGCGGGGTCGAAGACGGCACCGCCGAACAGGGCGCCGTTTTTGTTTACCTCAATATCGCAAGGCTTGGTACCGCTACCTGGCCCTCCGTATTGCGTGGCATAGCCATAACCGCTGGGCAGTGAACTGCAAAGCGGAAAGGGACCCGAGTCCGTAATCGGGACGGTGGTGCCGCCCGGCGCGAAGATTACCCGGTAGACGCGAGCGTCGCTGGAGTAGGTCTGCGGATCGTTGGGCCAGGTATAGCCTCCGGGGAAGACCTGGTGCACGGTATCGTCACCTATGCAGGCGTTCGGGTCACTGGTGACATCGCTGCAATGACCGAATGGAGGCTGCGAACTGGTGTTGGGAGGGTTCGGATGAGTACAGACGGTGGCTGGACAGGTATCATTCTTGATGAATGCCCGGCATGAGCAGACGCTGCCTATCTTCCCGCCCAAGTTCCAACATCCGCCGCTTTGGGCACAGTCGTTGTCGGTGCTGCATTTGCCACCATATACATGATCCGGGTCTCCAGCGGGCGCAAAGCAGCAAAAGTCTTGCCAATATTTGCAATTGGGGTCCGTGTCGGGGTTGCAATCGGCGGGTGGCGTCCGCGGTACTCGTACTTGCCGCAATTCGTGAAGCAGGCCACAACGTCGTTGGGATTGCCGCCACCGCCCTGGATGATTTGACCTACTTGTCCGCGGGTTAAGCGGAAATTCGGGATACACCGGCGGGTTCTCGCAGATCGGTTCCATGGATCGCGAGTGGCTGGTTCTGGCTTAACCAGTTCGGCTCAGTCGGAGCTCCGGGCTTGGACTCGCGAGTGCAGACCCAGCGCCTGAACATCTGTCGTGATACTAACGCCGTCCACCAAGCTTATATCCGGATACTCGTAACCTTGTCCGCCCTGCGAATTGAAGGTCCATTCAACAATGCTGACGGGGGGTCTGCCTGCGCTTGCCAGCGGTGGTTTTCTCAGCGCTTGCTTGCCGCAATCATACGCGTCGCCACAGGTGCCGGTCTCGCACTGTGCCAGGTTGTGCGCGATATCATAATTGCATCCGGTTCGCGGGTAGAACCTCGGGCCGTTAGCTCCACAGCTCATATTAGAGGGCGATAGGGTGTCCCAACCCACCGGTATATCTATGGTCAGGACGTTTCCGTTGTTGGGCGCGCCCAGGGGTTGCATGACCCAGGTACCCTCTCGTGGCTCAACGGCGATTGGCGGCGGAATCAGCCCACCCGGCGTTGAGGACCTATTGGCCGCGTTCGCAGCGGCCAATATCGTCACGTTGGACTCGTTGACCAATTGCACCACATAGTTAAAACCCGGAGATGGCTTAGGGACGGGCAGGCTTTTCTCATAATCCGACTCGCCGGGAACGTTAGCCGTGCATGAAGGGCACGCGCCGCCCGGCCCGGGCACGCAAGGAGGGGGAGGCGTGCTGATTGCTTCGGGGACCGCGCTCTCGAATTGATCCGACGATCCGTCCGTCGAGTTGGAAAGGTCCTGCGCTTGAGCGACGACCGGCCGAAACAACCGAAAAACTGAACCGAACCCGAAAGCAGCCAAAAGCGCAAGAACCAGAAACGTGCCGATTAGCCGAATCTCCCGGCGGCGCCACACGCTATGTCGTGGACGTGCTGCGGTCACGGAACACCTCACTCGCTTTAAGTTAAACGGAATCTTTGAGACGGCTACCCGAATAGCTCAGTTTGGACCTTTCAGGTATTGGGTGTTATCTGCGCACAGAGCACTTAACCTATCCTCAATATCCAGTTCCTCAATATTCAGTCGCGCTCGATATCCGGCTTAGTTTGGACCTTGATGGCTAGGGAGCCTCAGGTAACCGTCATCATCCAAAAGGAGAAAATTAAACCAGATTTTGATTAGAATCAAGAGAAATTTGGGGCGGAGCGACAAAATCCGACAAATCTTATCCGACTTGGCTTCGGATAAATTGGATATCATCTACGATAGGCACGCAACGGCCGCTTGCTGTTCGTCGGCGCAATCCACAATGCCGATCAGTTGTTCAAGCCAGAAATCCGCGCGCTCGAAGACGAAGTAAAGAAGTGGTTGGGTAAGCCTCGCACGCCTGAAAGTGATCGTCATTACCTGGATTCGGTAAGAGCCGAGTACATCGCCTCCGCGCAGCAATGGGCTCTCAAAGGAAATGTCTGGAAGAGATTCTTCAAGCTGCTCTGTTATTTGGGCATCGATAAGGAGCAAGTCGCCTTTACCAACCTCGCGAAGTGTTTTTGGCCCGTGGGGCAGAATGATACGCGGTTCGTGAAGGCATGCTTGACACGCTACCCTCTGGCCGCATTGATTGAGGATATTCAACCGAAGGCGGTCTTCATCGCGAAAAACGCGCAGGCGACGAATCCTCTTTTGGCGACTCTCGGAACCGAAACAGGTGCGCTCGTCTTTAGATTCAACAACCGCACTGGACAGAGCCCTGACGGCAGTTCATTTCGAGAGTGGGCTCCCGAGGCTACCCGAGCCTACCTGTCAAGGAACGGTCATGGGCACAATGAGGACTTGCCTGAGCAGAATGAACATTTCTCTGCCCGACTTGGAGAGCCGTTAGCTCAGACTGGTTGCAAGAAATGCCCCATATGATGCGCCAGTGGTCCCTCTGTAAGGACAATCTCTTTCATGGCTAATTAAGACTTATCCACATCCCGCGTCATAACCGCAATGTCTGACGGGACCCCCGAGACGACTGATGGCGCGGGTGGCACAGTCGGCCCTGTCCCGAGATGAAGAGCGGCATTGTCGGTAACTCGGGCCGCCTAGACAGTCGGGCACGTAATCGGCCAGAGTCAGCTCGGCAGTCAGGTCCGAGCTGGGTTGCACCGGCGGTTACCAGCAGCTGCGCCGCGACCTTGGTAATTTGGCCTGTGGTTGAAGTAGTGGTTGAAGTATTCTAGGCAGCCACGGCGGCAGCCTCGATCAGATAGACATCCGTTCTGTAAATGTCTTCGACGACGAGTTCTCGTCGCCTGAATCTCCGACTGCCTTCGGTTTGTTCAGCCGCGCAAGCCTCGCTGCGCCATTGGCGGATAGACCTACGCCTCGTCGGCGCCTTGAAACGACGGCGCGGCGAAGGCTCTTGCTTCGAATTGTTCCATCAAATCTCACCATTTCGTGCCACGCATTGTTACGCCTCTACCATGCAGCCACCTGTGCTTGGCTTGCCGAAGTGAGTGAGGAGCCGGGCGAGAACAGGCGCTGAGTCTAGCGACCCGCTGAAATGCGGCTTTCGGGGAGTGAGGTCATTATGACTCCACGCAGCCTCTTTGCCCATCGTCGGAATTTTCACATTCGCGGTCCCCCGCGCGGCCCGCAATGGAAAGATCAGCCAGATGCGCGTGACCTTCTTTGATCGAATCAACAATGTTCCGGGAGGAACCATGAACAGCTTTTGGAAACGAGCCATAGTGGCAGTTAGCTTAGTCCTCACAGTCGCAGCATCGAGCGCGGGCAGGGCAGCCGCACAGACCTGCGGCTACTGCGTAGCGGGCGACAATACCGAATCCGGCAACGGGCCCCCGTCGGGCACAACGGGCATCGATAACTCCGCGTTTGGAGACGGCGCGCTCTTCAATTGCACCAACGGTAACCTGAACACGGCCGTCGGAAGCAACGCCCTCGTGACAACAACGCCGACGAGAATACCGCCGTCGGCGTGGACGCGCTGGAGAGCAACACCACGGGCTTTTTTAACACGGCGACCGGATTCGAAGCCCTCCAGAACAATAACGACGGCTTTAATACCGCCGACGGGTGGCAGGCCCTCTTAAATACACCCTCGGCAACAAGAATACCGCCATGGAGCGGCATGCTCTCTTCAACAACACCACGGGCAACCTCAACACCGCTACCGGATACAAAGCGCTCAGACAACAACAACGCCGACAACAATACCGGCACCGGATTTGCCGCCCTCTTCTGCCACACCAGCGGGACCCTGGAATACCGCCAACCGGAGTACAAGCGCTGTTCAACAACACCCTCGGCAACTACAACAGCGCCAGTGGAGCCTTTGCGCTCGAAAACAACACTATCGGTACTAACAATACGGCCAGCGGTATCAACCGCGCTCATCGACAACATCACCGGCAACGAGAACACTGCCACCGGCTCCCAACGCGCTCTAACAACAACACCGGCAGCTTCAATACCGCCAGCGGATCTAACGCGTTGGGCCACAACACTACCGGTACTAACAACACGGCCAACGGTGTTCAACGCGCTCATCGATAACATCGCCGGCATCGACAACACCGCGACCGGAGTGAGTGCACTCTTTATTTCAACACCAGCGGCGACTACAATACCGCGTCCGGCTACCAGGCGCTGTCCGCCAACACAACGGGTGGCTACGACACTGCCGCTGGTGTCAACGCGTTGTTGAAAAATACCACGGGAGTAGAAAACACCACCGTTGGAACCAACGCGATGTTCAGCAACACAACCGGGAGCAATAACATCGCGCTCGGTTATCAGGCCGGTTTTAGCTTGACCACCGGGAGCAACAATATCGATATAGGCAACCTTGGAATTGCTGCCGAGTCAAAGACGATTCGAATTGGCACTCAAGGCACTCAAGCCAAGGCTTTTATCGGCGGCGTTTTTGGAAGTTCGGTGACCGGCGACGCGGTACTAGTAAGCAGCACCGGGCAGTTGGGCATCGTCGTGTCCTCGGCCCGCTACAAGCGCGATATTCACGACATGGACACCGCCAGCAGCAACTTGATGAAGCTACGTCCTGTTACTTTCCAATACAAGGAGGACCCGCAAGGCCAGCGGCAGTACGGACTGATCGCGGAAGAGGTGGCGCGGGTATATCCCGAACTGGTCAGTTACGCGGACGGCAAGGTGGTTACAGTGCACTATCACGAGTTGGTCCCGATGCTGCTGAATGAAGCGCAGAAACAGGCCAAGCTAATTGAACAACAGGCCAAGCAGACAAAAACACTGAACGCGGAGGTTGCCGAAGACAGGGCTGAACGGGAGGCCGATCGCACGTCTTTCGAACAACGCCTTTCGACCCTTGAGCGGACGCTTGCAGCGCGCGACCAGAACCAGACCCTTGCGGCGGCTATTGGCAGGTAAAATTCGAGCCGGGATGTTTATGCCGTCGGTCACTCGCACCGACGGCATAAGCATTGTCGGGCCGCCTTCAGATTCGTCTGCTAGCGGGCCGGAAGGAGATCCGTCTTGCCAAGTTCGGCCAGAGTGGATTTTGGGCCGGGTGGCAACTTCAAAAGGCTTGCTTCTAAACAACGCTTCTCGAATTTCTGCGGCTTTCAGGGCAAGGGCTACATCAGGATCGATGACTGGCTTTGCCTCTGTAGTAGCTGGCGGAGTCTACGAGGCGGCGGACGCAACAACAGATTATCTGGCCTCGGAAGCGATAAGGTAGCTAATGTGCGTTTCTGATTCTTCTGCCACAGAAAGATTTCGACCCAGGGTAGCTGCACCAAACCTGTGGTCACGCTCGTGTCTCTGCCAGTCGAAGCAAAGGATGTAGCCCTTGCCCCTCAGCCAATCGTCGTCATGCCGCGTCAGTTGGTCCGCGTGAGCTTCCATCCGGGCCCGGATTTCAGGGTCGGCTTTCCCAATAGAATTACTGTTGGGAAATCCGACCCCGAAATGCGCAGTGGTCCGAATCCCGCTTGGGTCAGTGCCAACGTGACGCCTCTGGAGATCGCAAGCTACGAGTCCGCCGGCCTACCAGGCTGCGAGCGCGAAAAGTCCCTTCCTCACGCGTCAGCATTACCATGGTCACGCTCGGCACCAGTCGAAACAGAGCGATGTAGCCCTTGCCCCGTTAAGCACTCACACACGGGCGAGTTCTCGTGACCCCGAAGCAGCGGTTCCTCTTGACACCGACGGCTGTCGGACCCTAATCAAAGGCTCAGAATTTCCCGCAGCGTATAGGCGGTCCTGCCCAAGCGAAGCTGCACCGGCAGTCATGACCTCGATTTCGGCGTGCTCGCCAGCTTCCGTTTCGTCGACGACTTGGCAGCCTTCGGCTCGGTACCCGTCGCCGCGCTTGCCGGCTCAACATGCCGCTGCGCAATCCACTTCTCCAGGTCAGCGCGCCAGATCCGGTAATCGCTGCCGATGCGAAATACCGGGATGGTGCTTCGCTGGATTAACCGGTAGACCGTGATAGGGTAGCAGTGTAAGTAGTGGGCGACTTCGCGGAGCGTCATCGCGATCTCGCTGCCAATGTCGTCAGCGGCGCGCGGCTTCGGCTCTCCGTCGTGTGGCTCGCCGCTTCACTTCACAGCAGCCCTCTTACCTTGCGAAACGGCCTTGTAGACTCGCGGCTCCCGTACGCCTTCTAGGGCCGGGTTGTGTCTCGCTCACGACGATGGTCCGATCATCGATCCATTTGTCCACGTTAGAACGCCTGAACCGCCAATCGCTGCCATCCGGAAAGCAGGGAAGGCGCCTTTGGCCAGAAGAGAGTAGATGGTGAAGTAGTGGCAGTGCAGGTAGTTGGCGACGCCGCGGAGATTCATCATCTCGCCGTCAGTTGGTTGTCCTGTCCGCGGGCTCACTTGCCGCCTCATACGCCGCAGCTTATCACCCCCACGCCCGGCTCGCTAAGTCACGAAGCCGCGACGCGACCACGTCAGCCGGTTCTGGCGGTTCGAAGTGATGCTGGCGCTAAATGCAGCGGCGATCACCCAATCGTGGTATGATTTGGAGTCTATGACAGAATGCGGGATTCCTTGCTCGGTAGGAAAGATCGGCCAATGGTGCGCCAGGGTGCTTTTAAGAAGGTCTTACAATGGAAATTATATGAGCGGGTCGATCCAGCGTTTCCGCGCGAGGGCGACCGTACGCCTCTTAACCGTGTTCGCTGATTCCGATAGGGCGCTCCGGTGCAGCCTCGCGCACACCGCCAGTGCCTCAAAAAGAAACCGATGGAGCGAGAAGACCCAACCCCACACGCAGCGATAGGAGACACAAAATTGACAAATAGGAAGCCCCAGATACCAGCCGCCATGAAACCTACCCCGAAGAACAGGCGTCTTGGCAACCCCTGGGTTGAGTGCACATATTGTCACAAGACGCTCCCACTATCCCACCCAGACGAGTGCCCGCAAAATCCACTCAACTGTGGCCGCCAGCAGGTCCTAAAGGAACACAAAAATACATGAACTGAAACTGACCTCGAATGAACTTCAGTTTCGGTTGCGATTGCTGCAACAATACCCGACCATTATCCACCGGCATACTAGCTTCGCGATCATCTGGGCATTTTTTCACGTACATCAACTGCATGATACAAAAGGTTCTGCCGTCCGCGCTATGGTTGGGCAGAACGAGAGTGATTCGGGGATGAAAGATTGCCTGAAAAACATCCTGATTAGCGTAGTCGTGGTGGTCGTCGTGATGGTTGTGGTCTGTGGGACTGGTGTGGCTTGTCCTGGGTTACGGGCATGCGAGTCGAATGGGCAAGCCTTTTGGCTTGCGTCGGGTGGCTCGTGTTACCGTTTGTTTGTGATTGGGCGCTTGGGCCGCGAATGAAACGCCCCGGTCGGGGTTTACTTTCGAGGCGCCAGTAGCCGGCTCGCTGGCGCAGAGTAACACGCCGCACCAGAATCGTGGCTACAACGATCGCTGGTGGAAACGCTGTCTTTCAGTCGCCGAAATCGTTGTCCCTGAACCATTTGAAAGTCCTCACCAGACCATCGGACAACGAGACCTGTGGGGTAACATGTAAAAGCGTATGCATCTTACTATTGTCAGGCACGCGTCGCGGAATCTCTTCGTAGCCGGCTCCATAAACCTCTTCATGGCTGATGAATCTTATTTTCGAGCGAGTGGCGCCATAAAGCTCCAGCATCAGTTCCGCAAACTCAAGTACTGAGGTCTCGACATTTGAACCGATGTTGATCACGTTACCCTCGGCCTCCGGACGAAGCCCGGCCTGGACGGTGGCCGCAATTATATCGCTCACATAAGTGAAACAGCGCGACTGTCTGCCGTCTCCAACCACTGTAAGGTCAGCGCCCCGAAACAACTGCCTCATAAAAATCGGGAGCAATCGCCCCTCGCCAAGCCTATCCAGTCGTGGGCCGTAAGCGTTGAAATACCGAATTACCGTTACCAGCAGGCCGCGTTTGCGGTACGCAAAGCACAAATGCTCACCCATGGCTTTGGAAGTTGCGTAGGACCAGCGGTCCACAATTGTCGCCCCCAAGACTCGATTGTCATCCTCCTTCCACGGAACCTTCGGGTTACGCCCATATACTTCCGAAGTGGAGCCGAAGACCAAACGCTTCCCGTATTTATAGGCCGTCTTCACTACGTTCTGCGTTCCAACCACATTGACAGAGAGCACTTCGGCGGGCTCGGCTATACACCGCTTGACGCCGACCACCGCGCCGAGGTGATAGATAAGATTGACCCTCGCGACCAGAGCGTCCAGTACTTCCGAGTTAAAGATGGACTGACAGAAGTAATGAAACCGCGGGTTCCCGAGAAGATGTCGAATCTTCTCGGTGGAGCCCGGGTCGAGCACAAATACCTCATCGTTACTTTCGACAAATGCGTCGGCTAGGTGCGATCCCAAAAAACCGCAACCACCGGTAATCAAAACCCGCATAGCTTTCCTTCCAACCGGGCGCTACGCAGCGACATCCTAGTCAAAACCACCAATATCATGTCTCGTAAACATCTTTCGGCGGAGACGTTGGATTCGTGAGTCATAAAGACGTCGTAATCGATAAGTATACGGCGCTGTAATGCTTTGACCGCAGGCTATCTAAGATAAATGACACACTAGCAACGTCAAGGCGGCTAACTTCTTTTGACCTTTCGTTATCAGCTCTTTGCCATACGCTGGATATTGTGCAATCCGTAAAGCCGTCGAGGCTACCAATGTTACTCCCCGTTCCGCTTAAAAAGCTTCACCAAGGTCCGCAGAATCAATACGAGATCATACGCGATTGAGGTACGCATCACGTATTCTTTAGACAGAAGAATTTTCTCCGGAAGGATCACTTCGAGATAGGCAGCCTCGGGATTCCCGCAACCCGAGAGGATCGCCGCTTCGTTGCTGAATTTGATTCGACGCCGGGTCGGTCATTCCTGGCCGAACCCGGAGGATTTCAGCATAATCGGAGCGGAAGTACTCGACATATCGCGCCAACTCTGGCCTCGGACCGACGAGGCTCATATCCCCCTTCAACACATTAAATAACTGCGGAACCTCATCAAGTTTCGCCCTTCTAAGAAATCGCCCGACAGAAGTTATTCGCGGGTCATTGGCGACCGTAATTAGGCGCTCTGGCAATCCTGGCATTGCTGTCATCGTGCGGAACTTGCAGATAAGAAATAGACGAAAATTCCGTCCAACGCGTTCCTGTCGAAAAAGCACAGGTCCGCGTGTAGTCAACTTAATTGCAAGTGCGATGATTACGAACACAGGCGCCAGGACGACCAATCCTGCGAATGCCCCAACGATATCAAACGCCCTTTTCCCGACTAGCTGCACCGTCCGGCAACCCCAAAAACCGGCTACCACACTAATCCTGTACTGCACATTCCCGCACCAAGTCGCTGACCCTAGCAAACTCAGCTTCATCCACCATTTGGTGGGTCGGCAAATTCACGACGTGCCGCGACAGCATTTCACCAATCGGGCAACTCTTCGGCTCGTACCCGAAAGCATCCCACTCCTCCAACTTGGGATGGACTGGTGAAACGAACCAATCTCCGATCTCCACACGCCTCCGCCGTGCCTCTGCTAGAAAGGCGGTTTTATTCCTAATGAACACTGGATATCTCAAAAGAACGGGATCGCAGTCGGGAGGCAGCTTTAGAGCCTTGAGACCTACTCGGCCTAAGAGAGCTTCGTAGTTCACAGCGAGCTCTCTGCGGTGGGCCAGGAGTCCGGCACACTGCTGTAGCCTTCGATTAAGCAATCGCGCTTGCCAAGGAGACATTCTCTTCGCGTAGTGCTGAGGCCTCTCGCCTTCCAACTCTCCATAAGTGGACGACGCGACCGCGAAGCCGCCCTCGCCTAACATCCTATACGCATCACGGAGCCACCAGAACCATTCAGGCTTGTACACCGCTCCGTAAATCATAACCTCTAACCGCAACCGCAATGATTCAACCAACGATGGCCTTGGAAAATGTGGGTAAAGCGCTCTCATCCTCTCACTTAGCCACTCATTCCTCACAAGCGCCCAACCTCCGAGGCCCGTAGTTATAGGTTTCGTCCACTGTGATGAAAAAAAGCTTGCATCACCAGACTGACCAACTTCCGTATCTCCGCGTCTACTACCAAGCGCGTGGCAGCAATCCTCGATTACCAGTAGACCCCGCTCTTTGGCTAGTCTGAGTATATCTTCGCTGGGTGCGGGAATACCAAAGGTGTGCTGTATGACTATCGCCCGGGTGCGCGGCGTTAACTTTAACGAGACATTAGTAGTGTCGACGCAGTAAGTATCAGCGGTGACGTCCGCGTACACAGGTCGCGCGCCGGTATGTATCACCGCTTGCGGGACTGCAATACAGGTAAAGCCTGGAACTATTACCTCGTCGCCCGCGCCGATGCCGGCCGCCTTCAATATAGCGTAGAGCGCGATGCGGCCCTTGAAAAAGTGGAAGATCATTGGGTATCAGCCAGGCTGCGCTACGAGCACTAAGCCAGCTGCAAAGAGCCACTTGCTTCTACTCAACGCGGTCCGAGAATTTCCGTCGCCAGCTGTTCTGGCCAACCCGCTCGCGTTACAGGAATTCATGCAGTCTCAGGCCGCTTTGCGTGAGAGCTTTCGTGATAGACAGTCACGCTGTACTGAGTGCGTTGCGTCGCCGAAAAACACAAGCGTACATCCCATTGCCTTCGATTTCGCCATCCAGTTGCGATTTGTGCTGCGGAGAAGTAGTAATCCACCCGCGTGCACCAGACTCTTACATCCTTGTTATCTCCTTCATTAGCGACTCAATCAGACGGCGCCGACCCGCGAAAGGAGACAGAATGGGGGCAGCTTCGGGCCGCGAGAAAGCGTCGTAAAGCACGCTGAGCAAGTCAGAGCGCATAAGCGCAAGCACTCGACGCTACGACAAAGCCGAGTTAAGGCTCCGTCAGCCACCCACGACGGCGAAAGATGCGACCACCGCCAAGAGCGGAAATAGGGTCCATTTGGCATCGATCCTTGCCCGGCTTCGCAGGCATCCTAAACGCCAAGGCAGGCGTTGACAAAGGGTATCTGTGGTCGCCAAAACCAAAGCCGATGAAGGACCGATTAGCGGAACCAAACTCAAGTTCCCGTTTCCGCTGCTGCCGTGGGATGCTGTCGGCACCGTGACATCCACCAAAGCGAGGTTTTTGCCATCTGTCCAACACTCACCTATAATACTTAGAGTCAGTTACACCTATCCATCCCGGGTGAAACCTCACCTTTTTCTACTTCTCAGGAGATTTCTTGTCAAGCGAATCGACGGAGGATTAAGACTGGATAGGCTTTTTTATCTTATTAGGAGACCGCTTGACGGTCTTGCGCAAGATCCACGTCTGATTGGTAGCCTTCTCGTTCCGAGCGGTCACTGGGACACCTTTCAGAGGGGTTACGCTCCGGCCATCCTCGGGATTTTGTAGATTTAATGTCGCCGCCTCGGGATTTACGGCAGCCCGCAGAATATTCGTCGCAACCAATCGCTGGAGGAATCTATGGTCTGCCGCGCTGGATTCACCCGCAGCTATCGGAACTGACAAAAACGTTGTCCGCGCTGCCGCGAAATATCAAACGGCGCAAGAAGGAAAGGGGGCGCGTTGGGGCTCTGGGTGGACCCGATTTTGACGAACGTAGGGCACGCTGGATCTGGGCTAGGCCGGCGGCTCGTTTTCGCCAGGACGGCCGCCAGCCACTTTGGAGGCGTGTCGGGAATTCAGCGCTAATTCGGTAGGCAGATTCAGCGATCGTTGGAGTCAAGAATTCAATCGTAAAATCAGGGGTGTATGAGGATTGTTGTATGACACGACTGCTGTTCATCAACCGTTACTTGTGGCCGGACATCGAGTCGACCGGCCAGAATCTTAACGATCTCTGCGCTGATTTGTCGTCCGAGTACGAGATAACTTTCGTCGCTGGCCCATCGCCCGATCCGAAAGAGCGGAGATGCAAGCCATGGACGACCCAGGGAGATAGGGGCTATACGGTGCTGCGCACTTGGGGCACGCGCCTTCCCAAGCGTAGCCTGACGGCGAGACTCCTTAACTTTGGCAGCTTTTACCTGCTGGCTGGGTTGGCCGCCCTAACTGTAAGGCGGCCCGATATTCTTATAGCCGAAACCGACCCGCCCCTGGTTGGCGCGCTCGGCGCGCTGCTAAAGCACCGTTGGGGCTGTCACTTCGTTTACAACGTTCGAGATCTTTATCCCGATATTGCGGTAGTGACGGGCGGGGTCAAAAACCGCTTGTTGTTGTGGCTACTAAATCACGGCAACCTTCTGGCTTACAAATCTGCGGACCTGATCGTCGTGCTCGGCAACAGTATGCGCGACCGGGTTCTGGCCAAGGGCGTACCAGCGGAAAAGGTCGTGGTCGTGCCGAACTGGAGCGATTGTCGTGCGATCCGGCCGATGACGAATAGCCGATATCGCGCAGAGTTCGGGGACAAGTTCGTAGTAATGTATTCCGGCAATCTGGGCCTGTCGCAGCAACTTAGATCCTTTTAGACGCAGCCCATCGGCTTCGCGAAGAGCCCCGCGTCCTCTTCGTCCTGATTGGAGATGGGGCCCGCAAGCGATGGCTTGAGAATCGCGCTTCGCAACTGGCCCTCGACAACATTCGGTTTTTCCCCTATCGACCCAAGGAACAGCTGTCCGAGTCCTTAGGTTCCGGAGATCTTCATGTGATTCCGCTCCTGGCCGGGGCCGAAGGATGCATCGTGCCCAGCAAGGCGTATGTCATTCTGGCCGCCGGCCGGCCGTTTGTGGCGGTCATGAATCCTGAGGGCGAACCCGCCCGCCTAGCCGTAGAACATAAGGTGGGCTTTGTAGTGAAAGCCGGCGATTGCGATGGCTTGGTCAGAACCATTGAGCATGCGCTTGCCAACCCTGCGGAGTTGAAAGCCATGGGCCAGCGCGCTCGCAAGCTTGCCGAAGAGGAGTTTGATTCGAGGGTTGGTGACGCAGAAATTCTCAGAAGTTCTCAAGAAACATTTTCTCTCGTAAGGCGGGAAAGCTTCGCTGCCTGAGCACGCGAAGAAGCCGTTTCACTAGGCATGGCTGCCGCTTTACGGCCTACCGTGACCCTTGGCTTTCTGGGCGGGCCACGGAGCGCAACTCCGCGGCCCGTGCTCATGTCATCGTCCGGCGCAGGGACCTGGCCAGCGGTGTGTCGCCATTCAGCATTCGGCGCCACGCCGATGTGGATGTCGGGAAGCAAATGGATTTCCTGGGCCACGACGGTCCCGTTCAGCCTCGGGTGCTTTCTTAGTGCGATTGCCGTGGCCTTGATGGTCGAGGTAAGCAACATCGGAAAGCTTGGCATGGTATTGTCCTCGGCGCGCTACAAGCGCGCATCCATGACATGGGGAGCGCAAGCGACGCGCTCATGATGCTACGTCCGTTAACCTTCCGTTGCAAAAAAATTACCCAGAAGGGATCAAACAGTACGGCCCGTAGCCGAAGAAGTCGAGAAGCTCTACCCTACCCGGAACTGGTGATCTGCGATACAACCGGTAACGTACAGAGCATACGCTATTTGATGCTGATTTCGATGCGATGCCACTCAACGAGTTGCAGAAGCAGACGCGGGAGAATCAGCATCAAACCGAGCAGATCAAAAAGCTGAGCGCGGAATTGGCCGAAGACAAGGCTGAGAGGGTGTCGTTCGAGCAACGCCTTTCGACCCTTGAACGAAGGCTTGCAACGCGGGACCAAAACCAGACCCTCGCGGCGGCTGTTGGCAGGTAGAGATCCGGGGGGGATGTTTCGGCCGTTGTCGCTGGGGGTCGACGGCATAAACCTTGTCGGGACGCCTTTAGATTCGTCTGCTAGCGGGCCGGAAGCACACGCTGGCTTCGTCTTTGCCAAGCTCGGTGAAAGCGGATTGGGCCGGGCGGCAACTTCAAACGCTCTTAGTTCTCGACAACTCTTTTCGAATTCGCGGCCTTCGGGGCAAGGGCTACATCAGGATGTCGAATGGCTTCGCCTCAGTAAGTAGCTGACGCGGTCTACTGGGCGGCACGCGATACCAGACGATTTGCGCTCGGCACAGTGAGGGTAGGAAATGGCGCACCTCGACTCGTATGCAGGCGCGGCACTTTCGACCCAGGGTGAAGGGCTTTACCGAACATATGGTCACGCCCGCGTTGCTGCCAGTCGAAAGAAGCCGATGTAGCCCTTGCCCATGGGCCATTCGTCGTCATGCGGCGTCAGTGGATCCGGCGCGAGCTTCCTTCGAAACCGGATTTGAGGATCGGCTTCCCCGATAGAATTATTCTTGGCAAGAACCAACCCCGAAATGGACGCGGGAAATCCAAGCTCCGGAATAAAGCTGTTGCAAGACGGGATTCGCACTATTCGCTTCCGTCATAGGATTTAGCATCGGGGAGTCTTGGGAACGTGACCACAATCTCCTGCTTGCCTGACCCGTCGCCGGTCCAAACTTCCTTTCGCCCCGCAATTTAGCCCCGCGTCCGGGGCCCGCCGCAGTGGGCCGGGCAGCACCGGTAATTCCAAGCCGGTGGATACCACCGAACTAACGTCGGCGCCTCATCCTTTCTCTCCGGTTGCGTTCGCGTCTAGAGCGGCGTTTGCAAGTATATCCCTGCCGTTATAAAAGAGTCTGGGCAAAAGAATTTAGATTCAAATAGGGAAAGAGCAAGTCTAATTTAAAGAAAGCAGAGGAATTTTGCCGCGTTCGCTCTGGTGGCGGCCTTAATTGGCCTTGGCTTCTCGCAAGCTGCTGCAACCAATATCACAGCATGCGGAACTTTCGGCACTGGTTCCTATGTTGTGAGCAACAACATTTCGTCTACGGCTATTCCCTGCTTGGTATTTAGCTCTGGCCCGGTGACGTTGGACCTCAATGGCTTCACCGTTTCCGGGAGCGGCTTCACCAACGGCGTACTAGCCGCCAGCATCCCGAATGATGACCAGACGTAAGGGCACTTTCACAGGGTTTGCCAGGGGAGTGTACGCTACGGGCACAGGTGTCGTCATCGATGGAGTGAGAGCGGTAACAGGTTCGGTTAACGGCATTCAGGTCGGTGACACGGATGTAGAAAACTCCCTGGTGAATGGTCATGGTGGCGGAATCACGGCGGGTAAAAATGCCAAAATCGTCGGGAACACTCTCTCCGGGAATACCGGAAGCATGATTGTTGTTTCGGATGGAAGTATCGTGAAAGACAACATCGTGACTTTAAACACAGGCACGGGCGGTGCCGCAATCCAGGGAACCAGAACTGTAATATCGTTGATAACGTTACGCGACGAGTACCTATGGCGTTAATGCGACCGGAGCCCACAACGTGATCAGTGGCAACACTGTTAGCGGTTGTGTCGAGGGGATCATCGCGACAATATAACCGTGATTACCGGCAACCACGCCTCTAACAATTCTGATACCGGAATGCAGTCCGGAGTCGATTGCCTTATCAGCGGCAATAATGTGAGTGACAATGGTGGGGTCGGTGTTACGAGCGACATCAGAACGTTGTTCCTGAACAATGTTGCCAATTTTAACGGCAATTTCGGAATTCACGCGAATGGCGGCAGCTCGGCGATCGGAAATCTGACCGACGGAAATGTGTCGTCAGGCCTGTTTGTGTCGTGTCCAAGCAAGATTGCCGACAACACCGCGATAGGTAATGGTGCTCTCAACTTAAGCGAATCCGGCGTCGGTTGCCTCAACACTAACACCTCGCCCCGTGAGCGATTCTGCAATATTGCGTGGAGCACACCCCTGTGCAAGCCCGATGGCCGCAATATTACGTGCGGCGATTTTCCCATCCTGATTACTTCCGACCGGGCATGCTCCCAGCGACCGCCACGAACGCTTCGCGCCTGGATGTACCGGGCGCGGCGAATATCAGACCGAGCTTGAGGCAAACCGTTCTGGCCAGATCTTCGCCACTTTCCACACTATTCTGATCATCAATTTTGGCCTTCGACCCGGCTGTAGCGCTGCCCCCGACTAATACCTTCCATGTAGGGTTCAACGACCCTACTGATGCAGCGGCCCTGCGGGGTTTACCGGTTTAAAGCCTGGCAACGTCGGGTCGTCGCGATCCGGTCATTGCACAGAGCGCTCGGGGCAAGGGCTACATCGGGCTTGGAGAGGTCCGTAAGCTTCGCCGCTCATCAACCACGGGCAGGAGCCCTTCGGACAAAATAGTCGACACGCTTCCCATAAAGCTCAGCGAACCACGCGAGTTCGATCACAATCGACTCGCCGCTCGCCAGACTCACACTTCGAGACAAACGACTGCGGCCAACGAAGGCGACTCTGCGGGCCAAGACACCGCGCAACCCAGTGATCAGAACTTAACCGGCACTCCGTGCCTCGAGTTGCGGTCGTTCGCTGCCACTCCGGAAAAACGCTGGCCAGAGGCTGCCTGCATTGCCCGCAGTTCCCGATTATGGTTCACCTGCAACTCCGCTATCTTTTGCTCGGTCGAGATCTCTCCTCCTGCACAACCTGCGTTGTCAGGGTCCCGAGCTGCCTGGTGAGCTTTCTGATTCGGCCGGCCTGGTTGCTGGTTCGCGGCGGTCTGTTTCTGACAACTGGGTGCTCCGCTTCTCCAGGTCCCCGGCCTGCTTCTGCAATTCGTTGAGCAGCGTTGGGATCAGCTCATGATAATGCACCGTAACCACCGGTTCAGCACAGGACAAACAAACGATATCCCAATAGAGTTTAAGTCGGGCCTGCGACCAGACGTGTGTTTCGCCTTCACGGGGTCTGAAAGCCCTTTCTACCAAAACTATGGTGTGAAGGGCCTTGACCGATTACTGAAGTCTGAAAAGACGTCTCGGTAAAATGCCAAGTCTGACTCACGCCATGATATGTAGGCTTCGACAACGTAGGAACTGCTCTTCTTTTTTGCTTCCCGCTTTGTCGACGCGAGATGTCTCGAAGACATTCTGCGCCACAACTACATACTCACTTCCGTTCCTGTCTTTTACGATCACGAAATCATAAGTTGGAGCGAGGTCATCATCCATAGCAATTCCTTCGTCGATCCGATTGAGGCGCCTTGAAGGATCTTGGTGAATACTCAACCAGAAGCTCTTGAAGGACTTGTTTCGGGCCCGGTCGAGAAAGATTAAGCGCCGAGGCTCTTATCGGGAAATGAGACATGCGTGTAATCGTTTGACCTTTCAACAAAAGTCTGTCTGATCACGCTGCAGCAACTCTTGGAAGTAAGTCCAAAAAAATAACAGCCTTTATGTTTGCTGCTTCCGCGAAAAGCTCTAAGAGCTGAACGGCACTTAGGCTCACGTAGGCTCGCGACCAATGAACCGAAAGTAATTTTTCCGACTGCACGACTGCCTGGAGCGCAATCGGAACATCAGTCATGTTACCTGAAAGTGGAGCCGATGCGATGTCGGGCACTTCCAACCGTCCTTCCTTCAGAATTGCAGGCTTCGAACCCAGGATAATCGGCAGGCCTTTGAGTAACCCGCTTCTTGGTCGGAAAACCCTTGGCCATTCAATTGCCACGAGATTGTGGAGGTATGGCGCTCGTAAAAATCATCTGTAACTTGCCAACATCTCGTCTCGCGACGCCTTCGAAGTTCAGCCAGAAGTAAGCGCCACCTACATGAGGTTTCGAAATAGACATTCCACCACTCTAGCCCGCGCACGCCACGAAGTTGCTTTTCAACCTGAACATCTCTCCCACCAGAATTTGTAGCTCCCTTAACTTCACGAGCTCATAACTAGCATGAGGATTTCTATCAAGTCCTATCCCAACTGATATCTTTTCCAGCTGCTGCTGTGCCTTTCTCTGCGGAATCGAATGTTGCTCTTGGCATTTAGCATGCCATAGGTGGCCTCCGATATCCCGAAGCTAAGATTTGATACTCTGCCGATAGATAACCATCGAAGCAAGGCGAAGAATAGAAAAGATAGGATTATGGCTAAACTAAGTTGCAGACGCGGAGGCTCAGCTGTTAGGTTCAACCCGAGGAACGTCGCTCCATTGGTGACCGTGTCATCTCGGAGGTGGAGGTTTACGGCGACCAAGAACTGGTCTAGTCCGAGCGGTTTTTTTAGATAAGTGCGCACGAGGATAGAACTCTTCGCCAGCACGTCCAGGTATGGAACGGTTAGGAAGTCGGTTTCCTCTAGTCCTTTTGACTCTAGTTGTCCCTCGCCCCCGAACGCAGCCATAAACCAAGGGCGCGACTTGATGTCCCACGTCTGTTCGGCAATCACCGCTGTGCCCGGAAAACGGCGATTGCCCCCGCCTGACTCGCGACATATATCCATGGGACATCAAAGGATTGTGACAGCCCGAGCGCTCTGGCTAGACGCCGTTCCGTGTGGTCGGAGTCAACATCGTGGTTGGAGTCATCATCACTTTTTGACATGGCAAGCAAATTGGTCACAGAACTTGCGAAGTTCTCGAATATGGACCTCTCATTTGCGGAGATCTATCCCTCCTTTGCGAAGCTAACACATTGAAGTGAGACCGGGCTATCCATATTTAAATTCTGAACTGCTGGGACCGCAGGCCCCAGACTTTATGAGCTGTTTAAGCTGTCTCGCCTCATATAAAGAAGCTTCGACGGAATTCCTGGTCTATCCCCAAATTCATTCGGCTTGACAATAACCCCAGCTGTTTTACGAAGAAGCGGGTCCGCCCATGTTGGCGGCCACCACAAGAACTCTCGGTACTCCGGGCTGGCTTCGAATCGAGTTGCTAAGTTGAGAATCACGTTCTATTTCAAAGTAATCGGTAAAAGTTAGACTCAGCAAAGCGTACAGGGGCAGAGATGCTGCGAGTGCTAGGAGCCAAAAGCTGAGAGAATTCAGGTCGCCCGATTGACGTGAAAAAATCACCAACGGAGTTGCCCGTACGACAACTGTGGCATTGCGCTCTCCTCCAAGCCCGAGCGTTAGCGGCCAATATTACAATTTAGCCGGAATTTCCGTTTTGCTCTCATTTTCAACTCCGCTTGTAGACCAAACGGCCTTCCCTATCAAGGTTTTGTCCCAGTTTTGGTCCACGGTGCTTCCCGGCGGCGGCAAGAAACACCACCTCCTTGGCCTGCCCGCTGTTGGCGCTCAATCTCAGGCAGCAGCAGTTCCTCCTCGCCCTCGGCGCTGGGGCGTTGCCTAGGGCGCAGCTTCGCCGCCCGGCAGCCGCCTTAGCGGTTGAACAGCAGCAGCGGATGATAACAGGTGGGCTCGAGGGGCCCGTTGTAGGCGCTGTGCTCCTGTCGGGCCGTAGACCGGGACCACGGTACTGTCCACGTCCAGCACCCAGCGGCCCGAATCGGTGACCTCCCCCTTGGCGATCAAATCGCGGCCGCATCCGCGCGAAGCCCTTCTCGGAGCCGATGAGCCGGAAGGCCGGGTCCTGGAAGGGCGCTCAGCGTCGTACATCCTCGTAGCCCGCCAGTCGGCTGCATACCGACTGCCGCACGAGGTCGGTCAGTGGTAACTGCGATTTCTTTGCGCGCCCGTCAGTCAAGCGCCGTTCGATGAGTTCGCCGAAACACTAACCGTTCATCCAGCCCACGCACCAGGAGCAGGCCGCCGTCAGAAGTCACCCGCGCACCTTGGAAGTCAACCCTCAACCTCCCATTTGAACGAAAGCTCAAAGCGCTGTTCTTGCCTCTCACCCACCGCCGCCCCAACCTCCGAACAGCCCCCGACCGCGTCCAAACCCTTATCCGTCAGGGCTTTTCGCGGACTTATCAAGTTGGTAAATAAATGGTGAGCTAGCAGAGCTTCGACTATTCAGCGCGTATTATTGACGCCACGAGCCGCACGGACGCCTCCTCTCAGGGTTCTTGCCAGTGCCTCTAGCCTCTGTAAAGATCGGGACCATGAGCACTTCGCCCGCGACCACCAAGGAAAAATCGGCATCCAAATTCCACGGCGCTTATCATCAGCAGGTGCGACAGCAGGCCGAATTGCGCCGCATCGAGGCCTTTCGTTTTTACCTCAAAGGCAAGCCCGAGCCGAAATCGCGGATGCAGTCGGCGTCGATTATTCGACCGCCTGGCGGTACATTCGCCATGAGCTCCAGGCGTGTCGGATGGCGATGATTGACAGAGTGGTGTTAATTATCGTACAGCAAACTCACCAGTTGGACCGACTCTTCGGCGAAGCTTGCCAGGCATGGGAGCGGTCGTGTCGGACGGGCGTCCGGACGGTCACCAGAACTGACGAAGACGGGGCGACTGGCGAGTTGCACGAGACCAAAGAGGAATTCGAAAGGGGCCCGGCGATATTCGATTCTTGGAGTTCGCGCTGAAAGCGCTAGCGGCAAGTAGAGCGCTCTATGGATCGGGTTTTAGGAACCCGGTAAGCCAGACAGGGTTCACCGGGCCAGTACGATACAGAACGCGGTAAGGCGGATAGGAGTTAACCAGGCCTGGGAGATGGAATGTCGGCTTTTACGAGAGGGGGAATAAGTCAAAGCGCAGGCAGTGCGACTGAGAGTGAGCAGCCGAGAGGAACGACCAGGGGCCACGAGAGCAGGCATCTACAGCCATTGCAATCCATGCTGTAGCCCTTGCTCCGAAGGTGGAATCTCGGCGTTCGCGCCAGGCGGATTTCGAAGTACACTTCGAGTGCGAACAACCGGGCGAACCGCAGCAATCGAATCGGGATTTCGGTTGGGCAAGGGCTACATCGGTATGAAGAACTCCGCAAAACGAAGCGCAGAAGCGAGCCGACAATGCACGCTCCCGAGTCAAAAACGATTCCCCGACCGAAGGTAGGAAAATTTCTGAGCTGAAGGACCTTGGCCTTTTTCTCCAACAGTTGGCCGCGAGGCGTTGGCAAAAGGGCACACCGGCTGAGCGTTCGCGAGCCGCACAACATGCCGCCGCTGCTCGCTGGGCTGCGTTCCGCGAGTGGAAGGCAAGTCACAATGAGGAAGCTGCCGCAGCCGCGTCGATAGCCCGGGCGCTGAGTATTCCTCCGCTCCGAGTCCGAACCACCCACGACGAAATCGTGGAGCGGCTCGAAGGACGACTCGGGGAGGGCCCAGGAGGCGAGCGCCACTCGTTTACCTTGGGATAACCGCCTTCAGACGGTGGGCGCGGAGAAAGGATGACTGAGTCGCTCTTCCGCCCGGTCGCCGCTCAGGAGCCGCACGCCGCATCGCCAGCCGCATACCAATCGCCACCCCCAGACAAATCGCCACAGCCGCCGCAGTTCGGCGGCGCTAGGTCTCCTGCGGCAGCATGTCGGTCGCCCTTCGGCCGATTGTGAAGGGGACGGCGCCGCCGCCTTTTGCCGGGCGAGGGTTGTTGTGCTGATGCAGGAGCCAGACAGATGTAGCCCTTGCCCAGGTCACCGACGCTCCGGGATGGAGCAGTAGTATGAGGCGGATTGGCGCTACGTAAGACAAACCGGCCCGCTCTCCTTCTCCCAGAGCCTGGGTTCCGAGGTCGCGAAAAAGAACGCCGCCAGGGACTCTCCAGTCCGAGCGGTAAGTGGAGGCTGATGTGTCTCATCGGCGTCGGAATCTGCAATACTCCTGGACCCCAGCCGTACAATCACGGTTTCTTAGGCAAACCCCGCGTCTTGGTTCTAACAATCGATATCTTTTCTCTGCCGCCCCACGTTCCACGCTGGTAGCCGACCCGCAGTTGAGCCATCGCTGTTGTTTGCCAGCGAGGAGAGTCGTGCGTTCACGCTCCTCTTTCGGATCTGCGAAATCGCTCAGATGGGACGGGCTGCTATTGATCACCGGATGACCCGGCCTCCGACCGTGCCCAAAGGATAAGCTATTCGTTGGGCGGTTGGGCGATGCTCTCATTCTCCGGTGTAGTCCCTTGTCACAAACTTTTCCCGCAAAGCAGTCTCGCTGATGTCAGAACTTACTCCTCAAAACCAATGAGGGGCGTTTCAAATGCTGTTGACTGTCACATTCTATGTTTTACAAGAACTTGATTGCAGGTTTCGCAGGTCAATTTCACGGCCTAGGGCTTTGGACACTGCTTTGCGTGGCTCAGAATGACGCTCGATGTTAACTATCACGGGACGCCAGCGCACACCCTTACCGGCATGTTTGTATTCGAACAGAGCCGCCGGTTTGGGGTCGGGTTTCCCAATAAAAAATCTATTGGGGGATCCGACCCTGAAATCCCCTGGCGGCGCAGGTAACCCTTCGCAGCGTCCGAGCTCGAAAACTTAGACGATGCGACACGAGCGAGATCCGGCGCAGTTAGTGGTGCCAGCCCTAACTCCTCGTATATCATGCGCACTTTGTTTGTAGCGGCGAGCCGAGGCCATATGACCAAACGGTCAACGACGACACCGAATTCCCCTAACGGGACATTGGTCAACACATAGATGTAACGAGAGTCTCTCACAGCACGTACACGATCCATCGCCTGAATGATTTCCGCTTCACGCATCTGCTTCAGAATCTCATTAGCAATGTGGCTAGAGTGTAAATCGACTAGCTCACGCTCGTCGCTTCCGTCCTGCATTTTGTGGAGTCGTTCCAGCCGAAGATAGCGGGACTGCTCTTTCTGCCCATCGAGGAGTGACGAAAAGATTTCCGCACAGTTCGCCATAAAAGCGCGGGTCGCCGTTCCAAATCCGGTAACGACGCCTGATCACGTCCGAGCACGATTACTGCTCGATATTTCTCCCAGCGGTTCAAGCCGCGCAACTTACCAAAGTGGCCAATTGCTGAACCCTCTGGTAGGTATGGTTCGACTTGACACTCAACATCTTTTGAGCAAAATACCGCCACGGGACCATGAACGAGTACCACACGTTGAATTAGCTGAATGACTTCTGCCCGTGGTCGGTTGGCGTCACGCATCTTCGTCTCCGAGAGCGCTTGCCGATCGCTCCCAACGCCGGTCAGCGATTGCCGCGAAAACGTTTTACGTCTCACCTGAACAATTCGAGCTTTGCGTTCACAGTGAAATACATGCTCAACCACGTGACGTTGGAATATCAAGCTGTTAAGGAAAGCGGACCCGGTGGCATCGAGAAAAAGAACTGGGCATTTTGCGATGCGTCGAGACACAGACCGCAGGTGGTTTACTTCAATCCGGGGCTGACACTCAAGATGTCCGTCCACCTTCACACGCTCTCGGGAATGATAAGCGACGCCGTTGAAGGCACTTCGATGGTCACAGAACCCAATCTCGGCTACTAACTGTGCTAACATGGTCTCAACTCGGCGTAAGCCTTTCGACTCGATTACGAATCGCGTTTGAAAGCGCCGAGTTATTAGTTCGGTCCACACTTGCAAGTGCCTTCTTAAACATCTTCTTTTGATACGAAACGATGGCGTTGCGGGCCCTTCTCATTTTTTTGACCTTTGGTGCCAACAGAAAAAGTGCCCACGGCTTCATAAGAGCCATCTTCACGTCCCGTAGGAGCGGTGCGCAAGTAGGAATAAGGCGACCCGTATGTTCCAACTCTGACGGAGACAAGAAACTCTGGCGGGAAACCTGCCACTAATCGCTTCATCAACGATTACGATATCGGGAGCTGGTGCAGGACAGCCTTCCAGATACGCGTAGTCGTGCGACATTACGAACAGACCAGGCATCAGCTCTCGGAATTGATCCCATTGGTCCATATAGGCACAGCGGTCACGTAAGGGACAGCTATCGCAGAGTGTTTCTTTTACTGGCAAACCCGCGAACGCCACCAATTCAGCCACATTCCACCGCTCGCACATCCTCTCAGCAGGGCGGCTTGGATTTGGAGCGGATCGCCCTCGAACAACATACACATCGGGCGAAAACGGACGTCTGAACGCAGCGTCTCCGCAGCTTGTTCATGGCGGTTCCAAAGTCGGAACGAGGAACCAGATTATTGCATTACTAGGAATACTGGTAGCTATCGTCCTTGCTGCGGTTCTTGATTTTCCCAGTCCGGCCATGGCGTTAATCATCACGGACTTGGGAATACTATCGAGCGGTTTTCGTCTTCGAATCCAACTTAAAGGCGTATCGATCCAATTTTCAATTGATGACCGAAGGCGAGCTGTGGCCGCGAAGGAGGGTCCGGTTTTCGGCATTTGCTGTTGTACGGCCCGTTCCGTGCATTCACGCAGTGCCCACGGTTATACCTTGTTTAATGGTCGCGGCTGCTAGTTCTAGCGTGAGTGTCCGGATTGTCATTTTTCATTCTCGCGGTCAACCGCCTTCAGAGTGGGACCGTGAAGACGGCGCTGGTGGCGTTGATTGCGAGTGCGGATTTCGTTCGCTCCGAATGATTTTTCAGGCTTTTCGTTTGTCGGCTCGGTAATCGCTTTTAGAGCTTCCAAAGGGACCCTCAAGATGCCCGCGATTCTAACTGAGGGAATCGCACCCTCGCTGATTAGCTGAAAGATCGTCGAGCGACCGATCGAGAGTAACTCCGCTGCTTCCACGGGACGCACCGAGATCCGGTGTGTAGTGTCCATCTCTGCGCGCCTCCTGAAGTCCGCACAGACGATTTAAGCAGATGTGGACTTAGAGATTAAAATAATCTAATATCAATTAACTATCAGAGTGGAAGTGTCCTGATGGATATCCTCGATTTAGGACAAAGCGATGTCGGAATTCCAAATTGGGACTTTGTGCAACTTGGTGATTGCGAGGGCAGAATCAACTTAACAGTGTCTGCCTCGCGCTGGCAGGCGCCAAGTGGTCCCGACTTAGAGAGCGGTAGGTTGGTTTACCGACCCGGGCCAGGCCGCCGAGTGTCTGGAGGTCTACGCTGCTCGCAGAATTCATTGACCTCTGGAATAGTTCCGAGGAGAAGGTACTCAAGTACGCACGCCAATGGGAGTCTTGTGGCTTTGTGAAGGGCACGATTTACCTGGCTGTCACTCCCCAAATCCTCCAGCAGCAGCACCTTTCGATGGAACGGGTATATGCGTCCCCCGCGCATGGCGGAGTCAGGGACCGGCATGGGAACCAATTGATGTCTGGCGTAGATATTCCCAGTTTGCGCGGTCGGTTATTGCTTAACCGCAGAGCTTCATGCAAAAAGAAAGGGGCGTCCAGAAGACTGGGATTTTCTAATAACTCATGACGCTCTAGGTCGCCACACCAACCGGCCAAAGACCCAGGAAAAGCGTTGGCTCGTGATCATCAATGCAGTGGACAGATGGCTCGAATTGGGGCGTGTGAGACCCTTTTGTGTGCTTAGGGGCAAGACTCTCACTGTGCGGTTCGGAGGCGGGCCAGGTGGTGGCCTGTTCGCGGCTTTGGCGCTGCAGCTTCTGATAGCGGTAACTGGGACCAGGGGTCTCGCGATTTGTACAGCATGTACCAGGCCCTACGCTCCTAAACGTCGCCCGAACCCTAACAGACGGAACTACTGCCAGAAGTGCGCTCACAAAACTGCTGTCCGTGATGCAACACGCGACTGGGCCATACGGAAGCGCCGACACAGCAAGACGCGAACGGCTGAAGGGCTCGGGCTATGAGCGACAACAAGCAAGGAATACTCGATCTCGAAAACCAAAGGGAGACCCAATGCATGCCGAAGGAAACTGAGAACAGCCCAGTAGCGGCCGAGAAGCTTTTGGAGTTGAGTTCAGAGCTTGCGCAGGCTTCCCCGCAGCCGTCTCGATTGCCACTCTCGCGCTCTCCTAAAAAACGTAAGCGTGGACGCAAGCGGGTCGGGACGCAGAAGCGTGGACGCAAAAGGGGCCAAAGAGAGGGCATGATCCGAAAACGCGTAGATGGCCGATGGGAGGCCAACATCAGCCTCGGATGGAAAGACGGAAAACGCCATCGCAAAAGTTTCTATGGTCCGGACCCGAGAGGATGTGCAGGAGAAGCTAACAAAAGCGACCCACGATCGACAGCAGGGCTTGCCGGTTGTAGCGGAGAAACAAACGGTCGGGGAGTTCCTTAAAATCTGGTTGAAAGAATCGGTCAAGCCGAGTGTCGCGCCAGCTACCTTCACCCAGTACAGCGCTTACGTCCGCCTGTACATCGCGCCGAAGGATCAGGCCGAACATTTCCTGCCGCTACCTGGTCTGGGCGCAATCCGTCTGGCGAAGCTGACGCCTCAGAACGTGCAATCGTTCCTAAGCGCCCAGCTCAAGAGTGGCCGCTCCAAGCGCACCGCGCAACTCGGTCTCGTAATCTTGCGGCGCGCGCTCGGTCAGGCCGTAAAGTGGGATCTCGCTGCGCGCAACGTCGCCAAGCTAGTCGACGCGCCGAAGGTCGAGCGGCCACCAGTTGAACCATTGACTGCGGAGCAGGCTCGCCAGCTCCTTGAAAGCAGCAAAGGCGATCGCTTCGAGTCGATCTATGCTGTCGCACTTGGGCTCGGGCTGCGAGAGGGTGAGGTATTGGGCTTGCAGTGGGAAGACATCGACTTGGAAGCCCGCACCTTGCGTGTGCGGCACACGCTCCAGCGAATCGATAAAAAACTGACGCTCAAGTCGCCGAAGACAAAACACTCACGCCGGACGATCAACCTGCCCGAGATCGTCGTCAGTGCGCTGAAGTCGCAGCGAGGACGCCAGCTCGAACTGAAGATGGCTTACCGCACCGTCTGGCAAGAAACCGGATTGGTCTTTACGACGCGCATTGGCACCGCGATTGATGCTGGCAACCTTTGCCGCCAGTTCAAGCGCGTATTGAGGAAGGCCGGGTTGCCGTCGATCAGGTTTCACGACTTGCGCCACAGCGCCGCCAGCCTGCTACTCGCCCGAGGGATGCATCCGCGCGCAATCATGGAACTGCTCGGCCACAGTCGCATCGGCCTGACGATGGACACCTACTCCCACGTCATGCCAGCGATGATGCGGGATGTAGCAGACAACATGGATGCCGCACTCGCCAGCGAGTGAAGCCACCTTGGTCGTTTATCTTATAAACCTACACCTGACCGATTCGAAGATTCAGGCCCTGAATGACCACCATCTCAGCCTCCGGTGGTGGTCAGCCTTGGCGGTCAACGGTTCCAATCACGACCACCGCCGCTGTGCCCCGTTCTTAAAAACTCTTAATTTAATTGATAAATCTATGGTGGGCAGGGACAGAATCGAACTGTCGACACATGGATTTTCAGTCCATTGCTCTACCGACTGAGCTACCTGCCCTCAGGTTCGGCTGGCGATGCAAATCAGACGATCATAGGTACCCGTCCGCGCGCCTGCGTGCAACTCCCCCTTGGTGTGCCTCAGTCCGGGAGATTTCGTCTGACGCCGGCATCAGGACTTGATGCCTGGCGCCAAAATAGGCGCCAGGCGCTAAGTACCCTCCCCGGCGCTACGCGCCGCCTTTCCCCTGAGGGAGAGGTTATCCTAATTCCGGAATTACAGCTCGGTGAAATACAGCGTCTCTATTTGGTGGCGGGATAGAGGATCATTTGGGTGCATCGGAATAGGGCGAGGGTTTTTCCTGATTGCTTCGATCTGATCTCCGCATCCCACACTTGCGTGAGGTGGCCGCCGTGGACGAGCGTCGCCTCGCATTCGACGACGCCTTCGTGCGCGGTGCCGAGCAGGTCCGCTTTGAGTTCGATCGTCGTATGGCCGGCCGCGCCCACCGGCAGATTATCTTCCGTGCCCGATCCGCACAGAGCGTCGGCGAAGCTCATGATGAACCCGGCGTGAATGAAGCCATTGGGCGCGACAATGTCCGGGCGCACCGCGACTTGGGCCACGACCTTTCCGGGCTCGATATGAGTGACTTCAATCCCAAGGTGTCCCAGCCAAGTATTGGTCTTCAGATCGTCGTATCCGTGCGTGGCGGCCATCAGATTCTCCCTGCTGGTTTCGTCGGGGAAGAAACCAGGGTTGCATGCGGGGCCGCTGGCTCGTTTGCGCTCGCGGCTCGGATTAGACCGGCGACGCGCTTACGTCGCCGCCACCTTGGCGTGGCGCGACATCAGGATCTCATCCACCAGGCCATATTCCACCGCCTGCTGGGCATGCATGAAGCTGTCGCGATCGGTGTCTTTTTCGATTCGGCGCACGGTCTGACCGGTATGCTGGGCGAGGATGTTATTGAGCGTCTCGCGCAGCCGCAGCGCCTCGCGCGCCTGCACTTCGATATCGGCCGCCTGACCCTCGAACGCGCCCGAGAGCTGATGGATCATCACGCGCGAATGCGGCAGCACATAGCGCCGCCCCTTGGTGCCTGCGGCCAGCAGAACCGCCGCCATGCTCGCGGCCTGACCCACGCACAGGGTCGACAACGCCGGCTTGATGAACTGCACCGTATCGTAGATCGCCAGCCCCGCGGTCACCGATCCGCCCGGCGAATTGATATAGAGATTAATTTCCAGCTCGGGGTTCTCCGCTTCCAGAAACAGGAGCTGGGCGCAGATCAGGTTGGCGACGTCGTCATTGATCGGGCCCGCCGAGAAAGACGATACGGTCGCGGAGCAGCCGCGAGAAGATGTCGTAGGAACGCTCGCCACGGCCGGTCTGCTCGACTACGTAGGGGATTAGCACGCTCATAGTAACGATATTATCACCCTCTTGCAGGCCAGCGGAAAAGAGGGACGGCGCCAATCGTGCCGAAGCCTTGAGCTTGCTTTAGCGGAGCGGCGTCGAGTGCAACTGGAAGTTCTCGCCCAGGAAGACCTCGCGCACCGCCGCGCTCTCGACGATTTCCTGGGGCGTCCCCTCGATCAGGATCTTGCCGCCATGAATCACGTAAGCGCGGTCGATCACCGAGAGCGTTTCGTGCACGTTGTGGTCGGACATCAACACGCCGATGCCGCGTTCTTTCAGATAATGGATGATGCGCTGGATCTCGATCACGGTAATCGGATCGATTCCCGCAAACGGCTCGTCGAGGCACAGAAAGGATGGATTGAGTACCAGCGCCCGGGTGATTTCAACCCGGCGCCGCTCGCCGCCCGAGAGCACTCCCGCCTTGCTTTTGGCCAGATGTCCGATATCGAGTTCGCTGAGCAGCGATTGCAGCCGGCCCTCGCGCTCCTCCTGGGTCAGCGGCAGGGTTTCCAAAACCGCCAGCAGATTCTGCTCCACTGTCAGCTTGCGGAATACCGACGGCTCCTGGGGCAAATAGCTGATGCCGCGCCGCGCGCGCTGATATAGCGGCATGTAGCTGATGTCCGCGCCGTCGAGGAGGATCTGACCCTCGTCGGGTTTAAGCAAGCCAACCAACATGTAGAAGGTGGTGGTCTTGCCCGCGCCGTTGGGACCGAGCAGGCCGACCACTTCGCCGCCCCCGATGCGCACCTGGACGTGGTTGACCACCGCGCGGCCGCCATAGCGCTTGGTGAGCCCACGGCCCTCGAGCATGCTGCGCGCGCCCTGCGCGCGCGGCCTGCGGCTGCACCAGTTCCATTCGTTGGGCTTTTAGCGCTTGACCCACTGCTCCGCCTGCTCCCTCAATCCCTAGATCCTTATTAACTTCATTTCGGGACCTTTCATAGCCCCCCAACAGTCATAGCCCCCCGAGCAGCGCGCGCCATTGACCCTCGACGCCGCGCGTTGCGGCCCCGTTCTGCGTGCGTAGAGCACCTATGCTAGTATAGCGCTTCCGATGGCGAACAGCGCAAAGAAGATCTACCTGTGCGGACCGATCATGGACGCCAATACCGTCGCGGCCAAGGATTGGCGCACCCGCGCCAAGGAACGGCTGGCGGGAAGATTCATCCTGCTCGATCCGATGCGGCGCAATTTCCGCGACCGCGAAATCGATTCCGCCAACGAAATCGTCGAGTTCGACCTGCAAGACGTCCGCGACGCCGACCTGCTGCTGGTCAATTACTGCAAACCGTCGATCGGCACCGCGATGGAAACCTTTTACGCCAGCCATCATCTGGGCAAGTTTGTGATCGCCTTCAGTCCCTTCAGTTTTGCCGACGCCTCTCCGTGGATGGTCCGGTTTTGCACCAAAATTCTCCCCGACCTCGAAGCCGCGCTTACCTACATCGAAACTCATTTCGTCTGAAATGCCACCTGCGGGTGTCTGTTGGAGGGCCACTTCAACCGCGTTTCGCCATAATCCGCCCCCATCTACAATAGCGGTCAGGTTTGAAATGGCCTCCGCCCCCAAAGACACTACCATTGTTTTAGACGATCCCGCGGCTGCGAGCGTTGACATCGCCGCGGCGCAAAATGCGTCAGCCGCGGTTCAGGGGCCGGAAGAAAGCCATGCCGAGTCGTCCTACGAGCATTCCCATAAATGGCTGATCGCGATCGCCGTGATGCTGGGCACGATGCTCGAAATGCTCGATACCTCGATCATCAACGTCTCCCTGCCACACATGCAGGGCAGCTTTTCGGCCAGCGTCGATGAAATCACCTGGGTCCTGACCAGCTATCTGCTGGCCAACGGAATCATGATCCCGATGACCGGGTGGATCTCTTCGCGTTTCGGGCGCAAGCGCTATTTCCTGACCTCGGTGGTGACCTTTGTGGGTGCCTCGGCCCTGTGCGGCGCCGCCCGCAGCCTCGACCAGATGGTCCTGTTCCGGCTGTTGCAGGGATTGGCCGGGGCCGCGATGGTACCGTCGTCGCAGGCGATTATGATGGAGACCTTTCCGCCCCAGGAGCAGGCGATGGCGATGGCGACCTGGGGGCTGGGCATCATGGCCGCGCCGATCATCGGGCCCACGCTGGGCGGATGGATAACCGACAACTGGAGCTGGCGCTGGAATTTCTACATCAATATCCCGGTCGGCTTGATCGCGGTCCTGATGGTCTCGGCGTTTGTCCATGATCCACCCTTTCTGCGCGCCCGCCGCAGCGCCAAGGGGCGCGTGGACTACTGGGGAATCGCCTTCCTGATCATCGGGCTGGGCAGCATGCAGATCGTGCTCGATCGCGGGCAGCGGGCCGACTGGTTCGCCTCGCCGTGGATAGCCGGACTGACGGCGCTGGCGGCGATCAACCTGGTCGCGCTGGTGGTCCGCGAGCTGACTTTCTCCGAGCCCATCATCGACTTAAGAATCCTGAAGATACCCGCATTCACCATCGCGGTTACCCTGGTGGTCTGCATGTTCTTCGTGAGCTATGGCGGCGGCGTGCTCAACCCGCTGTTTTTGCAGGAATATCTGGGATACTCGGCGATGAACGCGGGACTGACGATGGCGCCGCGGGGAATCGCGATGGTTGTGACGCTGCTCATGGTCGGCCAGTTGGCCCGCCTGAACATCGACACCCGGCCCACGGTTTCTTTGGGATTCGTTTTGAGCGCAATCGGCCTGTGGCAGATGGCGCACTTCGACCTGCAGATGAGCATGTGGAACTTTGTCGTGCCCAGCGTGCTCCAGGGTATCGGGGCGGGGATGATCTTCCCCACCTTGTCGGCAGCCACGCTCTCGTGCGTCGCGCGCGAGCGGGTCGGTTACGCGTCGAGCCTCTACAGCATGCTGCGCAACAACTTTGCCGCGGTCGCCGTCGCCTACCTGTCGACCACCCTGGTCAGCCGCGAACAGGTCCATCAGAGCTACCTGGTGGAGCATTACACCCTGTTTGAAGCCTGGCGGATGACGGCGTCGGGCGCGACGCATTTTCTGCCCGGGGGCCAATTTGGAGAAGGAGCGCGCCGCGGCGTCACCATGCTCTATCATGGTATCCAGTCCCAGGCCGCGATGCTTTCCTTCAATGACCTGTTTCGTACCCTCGCGATTATCGCGATTGTACTGATCCCCGGACCGTTCCTGCTCAAGCGCGCGGCCGCCGGATCGTCGCCCGCTGTCGGCGGCCATTGAGACCCGCTGATGTTGGCGTTGGACCATTCCCAAGTCCTCGCCCTGGTCGAATCGGGCGCCGCGGATATCGTCGAAACGCTACCTCAACATGAGTATCGCACCGTGCATATACGCGGTGCGATTCATCTGCCATTGCCCAGGCTCTGGAGTCAGGCGTCGCTGGTCTCTGCGACCCGATCGTCCGGTAGTCGTCTATTGCCGCGACTCGCTTTGCGACTTGAGCGCACGGGCTGCGGCGCAGCTCGAATACAAGGGCTTCAACCAGGTTTATGTCTACCCGCGCGGCAAGGCGGACTGGATCGTGCGCGGCCTGCCCAGTGAACCGTCAGCTCCGATTGCGGAGCGGCTGCGCGCGCTGCCCTATTTCGTCCATAACCTCTTTCCGGGTATCCGCCGGAGATGGATTGAGCTGTCGCGCCGCAGCGGCGTCGGCAACGCGATGGCCTCCGACCTGCCCCGGCTCAGCCCGCAAGATCGCGTGCCGACCATCGCGCTGCGCCGCGATGCGCCGCCGTTGGCGGTGGTCTTGAACGGCGCGGGAGTCCTGCTCGGCGCAATCGACAATGGGTCAACTCCGATGCCGCCGCGGAGGAGGTGATGAATGCCGCGCCGCAGACCATCCGTCCCGACATGACGCACAAACTCGCATCACATCTCCTGCGCCATTCGCCGTATCTGCTGATCACCACCGCCGCCGGCCGCTATCTGGGCCGCTATGTGATTGGTGGTTAGAAATCTGCTCCCTCTTCATGTCACCTTCAGAATCCAGTGGGGCAGGGCGTCTCGCTCGCCCACTGGATCGGACTGTTAAGCTATCACTTATGAGCGGGCGGTGGCTGACGGCGTATAATCACTTCAGAGGCGCTCAACGATGGCCAGGACAATCATGATGGGGGATCCGCAATACTTCTCCGTGCGGGGCGGCGCCAACCCACACACGCGCAATGTGTTGGGGATGCGCAAGAAGGTTGACCCCGAACGGGCGCGCCGGCAATGGCATGCGATGGCCCAGGCGCTGCTCGCCCATGGCGCAGAGGTGTTCGTGGTGCAGCCGCATGCGGATTTGACGGGCCTGGTCTATCCCGCCAACGCCGGCTTCCTTTATCCGCTGGACGCTTGTCCGGCCTCGTCGAAGACCTTTCATCTTGCCAACCTGCTACCCAGCCGCGCCGCGGAGCGCGAAGTCTATCGTCCGTTCATACAGTCGTTGGGCTTCGCGACCAACGATATCCAGGCGCGCTTTGAAGGCGAGGCGGATTTCTTTCCGGCCGGCCGCTACATGCTCTTCACCCACGGGCTCGTCGAGCGCCAGCGCTTCGTACCGGCGTTCGCGCTGCCACCATGGCGGCGAGTTTACGGCTTCCGCTCCGACACGCGTGCGCTGGACGAATTGGCGGCGATTGCTGCGGATCGGGAGATCATGACTCTGGAGCTGGTCCTCGAGGCCCATTACCACGGCGATACGGTGCTCTGTTCGTTCGGAGGGCGGCGCCAGTTTCTGCTCGCCTATCTGAACGGCCTAAGCACTGACTCGCGCAGTCGGTTACGCGCAGCCTTTGGAGCCAACCTGATCGCATTGCGCGAAGACGACGCGGCGATTTATGCCGCAAATTCCTTCCAGCTCGAACACAATGGCCGGCTGTACCTGTTCATGCCATTGGGTGTCAGCGATGAGCTCCAGCGTGCGCTACGCGATCGCGGCGTCGAACCGGTGCTGATCGATGTGAGTGAGTTTCTCGCCAAGGGCGGTGGTTCAATCAAATGCATGCTGCTCGATCTGGGACCTGCCAGCGAGCAACCAGTCAGCGAGGCTGCTGCCGCGTTCCGCGCCCGCCGCAGCTACCAACAACTGTTCGGTTCGTAAAGCTGGCAGAGGTTCTTTAAGCGGCTACCTTGGGCATCTGCGACGATAGCCGCTTCGCTCCAACAGCTACAGCGGCCGTCAGACCATGAAGCCGCCGCCGTTGGCGTGCAGGGTCTGACCGGTCAGCACGTGGCCCGGATGGGTTGCCGCATACACCACGACCTCCGCGACTTCCGACGGATCGAGCGTGCGGCCCCACAGCAGCTTGAAGCGATCGTACTGGCCCTCGGCCGGACCGGATTCCGCACCCTGGTTGGTATGCATGATCCCGGGGGCCACTACGGTGACGACAATCTTGTCGCGCGCCACCTCCTTCGCCATCACCTTGCTGAAGGCGATCACGCCGGCCTTGGTCGCCGAGTAAATCGCCAGCTTGCGTAGCGGCTCGAAGGCGCCGCCCGAGGCGATATTCACCACCCGTCCGCCGCCCGCCTTGCGCATATATGGAATGACCGCCTGGCAGCACAGCGCCGTGCCCTTGAGGTTGACGTTGATCTGACTGTCGATGCCCTCGTCGGTCATTCCCTCGACCATCTCGTTGACCACGATACCCGCGTTGTTGACCAGCGCGTCGATGCGGCCCAACTCGCCGGCTACCCGCTCGGCCATCGCGTTGACGTCGGCGCGCCGGGTGATGTCGGTCTTGACGAAGATCGCGCGCCGGCCGGTTTCGCGCTTGAAATCGGCGACGGCTTGCGCACCCCAGTCCTCGCGCACGTCGACGACGGCGATGTCTAACCCATTGTGCGCCAGCCCCATCGCGATCTGATAACCCATCCCCCACGGCCGCGCCGCTCCGGTTACGATTCCAACCTTCTGTTCGCTCATCGGTCTGTTACTCCATGTGCCGGTTCAATTATTATGTGTTTTTCATCGATCGGCCCGCTCGCCGATTTCACCGACCAATTCCGGTCGCGCCTCATTTATGGAACGATTGTTTCGAATATTTCAAGAGGATAATGTGGGCGGCGGCCGGCAACGCCTTAGTGGTATTATTGCGTTCGGGAGGACTTCGAACCGTGGATCTCAATCTTTCGCCCAGCGAGGAAGCTTTTCGCCAGGAGGTCAGGAGCTTTATCAAGCAGAACCTGCCCCCCGAATGGACGGTGGATCGGCTCGAAGCGCTGCACCCCGATGACGCAGTGGCATGCGCGCGCAAATGGCAGGAAAAATGCGGCGCCAATGGATGGTTGGGATTGGCCTGGCCGAAGCAATACGGCGGTCGCGGCGCCACCCTGATGGAACAGGCGATCTACATTACGGAAGCGATCGCGGCGAGATCGCCAATGGGAGTGGACAAAATCGGCCTGCAACTCGTCGGCCCTGCGCTGATCGAAATCGGCACGCCGGAACAAAAGGAACGCTTTGTCGGACGCATCATGCGCGGCGAGATGCTCTGGTGCCAGGGCTTTTCGGAGCCTAACGCGGGCTCGGACCTGGCCAGCGTTCAGACCAAAGCGGTGCTCGAAGGCGACGAGTGGGTAATCAACGGCCAGAAGGTGTGGAGTTCGGATGCGCCTTACGCCGACTGGTGCACGTTGCTCGCGCGCACTCATCCCGAAGCGCCCAAGCATAAGGGCCTGACGATGCTCGCGGTGCCGATGAGCAGCACGGGCGTCACCGTGCGTCCGATCAAGCAGATCAACGGCCGCGCCGAATTTGGCGAAATCTTCTTCGACAACGTGCGGGTGCCGCGCGACGCGGTGATCGGCGAGCTTCAGACCGGATGGAATGTCACGATGCGGATGCTCACCTACGAGCGCGGCCTCTATACGTTGGTCGAGATCCCGCGGTTCGAAAAGGCCTGGCGCCAGGAAGTCGAGTTTGCGAAAAGCACGCGGCGGGGCGGCCAGTTGCTGATCGACGATCCCAAGGTCAGGGAACAATTGGCCCAGTCCTATGCGTACATTCAAATGATGCGCCTGACGAATTTGCGCTACATCAGCCGCTACCTGCGCGGCGCTGCGCCCGGCGAGGAGTCGTCGCTGATGAAGCTGCATTGGGCGACCACCGACCAGGGGCTATACGATTTGGGCATGGCATTGGGCGGTCCGTCCGCGCTGGCGATGCCCGGGGCGCCGCACGCAATTTGCAGCGGCCAATGGACGGCCGACTATTTCTACTCGCGCGCCTGCACCATCTACGGCGGCACCCAGGACATCCATCGCAACCTGGTAGCAGAGCGCATCTTCGGCCTCCCGCGCTGAATCTGTTCCCTCTCCCATTAGGTTACGGGAGAGGGCGAGGGAGAGGGTGACCGGTCCCGCCCATCATCATCGACTCCACTTCAAAGACGACGAATTGCTATTCAAGGAACGAACGCCAAATGGACACAATAAAAATCGAACGCACCGGCGACTATGCCACGATCACTTTGGCCCGGCCCGCCAAACGCAACTCGATCAACAACCAGATGCTCACCGAATTCGAGGAAGCACTGACCGCGGTTGAAAGCGACAAGGCAGTGCGCGCGCTGTGTCTGGCAGGCGAAGGACGCCATTTCTGCGCCGGAATCGACCTCGCAGAGGGCCATCGCGTGGCGGCCACGGATGGCGGGAAGGGACTCAGCCTCGAAACCGTCTTCCACCATCTGGAGGGACTCGCGATTCCCACGGTGGCCGCGGTTCAAGGCGCGGCACTGGCCGGAGGATGCGAGCTGGCGCTGCATTGCGATATGCGCATCGCGTCCGAAAACGCGCGCCTCGGGATGCCGCTGGCGCGCATCGGCCTGACGCCGCCGTTTAACTTCACCCGCAAGCTGATCGAAATCATCGGCGCCCCATACACCTGCCAGTTGCTCTTCACTGCCGACGCGATCGATGGGCGCCGCGCCTACGAAATCGGGATGGTCAACGAAGTGGTGCCCGACGGTGACCTGGAATCCGCGGTCAAAGCCCTGATGGACAAGGTCGCCGCCAACGCCCCGCTGTCACTGCGCGCGATGAAGGCCACTATCCGCCGATGCATGAGCACGGCCTACGACGCGAGCCACGACGACATCGATCAACTGATCGCGGCAGTAGTAAAGAGCGAAGACAACAAAGAAGGCTCGCGCGCATTCCTGGAAAAACGCAAGCCGGTGTGGAAGGGACTATAGTTCGAAGAAAGCACAGCGCAGCGGCGATGGGTCCTCACCACAGGCTGGAAGCCTATGCCACGGGAGAATCAGAGATCAGACTCTCCGATTGAGATGGCTCTGTGGCACAGGCTTCCAGCTGTGGGGTCCGGCGGCGCCGTCTCCGCCGCCGTAAGTTGCATTCTACTTAATCCGTACGCATACCGATTTGGTCTCGGTGTACTCGTTCAGTACTTCGTGGCCCATTTCGCGGCCCCAGCCTGATTGCTTGTAGCCGCCGAAGGGTAGCGCCGCGTCGAACACGTTGTAGCAGTTGATCCAGACGGTGCCGGCGCGAAGTTGCTCGGCGAGGCTGTGGGCCTTGCCGATGTCGCGGGTCCAGATGCCGGCGGCCAGGCCGTACACCGTGTCGTTCGCCGCGGGTTCGACTTCCGCCGGATCGCTGAACGGAATCGCCGTCACCACCGGCCCGAAGATCTCCTCCTGGTAGACTTTCATGCTCGGTTTGACATCGGTCAGCACCGTTGGCGCGACGAAATAGCCGCGCTCGCCGACGCGATTGCCGCCGATCACCGCCTTGACGCCGTCCTTGCGTCCCGACTCCAGATAGCCGCACACGCGCTGGAGCTGTTCGGTGGAGACCAGCGGTCCCATCTGAGTGGTGAGGTCCATCCCGGGGCCGATTTTGATCTGCTTGCCCGCTTCAGCAACGCCTTCGACGACCTTGTCGAACACGCTCTTCTCCACGAACAGGCGCGAGCCCGCGCAGCAGCATTGTCCATGGTTGAAGAAAATTGCGCTGGCGGCGCCCGGAATCGCGGTCTCCAGATCGGCATCTTTGAATACGACGTTGGGCGACTTGCCGCCCAACTCCAGCGAGACTTTCTTCAAATTACCGGCGGCGGCCTGCACGATTAGCTTGCCGACCTCGGTTGAGCCGGTGAACGCCACCTTGTCGACGCCTGGATGGGCGGCGAGCGCCGCGCCGGCGGTCTCGCCGAAGCCGGTCACGATATTGACCACGCCCGCGGGAAATCCCGCTTCCTGGATCAGCTCGCCCAGGCGCATCGCCGACATCGGAGTCTGCTCCGCGACCTTGAGCACCACGGTGCATCCGGTGGCGAGCGCCGGGCCGAGCTTCCACGCCGCCATCAGCAGCGGAAAGTTCCACGGGATGATTTGCCCGACCACGCCCACCGGCTCGCGCAGGGTATAGGCGAGGTAGCCGCCGCCCGGAACCGACAGCGGAATCGTGTTGCCCTCGATCTTGGTGGCCCATCCGGCCATGTAGCGGAACAGGTCCGCGGCCAGCGGAACGTCGGCCACGCGCGCGACCGCGACCGGCTTGCCGTTGTCGAGCGATTCGAGTTGGGCGAATTCGTCGGCGTGCTGATCGATCAACTCGCCCAGCTTCCAGATGAGCCGTCCTCGCTCCGACGGCGTCGTCCGCCGCCAGTGTCCTTCTAACGCGCGTCGTGCGGCCGACACGGCTCGATCGATGTCTTCTTTGTCACCCTCGGGAACCTGCGCAAGAACCTCGCCGGTGGCAGGATTGTAGCTGGCGAAGGTCTTGCCCGAGGCCGCAGCCACGGACTTGCCGTCGATCAACATCCGGGATCGGCCGGCGATAAAGTCTTTGACCCGGGCGTCGGTTTCGACCAACGTACTGCTCGCATCCATCAGAGCTCCTCCTTTATCGGGGCTTTATTATTGATCTTATCGCCCGCACATTGGCAGGCGAAGTATTAATTCCCCGATTTGCCTCGGTTGTCCATAACGACAGCGAGATGACCTCTGTCCCCTCTCTCTGGTCAGGGAGAGGGGACAGAGGTGGGAAAAGAGAGAGAAAAGACGCATACCGCTGTGAGAGAGGAGGAGAATGCGTCCGCGAGGTCAGGTCAGCTTGAGCGCGGTCGACACGTTCTCGCCCAGGATTCCGCGCCGCCCTTGCGGCGACATCTTCTCGACCAGTTCGTGAATCTCCTCCATGTAGTTGACCGGATGATCGGCATGGGGGAAGTCGCTGGCCCAGAAGAACTTGTCGGCACCCACGTAATCGATGATGTGACGCAGCACGGTCTCGTCGGGATCGCCCGAGATGTAGCATTGGCGGTTGAAGTAGTACGACGGCGGCTCGCTCAGCGGCAGCGCCCCGCCCAACATCGTCTCCTTGTACAGCGCGTCGGCGCGGTTAAGCCACCATCCGATCCATCCCGCGCCCGACTCCAGGATCACGAACTTCATGCGCGGAAACCGGTCCCACACCCCGTACACGAACATCGTGGCGAAGGCCATGATCGAGCCCTGGTTGGTGAACATGTCGCCGTACCAGATGCCGGCCGCGCCCCTCATCGGCGCAAAGCGCGTATGAATCGTGAACTCCTTGGGCTCGAAATTCGGATGCACCGCGAGCGGCACGCCGAGATCCTGGGCCGCGGCGAATACTATGTCGTGATCCGGATGGCCATGCGGTTTGCGCGTGATCGTATAGGGCGAGACGAACGCGATCTTGCATCCGTCCTTCGTTGCGCGCTCCAGTTCCTTGGCCGCCAGAGCCGGGTCACCCAGCGAGATATGCGCCGCCGGCACCAGTCGGCCGTTACTGTCGCGGCAAAAATCGGCGATCCAGCGATTGTAGGCGCGGCAGCAAGCGTTCGCGTATTCGGGGTCCCGGGTCTCGGCTTCCCAGTTCAGTCCCAAAGTCGGGAACAGCACCGACTTGCTGAGCCCTTCCTCGTCCATCTTCTTGAGCCGCTCCTTAGGGTCCATGGTGCCGTAGCCGGCACCCTTCAGATAGGTCTCGTCGGGAGTGGCGGGGATGAACGGCAGCGGCCCTTGCTTGCCCTGCGCGATCCATTCCGCACGCCGCTTCTTCATTTCCTGGACCTCACGGCCCATGCTGCTAAGACGTCCCAGCGTCCCCCTGGGGGTGCACTCCGCCGGATGGCCATCGACTTCCAGATATTCCCAGCCGTCGGCGCCGACCCTGATGCGAATCGCGCGCTCTCGATACTGCGGCTCCAGGTAGCGCTCCCAAAGATCGGGCGGTTCGATGATGTGGCCGTCCGCGTCGATTACCATTTCGCCGTTGTGCTTGCCGTTCTCCATCGCTTTTCTTCTCCGAACTCCGAATTGATCGAACCCATCCGCAGCGAAAGTCGAGGTGTCCATTCGGAACGTTTGTTCAGAAATAGACCGGAATCGGATTGCCAGTCAAGAGATGCGACTGTGCGGGCGATTCGTCAGCTTGCCAAGGGAAGGAAACTCAACTGTAGTTCCCTTCCTTGAATCGGACAATCAATACAATTGGTCGAACTGCAGGACGGTGCCGTCGGGGTCGTTGAACAGGAAGGTGCGAATCTTGCGCTCGCGCGGCAGGCCGTAGAAAAGGCCGTCCTGCTCGACTATTGCGCCGAGCAGGTGCACATCCTTGGAGGCAAGCTCGCGATAGCGCTGGTCGATATCGTCCACCCAGAAGGAGATGTGGGTCAGGCCGTTGTCGCCGTTCTTGAGCGGCTTGTTGGTGGGTAAGGGTCCGTCGCGGCGCGCGATCGAGATGAAGCTGGGGCTGTTGTCGTCCCAGCGCAGATAGGCGACGCGGCGGGTGAACACCACCTCGCCCTTGTCGTTTTCGAGGTCTTCGACCCGGTCGAGCGATACCTTGAAGCCCAGGATGTCGCGATAAAAGCGCAGCGAAGCGTCGACATCCGACACCTGAATGCAAGCATGGGAAAATGGTCCCAGCATAACGTTATCCTCTCGACACAATCGCGGCCGCGTTCGCGTTGATAGGCACCGCAGGGATGTAGCCGATGAATCGCTACATCCCCGGGGTGGTTCAGGCCGGCTTTTTCGCGAACGGACGATCCCGCTCGTTCAATGCTTCCTTCAAACCCTTGGTGCGCTGGGTCTTGAGAAATTCCTTGACCGCCTCGGTCTGATGCGCGATCACGTCGAGGTCGGCCGAGGACTGCTCGGCGGCGCGGAATCCGGTCACCTCAAGGTAGCGGTTCACGGCGGCCTTGTGCAGCACCAGCAGCTCCACCGACACCAGGGCGACGCGGCGCGCGTAGGCAAGCGTCTCCGCTTCGAGTTTATCCTTGGGATAGACCCGGTTGATCAGATGCCAGTCAACGGCCTCCGCCGCCGAAATCGTGTCTCCGGTGAAGAACATTTCCTTGGACTTGCGCGGACCCATCAGGACCGGAAACAGCGACAGCGAGGGCAGCACGCCCAGGTTGCGGCCGGCGGGATGGCCAAAGGTGGCGTCCTCGCTGGCGAAGACGATATCGCAATGGCCGACGAACTCGGTCGCTCCGGCCAGGCAGAAGCCATGGACCTGCGCGATAGTCGGCTTGGCGCATGACCACAACCGCTGCCATCGGGTGACCAGCCGCTGCATGTTGACGCGGTCATTGGAGATGGTGAATTTCTGGCCCGGCACCGCGGGTGCGTTGAGATCGTAGCCGGCCGAAAACGCGCGCCCCGCGCCCCGGATAATCAGCACGCTGGCTTCAGGATCGTCCTCGTAAACGTCCAGCACCTGCTCCAGTTCGGTCAGCAGCTTGGGCGACAGTGCGTTGAGTTTCTCCGGACGGTTAAGCGTAAGGCGGAAGATCTTGTCTTCGACCTTCTCGTAGATCACGGTTTCGTAATTGGACATGGATTCTCTGCTCCGCTGTGATTTCTAATCAACTGCCAAGGGTTGCACCACGCCGTCCGTTTGACAAGCGGAAAGATCCGGCAATGGACGGGTTATGACACACACCCGAATGTCGGTGGATCACGGGAGTCTCGCCGCCAAAGGTCGCTGGCGTCCAAATATTGATCCCGCGTAATGCGGATGCCCTCTCCCATTTTTCTATTGAGAGGGGAGGGTGAGATCACTGTCTTTTTGCTGAGTATTGTTTACCTTATGTAAACTCAAGCGGGCCATCATCGGCAGCTAGCACAATGTCAGCAAGGAATACCTGTCGCTTCACCTGAACGAATTTCCTTCCGCTTCAAAAACCGCAAGAATCCGATATGTTCTCCGCGATGTTACGATGCGTGGCCAACGTCCGTAGTGGAAAAAAGGCCGTAACCGCGCTAAAATAGCGAGATGCCCGAAAGGACAAAGGAAAGCACCCGATCAGCCAAGAAACTCGCTAGGAAGACGAGCGGTTAAGAGAAAAACTCCGAAACGCCGATCCTGAGAAGTTCAAGAAGGCATTGAAACCATTGATGCAAAAAAAGAGCGGCCAATGGCCTACCAAACCTTGACCCCCTTTTGACGCGAAACCCTCTGACCCTCGCCTCGTAGAATAATCGCCATGAACGCGCGATCATGTGCAAGCGAGGGATTTAAAAAGCGCGGGACTACGTGTATTGGAAAAAGGTTTCCCTGGAAGCATGGGCACGCACTAAAAAAGGCCTGGGCTCAGGCTATCGCCTTATCACATCTATCGCATTGCCTGTTGTTGGGTTCTTGGTTACCTACACTATCCTTCGGCACATGACGATTACCATCCCTATCACCGCGATTGTCGGAGTCATGACCGCAGTCGGTTTATATCTGCTCTTTCTCATCGGTGAGTTTTTGCTTCATTTCTTTCGAATACCATCGGAATGGCATTCAGCCCAACTTCAAATCATCCAACAAAATTCGAATCGTATTACAGAGTTAGAGACACCGCCCCCGCCGACCTTGCGGGCGGAGATTCTCCAAGTCAACGATTTTTACGGCAGCACCAACTACGATAGGACTCTGTCGATACTACATGTAAGTGTGCTTGTAGAATTTCGTAACCGTCGTGATACGAATACAAGCATACATAGCTTTCGTTTATGGCTTATCGATGGGCTCGGCGAACAAATTGGAAGCGAGGTGCTTCCTCAAGTACGCCAGTTGCAATCTCAACAAGTCTACAAGGAACGCTTCGGGTTTGCTCTGTACAATGTTAACGAGGGACGCGCATTATCGGCGGCCCGCGCGAGCCAATGGAAAGTCACTTTCAAGGACACCGCAGATAATCCGATAGAAACCAAGATTTTTCGGTATTCCAAACAATAACGCTAACTTGCCCCAGCCAGTAGTAAATTGTAGTAATTAATTGATGTAATTTTGAGTGTAGCTGTGAGGATAATCTTCACATGTTTGTGTTCATCTGGACGATGGAGTCCTGCAAGGACGTCGGCTTCGATGCACAACTTAGTGATAAGCGAGTCGTCTTCCAGTAGACAATAGAAGGGACCTTGTTCCCAAGGTTCAGGAACGATACCTACCGGGACTTCTTTTTCTTCTTGAGGAACACGTAGGGCATCAAGAAAAATCTTGAGGCGATTGTCTAAGTCACCGCCATATTCATCTTTAGGCTTCAGGATCAGCGAATCTGTGTGTTCCCTTCGAAGGAAAAGAATGTCGAGATGACAAACGGCGTCCGCTGCTCCCACGACGATCGGGACGAATTCTTCCCCACGAAGGTGATACTTACGTCCAATCGCTGCCCAATCTGGCTCTTGGCCCTCCGGTAGTTTATGCACAGCGAGGTTGCCTCGAATTTTTTCAGTCAAATGGGAGAGGGCCGGGCGACGCCGTACATGATCTAGAAGTTGAAGGCGGAGTGCCCGTCGAATCGCGTGCTTCGCTTCAACGACTTTACTTTTCTCCGTCCCCAGTGGACCCTCATAAATCAGCCGCAAGTCCATATCAATCTCGCATGGAAGATCCTGCTTATTTTAGGGCACCGTCTATCAACTTTCTAGTTGGGTTTCAACATCAACCTATTCCGCACTCAAGTTGGCCACTTCAAACAACCTCAATCCATAGCGCATAAGGACAATCTTTAGACGTGGCGCTATTGCAGCTCCGCTCTGCGCCCTCTCCCGGCGCGCGATTTGCTGTGCAAATCGCGCGCCGACCTCTCCCAAATTGCGGCTGCGGACGAGGTCCGCAGCCGCGGGCGAGTGCGTTAGGATTTCTATCCCTGCTGCGGCAGTACCGCGGCGCGCGTCACTTCGCGGCGCTCGCTGCGATCCAGCGCCTCGGCCGCTTTGGACAGGGGAAACTTCGCGTCGCACAACTCGTGATACGGGTAGCGATCGATATGCCGGGTCAGGAAGTCGAGCGACTTCTTCAGATAATGCGGCGGATAACCGGTCATCGCGATGATGTTGATCGACTTCATGGTCAAGGTCGAAGGCGGGAACTCGATCGTCAGGCTGCGCGAGATATTGCCCAATTCCAGCACCAGGCCGCCCGCCCGCACCATGCTCACAGCCTCCATGAATGCCTTGCGGAATGCCCGCCACTTCCAGCACCACGTCTGGAAGTTCCCCGCCGCATAGCTCGCGCACGCGCCGCTGGCGATCCCTGGCTTCGGGATACTGCCGGATATCGACCACTTCATCGGCGCCGAACGCTTTGGCGTGAGCCAGACGCACGTCGACGCCGTCGATCGCGATTACCCGCGCGCCGCGCGCCTTCGCGATCGCCATCGCATGCAGCCCGAGCCCTCCGGCGCCCTGCACGACCAGGGTGTCATCATAGTTGAGTCGGCCGCGATCCAGTCCCCAGAACACCTGCGACATCGCGCAGTTGGCGGAAGCCGCGACGTCATCGGGCACGTTGTCGGGAATCTTGTAGAAGATCTGTTCAGGCCGGATGAAATAATGGGTCGAAAAGCCCGCAGTGAAGTGCGGCGGATGGTCCGGATGCGGATTGCCGGCGGGCGGATTGAGACACGCTGGCTGGTTGCCCGCCACGCAATTCTTGCATCGATAACAAACCCGGAAATAGACCGGAGCGATGCGATCGCCGACCTTAATCGGAGTACCGGCCGAATCCTTGGTCACGCCATCGCCGAGCTGGCTAATCCGTCCGGCCAACTCATGCCCGGGCATCATCCCGCGCCCGGCCATGAACTCGCCCTTCCAGACATGGACTTCCGAGCCGCAAACGTTGCTTTGAGTCACATCCAAAAGTATCCATCCGGCGCCCGGCGCCGGAACTTCGTATTCATGAAATTCCAGGGTGTGAGCGGCCGGCATGAATGCGATTTTGCCTTTCATAAACTCTCCGTCAGTCTTGCTTAGCGGAATTCCGGCATCACCTTGCTGGCGAACAATTCCATATGCTCGCGCATGACGCTCGGCGGACACCCGCCTCGTTCATGATGAAGGTCAGCGTGGTGATATGCATCTGTTCCGCGTACTCCCGAATTGCCTTGACCGCCGCCTCGGGCGTGAGGACCGTGAGCAGTCCGGTCTTCTTCAGTTCCTCCTTGTCCGCAACCGGCGGATACATCGGAGGTGAGTTCCAGGTCAGCATCCACCTGGAGTAGCAATCGATCGCATGCAGCACGTAAGGCGCGATCGCATCGAAAGCTTTTTCCGGATCGTTGGAAACGTACTGCCACGCAGGTCCGCTCATCAGTATGGCGTTGGCCGGATCTTTGCCCAGAGCGCGCAGCTCGTCGAGGTAAACTTTGACGCTCGCCGCGTCACCGGCCAGAAGTCCGTCGCCCATGCGCGCCGCACGCTTGACCGCGTTGGGCGCGAAGCCGCCGATATAAATTGGTGGATGCGGCTGTTGCACCGGGCGCGGCGTGAGCTTGGCCTTCTCGCACGAAAAGTACTTGCCCTTGAAAGTTACCGTGTCGCCTTGCCACAGCCCGCGGATGATGTGGAGCATCTCGTCGGCGCGCCGGCTGCGCTCCTTCATTTGCATCCCATAGCCCATGAATTCTTCGGGCCGGTAGCCGAGGCCAAACCCGAACTCATAGCGCCCGCCCGACAGGATATCGAGCACGGCGCCGTCTTCGGCCAGACGTACGGGATGGTAAAAGGGCAGCAGCCCGACAAAGGTGCCGAGCCGAATCCGCTTGGTACGCATCGCGATCGCGCTGAGCAGCATCAACGGCGACGGCGCCCAATCGTCGTCGGTAAAATGATGCTCCGTGATCATAATCGAGTCGTAGCCGAGATCCTCGGCCATCACGATACTGTCGATGGTCTCCTGATAAAGCTCGCGTAGGATCGCGACACCAGGCCTTGGGATTGCGAAAATGCACTATCGGGGCAAATTTCAGTTTCAATCTATTCTCCATCGCTCAAAATCAAATCTCGGCCTATGAGCCAAGCCATTGGTCAGGACGCCAGCGTCTGGCGCACCCGCGGAATCACCTTGCTCGCAAACAGTTCATAGTGCTCGCGCATGATGTGATAGGGGCAGGCCGCCTCGTTACCTATAAAGGTGTAGGTGGTGATGTGCAGCTTCTCGACCTGTTCCCGCACCGCCTTCACCGCGTCGTCGGGAGTCAGCACCGATAACAGGCCGGTTTTCCTCAGCTCCTCCTTGTTGGCCACCGGCGGATACAACGGCGGCGTGTTCCAGGTCTTCATCCATTCCGAGTAACAATCGATCGCGTGCATCACGTACGGCGCGATCTCGTTCCAGGTTTTCTCCGGATCGTTCGAAACATACAACCAGGGATTGCCGCTTACGATTTTAGCTTGGGCCGGGTCCTTGCCGAGCCGCCTGAGCTCGTCATGATAAATCTTGAGACCCTGCGGGCTGGCGCCCGCCAGTCCATCGGCCATGCGGGCGGCGCGCTTGATCGCGTTGGGAGCAAAGCCGCCGATGATCATCGGGGGACGCGGCTGCTGCACCGGACGCGGCGTGAGCGTGGTGTTCTCGCAGGAAAAGTATTTGCCCTTGAAGGTGACGGTCTCGCCCTCCCACAGCCGGCGGATGATCTCGAGCATCTCGTCGGCGCGCCGGCTGCGCTCCTTCATCTGCATCCCGTAGGCGCCAAATTCCTCGGGCCGATAACCCAGGCCGAACTGGAATTCGTAGCGCCCGCCGGAAAGGATATCGAGCACCGCGCCGTCTTCGGCCAGCCGCACCGGATGATAGAACGGCAGCAACGCCACGTTGGTGCTGAGCCGGATCTTTTTGGTCCGCATCGCGATTGCGCTAAGCAGCATCAACGGCGACGGCGCCCAGTCGTCGGCGGTGAAATGATGCTCGGTCAAGTAGACCGCGTCGTAGCCGAGTTCTTCGGCCATCACGATACCGTCGATGATCTCTCCATAAAGCCGGGTGGGATCGCGATACCACTGGCGCGGATTGCGAAAGTGAATTATCGGGGCAAACCTCAGCTTCGACCTGTCTTCCATTTCCTGACCTCCGAACGGGCGTTCCGCTTGAGGTATAACCCTGAGGACGATGCGGAAAAAGCGGTTTCATGGACATCGGCGCATTTCGCGTGATTCCATTCGCATCGCCGGATGGAAGTCAAAGCCACGCGATGGTGCGCCGGTTGACAGGCGGCGGGTCATCGCGACAGGCTAACAGGCCGATCATGATAACAAGCGTTCTGCGAGTAGATGGGAGGCATCGGAGATGGCGCATAAACTGACGATCGGGGTTGGATGGGAAGGCAATCCTGACTTCAACGGGTTGATCGAGCGTTCTAAAGTGGCGGACGAAGCCGGAATCCATTCGATCTGGCTGGCCGAGGCTTGGGGTTCCGACGCCTTCACGCTTGCTGACTTTGGTCGCCGAGCATACCAAGCGGATTAAAATCGGCACCTTCATCGTGAACATCTACTCGCGCACGCCGGCGGCGTTGGCACAGCATTTCGGCACCCTCGACTTGCTCAGCGAGGGCCGGATGATAATCGGACTGGGCACCAGCAGCGCCAACGTGGCCGAGCATTTTCACGGGGTCAGCTTCCAGCCCGCGGTGACCCGGATGCGCGAGTACATTGACATCATCAACCTGCTGATGATGGGGACGCCGCTTAAGTATGAGGGCAAGCTGTTCAAGCTGCAGCGCGGCTTCACGCTGCGCTTTGAGCCGTTGCGCAAGCATATCCCGATCTACGTCGGATCGCTCAATCGCAAGAGCGTCGCGCTGACCGCGCAGAAGGCCGATGGATGGTTTCCGGTGGACATCCCGCTGGGGCAACTGGGCGAGGCGGTCAAGGAAGTCCATGAGATCGCCAAGGCGGCCGGACGCGATCCGATGGCGCTCGAGATTATGGCGCCGGGCTCGGTAATCGTCACCCGGAACGTGGAGCGCGCGAAGACCGCTCAGGCCAGCGGCTTGGCTTTTTACGCCGGCCGCATGGGAACCTTTTACTCCGAGCAACTGACCCGCTACGGCTTTGGCGACGAAGTGATCAAGATTAAGCAGGCCTGGGACGCGCGCGACGCCAAAGGGGCGACGGCGGCGGTATCCCCGCGGATGCTCGACGAGATGTGCTACGTTACCGAGCCTGGGGACCTAAGCGGCGCGCGCGAACGTCTGGCCGCTCAGGAGACGGCAGGCGCCACGATGCATCGGATCGAAATCGTGGAGCGGGATCCGGCCGCGTTCACCAGGATTGTCGAGGAGTTGAGCAGGTAGCGCCCGGACCCTCCCAGTTTTTTTACGAGACTGTCGAAAATGGCGAACCGTTGGCTGAAAGAAGGAGAAGCGACACTTTCTGTGCCCTCTCCCATTTTTTTATGGGAGAAAGGAGGGAGAGGGGGTCTGTCTTTTTTCTGAGCATTGTTAACTTTTGTAGGTTGAGGTTCCCAAAAACCCACACCCTCTCCCTGGTCAGGGAGAGGGCATCAATCAGCTTCTCCTTAGGTCGGACTTTCAAGCGGCAAAGGGTTTATCGACAGTCTCCCTATTTTGCGGGGGAGGGTAGGGAGAGGGTGCCGGTCTTTTTTGGACTACCCTCGGTAGGAGCAGAAAACCATCGGAATTACGCGCGGCGGTTGGCCTTGAATACGTCCACCTTGCCGGCGAAATCGTCGGGCTCGACTTCGGTGCTCTCCAGCAACCGCGCCAGCGCACCATAAAAGCCGGATACCATAATCAACTCCACCAGAACCGAGGGCCCGAGCTTTTTGTTCAGAGCCAGCACCGCCTCGCGGCTGCCCTTGACGTTCTTGGCGAGCTCACCCGCCAGGCGCACCACGAGCCCTTCGGTCTCGTTGAAACACGAGGCGCCGGGATTTTCGATATTGTCGATCTGTTCCTGGGTCACGCCTTCGCCCTTGCCCACCACGACATGATGCAGCCATTCGTAGTTGGAGCCACACGCCTTGGCCGTGCGCAGGATCGCCAATTCACGCAGCTTGGGGTCGAGTTCCCCCTTCATGATCATCCCGCCAAATCCCTCCAACGCTTTTTGCGCGTTGCGCGAGTTGGCGATCATGCGAGTAACATTCAGCACCAGCGGGGCTCGCTTAAGCGCTGCCAATAATTCGGGAGAGGGGTTGTTCTCGTCAGCAAAAGGAATCAAAGCCATCGGTGGTTCTCCTGCTTAACCTAGTCGCATTTGACGGACCGGGGAAAATCTCGTCTCACTCTTCGTACGCCGTACCCGGGATCCACGCGTCATGTCCGGGGGCGTACTGCATGATGTTCTGGTTGGGATTGCGGTTGACCAGCGGGCGCAGAAACATCGGCGAGGTCATGCTGCGGACTTCGTGCTCGACGGTGAACAACAGCTTGCCGCTCTGAGGGTCGACGATATCCTTGAATCGGTACTGATAGCGGTTGCTTTCCTCGAAGATAAGCCCGCGCTCCTGCATCCGGCGATAGGGACCGGAAAAGTCGGCGACATAGATCTGGATATGATGGCCGTCATAATCAGGCAGCGGACGGTCGGTCTCGCGGAATAGGACCTCCTGCCCGACGCCCACCGGCACGCGTGCGCAGCGGCCGTTATCACCCTCCATGAGCGTTGCGTGGGTGCCCATTATTTCGGTGTAAAACCGGGCTATTCCATCGGCGGTTTGTGGCGGCACGTCGAATTGTACGTAACCGATGCCCAGGGTGACCGGACCGAAGCGCCGATTCGGTTCGTAACAGCGGTACTGGTTGCCCCACGGGCAGGTCGCTTCGACGAAGGTTTCGTCTTCATGGAAGTCGAAGCGGGTGCCATCGAGCTGCTTGCGCGCTTTGCCCAGCCGCTTCAGCAATGAAGCGCGGTCCGGTATCACCAGTCCGGTATGGCCGCGCAGCACCTGCGCTTTGCCGCTGGGCAGATGGAACTGGCAACGCCCGATGTTGACCCACATGTTGCGCGACCCGGTCATGAGATAAGGATCGCGCGTCAGTCCCAGCCCGCCGACGTAAAATGCCGTGGCCAGTTGCGAATCGGGAACCAGGACGTTAACGTGCTCCAGCGCTACGATATTGCCGATGTCCTCGGCGGCGCGGTCAAAAGAACATTCCATTGCGACCTCCGTTTTGATGTCCTGTGCGGAACTGCCGCTCTCATGTAATGATTGTAGGCGTACCACGGAAAACGGCGAAAGTCACTCAGACCGCAATCCCCGCTTTACGCAATTCCGCGATGTGCTCCGGCGTATAGCCCAGTAATGCACCCAGGACGCGTTCGGTGTCGGCGCCCAGGCATGGAGCTGCGTGGCGGACCTTGCACGGCGTCAATGACATCGAAAACGCCGGACCCGTCAGCGGACGCTTACCGACCTCGGCATGCTCCAGTTCGACAAAGTAGCCGCGTTCGCGCAGATGCGGATCGTCGAGCAGATCCCAGTCGAGGAAAGGTGGGGATAGCGGCGATTCCCGCCTTCTGCAGCATTTCCGTGATTTCCCAGCGGTCGCGCAGCGAAGTCCATGCTTCGATTATCCGGTCAAGTTCGGCCTCGTTGTGCTTGCGCGCCGCGGCCGTGCTGAAGCGCGGATCATCGGCCAGCGACGGCTGCCCGATGACTGCGCACAAGGCGCGCCATTCGACCTCGGTCCCCACCGCAATCGCAACCCATCGCTCAGCGTCGCCACGCGCCTTGTAGCAATTATGCGGCGACATCCGCTGGTCATGGTTGGCCATGCGAGCTGGCTCGCGCCCGTTGATCGCATATTCCAGCAGGGCCTCGGCCAGCATCATCTCCATCACTTCGTACATCGACAGATCGATATGCTGTCCCCGGCCGGTCTTCTGCTTGTGAATCAGTCCCACCATGGCGAAGTAAGCCCCGAATATCCCGGTTGTCGGGTCGGCGTAGGTAATCCCGACTTCGCGGGTTTTATCGCCGGGGTAGCCGTTGACCGCGTACAGGCCGGATTGGCCTCCGATCAGTGGGCCATAGGCAGGATGGCGATTGTATGGTCCGGTTTGGCCGTAACCGGAGAGCGAAATCATCACCAGGCCCGGGTTGAGCGCGCTCAAATCCCGATATCCGAGGCCCAGCCGGTCCATCGTGCCGGGGGTAAAATTTTCTATGACGAGATCGCAATGCCGCACCAACTCGCGTGCGATCCGTGCGCCCTCGGGGGTCGCGATGTCCAGCGCCACGCTGCGCTTGCCCTGGTTCCATTGATGGTAGTGCGCGGCCCGATTGAGGCCGATTTGACCGTCGGCGTAAGGATGGATGCAGCGGTTTAGGCACGGCCGTCTGGCGCTTTCCACCCGGATGACCTCGGCGCCCATGTGCGCGAATTGCAACCCGCAGTAGGGCCCCGACCAGACCCAGGAAAAGTCCAGCACCCGAAGGCCGGCCAGCGGCCCCGCGCCTGAGGTGTCGGCGGAACCCGTCCTCGCCGCATCCGGGCGCGGCGCCTGACGCGGATTGGTCGAGGATCTCCTGATTGTGCTCGCCGAGCCTGGGAGCAGGCTTTTCGAAGCGCCAGGCCATTACGTCCGACTTGATCGGGACGCCTGGAACGAGAACCGGAGCCCCGGCGCGATCGCGCTGTGGCAGCGGAACAAAGAAATCGCGGGCGGCGAGATGCTCGTCGGCGTAAACCCCGGCCATCATGTTGACCGGCGCTGCCGGTATCCCCCGCCGTTGTGATTCGCGCCACAATTCCTGCGTCGATTGCGTTTTTGTCCATTCGTTGAGCAGCGCATTGAGGGCGTCCTGGTGCTGGAATCGCGCTTCGCGATCCTGGAAGAGCGGATCATGGCCCCACTCCGGATTACCCATCAGATCGACCAGTCGCAGCCATTGCTCGTCGTTGCCACAGGTGAACACGAGGTCGCCGTCTGCGCATTCGTAGATTCCCCACGGGACGACGTTTGCCCGTCCGCCCAGCCGGCTGATGTGCTGTCCTTCGTACGGCAGAAAGGAAAGGCTCAGCATCGGCGCGACGCATTCCTGCTCGGACACGTCGATCGCCTGTCCGGCTCCGGTTTTGAGGCGATGCCAAAAAGCGCCCATGGTCGCGATCGCGGCATGCACTCCGGCCTGTAACTCCGCCTGATGGCCGTGGAACTTAAGTGGAGGCAGCTCAGGGTAGGGCGAAAAGCGCGGCGTCAACGCCGCCATTCCCGTCGCATGCGCGGCGTTTAGCTCATAGGCGTGGTAATTGGCACGCGGACCGAAGCCGCCGTAGGCCGAGATGGCGTTGACGATCAGACTGGGAAAGCTGCGGCATAGAGCAGCACTGTCGAGGCCGCAATCGGCGCGCTGCAACGGCGGCACGTTATGGATCAGAATGTCGGCGCCAGCCAGCAGATCGTTCAACCTCAGCCGATCGGCTGGATCTGTCAGATCCAGCGTCACGCCGCGCTTGTCGGCGTTGAGGTATAGAAACAGGCCGCTGTTCTCCGGGTCAGGTATATCCCGCGGAAAGGGGCCACGGCGCCGGACGATATCGCCCTTGGGCGGCTCGACCTTGATTACCTCGGCCCCCAACAGCGCCATCAGCTTGGTGCAAAATGCTGCCGCGACGCCTTGTCCGCATTCCACCACGGACACGTCTGCCAGTGGCAGTTGCGCACTAATGCGCGCAGGGGTGGAGATTTTGTCTGTTTCCGGTTGAGTCAAATCGGGCCTTTTTCTTTGCGAAATCCGCACCGGGAAAATAGCCGCTGTTCCGTCGCTTTGTCCAAAGAAAGATGCAGCGGCGTGAAATCAATCGCGTCGCGATGATGCTTCCCAATGCTCCGCATCTTCGTTACGAATCCCGAAAGTGATACGTTTCGGGACGCTCATTCGTCCATTCTAATAGAAGGAATTCATGCGCCCGATATCCCGGGCTGAAAGGTTTCACATGCGCCGTCTGCTATTCGCCTTGCTCGCTCTCCTGATTCTCGCGCCGCTTCCGAGTCTGGCGCAAAACAGCGAATCCGCTCCCGCGGCACCGCCGTCGGAATCGCCGCCCCCTGCCGAGGTTGCGCCTCCGCCCGAGGTCGCGCCCCCATACGCAACATCGCCGGGCAAGTCACCCGCGCCCGCCCGGGTTCATCACAAAAAGCGAACAGCAAAAAAACACCACAAACGCCATAAGGCTGCCCAACCCGCAATCGAGACGACGGTAGAACCAGCCAACGCGCGCCTGAAGGTGAATACCGCTGGTGCTCCCATCTATGCGCGTGCCAGCCGCCGTAGCGAGCGGATCGGGACCCTAAGCTCCGACAAGTTCGTGCAGGTTACCGGCTCCACCAGGTCCTACCTCCAAGTCCAGTTGAAGGACGGCAGGGTCGGGTACATCGAGCCTTCTACGGTCGCTCTGCTGACGCCCTATGACAAGCAGTTTTTGCTGACGGCGGATTCGCCGGTCTTCTCGGTGCCGAATCAATCGGGCGAAAAACTGGCTGAGGTGCATCGCGGGAAGTATATCCATGTCATCGGTCAGGCGCTGAGCTATTTAAAGATTCGGATGAAGAATGGGACTGAGGGGTATGTCCCGATGAGCGCCGCCCAATAGTAACGTCGCACGATGCAACCCGAACGGGAAATGTCGCGGCGCAGTTGGCTGATAGTGGTCAGCCTGTTCTTCACCCTTTTCTTTATATTTGGGTCGGGCTACAACACCGCTGGCGTGTTTTTCACCCCGGTTATCAAGACTTTCGGATGGAGCCGGGCGCGCCTTTCCACCTTGCAGACCGCGCTGGCGCTGGCCGCCGGAATCAGCATTCCGCTGGTCGGATGGGTGCTTGACCGGGTCGAGGCGCGATTCGTGATGATCGCCGGTGCGGTGATGGCGGGATGCGGATTCGTCACCGCCAGCCTGGCCCATTCCTATGAGGCGATGATCGCGGCCTACCTGCTGATTGGCCTCGGAATCGGAGCCGCGACGCTGCTGCCGTGCTCGCTGGTGATTGCGAACTGGTTCGGTGCGCGGCGCGGTATCGCCATGGGGCTGACAATGGCGGGGACGTCTGTCGGCGGAATGGTCATGACGCTGGTATCGGACCGCGCGATCCGGTTTTCCGGATGGCGCTTTGGCTACCTGCTGCTGGCTGTCCCGGCATTCGTGATCGTGATTCCACTGGTCCTGGTGCTGGTCCGTACCCGTCCCGAGCGTGGCGACGGGCTTAGTGTCGCCGAGGCCGCTACCGCCCTTCCTGGGCTAGAGGTCGGCGCGGCGCTATCCGGGCGTTCGTTCTGGCTGATGTCGCTCGCGGTGATTTGCTTCTCGATTTCAGTGTCCGGAACCAATCTTCACGCAGTGCCGTATCTGATCGGAATCGGATATGCGCCGGCGCGCGCTGCGATAGTGCTCAGTTCGGTGCTGGCTTTTGGCGCGGCGGGAAAGCTGCTGATCGGATGGATCGCCGATAAAATCGGTGCTCGGGTAGCGCTCTCCGCCAACCTGTTCGCGATGGCGCTGGGTATCGGACTGCTGACCGGCGCGGCCCATCGCCTGCCGTTGGTCGGCTTCGTCGTCATTTTCGGTCTTACGGTCGGTGCACCCCTGGCGCTGATCCCGTTGGTGATGGCTGAAATCATTGGGCTGAAGCGCTTTGGCTCGTTGTTCGGACTGGTGGGCCTGTTCCATACCGCTGGCGCGGCGATAGGCCCGGTCGCGGCCGGCCGGATCTTCGACCTTAACGGCAGTTACTGGCCCGCCTTCGAGTTGTTCGGGGTATTGTTGCTAATCGGCAGCGCGGCCATCCTTGGATGTGCGCAGCTAGTTGTCGAGGAGTCCGCAACCGTACCGATCCCGGCCCAGGCGTGAGAGCTGGATCGGTGCGCAGAACTTAAACTTTTACTTCACTTTAAAAATAAATTGCCTTTTAGTCTAACGAGGCAGCTATTGTCACGCTCAACGAGCGGACAATCTTGCGCATAGTGAACTTTGGTTCCAGCGAGCCTTCAGTGGGGCGGGCGTCCCCGCCCGAGGGCAGGGTGCTCACGACCGCCGGCTACTTTCCCGAGTTGATGGCTTTGATGGCTTTGAACAGGCCGGGATACCACTTCTCGTGCTTGGGCAGCTCGTCGTTCAAGTCAAGCCATGGCGCCTTAGAGGAAACCCAGCCGTGACGCAGGTCATCTTTGGGAGAGCCCGGCCACGCGCACTCGTCGAGGGTGGCGGTCGAGACCGAGATCACGTTGGGAAAAGCGGACATTTCACCGGCGACGTGAGTCCCGCAGGTTTTACAGAAGCGGCGGGAAACGCCTTCAGAGGTGCTGAACACGCTCAGATTTTCGCTGCCGCTATCCCACGTGAAGGAGCTACGCGGAAACATCGAGTAGGTCACGAAGGCGGCGCCGTGAATTCTTCTACAGTTGGCGCAATGGCAGTGATGCGTATAGCCGGCTGGTGCCGTAATCGTGTAGCGAGCCCGGCCGCAGAAGCAGCCTCCAGTCAGTTTGAATGACATTTTAGCCTCGGTCCTCCTCGAGCCTCATACTCCATGGACCGGGGAAATTCGAGTATCGGCTCTGAGAGCGGATAGCAGCAATCGATGATAGCTCGCCTTCGGCTCGCGGTTCTCAAGCCGAGCGGATGCGTCCTTTGGCCCTGGCAAAGTCATCCGATGGCCTGACTCCCAGCCGTTCCGCCATCAGCACCAGATCTGCCAGCGATTCCGCTTCCATCTTATCCATGATGCGTCCGCGATGCTGCTTGATGGTCTTCTCCACCGTGCCCAGCTCGGCCGCCACCTGTTTGTTGAGCAGACCCGCGGACACCAGCGCCATCACCTCGCGCTCGCGGGGAGTCAGTCTTTCGTAGCGGATCTTCAATTCCTGGATCTGCGCGGCCGCAGCCTTTTGCTCGCCGCTGCGCGCCACCGCGCGGCGGATCGCCTCCATCAACAGTTCGGCTTTGACCGGCTTCTCCAAAAAATCCACCGCCCCGGCCTTCATCGCCCTGACGCTGTCGGTAACCGCGCCGTAGCCGGTGATGAAAATTATCGAGAGATGCGGAATTCTGGCGCGCAGCGCGTCCTGCAACTGAAGCCCGTCCAAACCGGGCATCCGCAGGTCCGAAACGACGCATGAAACGGTTTCGCAATCGGTGCTATCGAGGAACTCCCGCGCGGAAGCGAACGCCCGGACCTGATGTCCGGCGGCGGCGAGCAAGCGCGACAGCGACTTGCGCAGCGAAGCGTCGTCGTCGATAACTGCGACGATGGCAGCGTCTTCAATCGGCGGCGGAACCCGGCTCATAACCATTCATATATACATGGATTGCGGCGCTCGCCGTAGATTGCCATTAGGTCGTGAGAGGGCGGGATGTCGAGAACCGTTAAGGGCTGGTTTGCGCGGGCAGCGCGAACTCAAACGTCGCGCCGCGTTCGGGGTTTTGCCGGGCCCGCAGGCGGCCGCCATGAGCCTCGACAATCGATCGGGAGATGGCCAAGCCCATGCCCATTCCCTGGGGCTTGGTAGTGAAGAACGGCTCGAACAGCCGTGGCATCAGACCGGTTTCGATGCCTTTTCCGTAGTCGCATACGGAGACGTTGATCCAGCCCGGTTCGCTGGCAAATGCGCTCACCGCGACCTTGCGGGGAATTTCCGCGGCGCAAACCGAATCGAAGGCGTTGAGGATCAGGTTGATCAGCACTTGCTGCAACTGGACGCGATCAGCGCAGATGGCCGGGAGCGAAGGGGCACAGTCCAAGGTCAGCACGATGTTCCTGACCACGGCGTCACTGGCTGACGATGCGTTTGACCGCGTCGAGCAATTCATTGGGCTGCAGCGCCGATTTGCTGAGCTCTCCGCGCCGGAACAATATGCGGAAGCGCTCGACTATGTCACTGGCGCGCTGATTGTCCTGGGCGATTTCTCGCCAGCGCGTCGCTGATCTCTTCGAGATCCGGCCGGTCCGCCCGCAGAAGAAGTTTCGCCGCCTCCGCGTTGTTCATTATCGCCGCCAGCGGCTGATTCAGTTCGTGAGCAAGGGAGGCGGCCAGTTCGCCCAAAGTCGCCGCGCGCGTAACGTGGGTCAACTCATCGCGCAGGCGCATAGATTCCGCGACGCTGCGCTTCCTTTCCAACGCATAGCCAAGAATATCAGCGATGAAATGAAGTTGGTCCGACGATCTTCGGAGGCCATTTTCGCTCCCGCTCGAGCGCTCCAAAGCCGACTGCTCCGACGATTACGCCGCCCACTTTTACGGGTATGGTGACGTTGGATTTGGGGCCAAAGCGCCGGGAAGATTTCAACCTCCTTTGCAGCTTCCGCGGGCAGTTCGTCAACGCTGGAGAACACCACTGTTTCCCCAGCGAGAATCTTGGATTTCAGCCATGGCATGATGACGTTTACGTCCATGTGCATGGGCATTAGCGGATGGCCTTCGCGTGCCCATCCATGGCTGAAGTTGGCCCGGCCGTTGGTCGGATCGACTTGCGCCACCGTGCTGCGGTCCAGACCGAGCGTAAGACCGACGCGTTCCAGCCAGCGGTTGATCTCCGCGTCAATCTGGTCGACGGTTGCCCGCACAAAAGCACCGGCCAAGTCGGCGATCAGCCGTTCGAAGCGCCGGGCTTCGTCGCGAGCGCTACGGCCGAGGTCGATCCCGACGCGTCTGTGCGCATGGGTTTGGTCGGCTCTATCGCGTGGCATCGTTCTGCGAAACTTTCTGCCTGGATTAAAGCCAAGCCAAAGACGACTAAGCCAGTAACGGAGATATGTTGACCAAAATCCGGCTCACGGTCAAATCAGAGAAATGCTTCGCCAGTACGTGCAAGGGAGAGCCTTCTCTGAACCCTCTCGCGTTAAGTCTATGGCAGAGGGCAAGGGAGAGGGTGACTGCAGTCTTTTCGCTCTCAGTCAAGGGAACAAGTTCAGCCGCTATTCGAAGCCGAAGTGGATAATGCTGCTGAAATCGCGTCGAGAAGCAAAGCGGCAGCAAACGGCTTATGCAAAACCGCTACGGCCCTGGCCTGACTCATCAGACGATTGGTAGCCGAATCGGACTGGCCAGTGATCAAAATGGCGGGCAAGCCGCGTCCCGACGCGGCGAGGATTTCGCACAGTTGGACTCCGTTCATTTCCGGCAGGTTCACGTCGACCACCAGGCAAGCATCCACCTTGGGAATTTCGCTATCAAGTAGAGCTCCGGGACTAGCGAATGTTCGCACTGTGAAAGCCGGCCGATCGCACCAGTCGGCGCAGCGAGCGCAAAACGGAGGGGTCATCTTCGACGATCACGACCGTGAAGCTTCCGTCGGTTACGGGCGTTTTATTGCCTCTGTGCGACTGTTGCAGCATGGCAGATTTAAAGACGTAGAGCATTTGCCGTCTGGTTACCAAGCCAAATTCGATTTTGAGGGATTCGGCAGCGTGAGGGAATCCGACTTTGGTCGTATGTCCCGGGCTGGCGTGCGGCTTCATTTCCCCAACCAGCTTCTGTAACGGCCACAAGGTGGCTCGACCGGCAGTCGTTTTTGTTCTGCACACACGCATATTCTACAATCAAAAACCTGGGCTTTCCCGTAAGATTTTTGTGAGCGGCAAAAAGAAGAGACGATCCTCCGTGCGGCCCCGCCCGGCTCTGGCCGCGGCCAAGCCCGCCGCCGCCGATCGCTTCCGGATGGGACGCACAGGCTGGATCGCCGTCGGCGCGCTTGCGCGTGGTCGTTATTGGCGCGAGCGTCGCCTACCGCATCAGCGTTCTCAAGTCGCCTGCTCCAGCCTGACGCGATTCCGGTGGCGATCGCGTCGCCAGGCACAAACTCGCCGCCACCATCATTTGTCGGCGCCCGGGCGTGCGCCTCATGCCACGCCGCGGAGTACCGGGCCTGGAGCGGCTCGCATCATCAACTCGCGATGCAGCCTGCGAATGACTCAACCGTGCTGGGTGACTTCAATGATGTGCTTTTCGCCCGCGCTCGGCATCACGTCGCGGTTTTACCGGCAGCGACGGCAAGTTCATGGTCAGCACCGACGGTCCCGACGGAGCCATTCACGACTACCAGGTGAAGTTCACCTTCGGAGTCTCGCCGCTGCAGCAATATCTGATCGAGTTCCCAGGTGGACGGCTGCAGGCGCTCGGAATCGCCTGGGACAGCCGGCCCCGCAGCCAGGGTGGCCAGCGATGGTTCGATCTCTATCCCGAGCAGACTGTTACTTATCGCAACGCTCTGCATTGGACCGGGATCGATCAAAACTGGAATTTCATGTGCGCCGATTGTCATTCCACCAACTGCGCAAGAACTACGATCTCCGCACGCGGACGTATGCGACCAGCTTATGCGGAACTCAACGTCGCGTGCGAAGCCTGCCACGGTCCAGGCTCCGGGCACGTCGCGTGGGCGCGGAAGGAAGGGGCGTGGCGCCGCTTCGACGGTCGCAACAAGGGCCTGCTCATCGCGCTTGACGAACGCAAAAACGTGACCTGGACGATCGATCCCGCAAGCGGTAATGCGCGGCGCAGCGTTCCACGCGAGTCGGAGCGCGAAATCCAGATGTGCGCCCGATGCCACTCCCGGCGCGGCCAGATCCACGAAGACTATGTCCACGGTCAGCCGGTGGGGGATGATTACCGGGTCTCACTGCTGGACGATAATCTGTACTTTCCCGACGGGCAGATCAAAGGCGAGGTTTACGAGTATGGCTCTTTTATCCAGAGCAGGATGTTTCATGCCGGAGTGACCTGCAGCGACTGCCATCAGCCGCACAGCCTCAAGCTTCGCGCGCCAGGAAATGGCGTCTGCCTCCAATGCCATGCCACGGGCAAATACGATTCGCCGTCACATCACTTCCATCGGACTGGATCGCCGGGGGCGCGATGCGTCGAATGTCATATGCCAACCACCACCTACATGGTGGTCGATCCGCGCCGCGATCATAGCATCCGGATTCCGCGGCCCGATCTGTCGGTGAAGCTCGGCACGCCCAACGCATGTAACAAGTGCCACACGGACAAATCCGCCGATTGGGCCGCCTCGACTGTCGCAAAATGGTACGAACACGCTCCCGGCGGATATCAACAATTCGCGCAAACTCTATACGCAGGGGAAACCGGCGCTCCCGACGCGGGACGCAGCCTGATTGAACTGGCCGCCGACCGTGGCCAGCCGGCAATCGCACGAGCAACCGCATTGGACTGGATAAGCCGCTACCCTGACGTTGACGCTACCTCGCCAGCGCGCATGGGTGCTGCCGATGCGCATCCGCTGGTTCGGCGCGCCGCGGCGTCAGCGATGTCAGATTCCGAACCGGCGCAGCGCGCAAGGACGATCGACGCGCTCGCCGCCGATCCGATCCGCGCGGTGCGCATCGAAGCCGCGGAAGTGCTTGCGGGCGTGCCCGCGGATACGCTGGCAGACGGTGAAGCCGCGGCGCTGGTTCGCGCCACCGATGAGTACGTCGCCGCGCAACAATTAAATGCCGACCGTCCCGAAGCGCATCTCGACCTGGCGCTGCTATTTGCCAGGACAAACCGGCCCGCAAAGGCCGAGGCTGAACTCAAGCTTGCGCTGTCGCTGGATCCCTCGTTTGTGCCGGCCGCCGTGAATCTCGCCGATCTCTATCGCCAACTAGGCCGCGACGCCGACGGCGAGCGGGTATTGCGCCAGGCTATCGCGCGGCGTGCCCGCCGACGCATCGCTGCAACATGCCTTGGGACTGCTGCTGGTGCGTCAGGGGCAGGAGCGTGAGGCGCTCGTGTATCTGGCCGCCGCCTCGCGGCTCGATCCCGCCAACGCGCGGTTCAGCTACGTTTACGCGGTCGCACTCAACGGCGCCGGGCAGACCAACGAAGCGATGAGCGTGCTTGAAGATGAAATTCGAAAGCATCCCTACGATCCTGACGCGCTCGCCGCGTTGGCCGGCTTCTGCCGCGATGCGGGAAACCCGCGTCAGGCGCTGGCTTACGCCGATCGGCTGGCGCAACTCGAACCCGGCAATCAGCAGGTGCAACAACTGCAGGCGCAATTGCGCGCCGCGTTGAAGCCGTGAAGGCCGTTCAATTCACACTTTGGTGAGGTCCGCGACCTTGGTCAGATCGGTGTACACGCGCAGGCGCTGGATTTTGTCTTGCGGGATTTCCCACACCATGCAGGCATCGTTTTCATAGGGGCGCCCGTTAAAGGCGCGGCCGCGATGAGTCGCTTCGGCGATCACCGTGGTGCCGGTTTCATAGAAATGATGGAACTCCGCCTCCTGGCCATCGGGAAACAGGCTCTCGCGTGACGCCGCCTCCGCAATTCCCTGTTTGCCAAACCAGGGATTCCTGAAATTGCCGGCGGGGTACCAGATGACGTCGTCCGCCACGCAGTCAAACAGCGCCTGCAGATCGCGCCGCATCCACGCCAGCCACATTCGGCGCGCCAGTTCAGTGCGTTCTCCCGGTTTCATCGAAGTCAGCCTTTCACGCCAGCTTGTAGACGCGGCTGGCGTTCTCGCCCAGGATCCCGCGCCGCGCCGTATCGTCCATTCCATTCACCAGTCCCTTCAGATCCTCAATATACGTGGCCGGATGATTGGAATGAGGATAATCGCTGGCCCAGAAAAATTTGTCCTCGCCGACCAGTTTGGTGAGCGGCGCGACGCAACGCTCGAAGGGGTCGGCGGAGATGAAACACTGGCGCTTGAAGTAATAGGAAGGCTTCTCGCGCAGACGCACCGAGCCGCCGGCGCTGGTGCCGCGATAAAGTGCGTCGGTCCAGTCCAGCCACGAGCCGATCCAGCCCGCCTGCGATTCCAACACTATCAGCCTCAGCCGTGGGAAGCGGTCGAACACGCCGTAGCAAAAGAAACTCGCCAACGCCATCTGAATTGCCGAAACGCCGCTGGCGTTGAAGAACCAGTCCGACCACATCACGTCGTCGAAGCGGTGATGCAGGCCCCATTTCGGATTATCCAAAGAAGGATGCAAAGCCAGCGGCACATCGAGGTCTTGCGCCGCCGCGAAAACCGGATCGTGATCGGGATGGCCGTGTGATTTGCGGTTCATGGTGTAGCAATAAACCCAGGCTCCTTTGCAGCCATCTTTGACAGCGCGCTCCAATTCCCGCACGGCAGCTTGCGGGTCGGCCAGAACCAGGTGCGCGATCGGAATCAGCCGGCCGCCGGAGTCGCGGCAGAAGTCGGCAATCCAGCGGTTGTAGGCCTGTGCGTATGCGCCCGCCAGGGCGACGTCGAACACGTGGGCGCCCCACACCAATCCCAATGTCGGGTAAAGAATCGCCTTGTCGATATGTTCGTGATCGAGCAGCTCGACGCGTTCCTTGGCATCCATGGTGCCGAAGCCGGCGCCGCTTAAATAAGTATCGCTATCGCCCAAGCCGCGGTCGAAAGCCGGCTGGTCAGTCTGCTTGATCACGGTTTGACGGCGGCGTTCGTTGAATTGACGGATTCCTTCATCGCCCAACTCGCTGAGCCGTTTCATCCCTCCGAGGGAGGCCAGGAATGCGGGAGGAACCAGGGCGGAGGGCTGGCGGTCGATCTCCAGGTATTCGCGCCCGTTGTCACCCTTCACGATACGCATCGCGCGGTCGCGGAATTTGGGTTCGATGTATCGCAACCAGGTATCGGGCGGCTCGAGGATATGACCGTCGGCGTCGATTATCAGCTCAGCGCTCATAACAGCCTCCATGCTACAAATTTTATGCGCGATATGCCCCGCACGCGTACTATAACGTCACCTCGGCGCCGCCGACAAACGGAGTCCGCCGGGCGGTAAGTGCGGGTTCGTGGGCAATTTTGTCCGGGATATCGCTATGATCCGCGACAGCAGTGATAACGCCGCGACGGTTCTCTGATATTGGTTGCCGAGGCATGCTATAAAGCCAAACAAATGTAATGTTATCGAGCGATGACAATCAAACCTCCTCTCAAGAAGGAAGAAGAAAATGAGTGCTACTTCAGGTGTTGAAGCGGGTCTATCCCGACCGAATAATCCAAAAGCGGAAGGATTTCTCAAAGGCGGACCCAGGAAGCTTCTGATTGGCGGCAAGTGGGTCGCGGCCAAATCCGGCAAGACTTTTGAGAGCCTCAATCCAGCTACGGAAGAAGTTATCGCGACCGTTGCCGAAGCCGGGCAGGCCGATGTCGACGACGCGGTGAAGGCCGCGCGCCGGGCTTTTGAAGAAGGGCCATGGCCACGGATGCAGCCTTTCGAGCGGGCCAGACTGTTAACCAAATTCGCCGAGTTGTTGGAAGCGAATGCGCAGGAACTCGGCGAACTCGACACCCTCGACGGCGGGCGGGTGTTCCGTCTGACCAGCACGGTTGACCCCTTTGGCAGTGCGGAGGGCATCCGCTACGCGGCCGGTTGGGCGACCAAATTTTACGGCGAGACCAATCCGAGCGGCCCCGAGATTTTCAACTTTACCTTGCGCGAGCCTCTGGGCGTAATCGGCATTATCATCCCCTGGAACGCGCCGCTGGCGCTCGCCGCTAATAGTCCCGCGTTTCCGCTCGCTCTGGGTAACACGATCGTGATGAAAGTTGCCGAGCAGACTCCGCTGGTTGCCGTGCGCGTCGGCGAATTGTTCCAGGAGGCCGGATTTCCCGACGGTGTGGTCAACATCCTGACCGGCTTCGGACCGGTCGCCGGCGCGGCGTTGGCGGAACATCCCGATGTCGACGGAATTTCCTTTACCGGCTCGGTGTCGACCGGCAAGGAGATCGTCAAGGCTTCGGCGGTAAACCTCAAGAAGCTGACTCTCGAGCTCGGCGGCAAGTCGCCCAATATCATCTTCGCCGACGCCGCCATGGACGCGGCCGTGCCCAGCTCGATCGCCGGGATTTTCCACAACCAGGGTCAAGCCTGCATCGCCGGCTCGCGCATCTTCGTCCAGCGCAACGTCTACGACGAGTTCGCGCAGCGTTTCACCGATGCCGCCGGTCAAGTGAAGACTGGCGACCCTTTTGCCAACGATACCGTCGTGGGCCCGCTCGTCTCCGAGACCCAGTTCAAGCGCGTTACCGGCTATATCAATATCGGCGAAGATGAAGGCGCGCGTATCCTGACGGGCGGACCGCAGAAGGCCTTTGACCGCGGCTACTACGTCAAGCCGACGGTCTTCGCCGACGTAAACAACCAGATGCGCATCGCGCAGGAGGAGATCTTCGGTCCGGTCGCCACGCTTGATTCCGTTCAAGGACGAGCACGACGCGGTGCTCCAGGGCAACGATACTGTCTATCGGACTTGCAGCCGGCATCTGGACCCGCGACATCAGCCGGGCAATCACCGTGGCGCGCAAGCTCAAAGCCGGGATGGTCTGGATCAACGGCTACTACCGCGGCAACCTGGGCTCGCCCTTTGGCGGCTACAAGCAATCGGGCATGGGCCGCCAGGGCAGTGTCCATACAGTTCAAAGCTACACCCAAATCAAGGCGGTGACGGTCACACTGTAAAGGCGCATCGATATTATTGGCGGCTGTGGCGCAGCCGCCAATAATGTCATCGCTTGCGCGGCGCACCGGTCTTCGCGCAAGTTCACAGGGAGGTTTTTCAAGATGCGCATTGGCATGAATATCATTGGCATCGGCGCCGGGACCGATCCTGATTCGATCAGGACCATAGCCGAGAACGCCGAACGCCTGGACTTTCGGAACGTTATGGTCGGGCGAGCACATCGTGTTCGTCGAGACGTTCGCTTCGAAATATCCTTACACGGAAAACGGCGCGCTGCCGGGGCCGGTGGACTCACCACTGCTCAGTTCATATATCGCGCTTACCTACGCGTCGGCCTTCACGCGGCGGATTCGCCTGGCGACCGGCATCACCATCGTGCCGGAATACAATCCGCTGATACTCGCCAAGGAGATCATGTCGCTGGACCGGGTGAGCCGCGGGCGCTTCATGCTCGGCGTCGGTATCGGATGGCTGGAAGAGGAATTCCAGGCGCTCGGCATTTCCTGGGAACGGCGTGCGGCGCGGACCAACGAATACATCGCGGCGATGAAGGTATTGTGGAAGGAGAAGCACGCCAGCTTCAGCGGCGAGTTCGTCAATTTCAAAAACGTCATCAGCATGCCCAAGCCCACGCGTGACATTCCGATTGCGATCGGTGGCGAGAGCATTCCGGCGCTTCGACGAGTCGCGATGTATGGCAACGCCTGGTACGGATATAGCCTGACCCCCGAACAGCTCGAGCAGAAGCTCAAGAAACTGGAGCAGTTACTGGCGGAAAATAAACGCGGGCTCGGCGAGATCGAAATCATTGTGCATCCGCCCAAACGGCCCTCGCTCGACGAGATGAAAAAGTACAGTGAGCTTGGCGTCAGCGAACTGGTCTTCGCGCCGTGGGGACCGCGCGACACTCAAGGCCATATCAAGCGCCTGGAAGAATTGGCCCGAGAGTACGTCGAACCCGCCGCGAAATTAGGTTAATGCTTTGGATACGCTTTTTCTGGTAAGGGCAAGTGCCAACCTAACGACTCGCGGTGCGTTTGGACCGTCAGAGAATCAGTGGGGCGGGCGTCCGCGCCCGCCGTAAACGAGAGCGAGCACGACTATTCTGCGTGGCTAAGCTTGAGAAATGCAATTCGGTTTGGCCATAGCATGACGGAGCGGCGGGTAGGGACGCCCCGCCCCACTGGGTTGGACGCTTAAGTTTAACGCTTATGCCCTTCAGAGGGAGAACATTGAAAGACGAAGAAACTCCGGCCCAAGGCCTTATCAGACCTTGGGTTGCCAGCGCAGGATTGGGCGGCGCGCGGCCAGGGCTTCGTCAACCCGTTTGAGCGCCAGGGTGCGCGGTGCATCCTTGAGCGATTGCGGATCGCTCTGCGCCTCGGCGTAGATCTGTTCCATCACCGCGACGAACTCGTCCAGGGTCTCCCTGGTTTCGGTCTCGGTCGGTTCGATCATCAACGCCCCGTGGACGACCAGGGGGAAGTAGATGGTCGGCGGATGGATACCGAAGTCGAGCAGCCGCTTGGCGAGATCGAGCGTGGTGACGCCTTTCTTCTCCAGATCGTGCGTAAGCACGCATTCATGCATGACGGGCTGATCGGTGGCGCTGGGGAAATGCTCGCGCAGCCGTTCGCGGATGTAATTGGCGCTCAATATCGCGCGTCTGCTGACCTGCTCCAGCCCGTCGCCGCCCAGCGCCAGGATGTAAGTATAGGCGCGCACCAGCATCCCGAAGTTGCCGAAGAATGAGCGCAGCTTGCCGATCGAGTCGGGCCGATCGCTGTCCAGGCGCCATCCTTGCGGACCGCGGACGATCCGCGGGAACGGCAGGAACGGCTCGAGCGCTTGCTTGACGCCGATTGGACCGGCCCCGGGCCCACCGCCTCCGTGCGGCGTCGAGAACGTCTTGTGCAGATTGAACTGCACCACGTCGGCGCCCATGTCGCCGGGCTTGGCGACTCCCAACAGAGCGTTGAAGTTGGCGCCGTCCAGATAGAGCAGGGCGCCCTGCTGATGGAGAACGGCGGCAATTTCGCGAATCTCGGGCTCGAAAATTCCCAGCGTGCTGGGATTGGTCACCATCAGCGCGGCGACCTCGTCGGTCATCAGGCGCTTGATCTCGGCCGCCTCCAGACATCCGCGCTGCGTTGGATTTTGCGACTACCACCTCGAAACCGGCCAGCGAGGAACTGGCCGGATTGGTACCATGAGCGGTGTCGGGAATTATTACTTTGTGGCGCGCCCGCCCATGCTTCAGATGATAGGCGCGGATGATCAGCAGTCCGGCCAATTCGCCGTGAGCGCCGGCCGCCGGATGCAGAGAGACGGCGTCCATCCCGCTAATTTCGGCTAGCGCCGCTTCCAGACGGGCCATCAGTTCCAACGCGCCTTGCGCCAGGTGCGCGGGGGTCGCCGGATGCAGACCCGCGAAACCCGGCAATGCCGCGCTTTCATCGTTCAGCGGCGGATTGTACTTCATCGTGCACGAGCCCAGCGGATAGAACTGCAGCGCCTGCCCGAAGTTCAGTTGCTGAAAGGCGCAGGAAGTGGCGCATCACCTGGGGCTCGCTCATTTCGGGGAACCCTTCGAGGCCCGCGCGGCATCAGTCCGGCGCCAATCAAGTCTACCGCCGGGCGGGTCTGGAAACGGCGCGGCGGCAAGTCCACGCCGCGGCGCCCGGGCACGGATTGTTCGAAAATCAACGGCACCTGGGCGCGCTCGGCCCGTAAGTCCTTTTCGGCCGGTTTCGTGGTTTCGGGTTCCATCTCCCGCTTGATTCCGCCCACCCCCGCCATCGTCAGGCCTCCACCAGGGTTTCGCACAAAAGATCGATATCTTCGGGCTGATTGGTCTCGGTCACGCAGATTAGCAAACCATTGTCCAGTTCCGGATAGTCGATACCCAAGGCGACGCCCGCAAGCACGCCGCGGCGCTGCGCCGCCTCCAATGCCTGCGGCACGTTGTTGATATCGACCACGAATTCATTGAAGAAGGGATCGGCAAAACGCGGATTGATACCGGCCGATGCGAGGCGGTCGGCGGCGTAATGGGCGAGCTCAACGTTGCGCTCGGCGAGTTCGCGCAAACCTTGCGCGCCCATCATCGACAGGTAAACCGTTACGGCCAGCGCGCACAGCGAATGGTTGGTGCAGATATTGGAAGTGGCGCGCTCGCGGCGGATATGCTGCTCGCGGGTCGCCAAAGTCAGGCAGAACGCGCGCCGCCCATCGCGGTCGCGGGTCTCGCCCACCAATCGTCCCGGCATCTGACGCACTTGCGCCAACCGTGCCGCCAGAAATCCTACACCAGGACCGCCGTATTGGAGCGGTAAGCCGAAGCTTTGGCCTTCGCCGACCGCGACATCGACGCCGCAATCGCCCGGCGCCTTCAACAGCCCCAGCGCCAGCGGTTCCGCGGTGGCGCTGATCGACAGCGCGCCGGTGCGATGCGCGATTTCGGAGATCGCGTCGAGGGGTTCGACGATGCCGAACATATTGGGATAGCCCGCAACCGTGCAGAGCAGGTTGTCGGTTGCTACGCGCTCCAGTTCGCTCAACGCGATCGTTCCGCTCCTGGCATCGAAGGGTAGCTCGACCAGTTCGATTCCCTGGAGCGCGCTCAGATAGGTTCGAATCGCGATCCGGTAGTCGGGCCATAATGCGCGCGACAGCGCGACCACGCCCTTGCGCGGCAAGACCCGGCGCGCCATCAGCACCGCTTCGGCGGCGGCCGAGGCGCCATCGTACATGCTGGCGTTGGCGACCTCGAGGCCGGTCAGTTGCGTAATCAAAGTCTGAAATTCGAAGATCGCCTGCAGCGTGCCCTGACTGGCCTCGGGCTGATAAGGCGTATAGGAAGTGGCGAACTCCGACCGCGCGGTGATCGCCCGCACCGCGGCCGGAATATAATGACGGTAGTATCCGCCGCCCAGGAAACTGCGGAATCCATTGGCCCCCGCGTTAAGATCAGCCAATGCCCGCAGTCTGGCCGCGGCCTCGGCTTCGCCCAATCCGGGATCCAGCTTGATGGCGGCGGTGTTGCGCAACTCAGCCGGAACATGCGCAATCAGATCCTCCAGGGAGGCGGCGCCGACGATCTTGAGCATCGCGGCAATTTCAGCGTCTGTCTGCGGGAGAAACCTCATCTGTCTGTGGCGAGAATCCCTTCTAAAATAAATTACGTCGTAGCGCTGGTGCGCCGATAAAAAGGCAGTGCGACCAACTCGGCGGCGACTTTCCGATCGCGAATCGAGACCTCGACATCGGCGCCGGCTCCAAGCTCCGCATCAGTCACGTAGGCCATCGCCAACGGCCGGTTAAAAGTCGGCGCGAAGCTGCCGCTGGTGACTACGCCGGCCGGCGTTCCGTCGCGCGAGAGTGGATAGCCTTGGCGAGCAATGCTCCTGCCGTCACGCGTTCGAAGCCCGACCAGATGCTTGCGGAGTCCAGCCGTCTGCTCGGCGGCGAGCGCGTCCGCGCCGGCGAACGCGCGTCCGAACTTTACGAAATTGCCGAGCCCCGCCTCCGACGGCGTCGTTTCGCGGTCCAGCTCGTGGCCATAGAGAGGCAGCCCCGCCTCCATCCGCAGCGTATCGCGCGCTCCGAGTCCGCACGGCAGCATGCCTTGCTCACGGCCTGCATCCAGCAAAGCCTCGAAAAGCCGGGCCGCGTCGGATGCCGCGGCGAAAAGTTCAAAGCCGTCTTCGCCGGTATATCCGGTCCGCGCGATCAGGCACCGTACTCCGGCAACTGTGCCGCTGGCGGTGCGGAACTTTTTAATGCTGTCGAGCGGAGTTTCGGCCATAGTCTGCGTAATCGCGACTGCTTTGGGACCCTGGATCGCTACCAGCGCGGTCTCGGCGCTGATATCGCGGAAATCGGCGCGCTCGCGGTTGAGCTCCATCAGTCGTTCCCGGTCCACGTCGATATTCGCCGCATTCACGCACAACATGTAATGCTGCAGGCCGAGCCGATATACGATCAGATCGTCGATGACGCCGCCGGTTTCAAGGCAGAGCAAGGTGTATTGAGCCTGACCTTCGACCAGCCGCGCCGCTGAGTTGGTCAGCGCCCGCTCCAGCAGGCCCAAGGCGTGCGGCCCTTGCAGCTCGAATTCTCCCATGTGGCTCAAATCGAAGACGCCGGCAGCGGATCGCACCGCGCGATGCTCCTCGATGATGCCGGAATAACTCACTGGCATTTCAAAGCCGGCGAACTCCGTCATTCGGGCATGCAGCTTGCTATGAAGAGCGTATAGGACAGTACGCATTGGCGAACTCAACGGGCGGCCATCAATCTATCAGACGCTCCAGGCACAAAGAACGGTGCGGATGGAAAAGTTGTCGGACATTCGCCTTTAGAGGGCCAACTTTTACGCTTGCCGGCTCGCGTGCGGGTCTGGCGGGCGTGCTATGCTCTGTGGCCGTATGGCAGCGATAATCATGGATGGACGAGCGGTCAGCGCAGCTTTGATGCCGGAGTTGAGCCGTTATGCCCAGGAACTGTCGCAACGCCACGGCGTTTCGCCTGGATTAGCGGCGGTGCTGGTGGGAAAAGACCCGGCATCGCGCCAGTACGTCCGCAACAAGCAGCGTTACGCGGCTGAACTCGGCTTTGGCAGTCAGGTGGTTGATGTGCCTGCGGAACAGGCAACCACTGATCGTTTGCTGGACATAATCGACGGGCTCAATCGCGATGCCGGGATTGCGGGCATCCTGCTCCAACTCCCGCTTCCCGAAGCGGTGGATACGTTCCGGTTGTTCGACGCGATTGCTCCGCTCAAGGACGTTGATGGGGTCTCCAGTGCCAGCGTGGCCGGCTTTTACCGGGCGCAATGGGGAACCTTCGTACCTTGCACGCCGCGCGGAGTGTTGAGCCTGCTCAAGTATTACCAGGTCCCGGTTGATGGCGCGCGCGCGGCGGTGATAGGACGAAGCGATATCGCGGGTAAACCTTTGGCGCTGATTCTGGGCGGCAGGATGTATAACGCGACTGTCACCTGGTGTCATCGCCACACAAAAAATATCGAGGAGATTTGCCGGAACGCTGACCTGTTGATTCCATGCGCCGGGGCTGACCCGGGCCGGCCGTTTTTTATTACCGCGGACATGGTCAAGCCCGGTGCCTGTGTGATTGACGTTGGCTTTCGCCGGATCGCGCCGGGCCGTTTCGTCGGCGACGTGGATTTCGAGGCCGCCCGCGAAATCGCAGGATGGCTAACGCCTAATCCGGGTGGCACCGGCCCGATGACGGTCCTCGCCCTGATGCAAAATCTGATCGATGCGGCCCGCTACCAGCTTGGGCTGGAAAGGGCGCATTTCTCCGTATAGCAGGAGCCGGTTGACGAGCTGTCGAATCCATCAGTTTGACCTGCGCGAGCAAAGCTTGCAAAATGCAATCCTATGGCCGTTTCCGCCTATGAGGTGGCGCTTCGGTTACCTTTACCCACGAGCAGAATATTCCACCACAATAAAGAATGAGCACCCCCGCTAACAGCAGCAGGCAGCAAGCGCTTAACCATACCACCAGTGAATATGCTGGTGAAAAACGTACTATAACGGATCTGTTGATTGGGCCGCCGCGCGATATCCGCGACCCGCAGGTTTTTCATAATCTTTCGCTGGTGGCATTCCTGGCCTGGGTTGGCCTCGGCTCCGACGGCCTGAGTTCATCGTGCTATGGGCCCGAGGAGGCGTTTCTGGCCTTGGGACACCATCAGTACCTGGCCGTTTTCCTCGCGATGCTGATGGCGTTGACGGTCTTTGTGATATCGGCCTCGTATTCGCAAACGATCGACCTGTTTCCGTCCGGCGGCGGCGGATATCTCGTCGCCAGCAAGCTGTTGGGACGTTATCCCGGGGTAATCTCGGGCAGCGCGCTGGTGGTCGATTATGTCCTGACCGTATCGATATCGATCGCCAGCGGAGCGGATGCGATTTTCAGTTTCCTGCCGGTGCACTGGTATCACTACAAACTGTTGTTTTGCCTCGGGATAATCCTGCTGATGGTGGGGATGAACCTGCGCGGGATCAAGGAATCGGTCATGGCTCTCTTGCCGATATTTGTCGCCTTCGTGCTGGTTCATGTCTTCATGATCGCCTACGCCTTCATCACCCGGGCCGGCGAGCTGCCTATGATCGCCCATGACGCGGTTGGCCAGATGCACGAGGGGGTGGCGACCCTGGGTATGCTGCCGCTGATTGTTATATTTCTGCGCGCTTACAGCCTTGGAGGCGGGACGTATACCGGGATCGAGGCGGTCAGCAACGGTTTGCCGATTCTGCGCGAGCCACGCACGGTCACCGGTAAGCGCACCATGATCTATATGGCCCTTTCGCTGGCCTTCATCGCCGGTGGCATCCTGATCGGCTACCTGTTGCTGAACGTAAGCGAGCAGCATGGGAAGACCTTGAACGCGGTGCTGTTCTACAAATTGGTCGGCACCTGGAAGCTTGGCGGGTTGCCGGTCGGAACCTTGTTTATCACCTTTGCGTTGATTACCGAGGGTGCTTTGCTGTTCGTCGCGGCGCAGACCGGATTTATCGACGGCCCCCGCGTGCTCGCGACCATGGCGCATGACCGCTGGCTGCCGCGGCGTTTTTCCTACCTCAGCACCCGGTTGGTGACGCAGGACGGCGTCCTGGCGATGGGACTGTCGGCGTTTGTCATCCTGCTGCTCACCGAGGCCCGGGTTGAAATGCTCGTGGTACTCTATGCCATCAACGTCTTCCTGACCTTTACCCTTTCGCAACTGGGGATGAGCGTACATTGGATTCGCAGCCGTCTGAGCGAGCCGCGATGGCGCCGCAAGCTGTTTGTTAATGGACTCGGCTGCTTGTTCACCGGCGCTATCCTGGTGGTTACGACCACGCTCAAGTTCTGGGATGGCGGCTGGATCACCCTGCTGATGACCGGTGGTCTAATTGCCTTTTGCATGGTGGTCCAGGCTCATTACGCGCGGGTCAGCCGCGCGGTTGAGCGTCTGGAGGTAGATTTGATCCCCAGCTTTATGCTGCCGCGCACAAACCCAAAGCATGATTTCGACCCCGACGCGCCCACCGCAGTGCTGCTGGTCAGCGGGTTCAACGGCCTGGGATTGGCTACCATCGTCTCTCTGCCGCGTCTGTTCGGCCAACAGTTCCGCAACCTGGTCTTCGTTTCTGTGGGCGAGGTGGATTCCGGACTGTTCAAGAGCCATGAGGAAGTCGAGGCGCTGGAGCGCTCACTGATGGATGATCTGGAGGAATATTCAAAATTCGCCTCGGATCTTGGCTTCCATTCAACCGTGCGTGTTGGGCTGGGCACTGACGTGGTTCTCGAATTGCGCCGGCTCTGCCTGCAGGTATCTCAGGAGTTTCCACGTGCGGTGTTCTTTGCCGGCAAGCTGGTGTTCGAACGCGAGAACTTCTTCAACCGTTTTTTGCACAACCAGACCGCGCTCGAAATGCAGAACTGGCTACAATTTCATGGTCTCTCGATGGTGATTTTGCCCGTGCGAGTCAGCGAGGAACAACTCGCGGCAGCTTAAGACATCGTGTCGCGGCCCCCGATGCGGCCTTGGCGTTGCTTGAAGTAATTACCTTGTTGCACCAAGCGCCGGCATAATGGTCCCAGCCAGTGAGGCGGGCGTCCCCGCCCGCCATTCTGCTGAGCAAGATGATCTCACATACAGAGTAAGCTTTGCAGAGTTACTCGATGGCCGAAGCTTGGGACATACTCTGCGTGTGCCGCTAGATTGCCGAGCGGCGGGCAGGGACGCCCGCCCTAATGGCTGGGACTGTTAAAGCGAAGCGGAAAAGTGCGCCGGTCGATTCCCGATTTTTCCGTGTCATGCGCTAAGATGGCGTCCAACGCTATTGGAGCTGATCGTTCAGGCCTATGACACAAGCCGCACGAGCACAGGAGGTGATCGAAGGAATCGTCGATCAGATCCTGTTCGTCAATGACGATAGCGGCTATGTCGTGGCCCGTCTCGAGGTTGAAGACTCCGACCATCGCCGGGATTCGATCGCCATCGTAGGCAATCTTCCAGATCCCGCAGGTGGGCGCAACGATGCGTTTGCAGGGCAGCTTCGAAAGCCATCCGCGTTATGGACGGCAGTTTCGGGTGGAAAGCTGCGAGATCTTGAAACCGGCCGGACTGACCGCGCTCGAACGTTATCTTTCATCCGGCCAGATAAAAGGCGTTGGTCCCGCGCTGGCCCATCGGATTACCGAGCATTTCGGCGAGGAATTATTCGCGGTGCTCGACCAGCAACCGCATCGGCTGCGCGAAGTCAACGGCGTCGGGCCGGTGATTGTCCGCCAAATTACGGCCGTCTGGCAGGACCAGTCGGGATTGCGCGAGCTGATGGTGTTTCTGCGCGGCCATGGGATGCCGGCCCATTACGCGCGGCGGATCCACAAGCTTTATGGGTTACGCTCGTTGGAGGTGATCCGCAGCGACCCCTACCTGCTGGCCCGCACCGTCCATGGAATCGGCTTCCGCACCGCCGACACGGTCGCGGAACAGCTTGGCATCCCGCGCAATTCAATCCAGCGGGCACGCGGCGCCATCCTCTATCTGCTCGAGCGGATGGCCGAGGATGGGCACGTTCGCGCCCCGCTAGGCTACCTGGAGAACCAGTTTCGCGCCGCTTTGGACATGGACCCTGAGCTGGCGCAACAAGCGGTCGGCGAACTGGCCGAGGGCCGGGAGATAATCCTCGAAGGCTCCGGATCCGAGGCGGTGACCTATCTGGGCCGGCTTCACCAAGCCGAGACCAGCGTCGCCAAACGGCTGCGGGAATTGACCCGTGGCCGCGCGATGGCCGACCACGCGATAGAGCGGGCTATCGCCGGAGCCGACAAGGTAAATCCGTTTCCGCTTTCGGCGGAGCAAAAATTCGCTCTGAGCTGCGCGCTTAAGGGCAAGTTGGCGGTAATCACGGGTGGACCGGGCACCGGCAAAACCACCTTGTTGCGCTCGCTGCTGATGGCGCTGGATCGGCTGGGAATCCGGCCGACCCTGGCCGCACCTACCGGCCGTGCGGCGCGCCGCCTGGCTGACGCCACCGGTCGCGAGGCCAGGACTATCCATCGCATCCTGGAGTACTCGCCGGATACCGGCCAGTTCATCCGCGGACCGCTTTATCCGTTGCGCGCCGGCTTCGTGATCGTGGACGAGGCGTCGATGATGGATCTGGAGCTGGCTTCGAGCTTGTTGTCGGCCCTGATGCCTAATTGCTCGCTGTTGCTGGTCGGCGATCGCAACCAGCTTCCCTCGGTCGGTCCGGGCAGCGTGCTGAAGGACGTGATCGCCTCGGGACTCGCGCCGGTGGTCGAGTTGACCCAGGTCTACCGGCAGGCGGGTCAAAGCAGGATCGTGACCAACGCTCACCGGATTAACCGCGGCGAGTTGCCCGATATCAGCAACGCCGCCGGCGGCGATTTCTTCTTTATCGAGCGCGCCTCGCCTGAAGACGTGGCCGCCACGATCAAGCAACTGGTGGCGCAACGGCTGATTGGCAATTTCGGCATCACCGGCACCGGCGAGATACAGGTGCTGAGCCCGATGAATCGCGGGCCGCTGGGGGTTCTTCAGCTTAACCGCGAGTTGCAGCAGTTGCTAAATCCGCAGGGCAGGGGAGTGACCATCGGCGACCGCGAAATCCGCGAGGGCGACCGCGTCGTCCAGCTCAAGAACAACTACGATAAGCAAATCTTCAACGGCGATATCGGACGCGTAGTGCGGGTCGATCCAGCGCGGGCGCTGATCGACGTAGCCTTTGAGGACAGCCAGGCTAGCTATGACCCCGGCGATATCGAGGAGCTGGCGCTGGCTTACGCGATATCGGTACACAAGAGCCAGGGCAGCCAGTATCCGGCGGTGGTGATGCCGATGCATCAGAGCCATTACTCTGATGCTGCGGCGCAACCTGATTTATACCGCGATCACGCGGGCTGAACGGGTGTGCGTGCTGGTCGGGACGCGCGCCGCGATGGCCCAGGCGGTGCGCAACGAGGAAGAACGGCGCCGTTTCAGCGGTCTGACCGAGCGGATGCGTATCGATTAGCGGGATTTGGCATGGAGATAGCTAACGCCGCGTCCTTCCCAGCAAACCGGAGGACGCAACCACAGAAAGTAGAGGAGCAAAACAAAGGATGAAGCGGTTGATGTTGGTTCTGGCCCCGGCACTGCTGGTGATGGTCGCGGCTGCGTCGCTGCCTACAACGCAGGCATTTGCTGACGATGCGAACATCGAGCAGATGATTGAAAACGCCAAGACGCCTGCAGATTACCAAGCCATATCCGATTATTATTCAAAACAGGCGGCCGAAGCGAAGCAGCAACTCGAATGGCACGAGTCTCTGTACAAGACCTACCAGCAAAACCCCCGCCTCTCGACGTTGCGGATGCATTGCCATCGACTGATCCACATCTACAAGAGTCAGTACAAAGAAGACTCGGTTATGGCGGACCAATATTCCCAGATGGCCAAGAAGGCCCAATAATCCTCAGACCCAGAACCTCCGCGCCCGGATTTTCCGGGCGCGGAGGGTTATCCGAAGGCCCCTACCCGGTCGCGTAACCCTAATTGGGTCGACCTATTGCGACGCGACCGCGTCTGCAAGTTCCCCTTTCATCATCGCCCGCTTTCGCACTTACGTGCGTATGGCTGCGCACGCCGTGCGGGGACGTCATTCTTGACTCAGTGCGGGTTTGGACGAGCCTGTGATTTGCGCTCCAATAATGCGGCACGGTTGACGCTGGGCGCGCCGCCCGCGTAGATTCGCCTTGGGGAGGAAAAGCCATGCTGAGATTGTTTGATTACAAGCTTTGTCCCTATGTGCGCAAAACGCGCATCGCCCTATTGGAAAAAGGGCTCCAATGGGAAACGACCTGGCTCGATCTGCCTTCGGGCGAGCATAAGAAACCTGAATATCTGGCAATCAATCCGCTCGGCAAAGTGCCGGCGCTTAATCGACGATGAATATCGTGGTGCACGACTCGACCATCATCAATGAGTACCTGGAGGACAAATTTCCCCAGGCACCGTTGCTGCCCAAAGATCCTGCGATGCGTGCCCGGGCCCGCTCGTTTGAGGATTATGCTGACGCATACCTGGCGCCATCGCTGTTCAAGATCCTGATGAGCCTGCGCAAACCCGAGGCGGAGCGCGAACACGAAAAAATCAAGGAGGGCGAGCGTGAGGTTCACGGCCACTTTGCCTTCCTCGATCGCGAACTCAAGGGCCGGCAGTTCCTGGCTGGGCAAATGAGTCTGGGCGACATCTCGTTTATCCCGCCGCTGGCCAACTACGAACGCGCCGGTTACAAAATCGGACCGGAATTTCCCAACCTCATGGCCTGGTGGGAACGGATGAAGGCACGGCCCAGTTTCGCCGCGAGCCTGCCACCCGATTGAGATTTGTTCAGCGTGCCGACAGCGGTTCCTTCAGGTCATGTTGCGCAGGAGCAGTCATCAAGATGGCTAACCGACCGCTGGGCAAACTCGATCATATCGGAATCGCAGTCAGGAGCGTTGACGAGGCGCGCAAGTTCTTCGAGGAAACTCTGGGAGCCCGCTTTCTTCACGAGTCCGCGCGCGCCGAGGACGGGTTTCGTGTCCTGAACTTCGATCTGGCGGGGCTGATAATCGAGTTGATCGAGCCGGTGGGCGAGAATTCCTTTGTCCAGAAGTTCATCGATAACAAGGGCGAAGGGATGCATCACCTGACCTTCAACGTTCCCGATTCGCGTGAAAGGATCGCGGAGCTGAAGTCCCAGGGAGTGCGGATCGTGGATGAGCACGACTGGTCTGAGGACTCTTACGAGGCCTTTATCTCGCCGCGATCGTCACATGGGGTATTGATTCAGATTGGGTCAGGCTTTCCCACCCTGTCCGACCATCCGCAATGGTTCAAGCGCAGCTAGGTTCAATTTTGTAATCGAATTGGAGGCCGAGCGATGGATACCGCCCAGGAAATCGAGCAGCTCAGACTGGCCGCCGAAATCTCCGGCCTGAAGCCCAAGGAAGTGGTCTTACCGCAATCAGGCGACCTGATTGTCGAGCGCTTCCGCCTCCATTACCTGGATTGGGGTCAGCATGGCACCGGCGGGACGGTCCTTTTTCTGCATGGCGGCGGGCTCAACGCCCACACTTGGGACGTCGTAAGTCTGATGCTGCGCGAGCGTTACCGCTGCGTGGCGCTGGACCAGCGCGGACACGGCGATAGCGAGTGGTCGCCCGGTTCTGATTACGGGATGCAGAGCCATCTGGTCGATATCGAAGGATTCGTTGACCAACTCAAGCTGCGCCGTCCGGTGCTGGTCGGCCAGTCGATGGGCGGTATTAACGCGATCAATTATGCCGGGCGCCACAGCGCCGATATGGCCGGTTTGGTCGTGGTCGACGTCGGTCCGGAGATTATTCCGGCAGGCGGCGCGCGCATCCGCGACTTTATCGCGGCACCCCAACTGGACTCGCCCGACGAGTTTCTTAAGCGCGCGATGGAGTTTAACCCCCTGCGCGACCCGCGCATCCTGCGCCGCAGCCTCTTCTACAATCTGCGCCAGCTTGCCAATGGCAAATGGACCTGGAAGCACGACACCCGCAGTGTAGGGGAGACTACCACCGACGAGGCGGTTGCGACTGCCGCGCGCCGCTCCGAAGAACTATGGAAGGCAGTGCCAAAGATTAGCTGTCCGACCTTGGTGGTGCGCGGCGCGCTGAGCGACGTCATTTCCGATGAACAGGCGGAAAAGTTCGTCCGCGCCCTCCCTAACGGCCGCTTCGTGAAGGTGGAGCAGGCCGGGCACAACGTGCAGGGCGACAACCCCGCCGGTCTGCTGGCGGTACTGCGCCCGTTCCTGGAAGCGATCGGCCTGTAGGCACGCACTTTTCCATTATTTGGCGTATTGAGGGATCGGAACGTGGCACAGATCGTTGTTCGTCATCTGGAAGAGGAGGTGAAAGACCGGTTGTGGCGGCGTGCGGCGCAACACGGGCGCAGCATGGAGGAGGAGGTGGGCGAAATCTTGCGCAACGCGGTAAAGGATGACGAAGCCGCGATTTCCGGGCTTGGCCCGCGCATCGCCGCCCGCTTTGTCCGTCGTGGTCTGACCGATGATTTGCCGGAGTTGCGCGGTCAGGGCCTGCGGCCGGCACGCTGGGCGTGATTATCCTCGACCCAACGTGCATTCTGCCAATGCTTGGAGTCCTGTTTGTCCAATCTTTGGAGTTCACCAAAAGTCAGACATGCAAGGAGCCGAGTTAGCTGGAAACTAGCCAACACCGGCCTATCGACTTAAGCGGTCGTCGAAGGACTCGCTTCATCTGCTTGCTTCGAGTTGCCGGGTAATGACATCGTACAGTCATCGTTATTAATGTGTGAGTGAGCCGTGGCCAAGGAAGCCGTTTTCACCCTCAAGTTCGAAGCCGAACTGCGCGATGCTTTCATGGCCGAGGCCGAGGCGACCCACCGGCCAGCTTCTCAACTCGTACGTGAGTTCATGCGCGATTTCGTCCAGCGCCAGTGCGAGGCGCGGGAGCATGACGCCTGGTTTAGATTGAAGGTGCAAGAAGCCTTGGACGACCCGCGCCCCGGTATTGCGCATGACCGAGTGATGGACGATACCCGCTCCGTCATTGATCGGATCGCGGCCGGGAAAATCAAGGAGTGAGGGTCGAATGGCACCCATTGGCCCACGCAGACCTGGCCGAACTGGTGGCATACATCGCCGCCGACAATCCGAATGCAGCCTACCACGTGCATGAGGACATTAGAATGCCGACCGAAGTGCTGGCGATGCACCCTGAAATCGGACGGCGTGGTCGGGTACGAGGCACCCGCGAGCTGGTCGTGACGGGGACGCCCTACATCGCTGCCTATCGCATCGCGGGCGATGTCGTGATGGTCTTGCGGGTACTGCACGGGGGCGGCGTTGGCCCGAAAAACTCTGAAAGATTTCGCCTCACACACCGGCGCGCGGCTCGTCCGCGATGGCAGGCAATGGTTCGGATCAAACGCAATAGCCGATTGGCCTTTACCGACAAGCAGAAACCCCCCTGCATAGCGAGGGGGGCGGCGGTCTGGCACAATTGCTGGACTGATGAAGGAACGGATTACCGAACTGCTGGACGCCGCGTTTGCGCGGGCCAAGGCTGCCGGTCAGCTCAAGTCGGAACAGCCCCCGATTTTTACCGTTGAGGCGCCGCGCGATCCTGATCATGGGGACGCGGCCACCAACCTTGCGATGGTGCTGGCGCGCGTCGAGGGCAAGCCGCCGCGTGCCATCGCGGAGATCATCCGCGCCCATCTGGACCTCGGCGACGATGTTACCGAGGTGACGATCGCGGGTCCCGGGTTCATCAATTTCCGCCTGGCACCCGGCTTTTGGCATCGCCGGCTGCTGCAAGCCGCCCGCGAGGGTGACCAATTCTGGTATCCGCAGATTGGCCAAGGCCGCAAGGTCAACGTCGAGTTTCTGTCCGCGAATCCGACCGGACCGCTGACCGTTGGGCACGGGCGCAATGCGGTGTTGGGCGACACTATCGCAGCTCTTCATCAGGCCACCGGATTCCAGGTGATTCGCGAGTATTACTTCAACAATGGCGGCCGCCAGATGAAGATGCTGGCGGAGTCGGTGCGCGCCCGCTACCTGCAGGAACTCGGAATCGAGGCGGAGTTGCCCAAAGACGGCTATCAGGGGGAATACATCCGGGATATCGCGCACAACCTGGTCGAGCGCAACGGGGATCGACTGATCGACGGTGCCGCGCAGGAATTGTTCAAGAACGCCGCCGAAATCGCGATCTTCGCCGACATCCGCCATACCTGCGAGCGGCTGTCGATCAGTTTCGACGTCTATACCAACGAGCTTGATCTGATTCGCGGCGGGCAGGTCGATGCGGCCGTCGAGGGCTTGCGTGAGCGCGGCCTGATTGCCGAGTACGAAGGTGCGGTGTGGCTGCGCGGCGAGCCGCTTGGACTGCCCAAGGACCGCGTGTTGATCCGCTCCGGCCCCGAGCGCGAACCGACTTACCGCACGCCGGACATCGCCTACCATATTGAGAAGCTCAGGCGCGGCTTCGATCTAATCGTGGACATTTTCGGTGCCGATCATATCGCGGAACACGAGGGTGTAGTGGCGGCGGTGCGGGCGCTGGGTCATGACACCAGCTCGATTCGCGCGATCATCTATCAGTTCGTGACGCTGACCCGCGGCGGTGAGAAGGTCAAGATGTCGACCCGCAAAGCGACCTACGTCACTCTCGACGAGCTTATAGATGAAGTCGGGCCCGATGTGGTGCGGTTCTTTTTTCTGTTTCGAAAGAGCGACACCCACCTTGATTTCGACATCGACCTCGCTAAGCGCCAGGCACCGGAAAATCCCGTGTTTTATGTCCAATACGCGCACGCTCGGCTGGCTAGCGTGTTCCGCGAGGCGGAAAAGGCCGGTTTGGTCCTGCCGGCTGAGCCCGATCAGATCAACCTCGCGCTGCTTTCGGAAGAGGAAGTCTCGTTGGCCCGGCGGCTGCTCGACTTGCCGGAGGTGGTGCGCGGCAGCGTCGAGGACTTGGAGCCGCATCGTATTCCCTTCTACCTGCTGGAGTTGGCGGGCGAATTCCATCGCTATTATAACAAGGCGGCCAATCGTATAATCGGCTCGGATCAGGACCTTAGCCGGGCCCGGCTGTTTCTGGCGGGCCTGATTAGGAGCGGTATCGCGAGCGGGCTCAGGCTTTTGGGTGTTAGCGCCCCGGATCGTATGTGAGAAATCCCCCGCGCGCTGTTGGTTTGTATTAGGGCAAGGATCCTGACGAGGGCAGGAAATTCTGCTATAAGAAAGCGCAAGGTGCTATAAGCTTGATCACTGTAGGCTCGATCAAGGGGCCGCTGATGGCGGCGCGTGCATGAATCAGTTCAGCTCGCAGCGGCACTTGGCATAGGGGAATTGGCGAACAATGCGGTTCGAAATTGGTCCGGGTGGAATGTTGGTAATCCTACTGGGCTTGCTGGGGTTGTCAGGAGCGGTGTTTGGTTTGGGCCTGATCGCCGGTCACGAGTTGGCCGGCCCCGAGGCTGGAGCAGCGCCGGTGGCTGCTGCTTATCCTGTGCCGGGTGCGTCCGCTGCATCTGAGGAACCGTCGGATTCGGCGGCGTCCGCTCCTGCTTCCGTCCCCGCTCCGAGCGAGGCGAAGAACGCAGGCTCCGGCACTATGTCCCCTGACGAGGGCACCGGCGCTGCAACTGTTCCGGTCGACACCGCGGTTAAAGCTCCCGTCTATTCGTCGCCTGACAAGGTGGCGAACGCGCCGGCCACCAGGCACAAACCCTTGAGTGCGCAGGTTGCATCCAAAGCCTCACACAAGTCCTCGGCATCGGATGAAGATGAAGATCTCGCGCCGGGCTCTGCCGTCGCACCGCCGTCTTCATCGTCTTCGGCGCCGTCCGAGACTGCGGACACTTCAGGGGGTGACGAGACCGAGGACGACAGCGCTCCGCCCGCTCCGGCCCAGCCGGTTCACAAGCGGCTCGCGTCGGTGAACCCGTCGTCGTCATCGTCGAGTGGGGGGCATCCGTACAGCGTACAGATCGACGCGATGATGGACTATCAAGGGGCGCAGCAGATGGAGCAGAAGCTCAGAGCCAAGGGCTTCCAGCCCTATATGGTTCCGACCCAGCTCGGCGGCAAGACCTGGTACCGCCTGCGGGTTGGTCATTACACGACTCCCGCCGACGCCCAGGCCGCCGAGGCCAAATTGCATCAGGAGTTTAACGAAACCTCGCCAGGTCACTGACCCGCCGCGGAGCCGGCAGGGCGGCTTTTATCGCGGCGCGGCAGCCGTTCGCGATCTGTATCATCCTGTAGCGGTCTTTTGATCGCTTCGCGAACACCACTTTTAGTTCTCCACATAACCAGATGGGGGACCTCGCGGTAGCTTTTGCATATCTCCCATTGTATTATCAAAGAGCCGGGATCGACATAGGAATCGAGTCCGACTTGATCCAGCCCCGACGGTCCTTCCGCTCGCCTTTGACCGCCTTCCGCTAGACCAACCCAATAGTCCAACAAGCTAAGGCCTGAGCAAGGTCGGTATGCACTTTCCTTTTTGCCGGGAAGCACGTGCTGATCGCTCTGATACTGAGTTAATCGTCTGGATTGACGAACCGAAGCGCCGACGCGTCGCGGTTCGAGTTTCATAGGCCGGCAAGACTAAAATTGGCTGCTTAATAAATCCGAGGAGGACTGTGTATGTTACTTTTATTTATCATTTTGATTTTGCTTTTCAGCGGAGGCGGGTTTTACGGTTACCGCAGTGGCTATTACGGATCGAGAGGAATGGGCCTGGTGGGTATCGTGGTTATTCTGCTGGTCATCTTTATGGTAATGGGCGGCGGCTTTGGCGGATTCGGACACGGAATATATATGCGCTAATCCCGGAGGAACCGTGGTGCGCGGGGCTTTAGAGGGACGAGCCCGTGCGTTCACGGCGTGAATCCACTTTTAACCATCATTAACAGAAGGAGTACGAAGCGATGAGTAGTGGAACAACTGACCAGATCAAAGGGCGCGTTAAGGAAGCAGCTGGTGCAGTGACGAATAATCAGCGGCTTAAGGACGAGGGACGGATGGATCAGGCCGCTGGCAAGGTGAAGAAAACAGTGGAACGCGTGATTGACAAGGCTAAGAAATAACGCCAAAAAAAAGGCGCTATTCGGTCTCGCCAAGACCGGGGACCAAGCATCCAACATCGTTGACCGGTTCAAGCCAGCGAATTGTCCTATGAAATTGCAGTCCTGGTTCCCGACGTGCGGGAACCAGGCATTTCGCGCAAGAAGCCACATACTTGAAGCGCCTGAGAGCGCCGCGGCCGGTTGCGCGAGCAATTAACACGTCGAGTTTAATGAAAAGGGTAAGATTATGAACTATAAAAACAGGATACTGGCTCTGGTACCGGCGATGGTGTTGGGAATTGGGTTGGCGATTCCGGCTCTCGCACAAGAGAACCCTCCCGTTGCGGCTGGCACTTCGATGCATCAGGCAGGCGAAGATACGGAAGGGGCTGCGAAGAACGCATACCAGGGAACGGTCAGAGCGTTGGATGATACGACCATCACTACAAAGGTGAAGGCAGCTTTCGCCAGTGGCAAGGGCATCGATTCCAACGATATCCATGTCTCTACCACGGCCGGCGTCGTGACGCTTGGTGGCCACGTACAGAATTCGTACATGGCGTCGCGGGTTGAAGAGATCGCGAGAAACACCAATGGTGTGCGCGGTGTTAACAACGATTTGCGTGTATCCTCTGCTCAGAACTAGCCTGAAGCGAAACTAAATATTGCACGCGACGCGACCAGAAAATCCTCTCCCTGGAATACAGGGAGAGGATTCAAAAGCACCTCCGCCAGACATTGTGTGTACCCTGTCCTTTGTTGCAAGGCGCAAACTTGACGGCTGTCACAGGTTCCAGTGGGCCGTCACAGGTCAGTAGGGTGGGCCTCCCGGCCGCCGTATACGCGAGCGGGGACGAGCACTACCAAATCAGTTGTGGCTAAACTGTACTAGCCCTGAAATAAGGGCGACCGCGCGTTCCGTAGCGCCGGCCTCCGCGCCGGTTCCTTTTGTTCGTTATCAGGGCCTGGATCTGCGCCAAAGACCCGGTGACAAGTATACGGCATCGGGAGCCCGCCAGTAGAAGCCGTTGCCGGCACACCGTCGTGGCATGTGCAGACATTGAAGAACTGGCACGAGGCCGGGGCTACTGCCGCGCGCTCGGCCGCTGGATGGCGGAGCGGCGAGCAGGGACGCCCGCCGACTGGCCCGGACGGTTAACTCGGCGCTTATGTTCTGTCATGGAAAGAGAACACAGAAGACTCTGCCCCACCATTCTCCCCGCAGCCGTTCTTGACAGTAAACCCGAACCCAAATACAAAAGATACTGACTTATGCGTTACGAAATCCGCAAAACCTGGGCGACTTGGCGTTGGAATATCGGCGCACCCGCCTGGGCTGCGGTTTTGTAACCTTACGAAACCGAGAACCAACAAAGGCCGCAGGCGGACAACCTGCGGCCTTTTTTTTGGCGTGATCGAACCGCGTGCTGCGCCGAATCGATTGACGCCACCAAGGAGGCGAGATGCTGACGCCCAGCGAAAATGACTTTGAGCTGCTGGCCGGCAGGGACTTCGACATCATCCCGGTATGCCGTGAGATTCCCGGCGACCTGGAAACTCCCGTCGGAGCCTTCCTCAAGATCGGACGGGGCGACTATGCCTTCCTGCTCGAAAGCGTCAGGGGTGGGGAGAAGTGGGCGCGCTATACTTTCCTGGGCGCGGAGCCATCGCTGGTATTTCGTGCGCGCGGCAGCCATCTGGAGATGATCCGCCCCGGCATCGGCGTCGAGGTCTGCTCGGTCGAGGACCCCTTCGAAGCGTTGCGTCAGGAGGTCAAGCGCCATCGCGCGCCGCAGCTTGACGGCCTGCCGCGATTCTTCGGTGGTGCGGTCGGGTTTCTGGCCTATGACATCGTGCGCTACTTCGAGCGCCTGCCCAAGGCGCCCGCCGACGATCTCGGCGTCCCCGACCTCTACATGATGTTTACCGATACCGTACTGGTGTTCGACAATGTCCGCCAGACGATCAAGATCGTCGTCAACGTGCCGGTCAAGGACTTCAGCAGCGCGCGCGCCGCCTATCGCTCCGCGGTCGAGAAGATCGAGGAGACTATCGCGCAACTGGCCACCCCGCTCAACCAGCCCAGGCTCAATCGGACGGTCGCCGCCGCCGAACCGCGAATCGCCTCCAACCAGACCCGAGAGGGTTACATGAACATGGTGATGGCGGCCAAGGAGTATATCGCGGCCGGGGATATCATCCAGGTGGTTCCGTCACAGCGCTTCGAAGCCGACTTGACCGTCCATCCCTTCAACCTTTATCGGAGCCTGCGCACGATCAATCCCTCGCCCTACATGTTCTACCTGCGGTTGGGCAACATGACGTTGGCGGGTGCGTCGCCCGAGGTGATGGTCCGGTTGGAAGGGCGCGAGGTGACGTTGCGGCCGATTGCCGGCACCCGGCCGCGCGGTGAGGACGAGGCGTCCGATTTGCGCCTGGAGCGCGAATTGCTTGCCGATCCCAAGGAGCGCGCCGAGCATGTGATGCTGGTGGACCTGGGTCGCAACGACGTGGGGCGGGTCTCCGAAATCGGCTCCGTGGAGGTGACGGAGCTGATGGTGGTGGAGCGCTATTCCCACGTGATGCATATAGTTTCCAACGTGCGCGGCAAATTGCGTGAGGACTGCGACGCTTTCGACGCCTTCCGTGCGACTTTTCCGCAGGGTACGGTTTCGGGCGCGCCCAAGATTCGGGCCATGGAGATAATCGACGAACTCGAACCGGTGCGCCGCGGGGTCTATGCGGGAGCGGTCGGCTATTTCAGCTATACCGGCAACATGGACACCGCTATCGCCTTGCGGACCATGCTGATTCAAAATGACCGGGTCTACATCCAGGCGGGGGGCGGCGTGGTGGCCGATTCGGATCCCGCCGCGGAATATCAGGAGTCGGTCAACAAAGCCAAGGCGATGCTGCGCTCGCTCAGCGCCGCAACCCAATTCGAAAACGCAGCGCGCGGAAATCGGCCATGAACAATCGCATCCTGATGATCGACAACTACGATTCCTTCACTTTCAACCTGGTCCAGTACCTGGGCGAGCTGGGCGCGCAGGTCACGGTCAAGCGCAACGACGCGATCGACATCGCCGGCGTGCGTGCCCTGGCGCCTGACGCGATTGTGATCTCGCCGGGACCGTGCACGCCGCGCCAGGCCGGTATTTCTGTCGCGTTGATTCGCGAGCTGGCCGGCGACCTGCCGCTGCTCGGCGTCTGCCTGGGCCATCAATGTATCGGCGAGGCGTTTGGCGGACGCATCGTGCGCGCCAGCCGCCTGATGCATGGCAAGACCTCGCCAATCATGCACGACTCGCGGACTGTCTTCGCGGGCCTGCCCACACCCTTCGAAGCGATCCGCTATCATTCGCTGCTGGTGGAGCCCGATTCGCTCCCCGAATGCCTTGAGGTGTCGGCCTGGACCGCGGAGGGGGAAATCATGGGCGTCAGGCACAAGCGGCTTGCGGTGGAGGGCGTCCAGTTCCATCCCGAATCGATTCTGACCCAGTATGGTAAGGAGTTGTTGAAAAATTTTCTGGCCGGAGCGATGCGTCCTGGAGCAGTACATCGATGACAACTGTGCGCGAGGCGCTTGAGCTGGCAATGGCCGGCGTCTCGCTTGACGAGGCGCAGATTACGGAGGTGTTTGAGCAGATGCTCGACGGTAATGCAGCGCCGTCTTTGGTGGCGGGCCTATTGGTGGCGTTGCGGATGAAAGGGGAGTCGCCGCGGGAACTGGCCGGCGGCGTGCGCGCGTTGCTGGCGCGGGCTCGTCCGCTGAAGCTCAATGGCGGCGACTTGCTCGATACGGCCGGAACTGGCGGCGACGGCAAGGGTACTTTCAACATTTCAACGGCCGCCGCGCTGATCGCGGCTGCCGCCGACGTGCACGTCGCCAAGAGTGGCAATCGCGCCGCCAGCGGCACGGTCGGCGCCGCCGACGTGCTGGAGCGGTTCGGGGTGCGCATCGAGCTCGACCCGCCGGGACTCAAACGATGCCTGGAGCGCGCCGGCATCTGCTTCGTTTTCGCCCCGTACTATCATCCGGCGGTCGCACGAGTGGCGCCGCTGCGAAAGGAACTCGGCATCCGGACCTTGTTCAATCTGCTGGGTCCGATTGCCAACGCGGCCCGCCCGGCGCGCAAGCTGGTCGGAGTGGCCGACTCGCGGCTGGCTCCCGCGATGGCGCAGGCGCTGGTCGAACTCGGCGCGAAACATGCGATGGTCGTGCATAGCGACGACGGGATGGACGAGATATCGGCGTGGGCACCGACCCGGATTTTCGAAGTTCGCGCCGGCTGCGTTACCGAAGGCGTGATTCGTCCTGCTGACTTCGGAATAAAAACTCCGCCTTCAAGTTACGTCAGGATTGAAAACGCCGACCATGCGGTTGAGGTGATGTGCGCGGCGCTCGGCGGCGATGGCGGCGCGGCCCAGGACCTGCTGTCGCTCAACGGCGGCGCCGCGATTTATGTTGGCGGTGGGGCGTCGTCGATAGCCGAAGGCGTTGAAGTGGCCCGCGCGGTTTTGCGTCAGGGTCTGGCGCTTAAGACGCTGGAGCGGATGCGCGCGGCCAGCCGCGAGGAGGAATAGATGGCGTCGGTGCTGGATCGGATCTTTGCCGACAAGCGTCTGGAGCTCGAGCAACGCCGGCGCACGGTCGGATTCGACGAGGTCCGCGAGCGCGCCGCACAGGCCCCGGCCCCGCGCGGATTCGTCGCGGCGTTGGCGCACCGCCGTCCCGCAATCATCGCCGAAATTAAACGGGCCTCGCCGAGCAAGGGTGACATTCTGCCGGGACTCGATCCGGCAATCGTTGCCGCCACTTACGCCGCCGATGGCGCCGCCGCGATTTCGGTGCTGACCGACGCTCACTTCAAGGGTTCGCTCGACGATCTGCGGGTGGTGCGCGCCACGGTTGATTTGCCGCTTTTGCGCAAGGACTTTATTTTCGACGCCTATCAAATCCATGAAGCGCGAGCGGCGGGCGCGGATTGTATCCTGCTGATCCTGGCGATGCTCGCGCGGCAGCAGGCGCGTGAGCTTAAGGATCTGGCCGCCGAGCTTGGGATGGCGGTGCTGGTCGAGGTGCATGACCAGCGCTGAACTCGACAGCGCTGAAGCAATCGGCGCGCGGCTTAATCGGAATCAACAACCGCGATCTGCACACCTTCAAGACCGATATTGGCGTTACCGAGGAATTGCTGGCAGCTTATTGCGGCGACGCTCTAATCGTGTCGGAGAGCGGTATCGAGACGCCGGCGGATATCAGGCGGCTGTTTGCGGCAGGTGCGCGCGCTTTTCTGGTCGGCGAGAGTCTGCTGCGCGGCGGCGATCCGTCGCGACGGTTGTCCGCGTTGGCGGGCGCCCTGAATGAAACCGCAGCGGGAGGCCGCGTTGGTTAAGATCAAAATCTGCGGGCTGACCCGGGTCGAAGATGCGATCGCGGCGTGCGAATGCCACGCCGACGTCGATCGGACTGAATTTCTATCGCGCGCAGCCCGCGGTTCGTCGGCCTCGATCGCGCCCGCGAAATCCGTGCGGCGATTGGCGGACAGGCGCTGGTCGCCGGAGTGTTTGTGAAGCCGGCGCGCGAATTCGTCGAGCGGATGCTGCATCAGCTTAACCTTGATATGTTGCAGATCCACGGCGACGAGAGCGGCGAGTTGCTCGAAGGATGGCCGGTGCCGGTGCTGCGCCCGCTGAATCTGCGTCCGGAACATGCGGCGGCTGACCTTTTGCAGCGTGCCGGCGGCTTCGTTTTAATCGACAGCTACGATCCGCGGCTGTACGGTGGGACCGGTCGCGCCATTGCGATCGACGATTTGCGCAAGCTCGACCTGCGCCGCTGCTTCGTCGCCGGCGGACTGACGCCGGAAACGGTCAAGGCGGTGGCGGCGCTGGGCCCGTATGGCGTCGATGTCGCCAGCGGAGTGGAGTCCGCGCCCGGGATCAAGGACCATGTCAAACTGAGGAGTTTCATCGAGAATGCTAAATCTGCCGGATAAGCACGGTCACTTCGGCGAGTATGGAGGCCGCTGGGTCGCCGAGACGCTGATGCCCGCGTTGCTGGAGCTGGAACGGGCCTACAAGGAGGCCCGCCGCGACCCTCGATTTCGCGCCGACCTGGATCGGTCTGTCGCGCGAATACGTCGGACGTCCGACTCCGCTGTATTTCGCGGAGAACCTCACTGCGCGCCTGGGTGGCGCAAAAATATACCTCAAGCGTGAGGACCTGTGCCATACCGGGGCCCACAAGGTGAACAACACGCTGGGACAGGCGCTGCTCGCGGTGCGGATGAACAAAAGCCGCATCACGGCGGAGACCGGCGCCGGACAGCATGGCGTGGCGACGGCGACGATGGCGGCGCGGTTCCAGCGCGAGTGCGAAGTCTTTATGGGCTCGCTCGACGTCGAGCGTCAGTCCCTCAACGTGTTCCGCATGAAGCTGCTGGGCGCCAAGGTCCATCCGGTGGATGCCGGCAGCAGGAGCCTGAAGGACGCGCTCAACGAGGCGTTGCGCGACTGGATTGCAAGCGTAAGAACAACTTACTATCTGATCGGTACCGCGGCCGGGCCTCATCCTTATCCGATGATCGTGCGCGACTTCCAGGCGGTAATCGGGCGCGAGGCGCGCCGCCAGATCATCAAGCACGAGGGACGGCTGCCCGACGCGCTGGTGGCGTGCGTCAACGGCGGCTCCAACGCGATCGGACTGTTCTATCCCTTTATCAAGGACAGCAACGTGCGGATGGTCGGAGTCGAAGCTGCGGGGCTTGGCCTTAATGGCACTTCGCACGCCGCGACCTTGACCGCCGGAATTATCGGCGTGCTGCACGGCAATCGCACCTATCTGCTGCAGGACGAGATGGGCCAGATTCGCGAGACCCATTCGATCGCGGCGGGCCTGGATTATCCGGGCGTCGGTCCTGAGCATGCCTGGCTGAAGGATACCGGAAGGGCGAGCTACGTCACCGCGACCGACGCGGAAGCGCTCGAGGCGCTCAAGGTGCTGTGCGAAACCGAAGGAATCATTCCGGCGCTGGAAAGCGCCCACGCGGTCGCGCATGCGATTACGCTGGCGCCCACGATGGCGCGCGATTCGATCATGATCGTCAACCTGTCGGGCCGCGGCGACAAGGACATGCAAAGTGTGGCCCAGGCGCTGGGCGTTAGCCTGTAGAACGAGGAGGAGCCCGGGGATGGCGAAGGGCGGAAGGATACAACGTAAATTCGAGGAACTGCGGGCACGCGGCGAGGCGGCGCTGGTGCCGTTTGTCGTGGCGGGCGACCCCGACCTCGAACACACCGGGATGCTGGTGATGGAGATGGAAGCGCGCGGCGCGGACATCATCGAATTGGGCGTTCCGTTTTCCGATCCGATGGCCGACGGTCCCGCCAATCAGCGCTCGCTGGCGCGCGGGCTGGGCGCGGGCGCGTCGGTCTCGGCGATTTTGGGACTGGTCGGCGAGTTGCGCAAGCAAACCGGGATTCCGATAATCCTGTTTGGTTATTTCAATCCGTTTTTTCGTTACGGATGCGAGCGGCTGTGCGCGGATGGCGCGCAGGCCGGCATCGACGGGCTTTTGGTCGTGGACATGCCGCCCGAAGAAAGCCATGAACTGGTCAAGCCCGCCCGTGCCGCGGGGATCGACCTGATCTACCTGCTCGCTCCCACCACGCCGCTCGAGCGCAGCCGCACTATCGCGCGCTCCGCGAGCGGATTTCTCTACTACGTGTCGGTGACCGGGGTGACCGGCGCCCGCGCCCAGGTGGGGTCCGACGTGGAGCAGCATGTGCGCGAACTGACCACGATCACGCGCCTGCCGATCGGGGTGGGCTTCGGAATTTCCACCCCGGCGCAGGCTCGCGAGGTCGCGGGCTATGCTGATGCGGTGGTGGTCGGCAGCGCGCTATCATTGCTAATCGAGGCGCACGGCAAGACTGACCAGTTGCTGCCGGCCGTCGGCGGGCTGGTCGGATCAATGAAGGAGGCGATGCGGGCCGCCCGTGCCATCACGGCGAACGCGGCTTCAGCGTAAATTCGATGCCAAACTCGATCGCAACACCGCGTCCCGAAGCTCCCCAGGCCTCGCCCCCCGAGGACCTGTGGGTCAAATGTTCCGGGTGCAAGGAAATCGCCTTTCGCAAGGAAGTCGAGCGCAATCTCAACGTGTGCCTGAAGTGCGGCTATCATTTTCGCTTGACCGTCGAGCAGCGCCTGTCGATTACCGCCGACCGCGGTACCTGGCGTGAACTTAGCGCCGGGTTGGCGGTTGGCGATCCCTTGGAGTTCCGCGACTCCAAGAGTTATCCGGAGCGGATTGAGCAAGCCCGCCGCGCCAGCGGCCGCAGCGACGCCGTGGTGGCCGGCTCCTGCCGCATCGGCAACCGCCCGGTCGCGCTCGGAGTGATGGACTTCAACTTCATGGGCGGCAGCATGGGTCTGGTGGTCGGTGAGAAACTCGCCGGCCTGTTTAACTACGCGCGGTCGCGCCGGATTCCAGTGGCCGTGTTTAACGCTTCAGGCGGCGCCCGCATGCAGGAAGGGGCGCTGTCGCTGATGCAAATGGCGAAGGTGTCGGCGGCGATTTCGCGGCTGCGCGACGCCCGTATCCCCTACATCTCGGTCTGCTGCGATCCGACGACTGGCGGTGTCGCGGCGTCGTTTGCGATGCTGGGCGATCTGAATCTGGCCGAACCCGGCGCATTGATCGGCTTCGCCGGCCGCCGCGTAATCGAACAGACCATCAACCAGCGCCTGCCCGACGACTTTCAGAAAGCCGAATTTCTACTCGCCCACGGCCAGCTCGACGCGATCGTTCCACGCCATCAGATGCGCGAGACCCTGACCAACCTGCTCGGAATCCTGCGCGTCCAGCGTCGGCATCCCTAAAAAATCGTTAGGGAGAGCAGCCGAAAACCGAGGCAAGGAATGTTATAGACTTCAGTGGGGTGGGCGTCTCGCACGCCATTGACGCGAGCGACGGCGCAGCGGCGTGCAGAGAGGCGCGCCCCACTGGATCGGATTTTCAAATCTGAGTGAGGTCGATATCTGGTCGATCCCAACCGGTGTAATTTCTACCGGAGCCGGTAACATCTTCGCTTGATAGATCGATTTGCAACGATAGCTGCGCAAGGATTCTTCGCGCCGCGCTGGGCAAATAATACTGACGCTTGGCACAGCTCTTGCGCCCTCCTGGATAAGAGTCGGCTCATCGAAGACCGTCGAGCCGAATTCGTAGGAGGTGTTGTGCCGGAAAAAGAGACAATGAAAAGAGCGCGCAAGGACGCGGCTGAGGGAAAGGCGCCGTCAACCCAAGCTGGTGAGTTTGTGCGTGAAGAGATCGAACATGTGCGCGAAGGCAAACACGGAGTCAGGTCAACCAAGCAGGCAATCGCGATTGGACTTTCCAAGGCGCGCCGCGCCGGGGTCAAGCTTCCGGCTCCGCGCAACCAGTCCGCATCAACACGTCGCAAGGCAGAGCAGGATACCGAGGCAGCCGAGAAAGGTACTAAACCGTCGGCGAAGAGATCTCGAGCCACAGAGGCGGCACTGAAGCGCGAAGGACATGCGTCGGTATCGCCGCAAGCGCTGTCGAAGCAAGCCAAGAGTGCGGCATCCAAACGAAGCCGCACGAGCCGCTCGAACACCGCCAGGAAAGCGGCTAAGACCCGGGCTCGACGCAAGTGAATTAAGTAGGCCGCATTTCAGCGGCGCATTCATCGCATCCCTTGATTCCGACCGGCTGCCGGAGCGACCCTAGTTACAGAGGGTTCGCTCCCGGTCAGTGGCGGGCGGAAAGATGCGCATGCACACCGATCTCTTCATCGGCGGAAACTATGTTGGCGCAAGCCGCGGCCAGCGGTTTGCCGATATCGAACCGGCGACTGAGCATGAACTTGCGCAGGTAGCTCTTGCTGACCCGGCCGATGTCGATCGAGCGGTCGCCGCTGCGCGCGACGCCGCTGATCGCGGACCCTGGCGGCGGATGAACGCCGAAGCGCGCGGCAGGATACTCAATCGCCTCGCCGATGGAATCGAGCGGCGGGCAAGCGAACTCGGGATGCTCGAAACGCGCGATGTCGGCAAGCCGGTCAGCGAATGCGTCAACCATGACGTCGCGCGGGCCGCGCGCAACTTTCGCTTCTTCGCCGCCCAGGCCGAGACCTGGACTCAAGACGCTTCTTTCGGTGGCACCAAGTTTTTGGGCGCCGATGTGCGGCTGGTAAATTTCACGGCGCGTTCGCCCTTGGGCGTCGGCGCGATCGTGATTCCATGGAATTCCCCCCTAATGCTGGCGACCTGGAACCTCGCACCATGCCTGGCCGCGGGCAATACCTGCGTCCTCAAACCATCGGAGCTGGCGCCGCTGACCTGTCTGGCGTTGGGCGAAATCGCCAACGAAGCTGGTCTCCCGCCCGGTGTGCTGAATGTGATTTCCGGTATGGGCGAGGCTGGCGCCACGCTGGTGTCCAATCCGGGAATCGACGGGGTCGCGTTCACCGGCGGAGTCGCTACCGGGCGCCAGGTAATGCATGCCGCGGCCGATTCGCTCAAGCGCGTCACCTTGGAACTGGGTGGCAAATCCCCGAACCTGGTCTTCGCTGATGCCGACTTTAAAAGGTCTGCCGCCGGAGTAGCGCGCTCGATCTTTCGCAGCCAGGGGCAATCGTGTGTCGCCGGGTCGCGGTTGTTGATCGAGCGGCGAATAGCGGAGGAATTCATCGCGCTGGTAATCGATGATATGCGCAAACTGCGCATTGGCGATCCGCTCGATGAAAAAACCGACTATGGACCCTTGATTACGGCGGCGCATCGCGAACGCGTCGACGGCTTCGTTAGACAGGCGGTTGCCGAAGGCGCGCAACTGCTTTGCGGCGGCCGCGCTCCCGAGCAGCCGGGGCGCGGCTTTTATTATCTGCCGACGATACTCGACCGGGTCGCGCCGCGCTCGCGCGCCGTGTGCGAGGAAATCTTCGGCCCGGTGCTTACCGTGGAGCGCTTTGACGACGAGGCTGAGGCGGCCGCGATGGCGAACGCGGGTACCTATGGCCTCGCGGCCTACTTGTGGACCTCCAATGTCGAACGGGCGCTGCGGCTGGCCGAGCGAATCCGGACCGGGATGGTATGGGTGAACAGCTTCTTTCTGCGCGATCTGCGCACTCCTTTCGGCGGCGCGCGCCACAGCGGTTTGGGACGCCAGGGCGGGCGCTACAGCATGGAATTCTGGACCGAGCCCAAGCTCGTCTGCATGACCTATCCGGAGGATCAATCCGATGGGTGAGGTGGCCGCCGCGATTTTCACCACCCACGTGCCGCGCCTTACGATCAAGGATCCAGCCGCGCGCAAAGCCTATATGGGCGACAACGTTTCGACCTTCTACGATGCGATGGAGCGGCTGGAGCACGAGCGCTTGCGCGGCCTGGAATTCGACGCCTTCGTGCTCTTCGACGCGCATTGGTTCACCACGCTCGACTACGTGATCAACGCTCACGAACGGCTGTCGGGCATTTACACCTCGGAGGAACTGCCCGAGATGCTGCACGAGATGCCGTATGACTATGCCGGCGACCCCGAGCTGGCGCGCGCAATCGAAGCAGCGGCGCGGGCGCGCACGCTGCACGCAGTGGCGAGTGCCCACCGCAACCTGCCGATTCATTATCCGACGCTGACGGTGATGTCCTATTTCAATTCGGCGCAAAAGCCCCGGCGCGTAGTGTCGATTGGTGTGTGCCAGACCGCGTCGGTTGACAATGACTTGAACTTCGGCGGCGCGGTCGGCGATGCGATTCGTGCCATTGATCGGCGGGTGGTATTGGTTGCGTCCGGCGGCCTCTCGCACAAATTCTGGGACTACGATCACGCGCGCGAACACGCCTCGGCGTCGCCCGCTGATATCAGCTCGCCGGAAAACCGCGCCTACGACGAACGCATCATGGATTGGTTCCGTGCCGGCCGTCACGACGAGATTATCGGGCATGCGGCGGAGTTCCGCGCGCGCTGCTCGCCGGAGGGTCGCTTTTCGCATTACCTTATGATGGCGGGCGCGATGGGCGGCGCGCGATGGAACTGGCGCGGCGAGCAGTTTGGCCGCTACGAGGCGGCGCTCGGCACCGGTCAGGCGATTTTCTTTTTCGCCCGTCCAAAAAACGATGCGGCGCGGGCAGCATCCGCCGGTGCTTCGGCTTAAGCGCGCCGCGTCAGGAGGTTGATGGTGAAACTCGCGCACGGAATTATCGCGATGCTGGTGACTCCGTTTACCGCTGACTACAAGCTCAACGAAGAGGCGTCTGCGCGCTGAGGTGCGCTGGGCGATGGATAATGGCGCCGAGGGAATCGTCGCGACGCCGTCGATCGGGGAATTTCTGCACCTGAGCGAAAGCGAACGGTTGCGCGCTTGGGAGATCACACTTGAGGAGACGCGCAAACGGCCGGGAATCTGTGCGGTCGCGATGACTTCGGGCGCGACTACTCTCGAAACGCTGAGCTATGCCAGGCATGCGGCGAAGATGGGGTTCGACGCCCAGCAGGTTATTCCGCCTTACTACTGGCGCTGCGGCGAGCTTGAAGTCGAACGCCACTACCGGATGGTCGCCGAGGCCGGTGACTTGCCGGTAGTCATTTATCACAATCCCGCCCTCAGCAAGTTCACTATCAGCCCGAAGTTCGCCGGACGCCTTGCGGCAATTCCCAACGTCGTGGCGATGAAGGAGGTGCTGACCGACCTCCAGCATCTTGAAGCGCTGTACGATGAAATCGGCGGCGCGCATAGAAATCTACAATACGTTTCGTGCGCTGTTGGCGGGTCTGATGCTGGGTGCGGCCGGCGGTTTTATAAACATCTTTGCGGTGCCTGCGGCGGTGGCCCTGATGAAGTCCTTCAAGTGCGGCGAAATTGAACGCGCCCAGGAGATTCAGCGTCGCCTCAATCGCTGCTTCCCGCGTGGCGGCGAGGAGACCCTGGGCCATCTCGGCACTACCAAGGTGACCGCGACCGTCGCCACCGGAATCGAGATGGGTCCGGCGCGGCCACCTTACATGGCGCCGGAAAATGCCGCCGAACTGATCAAGAGCCGGCTGCCTAAACTGATGGAGATGCTGTGAGATGGGCGCGCGTTCGGGAAACAACTATCTGAGTGCATTGCGCAAACTTAAGGCCGAAGTGTGGATTGGCGGCGCCCGGGTCGATGGATCCCACCGTGCATCCCGCGTTTATTCATTGCGCTACCTCGATCGCTTCGCTCTACGACATGCAGATAGAGCATCCCGAGTCGATGACCTATCGCCTTGATGACGGCGATCGCGCGGGGATGTCGTTCATCCAGCCGCGCAACGCCGAGGACGTGCGCCGGCGCAGCGCGATGTTCCGCCGCTGGGCCGAGTACAGCGGCGGGATGCTGGGGCGTGCGCCCGACTACCTCAACGCCAGCACCGCGGCGATGGCGGCGGCGTGGAAGTTCTTTGCCGACAGCGATCCGCGCTTCGGCGACAACATTCAGAGCTATTACCGCGAGGCGCGCAAACATGACTGGTGCGCGACCCATACCCTGCTCAACCCGCGCGCGAGCCGCGCCGCCGGATGGGCGGGTCACACGGACGCCGATCTGGCGCTGAAAGTAGTCGACAAAACCAGCGAAGGTGTGGTCGTCAACGGCGCGCGCATGCTGGCGACGCTCGGGCCGTTGTCCGAGGAGCTAATCGTCTTTCCCTCCACCGTGCTTAAAGAGGAGAAGGGTGCCGAGCAGTTTGCTCTTGCCTTTGCGATTAACTGCAACGCGCCGGGCCTCAAGTTCATCTGCCGCGATACGTTTGACCTTGGCCGTTCCCATTTCGACGCGCCGCTGGCTTCGCGCTTCGAGGAAATGGACTGCGTCGTCATTTTCGACAATGTTCTGATCCCGTGGGAGCGGATCTTCTTATGCGGCGATATCGCGCGCTGCAACGTGGTTTATACCGAAACCAACGCGGTCGTGAACATGATGCATCAGGTGGTGGTCAAGAACGCGGTCAAAGCCGAATTCCTGCTCGGACTCGCGGCGAAAATCGCCGAGGTGAGCGACGCGATGACCTTGCCGCACGTGCGCGATCGCCTGGCCGAGATGATTATCACCGCTGAGCTGATGCGCTCGAGTCTGCGCGCCGCCGAGGCCGACGCGCATCAGGACAAGTGGGGAGAGTTCGTACCGGCGCGCGCGCCGCTGGACGTGGCGCGCAATCTGTTTCCCCGCTTGTACCCCCGCCTGGTCGAGATAATCCAACTCAATTCGTCATCGAGCCTGATGGCGACGCCGTCGGAGGCGGATTTTGCCGGGCCGCTGGCGCTGGAAATCGAGCGCTATCTCGCTACCGCGGGCGCGTTGGCGCGCGATCGCGTCGCGCTGTACCGCCTGGCGTGGGATGTCGCAGGCAGTGCGTTCGGCGGCCGACAAGTGCTGTACGAACGCTTCTTCTTTGGCGATCCGGTGCGCATGGCCAGCGCCCTGGTCGACGCCACCGACTTGAAGCCCCTCGTCGCCCGCGTCGATGAGTTCCTCAAGCGCAAGGACTGACTCTGTTCCCTTACCCTGGTCAGATGGCTATCGAAAATTAGGAATCATCTGCTGACAGGACGAAGGCGATATTTTCCGTGCCCTCCCCCGTTTTTGTACGAGTGAGGGAGGGAGAGGGCGCTTGTTTTTTTCTGAGTTCTGTCAAATGCTCAAGCCTAAGTCTCCAGAAACCCACACACTCTAACCCTCTCCCTGGTCAGGGAGGGTCGACAAACGGGATCACCACCGCATCAGGCCGAATTTAATAGTGGGGCGGCGTCCCCGCGCGCCTCTCCGCCTCTCTCGCTGGCGTCTATGGCGGGCGGGGACGCCCGCCCCACTGAAGACTTGCTGGCGCAAATGGGTCTCGGTCATTTATCGACAGTCTCTGGTCAGGGAGAGGGCACCAGGGAGGTCATGAATCGATTCTTGAAGCCTGGACTTTCAATATACATTGATTACTCAGTCCCACAGGCCGTGCCACCATGGGCTGGGCTTGGCTGAGGGGCTCAGGCCTGCTTTTTTAATTGTCATTTCGAGATCCCATCCGGTCAAATCGGTCAGGCTCTGTGCCTCTTTCGCACGCCGGCGCTCGAGTTCCTCGAAGTAGTCTTTCGCTGCCGGGCACTCATTCGGCGAGCCTTCCCATGCGCGATGCAATACATAGCGCGCCTGGTAATTGTCGGTGTCCTGAGTTTCCTGGAATACCAGATCTTCGGGGAAGGTATCGCTCGAATAACGGACATGAAGACGCGTGATATTACCGGGAGCGCGCCGGCAGCAGGTGGAAAGGTCATCGGCACCTGCCGGCCGCTATCTTCGAGCCAGAAGACGCCCAGCTTGCGCAGCTCTTGGCGCGTCAACGGCTCTGCCGCGCATGGATCGCACCACCCCATGTTCCACATATATTCAGTGAACACGGTACTCATCTGGCTCAGTGTCACCTGATGGTCGAACATGTCTTTGTAAAAGTGCGGGAAGTCGTCGCGGACGAAACCGGGAAGATCGACGTCGCTGGGAAGCTTCTGAGAGCGATAGTTGGTGGTCTCGACTCTGCCATCTTCGGTAAGCGCGTAAATCAGCAAATCCTGCGGGCCTTGCGCGTTGAGCATACCGAGCCGGATCGGCAGCATGAACTTCGGCGAGCTGAAGGCAAACTGCAGGGGCTGCAAGTAACTCAGTCCGGTCTTGGCATGTTCCTTCAGATTAACCTTGGCGACGAAGAACTTCATATCCTGACGCAGATACGGTTTCAGCGCCCGGCTGGCGCCGGCGGGAATGTGATAGCCGTTCTCATGCAGCCATTCCTCCAGTCCGTCGGATTGTTTGGCCGATAGTATGACAATGTCATATTCGCCGACAGTGTATTGCGCCTCTATCTTTACCCCGAGGTTTGCGGCTGGCTCCGGGGCGACGGCTCGCGCCGCTGCGGCGGGCGCCGCCATAAAAGCTCCTTCCTTCATCATGAACTCGCGCTGACAAGGATTGGCATCGTAATATTCTACCAGCCGCGGGCTACTGTAAGCGTCGATGCGATTGAAAAGCTCGCGGTCGCCGATATGAACCTGCCCGCGCTGCAGGACTTCCGGCACCGGCACCACCAACGCGAAGTCGGACGGCTCGCCCTGATAGTCATTCATCAGACTTAGTACGGTCTTGTCGTCATGCCGCACCATCACGACCTGTGAGGCGTGGTTGTAGAGCGAAATATCGCTTTTGCCGACATAGAAGCCGCAGAACGCGTGTGCCCGATAGGGCATCGCCAAACTGAACAGGGCGATGGCGACGGTCAGGACGCAATACCGTTGTGAGAGCCGCTTCATTGGTTTCTCCTTCGTTCCATTGAAATTTCGGCGCTGGCCAGATCGCGTCCCATAGCGGGACCGCCGGAGCCGCCAGTAGCAGCGACCATAAAAGACCGTTGGTCCGGTAGAAATGGAATTGCCAGACGTAAGCGATGGCGCAGACCAACGCGGCATGGGCTGCGCGGCCGCGCCGATCGTTGGGGATCGTCATCGGGTCGGAAATCATGAAGAAAGCGAAAAGCAGCAGCGCGCCGTTGCTGAGCTGATGGATCAGGACGGCCCATCGCTGGCCCAGCGACAACACGCGTATCGCCAATGCACCGACGTAGAATCCCGCAAAGGTCCAACTCATATCGGCGCTGCGCGCCCGCCGCGTCACGATACTGCCCATCCCGACCATCCATCCCGCCAAAGCAATGTCCTGGCCCCATTGGCCGGCCGATATCCAGGCCCCCGGAAGGAGCGTAATCGCGAATAGCACGCCGAAGTTGGCAGGATTGAACAAATGCTTGCCACGCAGCCGCACGATGAATTTCGACGCGATCGCCGCGGTCACCGCGACGGGTTGAACCCACCAGGCGCAGGCCCGTAGCAGCAGGGCGACACTGAACGAGGTAATGACCGCACTGCGGACGGAGTGGGTTGGCCGATGCGCCAGACGCTCGAAAAGATTCTGGCAAACGAGGCCGCATGCGAAGGTAACGACAATTTGCGCCGGATGGATGCTGAGATCGCGAATCCATGCTCCTGCTCCAAGGAGAATCCCCAGAAACAGGATCTGCGCCAGGCGCGGATCGATAGTGGTATCGCGCCAGCGCGAAGCAAGCGAATTTATCCCGATTTCGTGTTCCATCGCATTCAAGCCTTCGAAGCTTTGAACGAAATGGATACGTGGTCTTGCAGAAAATCTTTTGCGGCGGAGGTGGCCGCTTACGGCCGCTTCCAGGTGCGGGCGCCGTCGCTGGTCACAAAGCACTCGTCCACCGGCGGTAGAAATTGCCGCTGACGATGCGTCGGCGGCTGAAACCGCGACCAGATTAGCAGCGGTGGGAGAGCTCAATCTATGCCAATGTTCACCGCCGTCGGTGGTGCGCAGAACGATCCCGCCGGTTCCCACGATCCAGCATATCTCGGCTGATGGTGCCGCGCCCGCAGTCAAGTCGGTGCTGGCGCCGCTGGTTTGTCGATACCACTCACCATCAGTTCCCAGATGCTGGATCATTCCGCCGGCGCCGACCCGCCAGCGTTCGACGCCGTCCGCCGAGCTGATTACGACTATCGCCGCGGCGCGGCTCGGGTTAGTCATGCCGGCAATCGGCGCCCCCGATTCTGCCGTGGCCGCCTCGGGCGCGAGCGCCGGGACAGGAGCGTTGCTCGCGGCGAACGGGGCGAATCCTCGCTCTTTCATTGCCAATTGAGGTGGTGCGGGGGGAGAGGCGGAGCATGCGCCGCCGTTTCTGTCCCTAGCGCCGGCCTCGGTGCCGGTTCTTTTCCGCTCTCGGCGGCGGAGGAGGTGGCCCTCGCGGCCCGTTCAGGCTGCGAAAAAAAGCCGGCCGACACCGGCCATCGGATGGATCAGCTTAGGCGCCGCGATAGCAGCTTTCTGCTGAGATTGTGCGCTGGTCTCCGGGATTGCTTGCGGCGCGGGTTCGTTCAGTGCGATCTGCGGACCGGTCGTTCCGATTCCAGGTGGCGCCTGCTTGGCGAACGGTGACCGATGCGGCGATTTCGTTGCGTACGGAAAACGCAGCCGGTACGCGCTGATGGCGCCCGGTTAGCATCAGATTGAGCGCTATCGAAATGCCGGCCACGCCGGCGGCGAGCGCTGCGTACGGTTGCCAACGCCGCCAGCGGGTGTGCGGTAGCGCAACGCGCGCGGCGGTTTGCGCCCGCGCTATCGCGGCGAGAATTCCCTGGCATCGCGCGCAGTTGGAAAAATGCCCCTCCCAGCGTGCGCTCTCGGACGGCGGCAGCGACCGATCGCAATAGGCCGCGAACGTGGCTTCGTCGGGGCAGTCCTTGCCGCCGGGATCTCTTTGTCTTTCCAGCCCCCGCTTCAGAACGGCGTCGAATGGGGGCCGCTGTTGGTCGGCGCGCTGCAACAAACTATCTCCGTCAAGCTTGGAACGACTCAGTTTGCATTTGTTGCATCCTTAGCTTTTCAACTCCGATCGGATTGGGACAGGGCCTGCGTCAAATCAAAAGGCCACTCCTGCATTGCGTAATCATAACACAGCCGGATCTGCTCATCGCTCAGGCGCTGCTCTCGCCTCAAGGCCCGCTCAACCTGACGGCGCAAGGCTTTGCGCGTGCGGCTCAGCCGGCGCGATACGCTGGACTCGTGCTCTCCCAATACCTCGCCAACCTGCTTCAGCGTCAGGCTTTCCAGGTAGTAGCAGCTAAGCCGCAGCCGGTCGCGCGGTTTAAGCGACCGCAGCGCCACGTCCAACGCCGCGCGCAGCATTTCCAGGTAGCGGATGCGGTCCGGATCGGGCGGGTCGGCGGCAGAACCGGCTTCCGGTAGTGCACCGGGTGGACAGTCTTCGATTGAGCCGGTGCGGCGCTCCTGACGGTAGTTATCGACGAAGCGGCGTGCCAGCACCGCGTGGAGCCAGGTTGCCAGGGAGCTGCGGCCGTCAAAATACTGCAACAGGGAACGAGCGCTCCCGCGCGCATCTCCAGCCCGTAGAGGTCGGCATACAAAGAGTCGGCGAGGTCGCGGCCGCGGACTTCGTCGCGGGCTATCGCGCGCGCGGCCGCATACAGCACCGATCGATAAGCGGCGACGAACTCGTTCCACGCCGGCTCCAGGCCCAGCCTGCACGCGGCCGCCAGGGCGAGGTCGCGCGCATGCAGAGAGCCCAGAAATTTCTCCAGCGGAAGTGGGGCGGTCTCCGATTGCCAACGCCGGATGCTTTGCCAGACCGCCTCGGCGAACTGGGGAAGCGACAATTCCCATCGTGCGGCCTCAGACGACTGATAAAGCCGCGCAATCGCCGCCTTGGTGTTGGGCGAGCAGATCTTCCGGCGATTCAATCAGCATCGCGGAGACTGCATTTGACTCGTTGGGGCCGGGATTACGCCAAGCTATGCGGCGGCGCGGGTATGCCGGAAATGGAACGCTTATCCTCGTCCGCCGCTGCCGTGGCGCGGCCGCCTTCACAGACTGGTGCTGGCGCTGAAATAGGCCTGCCAGTTCGGAGATCGATCCGCGGTCGAGCCGATCGGGCTTCGGGATCTTGAGGAACTCCTGGGGCTCGGCATAAGCCATCAGTTCGCCGATATTTCTTATGCGCTGCGTAACGCTTTTCGCTCCATTCCTTGAGGGCGGCAGCAATTGCCTTGCCATTGGTCCATTTATCGAGCCGGAGGACCTCGAGAATCGAAGGGATCTCGTCGGGGTTCCAATGCTTCCAATCACGCACGGCCGAAGCGTCTCCCGCGTCGTGAATCAGCTTATGAACTTTGTCTTCGGAATCGAGAAGTTCCAGGCTTGTATTAACGTATTCGGTCGCCAATTCAGCGTCGATCATCGCATCACTCCTTTGCTTCTTGTCGAGTTATCTTAGGTCAGACCAGCGCCGCCGTGAAGGCCCGAAAAATTACCACGGATCGGCGGCCAGCGACGCCCGCTCCACGGCGGCTGGCCAATCGCGGCCGAAATGTGTTACCGCAAGGCGATGGACAGGCGAATCAAAGTCGGTGTCGGGTTTGGTTTATGGAGCATGGGAGTGCCCAAGCCACGGACGATTGTGGAAGTTGCTGAGCGCGCCGAGGAGTGGGGGATCGATTCGTTCTGGCTCGCTGACCAGATAATTCCGCGCTCGCCCGATCTTGATGTGGTCGCGGTGCTTTCGCTGCTGGCTTCACGCACCTCGACGATCAAGCTGGGGCCCAGCGTGCTGCTGCTCAACCTGCGCCATCCCTTGCTGGTCGCCAAGGCTTTCGCGGCGCTGGACTATCTTTCCAACGGCCGCATCGTGATGGCGGTCGGGACCGGCGCCAACCTGGCTGAATACGCCGCCTGCGGTATCCCCACCGAGGGGCGCGGCAGCCGCCTGGATGAGGGGATCCAGGTGTTGCGCACGGTCTGGCGCGAACCCAAGGCCAGCTTTCATGGGCGCTTCTACAACTTCGACAACGTTACGATCGAACCGCGCCCGCAAAAACGCGACAACAACGACTTCGGTACGATCGATCTGTGGGTCGGCGGCACCGCCGACGGGGCGCTGAAGAGAACCGCGCGTTTTGCCGACGGTTACTTTCCTTCGCTGCAGACGCCCGAGGAATATGCCAAGTGCTGGGCGACCATCAGACGCTATGCGGAGCAGTTTGGCCGCGCTGAGGCGCGCATCGAATCGGGTATCATCATCTTCTGCCGCCTGGCGCCTTCGCGCCGGCAGGCGTTGGAAGAGGTGCCGCAATTTCTGCGTCCTTTCGGAGCCGTCGGAGAGCAATTCATCAGTCGCGGCGCGTTCGGCACGCCCGACGATATCCGCGCCTGCATCGAAGGCTATATCAAGGTCGGACTTAACAAGTTCGTGCTCTCACCGCTGGCGGGACCCGACGAATATGCCGGCCAGGTGGAAATGATCGGCAAAGAGATCGCCACGCCCTACCTCAAGGCGTCGTGATCGTGCGTCCGCTTCCTCATTTGATGGTGAAAGCGCCTCCCGGATCATTACCGGAACTCGTGAAAGGCACAAAAGGCGGATTCAGGGCCTGGACGTAAGCCGGTCCGGGGACCGCGTCTGACGGACGGGTGAAGGTGAAGCGGCTCGGGCTGATCAGGGTCAGGGGGATTTTTGGCGCGCCATCGGGTTTGAGTCCGCCCAGGTTCACCGACCGCGTTCCTTGCACGTTGAACAGATTAATCACCGTCAGGGTCGAGAAACCAGTTCCGTTGACCGTGATCAGCGTTCCGGTCTGAACCACCGAGAGCACGGAAATCTGCTGTCCGATTGGCACCGAAACGGCATTGCTCTTCTTGGCAAAACTCCCGGTGCTGCCGGCGTTGGAGATCACGAATGATCCCGGCCCCACTGCCGGAGTGTTCGGTCCGCTGGCAGGCACCAGGAAGCTGAGCAGGGTTGGATGCAGTCCGGGATTGCCGGGATTCAGAAAGAAGCGGGCCGACCTTTCCGCCGGGGCAGGCACAGAACAGATCGACCGCCACTCCGTTCGTCGTATCAAATCCATTTCCGCTCAATTGCACCGTTTTCCCAAGCGGGACCACGGTCTCGACGTTGTCCACGGCGAAGCTTGGCTCGGTGCTGTTGGCCGCCAAGCCTACGCTGTTGATTGCCATCAGATTGGGGAATCCGGCGGCGGGGTCGCCAAAGAGTTGCGTGTTAACCGAGTTGGATGAGACGAAGCCCTGGTCGGTGTTGACCACCTGCACACTTACCACTCCCTGCCCAAGGGAAATGGTGGCCGGAACGGGCACAATGAGGGTGGTGGTGCTGAACGATGACGGGGTGAACGGGCCGAAGTTCACGGCTCCGCTTGCGGTAGCGACGAAGAAGTTGACTACCGAACCATGAGTAAAGCGCAAACCAGTGATCTCGAAAGCTCAGGCCCGCGCTGATGGTCTTGGGGAGCGAACTGATAAACGGCGCCGGCTTCGGGGTCGGCGTAGAGACTTGGAGTCCGAGTTGGAGTCGGCGTGGGAGTCGGAGTCCGAGTTGGAGTTCGGTGGCGGTATGAGTCGGCGTGGGAGTGCGTGTGGGAGTTCTGGTCGGGGTTCTGGTTGGGGTGCGGGTCGGAGTTCTGGTTGGGGTGCGCGTCGGAGTTCTGGTTGGGGTGCGAGTCGGAGTTCTGGTTGGGGTATGAGTCGGAGTTCTGGTCGGGGTGCGATTCGGCGTCCTGGTTGGGGTATGACGTGGTGTTCTGGTTGGGGTGCGGTGTGGCGTCCTCGTCGGGGTTGGACGTGGCGTCTTGGTTGGGTTCGAGTGGCGTTCTGGTTGGGGTTCGGGTTGGCGTCCTGGTCAGGGGTTCGAGTCGGCGTCTTGGTCGGAGTGTGGAGTCGGGGTGGCGTGGTTGGAGTCGAGGTAGGGAAGGGACCCTTGAACTCGAGCAGGCGGTTGTTGCCATTGTCCGCCACATAGAGATTTCCGGACGAATCGGTGGCGACTCCTCCTCCGCCAAAACCATAAGGGCCCCCAGAAGCCGGAGGGGCGATATGCTCGGATAACACCAGCCAAATGCTTGCGGCACTTAGCCCGCCATCATTAGGCGTGGTGGAGGTGAAGTCACCGCCTTGACCAAACACCAGTGTGGCGATCGAATTGAGCAAAGGCGCATCATACTCGACTACACGGGTGTTGCCGCTATCGGCGACGAAGAGTTTTCCCGCGTCGTCTACGGTGACTCCCATCGGTAAGCACAGCCCTGACACACCCGCGCCACACACCGCGGAGGTGAAACTGCCGTTCTGGCCAAAGACTCGGTCCGGCATGGTTCCCGAGTAAGCGGATCGTCGTATTCGAGGACCCGGTTGTCGCCCATGTCAGCGACATACAATCGGCCCACGGCTGTCCAGCGCGACCGCATGCGGTCCGCAAAGGCTGGTGGGAGTGGTGGTATTTTTGACGGAATTGATCGCAGCATGCTCCGCCAATGATCGAGGTCGGGCAGCTTACCGCTGCTGAATGGAGGTTCGAAGACGAGTACGTGGTTTTGCCGCGCGTCGGCGACGAAGAGATTGCCGCTCGGGTCTAATGCGACGCCGGTCGCGGCTGATTACCGGGAGGATGATATCGGGCAAAATATCGCTGCTGAACGGTGTTTTGTACTCAACCACGCGATTGTTGTTGGGGTCGCCAACGTATAGGTTGCCGGCATTGTCAACCGCAACTCCATTGGGACTGCATAGCTTCGTGTTCGCTCCCGCAGATTCCTGAAAATGCATCGGATTGCCCGATTACCAGGTCGGCGGGCAGATGACTGAAGGCTTCGGCGGCATTGGCCCATGCCAACACCCGATTGTTGCCGGTGTCAGCCAGGTAAAGGTGATTCGGCGTGACGCTTTCATCGAGGGCGACCGCGGATGCGGCGGAAATTCCGCGCGCGTCGATGCGGTTGGCTCCGCCGTGAGTAAGGTCGGGCTGGCCAGCCTCGCGCACGGCCGCGGGCTTGGCAGGAAAGGGCGGTTGGAATATCAGGACGCGGCTGTTCCCCGTATCGCCCATGAACAGGTTGCCGGCGCTGTCCAACGGCCAGACCGGTCGCGGCGCACAGGGTCGCCGCGGTGACTGAGCCGACACTGAGATTACATTGAGATGACGTGAAGCTGCCGCTTTGACCGAACACCACGGCCGCGTCTTGAGCGGTGGTCAATGGAGCGATGTACTCCAGGACGCGGGAGTTGCCAGCGTCCGACACATAGAGATTGGCGGCCGAGTCGGTTGCCACATCTTGCGGCTGACACAGGCTGGAAGCTGACGGGCTGATAGCGCCCCGGTTGCACGCTGCGGCTGTGAACGTTGCCTGACCCAGTACTACGGCGGCGTTGGTGCTCTTGGTGATCAGCGGCGTGACGTACCGCAAAACCCGGTTATTGGCGGTGTCGGCGATATAAACATTGCCGCCCGCGTCGATCGCCACGCCCGTCGGAGCGCATAGCGTGCCGGGACCGAGACCGCCCTCTGTTGCACGTCACCCGTGGTAAAGCTGCCGAGTTGGCCGAACACGAGGTTCGCCACGTCGCCGCTGGTTAGTGGCGCGTTGTATTCCAGGACGCGATTGTTGCCGAAGTCACTGACGTAGAGATTGTCCGGACGCATCCAGCGCAACCCTGACCGGTCCGCACAGCGAATCGGCTGCGATCAGATGGCGGTTACAGGCGTTGGCGATGAAACTGCCGTCTTGGCCAAACACCCGGTCCGCGATCGTCCCACTGATGAAAGGCGTGTTATATTCCAGTACGCGATTGTTCGAGGTGTCGGCGACGTAGAGATCGCCATTGCTGTCCACGGCAACGCCGCGTGGGAAGCACAGGTTGGCCGCGCTGGCGGCGGGCACATAGCTGGCGGCCACCGGTCACGGCCGGGACGACGGTGAAAAAGTCGGGCTGTCCAATCACCAGATCGGCCGCGGCGCCGTTGACGAAATTCTCCGCGTCAAGCCAGCCGAGAACGCGGTTGTTGTTCTGATCCGCGACGTAGAGGTGCGGGGGAGTTGAGCTGTTATCGAGGGCGACGCCGGCCGGAAAGAACAATCCCAGCGCGTCGGTAAAATTGGGCATGTTGACGCGTGAAGGTGAGCTGACCCGCCACCAGATCGGCGGTGGTATCACCCGCCGTACACGGTCGGGATGCGGCCACGGCAAGCGCTGCCAGCACGGCGCACAACGCCACCCAAAATCGTTGTCGATTCGGAATCGAGCGGAGGCCCCCCTTCGCTATCGTCGAGCTTATGGCTCAACGCATTAAGGAGGGCTATAGCAAAATTTTCGTGCAGCGTGCCAGCGGTGCGAAAAAAGCACGTCATTCCAGCGTCCAAACTTCCCCGCCCGGGCTGTCAGCAATGACACCGCCGCGGAGTCCGACGATTGAACTGACCGACCGATGAACCTGGCGGGTTGGTTGAGATTTGGCGCTCCGTTATTCGGCGCTATGGCAGACGGCCTCGATGTTGTTGCCGTCGGGATCGAACACGAACGCGCCGTAGTAGTCGGGATGGTACTGCGGCCGCAGGCCCGGCGCGCCGTTATCGCGGCCGCCTGCGGCAATCGCGGCCTTGTAAAAGTCGTCCACGACGCGCCGCTGCGGTGCGGCGAAGGCGACGTGCGTGGGACTGCCGGTCTTGCCCTGACCGATCCAGAAGTCGGGTTTTCCGTCACGGCCGAAACCCGCGGCGCCGTCGAATTCCATTATTATGCCGTATCCCAACGGGGCGAGCGCGAGTTTGAAGAACTCCTTGCTGCGGGCAAAATCAGATACTCCCAGTCCAATATGGTCGATCATGGCGGACTCTCCTTGCCGAAGTGGAACTTTGCTCTTGAGATCCGAGGCACCTGCGCTATGCTAGGCGGGTGGGTTATGGTTTACAATCGCCCGCGTAATGCGACGACTTCAAAGCACGGCGCCGGGTGCATCTTGAACACCGATCAAAGCCGAGAGCGAAGACGATTTCGAACCTCACTGATTGGCCGATCCCACGCGCAGTCATGGCCCGCTGGCAGGTGTCGCGATAGTCGAATGCGGCGAGGGAGTGTCGGCGGCTTTTGCGGCGCGGATACTCGCCGACCTCGGCGCCGACGTAATCAAGGTCGAGCCGCCCGCCGGCGACGTGGCGCGGCGGCGCGGGCCGTTCCGCGACGACATTGTCGATCCCGAAAACAGCGGGTTGTTCCTTTTCCTCAATGCCGGCAAGCGGGGCATCACGCTGGACCTTGATACCTCCGACGGCCGCGACCGCCTGCGCCGGCTCTTGAAGAAAGCGGACGTTCTGATTCATAACGTCGCGCCCGCCGAGCGCGCCGGCCGCGGCTTGGATAGTGCTGGCGCTGTGCGCGGATTTTCCCGAGCTAATCGTGGCGGCGGTCTCCGCCTATGGCGGCAGTGGTCCTCGCGCCAACTATCGCGCCTACGAACTGAATGCTTTTCATGCCAGCGGAGCGGGCTCGGTAAACCCGCTGACGTCGCCGTATCCCGAACTCGCCCCGCTCAAGCTGTTTGGCAGTCAGGCTGAATTCGAGGGCGGCCTCCACGCTGCGATGGTAACGCTCGCCGCGCTGCTGGCATCGGCTTGAAAGCCGGCTGCGGCCAGGCGATCGATGTCTCCGAGCAGGAAGCGCTCGCCGCAACCCTGGAGTCGAATTTCGTTCTGTACACCTATGCCGGAGTTGAGAGTTCGCGCTTTCGGCCGCGGCGTCCGGGGCCGTGGTTCATCGTCGAGTGCGCCGACGGTTACGTGCTGTTCTCGCTATTGTACGAAAACGACTGGATTCGTTTCGTCGAATGGATTGGACATCCGCAATGGACGCAGGAACCGCTCTTCGCGGACACCCTGTCGCGGGGCCGCAACATGGCCAAGCTGCGCCCGCTAATCCAGGATTGGGCGCGAAGCTGGAAGGTGCAGGATCTGTTCGCGCAGGCGCGGGCGCATAACGTGGCGATCGTGCCGCTATCGACGATGGCCGACGTCTATCGCGACGAGCAACTGGGTCGCGCGCGATTTTTTCCTAGCCGCTTCCCGTCCGCGATGTGCATGACCGCACCTTGCTGGCGCCGGGGTATCCGTTCAAATCGACCGCTGACGTTTGGTCGCCGCGCCGCTATCCGGCGCCGCGCCTGGGCGAGCATAACGAGTTGATTGCGTCGGCTGCTGTCTGACTCAGTGGGGCGGGCGTCCCCGCCCGCCGTTGCATCGGTTGGCGGATCGACGGTGCCCAATCGCACATCGGATGTGGGATTCCCGAAAAAATCGCCAGCGCCGGCGCCGCCGCTTGCGGGCGTGCGCGTGCTTGATTTCATGCAGCTATGGGTCGGCACGTTCTGCAGCCTGCAACTGGCCCATCTGGGAGCCGAGGTAATCCGCGTGGAAAGTTCCCTGCGGCCGTGCCGTCAACGGAGCCTGCCGCCATTCGCCGACGGCAAGCCGGGACCCAACCGCGCCGGGATCTTCAATCAATGGAATCAGGGCAAACGCAGCATCCAGCTTGACGTGCGCAATCCTGACGGCCTTGAAATCGTCCGCCGCCTGATCCGCCAATGCGACGTGGTGACGGAAAATTTCGCGCCCGGGGCGATGGAAAGGATGGGACTGGGTTACGATGTTCTGCGCGGGATTCGCCCGGACATTATCCTGTTGTCGGTGACTGGGAACGGACAGACCGGGCCTTATCGAAAAGACATCAGTTATGGCACCACCGCGGGCGCGCTCTCAGGCATCTATGGCCTGTGCGGATACGAGGGCTTCGAGCCGCTGGAGCCGGGATGGATCTGCGCGGAGTCGGTCGCCGCGGTCACCGGCGCCTTGAGTGTCGTGGCCGCGCTCATCCATCGCGCGCGCACCGGCGAGGGTCAGCATATCGACGTCGCGATGCTTGAAACCACCGAGATGGTGATGCCGGAGGCGCTGATGGAATTCGCGATGAACGGACGCGAGCCGCGCCGGCTGGGAAATCGCGACCGCTGGATGGCGCCGCACAACTGCTACAAGGCCAGCGGCGGGCCGCTGAACTGGGTTACGATTGCGGTCAGCAGCGAAGCAGAATGGAAGTCGTTGTGCGCCGCGATCGGGCAGCCGTCGCTCGCCGCCGACCCGCGCTTTAACAGCGCTCAGATGCGCAAGCGCAACGAGGACGAACTCGACGCGATCATCACCGCCTGGACCTCGCAGCGCGACCGTTGGGAGATTACTGAAATGCTCCAGGCGGCAGGCGTCGCCGCGATTCCTACCATGAGTAGCAAGGACCTCGCCGAGGATCCGCATCTGGCGCAGCGCGGCTTTTTCCCGGATTTGGAACATCCGGAAGTCGGACACCGGATCCATACCGGAATCCCCTGGACCATGTCGGGCACTCCCTGCCGCGTCCAACGCGCCGCGCCGCTGTTCGGCGCCGACACCGAGGAAATCCTGAGCCGCGTCTTAGGCCTGTCCAGCGCGGAGATCCAACGCCTGCGCGACTCCGGCGCACTGACGTGATCGTGCCGGCTAGGCGCGTTATGCCTGTTTGAAAGGGGCCGGCTCGAAATTATCTTCCATCGCTTGTTCGAAGGTCCACTGGCACTCTTCGGCGATGGCTTCGTCGGGCGGCGCGAGGGCGCCCAAGGCGTGATCGCGTCCGCCTGGCCAAGCATCGATGAATAGTTCCTCGGTCCGATTCTTCAGGCCCGGGTTTCGCTTCAAGATCTGCTTGAATCTTGCGCCTGGCATCGCGCACGCTTAACTGCCACCAGCGGAAGTTTTCGTTCCTGATCGGGGATGGTGCCAGGGCAATCTTGAGCGAGTCTCCAATCAGCCTTTCACTTTGACTTTCGAGGGCGTCCGCGTTTCGGTTCGCCAGGTCCTCAACCTCCTCCGCCAGATTTTCCCAGTCCAGTTTCGAATCCCTGCGGTCGCGCAACGCACGGGCCTGGTCTATCGCCCACGAGTAATAGTCGCGTTCGTAGAGGCTCCCCCTTCGCACGAGGGGCTGTTTGCGCCGCCGCCGTGGCTGGCTTTTCTCTCTGCGTCTGCTGCCGCACCCTTGCCATGGATCAACATTACCGCGTGTCGGCAGAGATTTCATCGTGGCAGTGGCACTTGGTTACTTTAGCGAGAATAAATTTGTCCTTCCCTTTCAAAGGCCATGGGAAAAGAGAAAGGAACAGAATCATTCAGGTCAGTGAGGCGGGCGTCCCCGCCCGCCAAGGGCGGCCATCTGCCCGCCGTATACAGACTGGAAGCCTGTGCCTGGAGTTTTTACATCAATCATCGTAATTTGGATGCCCTCTCCCTGACCAGGGAGAGGGCATCGGTGTGGGTAAAGCGCAACAAGGTGGGTGCCTCAATTCACCAACTGGCTCAGCAATTGCGCCGCGAGCAAACCGATGCGGAACGGCGTCTGTGGCATAGACCTCGCCAACGACGGCTGGGCGGCTTCAGATTTCGCCGCCAATTCGTCATTGGCGGCTTCATTGTGGATTTTTGCTGCCGGAAGCAATGGTTGGTGGAAGTCGACGACGGCCAGCATTTGGAGCGCGCTGAAGCAGATCGCAGGCGCACCGAATTGCTACGGGCGCGCGGCTACCGGGTGCTGCGCTTTTGGGATTCCGATGTCTTGTTAAATACCAAGGGAGTGCTGGAGCAAATCTTAACCACTCTGACCACACCCACACCCTAACCCTCTCCCTGGTCAGGGAAAGGGCATCCGAAAAAGCAGCGGGTCCGGAGTGTAGAAACTGCAGGGGCGGGCGTCCCCGCCCGCCATGGACGTGTACAACTCGGTGTGGCCGCTGGATGGCGGAGCGGCGGGCAGGGACGCCCGTGGGATCACCCCTCCCGCCATCACCGTATACGGCGATGCCGGCGGGTGAAGTCTCACTGTTGCTCCCTCCGCCTCCGGCGAGTCTTGGTTCAGGTTCACACTGGCGTTGTTGGTGTCGCTTCGGCCATCGCTCCCTAACCGCGACGGGATCTCCAGCGTGCTGTCGTGGAAGGCCGCCACCATCTGCGGAGCCTCCAGCGCCTTCATGTACTTCTCCCGCGTCCACTCCGCGTATCTGCTCGGCTGGCGCGGCGCCGCTCGCGCTACGCTTTGCTCGCTTGGGATTACCATCGCCGTTGGCTCCATCGGCGGCGGTGTGAACAGGGGTGCGGGCTTCGCTCGCTCGCGTTCGCGATCAGATCCTGAACCGTGCTCTTATCCGCCGTGGTGTTGTCGGCGTCATGACCCACCTCTCCTGACTGCACACTCTGCCGCGGACCCGATGACTGCACGGCCAGCGTCAGCAGCACCACCAGTCCCACCATGATCCCCACCGCCGCAGCGGCGAGACGCCCGTTGAGCTGCGGACCACCTTCGCTGCGGATCTGTTCTTCGTCCTGCTCCCGCTTGGTTTCATCCACGTCGCTCCGCTGTTTGCTGTCGTCGCTCTCGGACATGACTCACCTCGCATTGCCGCTGTACGCAATGGTCTCGCGGTCCTGCTGCCGTCCCACCCCAGAGACCAGCACTGCCTGGTCGAACAGCCGGTCGACCACGTAATAGTTACCGCGCACCCGATAGTTCACCATCTGGCTGCCGCTGCCTGCGGCGACCATGAGCGCCGGTGCTTCGCTCGACTTCATCCCAGGCGGCATTTGGATATAGACATGGCGTCCCATCGTCAAAAGCGCGAATTGGCTTCCACGGCATCTGCGGACCAGAAATCGTGTACGAGAAGTTCAGTTGTCCGGGATCGACCGAGGTGACCGGAACTACGGCACCCGGCGGGTCTACGTCTGTTCGAGTGCTGGCCTTAATTTTCGCTTGCGCCGCGGCCTCATCAGCTTTTTTTATCGCGCCCAGTAGTTCGTCGGGGTAATAGAACTCCACCTCCTGCATCGCGTCAGCTGGCCGCGAACGGAGCAACAGATGGTAGATGTGTTTCGTGGTGTAAATCGTAAGATTGGTTGAGATGCCGGGTGCCTGCGGCTTCACCGCGAGGTGCGGCACCGGGTCCGAGGGATATCCAGAGGACGTTGGCGTCGCCATCCAGCGCTCGGTATCGCCCATCGCCACGTCGGTTATGGTCTCCCCGGCTTGGAGCTGGATGTCGGTGGTGCGCAGCGGCTCACAATCCACTACCGGTGCGGGACCCTGATCATATGCGTAGATCACCTGGCTCTCGGTCTTGTACGTCGTCCACTGGTCGCTTGGCGTGCTCTTCGATCGCTTCCCGGACTTCCGCGGGTTGCTGCGCCAGGATCTCCGCACCGGTCGGAGGCGCCGGAGTCGGCTCGGCTTGCGGCTCCGCCTGCGTTACCAGAGTAAGCGGCGGAGGCTCGGCAGGTTGCTGCTTTTGCAGGGACGCACATGCTCCCAACATCAACGTCAGGGCAAAACTGGCCACCGTGGCGACGCGCCTCATCGCATTACCTCGCTCTGCTTTGGTTCTTTAGCCCTGCTGTCGGTCCAGCTGATTTGCGTTACGAAAAACCCCAGCGGGTTGCTGATGATCGAATCGTCGGAGTTCGGCGGCACGATCAGGGTCTCAAGCGCCGCTTCCCAATGGGTCGGTGCGCCGAGCGGTGCGCCGGTCGGATCGTGCGCCTGTTCGCTCCATCGCACCTGATAGTGCCGAGAGTTCCAGGATTGAATCGATCTGCACCGCGACCGTCTTGTGCTCCGCAATCTTGAACGGATTGTGGAGGAAGTTGTCTGAGTGGTAGTAGGCGTCTAGAAATTTATTCGCCGCCCCGCGCGCATGCGCGAGCAGGTCGTCAAGCATATGCTGTTCGGCTCCGGGATCGCTGCTCACCGCGCGCGCATCGCGGATGAAGCTTGCGACCTCATAGCGCTCCATGCGCTCAATCAGGCCAGGTTCGGTGCTCGGAACGAGCGGCCTGGGTACGGTGAGTCCGTAGCCAAGCTTATCGACTTCGACCACGTAAGAAATGTATCTGCTGCGGGTGGTCAGGCAGACGATCCCAACCGCCAGAATGAGGCTCACTAACGAGAAGACCGTGGTTACGATCTGCCAGTTGCGTTTGGCAGCAACGCGTAACGCTCACCCCACTGCCGATGCGCTTCAACATAGGGGTTGGAATTCATCTCTCAACCTCCGCTTCAGCGCGATCCGTTTGCGCTGTTGATCCTGCGCGCGCCATGGCGTCGCCGCGCCGCGAAGGCATGCGGCATCGTCCCCAAGGGTCGTAACCAGCGGGAGTTAGCCGGGGGACCACTAGCGCACTCGGCGTGCTGGCGCCGAAATCACAGTTTCTGGCAAATTTCTGGCAAAATCCGCGGGAAATAGGGGGAAAAGGGGTTCCGGCCGGGGAAGAGCTAAATGCGAAAAGTCCTTGTGTGACAAGGGTTTTCATCCCTTAGGCTCCTCGTCGTTCCCGCTCCGAATCGAGTTGCCAAGCACTAGAGCGGCGTAGCGGTCCATCCCATTCGTCCCGTGCTTCGAGGTAATGGTTCGGCTTCATGAGATTACATACTCCCTAGGTTTCTCCAGCCAAACTTGCAGGCCCGGGCGGCTTAGGCCGGATCGCTTTGGCCCCAATCTCCAAAAAATCTGGTGTCTTGGATGCTCCACGTGGGGTGGGCACAGGGTGGGCAAAAGTTCCCGGATTCGGCCAAATCAGGGGAGAATTGGTCAGACTGTCCTTCTAGAGCGAAAGTGACGAAACTCCCTGTGGCACAGGAGCTTTCTGTCTCACTGGGCCGAGCGAGGGAGCGCTGTTCGGAGTTGAATTTGAGATTGCTAATCTGGCGTACTGGCAACGGTACCGAGGGTTCGAATCCCTCCCTCTCCGCCAGAATGGCTTCTCCGAGAATGACCTCCCTGTATCTTCGCGATTGAGCCAGCCGGGCGCTGGGCGGTACCGTGAACCGATGTAGGCGCAAAGTAGGCACCTGATCAACAAAAAGCCGTAAACCGACTGCCGTCCAGCTTTATAGGCTGGGATAGGCCAATTGAGCCCCGTAGATATTGATCTTTGTCCAGAGCGCGGGATGCTATCGTCATCCTATCGTCAAGTAGGCGCGATCCTGGTTTTGGCACGCTTCCTGTCTTGGAAGCCAGGTCGCTTCGTCAGCCGTGCGCAAACGCCGATTTCCTCAATGATTCCGCGGCGCAACCGGGTGGTAGTGGGGGTCGCCGTTCCGATCAGATCACGTTTCGTCGGGGCGCTAACCTCGCGCGCAAAACTTCAAAGAAAATTTTGTCAAAGATTCCTTACACGAAGTGCATTTTTTTCGACCGGCTGACCGAGTCACGATATGGCCGTGGCGACCCCGCCGTGCTCCGCGAAACCGGTTTGGATTGCGCCCGGGGAAAATCCAAGTGCTCCGGAAAATTCTGAAGCCGAAAACCAAACCGTTTAAACGACCGTTCGGTCATATCGCCCGGCGCGGGTTAAGATCACCACCATGCAGCCCTTCTATGCCTCCCTATGCTTGACAGACCGGTGATCATTGATTATATGCGAACATATCCAACCGCAGACTCACCCTCCGGTTGGTCAAAGGGGTGGGGCCGGAATGCGATGGTGTGAGCCGTTGTTCCCCATCTTTTGTAAGCCCGCCCGTGCTCTTACGATTTACGAAGCCGTCCGGGCTTTTCTTTCCGGCGGACTGCTGAACGCGTTCACCTCACTGGTCCTGTCTTCCTCCGAAACCGCCTTCGTCTCCTGAAAGGTGAGAAGTGAGCGAAGAAACAAGATCGGCAGCGGATGCCAACGAGATCATGACCCTCCCACAGGTTGCGGAGTATCTACACTGCCATCCAGCCAACGCATCAACTTTATCGTCCCCGCGCCTGGCTCGCGAAGACATGAAGCTGTGACGCGACTACGCCAGCCAGTCCCGGCGGTTCGGGTGTAGCCCGGCGTCGAGGCCCAACTTGGCAACGCGTTGCCGCCCCATTGAAAGACGACTTTGTTGGGTGTTTGCGCTTATTTATACCCCGTTGGATAATACACAGCGCTTGGGTGCGCTAACGTTACGTATGCGAGGCAACCGGGCTGGTCCGCACAAGGCAAGCGCCGGGCGCTCATAGGTTCAATTCTCGAAACGGAGGCTGACTGAGCATGAACATACACGATTATTTCGATTACTCCGAAGCGCCTTTCATCGCAGAATTTCTGATGAGAGCGCTGCGTAGTCTGTATTCGAGAGAGCCCATAAAGAAAGGATCCGACATCACCGATGGAGCGGATAGAGCGAGCATCCTCAGTGAGATTCACCGCGTACTCCTCGAACAGCTCATTCCGTCGTTAGAGACATTCCCGGCTGAAGCGCCTCCGCCTTTTGACGCGAAGAACCTTGCCCACAAACTAAGATGTATGTCTGATGACCAAAAAGTTGAAGTTTATCTAACGGTGCAGAGGCTATTCTGGGCTGAACCTGGGCCTTCCACATCCCAACACCTGTACGAAGCTGGGTTTTTCGGCGAGCCGCGGAGCGCCAAGCTAAAGGAGAATTTGGGGGAGTAAAAGATGGCTACGGACGATGGAGTGCTCCGGCGGTGGTTCTGGCCGACCATGGACAGCGCCGAGACTGCGAAGTCGTACGTGAACATCGGCGTCATCGCATTGGCTGTGTACAGTGTTGTCTCGGGTACGCTTATGGCCTTCGCATCACCAACACCGCTGATGCATACCCTGGGAGACTCTCTTTGGTGCTCCTTTGGGACCTTGCTCTCGCGATTTTTCTCTACCGTGCGTCGCGCGTGGCAGCGCTCGTGAACCTCGCTATTTATATCATGGACATAGTAATAGCTGGCGGCCCGGATACCTTAGCCTGGTCGGGACTGTGTTCCTTGTCATGTTTGTAAACGCAGTCTGGGGCGCGTTCGCGTATCAGCGGTTCCTCAACGCGCAGCAGCCGCGCGCCGTTAAGGAGGAGAGTTTCCCACTCTCGGGGAAGTACAACAAGGAGGCGCTACGGAGGATGGCGGAGACGAATACGATGGTAAGCGATGAGGAGTGGCGAGGATATAAGGACGACAAGGGAGTTTGAAGGGCTAAAAAAGGAGATGCTGGGAGAGCTAACCAAGAGCCTGGACGACGGCACTTTCCATGAGGAGATAAGCGCTGGGAGAAGAAGCGTTCCTCCCTGGTGGAAGACCCGATCCGGTTACTATGCCCCCTGGCGCCACGCCCCATGGAGGTCCAGAAAGGCGGTGAATGCGGTGAGAATACTTATGGTCACGGCCGGTCTTCTTCTGGTTGTGCTGCTCTGGAGGGTACTCGATTACATGGCTCACTAAACCTGACCGAAGGCCTGATGATGGCGATGCAAAAATCTGGCCTGGATTTGACTTCATGGTTGGTCGTCTGGTCGTACGGCGACACGCGGTGCTGCACATCCACGCCGCTGATCTGCGCCTTGCGGCCGACGCAGCGATAAGGTCGATCCCAATCCTCATGCGAAACTCCCATCGACCTATCTGGTCATGACGGTGACATCCGACCGTACGTTAGCTATAACCGGGGCTGCAGGCGGGAGAATGGGTATCTGCCCAGACACGAAGACCGGCATGGGCAGCAGCTCAGCCTCGTACACGGCGGGCACGTAATCGACGAGCGTCAGCTCCGCGGTCAAGTCCGACGACGGCACCACAGCCGTCACGAGGCACTGGTTGGCGACGTTATTAAGCACGCCCAACATGACCACATTCCCGACGCAGGCAGCCGAAGGCTCCATCGGCGTCGCCAGCGTCAGCAGGTTGGTGCCAGCCGTGGGAATGGGCGCGGTGATGGTCGAGTTAGCAAACTGGATGACACTATTTCTAACCATGACGGCGTAGGTTGAGACTCCGTCGCCGAAGAAGATCTCGTCGGTTTTAATCGCGATGACGAGGCCCTCCGAGTTCAGCGTAACTTCCTTGATGCGAAGGTGATAACGGGCCAGAAGAGTTACGAACAGCACGAAAAGCAATTGAGAAAATGCACCTTTGCATAGGTAAAAATATAGAGTGCCATCCCTGCGAAATATTTGCACTGCCGACGCACGGCGGCCAAGTGTTTCGGCAAAGCTGACGCTTCTCGGGTAGTAAGATGGAATCTCTCCACCGAGCGATCCACGTATCCTAGCGAATAAAAGACGAAGGTGCTATCCTCGGCCCCATGGCGATCCGAAAATGCAGGGTCATGTGCCGGAACGCGCAAGGCCTGGAGGATACTGTCCACGTCAGCGCGCAAAGCCTGTATGAGAGCGTAACTCAAGCTGCGCATTTTCCGCGAAGGCAACTGGACGGAATTTCCGGGACGCGGCCTCTCCGCTGTCGTGATGACGATCAAGCAGCAAGAGGAGATGACATGCTAGGATCGTAGCAGGTCAGGAACGACAGAATCTGGCTCCGGCGTAAACGCTGCATTGACGAACTCGACGTTCTTTTCTGCGAGGAAAGACGGTGGGCGGAGCGGCACCGCCTGGAATCGCCCGATTTCTTGCGATCCTCGCGCCCGAAGTTCTTGAACCGGTCGCCCTCAATGCCATAATTACGCCGGAGATTCTCGACGGCCCGTAGCGACCAGTCGACCTGATAAGGACGGCGAGCATAGTTATTGCTCAGCCCTGTTTCCAGTGAGCCCGAAGATGGCCGAGCGCAAAGATCCCGAATCGTCAGAGCGTACCGGAATGGGTCCGCTGTTCGAGCCAGGCGATGGCAGCGGCGGCGTGGAGCAACGACGCATCGGCGCCGTCGAGAACGGCCGATCTCTCACGGCCTTTGCTACCACCCCCTGCCTCAGTAGCGCGCCGTCGCAATGGGACGGCATACTCTGCGAACAGTACCGGCTGTCAAAATACGCCAATCAAGGAAAGACATATTTAAACCACCACCTGTGCATCCACACCGCCGGCCCGACACCCGCGTACTGGTATGAGAACGGCCATAAACACAATGCCTTCTTAAAGCCCGGCGGTGTTCATCTCGCTTCGGCGGGGAGCGCGACCCCCGCCGGTGGCTGCGAACAGAGCTTTGAGCTGTTCGTGATCGAGCTAAGTCCTGGAATCTTCACGCGCGTGTTGCAGGAAGAAGCACCGCCTACCGTCGAGCTGCGCGATAAGACATCGTTGCGTGACGCACAGATTTTCAGTCTCGGGGCAGCACTCCAGATGGAACTATCGGCAGGTTGCTCGTCCGGACGCCTTTACGCCGAGTTGTTGGGGGCATCACTGACGGCTTATTTGGCGCGGCATTATTGCGCGTGGCCGGCAAAAATACGGGACCTCAAAGGAGGGATGCCGGGACATCGCCTCCGCCACACGATTGAATACATCGAAGCGAATCTGACCGGGGACCTGCGGCTGGAGGAAATGGCGACAAACGTGCGGATGAGTCCCTATACCTTCGCTCGGCTTTTCAGACAGAGCACCGGATTGACCCCTCATCAGTTCCTTTTACGGGCGCGGATCAAGGAAGCGAAACGGCTGCTTCGCGAAGGCAAGGCTACCATCGCGGACATAAGTCTCGAACTGGGTTTCAGCGATCAGAGTCATTTCACACGAGTGTTTCACAAGATAACCGGTATCACGCCGAGAAAGTTCCTCCTTGGTTGCTGACCTCGGTTTCCCGAACTTGAGCGATTCGGCACTTCTACGGTCTGCATCAAACGCGAATTCCGTTGGTGGTGGCAGAGCCCGGCATTTCTCCACATCGATCAACGCGAAAGTTTCCACATCATTCGACCCTGGATTGCTAACGGGCCAGCGCTCCATGGGGATCCAGCACAAACTTTTTGGCCGCACCCCGGTCGAAGTCAATGTAACCTTGTGGCGCATCTTCCAGAGATATCACGGTAGCGTTGACTGCCTTTGCAATCTGGACTTTGTCATGCAAGATGCACATCATCAGTTGGCGGTTGTAGCGCATGACCGGACACTGGCCGGTGCTAAAACGATGACTCTTCGCCCAGCCTAAGCCGATGCGGATGCCGAGCGTTCCGGTCTTCGCATTTGCGTCAACCCCGCCCGGATCGTCCGTAACGTAGAGCCCGGGTATTCCCAACGCACCGCCGGCACGCGTTGCCTGCATTATTGAGTTCAACACAGTTGCGGGACGTTCCTGACTTGAGTTCCCGCCGTGGCCACGTGCTTCAAAGCCGACGCAATCGACCGCACAATCGACCTCAGGTTCTTTGAGTATCTGCGAGATCTGCTCGGCCAGTGTGGCTTCCTGGCGCAGGTCCACCGTTTCGCATCCGAAGCTTCGGGCCTGATGCAGACGCTCTGGAATCAGGTCGCCAACGATCACGACCGCGGCGCCAAGCAGATGGCAGGCAGCCGCGCAGGCCAATCCTACGGGTCCAGCTCCCGCAACGTACACCGTACTCCCCGGTCCGACACCGGCGCTGACTGCGCCGTGATAACCGGTAGGGAAAATGTCCGAGAGCAAGGTCAGATCCCTGATCTTTTCTATCGCTTCTTGCCGGTCCGGAAACTTGAGCAGATTGAAATCGGCATACGGCACCATGACGTATTGGGCCTGTCCTCCCACCCATCCGCCCATGTCAACGTACCCGTACGCGGCTCCAGGCCGGGATTCATTGGTATTCAGGCAAATACCGGTGTCTCCGTTTTTGCAGTTGCGGCATCGCCCGCAGGCGATGTTGAACGGGACGGAAACGATGTCGCCGGCATGGATGAACTCGACGTCGCGCCCGGTCTCGATTACCTCCCCGGTGATCTCATGACCGAGCACCAGCCCCGTCGGCGCGGTGGTGCGTCCGCGGACCATGTGCTGATCGCTGCCGCAGATGTTGGTCGACAGAACCTTCAGAATAACTCCGTGATGGCACTGGCGAGCGCCCAACGCGAGTTTGGGAAAATCGATGCTATGCACTTCAACCAATCCCGGCTTGATGTAGACAACGCCTCGATTCCCTTGCATGATTGACCTCCTGATTCCATTGGTAAAGGTGTGTGCTTCGCGCCCCACTCGCAAAGCATTGGACGTTCTTATCTGCCTCTTTACCCTACCGAACTGGGTAGACGAGCTTCAACGGTTGACTTGTCTATCCCGCCTGTCGTAGGCCATCAGGTCTATGTGGTCTTGAAAAGAACCGGCATTTCTTGAACAAAAGCGAAAATGCGAGCGTGGACGCGGATGAGGGTTCGGCGATAATGCTGATGTAATCGTCGATCCGTTCAAACAATGCCGATTTTCTTCGAGACATTGGAAGGCGTTAATTTCACAATCCGGCAAAAGACAGGAGAGAATCGATGGACCGGCTCAAAGGCAAAGTGGCGTTGATTTCAGGCGGGGCGCGTGGACAGGGCGCCGCCGAAGCGCGTTTGTTCGTTGGCGAAGGCGCGAAGGTGGTTGTGGGCGACGTTCTCGACGATCAAGCCAAGGCGCTGGCCGATGAGGTCAACACAAAGGCGGGCGCACGTGTAATCCTGGCGGTTCATCTGGATGTCGCACGCTCGGCCGACTGGCGAACGGCAGTAGAAACCTGCGAGCGCGAATTCGGCGGCCTTGATGTCCTGGTCAACAACGCTGGCATCGCGCGGACGGGCGGGGTGGAGGATACCACCGAGGAAGGCTGGGATGAAGTCATCAACATAAACCAGAAGGGCGTCTGGCTCGGGATGAAGGCCGCGGTGCCCGCGATGCGCCGACGCGGGGGCGGCTCGATCGTCAACATCTCGTCGATCTACGGCCTGATCGGCTCGCCCGGCATGGCAGCGTATCACAGCAGCAAGGGCGCTGTTCGCCTGCTGACTAAATCCGCCGCGGTACAATACGCTCAAGAGAAAATCAGGGTCAATTCAATCCATCCGGGAGTGATTCTGACCCCGATGAGCCTGGAGGTTCCAGAAGGCACCCTGCAGCCCGCCATCGACATGACTCCGATGAAGCGCGCTGCTCAACCCGAGGAAGTCGGATGGGCGGTCCTGTTCCTTGCCTCCGACGAAGCATCATTTATAACCGGCGCCGAACTTCCGGTAGATGGCGGCTACACAGCAGTCTAGCCCCACCGAGGGTCATTTCCTCCTTTGCCGTTAGGGTTCGAGCGGCACGCCGTAAAGCCCAATCACGTTGCTACGAGCGATTCGCTTTTGGTCTTCGAGCGGCACGCCCGAAAAGTGTTGCTCAAGCGCATTCGCCCCATTTGTTCAAAGAACGCCGATTTCCTTCAAGACGGCCGACGATCAGCCCCTCATATTCTTGCTCGCTGAAGCACACAAGCGAGGACGAGCTATGGCATACAAGGGACTCAAGGTAATGGACTCCGATATGCATGTGATGGAGCCGGGCGATCTCTGGAAGCGCTATATGGAGCCTGAATATCGAAATGTTGCGCCCGCAAGCCCGGCAAAGATTGCCCATCCGCGGCTTCATGGCGTTGAAATGCCCGGAAAGCAATTGCAGAGCCCCCTCGTTGGCCTCAAATGGTTTGGTCCGCTGATTCAGCATATGGAGGCGCAGATGGCCGACTACGCGCTTGCGGTGGAACGCAACTGGGATGGGGTATCGCAACTCGACGCCATGGACAAAGAGGGTATCGACATTGCCTTTCAATACCCCACCAAGGGACTGGCGGTGCTCGGACTCGACAGCGCGGAGGTCGTCGGGGAACGGGGTCTGGAGCCCCCCTTCGCCACTGCTATCGCTCGGGCCTACAACAACTGGATGTATGACTTCTGTTCGCCTGACCCGAAGCGCTTGATCGGGATCGCAATGGTCGCTCCGCACGACGTAAACGCGGCGGTTGCTGAAACCCGGCGGTGCGTAAAAGAGCTCGGTTTCAAGGGCATCTTTTTGCTGCCGGGTTTGATCAAGGGACGGCCCTGGCATCATCCTGACTACGATCCCTTGTGGGCCGAATGTGAGCGGCTCGATATCGCAGTCGGCTTTCACGGCGGAGTGCCCGACCAACTGACGGATTTCGGCCTGGGACTGACTGAGTCGCTGATGATGCGTCACACTTTCTCGCACTGCCTGGGCCCAATGTCGGCGGGTGTAAGTCTCGCTTCCGGCGGCGTATTCGATCGTTTTCCGAAGCTCCGCGTGGGCCTTTTGGAAGCAAATTGCAGTTGGGCTCCATGGCTGTTCGGGCGATTGGATGATCACTATCAGGACTACACCGGAAGGTTCGAAATAAAACTCTCAAAGAAACCATCGGAGTTCTTCAAGAGCAATTGCTTTGTTGCGGTCGAACCTGAAGAACACCCGGTTCGAAATTTCGTGGAATGGTTTGGCGACAATAATGTGGTGTTCTCCACCGACTATCCGCATCCAGACAGCCGGTTCCCACACGCGGTCGAATTGTTCATGAAATTGCCGTTAACGGATACCGCCAAGCGGAAATTCCTTTGGGACAACTGCGCGCGCTTGTATGGGATTTAGGCCAACGGCCGGGAATAATAACCGCATGGTTCGGTTGACGCGGCACGATGCCGGGAGACTTCATCAGGTCTTATAAAGGCTTTCCGGTGATGGATTCGGATATGCATCTCATGGAGCCGTTTGACCTATGGGACCGCTATATCGATTCCCGTTTCAAACAGGAAGCACCGCAAGGTCATCCAGGAGATCATCCCAGACTGGGCTACGTATCACTCCCCGGCCGGGAAAATTTCAACCCCGAGGCGATCAACTGGTTCGAACCTCTCAAAGCTCACATGGAACCCCAGACAGCCGCAAAGTGCTCTGGAACAACTGTGCTCGCCTGTATGGACTCTAAACCGAAAGCACTCTCAGCGCCGAAAAGAAACGAAACAAGACTCAACTACGATGCCAAAAGAAGCGCAAGATTGGGGACAGAGAACGGTACAGGTTTGTAATCAGGGACGGCAAGGGTCTGACTTTCTACGCGAGGTCCGGAGCTTCTTGAGTTAAGCAGTTAACGGAGGAATGAGAGTGCATCTGGCTTATTTCACTGAACGTCCTTACCGGTACGTGCCTCAGGATCTGGTCATCGAACGAGGTTTTTTCGGAACGCCAAACAGTTATTTTGATCCGGCCAAGGGCTACGAACTCTACCATGAGTACCTCGATGAAAAGCTGTTGGCAGAGGATCTGGGCTTCGACGGCGTAGGCCTTAACGAGCATCACGGCACCCCATTTACGATGGGTGGTGTGATGGACGTGGAAGCGGCGATTCTCGCGCGGATCACCAAGAAGGTAAAGATTATCATGATGGGTAATCCTTTACCGCTCGGCAATCCGCTGCGTTTGGCCGAAGAACTGGCCATGATCGATGTGATTTCCGGCGGCCGTCTCATTACCGGTTGGGTGCGCGGCACAGGTTGCGAACAATTTGCGCACAATTCCAATCCGGCTTACAACCGGGAATATTTCGAGGAAGCTCACGATTTCATCGTCAAAGCGTGGACTCGGCCGGGTCCATGGCGCTACGAAGGCAAGCATTTTCATTATCGTTTCGTGGACCCGTGGCCGCTGCCGATGCAAAAGCCGCATCCGCCGATGTGGATTCCGGGGCTCCTGAGTCCCGAAACCGCGAGCTGGGCAGCAGCAAAACGTTATCCCTATATGGGACTTGCAACTGCTTTGGAGCCGACGGTGGAATTGTGGAACGTGTACCGCGACCGCGCTGCGGAAGCCGGTTACCAAATCGGTTCCGAGAACTTCGGTTTCCTGCAGAATGTGTACGTGGCGGAAACTGAAGAGAAAGCTTACGAGATCTCGAAGCAGTCCGTGTTTGGAGGCGCGGGATCAGGCTACAGCCTTTTCTCGCTACCACAATTCTTTTTTCCGCCCGGGTATGTTTCCAAGAACGCAGTCCGGCGACTGGCAGAACAGTTCGGGAACCCAAACAATGCCGCCGGTGGTTCTCCATTCCAGGGCGCGAGCAGCAAATCCGCAGAAGCGGAGATTTCCAGCGCACAAGTCGACCATCGCTCCAAGGTATGGCAGCTCAAGCCGGAGGTTGACATCGACAATGTGCGCAAGCTCATCTTCGATTCCCACACCGAGGGAGTAAAGAACTTGAATATTATTTGCGGTACTCCAGATACCGTAATTCGTAAATTGCGTGTCGTGCTGGAAACTTTGCGGCCCGGTATTTTCCTCGTGTGGCAGAATGACGGTCCGATTACTCGAAAGGACCGCGAGAACAATTTGAAGCTCTTGGGTAGAGAAGTGTTGCCGGCACTTCGCGATTTCGGCAGGGAACTAAAGTTGACGTCGCCGTTTGAAATCACTCCCGGATCCCGTCCTTTGCCAACGCACGGCAAACCCGAATCGGTGGGCTCAATCGAGCCCTGGAAAGCTTGGCAGGCAGCCAATCCGTGAAGTGATGAAAGGACGACGTTTACGTATCTTCGCTGTGGAGATGATCATTCGGAAATTGCGGCCGCGCACTGTCAGGGAGGTTGGTCATGGCCTTTGACCTGTTGATCAAGAACGGAACTGTAGTCGACGGCACGGGGGCGCCTGCCCACAAGGCCGACGTGGCGATCGCGGGTGGCAAGATCGTCGAGGTCGGAAAAAAGCTCGTCGGTAAGGCTCACCGGGTTATCGATGCATCGAACCTGATTGTCACGCCCGGCTTTGTTGACCCACACACTCATTATGACGCCCAGATCTGCTGGGACCCTCAAGTGACCAGTTCGTCCTGGAATGGAGTTACCACGGTATTGATGGGGAATTGCGGCGTCGGGATAGCGCCGTGCAAGCGGGACCCTCAGTCGCAAGACGTAGCAGCCTGGGATTTGGTCAACCTGGAAGCAATACCGATCGAGGTACTGAAGACGGCGCTAACGTGGGATTGGGAAACCTTTCCCCAATACATGGACGCGGCGCAGCGGCGCGGCACCGCGATCAATCTCGCCTTCCTGGCTCCGTTAACACCTTTCAGACATTACGTGATGGGAGCGCGACGCGCTCGAACGTGCGGCGACCCCCGCGGAAACGATGAAAATCAAGGGATTGCTGCGCGACGCGGTAGCGGCCGGTGCGATGGGCTTTTCCACCACTATCTGCGAGGGCGATATCGGTTACCAGGGCAAGCCAATCGCCTGCCGGCTGGCAAGCCGCGTGGAACTGGGTGAGTACGCCGATGCATTGCGCGAACTGGGTAAAGGGGTAATTCAAATCAGACTGACGCAAAGCCCGGGTACGATGACCGAAAGCGAATACCAATTACTGGAGTTTTTGGTGAGCCGCAGCGGACAGCCAGTAACATGGTCGTCGGTTCGAATTCGAGAGGATCGACCCGGCAAAGGACTGGACGTGCTCGATCGGGTCGCCGACCTGATCAAACGCCGGGCGATTCCGCAGGTTACCTGCCGGCCTCTAATGGTGGAACTGAACCTGCACGAGCCATTGCTGTTCTCTTCTCTTCAATGCGGCAAGCAAATCTACAATCGTCCAGTCGAAGAACAGAAAAAGGTCTATCGCGATCCGCATTTTCGCCAGGTGCTGCGCGAGGAACTGAATGCGAACCCGATCCACCGGGTCGCCTTCTTCAGCCACCCGGACGAAATCGAGGTGGTGGAATGCTTCTCCGACCCTTCGCTGACCGGCAAATCGCTGACCGACGTCGCGAAGATGCGCAACCAGGATCCATTCGACGCCCTAATCGAACTGCCCCTCCAGGACGACCTTAAAACGCGATATCTCGTTCCCTTGTTCGCGAGCGAAGACCAACTTCCAATACTGTTTAACGACTCCCGAACGCTGATTGGGCTGGCCGACGGCGGCGCACATCTCGATCAGATATGCGATGCGGGTTATTGCACCTATCTTCTGGGCAAGTGGGTGCGCGAGAGAAAGGCCCTCAGCCTCGAATACGCCGTCAAACGGCTCACCTCCGAACCTGCGGCAATGCTTAATCTTCAAGACCGCGGCCGGATTGCGCCCAATCTGGCGGCGGACATCGCCATCTTCGATTTCGACAAGATCGATTCCCCCAAAAAGGGGGTGTATCGCAACGATCTCCCTGGTGGCCATCGAAGATTGGTCGCTCCCGCCGAAGGGATGGCGCACGTCATCGTCAACGGCGTGCCCGTCCATCAGAGCAATGAGTATACTGGCGCTAAACCGGGAATCGTGCTGCGTTCTCGATGACCGTCCGGTTCTTATGGGAGACTGCACCACGCATGGAGGCTTAGCATAAGCAATGGAACTGGAACTTTTGGGGTCCGCCTATGGGTTGTTGGAATGCCCGCGAGTTGATGAACAGAACCGGCTCTATTTTTCGGACATGGTACTCGGCGGCATTCGACGGCGCAGTCCTGACGGCAAAATCGAAACGGTCATCCCCGAGCGCAAGCATATCGGCGGTATGGTCTTCAATGAGCATGGCGGATTGGTCCTTTGTGGCGAGGGGGGCGTCTTCGCGTGGGACGAAACTACCGGGCGCGCTCGCGATATTGTGACCCATTGGGAAGGCAAGGCGCTCCAGTTCAATGACATGACGGCTGATTATCAAGGCAGCCTCTATGCCGGGGTTTTCGGCTTCAATCCATTCGCGCATCCGCGGCCGGAGGTCACGCCGCCTGGCACTCTGTTCCGCATCGATCCTCCGGGCAAGATCATTCCCATGTGGGATGGAATCGTATTCAGCAATGGTCTTGGCTTTAGTCCTGACCGTAAGCTCCTTTATCATTCGGACTCAGGCGGGGACACGGTTTACGTCTACGATATCGGGCCTGATCGGTCGCTGAAGGATCGCCGGCCCTTTGGGCGGCTACCCAACGGTATGCCCGACGGATTGGCGGTCGACGTCGAAGGGGGTGTGTGGGTCGCGTCCGCCTACGGCGGCGAAGTGGTGCGTTTCCGCAGCGACGGTACCGTCCATCTGCAGATCAAAGTTCCTCTGACCCTCGTTGCCAGTGTCGTGTTTGGCGGCAAAGACATGCAGGATGTTTACATAATGACTGGAGATGAGCGGTATTTGGCGGAAGAACCCGCGACCGTGCAGCCACCCCCGCGTGCCAATATCTACCGCACCCGTTCTCCGATTCCGGGACTGCAAGTACCGAAGGCCCGGTTCTGAGGGTTCGGGAAGGATTTGCCGCAACTGATCGGCGGGAATTAGGGAGCGCGGCACGTCACCCCAACCCTGCATTGTATAGAGACAGCGCGGAAGTATTTGATTCAGCGCACCCGAATCTCTGAGACCCCTTTAATACAGCCCGAAGCTTCATCAGGTTGACGCCCGTTGACGCTTTGTCCAAATCAGGACTAGGAATAACCCTGCTCGAACCTTTGCGGTCTTGCCGCTTGCACGACGATCGAGGGTGGCCGGATCGCTGCAGAGGTTCCACTCAGGGGGCGTGCGCAATGGCATGTCGCTGTCCAAACGAAAGCATCCGAAGTGCCAAGGGAGTGCAAGGGGTGAGAGCGCGGTGCCAAACAAAAGTAGCTATCCCAATACGAGCCGGCTGACGCATCTCGACGGCCGACAGGGCAGGGGACGCGTTCGCTCAGCTCCGTCCAAAGCCGGGCAAGTCTCTGGCGAAAGCGCGACTATGAAATCGCACTCGCTGCGCTGCGGAGGTTTCGGACATTTTCATGGCTTTCGCCGGACAAACTCGAAGAGTTAGCGAGCGAGATGACCTTGCTACGATTTAAGCGTCAGCAACTCATCTTACCCAACAAAAAATTGGCAATGACTGATGTGTATATCGTGATATCCGGCGCGACGCGCGCGGGTCTAATCAACCGCCGCGGAAAGCGAGTTACGGTCGAGATCGAGGAGCCCGGGCATGTGTTTGGTGGTTTTGCCCTGGAGCGTGGTCCAGACGCGAGGTACTTCATCGAGGCATTATCCGGGGCTGTACTCGGCCGCGTCGGGGTCGGTCATTTCCTGAAAGTCACGCAGCCCGGCAACCCGGAAAATTTCGGTCATGTCATAGAATCGATGGTGCGCGGAATGTGGGAGGCATTCGATCGCTATGTGAATTTCGTGGGCGAACGGATGCGGGTCAGGCTGATCGAGGAATTGCTCGAACTCGGATCGAAATTCGCTGCCCGTGAGGCTCGGGGTGTCATCCTGAACGTGCGGGTGACCCGCAAAGATCTGGCCGATCTGATTGGGGCGTCGCGCCAACTGGTTTCGGCCCTTTTGAACGATCTCGAAGCTCAGGGCGCAATCGAACGCGAACGCCATCGAAAATCTTGCGCGAACCCAAATTACGCGAAATGCTAGCGACGAATACCAATTTATAGCCACGGCGACACGGCGGACCTCTCGCTTCTCGAAGCGCTTAGTTGTGTGCTGGGCATGCTCAGCAGCTTGGAGGTGAAAGTCCTCCGCCCAACCTGATGGAGGTGAAGGGCTAGTGATAACGCAAGGGCTATCGCCGCGAGGTGAGGTCTGAAGGAAGCGTGGAGCAAACGTGCGAGTCGATGGACAAAAACCGGATATAAGGCGCCAGTGCCGGACGAGCGGGCAACTTACCGCGAAGTCCATATCCATCAATGGTGCGAAGCGTAGATTCGGCGATTGTGCACGGAAGGCGGCTGAGCTTACCCCAGGAGATCTGCTCTGTGTCGCTCCGGCGACTGAGGTTGTCGAGAGGCATCCTGACCGCAGAGCAGAAGTCAGCATCGGGCATATTAGGCCATGTCGTCGGCAAGGCTAGTGAGGCACTCCGAGAGCCGAAAGGCGGAGGCAACAGATAGGCCGAGCCGGGAACGGTGGTCGAAGGCCCGAACGAGAGGAGCGGTGAGTAGGACATGAATCTCAGGAACGATACGCGGCAGAATGTCCAGGGAGAACTGGACTTCTCTTCAGCGCCGAAGGGTGAAGCCCGACAAGCGGGAAGGGAAGAGGTCGAATCGCTCCAGACGATGCATGCCACCGAAAGCCCAGCTGGCACGAATCGGCTGATGGAGGAGGTATGTGAGCGAGAAAACCTGAAGGAAGCATTGCGACGGGTGAAGGCGAATAAGGGTAGTCCAAGCGTCGATGGTATGACCGTCGGCGCAATCGCCGACTACTTAAAGCAGCACTGGCCAGCCATCCGGGAACAACTGCTGAACGGGACCTATGAGCCGAAGCCGGTGAGGCGGGTAGAAATCCCCAAGCCGGACGGAGGAGGGGTGCGAAAGCTTGGTATCCCTTCGGTGTTGGATAGATTCATCCAGCAGGCGGTGCTGCAGGTTCTGCAGAGGCAATGGGACCGGACGTTTTCCGATCACAGCTACGGGTTTCGGCCCGGACGGTCGGCTCATCAAGCAGTGGACAGGCGCAGCAGTATGTCGCTGAAGGCTACAGCTGGGTGGTGGATTTTGATTTGGAGAAATTCTTCGATCGAGTCAATCACGACAAACTGATGGGTCAGGTTGCCAAGCGGGTCGAAGACAAGCGGCTGCTGAAACTCATCCGGGCATTCTTGAATGCCGGGGTGATGGAGAATGGGCTGGTCAGCCCGAGTGCAGAGGGTACTCCACAAGGGGGACCACTTTCGCCGTTGCTCAGCAACCTCGTGCTCGACGAACTCGATCGGGAGTTGGAGCGCCGAGGACACCGCTTCGTGCGTTATGCGGACGATAGCAACATCTATGTTCGCAGCGGGCGGGCGGGTCATCGAGTGATGGAGAGCGTCACGCGATTCATCACGCAAAAGCTCAAACTCAAGGTGAATGAGGCAAAGAGTGCGGTGGCGCTACCGCAGGAGCGAAAGTTTCTCGGGTTCAGCTTTACTGCCGGTCCAGAGGTCAAACGCGCTATCGCGCCAAAGGCCCTGAATCGGTTTAAGCAACGAGTCCGAGAAATCACGCGACGGGCAAAGAGCGTCAGCATCGAGACGACGATGGAGGAGTTGGCTCCGTATATGCGGGGCTGGCGCGGCTATTTCGGCTTCTGCCAAACGCCTGAAGTGCTGATTTACCTTACCCGCTGGGTCCGCTTGCGACTCAGGGCTGCTCTGTGGCGCCAGTGGAAGACACCACGTCATCGCCGGGCAGCGCTACTTGAGCTGGGGGTAAGTCCGCGGCTGGCAAGTAACACCGCCGGCAGCGGTCGCGGCCCTTGGTACCTCGCTCGGGCCAAGGCTCTATCTGTTGGGCTTCCTAATGCCTACTTCAAATCGCTTGGGCTGCCGTCATTGGTCGAGGAAAGTTAGCGTAACCAATCGAACCGCCGTGTACGGACCCGTATGCACGGTGGTGTGGCAGGGGTCAGCGGGCAACCGCTGCCCCTATGCCGATCAACGCGCGGTTATGTGCGGTAACGATTCGATTTCTGAAAGTGATACTTTAAGAGGGTCGATAACGGTGAATGGATGGCGGGGCAGGGTGGTGTGTTTGGTAAGTGGAACTGAACTGAGCCTGCATCATCCGTGGCCACCGGCGCCGCACTCTGCCACAACAAGGTCGGAGACCCGGAGGTCTCGTCCCATCTGTGCCGAAAAGATCGGAAATTCGATGCCAAGAAAGCTTAGAAAAAGCGTGTTTAGCATGAGCTTACACCCGTGCGGAAATGCCTGTTGCATTCTTGCCCGAGGCTACCATTAACCTGTGCGTTGATACGGCTCAGCAACAATTGTGGCGAGCGCGAAGAGGCTCGCCGGAGTCTCGACTAACCCTGCGCGATAACGATGGAGCAAGGCTCGCGCGCTTACGCAAAGGGCGCTAACATCGGCAAGCAGGGTCTCGCAATATGAATCCATCAGAATCCCAGCTCCGGATCATTATCGATACGATCCCCGCGCTCGGCTGGTGTTGTTTCACAGATGGCACCACCGAATTTTTGAATAAGCGATGGCTCGAATACACAGGGCTCTTACAGGAAGAGGCCAGTGCCTGGGGATGGCAACGCCCAGTTCACCCCGACGATCTGGGAAGGTTGATGGAGAAATGGCAAGCTAGCCTGGCTTCCGGAGCACCGGGCGAGGAAGAAGCCCGCCTGCGGCGGTTCGACGGCGAATATCGGTGGTTCCTGTTTCGCGCCGACCCTTTCACGACGAGCATGGCACGGTCGTTCGATGGTTCGGATTGAATACGGATATCGAAGATCTGAAGCGAAGAGAGAAGGAGTTTCGCGACCTCGTTGACTACATTCCACAGCTCGTCGTTATCCGCGATCCCGATGGACGTAGTCTATACGCCAACCGAGCCACCCTTGAGTATCTTGGCCACACCTTCGAGGCCTTTCTAGAACCAGACTTTGATCAGAAAGTGATCCATCTGGACGATTGGGGCAAGGTGACGAACGCGCGGCAGCAGCTCTCCCGCGCTGTGGCATTCGAACTCGAAGCCCGAATGTTGGGGAAGGACGGCCTCTATCGCTGGTTTCTGTATCGCTTCAACCCTCTTCGGGACTGTGACGGACGCGTCCTTCGTTGGTTCGTGACTGGTACTGACATCGAAGCTCGGAAACAAGTAGAAGAGAGAGTGCAGAATGAGAACCTCGCGCTCCGTGAGGAAGTCGACAAAGCTTCGATGTTTGAAGAGATTGTCGGGACTTCGTCTGCTCTGCAAGCGGTCCTTTTTCGCGTCGCCAAGGTCGCACCGACCGATGCCACTGTACTCATTACCGGCGAAACCGGAACGGGCAAGGAACTCGTTGCCCGCGCGATCCATAAGCTGTCGCAGCGATCCTCGCGAGCATTCGTGAGCGTAAACTGCGCGGCGATCCCTCAGTCACTGATCGCTTTGGAGCTCTTTGGTCACGAGAAGGTAGCATTCACCGCAGCGCTGCAGCGCCGACCCGGCCGCTTCGAGATGGCCGAAGGCGGCACGCTGTTCCTCGACGAGATCGGCGAGCTTCCCTGCGAGACCCAGATCGCTCTGTTGCGAATCCTGCAGGAGCGTCAGTTCGAGCGCGTCGGCGGCAACATGATACTCCGAGCTGACGTTCGCGTGATCTCCGCGACCAATCGTGACTTGAAGGCAGCTATCGCAACCGACGATTTTCGTAGCGACCTGTTTTATCGCCTCAGTGTATTCCCTATCGAAATTCCTCCCCTCCGCGAAAGAAAGGACGATATCTCGATGCTGGTCGAATATTTCATCGACCGGTACGCGAGGGCGGCAGGCAAAAACCTACGCAACATCAGCAAGAAAAGCATGGAGTTGCTTCAGTCATACCCTTGGCCGGGCAACGTGCGCGAACTTCAGAACCTGATCGAGCGGTCGGTAATCCTTTCTTCAGCAGCAAATGGGCAACAGGCAGCTTTCAACGTCGAGGACTCAAAATATCCAAGACAAAAAGGCACATGGCTAGTTTGTACGAGGTGAGGATAGGCCCAACGGTCATAACTTAAAGATACAGGGAGCCGATCAGTTTGCACCCAGGGTCCGTGTCCAACGGCTAGCCAGCTTCGATGTTCCATAGCAAACCAGAACTACAACAAGGAATTGGGAGTCCACGCCCTGTCGGGGCGCCATGAGTGAGCTGCAAGGCTGTCGCGCGGCCAAATCGGGGTCCAGAGGCCCCGGGTGGTCGGAAAGCTCACGCACGCCAGAGGCGAGGGGACGGCTCGATTCATGGGGGTTTTACAGTGCAACCCACAGGCAGGAGATACAGATGCCTAAGCGTGCAGTTATTCCCACATCCAGACGTGAAACGTTATGGTATGCGGACTGTCCACTACCGAGCGCATTTGGCTTGGCGGTGAGACTGGGTTGGGTTGAGGAGGAACTTTCACGCGACGGTATTAAGTGGGTGTCGCTCGCACAGGCAAACGATCGCGGAGCCCACGAGTCGTACTTTTTTGATGGGTCGTTGGATTCATTCCATCCTGGCGGCAATATTCCGGCGATCTGCGCCCGCGCAGAAGGCGCCGATACACACCTTATCGGCCTGTCATGGACGGGAAACCCCCACGTGATCCTTACGCTGCCCGGCTCTGGCATCAAGACGATTGGTGACCTGCGCGGTCGCAGGTTGGGGCTGGCGCGTCAGATCAGCGACCAGCTCGATATCTTTCGGCTTGAAGCTTTGCGTATGTATGAAGTAGCGCTGGCTACCGAGGGGCTTAGGTTCAGAGATGTTAACCTGGTCGACATACCAGTCGCGCAGGGGCATTTTGACGCGACTCTCGTGGGCGAAAAGCCGGGCGAGAGCCTATCGAGCGCGCTGAGCATTCGCCGTCATCAACGCGAGGAGTTCTTCGCTCTCATTCGCGGCGACGTGGACGCAATATTCGCGGAGAGCGCGCTCGGTAACGAGGCCGCACTGTGCCTCGGCGCCCATATCGTTTATGACGTGCGGTGGCGTCCGGGCAAGCTTGCCCATAGCGACAATGTGAGCCCGCACACCCTAACGGTTAGCGGCCGACTCTTGGAGGAGCGTCCTGACCTTGTGGCGCGTGTGCTCGCGCAGGTGCTGAGGGCGGCAAACTGGGCTAAAAGCCATCATGAGGAAGTGGTTCGTTTTGTCGCGGCCGAGTCTGGGAGCGCGGAAGAGACGGTCGATCTCGCTTACGGACCAGCGCTGTCCCAGCAGCTCGACGTTAACCTCTCGCCTGAAAAAGTTGAAGCGATACTCAAGCAAAAGGAGTTTCTCATGAGGCAAGGCATCATCCGCACGCATTTCGCGTTCGAAGACTGGATCGATCCTCGTCCATTGGAAGATGCCTTTAGTATTCTGGCGCAGCGAGAGCAACTTGACGCCTGGGCCCGGCTGCAGCGTGACCCACGACGCCCAACCCCAGCATTACCGGATGCAAGCTCGCCAGCTTCGCTTTTGGCACAATCTCTCAACCTGGCAAGCCGATTTAGCGAAACACCATCGCTCGGAACCCCGCGCGGGCATCGTAGACTAGACTAGAGAGTACTCCTATCGCCCACGGCTCTATCGACCACCGCAAACTCCGCTATTGGCCGTGTCGATTGAGTTGCGACAAAGCGATGAGCTCCAGCTTCGACAGCGTCTCGTGAAAACGTCAAGGAGTCAGATGGACTTATCAAAAAGTTGAATGAGTGCGAACCGGCGACAAAACTCACCGCTAGACCGATCGCGCCCAATTCGGGGTCGCGGATTTGTGATTCTCCAGGTGAGAACGGCGATAGAAGGGCCAGCTACTCATCGTTCACGAACCATATGGTGCTGCACTTGCGCCATGTGCGGTCGGAGCGAACTTTAGCCAAGAAGGAAGCGACCTGCCAGTTCGAAGGTCCCGCCTCGAGATGATTAAGCTTCAGCCAAGTGCAGTGCCGGCCGAGGGTCCAACGTAGCCCTGAAAGGCTTCGTTTTTGGAACACATGCCGTTCGCAAACTTTGTCACCGGGGTCTTGTTGGGCACGGGGGTGGATGCGTCAAGTAGAATATAATGCTTCCCTTGGCGCGCGATTACGCGCTGGTCGACCATCTCGGCGATCAGCCGGCTCACCATTGGACGGGAGCTGGCGATCATTTCCGCCAAGGCGTCGTGAGACAGTTCCGGAGTAAGCAGGACTCCTCTGGAATCCTTGGCCCCGAACCGCTCGGCGAGTTGGGCGAAAATGATCTCCAAACGCTCCCGAAACGAGAGACCAAGAAATCGGGCATAGAAGGAATTCATCGCGGACCACGAAGAGTTCAGCGACTCGATTAACGAGACCAGCTTCACGGGACTCAGACGATGCAGTGCCCTAATAACATGGTCACGAGTGAACAGGGCCACTGATGACTTCGTAACCGCTTCGGCTTCAAAAGCCTGAGTGTGACGTCCTGCGCTATCAACCGTGTCTGCGAAACCGATGACATCGCCAGGACCTGCAAGTTTAACCACCACCCGGGTGCCATCGGTGTTAGGATAACTTACCTTCACCAAACCAGTCAGAACCCAGAAAATGACGTCGGCGGTTGAGCCTTTGAGGAATATGGGCGCTCCTGGCGCATAGGAAATGCAATGGCTATGCTCGATTAGCTCAGTTAAACATTCCGCCGGTAGTTGCCAGGCCGCCAACTGCTCTAGCAGGCGCTCTCGGGCCTCGTTGGGTATTCCTTTCGCCATCTTGACTTCGGGGTCACGCCTTGGGGCGAGACCAGCGGCGAGTACGCGCCGATTGGATACCTTGCGTAGCCGGTGCGGTACCGCGATCCGCCGTGAGCGTATTAGAAACGATCCTCTTGTTGGTGTCGCTCGTAACCATTGGTCGAGAAGGTGTGTCCAGATTCATCCAGTGCTCTCTTTGACGGTTAATCAGCAGTGTTAGAAATAGCTGAGGTCTCGTGGGCCTTACGCTCAAAGGTGACGGAACGCCTTTTCTTCTTATTTAAGGTTAAAAGGTTAACATTGGAACTTCTTTAATCAATAGCTTACAAACTATGTTGAGGACCATTTGTAAGCTCAGCTAATAGAATTATGAGTTAGAAACATTAACCTACTGTATTGGTGGGAAAGTTTAGGGGAAAGTAGAAGCGCGGAAGATCTAAGCATGGACCAGAAAATTTGCGTATTGGCTTGGTAATAGTACAGATTGTGAGAGGTATTAGCTTCTGAAGTAGGCGTGAAGCCTTATTCAGGAGCCAATTTCAAATAGGACCGAATTATCTAAAAAATAGGTAGCGAACAGCATGAACGACCAGGACAAATCCTAGAAAGGTAGGTGTGAGAAAGATAGCACGATTTGAGAAAGAGGCCCTTTATCGGTGGCCCGAACTTTGAGATAGCGATGGGTCCGTCGACTTTAGAGTGCTCACCTGCCGCCACGCATGGGCGTCCATCTTGTCGGTACCTTTGCGGCTTCACGCCCGCGGGTGGGCCCGCTCATGCACATCCTGAGATGGTCAACACCAGGTGCGTAGAGATGTGCGTCGTCGAGAAGCTCGCATGCCTGAGCATTTACTGAATCGAGCGCAGATCGGCGCCATGCATCAGCAGATGGGTTGCAAAGGAATGCCTGAAGACGTGCGGCGTGACGTGGCTCCGGATGCCGTTGCGTGCGGCCCGTTGCTTCACTATGAGCTGCAGGCCGCGAGGTTAGCCGCCGGCCGTCGCGGAAGTTGATAAAGACGGGTTCGCGTGAGCCGCCGCTTCGAGTCAGACGGCGCCAGCAATTGAGTGCGTCGAGCGCAACCTCGCCGATCGGGACCAGCCGGAACTTGTCACCCTTGCCGTGGAGAATCCGGACCATCTGTCAACTCCGATTGAGTGTGTCAGTTTTTTGCCGAATTAATTTGTCACTTTTCCTCCGAAGCAAGATGTCCCTTGTTTAACGGTTTGGTTTATTCTGATTGGGCCGCGAAGCGGCCTTTTTCTTCGCCGCCAGCGGCGGCGCGCGGTATCTGTTTTGGTGGCTGAGCATAATCGGTAGGGTCACGGTTATGGTGTTTGAGCTGTGGCCTGCGGTTGTCGACAGGCTCCGGCTCCGCTGGCGGCAGCTTGTAGAGGTACTTGCTTGCGATGTGAGACTTCCCGCCTTGGTAAACGCGGGTGCGTTCGTAGAGGTAGCGGTGTCCGTTGCGGACTTTGACTTCGAGCCAGGTTCCGGCGCGCCCAGGCCGGTGCTTTGGTCTGCCCATATAATTGCACCCTACAAGTGTTTAGGAAGCGGAGGTTCGGCCGGGGTCAGCGGGAGCGGACTTGTCGAGCATGCCGGCTCGCCGTTTTTCCTTCAGCCGAAAGCTCTCGCCTTTAATGTTGATCGTGCTGGAATGGTGGAGCAGGCGGTCAAGAATCGCGGTCGCCAGCACCTGGTCACCGAACACCTCGCCCCAATCAATGAAACTCTTGTTGGAGGTGATGATGAGGCTGGCGCGCTCGTAGCGACGCGTCACCAGGCGAAAGAACAGGTTGGCCTCCTCACGGCTCATCGGCAGATAGCCCAATTCGTCGACGACTAACAGCTTGGGCGCGATCCATTGCTGCAGTTGCCACTCCAGCCGGTTTTCGGCCTGCGCGCGACGCAGTCGGGTAATCAGCGTCTCCAGGGTTAAAAACAGAACGCGATGCCCGGCCTCGATGGCCTTGATGCCGAGGGCCACAGCCAGCATCGTCTTCCCGGTGCCAGGAGGACCCAGCAGCAACAAATTGTCGCCCCGTTCGACGAAGCTCAGTCCGGCCAATTCGCGCACCAGCTTGCGGTCGATCGAGGGTTGGAAACTAAAGTCAAATTGCTCAAGGCTCTTGATGTATGGAAAGCGCGCCAGCCGCAGACCGCGTTCCACTCCCTTGAGCCGCCGGCCCTGCCACTCGGTACTCAGCGCTTCACTCAAGAACTCCCGGTAGTTGAGTTCGCGCTTGGCCGCTTGCTCGCACAGGGCATCGAGCTGCGAAGGCAGATGATTGAATCTGAGCTTGGCGCACAATTCGTTCAGCTCCATCACGCCACCTCCTCGTAGACCTTGAGGGGTCGCCGTTCCACTGCGGGCAAGGTCTGCTCCCATAACGCCCGATGATGTGCGGGCTCGTAAGCCCAGCCCTGGGCCACAGGTTTGAGTAGGTGGCGCGCCACCAACTCACCGGCACGATCAAAGACCTTGAGCACTCCATCCAGTCCGATATGCACCGCCACTTCCGTGCCGCACAGTTTGTCCGGCACGCTGTAGCGGTTGCCGCGCACGTCGATGTAGCCATCCCAGCTCACCCCGCGCCGCTCGTGATAGGAGGTATCGAAACGCAAAGCCGGCAACGGTTTTAAATAAGGCGCCTCAAGCGCAAAGCGTTCGGCCACGATCTCCTTGACGGTGCCGTGCAGGCGCTGGTCTGCCTCTTCCCTAAGCCACTGCTCGGCGAGCTGGTTTAGGTGTGCCAGGCTTTCGAACTCGCGGTAGCGGACGAAGAAATTTTCTTTGATGTAGCGCACCATGCGCTCATCTTTGCCCTTGGTTCGGGCGCGCCTGGGCCGACAGGCGCGCGGGACGAAACCGTAATGCCCGGCCAGGTCGATAAAGCGCGAGTTGAATTCCACCGGCCCACCGATGCGATGGCGATAACTTCGGTCTTCTGGTTATCAACCAGGACCTCGGCGGTCACACCGCCAAAATATTCAAAACTCAGGATCAGGCTTTCGTAGGTGTGCTGGGCGTCTTCGCACTCCATTGCCACGAAGTGAAACTTGCGCGAGTAACCCAACGTGTTGACTGCAAAATGTACTTCCCGTTCGCGCCCGGCCACCATCGTGCGCAATTTGGCCCAGTCGTTCTGCAGCTGGCGACCCGGCGCAGTTTCAAACCGCACCGTGGCCCTTGCCCGCCGCAGCGGCCGCTTTGGCGAGATGTACTCGCACAGGATGCTGCGCTTGCCCTGATAACCTGCAGCCTGGATCTCGCGCAGAATCACCTGGGCGTTCCACACCCCTTGCTCAAGCAAGTACTCGATCATCGGCTTGTAGGGATCGAGTTTGCTTACGCGCGCCCTGGGCCGCCGCCCTGATGGCGCTCCGCCATGCCTTAATGCACGGCTTATCGTGCGCGGATGAACCCCCAGCTCCGCGGCGACGTCCTTGACGTATACCCCTTTTGCAATTCGTTCCTGTATCATCAGCCAGTCCCTCCTCCGCAGCACCGCCTTCTACCTCCGAGTCGTTGTGGCAAACTCCTCGAAAGGTAGCGCGCCTGCCGGTCAGGAGGGACATCTCATTTCGGCATTCAGGTGACTTTTTAGATCGGCATTTAAGCGACATTTAGCGCCGGCG
>CAWGQB010000003.1:0-89725 GCA_963824565.1 uncultured Pseudomonadota bacterium | reverse complement strand
TGTTTGGCCAGCGCGAACGGATTGCGCAACGGCAGGATGAAGACGCCGGTTGCAAATTTGATCTTCGTTGTAAGCCCGGCGAGAAAGGCAAAAGCGGTGATAGGATCGAGAATCGGAGCGTCAACCCGCACTGGCGGCAGCCCGCTCGGATCGTAGGGATAGGTCGATTTGATCTCGGCGGGAAATGAAATGTGCTCGCCCATCCAGACCGATTCAAAGCCCAAGTCTTCGGCCGCGCGCGCCGACGCCGCCAGCGACGGCCCTCGATGTTGAAACAGGAAAGCTCCGAACTTCATAATAAGGTCCTCCTTGCCGGATTTTGCGGGCATCGCGCGCTTGGAGCCCGTCCGTACAGTTCAGCCCGCTCGCGGTGGCTCACCCTGCCGATAGCGCAGTTGGAGCCTCGGGCTTCGTCATGGGACCGCAACTCTTCGCGGCCTCGCCGAGCCTAGGCCAGTAACCGGACAAACTTCAAGCGAGGAAGGGAAAATTTTGGAGAGGGCAGGGCGGCGAACCTTCAGTCACTTTCTTTTGCCACTTGTGACTTTACGGCCTGCCGATCCACGTACTTCCGGCCATGGGAGATAGTCGCTAACTTAATAACCCGAGCCAGTGGGGCGGGCGTCCCCGCCCGCCAAGGGCGCGAGCATCGGCGAGCGCGCGCTACTAATCAGCGGAGCGGCGGGCAGAGACGCCAGCCCCACTGAAAACCCTTCGCAAAATGCTAAGTTAGCCCTTAGACCTTGGTTAAGCAGACGGGATCAGCCGGGGGAAGGAATCAATCGGATGCTAGCCAAACTTTCCCACTTATGGGCCTAAGCCTGAGCACGACTTATCGACATTCCTGAAAAGGGAGAGAACAGAATCTCTTTCCCTCTGCTGCTACGACGAGGTTGACGCTTCCACGTTGCGGCCGACGAAGGTTGGTACTCCGGTCTTGTCCACCACCGCCTTTTGCAGCGCGTCCATGTCGACCTGATCGGTCAGTCCCAGACGCTGGACTTCTTTCGTGGTGTGATTCCACAGTCCCGGATACATCCCATAGAGATCGTCATGCACCTCGACATAAAGCCGATTGGCACGCCATCCGAATTTCACCGGTTCGTAAACGAACTGTCCCGGCATCCCGACCTTGACCATGTGGAACAGCACGTCGATATCTTCCGGATAAAGCCGTATGCATCCATGGCTTACGGTCATGCCGACGCCCCACGGCACGTTAGTCCCGTGTATTCCGTACAAGGGCAGGCTCAGCTCGATCCGGTACTTTCCCAGTGGATTGTCGGGGTCGCCGCCCGGGATCGAGTGCTCGGCCTCGCCGTCGCGCTCCAGATGTTCCTGGTAGATGTCGTCGGGTACGTTCCAGGTTGGGTTCACGGTTTTGCCGCGAATCCTAAAGGCGCCAACCGGCGTCTTCCAGTCGAACCGGCCCAGACCGACGGGAAACGTATAAACGACTTGTGCCGGGTCGGAGACGGCAACCGTGGTTTTGTGCTTGCCTTTGCCTTTGATGACGACCGGCACCGGGTAGTAGTAGATTCGCATCTCGGGGATGTTCATCACCACGCCCTGGCGTTTGCTCTCCGGCATAATGTGCTGAGTCGGCAGAATGATTTCTGCGCCGACCGGGGGCAACCACCAATCCATGTGATGATTGGCGTCGGAAATTTCCTTGCCGGAAAGGTCATAGTAGCGGCCGATATCCAGCAGGGTGTCACCCTTCTTGATCTTGTAGGTGAGGATTTCGCCGATGATGTTGTCGCGTCCCGGCGGCACCGGATAAGCCACCAGTGCGCGGCGCGCGAAGTCGCTCTCGCTCCAGCCGAATACCTCGGGCGCGATAACGCCAACGACTATCATCATCATGACCGCCAGCAAACCGGCAAGAGCTGTCAGTTTGCGTCCGAACGGTCCCCACACCGAAAGCTGGGCAGCACGTCGCATATACATTGGTTTACCTGAAAAAATCATAAATGACGATGACCTACCGGGCAATCGGGCGGAGCTTCGCGAATTTGAGCATCAATAGCTTGGTCCCCGCCTTGTCGAAAAACACCCAGGCCTTAGCGCCTTCTCCGCGCCCCTCGCGCCGGCGCACTACCCCGGCGCCGAAAGTTGGATGCTCCACGCGCATCCCGACCGCCACTTCGCCGTCGGCTTCATAATCGGGCGTCACCTGGCTTTCGGAATAATCGACGTAAGGTTCGTTTGACGGCATCCGAATCGGCGCGTTGCGCGGAGGTGGCCCTGCCCTGCGGATCAACCTGGGATCGATCTCGGCCAGAAAACGCGACGGACGCGATTCCTGGCGCGTCCCGAACAGCTCCCGCGACAAGGTGTTGGTGAGATACAGCAGCCGGCGCGCCCGCGTCATCCCGACATAAAGCAACCGGCGTTCTTCTTCGATCTCGCTGGGACTGCCCTGCGAACGATTATGCGGGAACAACCCCTCTTCCATCCCGCGCGATGAATACCACCGGATATTCCAGGCCCTTGCACGTATGCAGCGTCATCAGCGCGACGCTGCCGCCCTTTTGCGCCACCTGATCTGCATCGCTCACCAGCGCGACTCGCTCCAGGAATTCACCCAGGCCGCCGGGACCGCCGAACTCGGCGTCAAAAGTATCGGCCGCCGACAACAACTCCGCCACGCTTTCGCGCCGCGACGCTCCGTCCGCCAGTCCTTCCAGATATGAGATGTAGCCGCTGCGTTCGATGATTTCTTCCAGGATCGCGCGCACGGTCATGGTGGCAGCCGTATTTACCAGGTTGCGCAGCCATTCCTGCAGCGCGGTTATCTGGCGCGAGATGCGCAGCGCTACCGACGATTCCGTCTCCGCCCGCCCCAACGCGTCGAACAGGCTCATCCGCTCGCGCCCGGCCATCGCGTCCATCGCCTCGATGCTGCGGGCGCCGATTCCGCGCGGCGGCGTGCCGATCAGCCGGGTCAGGCTGACCGCGTCGGCCGGATTCGACACAACGCGCAGATAGGCCAGCAGGTCCTTGATTTCACGCTGGTCGTAAAAGCGCAGTCCGCCGACGACGTAATAGGGAATGCGCCGGCGTACCAGCGTCTCTTCGATCACCCGGCTCTGCGCGTTGGTGCGGTAGAAGACCACCAGGTCCGAAGGCTTAAACAAATCCTGCGTTAGTTGCGCGATTTCGCGCCCGATGAAATCCGCCTCGTCGCGTTCGGTGGTGGCGGTGTACAAGGTGACCGGATCGCCCGTCTCATTTTCGGTCCATAGCCGTTTTTCCTTGCGCTCGTGATTGTGGACGATCACGGTGTGAGCGGCGTCCAGGATCGTTTGGGTCGAGCGATAGTTCTGCTCCAGCTTGAAGATCTGGGCGGCCGGGAAATCGCGCTCGAACTCCAGGATGTTGCGGATGTCCGCTCCGCGCCAGCGGTAGATCGACTGGTCCTCGTCGCCGACCACGCAGATATTGTCCTTGCCCGCGGCCAGTGCGCGCAGCAGCAGGTACTGGACGCGGTTGGTGTCCTGATATTCGTCCACCAGCAGGTAGTTCAGCCGTGCACGCCATCGCTCCAGCACGTCTGGATGCTGATGAAAGAGCTGATGCACCAGCAGCAGCAAGTCGCCGAAATCCACCGCGTTGAGTTCGCGTAGGCGTTCCTGGTACAGGCGATAGATCTCCGCGATCATCGGTCCGTTGGAGCTGGTATCGGTCGCTGCCAGTTCCTGCGGCGTCAGCCCCTCATTCTTGGCCTGATCGATCCGCATGCGGACGATACCCAGGTTGGGCGCGCCCGGGAGATTCGCCGCCTCGATCGCGCGGTTGAGCGTGGTCGACGGAGTCGGACTCGTCGAAGACGGTGAAATTGCGCTGGTAGCCAAGCCGCTCTATTTCCTGGCGCAGGATGCGCGCGCAGGCCGAATGAAAGGTGGCGATCCACAGCCGTCCCGCCTGCGCGCCCAACAGCGTCTGGAGCCGGTCTTTCATTTCGGCGGCGGCCTTGTTGGTGAAGGTCACCGCAATCATTTCGCGCGCGTCCAGCTTGCGCTCGGTCAGGAGGTAAGCGATACGATAAGTCAGCACCCGCGTCTTGCCCGAGCCGGCGCCGGCCAGGATCAGGATCGGTCCGTCGCCGGCGGTTACCGCTTCGAGCTGGGCGGGATTCAAGTCGTCAAGCTTTACTGGAACCATTAAAATCGTGCCGATGAAGATCGTTGAAGAGGAGGGTTTAAGATAACCGCTTTGCGCGAATGCGGGAAGCGGTCCGCGGAAATCCCGTTATCGATTTTAAGAGATGGCCAACTATCAACCACAGGACAAATACTTCAAGCGCGCGCGTGAACAGGGATTGCCTTCGCGCGCCGCCTTCAAGTTGATCGAACTGCTGGAGCGTTATCGCTTGCTCAGTGCTCACGTGCGCGTGCTGGACCTCGGCTGCGCACCCGGAGGATGGCTGGCGATAATCGCCCGGATGGTGGGCGACGACGCCAAAGTCGTAGGCGTCGACCTGGTGGCATGTCCGGCGCCATCGCCCAAAGTCGCCGTTCTCACCGGCGACGTGAACGAGCCCGCAGTGCGGCGCGCGGCGCTGGATCTGCTGGGCGGTCCCGCTGACTTGATCATTTCCGACATGGCGCCCAAGCTCAGCGGTATCAAGGCGCAGGATGCGGCGCGCTGCGAGGAACTGCTTAATCTCGCCCTGCTAACCGCCTCCGAAATGCTCAAGCCCGGCGGCGCAGTGATCGCCAAGGCATTCATGGGCGAAGGATTCACGCAAGACTGTCGCCGCTTTTCGCGCCCGGTTCCGCTCGGTCGATATCGTACGAACCAACGCGACACGGCCCGGATCCCGGGAACTTTACCTGGTTGCGCGCGATTTCCGTCCACCGGCGCAATGATCCCTGCTGGAAATGGCTTTCGCGTTATCATTATTCAGCATTGCGGCATCAGGGATTAAGCAGATGCTCAAGTCAGGCAGATCTTTAACGGCATGGTGCGTGGTGTCGTCGGCTTGTGGGCAATCCTGGCCGGATGCGCTTGCAACCGCGCGACGGACTCTGACGGGGTCAAAGTCGAGGTTGCCAACGTCGGCAGTCGACCAGGACGGTGCGCCCTACGTGATGCTGGAGGACTCCGCCGGTGGCCGTTCGTTGCCGATAGGTATTGGCGAGAGCGAAGCGCAAAGCATCGCCCTGGAATTGCACGGGCTTAATCCCGGCCGGCCGCTGACCTATGACCTGATCAAAAATATTCTCGATTCAACCGGTAATCACGTCGATCGTGTTGAGGTCAACGATCTCCGCGACGAGACCTACTTCGCGATTATCCTGCTCGACCACGGGCATCACAGTATTGACAGCAGGCCCAGCGACGCCATCGCCGTCGCCCTGGCGACCAAGGCTCCAATCTACGTGTCGGCGCGGCTATTCGAATCCGGCGCGACGGATGTCAACGCACCCGACCACACTCCCCCCGCCGCTTCACGGCCTGGGACTGACGGTCCAGGAGCTTTCCCCTGACATCGCGAAGTATTTCACGGCCAAGCCGGACACCGCGTTGCTGGTCGCCGACGTCTCGGTCGAGGCGGGCCGCGCCGGTGTAGCCCGCGGAGACCTGCTCACGGCGATCGGCGCCAGCCAGGTGCGCAGTCTCACGGATTTCGGCTACAATCTGGCGCGTCTGGGACGCGGACAGACGGTCACTGTCACGCATCGAGCGTGACGGCCATGCGCGCAATGTCATCCTGCGTACGAGCCAATAGAAACCGCTGCGTGCTCCAACTAGGAGGTCAAGCTAACCCGGGTTAGTTGCCATAGCGGCCGTGGGACCTTGCGTTGATAATATGTCCAGCCTATACATGTAGTCGGAATTGGAAACTGAACGGAAATCCCGATTAAGTCGTGACTAACATCAGGGCAAGGGTAGAATGAATCGGCGGGAATTCCTTCAGTTGGCGGGCTATGGAAGCTTGGGCGCCATGATGCTGCCCAGTGTTGGTGAAGGCGCGCGTGGCCCGCTCGATCCCGTCAAAGGCGCCGTTCGGCAAGCGACTTAACATCCTGATTCTTATGACCGATGAGCAGCGAGCCATTCAGCATTGGCCGCAATCGTGGGCGGATCGGAATCTGAAGTCGCTGAATCGACTGCGCAAACACGGGCTGAATTTCACTTCCGCATTCGCCAATGCCTGTCAATGCTCGCCGAGCCGGGCGACCTTTCTGACCTCGACTTACGCTCCCAGGAATGGGATCTACGTTAACTAGCGGGACGCTCAATCCTTCGTTGCCCAATCTTAGCGCAAATTCTGGCAAGCGCCGGCTATAATGTGGTCTACAAAGGCAAATGGCACCTGAATACCAACTACCTTATGCCTTTCGCGGTGACGAATTCCGAGGATCTTGCGACCGTTTTGCAGAACGATCAGGCGCTCAATGACGACCTACGGATTTTCGCGGTTGGAATTCCCCCGATGCCGGGACCACCGCGGGAGGCTCGATCGCTGACCTGCAGACGCTCGGCGGAGGCGTAGGCGGAAACGACGAGCGCTATGAGGGAGGAGGCAATCCGGGCGACGACACCGCCAATGTTCTTCGAATTTCTCGCCTGCTATGACTCGCTTGACCCGTTCTGCCTCATCGCTTCGCTCGTCAATCCTCACGACATTTTTGTCTATCCGAGCGCCAAGCTCTTTGGCATTTCCGGCTATGACCCTTCAACATTCAACGATCTCCCGATCGAACTGCCGACGACGTACGACGAAGATCTTTCGACCAAACCTGCGGTGCAGGCATCATTTGTTGAAAGCGCTGAATAGCGTTTGGCCATTTACGCCTGGAACCCCGGCTCTGTGGTACACGCGATTCTATGCATACTTGAACGTGCTGGCGGATACTCAATTGAACCGGATTCTTGACATGCTCGATTCGAGGGGACTCACCAGAGATACTCTGATCGTGCGGGTGGCCGATCACGGCGAGTTGGGGTTTTCACACGGCGGGCTGAGGCAGAAAGACTATACCGCGTACGAGGAAATGATTCACATCCCGATGATTTTCTCTAATCCACGCCTGTTTCCCTGTCCGGTAGAAACGGACTGCCTGGCGGGACTCATCGACGTGTTGCCTACGTTGCTAACGGTTGCGGGTCTGTAGCGGGAAAGGCAGCAATGGAAGCTTCAAGGTCGCGACCTGACGCCGCTATTCAGCCGTCCTGGCAGACCGATTCAAGAGCGGATTCTGTTTACGTACGACGACGAATTCCTTATGCCACGGGGAGCGGCGCATATCCGATGCATTCGCGAACCCGAATGGAAGTTCTCGCTGTACTTTGATCCTGAGGGCACCTACCCAACTGAGTATGAGATGTACCATCTGGCCAGAGATCCATTGGAGATCATCAATTTGGCCTATGGCCAGACGCCACTCCGTTATCGAGCGGAGCGTGCACGATTGCAGTCTGAGCTTAACCGCCTGATGCAGCAGACGGGCACCTTACCCAGCCAATATGTTCCCCCGACTGGCGGCTGACGCTCGTCAACCTCGATGATTCTGGTGCCGATGTTAAAGCGATCCTTGAAGCATTGGGCCTGTCGCAAAGCGAATTTTTCCAAGCAGCGCCGCCGCCATCCCGATGCAACCGCGGCGGCCTAGCTTCGGACGGTTGCCTGGTTTCCAAACCAAATGCAGCGCGCACAGACCGCCGAGATTAAGGTGATTATAGAACTATGGAAACAACGTTAGCCCCGGCTAGCTCTTGTGGCGGTTCGCATAGCCAGCAGGGCATTTAGCGCCCCTGCGAGCACTCATACCTCTCCCCAATCTGGCCATCGACCCGCCGAACGCGCTGGAGGTGATGGAGAGCCAGGAGAATCTCTTTAGCGAGACCGGCGCCGGTCGTTTTCGGGCCTGCCCATTCAGGCCCTCGACTGTGTTAGAATGAGCTATACGTCCATGCTGCAAAAATAGCGGCCGTCGGAACTGAGTGTGGATTTAGCGTCGCGATCAAGAAGACGCTCGTCAGGTGTCAGTCCGATGTGGCAGCCCGTGCGCTATCTAACCCGTCAAGGAGAATTCCTCGTGAAGGAAATTCACTTTGTTTGTCCGAATCGCGTCCTGCTGACTTTGGTCGAACGCCCCGATGATGCCCAAGGCGCTTGGGTCTATGAGTCGGGCAACTGGGACCTTCGTCCCGATGAGCCCGGCCTCTTAGTGGGTGGAATCATCTGTCTTCATCAGACCAAAGCCAAGCCGTCCTATTTCGGGGGTCGAATCGACAGTTACCATGAGGTTGAGGAGCGCGGTCGCCTCGGCAACAAGGTGGTTTTCAGATTTACCGCATCTGCCTCAGCTAAGGAGGTCAAATGGCGCGGTGTCGGCAACGCCAGAGCATCGACCGGCGGTGTGGTCGACATGCCAGAGGCGGAGCCTTCTCCGCAATAGAGCTTGACCGCCTTTTCAAGGTTGCGAGTTCTTCCTCCTGCCTCCTCTGGCAGGTTTAGCCTAAGCCTCATAGCGCGAAAGTCACCGCCGTAGGCCGGAGTGCGGCCCAGCGTCCTGCACTGGAAATCGGAGTAAACATGAAACTGAATCCCGGAAGACCTGGAAAGAGATCGCTGATCTTACGCTCGAATATTACAACCGCAACTGCCGAGGAATTCTGGGAAGGCACGCGAGATCATGACGTCAGTCAGAACATCGAAGCGCTACTGCGATACATCGAGGGTGAACCGCCGTTCACGATACTTGATTTTGGTTGTGGGCCGGGCCGCGACCTCAAAGTGTTCGCCGAACTTGGCCACCTCGCGGTCGGCTTGGAGGGTGCCTCGCGCTTCGCCGAAATGGCTCGCGCTCACAGTGGCTGCGAAGTATGGCAGCAGGATTTCCTCAAGCTCGCTCTGCCGGATAACCGTTTTGATGGCGTCTTCGCCAACGCCGCACTCTTTCACCTCCCCAGCCAGGAATTGCCACGCGTTTTGCAGGAATTGCGCGCAACCCTGAAACCGCGCGGTGTAATGTTCGCCGTCAACCCGCACGGCCATAATGAGGAAGTCTGGAGCCACGGACGCTACGGTGCGTACTACGATCTCGAAACCTGGCGCCGCCATATGTCAGCTGCGGGATTTGATGAGCTTACTCACTATTACCGCCCGACCGGCCGGCCCCCCAGCACCAGCCTTGGCTAGCAAGCGCCTGGCGCAGGTTGCTCCCCGAAGAGCATCGCTTCAAGTTCAGTCAAGTGCGCCGTCGGCGGAGACAACGAGTGACTTGACTGTTGTAACCTGAGTAGTTACACTACACGACACGGTAAGTGATAATACGGTTTCGCCATAAGGGGCTGGAACGACTTTTTGCCTGCGGGGGAAACGCGAGGGGTGAACCCTCAACAGGCGAAGCGCTTGCGCCGCCTGCTGGCGTCGCTTTCGACCGCCACCAGCCCGCTGAACATGAACATTGCCGGTTATCAGCTGCATCCGCTCGTGGGCGAGCGCAAGGGCGAGTGGGCAGTCTCGGTGTCGGGCAATTGGCGGTTGGTGTTCCGCTTCGATGGTGAAAACGCAACCGATGTTGATTTGGTCGATTACCACTAGCGACAGGAGAAGAGACACATGGATATGTACGATCCCCCGCACCCCGGGAGATAATCCGGGAGGACTGCCTTACCGCGCTCGGTCTGAGCGTGACTGAGGCAGCGAAGGGTTTGGGCGTCACGCGCAAAACTCTCTCGTCGATTCTTAACGGCCGCTCCGGCGTCACGGCGGAAATGGCGCTGCGGCTGTCCCAGGCGTTCGGCAGCACGCCGGAGCACTGGTTGCAGATGCAGCTTGCCTACGATCTGTGGCAAGCGAAGCGCCGCGCCAAGAAGCTGCACGTCAAGCAGTTCTTCGCCCCCGCGGTGGCTAAGCAGACGGCATAATTTCGAATTTGCTACTCAACGCACCGGTCCGCGCCCCGAATTACGATCGGGCAGCGGTAGCTTACGCTCGCGTTCCCGAAAATGGAGTCTTCAAGCTGGCCGCCGATTATCGCGTCTGATTCTTTTGACGGCATCAGCTCGGGGGGCTCGGGTCTGCCAACAATCTTTTGCGCAGTGTTACTCTGCGAGCCAATCGCCAGCGCGACCTCGATATTTCTCAGACGTGCTGACCGCGTTCTACCGTTGGGGCCAGTCTTCTGATCACCTCGAGCGCTCTTCCGTGAGCCATTCTCATGGCGTCTCTTTGAGAAAAGAGGATCAGGCGATCGACCCCCGCCTCTTTGTAGCGTTTCAGATCGTCGAGCGATATGCCGTCTTCACCTGGAGCGATGAACGGCTCGATTCGAATGCTTTGCGGATCGCGGCCGTGCTCCTTTGCCAGTTTCCGGATGGTGTCGGCGTCGCGCTTTAGGGTTTCGGGCTTGCCGGCCGCCGGGCACCATCCGTCGTAGGTTCGCGCCACGCGCTCCAACGCCTTGGGTCCAAGAGCGCCCAGCAGGATGGGCGGGTAGGGCTTCTGCACCGGCTTCGGGTCACATCGCACCGGCGGGAAACCGCACCAGGTCGCCCTGGTAACTGCATTCCTTGTGCGGTCCACAGCACGCGCATCGCCTCGGTGGTCTCGCGCAACCGTTTCCATCGGGTGCCGAAATTGGTGCCGAAAACTTCGGTCTCTTCCCGCAGCCATCCGGCGCCGACCCCGAGCACGACGCGTCCGCCCGAGAGCACATCGAGGGTGGCGATCAGCTTGGCGGTGACAATCGGCTCGCGCTCCGGCAGCAGGCAGATGCCGGTTCCGAGCTTGACGCGCTTGGTGACCGCGGCGGCCACGCTCAGCCCGATGAACGGATCCATCCAGCGGCCGTAATGCTCCGGCAGTTGTCCGCCGCCGTAGGGCGGTGGCGGTCTTGAAATCGATTGGAATTACCGGATGCTCGGGAATGTAGAATGACTCGAAGCCCAGGTTCTCGACTTCGTGGGCGATCCCGGCGATATCTCCGGTCTCGGCAGTCGCGGTGATCATGATTCCGATGTCCATGTTCTGCCTCCGTTCCTTGATTGCGCGGGTGGCGCGTCAGCGTAATTCGTAGTCGGCCAAATCCGGCTCACGGGTCCATTTCCAATAGTCGACCAGCCGCCAGGGCGAGGTATTGACCACCACGCCCCTGGAGTTCTTGTACCAGTTGCGTGTGCCCGGATGCGCCCAGACCATCCCGGCACAGACCTTTGTGTACTCGTCGACGTAGCGGCGGAACGGCTCTTCCTTGCATTCCATCGCGGCGGCGCCGCTCTCGATCAGCGCCTTGATGCATCCCATTACGTAGATGACCTGGCACTCGGAATGGAAAATGATGCTGCCGCCGTGGGCCAGATTGGTCGACGGGCCATAGAGCAGAAACAGGTTGGGGAACTTCGGCACCGTGATGCCGAGATAGGCGTGCGCCTCGTCGCCCCAGATATCCCGCAGGTTGGTTCCGCCCTTGCCGATGATTTCCATCGGCGCCAGGAACTTGTTGGTGTAGAAGCCGGTGGCATAGACGATTACGTCGACGGCGTGATGATTGCCGTTGCCGTCGATGATGCCGTCCTTGACGATTTCACGAATCCCGTCGGTGATGAGGTCGACGTTGTCGCGCTTCATGGTCGAAACCCACGCGCCATTGTCGGCCAGGATGCGGTTTCCGAATGGCGGATATTTTGGGATCACCTTCTCCAGCAGCGCCGGATTGCTCGCCGACCTGATGCTTGATGTTCGCCACCAGGTTCTGCCGGATGCGGTCGTTGAGCACGCTGATCGAGCGGTCCTGATGAGGCCATTCGGGGTCGATCTTCAGCGCCGGCAGCAAACCGTCGGAGCTGGCATAAAACAGCAGGAAGCGATACCATCGCGCGTAATATGGCACATGCGTCAGCAGCCATTTCTTTACCGTCGCTGACTGCCGCGTGGTATTGGGGATTGGGAAATACCCAAGGCGCCGAGCGCTGAAAGACCTTGAGCCGCCCGGCCACCTTGGCCACTTCCGGCACGATTTGGAGGGCGCTCGCACCGGTGCCGATAACCGCCACCGTCTTGCCCTTCAAGTCGTGCTGATGCTGCCAGGCCGCCGAATGCCATGACGGCCCGGCGAAACTCTCGCGCCCGGGAATATCCGGGAACTTGGGCCGGTTGAGCTGTCCGACGGCGGTGACGATGGCGCTGACCTTGATGTTTTCCTGCTTACCGTCACGGGTCTTGAGTGCGACGTTCCATAGCTGCTCGTCTTCGGAATAATGGGCGCTGGTCACCTCGGTGGAAAAGCGGATGTGTGGGCGAATCCCGAACTTGTCCGTGCAGGCCGTTGAAATAGGCAAATAGTTCGTCGCGGCGCGAGAAGTAGTGCGGCCATCCGTGGTTGGGCTCGAACGAGAAAGAGTAGAAGTGGTTGGGAGAGTCCACCCGGCATCCTGGATAGCTGTTTTCGAACCAGGTGCCACCCACCGCTTCGTTCTTCTCGACCACGATGTAGGGGATGCCGGCCTCTTCCGAGACGAATCGCGGCCAACAGGCCGGACATACCCGCGCCGATTACCAGCACCTTGAACTTCTGCTTCTGCTCGGGCGTGACCGGCTTGTCCCAGTGGAAGGCGCGGCTGTCAACGCCGTCCAGAGCCAGCTCTTCCATCATCATCGGCACGTATTCCTGGGCAATCTGCTCGCCCACCAGGAAGCTCATCATGGCGTGGATCTGCCGCTCCGACGGCGGCGGTGGCAGCGTACATCCACGCTCGCGGTAAGCCTTCAGGACTTCCAGGGCATGGGCGCGGACTTGGGCCTTTTCTTCATCCGGCAGCGAATTCTCATAGTCGCCGTTGACGGCGCGCCGGGGCTTGATCTTGCCGTCGAGCAGGCTCATGTCGCCGGTGATATGCAATGATCGACATCATCAGCGTCGGCACGTTGGCGTGCTTGAGCGCTTCGGCAATGAAGGCGTCGTCTTCAGTGATGGCGGCTTCCGCGGGTTTCAGGTGAATCGTCATTTTTCCTCTGTTTAAACCGTTCGATTGTTCGAGACCCCGAACCGTTCTGGACTTACACTGCCACACTCCAAGGGCGAGGGAAAAGCGCGACGCCGGCAAGTCCCGCTTCCGACCCATACAATCCGCCGCCGGTCCAATCGGGATGCCGCTGTGGTCACCGCTTTGATACTTTCGGACGGCGTCTGCTAAGGTGTTGCAGGAGGCACCCCGCTCGTACGGGGCTTGTGTAAGGCGATAGTTCCGCAGTGAAGGCAGTTTCGGCCGCATTCATATGAACCTTGGGTCAGCCTTTCGTCTCCTTTCGATCGGCTAACGGCGGGGTCGATTCCTGTCCCCGCGGGCATGGGCTTTAGTTTTGGCCGCGGTCTGATGAGCGGCGACGAGCTGCTGCACGAATTACTCGCGTTGTCGGCCGTAATCGTGATGACGCGCGTTCTGGGCCTGGCCTTGCGCCGCATGCGCCAGCCGTTGGTGGTGGGCGAAATCGTCGCTGGCATAGCGCTGGGTCCGTCGCTGCTCGGGTGGGTCGCACCCGATGCTTTCGGTTTTCTGTTCCCGCCAACTGTGGTGTCGTTTCTGAGCTCGATCTCGCGGCTTGGAGTCATCCTGTACATGTTCCTGGTGGGGCTCGAGATTGATCCCTTACTGTTGCGCCGGCAAAGCCTCGCGACGGTCGCGATCGCGCAATCCGGTGTCATCGCGCCCTTCGTGCTGGGGGCCTTGGTCGCGCTGCCGCTCTATCCGCGACTGTCTGCCGCTACCGTTGCGCCGCTGCATTTCTGCATCTTTCTGGGTATTGCGATGGCGGCGACGGCGTTTCCGGTCCTGGCCCGCATCCTCACCGATCGTCATCTCCACAAAACCCAGATTGGTACGGTCGCGCTTGGCTCCGCGGCTCTTGGAGACCTGACTGTATGGTGTTTGCTGGCGGCGTTGCTGGGGCTTATCGAGGCCGAGGCTGTGGGTGCTCTGGCCGCGGCCGGCATGATTGCCGGGTTCCTGATCGTGCTGGTGGCCGTGGTTCGCCCGGTGATGCGCCGGCTGTCGGTGGTTTATGGCAACCGCGGACGGCTGACGCAGGGCGTGATGGCGACCATCTTCGTGGCGCTGCTGATGAGCGCCTTGGCGGCGCAGACGATCGGATTGCACGCTTTGATTGGGGCCTTTGCCCTCGGCGCGGCGATCCCGCATGACAGCGGCATGGCGCGCGAACTTACCGATCGCTTCGAGGATCTGGTCGTGGTGCTGCTGCTGCCGGCGTTCTTCGCGATTACCGGATTGCGCACCCAATTAGGCGCCCTGAGCGGGAGCGAATGGCTGTTGTGCGGCGCCATCATCGTGGTGGCCTCGGCCGGTAAGTTCGGCGCCAGCTGCGTTGGCCGCGCGATGGCGGGGGATGGGATGGCGCGACGCGTCGGTGTTAGGCGTGCTGATGAATACCCGCGGCCTGATCGAATTGATCGTGCTCGATATCGGGTTCGGATTGGGACTCATCTCACCCTCGCTGTTTACGATTCTGGTAGTGATGACCCTGGTGACCACGCTTTGCGACCGCGCCGATTATCGACGTGCTGGTGCCGCGCACGGAAACGGAGGAGGAAACCGCGTCGGCGACGACGATTAATCCGGCCTTGGGTCCGGTGCGGCGTGCTGCGATTGTAGTCGCGATCTCAAATCCCGAGGGCGCGGCACATCTGCTCGACGTGGCGCTGGCGGCCAATCGCCCGGACGATCCCCCGCCACACGTAGTGGCGATGGCGCGGCGTCCTGCCGAGGGCGTGCGGTCGGGCCTGCGTGAGGTGGAGCAGCGAGTCGCGCCGCAGCCTCCTGCGCTGGCGGCCGCGCTGGATTACGTTCACGAGCGCGGAACCGCGGTGACCTCGCAGGCGGTGTGGACCGATGATCCCGCCACCGACATCCTGCGTGCGGCCAAGGAAGCGCAATGCGAATGGATTATGCTGGGTGCGCATCATTCCGTCTTTGGCTCCGATTTTAGGGGCGGCGTGGTCCGGAGCATCACCGATCGTGCCGGAATCGATTCCGGTCAATGTGGCGGTGGTGACCCCGGGACCGCAGCTGCCCCTGGATCGGGTCTTTGTTGTGGTCGACCATAGCCCGGACGGCCGCGCCGCGCTCGACCTCGGTATCCGCCTGGTCAAAAGGACGCGGCGCAGCTTACATGTGATTCTGGTTCCGAGAACCGAGATCAAGCCCGATCTGCCGTTGCTCGAGATGGTCAGGTCGGTAGGGCGCGCCGAAGGTTTGCGCCTGCATACCGACGTGCTAGCCGAACGCAACGCGGCGCAACTCGCCCGCCAGGCGCCCGGACCGCTGCTAATCATCGGCACCAACCTGCTCGATGAGTTCATTCTGCCGCAGAGCGGACTGGGCGGACATTCCACGATCGTGGTTCAGGGAGTAGGCGGCGAACGCCAGGCGTTCGCCGCCGAGCACGATCGTGGCGCCGCCGGTTCAACCAGGACCGGCTGATCGTAAGGCGGGTCCGATAACCTGAGCGCGCGCGGGATTTGCCCGCACGCGCTCAAGTGTGCTCTTGCTCAGCCCGGTGGCCGGGTCGACACCCAGTGCTCGCCCGCTGCGAGTCCTTCCAGCGCCAGCCCGAAACTCAAGTTGTCGAGCATCAGCCGTTTAAGGTGCATGGTCAAAGCCTGGCGCGCGTAACGCACCGCCAGCGTCGGCTTGGCGGCGATCAGGCGCGCCAGCTCCCAGGCCCGCGGCACCAACTTATCCCGCGCCATCACTTCGCTGACCAGCCCCATGTCCAACGCCTGGCGGGCCGAGATTTTCTGTCCGGTCAGGAGGAAATAGCGTCCGCGGTTAAACCCCATCAGCAGCGGAAAAACCACGTGGACGCCGTCGCCCGGGACCAGCCCGCCGGGAAAGTGCGGCAAATCCTGGAACTCCGCATTTTCCGACGCGATTACGATGTCGCACAGCAGCGCCAGTTCGGCATGAATCAGCGCCGGACCGTTGACCGCCGCGATCATCGGAACCTCGATATCAAGATGGTTCATCAGCAGATGTTTGCCGTCGGAAAAAGTATGATCCCAGGCGCTGGGCTTGACCGCGGTGGTATCGCCGCCCCACAAGGCGTCGGCGCAGAACTCGTCTCCCGTGCCGGTGATGATCACGACCTTGTTTTCGCGGTCGCGGGCGATGTCGCCAAAGGCGTACGACAGTTCCTCGTGCGGGCGCAATCCCCACTTGAGCGGACCGTTTTTGCTGTGCAGGGTCATCTGCAGGATGCCGTCGGTGCGCTCCATCTTGATGAACCTGTACTTGCGTTGCGTAGTCTTCGAGCTTGATAGCCATAGCCGTCCTCCTATCGAATCGTGGATGATTCGAGGCGAGTATAACTGAGGCCGGCGAAACAACCCCAATCCGAAATTAAGGAATGGACAACGGTGGCTTGCACTGACCTAATACTCCGAGCCAGTGGTCAGGTACACGTCAATAGCGGCGGGTGGGACGCCCGCGCCAGTGGCTCGGACGGTTAAGTTGGCGTTTATACCCCGCACTGGAGAGGGGATTAAAGCGGCTCGCAGCGGCTTGGCTACTTTTATGGAGCTGGCGCGCTCGATAGCGCGCCCTCGATCTGCCAAAATCCGGGTTGACCGCGAATGCTGGTGAATCAGCTTTGGAGATCTCCGTAGTCATAGCCACTCACGACCGCGCGGAGTCACTGGCCCGTCTGCTCACCAGCATTGCTCCGCAAATCGTGCCGGGAAAACACGAGATTCTGATCGCTGACAACGGCACCCTCAAACCCTCGCTCCTGCCCCCCGGCGTCGCCGTAAGCGTCCATATACATGATCCGGCGCCGGGCAAGTGCCGAGTGCAGAACCGCGCGATAACGCTGGCACAGGGCAAGACCATCGTCTGTCTCGACGACGACTTAGTGGTGGCTGGGGAATATCTCGACGCGGTGGAGCGCTTCTTTCGCGAGCATCTGGAGTTCTCCGCCATGAAGGGAAAGGTGCTCGCAGCGGAAAATCCGCAAGCTAAGGCTGGAGCCGATCATGTCTATATGGACTTGCCGTTGGTCGATCTCGGCGGTCAGGTCCGGGAAGTGCGCGGCGTGCTGGGTGCGAACATGGCATTTCGCGCCGAGGTGTTTGCAAAGCTGGGAGCGTTCGACGAGCGCCTGGGGCCGGGTGCTTGCGGCCATGAGGAGGACACGGAGATGTCGACGCGGATTCGCGCCGCCGGCTTGCGGATTGGTTATTGTCCCGGCGCGACTGTCTACCATGAGGTCGATCCGGCGCGGGCCGACCGCGCCCGCTTCATTCGGATTGCGCGCGAGCGCGGACGCTGCCGGATGCTGCACGAGGACCGCGGCCGCGCCACTGTGTTGATGAACGTCGCCTATGCGGGGCTGAGGCTTGGATTTGCGCGGGTGCTGCACGCTCCGGCTGAACGCGTGGCACGAGAGGACCGCCGACTGGCGACGGCGTTGGGGATGCTCGAGGGCCTGCGTCAGCGCCCCGTGAAACAACCGCCCCCCGGCGCCTTGAGCAATTAGCCACGGTCGGTATCCTCATTGATTCAGATCCAGATAGCGGCGCGCCAGATGCTCGATCATCTGCTCATCCTCCAGATGCGGTGGAATCACCATGAAGACCAGGCGATGCGCGCCAGCCTCCGCATATTCGGCGATTGTCCGACGTGGATCGGCCTGCTCGACTGGTGAGAAAATCGTAATTTCGATCTGCTCAAAATTCCGTCCAGCCTCCTGGCACAGGCTCTTCAAGGCCGCCAGGTCGCGCCTGAGTTCTTCCGAACCAATCGACACTGGACCCCATCCGTCGCCCAATGCGGCAGTGTCTTTTAGGGCGCGCAGCGAACTGGAGCCGATACCGCCGGCGCCGATAATAATCGGCGGATGCGGCTTCTGGACCGGCTTCGGGTAGCAGTAGACCGGGGGAAACCTGATGAACTCACCGTCGAAGCTGGACTCGTGCGCGGTCCACAGCTCTTTCATCGCCCGAATATATTCGCGCGTTATCGGCCAGCGGCGGCGAAACTCGACCCCCATCGCGTCGGATTCCTGTGGAATGCCGCCGGCGCCGATCCCGAACAGCATCCGGCCGCCCGAACACACATCGACCGTCGCAACCGTTTTGGCCAGCCCGATTGGCTCGCGTTCGGGAACCAGACAGATTCCGGTGCCAAGCTTGATTCTTCTGGTAACGGTGCCGGCCTGCGTCAGCAGCACAAAGGGATCGGGCACGCCCCGATAGTATTCAGGCATCTGATGGCTGCTGATCCCGACGCGCGCGTCCACCCGCGTCGGGGCCAGACGATGGTAAACGGGAAGAACTGGATGGTCGCAGACCCATATCGATTCGAAGCCCAGCGACTCGCACTTCACGGCCACCCGATCGGCCGTCATCGTGTCGGCTGTAATGAATGTTCTGAGTCCGATTTTCATCGCGAACACCTATTGAGCGGCGCATCGGTTAAAATATGCGCGACGCTTGCCTTACCTCTGCTGCGCTTTAGGTGCAGCTCTCGGCGTGTCGACTGCGCTTTCCATCAGCACCCCTTGCTGCTTGAGCTGCGCGATGCGTTCATCGGAGTAGTCAAGAAACTCCTTGAGCACCTCAGCGTTATGTTGACCCAACAAGGGCGCTTCCATATCCAGCACTCCCGGAGAGGCCGAGAATCGGAGCGGAAATCCCGGTACGTCAACTTCGCCGAGCACCGGATCGTGGGTCCTCTGCACGGTGCCGCGCTCTCTGAGGTGGGGATGCGCAACCGCTTCCGAGGTGTTGAGGACCGGCGCCACCGGCACCCTGTTCTCCTGCAATCGGCGCAACGCCTCTTCTTCAGGCGTCGCATCAAGCCAGTCTTGCACGAGCTTGATCACCTGGTCACGATGCTCCAATCGCTTGGCGTTGGTGGCGAAATCCGGATGGCGCGCCAGTCCGGGTTGGTCTATCGCGACACACAACTGGCGCCACATCTTGTCCATCGGGACCAGGATACACAGCCAATGCTTTTCGCCCTTGAAGAGACCTTGCGGGCACAACGCGCGATCGTGGCGCCCCAGCCGTTTGGGTTTAAACTTGCCTCCCGAAAGCGTCTGCCGCACCACTGCATGGTCCTGGGTGTAAAAATATGAATCGAGCAGCGACGCCTCAAGGTGTTGGCCCTCTCCGGTCTGCGCCCGATAAAACAACGCGCACCCGATTCCCGCCATCGCGGTCATGCCGGTCAGATAATCGCCGATCGCGACGCCGGCCAGGGTCGGCGAACCGTCGGGTTCTCCTCCCATAACATCCAATACGCCGGCGTACGCGGCGCCCAGGTAATCGAAACCAGGCTGGCTCGACAGCGGGCCGTTCTGTCCGAACGCGGAGATCGAACACATGATGATGCGCGGGTTGATCTTGCGCACCGATTCGTAATCCAGGCCCATCCGGACCATCACGCCGGGGGCGAAATTCTCCACCAGGACGTCGAACTTGGGCAGCAGTTCGCGCACGATCTGCCGGGCCTCGGGGGTGCGGAAATTCATGCATATACTCTTCTTGCCGCGATTGAGCCTGACAAAAGCGGTACCCCGGTTTTTCGCCTGGATGTAGAAACGGAAGCGATCCCCGGTCGGCCCCAGTTCGATCTTGGTTACATCCGCGCCCATTTCGGCCAGCAGGCTGGTGGCAGATGGTCCCGCGATCACCTGGGTCATGTCGAGGACCTTGATTCCGTTTAGAATGCCTTTCGATGCGCGAGGAGCCATTGGTTACCTCCAACGTCAAGCTCATCTTTCTATACGCCACCGCCTACCAAGACAGAAATGCTTCCGCAGGGCGCGCCGGACGCGATGATGAGAAAGATCGCGAGTGAGCAAATGAAGCAGGATTGCAGGATGGGTCTCTGAGCAACCGGGGACGAACATCGCGTCGTGAGATCGTCGGGCGGCGTTGGCTTGACTCACTAGGTCGCCAAGGCGATGCGTAGATGCTGATGCGCAAATCGTTAAACAGCCAGAAAACCTTGGCCGTCCCGGTCTCCAAGACGCCGCGATACGTCGTCGGTGTGATCTCTGATACGCACGGCCTGATCCGGCCCGAGGCTCTCCATCTGCTTCGGGAGTCGGATGTGATTGTGCATTGCGGCGACGTCGGCGCTGCCGCGGTGCTGGATGCGCTCAGAGCCATCGCGCCGGTTCACGCGGTGCGAGGCAACAACGACAAGGGCTCCTGGGCTTCTGAGTTGCCGACGGAAGACGTGGTCATAGTCGGGAACCACACGCTCTACATCATCCATGACATCGCCGAACTCAGTCTCGATCCGGCCGCAGCTGGCATTACGGCGGTCCTTTCGGGTCACTCCCATCGTCCACTTGTTGAGCACCGCGGGGGTATTCTTTTTCTCAACCCGGGCAGTGCGGGTCCGCGGCGTTTCTCGTTACCGGTCGCTATCGGTTTGCTCGTGCTCGGACACGACTCCTGTAATGCAAAGGTCATCGAAATCGGCGTGTAACTAACGGCCGGGCGTTAACCAGGGCGCTTGACTCTGATTGGTCATGACTATACGATCCGTATAGTCATGAGCGGTTCGAAACTCCGTGCTATCAGACAAGAGTTGAGCCTGACGCAAGCAGCGTTGGCGGAGGCTATAGGCGTGCGGTCGAACACTGTCGCGCGTTGGGAGCGTGGTGAGATTGGCATCTCGGAGCCGACCACCAGGCTGGTTGAGCGAATCGCCGCCGAGCGCAGAGGCGCCAAGGAAGGGAAATAGATCGACAGTCATATTCAGAAGACTGACGCCGGGCGAAAAGCGTGAATGCGTATTGACCACGACGGCGGTAATCTTCAAGCTAGCGTTCGGTGCAGGCGAGTCCCGGTCAATCCCGCGTTGGAAGCCGAACGCGCGTTTATGGACGCGGAGCTAAAGGAAGAAGGAACCAAAAGAGCAAGTTCGCCGCTAAGGTCCTACTGGATGCTCAAGATGGCTCAACCCGGCTTCACAGCATGCTGTTTCGGAACGCGGATTCGACCCGCGATGAGAAGTGGAGAAGCTTTCGTGCCGACCAAGGAGACAAACGGGAAAATCCCTTGATTTTATTACACGGAGAGGTGGCCGAGTGGTCGAAGGCACCAGATTGCTAATTCGGTAAAGGGGGTTTTGGCAGATCGGCTCAGATCGAAAAATCCTTTAAAACTAAGCACTTTTCAGCTTTTGACCTCCTCCCAGATCGCCTCAGTTCAGATCGTTTTGGACACTTTTGGACACGGATCAACCTAGCGTAAATCACTACTTAGAGTTAAATCGCATTTTTTGGGGTCTTCTGCCATTCGCAATTTTGCGAAATCCTCGCGCAAGCCAAAGGCCGTAGGGAACGCGTCATAACGCAGTATCTTGATTGCGGTCAGTTACTCGCCTTCTCCGCTGATACTGATCCGGTCGGGAGGAACGCGTTCAGCATGCTCCAAAAGCGCTGCGAGGTTTGGCAGTGGACCCCAACCTTGACGCCAAAACCTGCGGTGGGTGCGCGAGACGCTGACATGGAGGAGTTCCGTGTGGTTTCGAAACATATACCCGTGGGACCGCTAACTGACCTGGATGCGGGCGCCCGCCTTCGCGCTGACATGGGTCTTTCGTGGGAGAGCCGGCAGCTTACAATGGTATGCGAGGTGATGATGATCGCGCTATCCCTAAGTCGCGAGCGTGGCGGTCGCTCTGCCATGAAGGAGTCTGAAAAGCCTAAGCGGTCATTCGGGGATTGTAGGAAGTTCCTCAGTCAGGTTAAGTCTCGGAACCTAAGATGGCAATTCCCGAGTTTGACAACCACGGCGTCCTTCCGGAAGGGATTCACGAAGCCTCTGAAAACGAATTATTTGAACGATTCCGGTACTTTCGAAACAGCATACGGCGTTTTGAACTCGCCGATAAATTGAAGGAATATTTGGAAGAAATTCACCATAGCGCGCTGAATATCGATGTCTTTGTGGATGGTAGTTCGTCACGTCCGAAGATGAACCTCGCGACATCGACCTAATCCTGGTTTTGGCTGAAGGATTCGACTTCGATGCGGAGCTCTCGCCATACACGTCGAACATCATCTCGGCTTCTTGGGTTCGAAGGCGTTATGGCTTCGACATCCTGGTCGCGCAGCGTGGAACGCCGCAACAGGAGAGCTACTTGGACGACTTCCAGAACGTGAAAGGACATCCGGCGCTCCGGAAAGGCATCGTGCGGATCCGTCGATGATTTCGAACCAGGAACAGCTAGATCAGGCCGTAAGCCGTCTTGGACGCATGTACAGCGCACTTGCATCCTTACGAACCGATCTGTCAGCGCGAAATTTCAAGACCTTTGCCCTGATGGCGGAAGGCCCGCTTAATCAAATCAGGCAATTGGAAGCGGAAATTGCTGAATACTCCGGCGCCGTCGAGGCCCGCGCGATGGAAGCTGACGTGTGGATTCGTATAGACGGCTCGGAATCGGCGCATTCAATCTCTGTCCTGCGCTTGTGTGCGGCTCTCAACGGGTTCCGGCTGGGCATTCTGGATATCGCCGCCTACCTTGCAAAGAGTGACTCATCTGATGTGGTCAAGGCGGGTCGCCTTCGCGACGCGTGTGACTTCAGAGTGATCGCTTCCGAAATGGGAAGTTTACGGGTGGGCCTTGAAATTCATAAACCCGACAGTGCAGCGCGTCACAATGGTTCAAACCTTGAACGCAAGCTAGTCGCGCGTGCCCTCGCCAGCTATTTGGAGATGGCTTCGATCGTTTCTTCCCATGCCGAACTCCTGACGCCTATCAGGTCGGATTACAATAGTCCGGAGATCGAAAAACCGCTTCTCAGGGCAGTGAACCGATTAGTTCCGAGAGATGGTACCATCGAACTATATGGAAAATTGGTCGGGACCGGCCCCGTTCGACTGACAAGAGAGGCTAGACTTTGGATTGATGAAAGGCTCCGGCGCGACGATTCACCGCGTTCCGAAGGGCTGCAAGAAGTGGGCTCTCCACGAGATCTCGGTTTCCTAATTGACGAGAGCGCTCGCGAGAAACTCTTCCAGGGGATCCCAGTAACAGTCGAAGGTGAGCTGCGGAGGGTCGACTTGGACGCCTCGACGATTCTTGTGCGTCATAGCGAAGACAATCGGGATTACGAGTGCAGGTTCGAGCCGCGACTGCTTGATAAAGTTCGAGAAGCAATTGGGCGCGAGGTGAAGCTCCATCTACGTGCGGCTGAACCGAATCTCGAACCTGTTGTTGTCGTGGACCTCGAGTTATTTGAATGAAGTGGATGATAAACTGACGGAAAACGAAAAACGACCCAATTGCTCTTGAGCTGCACTATTCCAAGTACAGGGGCCAAAACCTCGTTAACGAAAGCTTCCTCGGTTTGCCCCTCAACAACTATGTGTAGCCTGATCATAGGGATGGTCTCCCGCCCAACACGTTCTTTTCCCAAAGTTCCGACAAAGTGTAATCCTTCAACCAGTCTGCGAACTCATCGGCACCCAGACGGTGAAAGCTGGTTTCGCGACCGTAGCGGTTAGTCACGACGATGTCTTGCGGATCAAACCGGTCGATCAAAGAAACTGACTGGGTGGCAACAATCACCTGCACATGTTTAGCCGCCGCCTTTAACAACCCGGCCAAAATCTCGATGGCGTACGGATGCAGGCCCAGTTCTGGTTCGTCGATGATGAGGACATCCGGAAGGTCCCGCTCCGGCTGCTGAAGAAGCGACACCAAGGCTATGACCCGCAGCATGCCGTCAGCTGCTTGGGCCGCGCTGAATATATGATCCGAGCCCAGTTCCCGCCAACGCAGCAACAAGCTGCCGTATTCGGGCTCAAGCTCGAATGTCGCAAACAACGGCAGAATCAACCGAATCCTGTCCACAATTCGCTGGTAATACTTTGGCTCCGCTCTCTTTAAGCGATACAGGAACGGAGCAAGATTAGCCGCATCCTCCTTCAACCACCGGCCGTCGTCAGCGTTCCATTTGTTGCGGATCCTGGCTGTAGGGGAAGTGTTGTGAAACTGGTGAACGATGATGCGCCGCAGCATACCAAGAACGAATCTTGCGGTCCTATTTCCCTCCGAGGCCTCGGAAATGAGTCGTGACTCCCTATGTCCCGCTCCCAAACTAGGATGGCTGTCCCCGACGCTCCCGGACGTCTCGGGACTGCCAAGGCGTCGGAACCTAAACCATTCGTCTGCGAAAATTAGTGTGTCGCCGGCGGCGTGAAACAGACGGAAGCCAAATTCATTTACGCCGGAGTCAGTGGCGAGGCTCAGGGTTGCTTGAATCTCCGGAGTGACCGCTGCACCGAGGTGCAAGATGGCACTCGCGCCACCCAACTCCGCAACATGAACTTGAAGCTGACCGGGATCGGCGAGCGGCCCATGAGAGCAACCGGAAGAAGGATATAAAGTTGCTCTTTCCTGCACCGTTGGGTCCCATCAGAACCGTCAAAGAACCTGGCTCAAAATCGTTGAGTTCACGGAACGTCTTGAACCCGCGTAAAGAGATCCTGGACAGACGCGGCCTCATTCAAGAAGGATACTACACGCACACGGAAGTTCGATAGAGGGCTTAGGCTACCACCCAACGTCCGCCCGTGCCGTTCCAGGAGCTAGGGAAAAGGAAAGCTAACAAAATCCGGTCAGCTCCTCTGCACCGAGCCGGCAAACCGAAGCGCCAGAGCCGGCAAACCGAAGCGTATATCGCTCCTAAGATTTGGCCTTTCTCCGATGTGTAGGACATCGAGCGCTTTCAGCGTTCCTCATGATGGCAAGGAACTTGCTCAGACGAACAGTCGAGCGAGACGCAACATCACACGCGACTCGCGAGATCCGCAGATGGGGCGTTCAGTATGCAGAGCAACGTCTATCCCGAACCCTGGCGACAGTGGGACGAGCGTTACGCTGACCTCGTTCTCGGTAAACGCAACTGGCAGATAGCGGCGGCGTCCTCGATGGTCGTAAGTCTGGTGCTGGCCGTCGGCATCGTTTGGCAAAGCAGCCGCAGCCGCTACCTGCCGTATGTAGTCGAAGTTGACAAACTCGGCTATGCGCTGACCATGCCGAAGCCGCTGATTGCGAGCAGCGAGCCGGCGCTGGTCGAGCGCATGGAGCGTTATGAGATCGCGACATTCATCCGTGATGCGCGCACTGTGAGCAGCGACCCCGGTGCCGAACAGCACATGCTTGACGAGCTACTCGGCCATGCGCGCGGGCCCGCCAACAAATTTCTCGACGTCTACTTCCACTCGGACAATTTCCTCCACAATCCCTTTAAGATCGCCAAGCACAAGACGGTATCGGTGCAAATCGATTCCGTCCTGGAGCTGTCGGCGCACAGCTACCAGGTGAGATGGAGCGAGCAGGCGCAAGACCTGACCGGAGTGCCGATAGGTGCGCCGAGCCATTGGGAAGCGGCGCTTCAGACCCAAATTGTGGCGCCGAACTCTGACGATTCGATCATCAGCAACCCGCTGGGGTTTTACACGACGCAGATCAGCTGGACCGAACAGCAGAGCTAGAGAACCGACAAACAGAGAGGGAGGTAGTGCGATGAGGCGCATCGCCATGGTGGGCAGTTTTGCCCTGATGTTGGGAGCATGTGCGTCCCTGCAAACGCAGCGACCCGCGGAGCCTCCTCCGCTTACGCTGGTCACACACGCGGAGACGGAGGCGGAGCCAACTCCGGTGCCGCCGACCGGCGCGGAGCTTCTGGCTCAGCAATCGACGGAAGTGCGTGAAGCCATCGAACTGCATGCCAAGAGCGGCAGGTGGCCGATGTACAAGACGGACCGCGAGGTGCTCTACGCGTATGACCAGGGTCCCGCACCGGTAGTGGACTGCGAGCCGCTAAGGACGACCGACATCCAGCTACAGGGCGGAGAGACCATCACCGACGTGGCGATGGGCGACACCGAGCGCTGGATGGCGACGCCCGCGTCCTCGGGGGATCCCTCGGACCCGGTGCCGCACTTGGCGGTTAAACCCCAAGCGGCTGGCATCGCAACCAATCTCACAATTTACACCACGAAACATATCTACCATCTGTCGCTGCGTTCGCGGCCGGGTCATGCGATGCAGGAGGTTGAGTTCTACTACCCCGACGAACTGCTGGACGCGATGAAGAAGGCCGATGCGACTGCGGCCCAGGCTAAGGCGGGCAGCGGAACCGAAGTCGATCCGCCGGGTGCCGTCGTTCCGATCGCATCGGTTGATCCCGGACAACTGAACTTCTCGTACACGATTTCCGGTCCGCAGATGCCGTGGAAGCCAGTGCGGGCTTTCGACGATGGGACGCACGTCTACATCCAGATGCCGGCGGGAATGAAGTCAAGCGAAGCGCCGGCGCTGATGGTCGCCGCGGGCAGCGGGAGCCAGATGGTGAACTATCGGGTCCGCGGCGATTACTACGTGGTCGACCGGCTGTTCGACCAGGCGGTGCTGGTCTCTGGAGTGGGACGGCAACAGGACCGGGAGACCATAGCGTACAGCGGCAATGCGAGGTGAGTCATGTCCGAGAGCGACGACAGCAAAAAGCAGGGCGAAGTCGATGTCACCCAGGGGCAGCAGGACGAAGACAAACTCCGCACCGAAGGTGGCGCGCGGCTCAACGGCCGTCTCGCCGCTACGGGAGTGGGGGTCGCGATGGGACTGGTGGTGCTGCTGACGCTGGCCGTCCAGTCATCGGGTCCGCGGCAAAGTGCGCAGTCTGGAGAGGCCAGTCACGACGGCGACAACACCACGGCGGATAAGACTTCGGTTCAGGACCTGATTGCGAACGCGAAAGCGACCGCGCTAACACCCGCACCGGTATATCAGCCGCCGGCGACGACGCCGTCCTCGATGGTGATACCGAGCCGGCAAACCGAAGCGTCAACGACGCCACGTCAGCCGAGCAGGTACGCGGAGTGGGAGCGGGAGAAGTACATGAAGGCGCTGGAGGCGCCGCAGATGGTGGCGGCCTTCCATGACAGCACGCTGGAGATCCCATCGCGCTCGCGCAGCGATGACCGTGTCGACAACGGTGAGAACCCCGGTTCGTTGCCGCCATCGGAGGGAGCGGCGGTGAGACTGCACCCGCCGGCATCGCCATACACCGTGATGGCCGGCGGTGTGATCCCCGCGGTCCTGGTCAGCGGTATCAATTCTGATTTGCCGGGACCGATACTCGCCCAAGTCAGTCAAAACGTTTACGACACCGCCAGTGGGCATTCGCTGCTGATCCCGCAGGGGAGCAGGCTGATCGGCTCCTATCACAGCTCAGCCAGCTATGGACAGAGCCGGGTCCAGATCTCGTGGGACCGGCTGATTTTCCCGAACACCTCGAGCATGGACATTCCTTCGATGCCCGGGACCGACCAGGCGGGCTACGCGGGCTTCAGAGATGAAGTGGACAACCACTATGGGCGAACTTCGGAACCGCGGCGATAATGAGTTTGATCAGCGCCGGCCAAGCCGTGGGACAGATGTCGCCCTATCGCAATCCGGTGGTGGCGGCGAATACCGCACGCTCGGACTTCCGGATCCATGACCTGATGAACCATGAGCGCCCGGTCTCGTTGTACATCTCAATACCGCTGTCAAGCCGGGACCGGTTGCGGCCTTTGCTCCGGCTGATGCTCAACCAGATCGTCCGGCACTTCACCAGGACGATGATCTATCGGGATGGGCGCGCGGTGGCCAACTACAAGCATCCGTTACTACTGATGCTGGACGAGTTTCCGACCCTGGGAAGATTGGAGATTCTGGCCGAATCGCTCTCGCTCATCGCCGGGTACGGATTGCGGGCGTGTCTGGTCGCCCAGGACATCACCCAGATTCACGAGGCCTATGGGCACGACGAATCAATCACCAGCAATTGCAACACGCGAGTCGCCTTTACCCCCAACAAGATGGAGAGCGCGCGCTGGATTTCGGCAATGGTCGGAGAGACCACGGTACGGCATTCGCATCGCACGGTATCGGCGAGCGGGGTGAGCACTTCGGAGTCTGAAATCAAGCGGCCCATGATGACGCCTGACGAGGTGATGGTAATGGATGAGGACGCGGCGCTTATCTTTACCCGAGGACATCCGACGATCAGGGCGACCAGAATCCGCCATTTCAACCAGCCACTGTTCAGCAGGCGAACCAAGATTCCGCCTCCGGCACAAAGTGATCGGATCCTCCGGGTCAGCGACAAGCAGCAGGAGCAGGCTCCGGGGCCACCGGGAGCTGAAATTCGGCAACCGCATTCTTCAGAGAAGCCGCAGACCGACGTAAACGGGAACGGTAGGGCAGAGTGGCCGCACGAGCAGCGGGTGCGGTTTCTAAAGCCGAGAACCTCAGCAGCCAAGGAACAGGCAATTGAGAACGGTCAGACCCCGTCAAAGAAGGCAGTGAAGTTATTATGAGGCGCTTGCACCACGTGGCCTGCTATCTGAGCCCGGACGAATACTCGCACCTCAAAGAGCAGGCGGCGAAACGGCGTCTTTCCCTTTCGACTTACGTCAAAGGCTGCCTGTTGGGTCACCACGAGACCCAGCCTTTAAAAGAAAACCCGAGCAACGGAGACCCGTCCACTGTTTCCCACCTGTCGCAGGAAAGCGAGAGGCGGATTGCCGAGCTCGCCGGCGCGAAGGCAGGTGAAGTGCTCCGCCGGCTGGCGGTGATGCTCACGATGCTCGACCGGTTCGCGCTCACCATGCTCATACACACACCGGAAGTGGCCAAAGAGCAGCACAAGAGCGCCGCCGCCAGCGGCGAGCGGCGTTATCAGAATTGGAAGCAGGCGGTCGACGAGCTCATCAGGGATATGGGACTAGGCGAGCCTGCCGAACTAAACGGCACTAACTCCACACCACACGCCGTAGAGGATCAGCAATGAGTACGGTGCATAAGCTCCAACAGTTTCGGCTGATCGAAAAGTTCGAGCGCGAGCTGGGAGAGCAAGCGCGCCAGGGGCTCGCCGATCCCGATGTGACCGATCTAATCGTTAACCGGGACGGTCACCTGTGGTTCGACGCACATGGCAAAGGCATGTGGGACACAGGCTCCGTAATACCGGCGACTCAGGTGGAGAGCCTGATCGGCACCGTCGCCGCGCTGCTCAACATGGTCGTCAACGCCCAGAGTCCGATCATCGAAGGGGAGCTACCGGAAGGAATCGGCAGGTTTGAAGGACTGGTACCGCCGGTGGTCGCCGTACCCTGCTTCGCTATCCGCAAACCTACCCAGGTCCTTTACACCCTCGAAGACTATCTCAAGTCCGGAATCATCACCGAGCATCAGGCCGAAATCTTTCGTGGTGCCATCGTCAAGCGCGAAAACATCGTAATTGCCGGGGGCACCGGCTCGGGAAAAACCACGCTCACCAGCGCGCTGCTCTACGAGATGGTGAAGCTGGGAGAGCCCAGCGACAGGTATGCGATTCTTGAGGACACCTACGAGCTTCAGTGCAGCGCGCCCAATGCGATTCAGTTGCGCGCCTGCGATGCCGCGGATCTGACGCGGCTGGTGCGCGCGACGATGCGGCTGCGGCCGGACCGCATCATCATCGGCGAGGTCCGGGGTGCCGAGGCGCTGAGCATGCTGAAGGCCTGGAATACCGGACATCCCGGCGGTGTCACCACCGTGCATGCCAACAGTGCCGCCGCTGCTCTAACGCGCTTGTCCAGTCTCGTCCAGGAGGCGGGAGTACCGCCCCAGCCGGAGCTGATTGCCGAGACCATTGATCTGCTCGCGTTCGTAACGCGGACGCCCACAGGCCGGCGGGTCAGCGAAGTCGTCGCACTCCAAGGCTATAGCCAGGGGGAGGGCTTCAAACTCACCCCACTTTAGCAACGGACTCAAAGCCGTGACGGCTTGAGGATCATTACCGAACAACAGGGAGGTATCGGGAAATGAAGGCACTCAGAGGAACAGAGGGTTCAATGACCAGGTGGGCGGTGAGGCTCAGCTATGCGACGGGCGTGCTCACGCTCGCGCTGCCGGCGCGGGCGTTTGCGGCAGCCACCGGCGCCGGGGTGCTCCCGTGGGATACGCCGCTTAACACGCTGCAAACCGATTTGCAGGGTCCGGTCGCCCACACGATCACTACCGCGGCGATTATCGGCGCGGGTCTGACGTGGGCCTTCAGCGAGCATGGCACCGGCGCACGTAAGATATCGGCGCTCGCATTCGGTGGCGCCGCCGCGTTAGGAGCGGCGACGCTCATGACCGCAATCTTCCCGTTCGCTGGCGCGTTGTTCTAAGGAGGCCGGTGCGATGGCCGACACCAACGCGAGCCACAGCACGATCCATCAATCGCTGTCGCGCCCGCTCTTGCTCGCCGGGGCGGAGCGGGCGCCAGCGATTGCCAACTGGATTGCTGCCGCCGCGATTTTCTTCGGGGGCGGATTGCACTGGTACACAGTTGCGATCAGTGGACTCCTGGTAACGGTTGGACACTGGGCGCTGGTGCAGGCAGCAAAGTTCGATCCGCAACTGAGCCGGGTCTACCTCCGCCATATCCGCTACCAGGACTATTACCCACCGCGCGCCTCGATCTTTGCGCCACCGGCCAGGGTGCATCCGTCAGTTCCCACCCCCCGGGAAATGTTGCGCTAGGAGAAGTTCATGCTGCTAAAGGAGTTTAAGGATTTACGCCGGAAGCCCGACAAAAGAATCGGGACGCCGGACCTCTTCAACTTTGCGTTCATAGGCGCGCCGGGCGTGATGGTGCTCAAGGACGGCGCGCTGATGACCTGTCTGACGTATCAAGGGCCCGACCTCAACTCGGCCAGCCTGCTGGAAATCTCGGCGCTCAAGCATCATCTCAACGCGATCCTCTCGCGGTACGGTGATGGCTTCATGATCCATGCCGATCTCATCCGGCATCCGAGCACCGAATACCCAACCGGCGGTGCGTTTCCTGACGCGACCACAGCCCTCATCGAACGCGAGCGCGAACTGCACTATCTGGCAGAGGGTAAGCACCTGGAGACCAGCTTCACCCTGAGCCTCACTTATCGCCCTCCGTCCGACTATCAATCGCGTGCGACGCGGCCATTTTTGTCCCGTCATGGTGAGGACAAGCCCGACTGGCACCGCACACTGGAAACCTTCCAGGACGCCGCGGTGGAGTTCGAGCAGGCTCTGAGCAACCATTTAAGGGTCCGGCGCAAGGACGACGGTGAAATGCTTTCCTTTCTTGAGAGCCTCATAGTCGGCAGACCGATGTATGTGTGCCCGCCGGCGAGCCTCAACTACCTCGACGCGGTGTTGGGGAACTACCGGTTCGTGACCGGCTTCACGCCGACCATCGATGGCCGGCACATCCGGATCGTCGCGCCGGCAGGATTCCCCCTGGAGTCACATGCGGAAATTACCGCCTTCCTGGGCGAACTTCCGTTCTGCTACCGCTGGTCGATTCGGGCCATCATGCTCGACCCGACCACGGGCGTGCAGCAGCTATCCGTTCTGCGGCGCAACTGGTTTCAGAAAACGGCTGGATTTCAAGGGGTTCCTCAAAGAGAGCTTCGGTGGAGCCAACTCGTCGCCGGCGTTTCAGAATCAGCATGCGCTCGATATGGCCGCCGACGCGGATAACGCAGTGGCCGAGGCTCACAGTGGGCGGGTGCACTACTGCTATCTGACCATGAACGTCGTCATCATCGAGGACGATGCTCAAACCGCCAATGCGAATGCCCAGGAAGTGCGCAAACAGTTCCTGCGTCACGGCTTTCCGGCACGCATCGAGGACGTGAACGCTGTTGACGCGTATCTTGGCACGATACCCGGACACGGACATCCGAACGTGCGCAAGCCGTTGGTGCACACGCAAAATCTGGCCGATCTGATCCCGTCAACCGCCGTGTGGGCCGGGCTCGAAACCAACCCCTGCCCGATGTATCCGCCCAACACCCCAGCCTTTTTTACGCTTCTACCAGCGGGCGCACACCGTTTCGCTTCCATCTGCACATCGGCGACGTCGGGCACTGCCTGATCATTGGTCCGACCGGTGCGGGCAAGAGCGTGTTGCTGTGCATCATCATCGTACAAGCTTTCCGGGTGCCCGGCATGCAGGTCTTCAACTTCGACAAGGGCTACTCGTCCTTCGTTCTGACGAAAGCTTGTGGCGGCGACCATTTGGATATCGGCGAAGACGAGATCGCCGCGTGTCCGCTTATTGGCGTGGACGACGAAGGCGAACGCACCTGGGCGCAGGAATATCTTGAAGCGTTACTTCAACTCCAGAACGTGAAAATCTCGCCTCCCCAGCGCAAGGCGCTGTGGCGCGCCCTGGAACTGCTGGGCGAAAGCCCCAAGCACGCGCGCACCTTCACGCATCTGTTGGCGACGGTTCAGGATCAGGATTTGCGCGAAGGCCTCAGTGCCTACTCCATGACAGGACCGTTGGGGCACTTTCTCGACGCCGACCAGGACGCGCTGCTTAGCAGCCGGTTTATCACCTTCGAGCTCGAAACCTTGATGGCAATGGGCCAGAAGGTGCTGATCCCCGTACTGCTTTACCTGTTCCATCGCATCGATCAGAGGCTTGACGGCAGACCCACTCTGGTCGTGCTTGACGAAGCGTGGATCATGCTCGCCAACGAGCTATTCGGAGCAAAAATCGAGGAATGGCTGCGCACGCTGCGTAAGAAAAACGCCGCCGTCATCCTCGCTACCCAGAGTCTTACCGAAGTAGCCAATTCGCCATATCGCGACGTCATTCTGGAATCGTGCCCCACCAAGATCTATTTGCCCAATCCCGAGGCCAGGAACCCCAATACCGGCGAGTTGTATCACCGGTTCGGCCTCAGTCCCCGGCAGATTGAGATCATCGCCGACGCCATTCCCAAGCGGCACTACTACTACGCCTCGCCGTTAGGGCGCCGATTGTTCGACCTGGCGCTGGAGCCGGCGACCCTCTCGTTTGTCGGCGCGAGTTCCAAGGAAGACATCCTGAAAGCGCGGGGCATGATGCGCGAGTACGGCGACAACTGGCCTGCGCAGTGGCTGCGCTCAAAGGGACTCCAGGATTGGGCCGGACATTGGGAGAAACTCAGGAGCACGGGCGAGCACGATCGGGAGGAGCTATCTATCCGCGGGCTCCTTGAGCAACGGCGATGCCGGCTACATGAAAGGCAACAACGAACTCCGTTTTGAGGGGTAGGAGAGAACCATGAATACGAGAATTCGCACTTTGCCTGCCGAGTCTGCCTTTTATGGTTGGTTGCTGCGGTTTTCGAAGCCTTGGCGGTGCCGCTGACGGCCCAGGCCCAGTTCGGTGGCGGAACAGTTGTCTTTGATCCATCCATGTATGCCCGGCAACTGAGTCAGCTTCGGGAGGAGACCGCCACCGTCACCAACCTGGCCGAGCAGCTTCGGTACCTCATCAAAAACACTAAGGGCGGTGGCGCCGGCTTTTGGAAGTCCAACGAGACCTTGCTTGATAACCTAGGCGGCCTGATCAGCGAACAGGAAGGGCTTTCCTACACCTTTGAGGGGCTCGCGTCGCAATTCCAGCAACTCTATCCCGGCTACCAGGTCACCACCACTTCCGAAGCTCAAAGCCTGCAAGCGTACGTCGACACCACGCTGAATACGCTCAATGGCGCGCTGGCCTCGGCGCAGGCCCAGGCCCAGAACTTCTGGGCCGAGCAAACCAATCTCTCCGGTCTTGAGCTCAAGAATGAGACTGCGATCGGCAACTTACAGGCAGTGCAGGTCAGCAACGAAATCGCGCTCTCCCAAGTGCAGCAGGTGCAGTTGCTCCGCCAGCTCGTGATGGCCCAGATGAATTCGCAGAACGTAGCAGCCGCCAATCAACTTAACGCGCAGGTACAAGACAGTTTGGCGGCCCAGGCCCTTTTGTCGTCACCCATACCGAACCCGTTTGACGGGCACACAACCCCTATATCTTTACCCTAATTCGCGTCTGTATGGAGACTCTCATGAACAAAGTGAGCAACCGTCCGATCCTGTTTTTCGCAGCTATAGGGCTTTGCGCAGTCATCTACAGCGCCTGGCAACATTATCGCCAACAACAGGCTGAAAACGCGGCTCGCGCCATTCTGTCATCACCAATGCGCAACCCTTTCGATCAACACTCACCGCCACCAAAACTTCCTTAGGCGCGCCATTTGTAAAGACGGAGGAGGTCTCATGGATCCCAACGCAATTGGAGCTCAATTCACCAGCGCGGCAGCCGCTTACGCACTCGCAATCCCGCCCTACGCGCTCAGGCTCTTTCTCGGACTCCTGTTCATCGAGGTCCTCGTCACGGCTATTCAGTACATGATCGATCAGGCCGGCGCCCCCCGTTACCTCGGCCGAACCTTTAGACACTTGCTTAGTGCCGGGTTCATTTACCTGATGTTGGTCAACGCCTTTCCTTGGATGGCAGCGATAATTCACAGCTTCGGCACCATTGGCGCCACCGTCAGCGGCGTACCGAACCTCGATCCAACCACCGTGCTCGCTGTCGGCACGCACATGGCAGAGACCATCTACAAGGCCTCTATCAACAACAGCGGTCTGGTTACGGACCTAGCGGTGGTCATCGGTCAGACGGCGGCAGCATTTTTCATCCTGATCTCATTTGCGATCATCGCAGCCCTCGCACTCTTGGTTGTGGTAGAGGCGTATCTCGTAATTGGCGGTGCTTCGATCCTTCTCGCTTTCGGTGGCAGCCGCTTCACGGCCCCTATCGCCGAGGGTTATTTCGGCTACGTAATAAAGGTCGGCGTTCGCTTGCTTTTCTTCTACCTACTGCTTGGCATTGGAATGAAAATCGCTGCCAACTGGGACGCCGTACTGACCGCCGCCTGCGCACCAACAACGACCACACTTCCCTGGTACGCAACCTACGGTGTTCCCCCGACGAAGATCATAACCTCGGTATGTAGTGCACCAATGAACTGGGGTCTTCTGCTGAGCCTCGTAGCTAATTCCATTATCCTCACGATCATTACTACCACTGTTCCATCGACAGCCGCTAGCATCGTCAGCGGCACCGTTGGCCTCGCTCTCACCCATGCTTTCGAGGCCATGTACATCGCAAACAAGATCGTTAACCCGATGCTCAACGGCATTCGGGCTATCGGTAGCAATGCCGTCCGCGCGCTTGGTGGGAACGACGGTCGCCTCGAAGCGCGACTGAGAGCCAACGAGCGGATTACTCCACCCAAGCCACCCGAAGATCCAGCCAAAGCGCCGAGCGGAGTGCCGAACTACGGCAACCAGAGCGATCCAAGCGCTGGAACACGAGTTCTCGACCCCAGGCTGACAAGACCGATGGGCAGCAGTGGACGGCCAAGCGGCATAAGCGGCACGACCCAGATCGGTTCCAATGGAAGTGGTAAAGGAACAACCAACTTCGGAGTGGGCGGCACCAAAGCCACCACTAAGATCTGATTGTTTCACGCCCTCAGGGGGGCGCGGAGCATTGCCAGATGAACAGCAGCCCGATTACTCGCAACTCCGTCATGCGCCACATGCGTCGACCCGCAGATATGGCCTCTCAGAGCTTCGATGTCGGTGTTCTACGTTCTGATAAGAGCATGCTGCTGCGCGAAGGAGTGACGGCGGAACAGATGGACTGGGCCTCTTAGCTGGCTCGGGCGGGACAATACACGCGCGACATCGCGACGCACGCGCTGCCCTGACTGAGATCGCAATGAACGCCGCTTCGCAGCCAACGGCAATGAGAGCGGAACGAATAGCCACTTCGGTGTACCAGTTGGTGCTTTTCATTTTAACTTGGGCCATTACGTGCATTCTGGCCCTAATCATCGTTCCCAGCATTCATGAGAGCGGCCACGCCGGCGCGTGTTTCATACAAGGCGGCACCGTCAGCCACTGGCAGCCGTTGGCCATCGGGGCCGAGGCAGACACTGGCTGCAGCCCCAAGATTCCCCCGTTCTTTTGCGCCGCCGGCTCGTTGAGCAGCATCATCGCCTGGCTTGTCTGTACGTACGTCTTTAGCAGGAGCGCGGCGCACCTATCAATAGGAACGGGACGCCTACGGATCTTCTTCGCGGCCCTTTGGTTTTGGTGGTCTTCTGGGTGTTCGGTCTTCATGGACGCAGTCCACGCTTACTCAGATGTGCCCCTGCACCACGACGCCGGCTACTTCGTGCGCCTGACCCGAATCAGCCCGGCGACTGCGAGCGGCGCCATTCTCACAGTCATCGCAATCCTGAGTGTGCCACTTATCCGTGTCGTTGCCCAAGAACTGAGGGAAGGAGGGTTTGGAAGATGAGAGATTCAATGATGGCGAACGATAGAGTGAAAAAGCTGGCGGCGCTGGCAACCGCTATTGGCATCGGGCCGCTCTCGCTCAGACTGCTCGTCGCAATTGGATTTCCGGCGACGAGTCAGACTCACGATAGCGTGGTGCCCCTTGCTCTCTGGCTGAGTTTTTCATCGATCGCTCACGTCTGCTCTGTTGCGCTAGTGGTCGGCGGGAGCGTGGCGTGGCTGCGCGCGAATCTGGCCAGATAGGGTCGGGTACAGCAACGGGGTGTCGTACACGAACAGATCACGAAGAAGCAGAGGCGTCGGCCTAGTTGCTGTTGGACCTCGGCGAGCAGGGACGTAAAAGCGTCGTGGCGAGGCGTTTTGTTTCTTCCTGCAAGATGCTAACGCTTAGTCTCTTCCGTACGGCCCTACCATTCGGCGGCGTGAGACCCCGGCTGGCTCCTATCATAGCGGACGGCAGGTAGGTAAGTTCGCTTGGGCCGCATCTTGAACTGGACCGCGATGCCGCCGCCTTGCGCGGCTGTGCTTTGGAGAAAGATCTTCGTCATCGGCGGCTCGCAATGCGTCCCTGCGACGGCGCACGCGGATGCTCTTCCCCTACAAACACCTTTGCCAACGCAGAAGCCTTCCCATCAGGGACACGAAAGCTTGGTAAAAACGACGTATCGGTGTTGCTGAAGAGTCTAAAACTTCTAGATGGTTAAGATTGCGAGGCCAGGGGGGCTCTCGCGGCAAACTCTTGGGAATCAATTTCTCATCGGATCAACTTGGGCAGCTCGTTGGAAATCGGGTACGGCTGCCCGGCCACTTCGATGGCGAGGTGATGATCGAAGCGACGCGGTCTCTTGGGGCCGGCGGAAATCGGTCCGGAAAACGACTTAAAGCAAACATTGTACCTCGTGTGATGTCTCATAACTGGGTTTACAACCTATCCCGCTGCTTTTTCATTGGGGGAAGGGTGGATCTGGGAAAAGGCTGGTCGGCGCCGAACCTCGCAACAATAAGCTCCTGGAGAACCGTGCGAGATTAAACGATCGATTCAGTTATCCGGGGAGTAACACCAGTAAACACTAACCCGGACGCACCAAGCCAGAGAGCCCGGCGGCCAGCAGCGGTGTCAGTATCCATCCGGCGAGGATATGAACCCACAGGTACCATCTAAGCAGCGTCCCAGAGAGGGCTGGCAGCCGACCGCCCGAGCCGTGGCGCGGATTAGGACGCCAGTACTGTCCCTGATGCAAGTCGACGAGTGGCAAGAAGTTCTCCAACGAGTAGATAACGGCGTTGAACGGTGGGTAATGGCGCGGCAACTCTCCGCTTTGGACGAAGCCGCCATAGGCCGCGGGGTCGGTGGGTGTGATTGCGCGTTCCCGATAACCCCATGCGAACATCATCGCACCCAATACGACGAAGGATAAGATCCACCAGAGCGCGCGCATCGGCCGATAGCCGTAGCCGATCGTGGCATCGAGCATCCCGCGCCACACTCGTTCGCCCCATCCCAGTCCGCTCTCGCGCCGATGTGCGTTCTGGTCGGCGATCATCACATCGACCGCACCATTCGAGTCGCGGTCGCGCAGCACGCGCGCAAGTTGGGCGTAGGTCTGCGGCCAATAGCCAGAGGGTTGGCGCGCGAGCCATTTAAGTCGGCTCGGCGCGTCAGCCGGGCCGCCGCTGATGGCGCCGTAAACGAAGCCGTCGACGAACAGTCGCCCAGGCCCCGGCCAACTTGAAGAGTCGTCCCACAGCGACCCGACGTGCGCGTTGTTGAGGTCGAGCTCTGTGCGCGGCGTATGGGTGATATCTACCCAGTAAAGTGTTTCGTTGATCGTTGAGCGCTCGGCGGTGAGTCCGTTTTCGCCTGATCCGATGAAGCGGGCGTGATTGAAGCTTAGCCCCCGGCCGATCTGTGCCAGGCGCAGATCGACGACGCCGTTAGTGGTGAAGCCTTGATGGAACGACGCGTCGTCTCTAATCGTCGCCTCGACCACTGAGAGCGCGTCCTCGCCCCCCAGGAACTGTCCCCCGGAGCAATCGAGACTGCCGTCTATCTCGATGCGGAAAAGGCTGGTCGGGCCATAATTTCCGCCAGTCAGGATGACGTCGCCTTCAACCGTAGAGCGGTCGCCTAGTACCGGGCCGGTCACGTCGCGCGACAAGTCAAGGCCGTGCAGATGCGCGAATGAGAAGTCGACGCCTTGGGGAATGGCCGAGCTCATTATTGTTAGCGGAGAGCTGAGCGCGAGGTAGGAGAGGTCGAGCCGGCCGGTAATGAATGCGCCGCCGAAGCCGACGCCGCTTGGATGAATATAAGGGCGGGCCTGGGGGTCGGCGGTGAGCCATCCAATGAGCGCCCCACGGATCGCGCGGGTAGGCAGCCATTTCGCAGCGTGCGTCGGATCGTTGTCGAGGCTGTCGGCATCGGAGTTCGGCCCGACCCACAGGAGCGCGCGCCTGGGAGCTGCGTGCACCAGTTTCACTTCGGCTTCGCTCAACTCGCCGAAGTTGGCGCGCGCAAGCCGCTCTAGCGCCGCCGCAGCCTCGTCAGCCTGGCCATCTGGCGCGACGGTCACCATACTTGTGCCGGTGGCGGACTGCACGTAGTTGCGGTTCTCGCCTCGTGCGACGGTGGCCGAGGCAAGTATTGCAGTCAACACTGCGACCATAACCGCGCAGCTTACTAGCGATGCTTTCACGTCGAGAGGCCTCAGCGCTTCCGGGCCACCGAACCGCTTTCGTCGCGACGTCAACCTATAGGTCAAGCGGGCGTTCACTGCGGCGCTGAACGCCGGAGAGGCGATCGCCAGCGCGCAGCCCCTATTGCGAGAGCCAACAAGAAGAGCGGAGCATCCACATGCAACAGGGTGGGCGTGAGCTGTTCCTTCATTCGACGCCGACCCTCCTGCGTGGAAGCTATCCGCCTCACTATCCTGCCGAATCGGGATTATCGTACGCTTGACCTCGTTCGTAAGACATTTCATGAGTTCCTTTCGACGCTTAGAACGCCGGAGAATTTTCTCAGGGACTATAAGATTCACGGTCTTTCAATTTGTCGGCGTCTTTTCGCCTTCGTATCGGCCGCGATGGCACGGCGGACCGAAGCCCATGGCGCGCTCTGGTCAAAAGTAATCGTCTTGCCTTGGATCTCGATTCCGAGCTTGCTCCACAGTTGTCCTAAGGCCGGCTTGACCGGTGCCGCCTTCATCTCGTTGTAAAGCTGCCTCAGGACTGCCACTCCGACAGCCCTATCGCCGACATCCAGCACACGCGTGAGGGGCCACGTGACCTCGATATTTCCTCCGGCATTGACAATTGCGCGGAGCGCGTCGCGTAGACCGTAACGATCGTGCGTCTCGCGTCGGATTCTGACGTCGGCGAGCAGACAGAACATAGCGCCGCCCCAATAAGTACGGCCCCAGGTGTGCGTATAATCGAGGCCCTCATCACCGGGCCCCGGCAGCCCGTAGCGGAAGCCCCTCAACCAGGTCGCCCCAGACTTTTACCGCCCCGATTTCGCCGGCCTCGAGCCGGGCGATCGGTTCGACGTAGGTTGCGATGCCTTCTTCGATCCAATGGTGCTCCTCCGGCATCGATGGGAACGCGTAATGGACCATTTCGTGCGTCATCACCCAATCGTTCTTGAGGTCGGTATCGCTGGTTAGTTGACCCACGTAAACCCTGGTAAAGGCGGGATGGGTCCCCCAACTCGTACCGTTGAGCACGCCGCCGCGGCCCTTGACTGGAACGATGAGGATTTGAGCTTCGGGAATCGGAAACCGCCCGTAATAATCGGTAACGGCGCGCGCAGCATTTGAAATCCACGCAATAAGCTTTGTCACCGGAAGGTCGAGAGGGCCCGGTGAGAATTCGACCTGAATAGTGCTGCCGTCGATTCTGATAGTGGATCTATACGGTGCCCGCATTGGTCGCTCGGGAGAGGAAGTTAGCCGCAGCGGATCTATCAGCTGCGTTTGATTATGATTGGCGCTATACGGCAGGAAGATCATCATGCCGCAAACGAGCAAGCCCAGAGCTGGCGCCGCGACAAGCCGTTTCATTTAATTGATCCGGTGCCGGCAGGCAGCGAGCGCGACTGCCGGAGTGATCGCGCGAACCAAGATACAAGCAACATCTCGGACAGCTCGAGTGAACCTTCACCTTTGAAGAGCACGCTGCGCGTCGCCTGCATAAAATGGGTAAGCGGCAGCGCTGCTCCGATCCTCAGGGTGCGGACCCCATTCCGATGGGACCATGAAGGCCAATGTGAGCATCTACGGCAGATACCAAAAAACAACAGTATCCATCGCCCGCGGATGACTCTTCGCAAGAGTCCAAAATCCGAATCTCCATCTACAGGCAGGTAAGGCCAAGACGATCTGCGACGACCGCGATGTTTCGGTCCTATCAGGCAGGCGGAATCGGCATAGGGCCGGTAAGAGAGGCGAGATCGCTGACTGAAAGGCACACTTCCTCCAGCGTCGCGCGATGCGCCGTGGCGGTCTGATCGGGATTGGAGTGCCCCGGAGCAGGGTCTCATGGTGTGCCTCAAAGTCTCGCCACATATAGTACGTCGCGAGCTTGAGTCGATCGGCGAGCGCAATCGTGCAACGCGATACAAGGACGCCCAACCGCTTTTCCAGCCGACTGGGAGATTAGCGATTGGGATCGGCGGAGCCGCCAATGCCGTGACCATGTCGGTCTTGGAATTCTCCGGAGCACCCCGTATTGAATTAAAGCTTGGGCTCTCGGCCTTTCGCGCGAAGCGTTTGGCTTGTTAGGTCCATCGCCTAATTTCGCTTTGGGCCGGTCCACTTACGCGTGCGCTTTAAATCTCGGCGTTGGCGGCCGCGGCGGCGAAACGCGGCGGCGCATGCAAACGCGAATAGAATCAAGAATATCCAGTGCTGATGGCTCACTTTCCAGTCGACCATGGCCGTGCGCAACGGCACCGCGTGACTACCGAGACCTACGCGCCTGCACGCCGACAGCGATCGCTATGTACAGCATCGCGAAGCCGGTAATTACCGCGGATGGAAGAATTGCCGAAGTCGCGGGGAGCTGGCGGATCATGAGGTCGTTGTACGCGTTCATCGCCCACGTCGTCGGCAGGGAGAGAGCCAGCATCTTCATGAACGGCGGCTCAAGCTCCTGCGGCCACCAGCATCCGCCGACTGCGGCCATCGTCATGATTGCGATTGCTCCGGCCGGCAAAACCGAGTCCCGGGCTGGCACCAGCGCGGCCACCATGAGGCCGAAGGCCGCCGCGCCAAACACGATCGCAGCGGTAGGTAAGAGCAGGGCCGCGGGCGTCTCGCCCAGCGAGATGCCGAAGGCCAGCCGGCCGACCGTAAACAGGATAATCATCTGAGTGAGGCCAACCAGAAACCGTGACAGCAGTTTTCCAACCAGTGTCGCGGCGATTGGAGAGCGCGAGGCACGCAGACGGTCGAGTGTCCCCCATTCGCGCTCGTCCGCCAGTCCAAGGGCCACGCCAAATAACATCCCCAGCAGCACAAATGTCACGCCGAAACCCGGCACCTCCTGGTCGAAAATGTTTACCGTGGCCGAGGCTCCAGTTAGGTTGCGTTCGCTAAATCTGAGGCTGCCCGGAAGCGAAAACGCAGGAACTGTCAACTGCCAGATCTTTGGCAGGCGCTCGACTCTCGAAAACTCCGGCAGGCTGGTGACCGGCGTCAAAGCGAACCGCGGCAACCGCAGCGCAGAGAGCGTGAGACCGTCTTTGAGACCCGAGCGAATCCTGCCGATGTCGATCCCGACACCGTCCACGGCGGAGGAATTCTCAATTTCCGGAGGAAGCGACGGGAATTCAGGCGGTGGTGGAATCTCGCTGGCATGGCTCCCCGCGAGCGCGCGCAGCTGCATTAGCCATTGGCCAAATTGGGCGCGCGCCTGCGCCAGTTTCGTAAAGTAATCTCGCAACATTGCGATTCGCGCACGTTGGCTTTCGTCGGCCTCGGTCAGTTGCACGATGATGCGGGCAAGCTGTTGGTCGATAGCCGCCTGGAGCCGCTGTTGGAGGAGCATAAGCTGGATCTCCAGGAGCTCCTTGGACCGCGCTTGGCTGCGCGATGCCTGGCGTTGAAGATTGACCAGCGACGCTCTGAAGTCTGCCGACGCATTTGCTCCATCTTTGAGTTGCTTCTGAAGTCTGCTCTCGGCGGCCATCGCGTCCTTACGCGCCTGAGCTACTGCGGCGGCTGACACGCGGTTTAAGACTTCGCTGATCAGTAATTTGAAGTTGACTACTTCCAAATGCTTTACCGGGTCGGTGTAAAAGAGCAGTTCTGGGTTTTCGCCCTCGCTCAGCCCGGCGGTGGTACCGCTCGGTATGACTAGCGCCGCCGCCGCCTCTCCGCGATCGCGGACCATCCGCTGCGCCTCAGCGCGCGAATCAATGGCACGAAGGTCGATCTCGTGGATGGCAGCGAGCGCGCCGGTAATCGCTTTGGCGGCTGCGCCGTGATCCTCATCTACAACTGGGAGAAGGTGAGCACCGGCGTCGCCGCCGTAAACCTTCGCCAGCGAAAATCCTGCCACGGTAATGACCAGGATCGGCGCAAGAATCAAGAGGCAAATGCCCACCCAGTCGCGGCGCAGGATCCGAAGCTCCTTCTCAACTACGATAGCTGTAGCTCGCATCGCGCCCGCACGCGTCGGCTTAATGTCCGTGGCGGTGGTCAGCTCGGCCAAACCAGTCATCCGGCGTCTCTCAGCGCATGTCCGGTAAGAGCGATGAATGCATCCTGAAGGTTAGGCTGATGCAGCGCGAAATCCTTCACCTTGCCGCCGGCCTCGCGGGCTCGGCGCAGCACCTCCGGGACGATCTCCAGCTCGTCTACCCTTACGGTCGCCATCATGCCGTCGCCGGCCGATACCTCGACCTCGTACGCTCCAGAAAGTCCGCTTACCCATCCCCGAGGTAACCGCGTTAGGGTGTTGAGCCGGATCTGTGCCCGGGTTCCCGCCCTCGCGATCAACTCTTGCGGAGTTCCACTGGCGACGACACGGCCTTCATCGACCAACAGCACCCGATGGCAGAGGCGCTCGGCCTCTTCCATATAGTTGGTGCTGTAAACCACTGCCCGGCCCTCGGCGGCCGCCTTGTCGATGAGATCGAAGATCCATTCGCGGGACTGCGGATCGACGCCAACCGTGGGCTCGTCGAGAAGCAGAACGGGCGGCGAATGGATCATGCCGCAAGCGAGATTCAATCGTCGCTTCATCCCGCCTGAGTAACTGCCTGCCGTATCTCGCGCCCGGTCGGCGAGCCCGACCTGGTCGAGCATTCGCTTTGCCAGGACGTGCGCGGTAGGCCGACTAAGGCCCTGCATGAGGGCAAAGAATTCCAGGTTTTCGCGGCCGCTCAATGCCGGATAGATCGCGACTGACTGCGTGACCAGGCCTAGATGCGAACGCGCCGCGTTGGTTTCCTCGACCACGTCGTGGCCACAGATTCTCGCGTGCCCGGAATGCGGGCGCAATATTGTCGCCAAAATCGAGAGCGCGGTGGTCTTGCCGGCGCCGTTGGGTCCCAGTAGGCCGGTCACCTCACCGCCTTTAACTGCGAGGGATAATCCGTTGAGTGCTGTTCGATGGCCGTAGCACTTGGTCAGATTCTCAGCTTCGACAAAGTCTGTGTACATGTCGGTCACTAATCTCAATTCGCCAACGTGCATGCGCAGCGACTTGAGCGATTGACGATTACCACTGTAGCAACACCATCTCCGAGCAAAACCCTGGTCCTATCACCATCATCACGCCGTAATCGCCCGGCTTTGGGTCGTCGGACCCGACCAAGTCATTGAGCACCAGCAGTATGGAGGTCGACGACACGTTGCCGGCCCGCGCCAGTATACTGCGCGACCTTTGTAGCGCGTCGGGTGGAAGTTCAAGCGCCGATTCAATAGCGTTCAGTACCTTTGGCCCGCCGGTGTGCGTTATCCAATGAGTGACCTGCGAGCGTTCGATTCCCGCCGATCCGAGCAACGTATCGACGTCCTGCGCAACGTGTTGAAGCGCAACCTCAGAGATCTTCGTCGACAGTATGATCTTGAAACCGTCATCGACGATTTCCCAGCCCGACATGTCTTCGGTATCTGGATAGAAGACCGAACTTGAACCGACTATCCTTGGCGCCCCCGGCCGCGTCCGGGCGGCGCCCCCGATAACGACGGCAGCCGCGCCATCGCCAAACAGGGCCGCGGCAATCAGATTGGCGACCGACAGATCATTGCGTTGGAAGGTGAGTGAACAGAGCTCCACTGACAAAACTACGGCGATCCGATCTGGCGAGGAGGCCAGGTAATCGGCCGCTCTGGCGATTGCTCCGGCTCCTCCGGCGCATCCCAGCCCGAACAACGGCGTTCTCCGGCTGCGCGAGTTGATTCCGAGACGATTTATCACCAGCGCTTCGATATTCGGAGTGCTTATTCCTGTGTCGGTGGTAAAAAGGAAATGGTCGACTTCGGCCGGGCTGACTTCGGCTTGCTGGAGCGCGTCTTTCACTGCCGCGCAACCAAGCTCGGCCGCAATCTCCCTCCATCGACGATTGCGCTTGGCAAAGGTATCCAAAGCCTCGTACTCAGAAATCGGCAGGGCAAAATGGCGCCCCTCGACCATTACGGCGCGCTGCAAGTCATCAAAGCGACGCAGCAATGGTTTGCGGTCCGCCCACAGCCGGCGTAACCGCGCCGCAACAGTTGACTGGTCCACGTAGTTTGCGGGCATCGCAGGAGCCACTGCAAGAATCGTGGCATGCTCCCGTGGCGAGAACTCAGAGCCATTCGATTCCATTTTGGTCACGCTAGTCATTTCGCAACTCCACGACAGACGTCACATCGGGAAGATTCAACTGGCGTCTGAGGTCTCGTGGTCCCCCAACTATACAACTCTTCAGTTCACTCCGACTTCGAGCGGAGGGCCTAAACGCCAGCGTTGCGTTAGTGTCCCCGAAACCGAAGGAGTTGTTCAGCGCCACACGGATTCTCGCCGGCCGCGACCGGTTGGTCACGTAATCGAGATCGCAGCTATGATCGGGACGTTCGTAGTTGATCGTCGGCGGAGAATGCCGCGCTCGACGGCCAACACCGTATAGATCGATTCGATCGCGCCCGCCGCGCCCTGCGCGTGTCCCGTCATCGACTTGGTCGAGCTCACCGCGATCCTGGCCGAGCGCTCGCCAAATACCAGCCTGATGGCTTGGGTCTCGGCGACATCGCCCTGCGGCGTCGAAGTGCCCTGCGCGTTGATATAGTCAACTTCTCTGGAATCGAGGTCGCCGTCCTCCCGGCCCAGCTGCATCCAACGCGCTGCTGCGCCCGGGCCCCCCAGCGACGGCGAAGTCATGCGGTCGGCGTCGCTGTCAGCGCCATAGCCGGCGATCTCGGCAAGGATGTTTGCGCCTCGACCCAGGGCCGCTCGGCGCTCCTCCAGAATGAGCGCTGCAGCTCCCTCGGACATTACGAAGCCATCGCGCTCGGCGTCGAACGGGCGGTTGGCGGCCTCCGGCCCTCGGTTGCGGGTCAACAGCGCGCGCGTGGCGATGAACCCACCCACGCCCAGCGTGGTCAAGGTAGCCTCGGATCCGCCAACGATCACAGCGTCGAGGCAGCCATGGCGGATCATCCGATACGCCTCGCCTGCCGCCTGGCTGCCGGAGAAGCAGGCGCTGGTGGTAGTCGGATTGATCTCGCGCGCGCCGTAACGGATTGCGATCTGGCGCATCGCCTGCTCCGCCGCCACAATCGCGTACTGGATGAAGAGGTCCATCTTCGTGACGTCTCTCTTTTCGATCTCAGTCCAGAGGGTCGAAATCGCGTACCTCCCCGCCGATGCGGGTGGCAAAGTCGGAGACATCGAAGCGGGTGATCGGGCCAATCCCAAGCGCCTCGCCATCAGTGCCTCCCAGTTTTTTTCGAGCCCTGTCGCAAGCGGCGTGACCAGGCCGAGGCCGGTTACCACCACGCGCTGATCACCGTAGCGTTTCATCTGAGTCTCGCTGCTCCTTTTTTGGTGCGATCTAAAATCGTCCCATCAAGAGGTTTCTGCTTCGTCGAAGTTTGAAGACCGCCTCTGTACGCGCTGGCTATTGACTCAGAGTGCTTTAACTTGTGGCGTTCCATTAACCGTCACTCGCCCACCGGCTTCTTCGGATACTGCGGCCAGTTACGGTCACCGGACTCGATGTTTCCACTCTTGTTCAGTGACCAAAGTGATTGTGCGAAAAAACCATTGTTCAAGTAGAGTTTCCCGGCGACGATAGTCCACTCAGACGGATCTATGTCAGCAATCCGGTTGAGGGACATGGCGTAGGCGCAGTATCCGCCGTACTGGGGAAGGTATTTCTCGGGGTTGGCCTTGAAAAGCTGCAAGTCCTCAGCGGAAGCAAATAGATAGGTGACACCTTTCCAGCGATAGCTGTATTGGTCTATCCCTGGGGTCGGCTGGCCGCGAGTGAAGTACGCGACCGGGTCATAACCCTTCACCCCAATAGCATCCCCTGTTATGTTAACCGGGGTGACTGGGGTTGCTGAATCACCGACGGCGGCGCCGAGGAAGCCGACCAAGAGAACAACAGTCACAAAAGCAGGAAGGATTGCCAGGCGTGTGGAGCGGGTCATCGCTTTCATTCTCTTCTCCTTCGAGGCCGCCAAATCCATCGGACAGCAGCTGCTGGATACACTGTCCAGTGCGTGGCATTGGCTTTCCTGTCCATGACAGCGGCCAGAGAACCCCCCGGTTCTTCGAACTGAGGCAACCAAGTTTCCTGCTTGGTTAGATGTCCCTGCGACCTTGACGTTTCAGTGGCACCAGAAGCCCGCAGTGATTAGGTCTTGCGCCGAAGGAGTCCGGGGCCACGGACATTTCCTCTCGTAGTCTGTTGGAGCGTCGGGTCCAGGTCCGTCCTATTCGTTCACTGCCGCAACTGGCGGCATGCTCTCAGGGGTCCGGAATAAGATCATAGGCACCATGATGATGGGCGCTCCACTTTCTCCAAACCCATCACAACCGCGTATAATGCGGCCTGCTCGAAAGTGTCCTTGGCATTTAGCGGCGAGTGTTCACATCGACGTAGGCTTCAGGATTGGAAAAGACGGATATTACCGGACACTTCCAAATTCAGGCTATAAGAACCCGATGACAACACATATTTTATCACCAATTCGAGCAGGAGGGAGACGGGCGCGTCGGCCTTTTCGCTAAACCCGGCGTTTTTTCAGTTCCTCCCAGTTGGAGTTGCGTTGTTCTGATGCGCACCGCGGGTAAACGGTTTCACCCATCCACGGCTATTGGGAACGGTGCTTCCGCTTTTTGAAACTAACTTCATTCTTTTGAATCCAATAGGTAAGCGGAAGGACAGGAGACTCAACAACATGGCTAATACACTTCTTCGGGCTCAGTGCACTGGCACAGTTCACCTGCCGAGCGACACGGTGGAGATCCTGGGTTCATGTAGCCTTGATCTCAATCCGACGCTGCTCACCAAGAAATGGCTGGGTGGCGGCGATTGCGTTGTGTTTCCCGCCCACATCGAGGAACCGGACGGACCCTCTGATTTCAGTGGAGTCATTTTGCATTAGGTTCGACAAGCATGCAAAAAGATAATTTACGCAACATGCTTGGCCGCCCGCGCGAAACCCGACCCCTAAACGCCGCCGGCGTTGTTTCGAGAACGAGCGGCGCCGATCCTCGTGAGCACGCACCGTTCACCACGGAACAGGAGTCGCTACTGCGTCTCCCTGCTCCCATCCATCTCGTGAGACAGGCCTACACTGCATTTCACCGGATCGAAGACTGCACTTCTAAAAGCTGTGATGAGTACAATGAGATGTCGACTGAACGCGCCGATTTCGAGGTCGTCCTGTTCATACCGCTCTGCATCGATCGCCAAAAGAATCGTGAACGCCGTCCGCAGCCCGTAAATCAAGCCAAGGTGCTTTTGATTATCGCCTCGTTAGTCGAACAAACGGACTCAAACGGGCCAGCGGGCAGGAAGCTCAGCGGAGGTGTTTCAACGCGAAATAACCCGCTAGAACGACCCGGACGGCGCTCCAAACACGCCACCGAACACCGCCGGAAGGCCACGGCACCCAAACGTTAGGGGCGCAATAAACTTGGTTTATAGGCTGAGTCATCGACAAGGCACGTAACCCGCAACCCTTTCGACGCACCTAATTGCCGCTAAGCGCCGGGCGAAGAGCGCGCGGCTCGGCTTTGTCGCAACTCCGGTATGAAGGACTGTGTCGCGGCCGGAGACAGCGATGATAGGTCAAGAGCCATTTCCTGCTCTAGAGAGGCTCCTCCCTGGGTTTCCAGTGGGCGTCGCGTAATCGCCATGCGGTGAAGGGAATAGCTTACATGAAAGTCCGTTCGTGCGGCTCCCCGGATGGAGTAGGTTTGCCAAAGAGATAGTTGTTTTAAAGCGACTCGAAACGCCGGGTGCGAGGAGATGGACCTGACTTAAGACCTGTTATTAGCCGGAATTGCGACCGTCGCTAACATTTCCCTTTAAACCGAAAATGCGATACGGACCTTCCCATAACCCGCACACCAAAGGCTTATCCCGCTGCCTTTGCTTCCAGGGGTTCGTCGGCTACCACAGTCCCGCGCGATTCCCGTCCACTCTCGTCGCGATTACGAAGGGCCTACTTCGTCGACTCCCTTGTGGGCCTGTCCGTATCGCTATGAGTACCACCTGCCGAGCACCCAGACGAGCGGCGGCAATCACGTCCTCACTGGGTATAATAATCCCAAAAAGATCGGCGGCAGGTTTATATCAGCAAACCATTTAACCCGAATGTAGACTGCTGAGCTACTTCTAAACGCATCAGGCTCGTCGTACATGGCACATGAGTCGCAATATGCGCGCTCGCGAATCCGCAACGCGGCACATACGCCATCTAAACGGCTTACCGCTGCGAATGATGCCGATCGGCGCCCGACGCGTATGAACTTTCCGGCGAGTTCCTCAGCGGCTGGGGCGCCATCAGAAGTTCACCTCAAGTGCCGCTCCAGATCATGGCCTCAGAGCGGCGGCGGCAAAATGGCCCGTGGCCGCGCAACATCGTCTTCCGATGCTGCGCGGGGGAAGGCGGAATCGGCTGGCGAAGGCCGCCTCATTTCAGGATTCGTTCCAGACCCCCAGGAGTCGCATTGACTGGATCTCGGTATTCCGCGGGAACATCATTGTCGATCTGCACCGCTGTGTCGTTGTTCCAAGTCGTGTGCTGGTTCTGAAAATCCATCGCCATGCTCATTCCGGTCGCATAGTCATAAGTCGTGGTCACCCCTTTGACATTTATTGGTGCCTGAGCGGTCCAGAGGATCTTGTAAAGCTTCCCGGTCCGATCATAATTCTCGGCCCCGGCCATCGCCGTGATCCAGGTCTGCTGGTCTATGTAGAAGACTGATGGGAGTAGCAATAGTTACCCAGCACCGGGAGAGCCAGCAAATCGATCACGTAGTCCGTGCGCAGCTCCCAATGGTTTGTGCCGGCTACGGGCCATCCGGGAAAGGTACCCGACGGTACCCCGCCGCCGCCCGCGTAAGTCTTGGAAATCGTATGCATGCTGCGGGTCCAGCACCATGTTCAGTATTTTCTTCACGCCCATGAAAGTCGGCTTGAAGTTCGGCGGCAGCCACGCCCCGTCGTCGGCGATATAGTCGGTGCCTAGAAGCGGCGTGCAACGTGCCGCGCTTGACAGCCGCAGAGACCGCCGCAAAGAGGGTAGAAAGACATACAGCTCCTGGAGCTTGGTCGGATCCATAGGCTGCAACTGGAGCGAGGTCGTATACTTCGACTGCTCAGGCGAGGTCACAAAATAATGGCCGGCCTGGAAATAGCCCTCCGCATACGGGGTTACGTTCGGATAACCTTCATCGCTCAGATAGGCCATCTGGAAGAAGGTATTGTCGGTGTCCTCGTTGCTGATGTTTCCATACTGATCGACCAGCTTGTCGTAGCTCAAATAGCGCGACACGAATGGCCGCCAGGGAAGCCAGGCGTTGTACATCACCTTGACCGCCAGGTTGGGCTCGGTAGGGGCGGGGAAGGGCACGCCGGCGGTATAATTCTTGATCGTATATCCACCCCACGAGGTCTGCTCCAGTTGGACCTGATTGTGATACTTCTCGGTGTCACGCAAGTAGATGGCCGGCAGTGGAAAGTTGCTCGTTGGACCAACCAGGATAGTGAATTCGGGGGCGGGTCCGATTTTCCAATGGTAGTCCCCCCGGAATGCGGCCTGCAGCTAAGTCGGCATGAACTGCTTGTATTGCTGCCAGTTTTGCAGGGTGATCTTGGTGCCCTTTGGAATGGTGTCTGAAGACGATGCATCGACCATGGCTCGATAGTTTTGCGGGTCGAAAGTCATTTCCGCCGCCGCCGAATGCGCCAGCGCGCAGATCAGAAGCGAAACGGCAAGCCCACACCAGACTGTAGCGATTCGTGTTGTCATTCGAAGACTCATCCTGGCCCTAACGCATCGATTCTGTCCGCAAACTGGGCAGGGTCCAATGCCTACAATGCTTTTACCAACAGAACCTGAACAGCGAGAGCCGATTTCATCTGAGAAGTCATCGGTCACCTTCCGGCGCGGGAGAGGCGTCATTTGGCGACAATTATCCTAAAGCCAACGTCGCAATGGGAAACCCACACGCGGCTCTCAACAGCCTTCAGAACGACACCGGAACCGGCTGCATTCGCGCCAAGGTCCGCTCACCGGTATGCGCCCGTTCCTGTATTGTTAGAGTCGCCTTGCGAGAAAAGGTTTCATTTCTCCTGTGAGCGACGAAAGTGTCAGGAGGCCTCGCTTCGGGGGCAATTCGCGTGGTCTGGCACGTAACGCAACACTTACGCAACGCTCCGAGCTGGCAGTTCTGCTCGGGGGTGTGTAGACTGCGCCTTGCCCAATGATTGGCCGTCCTCAGGCTGTCAGGCTTTACTTTGTGATCCAGTAGTTGCGGCACTCAACGCCGTCGGTCATATAGTATATGCTGGCATCGACTCCGGCCATTAGAGGAAGCTACGAGACCGTCAGGGCCTACCGAGGGTCACTGGTTCAAAGAAAACCAGATAGTAAACAGGCGCCTGAGCCGTGGTGTCAGCCGGGAACGGTTGAACGTGTCGGCGAGTTGTTTGATCGCCTCCGCCCGGGTCGGATATGGGAGAATAATGGTCGCGATTGCGCCTAGACCGACTCCGCGCGATATCGCAAGGGTCAGTTCTGAGAGCATCTCGCTGGCATGCCTAGCGACAACCGTGGCACCCATGATGTACCCGCCCTGGCGGACGTGAACCTTGACGAAGCCGGAGACCTCCCCGTCCAACTCGGCTCGGTCGACGTCTCGGAGCTCCTGGACGAAGCTTTTGAGGGCGATTCCGCGCTCGCGCGCATCACGCTCGTTGAGCCTCACGTGGCCTATTTCCGGATCGGTGTACGTATACCGGTACGGTCACCGCGCTTATCCGGTCCCGGCCAAAGAAGAGGGCGTTACGAATGACGATTCGCGCTGTCGCGTCGGAAATGTGAGTGAATTTGAAGCGCGAAGCGACGTCTCCCGCAGCAAAGATCCGGCGGTTGGTCGTGCGCATTTGGTCGTCGACTGTGACTCCGCGCGCCTCGTCCTAGTCGACGCCGGCCGCTTCTAGCCCGAGCGCGCTTACGTTTGGGGGCGCGGCCAGTGCCCTCGAGTATCTCATCGACGACGGTTTCTGCTCGCACTCCGCCTTGGTCAAGCGTTAGCACTTTGTCGCGGCGGCGGCATTCGACCCGTATCACCGTTAGCTCGGTCAAGACCCGCACTTCGTCGCGCATCATCGATTGCTCCACCATCCGCGCGGCGTCTTCGTCTTCTCGCGACAGTATATGAGGCCCACGGTCGAGCAGCGCCACCTCGGCGCCCAGCCGCTGAAGGGTCTGGGACAGTTCGCATCCTGCCGGCCCCGCGCCCACTATCGCGTACGCGGCGTGGAAGTTCGGTAAGTGAGAAGAGGGTTTCGTTAGTGAGATATCCGGCCTGGGCGAGACCAGGGGTCGGCGGCGCAGCCGCCCGGGCGCCGGTCGCTATGCAGGCCTTGCGAAAACGCTGCGTCTGGCCTCGACGTCGACCGTGTCGACTCGCTGAAGCGGGCAGCGCCGATGAAGACGTCGACACCGAGCTCGTCGCGGTAGCGCCGGGCCGTGTCCTTTCGTCCTTCGCGCTCAATTCCGCGCGCAGGCGGCGCATCCGCTCCATCACCAGCCCGAAGTCAGCACGCGCGTCCATCGATTCGATCCCGTACGCGGAGGCGCTGCGCATCTCCGCGGCGGTGCATGCGGAACGGATGAACGCCTTTGACGGAACGCAGCCATAGTTGAGGCAATCGCCTCCCATCAAGTGTTTTTCCACCAGCGCGACCCGGGGCGCCGAGGCCGGCCGCTCCAGCGGCAGCGACAAGCCCGGCCGTGCCCCCGCCGACCACGACGAGGTTGTAACGGCGCTGCGGCACTGGATTGACCCAGGCGGACGGATGAACGTTGGCCACCAGGTTTCGGTTGTACTGGTCCTCTGGCTCGAATTGGGAAAGTGGCGCCGCTGCTGCCATTTGGCTCTCCTTCCTCTCAGACAATCTGCTTGAGTGCACGGTTGCTGACTCGGGTGACGTAGACGGCGACCGCAATAGTCGCAAGCAGGCCAACCGCGTACAGCAACCACACAGCCGGGCTGCGCTTCGCAGCGCCGGTCGCTACTCGCGTCAGGTCTCCAGCGAGCGAGCCGAGGTAAACGTAAAGGATCGTGCCCGGAAGCGTCCCGGCCCATGAGGCGAGCACGTAGTCGCGGACCCTGACCTTGGTCAGGCCGAAGCCGTAATTGAGTAGGTTAAACGGACACACTGGCGACAGGCGTGTGAGCGCAACGATCTTCCATCCCTCCTGGGCGACCGCCTCGTCTATGGCCTTAAACTTCGGGTAGTTGGCAGGCCTTGCCGCGACCCATTGGCGGGCGAAGTATCGGCCAATGAGGAAGGCCAGGGTTGCTCCGAGCGTCGCGGCGACCGACACGTATATCGACCCTCGAACCACGCCGAAAAGGAAGCCGGCGCTCAAAGTGAGAATCGAGCCAGGGATGAAGAACACGCAGGCGGCAACGTATAGCGGAATAAACACTAGCGGCGCGCTCGCCCTGAGCGCGGAGATCCACTGGAGCAGCTCGCTCAATGGTTGTGACCCAAAATGGCGCACCGCAAAAGGGGTTCCAGCGATTAGCGCTACCAATAACAAGACACGCGGATTCCGGATGTGGGGATACCCGACCCGCCGGGTTTGCGCAACTTTCTCAAGCATCGTCTGGTTATCCTTGGTTCTGTGTATTGGATCTTCGAAGGAATCCGCGAGGAAAAAGACAAGGTCGACAAAGTTTGCTGCGGAGGCGAGACTCAGCGTTCGCAAGCGAGACGTCGCCCGAGCTAGTAAGAGCGCAGGCGCTCAAAACCTCGCGCGGGGTAACGGCGCTGGATTGGCAGCGGCCCTCAGTGGGCACGTTTGAAAGCCGATCCTCGCCGCTTCCGAGCGTGAAAAATACGTGATCCATATGTTGCGCTGGGCCGGCGACCTTGATAGCTCTCAAGCTCATCGAGATGCACCGGCGCACATGTCCGGTTAGGATGCCTTCCGGGCTTGGACGTTTCGGTACCCTCGGGCGCGCGGCTACAACAGGAATTTGCTTGGACTCTTGTCGCATCGCCAGGGACTTGTGCGCGGGAAGCGCGCAGGTATCTATTTCGGCACCGAGCGCCAGCAAGCGTCCGTCAGTTCTTGGCGATCGGGTATTCCGCGGCAGCACCGACGATTCTGAGCGACGCCATGTCCTGGATGAACGCAGCTACCCCGAGATGGTCCAGCGACCATGAAGGGTCAAGGTCGATACTGAGTTCTTTCTCGACCGAGGCACTTTGTGCCGGATTTAATTGAAATGCCGGCAGCAATTTCCTCACCGTGTAATCGTACGTAATTTGACGGCCGCCGTTTTCTCCCCGATGGATTCGTTCGACGAGACCGTTTTCGTAAATCGCTACCATCACCACCAGCGGTCCGGTCGGCGTCGCGTTCAACATTTGCGCGTTCAACTTGACCTTAAGTTTGCCCGAACCTGAAGGGCCAGAGATCGTGTGGAGGCTCACGCGGCCAAGGGACGGAACCAAACGCGCGGCTGCAACTGCGCGCGCAATGTCTGAGCGGTCGGAGCCGACGGCCTGCCATTCGCCGCTAATCACCATTTGAGGGGTGTAGTCGCTATCGAGGTTCATCGCTCGCGAATACGTGCTTTGCCGTTCAGACCATCGAGGCGACGAAAGTGGATCAGACCAACCGAGGTGATTCCAATAATCGACGTGATACGCGAGCGGAATAACCCCTTTAATCGAGGAGCCCAAATCACTCAGCAAAGCGTCCGCGGGCGGACAACTCGAGCATCCTTCTGACGTGAACAGCTCCAACACGACCGCGCCGCCATCGGCAACCTCGTCCGTCCCTGAAAAAGCAGCCGCCTGATGAAAAACTCCTGACCCGATCGCGGCAACGAGCACTACACCGACTACGCAAGAAACCAGCCTAAGCTTCTCCCGGAGAATTTGGATCATCATAAAAATGCCTCCTAAAAATAGCGCGTGCCGGCGGATCTGGTCGCACCCACCCCCGGCCGCAGGGCCCTAATTAACTCGAAGTTGTCGCTTGCTCGAGCCGGAACGAATTTGAGCGCCGCCGAGTTCATGCTATACCACAGACCGGTGGGTGGGTCCGTAATCGAAGACATGCGCCAGATGCGCTATGCATCGCGTGCAGTGCACTTCGATGTGGGTGATGAACAAGGACCGGTGGGTTTCGGTGCGGATGTTCTGGGGCGCTATCGACGCTAAAAACTCGGCCATCCCGTTTCAGGGATGAACCGTCGGGTGTATCAACGACCATTGGGGCCCAGTACGAACGTGAAGATCTTCAGCCAAGCTGACCTTGGCGGATTTCCGCCGTTGACACACTGGCTGCAGGTTGCGACCTGTCGTAACGAAGCCAAGAACGGAGAGTTTGCTTCAGAAGACCATCGATGCTTAGCCATCCTGCCCCGGAGAAAAACAACCACACAAAGGTCAGCGCATAGAGCGGTTCGTCGAGCTCAACGAAATCATCGAGGCCGCTGACGCCCTTTAGTTTCACGCTGACGATCGCGACGACCATATTGATAATCATCGGGATCGAGACGAAGCGCATTCCGAGGCCAAGTATTGTCAAGGCGCCGCCGAGGAACTCCGTGTATGCGGAAAGCGCAGCGTTGAACGCGGGATGCGGAATGCCCCACTCGGCAAACCTCATCGCGAATGAATCGAGGTTGTGAATCTTTGCCCATCCAGTTTCCAAGAAGAAGTACCCGATAAAGAGTCTAGCCAGAAGAGCGGGAATCCACGACGCGGCCCAGAGCCGATCGAACAACTCGGACGCAGCGTTTACGAGCTTAGCCATAGTCATTTAGATGATGCCTCAACTTGTCGAATTTAGATGCGGCGCGGTCCGCAGAGGTTACGAAGTCTTCGATGTGTGGGCACGCAAGAGGTTTCGGCCCGTACTGCTTGGCCGGCGCCACATTTAATTTCGGCCGCCGACGGTCGAGCGAACAACCGGCCAATCAGGCTGTGGCAGGGGTTGACGCGATTCCGGGCGTCGCACTGACCATCACTCCCTTCTGTCAAGCTTTTGCGCTGGGGCGCGAGGAGACCTCCGCGTGCCATCGCGAGAGATGTTCTTGTTCAGGGCTGATTGCAATTTTTGACACTCTGCCGAAATCGATGGCTACCATAGCCGTGATATCCGCGATCGAGAACGTGTCACCCGCGATGAAAGGGCGAGTTGCAAGCTCTTCGTTTAGCCACTTGAGGCCGTCTTCCGCGTTGAGACGTTGCGCCTCGGCATACTCGGGTACTTGTCGGATGCGACCCTTGAAGAATTCGTGGCGCTGCCTGAATGCGTCCGCGATCGGCTGAAGCAATAAGAACTCCATCCTGCGGTTCCACATGTCGACGATCGCGCGGTCCTTCGCACCGACGCCGAACAGCGCAGGATTGGGACGGAGCTCTTCGAAATAGCGGCAAATTGCCACACTCTCGGAGATACAGGTCCCGTCGTCTAGTTCAAGCACCGGGACCGCGGCCAGCGGGTTCTTCTTCCTGAATTCGGGACCGCGGTTGACCGCCTTGCCGATGTCGACTTCCTCGTAAGGAACCGCAATCTCCTTCTCGGCGAGAAAGATGCGAACGCGACGCGGATTTGGAGCCGTGGAGCTGTTGTAAATCTTCATGGATTCCTCCTGAGTATTTCCGCTCCGACACTATTATTGCGTGGAGAGGGTAGGGTGGGGGACCTGATACACGCTAGCACCAGACTCATCCAGGCGTCCCCCCGAGCGTTTAGCGACGGCTCGCCGTGTTCAGGGCGCCTTCTTCGGAGCCGGCGGGATGCCGGCTTCAATGGTCAGCGGCAACTCGAATGTGATCGCTTGGGGCGCTTCGCAAACCTCGTCGCTGCAGGCCTGAAAGCGCAGCGTACCATTAATCTTGTAGAGTCCAGGTTCGATCCACTTACCGAATGATTCGAGGAATTTTGCCGGAGCCGGAGGACTCCACCTGATGCCAAGCTTGCCAACAGCGCGAATCTCGCCCGTGTACACTGGTAGCGTCTCACCCAACGCCTTCAGCAGGGTGGGTGAGGGTGGCGGCAACTCTAGTGATTGGTCTCCAACCATCGCCGTGTCGAAGAGCAGTTTGGTCGTTTGGTAGTTGTCAGTTAGAGGCTCGCCGTAGATATGCCAGCCCGGTTTCAGGCGGATGCGTAACGACACCGCCAGTTCTTGCCCGGGAAAGCATCGATCGGTCGACAGGCTCACAATCGCAGTGAGCGCACCGGTTGTGATGTCGATGGAATTTTCCCCCGTTTCGTCGCTGAAATGTTTTAGCACTTGCGATGCGGAGGGGCGATGCTCGTAGCTGGGCAGGAACAACTTGTCCAGCACCGTGCGGTCCGTCGCAATCAGGTAATCGCCGGGAAACGGCATGCCGTACATCATCTGGTGATCTTTCGGAACATTAGTATTAAGTATCCCAAATGCGCGGATGACTTTGCTACCGACATCCGACAGGAGGGGATACTCAATGTTGTAAGCGGCGCCGAAAGCTTCGAGAAGCTCTCGCGAGTCATAAGTAATCGATGCCGCATTAATGCCGTGCGCCTTCAGTTTTCCGAGAGAGAGCTGCAGCTCGACGAGCTGGTTGCGGCAGTAGGGTCACCAATCGGCGCTGCGGCTGAAGACCAGGAGCAGCCCATTTGGTCCCATCAGTTCGTCCGGAGTCCAGCTCTTGCCATGCTGATCAGGTAGCGTAAAATCTGGGATCTTTTCGCCGATCTCTGGACCGGTGCGACAACTGTCGTTCTGAGCTTCGACAAAGTCGCGAAACGCTTCGGCGGTGATATCCTTTCCACCGGCAGCGAATTTACGCATCATGTCGTGAAAAATTGCATCCTTGGTTTTCTGGTCCATGTTTTGCCTTTCTGAGCAAGCGCTCTTTGTATGGTCAGGCGTCTCTAGACGCTGACGTTATGCCGGAACGTTATTTAGTCTGGCGACATGCCACAAGGATTGCGCGAGTCAGATGTTCGGGAAGTTCCGTGTGCGCTGCCGAGCCCGCCAGAGCGTTCTTCATAAGAGCGATTGCGGCTCTGAAGGCGTCGGCATAGCGAGCGCATCGGGCGCATCCAGCACGGTGTGTCTCGAAGGCTGTGCGTGGTGCTTCCCCGAGCTCTCCGTCGTGCCAGGCTGATAGCGACTTGAGGAACCGGCGGCATGTGATAACAGTCAGCGGCATTTCTCTTTGCACGATGCAGGCCTTCGCGGATCACTCCTTTGATGCCTGCAAGCGGACACCGTTTCTACCGCATTTCTCATAGACGCCCTCAATCGCGAAAATGGCCGCAACGGGCGGCCTGGTCAAAAGCTCAAACAAGAAAATTTGCGGCACGACGCAACGCCCGCCGGCCTCGACCCGGTCGCCGGAAGAAATCATCGAAATTGTAATCGCCTCAATCAGCGCTCGATTCGGCGATTGTGCCATTGGTCTGGGAGACGACGGTATACGCTTTGTTGGGGCTCGGTAGTCGGGTGCGACAGGCGAACCCTGATTAAGGCGACTCTGGTGGATGCCATTATGCGAGGACGACCCGATTTTGCCCTGGAGCGTGAACTGTGAGGGCAGGGGAGTGACGGCCGTGGCGGGTGTGGATGAAGTTGGGATGCGAGCACTACTCGCTAAAAACTTTCGATGATCCATTTTTTCTTCTCAATTGTCTAAAGGATTACCGACCTCGCTCGGAGTGGCGGATCTCGGGTGCGCGGCGCAAGATGGTCGTGGGCTGACGTCCGCTGCTATGATTTCGTCGCCCAACCATTGTGCCAGCATTTGGCCGATCAGAGTTGTCTGATCGGGCCGCTCGGGGTTAGCCGCTATCGCTTCGCAGATAGCCGCGAAGGTTGCTCCTTCTGATAAGAGGGTAAGCGCCCTCGCCTCCACCTCTTGGATGTCGCGGTAATGCACCTGCGCGTCTTGTCTCCACACGATCACGGCGGCGCTCTGGTGTCCAGGCTCGCTCCAGTCATGACCGCTCTCAACCGCGCTTAGCACGTCAGCCACACGCCACTCACCTTGGACGATTTCAACGGCCGGATGCGCTCGCAATTTAAGCTCGGGCCACTGCTTCGAAGGAATCTTGCGTAGAGCTTCGCCATCCAATGCCGGTGCATCCCGGGCATAAAAGACATCGAGAATTGCCCTCTCCAGCCTTGCGAGTTCGGCAATGAACGGCCATTGCCGGGCAAGGCGGTGATCGCGAAGAAAGGTAGCCAAATATCGGCCTGCATGGACTATCGAGGGTTCAGAGGGCGGGTACTGCAGCAGGTAGTCTCTTCCCAAGGCTGCGAAGTTGTTCGGGCCCACGACCGCGAGCGTGGCCGGAAATTCCTCATTGAGGCAATCGAGCAGCCTGTAGAAGTAGGCGTTCACGTAGATGTCGATCCGCTCGAGCGCGCTCAGCCGCTCGTCGCCGACGAGCAATACCTCGAGCTCGCCGGAGGACGAGCCACCGTCGTCGCTCAGCCCCACCGTAGCTACTTCAGGCGCGGTGATACGCCGGTAGAGCAAACTCTGGAATTGCTTCAAATCCACGTTCCTTTAGCTCCCGCAAGCCTTGGTAAGCCAGCGCCGATTCGCACCGCTGGCGTGCCTCATTCGCTGTCGCGGCCAGGACCTCGAAGTCCGGGATGTTGTCGTCCCATTCGATCAGCGTCGGAACAGGGCCGAAGCGCCCCACCGCGTGCCAGTATAGGGCCCAAACCTCGGGGCGAATCGGATGATCGTGCGTGTCGAGCAGGTAGCTGCCATGATCGCTATGGCCGGCGAGATGGAATTGGACCACCCGCTCGACGGGCACCGAGTCGATGTAGCGGACGGGGTCAAAGCGGTGGTTAAACGCATTAACGAAGATGTTGTTGATGTCCAGTAGGATCGCGCAGTCGGCCTCCTCGGCTACGGCGCTCAGGAATTCCCACTCTGGTAACCGAGACGAGGTAAACGCCATGTAACTCGACACGTTCTCGATCAAGATGGTGCGCTGCAGAACGTCCTGGACTTGCCGAATGCGCGTGGCGACGTGACGCACGGTTTCCTCGGTGTACGGTAGCGGCATCAGGTCGTGCAGATTGCGGCCGCCAACGCCGGTCCAGCATAGGTGGTCGGAAACCCAGGAGGGTTCGAAGCGTCGCGCAGCCTTGGCGAGTTCTTTCAGGTAGCCGGTGTTGAGCGGGTCAGCCGAGCCAATCGAGAGTGACACACCGTGCATCACTATCGGATAGTGCGACCTCACGGCCTCGATGACTTCGAGCGGCCGTCCGCCCTCAACCATAAAGTTCTCCGAGATCACCTCGAACCAATCCATCGGTGGATGCTCGTCAAGGATGCGCAAGTAGTGAGGACGGCGCAAGCCAACCCCAAAACCGAGTGACGCAAAATCAGCCCGATTCATCGTTTAACCAGGTAGTTTAAAGGGTCGAGGGTGCGGGCTGAAGGGGACATCCCGCGCGCGCTCCAGGCCAAGAACTTCACGTCCCAACACCTACTTCGAGTCCCCCACGTAGTAGCCGCCCTTGTCGTTACATTCCTTGGCAGTGGGAGTCAGGACAAACCCCTGACCTTTGCAGGAGTTCTGTCCCTTGCAGCTATTGCTCACGCCTTTACAGGCACTCTGACCTTTGCAGCTATTGGCCCCTACGCACTTCACGTTGGCCTGGCTCGTGCTGCCGGACGACTCCTGCGCAAACAATGGACTGCTTAGAAACATCGCCCCGACCGCAGCCGCCAGAAGCGCACCCGTTAATGCTTTCCTATCCATAGCTATCCTCTCTCGTTGGGTTAATTCGGCCAGCGCGGCCTTTGGTCTAACTTTTCTATTAGATGGCGGAAATGCCCAGAGGTTTCAGGACGCTATCGGAGAAGAGCAATCGGTCTTCGGCGATCCGCAACTCCGGCTTATCGAAGCGCGGTAGCATCTCCTTGAGCCTCGTTGGAGTTCTTACCCGTTGAAGCTTAGCCGTTCGCCTTCCCGCTAATTATGATCTGGAGCGCAACACCAGGGAGTTGCTGAAGTGGCCAATGGGAAGGCCGAGCTACAAGCCGGTGGTGCGTACGAGAGCTGTTCCTACCACGCGGCCAGTTGGAACACGGCGCGCCGCAGTGGTGCCGAAGTTCGAGTTCCACCGCGGCGAAGTGTTCCCACGCGTGGGCTCATGGTGACCAACCTCGACGCCATCGGACCGAGCGGTGGTGAGGTTCTACGATAAGCGCGGGAAGGCGGAACAACGGATCCAAAGAGGATAAGCAGGCGGTCGCGATGAACGGCTTAGCTGCCACCGCTTCCGGCCAACCAGGTGCGGCTGTGGTGAGCGTCCTCGCTCACAATCTGGGGGGAACCCGAGCGAAAACTCGCGCTGCGCAAGGGGATTGGCAACTGGTCGCTGACCAGTCTACAGCAACAGTTGGTGAAAACCGGCGGGAGGCTCATCAAACATGCCCGGTGCCACTTGTTGTTCCTGGCGGAGAGTCATCTGACGCGCGGGTATTTGGCGGGATGCTGCGCAGGGTCGCGATGCTGCGGTTGCCGGCAGATAATGCGAACGCAGGTCGGCACAGGTTGCGGTGACGACGCTGAGGCGGAGGGAAAGGATGTGCGCGGAGTTGCTTGGAAAGGTCATCTCCGAGTGTTGCGTGGCCGTGAGACACCAACCGGGCTAAAACGTTACAGCGAGAGGCTGTTCGGACTATACCACGAGCTTGGAATCGGAGAGTCAAAAGGAAGTCTCGGCTTGATCGTGTAGACGAGGGAAATCCGCAGCTGTGGCTGAAGTCGCCGAAGAGCCCTGACCCCAAGCCTTGAGCATAGGAAGTAGTTCTCCGCAGAAACGCTAAATCCTTTGTTCTTTGCAGGACACTGGTATTGCGCCCCGATTCAGATAGGTTAATATCAAGGTCGAGGCCGCGACGGGACGAACTAAGAGTCTCGCTGCGCCTTCGCGAGTAAATGTTGCCCAGGATGGGGTCGGCGCCACGTGGCCAACCGTCACCTAACACCTGGCAGCCCTGGAACCTACCCCGACATGCGCTCGGTTATGCCTACTGATGGGTCGAATCGCTGCCGGCACAGAGCCGTCAACAATATTATATGAATGTAAAGGCAGTTATGACAACGGGAGAGCGGATCTCCAAACCTAGACTAACCTAGTTCAATCCGCCTGCAGTTTTGGGCGATGCGGGTTCACTCGTTATGGGATCGGGCCAGCCTGTGGATAAATCGGTGCGGCTGTCTGAGGACGCTGCCCTGCACGCGATCGCGGAGTGCATGAAGTCGGAGACCGGCGAGCACTTCTTCTTGTCGCTCGCCCGCCAGTTGGCGCTGATACTGAACTGTCGCTACGCGTTCGTTGCCGAGCTATCGGAGGATCGTTTACGGTTCCGAACCCGCGCGGTGTGGGCTGACGATAGATATCTGGACAATTTCGAAAGTCCGTTAGCGGGAACGCCATGCGAGGAAGTGCTCAAGGGTTCCGCCACGCATCATCCAGAAAGGCTCTGCGAACTATTTCCTGAGGACAAGGCACTCAAGAGCTGGGGAGTGGAGAGTTATTGCGGCGTCCCGATGATGCACTCGTCCGGTGGGGTGGTGGGCCATCTCGCCATCTTGGACGATCAGCCGATGCTTGATGGGCCGCGCGGAATCGCGATCATGCGGATCTTTGCGGCGCGGGCACACGCAGAGATCGAGCGGCTACGCGCGGAAGATGCGATCAGGGAAGACGATGAGCGCCTAGCGGGCATTCTTGACTCCGCGATGGACGCAATAATCACGTTCGACGCGTCGCGTACCGTCGAACTCTTCAATAGCGCTGCGGAGAAGGTCTTTCGATGCGCTGCGGATCGGGTTCTAACTCGGACACTGGACCAATTTCTCACCGACCCGTTCCGACGCGCGATCGATGAGGCCATCCGCACGTCGCTATCCGAGCACGGCGGGCGCCTACATGTGGGCTCGCAGCGGTCTTAGCGCAAAACGTGCCGACGGCGAGGAATTCGCGGCGGAGGCCACCATCTCACGAGCCAAAGTGCGCGGCCGGATCCTCTACACTCTGATTCTGCGCGATTTGGAGGAGCGCAGGCGCGTGGAACGCCAGCTTCAGCGGCTTAGCCTGCAGAACCAGTATCTCCAGGAGGAGATCAAGGCGGCGCACAACGCCGGGGAGATCGTAGGTCGCAGCCGCGTAGTGGCAGAGGTCTTGGACCAAGCGCGGTTGGTTGCCGACACGGACTCATCGGTGTTGATTCTTGGCGAGACTGGCGTCGGCAAGGAACTCGTGGCACGAGCGATTCATTCGGGTAGCCAGCGGAGAGACCGCCCGCTGGTCAAGGTCAACTGCGCCGCACTCCCGAGCGGCCTCATCGAAGCCGAGCTCTTCGGCCATGAAAAGGGCGCGTTCACTGGCGCGACCGAGAAAAGATTGGGCCGATTCGAGCTCGCCCACGGCGGGACCATATTCCTTGACGAGATCGGCGAAGTGCCGGCTGAGGTACAGGTGAAACTGCTTCGTGTGCTCCAAGAGCACGAATTCGAACGGCTGGGTGGACGTGAAACCATCAGGGTGGACGTCCGCGTTATCGCAGCCACCAACCGCGACTTGCTGCGTGCGGTCGCGGATGGCGCGTTCAGACAAGACCTCTACTATCGGCTCAACGTCTTCCCGCTGAGGGTACCATCGCTTCGCGAGCGCCGCGAAGACATTCCTCTCCTGGTGCACTACTTCGTCACTCGCTATGCAGCGCGAATCGGCCGCAAGATCTCGGCGGTGGCCGAGGAGGCGATGGAACGGCTGGTCGCCTACCCCTGGCCGGGTAACGTCCGCGAGCTCGAGAACGTCATCGAGCGGGCTGTCATACTATCGGCCGGCCCGGAACTCGAGGTGGCCGAGGAAGCGCTCCCGGTCGCCGCCGATACGGCGCATGGCGGCGGCCATCGGTTTAAGCCAAGTCGCGAACACCTTGAGGTTCAGGACTCCATCCGAGCGTCCGGCGACGACCCACTTACGCTTGAGGAAATGGAGCGTAGGCACATCGTCGAAGTGCTCAAGCGGACTGGATGGAAGATCGATGGCCCTGACGGCGCCGCGGGTTTACTCAAGCTAAATCCCAGCACTCTACGTAGCCGGATCAAGAAGCTTGGCATCAAGCGCAGCGGTAGCGACATTTCGTAGATCCGCGAAATATCCCCGCGTCATAGCGCTCTCACAGCCGTCGCTTGGACGGTCGCGGTGATTTCAGCCAGCAATCGTTAGACTTGACGGAGCGACGCCGAGGCACGCGTCTTGCTACGTCTCCTTGCGTGCTTAGGATAACCACTTCAGAGAATGACAATCTTGTTGAGCTCCGCATCGAAGGGGAGCTCACGCAGTCCACTACGCTTGAGGTCGAACGGTTATGCCGCGGCTATCTTGGCGAAGGCCGCAAGCTCGCTCTTCAGCTTGCGGGCGCAACCTTCGCCGATCGAGCCGGCGCAGAGCTGCTCCGCGACCTCAAAAAGAGAGGCGTCATGCTCACTGAGTGCTCAGGGTTTTTCTCAGAACTTCTGCGCGACAACCCCAACTCACTGTTGTCGGGCCACGCGCCTCGGGACGGCGATGCACTGATTGAACGGCTTAGGGCACATGACGAAGAAGCGTTCGAGACGATGGTGCGTCAGTATGGGGCCCGGATGCTAGCGACGGCGCGCAGGTTGCTGCGTAACGAGCACGACGCCGATGACGCTGTGCAGCAAGCGTTCATCTCCGCTTTTAAGTCCATTGGCGGGTTCAATGCCGATGCAAAACTTTCCACCTGGCTCCATAAAATAGTCGTGAATGCGGCGCTGGCACAGCTGCGCTCTCGGCGGCATCGGGGCGAGCTATCAATCGAGGACCTGCTACCGCGTTTCGACGATGCCGGGGGCTGGCTGGATGGGACTCAACAGATGGGCTGGGAAAATGAACATCCTATGGAGAAGCGCGAGACCCGCCAGATGGTGCGGCGCTGTATCGATCGGTTGCCGGACAGCTATCGCTCGGTCTTGCTCATGCGCGATATCGAGGACATTGACTCGGAAGAGGTGGCTGAGATGCTCGCAATCACGGCGAACGCCACCAAGATTCGCCTGCATCGCGCTCGTCAGGCACTCAAGACTCTGATCGAAAAGGAACTATCGGAATCTAATCACTTCTATCAAAGAAGTCTCGATTAATATTCCGGCGCCTCCGTCCCTCGCATAGTCTTCAACGCGGTTGGCAGTCCGGTGTGTGAAAGCATTGTTCTGCAATACCTCCCCGAAACCCACCAAGATGCGCCACCCAACTTCGTCCCGGCTTTTTTATCTGCTCCATCGTCGCCGCGTATAGGTAAGATACCTTTTCGCGAGGCGATACCATCATAATCGACTCGCCGGTGGTTATCCAGCGTAAAAAAATCGTTTTGGAGGGACTAAAGTGATTCGCACTGAATTAACTAAATTTCACGGCTTCCGCAGAAAGGCGTTTGTTGCAATTGGCTTGGCGATCTGAAAGGCTCACGGCATCCTCTCAGGAGGAAGAAGTCGAGCTTAGTCGAGGTCCTCCGCGCGTTGCTGAAACACTCATATACTCCAAGACCGATGGCGTAGTTAATTGGGAGACGTGCGTCGAATTTGGCGCGCACATTGAGGCGATCGAGGTGGCGTCCAGCCACTGCGGACTTCCGTACAGCCCGCAAGTCTTCGAAATAATCGTCGATCGCCTTCGCGCGATGCTACGAGCGAAGTGTTCACTCACGTCCAACACCGCCGTGCGGAAGTATGGACCGCTCAGTCGGCTTCGCACCCGGTCACTTCAGTCTATCATTCACGACGAAGCGGTGCGGGTTCGATTGCGGCAGGAACCTTTGCACAGGTCACAACAACATGCCACTCGAGGCCATGAAAGTTGAGGCATGGAGGGACTCTATGGAAATATTACGTACACCCGACGATCGATTTTCAAATCTGCCCGGTTACTCATTTGAGCCTCACTATGTGCAGGCCGACGACGTCAGAATCCACTACGTGGATGAAGGACCGCGAAGTGCAGCCCCGGTGTTAATGCTTCATGGCGAGCCTTCCTGGTCTTACCTCTACCGGAAAATGATTCCCGTTTTCACCTCCTACGGAATCCGCGCCGTCGCGCCCGACCTCGTTGGTTTTGGGCGCTCCGACAAGCCCGCAAAACGAGAAGACTATACGTATCAACGGCACGTGGATTGGATTACGCAGCTCGTCCGGAAACTGGATCTTACCAGGATCACGCTAGTGTGCCAGGACTGGGGTGGACTAATCGGACTACGCATCGCGGCGGAGCATCCGGAGCGATTTGCGGGTTGTGTCGCGGCGAATACCGGATTGCCAACCGGCGACGGACCAGTCGGCGAGGCATTCAAGGCGTGGCTTAAGTTCTCTCAGGAGACTCCGACTTTTCAGGTTGGACGTATTATCCAAGGCGCGTGCGTTACCCAGCTTGGGGCCGAGGTCCTTGGCGCGTATGATGCGCCATTTCCTGAAGAACGTTTCAAGGCCGGAGCTCGTCAATTCCCCACTTTGGTTCCGATTTCGCCCTATGATCCAGCGGCAGCGGCAAATCGAAGAGCTTGGGAGGGTTTGCGTCGGTGGGAGAAGCCATTTCTTACCGCTTTCAGCGATTCCGATCCGGTCACGAGGGGCGCAGACGTGTTACTCCAGTCGGAGATCCCGGGCGCTCGCAATCAGTTGCACACGACCATACGCGGGGCGGGCCATTTCCTCCAGGAAGACAAGGGTGAGGAACTCGCGCGTGTGGTAGTCGATTTCATTCGCAACATGAGTTGAGTCGTACCATGGACCGATCATCAAAGAAAACGTCGAGTGTCGAAGGGAGGGCTGGATTCCGAGAAGCTGTGCAGTCTTGGCGGACGCCCTCAGCCGAGGTTCCGATGAGTATCCCTGATCGGATTCTCGACTTCTACGACTTCGTGTGTATTCAAGGAGGCTTTCAAAACCCGGGCATCACTTTCGAACAGTTCCTGAGGGTCATCGCGGTACCGAAATTTCCCGGCCTTCGTCCCCGCGCCGCTGCCGCGGCAAGCGGCGACACGAGAGTCGGCAATGTCTGTTGAAGATTTGACACGGGGTTCCGATAGCCGGCCCCAGAACGGCCTTACAATGCTCGCCGGCAACGGAATCACTGGCTTTCTCTACCAGGTAGGGGTCTTGGCCGCGCTTGACGAAATGGCGGGCCGCGTCGTGTCCAACGATTTCGACCTTTATGTTGGCACCAGCGCGGGTGGAGTGCGGGCCGTCGAGCAAATGGACCGCCGGGCCTGACTCACACATTTGCGCCTTGGAATGATGAACCTCCAAGTAGCAACCGGATCGATTAGCTTTTTCTTACATACCCTGCCCGTGGAAGCCGCGATCGTATCTCGAATCCGCTCGCCCGTTAGCTCGAACCGGATGAAGGACAGCAGTGTCAACGACTGCTTGTAGAGTAGCTCAGCGTCGGTTCGCAGTGGCGTACGAATTGTCGGCCCTCTGCCGAGTGAGATCCTGGGGCGTTGAAAAAAAGGGCGCGCGCAGAATCTCAGTTCCGTTGCGGACGCACTGAGAGGAGGATTGCCTTCACCAACTCTTCGGGAATCGCCTGCTCGTCGAAGTTCTCCATCGCGGCCCTGGCCAACCTGAATCGTCGCCCCATAAGCTTTGAGATATTCTCGACATTTTTGGCATTGGTCAAGGTGCGCTTCAAAGAGCCAGCGCGGGGCGGCGGGTAACTCGCCGTCGCGGTAATCCCCCACAAACCCGACAAATTCGCGGCAGGTGATTTGTTCTCCTGGCATCGGCAAGCACCACTCTTCTTCCCATGAGTTTAGCCTATCCTTCGAGATCGGATGCAAGACTTCCGCCGCCTTACAAATACTCTTTATTTAATCCTTGGCATACGTCCTGAATCCTTATCCTAATCTGAAATTTAGCGCGGCCATGGGTGTCTGACTTGTTCCTTACTCTATGGTTGGCGCTTGGGCCGCCACGATCTGCCGTTCAGCAATCTTCTTCTGTATGCCGCTCTGCGATGATCCGCTCTGCGATGATACGACCTTCATTCTGGACTCAGTGACGCAGGCGAAGTCCTTGTCGAAGCATAGGTCCAGTGTCCAATCCAGCGCCGCCCGGACCTTCTTCTCAAGCCGCGGAAGCTTGAACAGGTAGATAGTGCGCCACAGCCACCAGGCAATAAACCCGGAGAATTTCATTCCCAAGATGTTAGCCACGCCAGTGCGACGTCCGATGGGAGCCAGCAGGCCCAAAGTAGAAAAGCGGAAGGGCCTTTTTTTGGTGCCAACGATTTCCGCGACAAGATTGCGGGCAAGCGCACGGCCTTGGCGCAGTGCGTGTTGCGCGGTAGGGGGATGAAAGCCTTTGGTCAGTGGATTGGGCACCAAAGCGCAATCTCCCAGCGCCCAGATCCCGGGGACGTTTTCCACCTGGAAATAGTCGTTGACCAACAGACGGCCGCCGCGATTGGGAAGAGGCAGATCTGCAACGAGGGGATTGCCGGTGTTGCCGGCGGTCCAAACCAGCGTGCAAGCTGGAACCGACCTGCCATCGCGGATCAGTACGGAACCGTTCTCGTAGCCGGTGACCCGCGTCTGCGTGAGAATCTCGATGCCACGCGAGGCCAGCTTGCGCTGAGCGTAAGCGCCCAATTTGCGGCCCAGTTCGGGTAAAATCAATTCGTCAGGCGTAACCAGCACCATCCGCACGTCGGCTTCGCTGAGGGCCGGATAGAAGCGGACAGCATCCCGCACGAAATCGTTGATCCCGCCTATGCGTTTCAACCCCGGCAAAGCCTCCGCCAGCGACCACAAAAGTGAGCAGCGGCTTGCGCTCGCCAATGGCGCATTCGGAGTTGGCCTCCTCTAAAAGTGAAATCAGGCGGCTGCGCAGGGCGACGGCGTTATTAATGGTCCGCAGTGCCAGGGCGTTGGCTTCAACTCCCGGCAGTCCGAAGAAATTGGTGCTGGCGCCCAATGCCAGAACCAGGTGCTCAAAAGGCAGGTCGTGGCAGTGGCCATCGAATCCATGTGATACACGCACCGACTTCGCGGTCAGGTCTATCGCTTCGATATTGCCAACGAAGGTCGCGACCCGGGTAAGGAGCTTGTGGAGAGGGCTTATGATCGTGTTGATTTCAAGGTCGCTGGTGGCAACTTCGTGCAGCATCGGGGTAAAAAGGAAGAAGTTGTCTCGGCTCAATAGCGTGACCGTAATGTCCTTGCGGCGCCGCAGCAGCTTCTGCAATTCCAATGCCGTGTATATTCCGCCGAAGCCGCCGCCCAGAATCAATACGCGGCACTGCTTGCCAGTGCTTTGACCGTTTTCCGGACCGCAATCATTCATAGATTACACCTGCGCAATCTGGCCTTAACACCTGATTTGCTCTTCGAATCAGACGGCGATGGCAATCGTCGCCATAAGTATGGCCATGAGTAAATCGACGGTAGAAACCGTAACCAGGGCCCAGACAAAGGTGCTTGCCTGAATCCCGGACCATTCTCCACTGGCCGTGTCGATACGCTCGAATGCGCGGCGAGGAAATGATTCTTTGTAAAGCTCGCTGCAGGTCGCTTATCGCAATCATTTTTACGTTGTCAAATTGTCCGTGCGCAATTTGGATGTTGTCTTGACCCGATCGGTTTCAACGGATTGCGGGAACAGAACTTATGGACCCTGAAGCGCACGCGGCACGTGTGCTTGTTACGGGAATGGGGTCACCGCAGGATGAAACGCTATCACGTCGGTGAGCATCAAAACGAAAGACAAATGAGAGCAACAACGGCCGTAGGTTGCGATTGCAAGTGAATCCTGAGAGCGGTCCCTCAGTCCGCTCAGAATCGAGAATCACTAATGTATGACGTCACGTCGATAGCAGAGCGCCTCTTACAACCTTCTACCGTGCTGCCATGGCAGTATTTTGACTCGCGGCCAGCCGAGTTAAGTCCCGAGAAGCGACTGATGTTCGCTGTGTTGATCGATGCAGTGCGGCGCCTCGAGATGGGCTTGAACGCACCTGCGTCGCGCAGAAAAACATTGGCTGGGATAGAATGGTGGGTTTTCAGCGCCAGGGGCAACCAACTATTTTCATTCGATAATGTTTGTCCTGCACTCGAAATCGCACCCCACCACCTAAGACCCGGGCTGTTGCAATGGCTTGGTCGAAAGCTCACCGGTAAAACCTCCCACATGATTCGACGACCTCCCGTGGTTCTTTCCCCTAAGCCTCGGCGCGCCGGCCTCGGGTCTTCGGCGCGCCGGCGCAGGCGTGCGGCAGACGAAACGCATGTGAAATCCCCATTTACCGACGGCCAACAGCCAGCCCGAAAGCCAACTGCAGACCACAAAACGCCGAAGCTCCTCCTCTCTCCGCTGCGGGTGAGGCGACGGCCGTTGAACCGTCCGCACTCGGGATTTCCGCCAGCGCTGACCGCATTCGTAATGCGCCGCAACCAGTTGGTTGCGATGCTCACTGCCGAGAAGAATCCCCGCTCCAACGCTCCGCAGGTTATCCGGCGAAGCATCGATGAGCACATCCGTTGGCTTGAAAAGCTCTTCGACGATGAACTCTCGGATTTGATCCGTGCGACGCCTATCTGGCGCGAGCACGACGAGTTGCTTAGGTCGGTGCCTGGGGTTGGAACGGTGCTGTCGGTGACTTTGGTTGCTCATCTGCCGGAATTGGGAACACTGACCCGCAAACAGGTTGCCGCCCTTGCCGGTTAGGCGCCTTTTTAATCGCGATAGCGGAATCTTCCGCGGTACCCCTGACATCTGGCGTGGCCGCGCCCAGGTCAGGCGCGTACTGTACATGGCCACGATCGCGGCCATTCGCACCAACCCTGCAATCAGATCCTTCTACACCGCACTTCGTCAACGCGGTAAGCATCCAAAAACCTGCGCTCACTGCCCATATGCGCAAATTCCTGATAAGCCTTAATGCTGTCCTGCGGATCAATAGCTCTTGGCAAACTCGTACGCCCACAGCTTCTATCTCCACATTTTCTCCCCTAGGGCGCGGTTACTCGACACGGTTGCTGCTAGAAGAGTTTGTGCGATGACGACCAAACCGCAGATGAGCTTTAGGCGAGATTCAAGACCCGAGCTACCTTGATCGTAACCAGATGTCGCTGGGGTCCCCAGGGGAGCCGATGGATTGGTAAAGGGTGGCCGAATTGCAGGCGAAGCCTGCCAGGAGCTTGCCATGAAATTCCACGAGAAGGATCAAACCCGATGCGCAATCATTCTCGCTGGAGGTGACGGGAGACGTCTGTCAGAGATAACCCGGCGCATAACCGGCGATGTTACTCCAAAGCAATTTTGTCCCGTTATAGGGAACGCATCGCTGCTCGAACAAACTCGTCTTCGCGTTTCGCTCACAGTCGATGAGGATTGCATTCTTACCGTGCTGACTCGCTCGCACGAGCGCCATTACCGCGATTTGCTCAAGAAAATACTCCCGAAGAACCTAGTGATTCAGCCCGAGAACCGAGGAACAGCCCCCGCAATCCTGTATGCACTTCTGCGATTGTCCGCAGCCGCCCCCGATGCATGCGTGGCATTGTTTCCGTCGGATCATTTCGTGAGCGATGACCGCGAATTCATGCGCCATGTTGACTTGGCCTTTGACGCGGTTGGCTCGCGGCCGGAGATGACCGCCCTTCTGGGGATCACACCACGCGCCGCGGAGTCCGGATACGGCTGGATTGAGCCCGGCGAACTCGTGGTCAAGCGTGCACCGTTGTTTCGCGTGCGCCGCTTTTGGGAAAAACCTCGTAGCGACATCGCGGAACAACTGCTGCGTGCTGGTTGTATGTGGAACAGTTTCGTAATGGTAGCGCGAGTCTCCGCGCTGATCGGCCTGATCATGGTCGCATTGCCCGAACTGTTCGTCTCGTTCTCGAAGATTAGTCACCTTTTCGGCACGGCGAGGGAACCCGGCGCTATTGAAAGACTGTACGGTCGAATCCCAACGGTGAGTTTTTCGGATGAGGTGCTGGAACGTCATCCGCTTAATCTAGGCGTGATTCCGGTTTACGGTATCGAATGGAGTGACCTCGGCGAACCTCAGCGGGTCATGGATACCATCGCCCGAACCGGAATCCGTCCAAAATGGTTGGTTGCATAAGATAACTACCGATCTCGGTGGCACGTTAAGCGTTTTCGACCCAATGAGGAAGCGGCAAAATATTATGCGGCGCTGCCGACATCATCACGATCTCGCACCAACCGCAGCTTTTTCGCACGAGGTGATGCCCGCTTCGTTGTTGGAATTGAGTGGCGGCTGATTAATCATTAGGTGGCGCTTTTTGTATTTTCAACTCCGCGTCTGGTTTCGAATGTAGCATCGCGATTGTGCAGCGCCGCGACCAGTTTAGGCAGCGCTCGGTAGCCGACGATTTTGCGGAAATGGCGTTCAGCCTCGAGCACTCCGGCTGCGGTCCAGCGCAACACCATCATTCCGCCCTGCCAGCGCTTTACCCGCCGCGCCGTGTCGCGCACGCTGCTGAACAGATTCTCGATCAGATTGGTTGATGACAGGACCCGTTCAAGGTTTTGCGGCAGTTCGAGGCGCATAACCGTGAGCGTTTCGTCCAGCCCCTCGCGCAGCAGCGCGGCGGCGCCAGGATGCGCGTGTTCGAGACGGCGCGCGAGATTCTTCAGCAGTTAGCCGATCCCTTCGCACGACTCAGCGCCTGTTAGTGACTTCAACGAATCGGCGCGCCGTCTCCTGAGGGGCCGCCGCTGCGCGAGCCGTTGAATACAAAACCGCCGGAGCACGGCGCCTATCGTTCGATGGTCAAGCGCCTCTTCAGGTCGCGAGCCGTTAATCAACTCGCCGCACACCTTGAAGATATCGGCGCAGTTGAGCGACGGAATCGCCGAGCCACGAGAAATGCGACTTCGTGACCGGCGTTTCTGCTACGCTACCTTTTGCAGTGATCGCGGACATTTCGGGATCTCGCGGTGGGACTGGGAAATGATGTTTCGCTTAAGCAACGCGATGGTCAGGCCGGCCGATCCCGAGTGCGCGCATGGAGGCGAAGATCTTGGAGGGGTTCGAACAGGCAAGTATGCAATTTTCCAATACTTCGCCCGGTTCGCGGAGGACCCGCGCAAGAACCCACGCGACGACCTGGCGAGCGCGCTGGCGAACGGACGCATTGGATTCGCCGAACCCATCGTAGCGCCAGTGGCAGTTGCGGGACGCTGTAATCGACGTCAGGAGTGCCTTCCGAACAGAACGGATATGGTTTGGGCAGCCTGATTATCTACCCTACAACCAGACTCATTATGCGCGCTGGGAAGACGTGTTCGATGCCAACTCAAAGTTTTGGAGGACCTTCGCCTGGAGGCCCACCACGAAGTTGAGGACCCGGTTGTGGGATTTGTGCCGGGTTCCATAACCTCGTCTGGGACGTCCAGAACAACCACATGACCAAGGGTTGTACCGAGGAAAGGGGGGAAGCACGATCTGCTGCCGAGCGGCCAAGCTGCCGCCAAAGATCGCGATTTTACCAATACTCCACTCTCTGAATTGTTGCAGATCCTGAGATGGAACTCACCCGCGTTGCTGAAGGATTAGACAGGTCGGAATGCGTTGACCGAGCGCTGGGCGGTCGGTCAACGCATTGTTACGATCGCCTTGGGCTTGTCTGTCCAACAAAACCTATTCATTACGTCGCACGGATGCCACTTTGCTCACAAACTCCATAAAGTGGGCGCGCTGGACTGCCCACAAGTATTGAGATTGAAAGCCCATGTAGGGTCGGCTTAAAGCCCGCGGCAGGCTGGTGGGCGTCGGGTCAGGTCCACCCCGGCCAAAAACCAGACCCTTTATTTCGTCAGCGATAGAAGAGCAGGGGCTTTGCACCACGAACTGCGCCAATTCGTCTCGCAGGCATGAGCGCTACATTTTCTGCGGGTGGGTCCGCGAAACTTTTGGGGACTTCCAGAATCTAAGTACTGCGTTCACTCACTTGAGTGGTTGGCACAGACCACCCATATAACTCAGCAAAAGAGGATAATCATGGACAGAAAAGGACTAACCGGTGCGATTCTGGCCGCAGCTGTCGGCGCAATCTTTCTGACTACCCCGGTCTTCGCGCAGAGCTCGTCTACTAGCTCGACCCATGCCAAGGTAAAGTGCGTCGGGGCCAACAGCTGCAAAGGCCAGAGTGCCTGCAAAGGCGTGAGCAACAGTTGCAAGGGACAGAATGCCTGCAAGGGCCAGGGCTTCACGAAGACCTCGTCGGCCGATGAATGCACTGCGAAGGGTGGCCATCCAGACGTGGCGAGCAACTAGAGCACGGTCTACAAACGCCAGTGAGAGTGGGGCCTGCGCGGCGTTGCGTCGCGCCACCCCTCTCGCCGGCGGCAGCCCAGAGCTCCCTGGACCTCCAAACACCCGCGCCAACATCCTGGTTCACAGCGGATTGACGACCGCACACCGAGGCGATTCGCAAGGGCAAGGCTCAAAAGCCCGCTAAGTTTAGCAATCTGGTCAAGATCTAGAAGACCGAAAAATTAGTTCGTGGCGGACCACCAGGTTTATGAGCGACGGCCCGACGATCGAACTCTGGCAATTTTGAGCTTGGTGGCCCACCAACAGATTTTCGGCCGCGCTCCCCCTCTGTTCGCTGCCGATCGAGGCTTTCGGTCGAATGCGAACAAGCAATCTGCTAAGACAGTTTCAAAAGTCTGCATACCCGCCGTTGGGAAGCCCTCAGCCGCGCAACGCTCGGAGCGACATCAAACGGTGGTTTCGCCGCAGCCCGCGTGTGCGGGTCGGATGCGACGCGCCGGATCAGCGTCATGAAGGTGCGCGACGGCCTCACGTGCAGTCTTTATCACGGTCCCGATGGAATGCGACGCTGGGTCGGCTGGGGCGTGGTGAGCAACGGTCCTGATCATGGCAAACCGTTCCCACTCAAATGACCCTTAAGTGCGGATTGTCTTTATCGCGATGGCACGGATTGTTCGAGCGCGAGGCCGGGCCGGTCGTGAGCCGCAAGAGTTTTACGCGATTTCCGGTTCGGACGATTTGGGGAAGAGGGATCCGGCCGGGCAGGGTGAGAGAAAATATCATCTGGGTTTTTTAGGCGGCCGCCGTCTGGGAATGCGGGTGTGCAGGACGAGCCTCGTTTTAGTCCCTTTTTGGGTGCCGCTGGAATCCCGGCTTCTATTGTCAGAGCCAATTGGAACCTGATTGTTTGCGGCATTTCGCACACGTCGTCACTGCAAGCCTGAAAGCGGAATGTACCCTCGACTTGATGGAGCCCTGGTTCAATTCGCTTGCCTAAAGCCTCCAGAAATTTGGCCGGCATTGGAGGACTCCATCTGATGCCGAGCTTGCCGATCGCACGAATTCCTCCTCATACACCGGCAATGTATCATTCAACGCCTTGAGGAGCATCGGCTTGGCCGGCGGCATCTCCAGTGATTGTTCATCCACGAGCGGACCTTCAAACGTCAACTCTGTGGCCTGGTAATTCTCCGGTAAGGGTTTGCCGTAAACATGCCAGCCCGCTTTGAGATGCACTTCCAACTCGACTCCCAGTTCCTGTCCCGGAAAACAGCGATCAGTCGACAAACTAACTGTTGCTGAGAGCATGTCGGCTTTGATGTCGATAGAATTTCCGCCCGCGCGACTGCCATAGTGGCGCAAAGTAATCTCTGATGCGGACGCCCGATGTTCGTAGTTGCGCTGAAAGAGCTTGTCGCGCACGGTTCCATCGGGTGCGATCAGAAAATCTCCTGGCCATGGTATCCCGTACAGCATCTTGTGATCTTCCGGGATATTTGTGTTGAGTATTCCGAATTCCTTAATCACTTTGCTACCAACATCGGAGAGGAGCGGGTACTCGATCTTGTAAGCCTCACCGAATCGTTCCAAGATCTCGCGGGAGTCGTAAGTTATCGATGCGGCATTTATTCCGTGTGCCTTGAGATTCTTGATCGAAAGTTGCAGCTCGACGAGCTGGTTGCGGCAATAGGGTCACCAATCGGCGCTGCGGCTGAAGACCAACAATAGCCCGTTAGGCCCCATCAATTCCTCTAGCGACCGATTCTGCCCGTGCTGATCAGTCAAAGTGAAATCGGGAACCTTTTGACCGATCTCAGGCCCGGTTCGATAACCGTCATTTTGAGCTTCGACGAAATCGAGCCACTCGTGGGTCGTGATGTCCGCTCCGCCTGCTCCCGTCCGCCGAGTCATATCGCGCAATATCGCAGCCTTGGTTGTTGCATCCATAAGTTTGCTTCCTTTTCCTGGTGCCTCGGTCGAATCGACAGGTCAAATCGACAAGGCGAATGTCAGCGTTCCCGGACTAATCGACCAAGCGATCCTATAACGACCACTCAAGTTCGACCTTCAGACTTATAGCAGATGAAACTGCTGCCTTTTTAAGGTTTCAACCCAGTTCTCAGTCCAGAGCGCGTCCAGCGCCCCCACAACGGGCCGGTTTAGCGTCCCGGGACACGCAACGTCCAGAAATGCCGTTGTTCCGAATCGACTCCGGTGACACTTCTTCTCCTCCTCTCCCTATCTCGGCACCCAGATCTCGCGTAGCCGCAGCAGCCGTGGACGGATCGCCTCGGGGATTCCCACGAGCGAGCTAACCTGCGCTTGGTTGAGAAGCCCGACATAAGCGCCGATCTTCGGGTCTTGGCTGGAGGCAAGACCGAAATGGCACCTGGGATGCGTCTCTTGGAACCGAGTGGAACTCGGCGTCCGATCGTTGCGCGTTTGTGTCGGTCGCTATGGCGCAGCGGACCGAGGCCCATGGTGCGCTTTGGTCAAAAGTGATCGTGTTGCCTTGGATCTCGATTCCGAGCTTGGTCCACAGTTGTCCTAAAGCTGGCGTGACCGGTGCCCCCTTCATCTCGTTATAAAGCTGCCTCAGAACTGCCACCCCGACGGCCCCATCGCCGACATCTAGCGCGCGCGCCAGTGGCCACGTCACCTCGATATTTCCTCCGGCATCGACAATTGCGCGGAGCGCGTCGCGCAGACCATAGCGATTTTGCGTCTCGCGCCGGATTCTGACGTCGGCGAGCAGACAGAACATAGCGCCGCCCCAATAAGTACGGCCCCAGGTGTGCGTATAATCGAGGCCCTCGTCACCGGGCCCCGGCAGCCCGTACGGAAGCCCCTCAACGAGGTCGCCCCAGACTTTTATAGCTCCGATTTCGCCGGCCTCGAGCCGCCCGATCGGTTCGACGTAGGTTGCTATGCCTTCTTCGATCCAATGGTGGTCCTCGGGCATCGATGGGAAGGCGTAATGGACCATTTCGTGCGTCATCACCCAATCGTTCTTGAGGTCGGTCTCGTCTGTAAGTTGACCCACGTAAACCCTGGTAAAGGCAGGTTGCGTCCCCCAACTCGTACCGTTGAGTACGCCCTTGCGGCCTCTGACCGGAACGACGAGGATTTGCGCTTCGGAAATCGGGAAGCGCCCGTAATAATCGGTCACGGCGCGCGCAGCATTTGAAACCCACGCGATCAGCTTCGTCACTGGAAGGTCCAGGCGACCTGGTGCGAATTCGACGTGAATAGTACTGCTGTCGATTCTGATAGTGGATTTATCCGCTATTCGCACTGTCGGCTCAGTAGAGAAACTGAGTCTCAATGGATCGACTGGCTCGGTTTGATTATAGTTGGCTCTATACGGCGCGAAGATCGCTGTGCCAGAAATGAGCAAGCCCAGAGCAAGCGGCGCGACCGCGAACTTTCGAAGAAAGGACTTAAGGGCCACAGATTCGCTCCCATGCAGACTTTCGTTACACGCGGTCGAGCAACGCAAGCGCTCCCGACACGACTCCGTCCAGCAGCGCTCCCTCTGGGCGGACTCTCGCGAGGACTCGTACCCCCATCAGGACGCCCAGCAGGTGCTGGGCAAGGGTCTTTGCCGCAAGCGATCGTGTGATCGTGCCATCAGCCTGCCCGGCCTCGACACGACCGAGAAAGAATTTCTCAACCCGGACGAGGACGGCGGCGACAATCCTTTGAAAGCCCGGGTCATTCGGCGCGACTTCGAGCGCCGCGTTCACGAGCATGCAGCCTTTATGCTGGTGGTCGTCGAGCGACCTCCGGACGATCTCGGCGAAGAAGGCGCCGATTGCCTCGCGCGGCGCGAGCGCCTCGCAGCGGCGGATACGATCTACGACGCTATCCTCGACGTAGTGATCCAGCGCCCTTTGATAGAGCGCCCGCTTGTCGCCGAACGCGTTGTACAGACTGGCGCACGTGATCCCCGTTTTCTCGATGAGATCGCGAACGGACGTTGCTTCGTAGCCGCGCGCCCAAAAGCACTGCACGGCAGCGTCAAGCACCGCCTCTTCGTCAAATTCCCGCGGCCTTGCCATCCCTTCATCCACCGCCTGCGACCAGCGCGCCATCTTGCCATTTCTTCATCCACAGCCTCCGACCAGAGCGCCATCTTGCCATCTCTGTAACGAAAAGGTATTTTAGAACGGTCATCCTAAAAACGCAAGGTCCGCCGACTCGCGAGGAGAAGCCCATGATCCGGTTCTATTTTCACCCGACGCCAAACCCGGTGAAGATCGCACTTTTTCTGGAGGAGGCGGGCCTTGCTTACGAGACGATCCCCGTTGACACCGGCAAAGGCGAACAGCACCAGCCTTCCTTCCGGGCCATCAATCCCAATGGGAAGGTCCCAGCGATTATCGACACCGACGGCCCCGGCAGTCGGGAAGCTCGCGTCTTCGATTCTACCGCCATACTGATCTATCTCGCCGAGAAGACTGGCAAGTTCCTCGGCACGCCGAACGATCGCCCCGAGCTGCTCTCTTGGCTGCTCTTCCTCGCGTCGGGTCTCGGGCCGTTCTCGGGCCAGGCGGTCCATTTCCAATTCGCCGCGCCAGAAGGGCTTGGTTACGCGGTGAACCGCTACCGCCGCGAAGCCGAACGACACTATCAGGTCCTCAACGATCACCTTGCTGGCCGCAACTTCATTGTTGGCGACGCCTACACGATCGCCGACATGTCGGCCTGGGGCTGGCTTGACCGCGCTCCGCGCGTGCGCAAAGGCGCGGATGACCCGCTAGCCCCGTACCCCCATCTGAAGCGCCTTTTTCAGACGGTAGATGCTCGGCCAGCGGTCGCTCGAGCGCGCGCCGTCGCTAAGGACCACGACTTCAAGAAGGTCAACGACGAAGAAACGAAGCGCGCGCTGTTTCCGTCGAACTATCCACCAGCAGCTTGATCATGCGTTGCACGCGCAGATTCCCAAGAGGTCAAACATGAGTCATACATTTTCGTACACGCCGCCAAAAGTCTGGACCTGGAACAAAACGAACGACGGCCAGTTTGCCAGTATCAACCGGCCGATCGCCGGCCCGACGCACGAAAAGGAACTGCCAATCGGCAAACATCCGATCCAACTCTATTCGCTCGGGAGCCCAAACGGTCAAAAAATTACGATCATGCTAGAGGAGCTTCTCGCGCTCGGGCACAGCGGCGCGGAATACGATGCTTGGCTCATCAACATCGGAAACGGAGAGCAGTTCGGCAGCGGCTTTGTCGCGGTGAACCCCAATTCCAAGATCCCTGCCCTCGTCGATCGCAGTGGCCCTACGCCAGTCCGCGTCTTTGAATCCGGCTCAATCCTGGTCTATCTGGCGGAGAAATTCGGCGCCCTCCTGCCGACCGAGACCGGACCACGCGCGGAATGCCTCTCCTGGCTGTTTTGGCAAATGGGCAGCGCGCCCTATCTCGGCGGTGGCTTCGGTCATTTCTACGCGTACGCGCCGACGAAGATCGAATATGCAATTGACCGTTTCGCCATGGAGGTGAAACGTCAGCTCGATGTACTCGATCGGCGGCTGGCCGAAACCAAATACATCGGGGGCGACACTTACACGATTGCCGATATTGCCATATTTCCGTGGTACGGTGGGCTGGCGAAGGGCTGGTGGTACGGCGCTGCCGAGTTCTTGAGCGTACAAAACTACAGGAACGTCCTCCGCTGGGCCGACGCCCTGCTTGAACGACCGCCCGTCCAACGCGGTCGGATCGTTAACCGCACGTTCGGAGAGCCGTCGAGTCAATTACATGAGCGCCACGACGCCGACGATTTCACGACAAGGACCCAGGACAAGCTCGCTGTGGCAAGCTAACCCTCGCGATCGATCATCAGACCATGTAGAAGATGACGCACCGCTGAGCGCTGCCGCGAGGGACGCAGCCCCGTCGGAAACACGGAAGCCAGGGGTGTCTCCTCAACGATACGATTCGTGCGCGGGATGCTAGCGATGTTGGAGAGTTTTCTCCTCGCCGCGCCAGCCTATCTGGAGGCGCGTGGCACGCTGAGAAGTCCGGCGGACCTAGCATGACTGCATCTTTGGTGCGAATGGCTTCGGTCGGGAGAGCTGGGTCTTTGGGCTCGGCCTGCTTCGGAATTCATTCATGAATACCGGACAGACAGACCGAGCCGAGAAAAAATCCATTTTCGGGAGAGACGGACTGCGCTCCGATTATGACCGCTTTTCCCGCGGTGTAAACCACCTGCGTTCCACGAACAGCTTCGGCTGTGTAACATCAGGGGTTCCTACAGTGGGGCCGAGCGCCTCTCGTTCCGAGTCAACGCAAATGGGACTCCTGCAATTGAAGGTACAAGTGCGCCCACAATAAGAATCTTCAACCAGGCTGAACTTGGTGTAGTTCGGCCGTCGAAGCACCGATAGCAACCTGCGATTTGTCATGTCGAAGCCGGGAACCGAGAGTTTGCTTCAGAAGACCGTCGAGACTTAGCCATCCTGCCCCGGAGAAAAACAACCACACAAAGGTCATCGCATAGAGCGGTTCGTCCAGTTCTACAAAATCATCGAGACCGCTAACGCTCTTCAGTTTCACGCTGAGGATCGCGACGATCATGTTGATGATCATAGGAATCGAAACGAAGCGCATTCCCAGCCGGGCGATCGTCAAGGCGCCGCCGAGGAACTCCGTGTATGCGGAGAGCGCGGCGTTAAATGGAGGATGCGGAATGCCCCACTCGGCGAACCTCATCGTGAATGAATCGAGATTATGAATCTTTGCCCATCCGGTTTCCATGAAGAAGTAGCCGACAAAGAGTCTGGTAAAAAGAGCGGGAATCCACGACGCCGCCCAGAGCCGGTCGAATAACCCGGATGCCGCATTGACGAGCTTAATAATCACATTCATCGATCGCGTCTCGCTGGGTTAGATGCTGGGCGGCTGGCGAAGGTTACGGAGCCCAGCTCAACTCAGTTCTTCAGGGCGCTTTATTCGGAGCGGGCGGGATGCCGGCTTCAATGGTCAGCGGTAACTCGAAGGTGATCGCTTCGGGCATTTCACAGACCTCGTCGCTGCAGGCCTGAAAGCGCAGCGTACCCTTGATCTTGTAGGGCCCAGGCTCAATCCATTTACCGAAGGAATCGAGGAATTTTGCCTGAGCCGGGGGACTCCACTTGACCCCAAGCTTGCCGACTGCGCGAATCTCGTCCGTGTAAACCGGTAGCATCTCGCCCAACGTCTTGAGCAGCATCGGCGAGGGCGGCGGCAACTCCAGTGATTGGTCTCCAACCAACTGCGTGTCGAATTGCAGTTCAGTCGGTTGATAATTGCCAGTTAGTGGCTCGCCGTAGATATGCCAGCCTGGTTCCAGGCGGATGCGCAGCGCTGTGGCCAATTCCTGTCCGGGAAAGCAGCGATCAGTTGACAAACTCACCGTCGCGGTCAGCACGCCGGTCGTTATGTCGATGGAATTTGAACCCGTCTCGCCGCTGAAATGCTTTAACACCACCTTGCGATGCGGAGGGGCGATGCTCATAGCTGGGCAGGAACAACTTGTCCCGCACAGTATGGTCCGGCGCAACCAGATAATCACCCGGGAACGGCATCCCGTACATCATCTGGTGATCCTCCGGAACGTTGGTATTAAGTATGCCGAATGCGCGGATGACCTTGCTGCCGGCATCCGACAGGAGTGGGTACTCAATATTGTAAGCCGCGCCAAAGGATTCGAGAATCTCGCGCGAGTCATAGGTAATCGACGCCGCATTAATGCCGTGCGCCTTCAGTGTTCCGAGAGAGAGCTGCAGCTCGACGAGCTGGTTGCGGCAGTAGGGTCACCAATCGGCGCTGCGGCTGAAGACCAGGAGCAGGCCATTTGGTCCCATCAGGTCGTTCGGAGTCCACCTTTTCCCATGCTGATCGGGCAGCTCAAAGTCGGGGATTTTCTCGCCGATTTCCGGACCGGTGCGATAACCGTCGTTCTGGGCTTCGACAAAGTCGCGAAACGCGTCGGCAGTGATATCTTTTCCACCGGCGGCGAATTTACGCATCATGTCGTGAAAGATTGCATCCTTGGTCTTCTGGTCCATTGTTTTCCCTCTCCGAAAGGGCGCTCCCTGTAAACGTTCAGGATCCAAAGCGCACAACGTCTAACATGGTACCCGAGTCGTAGGTTTAGCTCACGAGGTAATAGATGCGCCAGTATCCGCTAATATGATTTGGTCGGCCAACCATCGTGCCAGCATTTGGCCGATCAGGGTTGTCTGATCGGGCTGCCCGAGGTCTGTGGCAATCGCCTCGCATATGGCAGCGAAGGGTGCTCCTTCTGATACGAGTCCAAGCGCCCTCGCCTCCACCTCCTGAAGGTCGCGGTAACGCACCTGCGCGTTTTGTCTCCACACGATCATGACGGCGCTCTCGTGTGCAGGCTCGCTCCAGTCATCACCGCTCTCAACCGCACTGAGCACGTCAGCCACACGCCATTCACCGTGGACGATTTTGACGGCCGGATGTGCTCGCAATTCAAGTTCGGGCCAGCGCTGCGGCGGAATCATGCGCAGACCCTCGACGCTCAATGTTGGTGCATCCGCCGCATGGAAGACGTCGAGAATTGCCCTCTCCAGCCTTGCGAGTTCGGCAATGAATGGCCACTGGCGGACAAGCCGGTGATTGCGAAGATATTCGGCCAAATATCGACCCGCATGGTTTATCGACGGCTCGGAGGGCGGATAATGCAACAGGTAGTCCCTCACCAGGGCTGCGAAATTATCCGGCCCCACAACCGCGAGCGTGGCCGGAAATTCCTCACGGAGGCAATCGAGCAGCCGGCAAGAGTAGGCCTTCGCGTAGATGTCGATCCGATCATACGCACTGAGCCGCTCGTCGCGGAGAACCAGTGCCTCAACCGCGTTGGAGGACGAGGCACTGTCGTGACCGAGCCCCGCCGTGAGTGCTTCAGGCGAGGTGATAAATTCATAAAGCAAACTCTGGAATTGATTTAAATCCATATTCCTTTAGACGCCGCACGCTTGAGCAAGCGAGGGCCGATTCGCACCGCCGGCGTGCCTCATCCGCCGTTGCGGCCAGGACTTCAAACTCCGGGATGTTGTCGTCCCATTCGATCAGCGTCGGAACCCTGCCGAAGCGCCGCACCGCGTGCTCGTACAGGGCCCAACCTCGGGGCGAATCGGATGATCGTGGGTGTCGAGCAGGTAAGTGCCATGATCGCTATGGCCGGCGAGATGGAATTGGACCACGCGTTCGGGGGCACCGAATCGATATAACGGAGCGGGTCAAAGCGGTGGTTAAACGCGTTAACGAAGATGTTGTTGATGTCCAGGAGGATCGCGCAGTCGGCCTCCTCGGCCACGTCGCTCAGGAATTCCCACTCTGGCAAGCGCGACGCGGTAAACGCCATGTAACTCGACACGTTTTCGATCAAGATAGTGCGCTCCAGAATATCCTGCACTTGCCGGATGCGCCCGGCGACGTGGCACACGGTTTCCTCGGTGTATGGCAGCGGCATCAGGTCGTGAAGATTGCGGCCGCCAACCCCGGTCCAGCATAGATGGTCGGAAATCCAGGCGGGTTGGAAGCGTCGCGCAGCCCTTGTGAGTTCCTTCAGGTAGCTCGCGTTGATCGGGTCTGCCGAGCCAATCGAGAGCGACACGCCGTGCATCACGATGGGAGAGTGCGATCTGACGCCCTCGATGACTTCGAGCGGCCGTCCGCCCTCAACCATGAAGTTTTCCGAGATTACCTCGAACCAATCCATCGCTGGATGTTCGTCGAGGATTCGCAGGTAGTGGGGACGTCGCAAACCGACCCCAAAACCAAGTGATGGAAAATCAGCCCGATTCATCATTGAACCAGTATTAGTCAGCGGCTCAGCGACGCGCGCCGGAGAGATCCGGCGCGCGCTCGCTTCGCGCTGAGAGTTTCAGCTTGCACCTACTTCGAGTCGTCTGTGTGGCCGCCCTTGGCAGTGCAATCCTGTGCAGTGGAGGTCGTCACAAACCCCTGGCCTTTGCAGGAGTTCTGGCCCTTGCAGCTGTGATTTCCGCCCTTGCACGCACTCTGACCTTTGCAGCTATTGCCGCCAACGCACTTCACGTTGGCCTGGCCCATGCTGCCGGACGATTCCTGCGCCAGCACCGGACTGGTTAGAAACATCGCTCCGACAGCAGCAGCCAGAAGCGCACCCGTTAACGCTTTCCGATCCATGGTTATCCTCTCTCGAATAGGTTAATTGGCCAGCGGCCTTTGGTTTTGATCGAATCCTGCTCTTAGACGCTTGGAAACGCCCAAAGGTTTCGCAGGACGTTACGGGGAAGGGCAGGAATGGTTGGAGGGTTCGCCGTTCCGGGTTTTCGACGCTCGCGTCAGCACCTCACTTAGCCTCGCTGGAGTTTCGACCGGTCCAGGCTTAAACTAACGTGGTTTACTCAACTCGGCCTTTTGGCGATGGAATGCGCTCGTTATGGGATCGCGCGAGCTTGTCGATAACCCTGTGCCGCCATCTGAGGACACGGCGCTGCGAGAGATCGTCGCGGGAGTTGAATCGGAAACGGGCGATCGTTTCTTCTACTCGCTCGTCAAGCACCTGGCGTTGGCACTCGAATGCCAGTACGCCTTTGCCTCGGAACTCTTGAGAGATCGTTCGCGGTTTCGGACGCGTGCCGTTTGGGGACGCGGAAGTTTCTTGGACAACTTCGAGATCCCGCTCGAAGGTACTCCGTGCGAAGCTGTCCTGAATGGCAAGTTTTCTCATCATCCCGAACAAATTTGCCAGCTCTTTCCTACCGATACCGTCCTCAAGGAGTGGGGAGTCGAGAGCTATTGCGGCGTTCCTTTGCTTAATTCGTCAGGAGTGGTCGTTGGTCATTTGGCGATTCTGTCCGAGCGGCCAATGTGGGACGGCCCTCGCGGGCTTGCGATCATGAGAATTTTTGCGGCCCGGACATGCGCCGAGCTGAAACGCCTGCGGACAGAGGAAGAACTTCGTGTCGCGGCAAGAAAGCTCGCTGAACTACAACAGGTCGAACGCAGAATTAGCGAGGAGCTGCGCCATGCTAACGAGACGTTGGCCCAGAGCGAAGAGCGCTTCCGCGACCTGTTCGACGAAGCTCCGATAGCCTACGTTCATGAAGGCGTTGACACCCGGTTCATCGAGGCTAACCGCACTGCGATGAGGATCTTAGGCCTCAAGCCCGAAGAGATCCCCGGAACATTCGGGAAGTCTTTAGTTCCCGATACGCCCGAGGCCCAGCGCCGTCTCAGCGCAGCGCTCGACTCAATCAGGCGCGGCACCGATACCAGCGGCGTCCTACTTGAGCTGCGCCGCAAAGACGACGGCAAGCCCGTGTGGGTTCAGTGGTGGTCAAGGCCGGCCGCCGGGGGCAGTCATACTCGCACTATGTTCATCGATGTAACTGACCGCGTGCTCATGGAACGGGAGCAGGCGCGCCTTAAAGCTCAAAACACTTACCTGCTTGAAGAGATCAAGAAAGAGCACAACTTCGAGCAGATAGTCGGAAAGAGCCGGGTTCTTGCCAAGGTGATCGAAAAACTAAAGCTAGTCGCAAGCACGGATTCCTCGGTTCTCATCCAGGGCGAAACGGGGACAGGAAAGGAGCTTGTGGCGCGCGCGGTGCACTCAAACAGCGAGCGAAAGAATCGACCGCTAGTCAAGGTCAACTGTGCCGCGCTGCCGATCGGCCTCATCGAAGCCGAACTCTTCGGCCATGAAAAGGGCGCGTTCACCGGCGCCACCGAAAAAAGGTTGGGGCGATTCGAGCTCGCCGACGGCGGGACCATATTCCTCGACGAGATCGGCGAACTAACGGCCGAGGCGCAAGTGAAGCTGCTTCGTGTGCTCCAGGAGCGCGAATTCGAACGGCTGGGTGGACGTGAAACCATCAAGGTGGACGTCCGCGTTATTGCCGCCACGAACCGCGACTTGCTGCGAGCCGTTGCCGAAGGAGCGTTCAGACAGGACCTGTACTATCGGCTCAGCGTGTTCCCGCTGCGGGTACCATCTCTCCGCGAGCGCGGCGAGGACATCCCCTTGCTGGTGCACTACTTCGTCGGCCGCCATGCAGCACGAATCGGGCGCAAAATCGCGGGTGTACCCCAGGAGGCGATGGAGCGCCTGGTCGCCTATCCCTGGCCGGGCAACATCCGCGAGCTCGAAAACGTCATCGAGCGCGCCGTCATACTGTCGGCCGGCGCTAAACTCGAGGTGGCCGCAGAAGCGTTACCTGTTACCATCGAAACTGCGCATGGTCGCGATCTCGGAGTTAAGCCGGGCCGCCCGCAGGTTCAGGATTCGGCCGACGCCGACCCGCTTACGCTTGAGGAAATGGAGCGCAGGCACATCGTCGAGGTGCTCAATCGCACTACATGGAAGATCGATGGTCCCAAGGGCGCCGCGGGCTTACTTAAGCTAAATCCCAGCACTCTACGCAGCCGGATCAAGAAGCTGGGCATCAGGCGCAGCAGCGACATTTGGTAGATCCGCGAAATATCCCCGCGTCATCCTGCGTTGACCGCCGGTCGCTTGGACGGCTGTGGTGATTTCAGCCAGCAATCGCGAGACTTGAGGGGCGATGAGGTTTAAGGCACGCACTTTGCTCAGTCCCGTCGTGTGCTTAGGGTAACCACTTCACAGAATGACAACCTTGTTGAGCTCCGCATCGAAGGGGAGCTTACCCAGTCCACTGCCCACGAGGTCGAGCGGTTATGCCGCGGCTATCTGGGCGAAGGCCGCAAGCTTGCTCTTCAGCTTGCGGGTGCAACCTTCGCCAACCGAGCCGGCACAGCCCTGCTCCGCGACCTCAGGAAGAGAGGCGTCATGCTGACTGAATGCTCGGGGTTTTTCTCAGAACTTCTGCGCGACGATTCCGACTCGCTATTGTCGGGCAGCGCGCCTCGCGACGGCAACGCGCTGATCGAACGGCTTAAGGCACATGACGAAGAAGCCTTCGAGGCGACGGTGCGTCAGTACGGGCCCCGGATGCTGGCGACGGCGCGCAGGTTGCTGGGCAACGAGCACGACGCCGATGATGCGGTGCAGCAAGCGTTCATCTCTGCCTTCAAGTCCATTGGGGGTTTCAATGCCGGTGCGAAACTTTCGACCTGGCTCCATAGAATAGTGGTGAACGCCGCGCTCGCACAGTTGCGCTCCCGGGGTACCGGCCGGAGCTACCAATCGAGGATCTGCTACCGCGTTTCAACGACGCGGGGTGCTGGCTAGACGGGACTGAACAGATGAAATGGGGAAATGAACATTCGACAGAGATGGAAAGGCGCGAGACTCACCAGATGGTTCGGCGCTGTATCGATCAGTTATCTGTAATCTATCGCTCGGTTTTGGTTATGCGCGACATCGAGGAACTGGATTCGCAAGAGGTGGCTGAGATACTCGCAATCACGCCGAACGCCGCCAAGATTCGCCTGCATCGCGCTCGCCAGGCACTCAAGACCTTAATCGAGACAGAACTATCCGAATCCTTTCACTTACATCAGCAAAATCCAGATTAATATTCGGACGCCTCGCCCGCAAAGTCTTCAAAGCAGTTGGCAGTCCGGTGTGTAAAGCCATTGTAATACCTCTCGACGAAACCTCACAAAGATGCGCCGCCCAACTTATTCCTGTGCTCCATTCCTGCGCCATCGACACCCGTATGGACATGAAATTGAGGCGGGTTTGGGTTTATCGCTAGAAGGTGAGCACGCGGACACGTGCCGATCGCGAATACGCAAATTCTGAGGTTATGAATGCCGCAAGTACCAACTCTAAGCTTAATGGAGGTTTCAGTCATGAACAAATACCGAATAGTCACTGCGGTCGGGGCTCTGCTGCTATCGGCTTTCTTTCTGGTCCCGAGCGCCACCGCCCAAAGCGCAAACGGCGTCATGATGCATAATGGCAAGAGTGGCACGGGAGCCGTATTCGTCATGACGAACGCGGCGGATAAGAACCAAATCATCGCGTACTCACGCGATAGCGACGGCAAATTGACAGACGGCGATCGATTCGACACCGGCGGCCGCGGCAGCGGAGGCCTTACCGCTCCTCTCGGATCGCAAGGCTCCCTCACCCTCAGCGTAAACCATACTTTTCTCTTCGCCGTCAATGCTGGAAGCGGCACTATCTCCGTCTTCGGAGTGCGAAACTCTAGGCTCAACCTGATGAGTGTAACTCCATCAGGCGGCAGCTCGCCGGTAGCGGTGGCGCAGCGTGGCGACCTTGCGTATGTCGTGAACGCGGGCGGCCAGGGCAGTGTCGTCGGACTTCGTCTCGAGTCTAACGGACGCCTGGAGCAGATTGACAACGCGACCGTGTTTCTCACCTCATTCGGCGGTGGTGCCGGCGGCCCTCGATCGCCATCAGCCCCGACGGGCGCTTCCTCCTGGTGATTGAGCGGATAGCCGGTAACCTCGATGCGATCCCCGTCAATGCGGATGGTTCGTTGGGTCCAATCGTTCGGACGCCCAGCTTCCCGGGCGCATTCACCGGAATCTTTACTCTCAACGGAGACGCCATCGTCGCCCAAGCCGGGTCTGCCTCGACCTCGGCCGTCTCTTCGTACTCTCTCAATGAGACGACCGGCTCGTTCTCCCCCATCAGCTCCAATGATCTTACCCAGGGGGCCGCCACCTGCTGGAGTGTGCTCACGCCGCACGGAACGAGGCTCTTTACCTCCAACACCGGAACTTCGACCATTTCAGAGTTCGACGCTGATGAATCCAACGGCACAGTGTCGTCCATCGTTGGAGCCCCTGTCGCTTCCACCAATCCTACCGGCGGCACAAATCTCGACATCGCCGTCAGCAGCGATGGTAATTTTTTGTTCACCATCGATTCCTCGGCGGGTGCGATCAGCACTTTTGACATTCGGGGCGGCGGCTTCTCCTTCGTGTCCACAGTCACTGGCCTGCCGCAATCGGTTAGCTTCGGGTATCGCCGCTTACTAACCAAAACAGTGCAAGTTGCGGTTAAGAGCCTTGAACGCACCTAATTTTGTACGGAACGCCCCGTTAATAGGTCTCCGCAGGGGAATCCGTCAGTCTGTGAGGCTTTGAATCGATATTTGTTAATTTTCAAACGCTTGGTCTTCGAGTCGAGGGTCCGTGCTGGCAGCCCTAGTTTAGCTGCCGCACCTGCGGGCCCTGAAATTCGGCCCTGGCTTTCTGCCAAAGCTGCTTCAATCATTTCCTTCTCCTGCCTTACGAGGGCACCGTCCAGCATACGGGGCTGCACTGGATTTTGGGCCGGTTCCCACTTCAGCCATGTCTCGTGCATGGCTAAGGTGTCATCCTCGCTGAAGATCACGGCGCGCTCGATTACATTTTGTAGTTCACGGACGTTGGCTGGCCATCCAAATGCTGAAACGCTGTTAGCAATTTTTTGTCGATGGTTCTGAACTTCTTTCCAGACCTCTTTCCAAAGCGATAGATGAAGTATTCAACCAGTAAGGGAATA
>CAWGQB010000002.1:0-39305 GCA_963824565.1 uncultured Pseudomonadota bacterium | reverse complement strand
CGTCAAGCCCATTGCCGAATACCGCCCTAATCGATGCGATACACGGAGGAATCACAATGAGCGGGAGACTTGAAGGAAGAGATCGCTGTCATCACTGGAGGCAAACAGCGGCATCGGCCTCGCCACGGCGAAGCGGTTCGTCGCGGAAGGCGCGTATGTCTTCATCGCCGGGCGCCGACAGCCCGAACTCGACGCGGCGGTAAAGGAGATCGGCCTTGACGTCACCGCCGTCCAGGGCGATGTCGCGAGGCTTCGCCGATCTCGATCGGCTCTTCGCCGCCGTAAGGACCGGGAAGGGCCATATCGACATTCTATTCGCCAATGCCGGCACAGCAGAGTTCGCTGCGCTGGGAGAAATTACCGATAATCATTTCAATAAAATCTTCGACACCAACGTCAAAGGGCATACTCTCCACAGTGCAAAAGGCGCTCCCTCCTGATGCCGGCCGGATCTTCTCTTAATTCTCAATGCATCCATTTCCGCCAGCAAAAGGACAACCTCGCTTCAGCGTCTATTGCGCCACCAAAGCGGCGTTACGTTCGTTGGCGCGCCAACCTGGTAAACAGATGTCTGAAAAGACCGCGGCATCCGCGTGAATGCTGTGAGTCCGGGATACATCCACACTCCAGGACTAGATGGTTTGCTCAACTGGCCTCAGGAATCGTCGATCGTGATGAAGGTTTGGGACTTCGTTAACATGCCAGTCGGCCGCTTCGGCACGCCCGAAGAGATCGCGAAAGCTGTCGTGTTTCTGGCCTCCGATGACAGCAGCTACATGGCGGGTGCGGAAGTGTTTGTGGATGGCGGCTACGCGCTGGTCTAGTGGGTCCCGAACCAAGTTGGTAAGCGCTAACTACTGGAATCAGGAGTTTTACAGACCGTGCAAAGCCCCACAGAGTCAAATGAGGGATATGCACGTCAAGATGAAGACCTGACTGAAGAATCGCGACGCGTCGATGCTGTAAGCGGCCGGTTTGCCTTCCAATGAGCATCATGCGGCGCCTAAGCAGAATAAATAAAGGTTAAACAGCATCATTAAAATCAGGTGATTAAAACCGATGCCCTGAGCTCGCCTGGAATCATACTCGCCGGAGGTGAGGGACAAAGACTGCGATCACTGACGGCCGAGATCTGTGGAACCGAAATGCCAAAGCAATTTTGCAGGGTCTTGGGAAAGGAGACCCTGCTCGAACAAACCTTGAATCGGGTGGGATGACGATTCCGCCATGGCGGACAGTAACGGTCCTCACTCGCGCGCATCGAGACTTTTATGGTCCGCTCGTCGGTGAAACGCCAGGGCAACAGCTAGCGATCCAACCGGAGAATCGTGGAACCACCGCCGCAATCCTGTATGGCCTGAGAGAAATTGGCGCAATCGATTCTCGGGCCATCGTCGCGAAATATCCCGTCGGACCATTACTTCAGCGACGACTTGCGCTTGATGCGTCATGTCGAAATGGCAGCGCGCGCGCCTTCTGGCAAATGCCGAGCAACTTTGGTCCTGCTTGGCGTTTCTGCCGATCGGCCAGACCGTGTACGAGCTACGGCTCGATCCAGACCCGACACGATTGTGCAGAGTTTATCGAGTCCATACCGATCTACTCCGTCCGCAGCTTATCAAAAACCACCTTTACAAATCGCGCAGTATCTTCATCGCAGCGAAACCCTGTGGAATACCCTTCGTGATCGTTGCGCAGCTGCGGGCGCTGAACGGGCTGCTGCAAAGTGCCGAACCCGGCATGCAGAGTTCAGCATTCCACAATCTGTCGTGCAATGAATGCCGAGGCGCGGCAGATTCGATCGAGAAAGTTTACCGGTCTCTGACGTCTTCGGATTTTTCTCGCGCGACATCCTGGGAAAATCCACCACGAATCTTGCTGCCCTAGCCGTAACAGGCCTCGAATGGAGCGACCTCGGCGAGCCTCGACGTGTGCACTTCGTGCGCCGAAAACTCGGCCGAGACATTGAGTGTGAGCGCGGGAGGTTCGCAAATGACTAACCCATTCGCAACCGTCGACTTTACGGAAACAACCTATCGACGAAGGTGGAATTCTGCCACTGCCGTTCTACCAGGCCCGACATGGCGCAAGCGAGGGTGAAGCCATGCGACGACTGATGACCGCGATTCTGGTTGACGCTGTCCACTGTTATCAGGCGGATGCGTACGGTTGGACAGAGCCGGAGGGCTCGGCAGCTTGGTTGTGGATATTCGGCGAATATCCGGAGTTTTCTTCTCCTTCAGCAACATATGCGCAGACCTAGGCATTTCTCCAGACCGCCTCAGGGAGCGATTACTCTCGATGCCGAGCGGATTGGTCGCCGGCCACGCTTGGTGCGGCGCCCGGCTCGTCTTAACCTCATCACGCCCGCCAAGTGTTTGAGGAAGCGGTACCATTTGCCAGTTTGGGCGCGGGGAAAAAAGCGCTGGCGCTAGGAGTACCCACAGCAGCACAATGAGGCATTAAATGAAGATTCTTGATATTCAGTCTTCTCCGAGGGCGAATTGTCTGATTCAATCACTCTCACCAGATCGTTTATCGAGGCCTGCAACTCCGCCAATAGCTCGATAGTCGTCGATACTTTGAACGTATCTGCTATCAGCAGCAGTGGATTCGACCACGAGGCAATTCGGGCAAAGTACCAAAAGCAATAAAACACGAACCAATGACCGAGGCGGAGAACAAAAAATATCAGGAGCATATTCAATCGTTGATCCAACGCTTCCAGAACACCCATAGAATCGTCTTGGGAACCCCAATGTGGAACTTTGGCTTGCCTTATAAGCTCAAACAGTTGATTGACCTCGTCGCCCAGAGAAATTATCTGTTTACCTACGATGGCAAACAATACGGCCCACTCTAAACGTGGAAAAGCAGTGAGCACCATATACGCGCGGTTCACGCTACCTCAAGGGTACTCCTATACCGCCCTCATTCGATTACCAGGCAACCTACCGAATTTTGGCTACGGCAAGTCGGTGTATTCGAGATCTTTCGAAAAACTGATCCTCGACAACGCATAGAAATCACAATCGTCAGCAATCAAAAGCGAGTATCGAGAATGGCAAAGCAGCTCTGGGACCATTGGTTGAGTGGTTTAGTGAATAGCGGGAGAGTTCCAGATTGTTCGGTGCCGGATGGTCGGCTGCAGATTGTCCGCAAGGATGGCTCACCATTCTGAATCGTGGGCCATTTTCATTCGTCGATCGGTCGCGTTGCCGACCACTGAAGTGGACGTTCACTTTAGCCAGCGTGTCATTCCAATATTGCCGGAGCTTCTTCGCATCTGAACAAGCTGCAACATTGAGCAGTAACCCTCAGTTTGACGCTGTTGCCGCTCGCGGCGAGGCAGGCCGCACTGGAGCAGCAGATCAGAACGCCCAGGTCGTGCGGGACCAGGCCAGGAACGGCGACGGGCTGGAGCTGATCCAGTTGGACCTCGCCTCCCTGGACAGCGTGCGGGCGTGCGCCGACACCCTGGTCGCCGATGGCGGTCGTTCGATCTCGATCATCGCCAACGCCGGCGTGATGGCCTGCCCCAAGGGCGTGACCGCCGACGGCTTCGAGACCCACTTCGGCACCAACCACCTGGGCCACTTCGTGCTGGTCAACCGCCTGGCCTCGCTGTTGAAGCCGGGATCGCGCGTTGTCGTGCTATCCTCGGGGGCACACCGGTACTCCGACGTCGACCTGGACGACCCGAATTTCGAGCATACGCCGTATACGGAGTTTATCGCCTATGGGCGTTCGAAGATGGCCAATGTGTTGTTCGCCGTTGGTTTCGACCGTCGGCACAAGGACCGGGGCGTGCGCGCCACCGCGGTGCATCCAGGCGTCATCCGGACCGAGCTTGGCCGACACATGACCCCGGAACTCACCCAGACTATGGTCGAGACGATTGCGGCGCCCGGCGAAGCGGCCAGGATGAAGAGCATCGCCCAAGGCGCCGCCACCTCGGTCTGGAGCGGGATCGCCGCGTCGGCGGACGCCGTGGGCGGGCGCTATTGCGAGGACTGCCACCTTGCCGAGATCGCCCCGAACGATCCCAGCGTGCACGGCGGCGTACTCGCGTACGCCCTCAATCCGGCGCGCGCCGAGGCCCTGTGGGCCAAGAGCGAGGAGATGGTCGGCGAGCGGTTCTGACCGCGATGTTAGTCATGGAAATCTATCAGCTCACTTGACGGATATCGCTATGGTTCGCCGCTTCGGCGATGAGCCTGACCGCTGCGCTTACCACCGCGGAATTGGCGCTCGCGATGAAGTGTCGACAAAGTAGTGGTATGAGGTTGGTTGGTTCCTAAAAGTCCTAATTTATCTTTGAGTGGAAGAGTTGCAACTTTGAAAACAGTGACGGGAGGCCCCGATAGGAAATGGGCTGCGAGGTCTCAGGCAGCCAGATCGAACAGCCTGTCAATGAACCGATTCTGGTAGCGAACATCATCGTCGCTGACCCACCTTGCCTGCCCCTTGCGGATCATGTGTATAGCCTCGTATCCCGCAATCGTTCGCCGAGCTGCGTGGAACTCGCGAAAGCTCTGCTTGGCCTTCACTCGTCGTTTGATCGCTCGATGGTCCTGCTTCAGGATATTGTTCAAATATTGGACCGGTCGATGCTGGCAGCAGCAACGCAGAGTTCCTTCCGCTTTATATGCGGCAATCGCCGCGCCGTAGAGGCGGGCCTGATCAGTGTTGATGACGCGCGGCTCCGGATGCGAGGGGCGCTGAGCGCCTGGCGGAACAGGCGTTTGGCCGCCGCGGCGTCGCGCAACGCCGACAACAGGAAGTCGATAATGGCACCCGTGGAATCGATGGCCCGATAGAGGTAACACCAACGGCCCTGGATTCGAATATAGGTCTCATCGACACGCCAGGATTTCTTCGTCGGCTTGAGCTGAAGACGCTGCCGCTGTTCCAGTGCGGGACCATAACGTTGAACCCAACGCCAGATCGTCGTGTGATCGGCCTCCAGACCGCGCTCGGCGAACAACTCTTCGACGTCGCGCAACGAGAGCGAGTACCGAAGATACCAGCGCACGGCACACAGAATCAGCTCCGGCGCCGTCTGCCGCCACTTGAAGATTGCCGGTCGAGTTGGGTTCTTCACAGTCTTTCCAGCCTACCGGTCTCACCCGCCAAACTTGCAACACATCCTCGTGCGGGCCTCGTCGCGTCTGCCTTGCTGCGTGAGGAGGCTCGCGGCGGTCAGCTAATCATTTCGATGGTGCCGACGGACCATAGTGAGCATGAGGTCCCAGGCGTTGCGGATGTTGGCGATCTCCAATAGCAAAAGAGCCCCTGCTAGCGCATCAGCCCAAAATCCTTTTCTAGATAGATCGACACGGCAGCCGCGAGCAGGACAAGGTAACCGACACCGGGGAGCAGGCCGTAGGCTAAGTAGTCCTGTATATAGTTCGTCATGTCGGTGCGCACGACTTGGATCGTGATGTAGGTCGAGATGATTGCACCGATCAAAGCGGTGGCACCAATTAGCGCGGCGAGGGATTTAGTCTGATGCGATGGAAATAACGCGACTGCAGACAAGAAGAACACGCTAGTGAAATGTACGACTACCGGGCTCATGAAGGTGCGTGTCGCCGATTGACTCTCTTCGGTCAAATAACCCGCACCGAGCGAAACGGCAACGAACAGCAGGCCGAGCAAGGTCGCCGCTGCCGTTCCTACCAGAGCGTAAAAGTCGTGCCATTCCTTCAGCGCTTCCACCGCCCACATTAAAAGAACCTCTCGACGTTTCTACTGTCCGATACCTTGGCGAGGTTACTTCGATGCGCCCGGGCCATTTTTTAACTTATGTCGTTCGGTATTCCCGGATGCGCGTCTGGTCAATGAGCAGGTGCATGGTCGTGAGCGTGAAGACCTCGCCGTCCGTCGCCTGAAGCAACCGTCGCTTAGCCATGACCCTTTAAGTTTCAATCATTTGGCCGCAAAGACGCTTTACACGCACGAGACGGTACTTATCCTAGGCGACCAACCATTGCGGACGAATTCCGGTTCGGGCGATGGTATCCATGACCCGCTGAGGTTCGCCGAGATCACTCCATTCAATGCCTTCGACAAGGCTACAAACCGGCGGGTTTTTGCCTCGATCCGCAGATTCCCGGAGTGATCATTCACAATTGTTTACATTTTGCGGCGTAGGTTGGCCGGGTGATGCCGAGTTTACGCAAGCGCGATTGGAGTGTGGTCCGCTTCATTCCCAAGCGCGTGGCCGCGCCTCTTGGACCGCCGAGCACCCACTGCGATTCGCGCAGCGCTTCCAGAATCCGGCCGTGGTCAGGTTCGACTCCGGGCGCGTCGCGTTCAACCGCCTTGACGTTAAAGTGCCGATCCGGTTCGGCCAGCGGCACCTCCAGCACGGGGCCGCGGGAAAGAATCGCGGCGCGCTCGATCAAATTGGCGAGCTCGCGGACGTTTCCCGGCCATGGATAAGCTTTTCAGCCCCTCCAGCGTTTCCGGCGCGATCTGATCGATCCGCTTGTGCATACGGCGGGCGAACTCTTGGGTGAAGTAATGCACGAGCGAGGGGATGTCCTCCGATCTCTCGCGCAGCGGTGGTACCCGAATCGGGAAGACGTTTACACGATAATAGAGATCGGCGCGAAAAGTGTGCTGTTCGACCATCGCGGCCAGATCGCGGTTGGTGGCGGCGATCAGACGGACGTTAACTTTGATGGTTTTGTTGCCGCCGATTCGTTCGAACTCCTGCTCCTGGAGCACGCGCAGCAACTTGGCTTGCAGTTCGAGCGGGATGTCGCCGACCTCGTCGAGGAACAGCGTGCCACCGTTGGCGACCTCGAAGCGGCCCAATTTCTGCGCGATAGCGCCGGTAAAAGCCCCCTTCTCGTGGCCGAACAGCTCGCTTTCCAGCAGGCCGGTGGGAATCGCCGCGCAATTGATTTTGACGAAGATGCGATCGCTTCGGCGGCTGCGCTCGTGAATCGCGCGCGCGATCAACTCCTTGCCGGTGCCGGTTTCGCCCAAGACCAGCACGGTCGAGCCCGTGGGAGCCACCACCTCGACCTCTTCCAGAACCTGGCGCAGCGCGCTGCTCTCACCCACGATCGAGTCGAAATGGTGCTCGCTCACGATCTCGCTCTCCAGATATGAGCACTTCACGCTGAGCTGCCCGTTGAGCTGCTCGATCTTTTGAAAGGCGAGCGCGTTATCGACGGCGATCGCGACCTGGCGCGCCACAGCTTCGACCATGGCCACGGCGGCAGGGCCGAAAGCGCCCGGCTTCGTACTGCCGACGTTGAGCGTCCCAAGTGCCCGCTCGCGCACCATGAGCGGTACCGCGCAGTATTCGCGAATCCCGCGCTCGCGAAGAATCTCAGCTGCGGGATCCGTCAGGTCGGCCTGGTTGAATACCATCGTGCGCCGGGCCCGGAATGCCTGCCGCGCCGGAAAGTTTGGGGGCGGAACCGGTGGCGGGGTGATGATTTCGCCGGAGCTTACCTCGATTGCGAAAAGCACCAAATCGCCGAGTTCTTCGTGATACAAACATAGCGTGGTCAACTCATGCGCGAGCACCCGGCGCAGCGATGAGGCGATCGACTTGAACAGCCCCTGTAGGTCGAGCGTCGACGACCAGGGCGTTGGTCACTTCGAGCAGCATTTTAAGTTGATCGCGATCGCCCTCGAGCTCGCTGCGCAGCGAATGCACCGTTTCGAAATCGATCGCGTTGTCCACCGCCACCGCTACCATCCGTGCAACCTCGCCGAGCAATTCCAGTTCTCGCGGGTCGTAATTGAGGGGCTTTCGGGAGGCCAGGTTGAGCGTGCCGAGCCGGCGCCGTGGGGTAATCAGCGGCCAATGGCAAAGGCTCCGCCAGCCGGCGCCGCGCATCAGGGTGATGGCGGACGGGAAGCGGGTTTCGTTCAGGGCATCGCGGATGATTACCGGTTGTAAGGTTTCAAAAGCCGCGGCCGCGGGCCCGTCGGCGTTGAATTCCACTGGGGTTGCGTGAGCGGGTGCATCGCTGTGGTTTGATGTGCGCAATCTGAGCGTCCCGCTGCCCGCGTCATAAACTGACAAGCTCAGATCATCGAAGATCACTATCCTGGAAAGCTCGGTCGCCAGCAACCGCAGCAACTCGTCGATGTCGCGGCAGGGAACGAGGACCCGGGCGATAGAGAGCAACGCCTGCGAGTCGTGCAGTGAGAGCGCCTGGTCTGAGGGTTGCGGTTCCAGCACAAAAATCCGGCGGCATTCGCGCCATCGGAGTTCTATTATCGGCCATCCGCGAGCGTAGGTGAAGGGAGTCCGCCGATTTCTGCGAGGGCGGACCAACGGCGCAATAGGGTGGGCTTTCATGCCGTCGCCGGTTTTGGGTCAAATGCAACGCGATTCAGTCCGCGGTTGACGCCACCATCACCGGATGCACCAACTCGCCCTCCTGGGGTAACTGACCCATGTTGGTTGCGATCAACTCGTCGGGAACCAGACCGCGGGTGATTTCAATCTCGACCCCGTCGTCGAATCCCAATTCAACCTCGCTCAGATGCAGCCGGTTGTTGCGAATCACGGGGACGAAAACTTTTCGTCCTTTGAAAATCAAAGCGCGGTCGGGAACCATGGCGACGCTACTATCGATATGCATATCAATCGACACGCGCGCGTACATCCCGGGATAGAGCGTCAGGTCGGTATTAGGCAGGTCAACCTCCACCTGCATCGTGCGGGTCGCCTGATCCAGATGCTGTAGGATGGCGGGTGACGGCTCCCTTGAACTCACGTTGAGGAAACTGGCTAACGGTCACGATTGAAGCATCGCCATCGTGCAGAAAGGCGGCCTGATCCTGCGGCATTTGCACGTATATGCGTAGCGGCTGCAATGTCGCCGCCTCGTATATGCCGGTCGGGTTCACGCTATTGGAGGTGGCTGAGACGCCGCCCTGCGACACGTACGCGCCGGGGTCCAGGTTGCGACGCGTGATCATCCCGTCGAACGGCGCCCTGACGATTTCGTAAGCCTGCAGCGCCAGGTCCTGCTGATAGGCGGCCTTGGCCTGAAGCATCAGTGCGTGTTGAGTATCGGCATCCTGCGCCGCGATGACTTGGTGCTGGTACAGAGTCTGGTCACGCCGGTCGGTGACCACTTGCAGCCAGTAATTCGCGCGGGCGTTGTTGACCTGCTGGTCGGTCTCGGGCGAATCGATAATCGCGACGACCTCGCCGGTTTTAACGCGGTTGCCCTTGTCCACGCGCATGCTTTTGACGTAACCGGAGACCTTGGCGTAGATCGGCGACTCGAAAAATCCGTGAATCTCGCCCGGGTAGGTTACGCGTTCGAAGGCCGCGGGCCGCAGTGCGCGCTGCGCCAGCACCACCTCTCCCTGGTTGGCCTGCTGTGCGAGCGCCGCGGTCTGCCGGCCCAGCGCCAGATTGGATGCGTGGACCAAGCCAGCGACCACCGCAGCCGCGACTACCAAAGCACCGATCCAGGCGCCGTAGAACAGCCCGATCGCGCGCTTCGAAGTGACTTTGTTCTCAGACATTTTTGCTGACCCTGCCTGTACGCAATGAGATTGCGTGTCAGTCCTGCTCGGTTTCGGCGATGAAGGCTCGCGACCTCGAGGTCACGCTGGCGCTTGCTGATTTGGTTGGCACCGAAGAGCGAATACGCCATCGGAACCACGAATAGAGTCATGAACGTCGCCGCCACCAAACCGCCGATAACCGCGCGGCCCAAGGGCGCGTTCTGCTCGCCGCCCTCGCCCATCGCGAGCGCCATCGGCAGCATGCCCAGGATCATCGCCAGTGCGGTCATGATCACCGGGCGCATGCGCGTGACGCCGGCTTCGATCGCGGCGCTCATTGGATCCTTGCCCTTTTCCGTGAGGTCGTTGGCGAAAGTAATTAGCAGATTGCCGTTGGCGACGCCGACGCCGACCGCCATGATCGCGCCCATCAGCGATTCCACGTTTAAAGTGGTGCGCGTGATCACCAGCATCCAGAGGACTCCGGCCAGGGCGCCGGGAATCGCTAGCATAATGATCATCGGGTCGCGCCACGACTGGAAGTTGGTCGCCATCAACAAATAAACCAGAGCGATGGCGAAAATCAGACCCTCTCCCAGGCTGGTGAAGGACTCGCGCATCGCCTGCGCCTCACCCAGGATCCGGATCTGCGTACCCCGCGGGACGCCCTTCAGTTGACTTACGTAGCGCCCGACCGCGGTGCTGACGCTGCCCAGATCGCGCCCTTCAACGTTACATTGCACGTCGACCACGCGCCGGATCGTGTAGTGATTGACGCCTTGAGCTTGCAACTGATGCTGGACGGTGGAGAGGTTGCCCAGGAACTGCGCGCCCACGAGGGGCTGCAAATCAGTACTCTGAACCAATCCGATCTGATTGCCGGACGTGATCGGGGTCCGGCTGATGGCCTGGATTGAATCCACCAGGTGTTGCGGGGTCTGAACTGCCAGGCTGTAGTTCACGCCAGTACCCCAGTCGAGCCATTGGCTGGGTGAGACTTCGATACTGGAGGCGAGCGAAGACAGCATACTCGAGGCGACGTTGTTCTCGGTGATCCCCAACTCGAGCGCTTTGTCGCGATCGACCGCGACTTGCAGCGTGGGATAGTCGAGTACCTGCGGAATGCGCACGTCAACCGCACCGGGAATCGTTTCCATGCTGCGCTTGAGTTCCCTCGCCAGCGCATACGATGCATGAATGTCATCGGCGGCGAACTGCACGTCGATCGGCGCCGATTGGCCGAAGTTGAGCACCTGACTCACGATGTCGGCGGGCTGCGAATAGATCTGCACCTCGGGAACCTTACGGGTGACGGCGGCGCGGATGCGCCTGATATAGTTCTCGCTCGGATGATGCTTGGGGTTGAGTTGGATCTGAATATCGGCGTCCTGCGGGCCGAGCGAATCGGTCTCATAAAACAACAGGGCCCAGTAGATCGGCAGCCCGATATGGTCGGTCATCAGGTGCAATTCGCTCGGCGGGATAACCTCGCGAATCACCCGTTCAACCCGCGCCATTATCTGGGTCGAGCGTTCCAGGCGCGTCCCAACTGGAACCCGCGCGTGCAAGCGGATCATCCCGGCATCGACGTTGGGAAAAAAATCCTCGCCGACCACTTTGACCAAAAAGATTGAAGCCAGGACCATCCCGGCGATACAGGTCAGGACCAGGGCGCGCCGTTCCATCGCGAGTCCGAGCAGCGTCCGATAACGCTCTATGATCGCTTCAAAGCCGTGCTCGAATCTGCTGGTGAAGCGGCCGAAGACGCCGCCAATCCGGTCGGCGCCGGGGTCTTCAAAAAGCAGATGCCGCGCCATCGAGGGCACCAGCGTGCGCGATAGCAGGTACGAGGTGAGCATCGCGTACACCACCGCCAACGCGAGCGGCGTGAAGAGGTAACGCGCGACGCCGGTCAGCGACAGCACCGGTGCGAAAACGATACAGATCGAAAGCGTACCGACAAAGGCCGGCAGCGCGATTTGTTTGGCCGCGTCGAGAATTGCGACGCCCAGCTTTTTGCCCATGGCGTGGTTGCGATGGATGTTTTCGACTTCGACCGTGGCGTCGTCCACGAGCATCCCGACCGCCAGCGCGAGGCCGCCCAAACTCATGATGTTGATCGTTTGATGGCTCAGCTTGAGCCCCAGGATCGCGGTCAGAATCGCCAGCGGAATCGAAGTAATGACGATCAGCGTGCTGCGCCAGGAGCCGAGGAAGATCAGCACCATGATTCCGACCAGCGCGGCCGCCAGCACGCCTTCCTGCAGGACGTCGAACAATGCCGCGCGCACGAACAGGGACTGGTCGAAGGCGAGCTCGAGCTTCATCCCCTTGGGCGCGATCGCGCTCATCAGCGGAATCGCCTGTTGCTTGACCGCGTTAATTACGCTGATCGTGGACGCGGCCGGATGTTTCAGGATCAGCCGATAAGTAGCAATTTTGCCATTGACCGTGACCACATCCGTAGGTACCGCCTCGCTATCGCTCACCGAGCCGATATCGCCGAAATGCACCGGCGCGCCGTTGACTACTTTAATCGGCAAGCGGTTGAATTCGCTCACCTGCAGTGGACTGCCATTGAGCACGACGTTGTATTCAGTGTCCCCGATCTTGGCGGTTCCGCCCGGAACGATCACGTTGGCGGCTTGCACCGCATTGACAATATCCGCCGGAGACAGGCCCTTGGCGTAAAGGCGCGTGGGGTCGATATTGACCATTACTTGGCGCGAAGCCCCGCCGAATGGTGCCGGCGACGCGAGTCCCGGAATGGTGAACAGAAAAATATTGGCGAAATTGAAGCCGAAGTCGTAGAGGTCGCGGTCGGTCACCTGGTCGCCGGAGATTACCAGCGAGGCGATTGGCACCTCGGTGGCGTTGTAGTCGAGCACCGTGGGCGGCGAGATCCCCGGCGGCAGGAAGTTTTTGATCGCGGTGGTCACCGCGGCGATTTGCGACAAGGCCAGTCCCAAGTCCGTACCTTCCTGGAAATAGAACTTTACCAGGCCGATACCGTTGAGCGAGGTAGACTCGATGTGGTCAACACCGTTGACCGTATTGGCGCCAGCCCGCTCCGTGATATTGACCACCCGCTGTTCCATCTCCTCCGCGGAAAGGCCGGGGTAGTACCACACCAGGTTCACCATCGGAACGTCGATCGCGGGGAAGATGTCGAAATTCATCGAGTTAAGCGAGATTAACCCGAGCAGCATCATCAACGCGGCCATCACGGCCACGGTTATTGGACGGCGCAGGGCTAGCTGTACGATCCACATACATTCGCCTCTTCAGTGTGTATCGCGCGCGAGCCGACGGGGTCCGCCGCAGCGCGCGACGATCTCGTCGCGCAGGACCGCGCTCAGCGGATCGCTGGCGCGGATGCCAACGCCGCGGGCATACATCGCCGCCAAAAGTGCTTTGCCGCGCGTGTCGACAAACCGTACATCCGCCAGTTCGACTATCACTCCCCCCGCCGCCTGAATTTCCTGCCAACAACGCCGGAGTTCTTCAACGTACTGACCCTGCAACCAGCCTTCGATTTTCAAAACGACGGCTCCGTTACATTGCCGCGGGGTGATTCGCATCATGATGGTGACCAGCGCAACTTGCGTGCCAGCGATGGCAGGACCGTGATAGCTCTGGGTGACCAGCGTTTACGGGCGGAAATCAGCGAATTTCATGAATCTGAAGAGAAAACGGTACCGAACTTTAGTGCCGAAGCTTCGGCACATTGCGCCGAATTTCGGCACCCCCGGGGTGTCATTAGCCATAGGTGACGTAATCAATAATAGAAGGAAACGGCTCCAGAGTTCGGCTTCCTTGTCCACCCTGGCCGGCGCCGCAGGAAATCGATCCTCTCCGTGAACCGAACCGACGCACGCTGCCCCTTTCGTCACATTCGCGCGACGGAAGTCTTGCAACTTTCAAAACGGTGACGGAAGGAGGCCCTGATAGGAAATGGGCTGCGAGGTTTCAGGCAGCCAGATCGAACAGGCTGTCGATGAACCGATTCTGTTGGCGAACATCATCGTCGCTGACCCATCGCGCCTGGCCCTTCCGGATCATGTGCATAGCCTCGTATCCCGCAATCGTTCGCCGAGCTGCGTGGAACTCGCGAAAGCTCTGCTTGGCCCTCACTCGTCGTTTGATCGCTCGATCATACTTCTCCAGGATATTGTTCAAATATTGAACCGACCGATGCCGGCAGCGACGGCGCAGGGTCCTTCCGCTTTCACTGCGGCAATCGCCGCGCCAGAGGCAGACCTTTTCAGTGTTGATGACGCGGGGCTGCCGATGAGATGAATCGCTGAGCGCCTGGCGGAACAGGCGCTTGGCCGCCGCGGCATCGCGCAACGCCGACAGCAGGAAGTCGAGGGTGGCACCGGTGGAACCGATGGCCCGATAGAGGTAACACCGCCGGCCCTGGACTCGAATATATGTCTTATCAACACACCAGGATTTGTCGGTCGGCTTGAGCTGAAGACGCTGCCGCTGTTCCAGTGCGGGACCATAACGTTGAACCCAACGCCAGATCGTCGTGTGATCGGCCTCCAGACCGCGCTCGGCGAACTACTCTTCGACGTCGCGGAGCGACAGCGAGTACCGAAGACGCCAGCGCAGGGCACACAGAATCAGCTCCGGCGCCGCGCCGTATGGCAAGCCGCCGACATCGATCCAACGTCGACCGAAGCCAATTTCAACGGCAGCCCCGAACGAGCGCCTGCGCCCGGCCCTTCGCGTTTCACCTCTCAGAATTGCGCCGCGTCATCTCCCGGCAAGTCGCGGCGATCTGCCGTCCGGTCATCGGCGAGGTAAGGTCGGACGGGATGATAATAAGGCGGAACGTGTATGGAATCGCTGCCGGGGGACAACCTTTCGAGCCCACCGGCTGGCAGATCACTGCTGTCGGGCAAAATCTTGCCCGCGACAAACTGCATGTAGCACAATCGAAACATGGACACACACGTGATGATAACAGATCGCGCGGGTTCCATGTGGCGTGTCACGCTGTTCGCTCGAAACAATGCGCGCGACGGCGTCTATGTAGTGGCCAAATTATCGCGGGGAGATGTGGTGGCATTGGACCGGGCCTACTTTCCGATGGGGTTTCTGGCCGGAGACGCGGAAGCCCTCTTCGCGGAGCTACTTAACCACCCAGCGACATTCCACTATGAGGCTGAGACCAGTTTTGAGTCGTCGGCGGGCATCATGCACGCCGAGGCAATCTGGTTCGACCTGGACTAGGGCTGATTCCCTCTTCAGCCATGACCGGGACGGCACTGCACCTCCTGCACTATCTTGACGCGGGCGCCTTATTGAGCAAAAAATCACGTGTTGGACAGTAAAAGCTGGCTGTTCTGCAAGGATTAATGAAAATACAAAAATTTGCTCTTGTCGTTGTGGGTACTCTGATACTTGCAATTGGAGTAATGTCCGCGCGGGCCTACTGCGCGCCACCCGTTGTGTCTACTGATCGACGCTGGCAAATTCATTTTGTTCCCAACTCTCAGGAGTTCTGGGATTTCTCGAAGAACTGGCCCACCAACTACGGCCCTGCGTACCGTGACACCGTTACCGCCATTACAAATTTTCTACCATGCACGGGTCAATACGCACTGTGCGCCGAGTCTGGACCGGAGCCGCTTCCCTGCAGAGTGACCCCTGATGGCCGCTTTGCCAACTGCACATGCGTGGTGCGGAGCGGACTTAACTTCGTGCAGATTCCCGCGATCCTGAACGAACAGGTTTACCTAGAGACCGTAAAAGTATGTGGGACCAATGGCGCGAAATGCTTCGGGGTCCCGGACAAAGCCCCCGTATGCAGGGCTATGCACGACGGCACTCTGATCCCGCGCGCCGATCTAATTTCCGACTACAATCCCGATGCCCAATCAGGCCTCGCTGCCCTCATGAGCAACGCCGAGGACAAGCCAGCTCGGACGGTTTGTCCTAAGGCTCCGTATGCGGGGTGTATGACGGCACCATGCAAGTTCACCCAATCTGGCGACGCGGAATGTTCATGCCCGGTTTTCTGGGGTATTTTTCAGTTGGCCCAAGCCGACGCGAAGTGCAGCTTGGGCGACGACTTGGTATGGTCGGCGTCGTATGTGCCGGCTTTGGACACGTCTCCATAAAAATTCTTAGACTGCTCGGGGGCGGGTGACTGATGAAGAGACCGTCACCTAAACCAAGCCCACAAGCCAGCGAAATGATGACTGTTCCGCAGGTTGCGGAGTGGCCTACACTGCCACCCGTCCACCCTCTATCGGCTCTGTATATACGCAAAATACCCGGATTCCGTCTGGCCGCGGATTGGCGCTTCCAGCGGGTTGATATCGAAGCTTGGATTGCGGAGCGGGAGGTCAAGGTGACCGCTGAGAAAACCAACGCTGGTGAGGGACGCCCCGTACGGGAGGCTACCAGGAAGAAACCCGGATAGGTTCGCACGTTGTGATGGACCGGCAAGGTGCCGGGGTGCCGGAACGGGGGCTGGGTCAATTAGCTCGGCGACGGCTTGCCTGCAGCCGCTTCGTGATGCCGGCATCGCGCCGGGCAAGCCCGCGGCTGGCCCATGAGTGGCATCTCTCCCCCGCCTCCGATCACAGTCTGGTGCCGCTGGACGCGGCGACCGTAAGCGGCGCAGGTTCCCGAGAAATGCAGATGCGTGTCGTCGCGGGCGCGTAGACCCGGACCATCCGCTTCAACCGTTGCACCGCAGTCGCTGCAATTCGCCGCCACGGCGAAGAGGTTACGAGGGTAGTGTTACGGGAAGATGACTTGGGACAGGCAACTGGCCGAACCACCTCCGGGGGGCGAGCCGAGGATTAACGTCAGCGGAGAAATCATGGCGAGCGTCCGATCGTTGTTCCGAATATGTGGTCAAAACGGAGAGAGTAACCGAGCCCGAAATAGTGATCTACTGTACTGTTATTGAGACCCACGCCGATGTGAAAATCAAACTGCTGTGTCCGTGTGAAACGCCATTCACCGCCCCCGTCGACAAGCTGCAGGGGGCGTTGGTGGCTATAGTCACCAACGTATTCAACGAACATGTCGACGGACGGGCCAAATTCTTTTTCAAGCGAGAAAGTCGGTTCAAAGGTCGGATTTCTAAGCGGCTCACTCGGGTGCCAAGTCACGGTGATCATACCATCCACTCCCCACCCATTCTCGATACCGTGAGACCAGGGGAATTGCACATACGGCTGATAGCCCGGGCCCAAGACCTTATTGGTGCCCGAAGGGAAGCCTAACCGGCCGTTGCCGACATATCGAAGCCAAGCGGAACCGGAAGTTGGCGCTTGAAAGAGACGACGACGTCAGAAGCTCCCGTCGGCTCTGCTCCGTTTAAAACATCGAAGTAATTCGGAAGGTCAATCAGAAACTCAGTGCAGTGAACAATTCCGCACGTAGTCTGGTGTTGGTTCCATCGAGAGAATTTGAGCCGTGAGAGACTGTCCAATCTACGCCATTTTCCGGTTGCAAACTTCCATGTGGAACCACCACACTTGAGTTAGTCACGTCGGGCCGATCGGTGGCAATCTCGTCTGCGGCGGTGGGGCAGTCCTGTGCGCTTGCGGTTTCCCTGCCATCAAATAAGCAAAGAAACAACACGGACCAAAGCAACAATCTAAATAGTGAGTGCGGTCTGTTCTGCATTCCCGGCCTTTCTTGGCCGGGGGGAGTAATGCGACGAGCCTCGGCCAGATTTTATCTGGTCCGAAGGTCTCGTTCGCCTCGCACTGAGGTGGGAGACCGAGCCCGCAGGCTGGTTGTCGATCATCCCTACGCCGTTTTGATGGCGGCGTGAACTACTCCCCTTTGGAGTCCCTGACCCTTAGCAATAGAGTCGAAGCCATGTCAATCTCGGCAACCGTGAAAACGCCCCATTGGCCTCCGGCGCACGGCTGGCCGGTCAGAACTCGCCGCGGCCTTGTCGTGCCCCCAGCTGACACATGGGTCAGGAACTGTTCGAAGGTCATCCCCAGTTGGCGAAAGCCACGCTGACAAAAAACGAACGCATAAAATTCGACCATTTCGTCGCGCATGGTCATAGTCAGTGCCGGTGATGTGGATGCTTCAGGAAACGCGCGTGGTTCGCGAACCGCAACCGTGCCAGCTGGTAAGACGCCGTCGGCGCGGCGGTCCAATTTCATTAGGCTTCCTTTCGATGGCCTGCAACGATGCGAAGCGCGAAGCTTTGGTTTTGCACTAATGCGCCCACGTTATTCAGCCTCCACTTTTGTTGCGCGGGTCTCTGACTTAGATGAATTTACCATGACGGGATGAGGTAATTTGTGCTCATCTTCGATGGCTTTAACGGCGGCCGCCGAAGGGGGTACAACGGCCACCGTCTCGCCAAGGGCAACCTCGCTTTGGTTGGCCAGCATCGCCAGATTGGCGCGCGCCGGCGCATAGTCCGGCGCCTCGCGCATGAGCTCACGCCATATGGTGGTCGCGCGGGCAATCTGTCCCTCGCGGGCATAGAGTACACCCAGCAGGTTACGCGCATCCGGTTGACGGGGATTCAACTGTAGCGACGCCAGCGTCTCACGCTCCGCATCCGCGAGCATTCCACGCCGCTCCTCGACAAAGGCGAGATCGAAATGAGCTTCGGAATGTTCCCCGCCGAGGAGGACCGCGCGTCGGAGGCTGTCGGTCGCCGCGTCCAGGTCACCATTCTCGGACTGAGCCAACCCCAGGTTCAGGAATAGATCCCAGTTTTTCAGTCCGAGGGCTGCGGCTCGCTGATACTCGCTGATTTCCGCCTCTCTGTCGCCCATCATTCCTTGGGCAAAACCCAGGTGATAATGAGCGAGCGCGTTGTCCGGAAACTTGCGCACGACTTCCCGGTGAAGACGAATCGCCTCGGGGTAGTCTTCGACGCCGAGGAAATAGTCCGCACCGACATCACAGACTTGCTGCTCGCCTCCGCCCGCGCTGGCGTTGCACGCAATGCCCCCAGAGAGCAGTAAGATAGCCGCGGCAAATGGTACCAGCCAGACGCTTCGTTTGTTTACCGTTTCATTCACCGAACGTCACCTCAGTATTCTGTAAGCCATCAGCGCCTGGCGGCCATCCGCGGCTGAAGACAACGGGCTGCCCTGTTCCTGGTTCTTCTTGATTGTCGGCATGTTCCGCTCTTCTTTCGCTGGTCCTCTAAAGGCATAACGCCACAGGGCGATTCTTGGGCGGCGACCAATGACGGGGGCGAACCTCCGCTGTCGGCTATCGGGTCCTCTCAATTCCATCATTTTGTCCGCTTGATCAGCACCGATTCAGAAGGCGTGAAAATTCTCCTCACGGATTTGTGATACCCGCGGTTCGCTGCGGATGGATCGGCCGGAAAGGGGTGCGCAAGGCACAATGGTTCGGCTGCAGGGCGGGTTTCCGGCCGGGCGATCTCGCTTAGGATCGCGATACAGCCGTGAATCGCGACATCCAAGAGTTCGATCCAGGCCGTCCCGGTCGAATTTCTGGGGAACCAGACCCGAGAATCGTACCACCGGCCACCCCAGCGCCAATTCCGGTTGTGCGGTCATTTTTCACGCCTCGTGCATTGGAGCCAATCAAATCGAAAAAAAATTTCTCCGAAAACTGGAATCGACCAGACCGAACGGTGCACATGGTTCTTGGCGGAAGTAACTCGCGAGTTTTGATTCGCACAGCAATACAGAGCAAAGGAGGAGATCTCATGGCTTCCAATCACGGAGTGGTTTATCTCGGGGCGGGCAAAGGCGAGTTACAGAGCATCGACTACCCCGATTGAAGACATCGCAGGGAAAGAAAATCGACCACGGCGTCATCATGATGTGCCGGACGACCTGCGCTTGGGTCTTGTTGACCAGCAGCTTTTTGCCCTTCAGCTCATAACCGATCGGCGGCGTGCCACCCATCCACAGACCTTTTTTCTTGGCCGCCGCAATCTTGTCCCGAATGCGCTCGCCGGTCACCTCGCGGTCGAATTGAGCGAAAGACAGCAGCACGTTGAGCATCAGCCGGCCCATCGAGGTGGTGGTGTTGAACTGCTGCGTTACCGAGACGAAAGTTACACCGCGCATCTCGAACAATTCGATCAGCTTGGCGAAATCGCTCAGCGAACGGGTCAGCCGATCAAACTTTGTAGACCACCACGGTCTGAACCTTGCCGGCCCGGATGTCAGCCGTCAGACGCTTGAGTGCCGGGCGTTCGAAGTTGCCTCCGGAGTATCCGCCGTCATCGTATTTGTCCGCCAACAGGCCAGCCCTCGTGCCACTGGCTCTTGATGTAGGCTTCCGCCGCCTCGCGCTGGGCGTGCAGCGAATTGAATTGCTGCTCCAAACCCTCCTCCGAGGACTTGCGCGTGTAGACCGCGCACCAGCGAATGGCTGCTTTATTGGCCCTCATTACCCACCTCCGCCGCGCGTCCGTGCCCCTTGCGCAGGCCGAAGAAAGCCGGGCCGTTCCAGCGCGTGCCGCTAATCTCACGGGCCACTCGGGAGAGGCTGCATAGACCGTCCCCTGGTGTTGATAGCCATCGGCCAGCACCGTGACTACGTGCTCAGCTCCCCGCCATTGCTTGCTGATAAGCGTGCCCGGGCGAAGATTTGTTGATGCCCCCGGCGATTGAGATGAACGCGTCTTGCGCTGGTGGGCGCGGGCCAGGACGCGCAGCTTGCGCTTGGTGGCGGCACTAAGGCCGCCGAATTTGCGCTCCTGGAGTTGCCAGGCCAAGGCGCTGGCCAGCAGTTCGCGACTGCTCCGCAAAGCAGTTGGAGGTTTTGTCAAACGTGGCGGTCCAGATAGCCAAAAGTTCCGCCAGTGCGGCGGCGCTAGTTCGGAGAGCTTGGGAATTGCGGGCTGCCTCATGTGCCCTTTCTCCTCCTGGACGACACAGGCTCGATTCTCTCCCAAAGTCCAGTCCCAAAGTCTCCGCTAAGAGCTGACAAGAGAGCGCGATCCAGAGCAGGTCACCTCGACTCCGGCGGCTCCAAGAGCTTGGCCCGCTGCGATGCGCGGCGGTGGCGCGAACTCGCCCTGCGCTCGTCACACGACGATGTTTGCGTTTGCAAACAATCTGTTCCAATGCGATGACAAACTGAACTTTTAATCGGATGAGACCGGCGGTTCGAATCCCCTTGTATCTTGTCTGATGAATCCCAAAGTAGGGAGAAGCTGAGGCGTGGCAGACCATGTTCCCCCGAGTCCATAGAGACTGTAGCGAAGCGAGGTCGCCACGCCTCTAAGCGCCAGGTCAGAGCCCGTACAGTCGCGAGGGATAGCCAAGCCCGTATCGCGCCGCAAGGAAGGGAGAAGCCTGGTGGGGAAGAAACTGGTGGAGGAGGGCAAATGGTGGAGCAGATGGTAGTCGGTATCGACGTCAGCAAGGCCAAATTGGACGTCGCGCTCTTACCGGGTGGCGAGCAGTTTACGGTCAGCAACGATCGCCATGGCATTGGTGAGCTGCTGCGGCGGGTGAGCCCGTTGGCGCCCAGCCGAGTGGTGCTGGAGGCAACCGGCAAGCTTGAACAGCTGGCGGTCAGTGAGTTGGCTGGCGCCGGGCTGCCGGTAGTGGTAATCAACCCCGCAGGTCAGGCACTACGCCAAGGCCCGTGGCCAATGGGCCAAGACCGATCCGATCGATGCGCGGCTGATTGCCGAGTTCGCGCGTGATCTCGCGCCCGAATTACGTCCTTTGCCCGATGCCCAGACGCAAGCATTGGCTGGGCTGTGTCAGCGGCGCAACCAACTGCTAGAGATGGAGCAGATGGAAAAAAACCGCCTGCAACGAGCCCCACAAGCTAATCAGAAGAGCATCAAGGCGATGCTGCGCTTCGTGCGGCGGCAGGTCGAGCAAGTCGAAAAGCAGATCGAGCACCGCATCATGAACTCACCCCTGTGGCAGGCCAAGCGCGAACTGCTGGCGATCGGCAAAGTAAACAGCAGTACGCTGCTCGCCCGTTTGCCCGAACTCGGGCAGTTCACGCGCCAGAAGATTTGTGCCCTGGTCGGCGTGGCTCCCTATAATGACGATAGTGGCCAGTGGCACGGCCGACGACACATCGCCGGTGGCCGTGCGGGCGTTCGTCAGGTGCTGTACATGGCCACGCTCAGTGCGGTGCGCTGTAATCCAGAGTTGCGCGACTATTTCCAACGCTTGCTTGGCCGCGGCGTTGAGCCAAAGGCAGCGCTGATCGCCGTGTTGCGCAAGATGCTCACGATCCTCAACGCCATGGTTCGAGATAACACCCCGTGGAGGCCGCCATGCCCAACCCCCGCATGAAGGACAGGCGGGTTGTCCATAAATCCACAGCCGGGATTCTTAAACCTATCCCAGAGGCTGTGGACCTTGTGGGCAACCCGCCCCCCGCTTGACAACCAACACAGTCGCTTCGCTCCAGCAACGAGGCACTGCGAACCGCCGGTCGCGTCTCGATTTCCTCCAGACCACTTCGTCGTTCAACTCCTCATGGTTTTTCCCGAGACTATCTTCGCCCTTCATACAATGGCTTCAACGTTTATAATCCTCTATCGAGGTTCGCGCGAAATGCCATTAGGGCCCGGCGTCGATCGACTCCTGTTTTTGTTTTATCGAGCTAATCAGGGTGTCATAACCCTTCTCGTTCATGATGCGGTTGAACTGGTTGCGATAGTTGCTCACGAGGCTCATCTGGCCGACGAGGACGTCATAGACTTTCCACGTCCCGCCGGACTGTTTGAGCTTGATCGCGATCGCGTCGCTGCCCTGCTGCATAATGTCGGTGTTGACTTGAGCCAGATCGCCGTCGCTCGACTCTTTGACGTAAACAATCTTCTGGCCCTTGTAACTCTCGATCTTGCCGATGAAGGAGGCTTCGAGCAGCCCCGTGAACACTTGCACAAACTCGTCGCGCTGGGCTTGAGAGTCCCACAATGGTAGCCGCCGTCGGCGAACGAAACCAGACAATGCGGATAGGTCATGATGGCCAGGATTTCATCTTCTTCGCCATTGACGGTTTTAAACGAAGAAGTCGTCTTCAGCTCCTCCTCCAGCGATAGGTCCAGGAAAGTGTCGAATACGTCTTCGCCAGTCGCCCTGGCAATTTCAACAATCGACTTGACCCTGCAGATGGCGGTTTTTCTCAAGCGCCGTCTTTTCGACCTTCACCAAGTCCCATCGTTTGTTAAAATTTCGCGGAAGAGGATCTTCAACCACGTCGTAGCGCAGCGCCTTCGAATCTCGGGATCGCGGTATGCCCGCTTGCGCTCTTTCCAAAGACTTGAAAATGACCGGCTTCCAGTGTGGCAGGTCATCGAACACCAGTTCCGCCTTTTCCATCTGAAAGACATAGGGTGGGGCGACGTTGCATGCTGCTTGCGGATACACCCGTAGCCCTGAGCGCCAGGCCTGTTCGTTCATCGCGATCCATTCGCGCCATTTGCCGGGCTCGGCATAACGCTGAAAGATTGCGGTCCAGGTGGAGACCAGGCCGGTGCGCCGGGCGGCTTCGCAGACCAGCAGCCAATCTTCAGCCCGCTCCTTTTCCGGATTATCGCCCGCGGCAACGTGGGAAGTGGCGAATTCGAACAGGCCGCGCTTGAACTCCCCCACCGCCTCGCACAATTCCCAAATCTCGGCATTGCTGGTGATCTTGCCGGGCATCGGCTCGCCATGATCACCCACATGCAGCCCAAAGCGCGACACTGAGAGGCCGGCGGCGCCGGCGCGCATCCCTTCGCGCACCACCTCTTTCATCGCTTCGATCTCTTCACGGTTGGCCTCGCGGCGCGTCATCGCCTCGTCGCCCATCACATATGCTCGCAGCGCCGATTGTCCCATCAGCGAGATCACGTTGAGCGCCGGCTTGCGCTCCTGGGACTGCGTCGAGAAATTGTCCAAAGGTTTCCCAGTTCCACGGCACCCCACTTTCGAGCAGCTTGTCGGGCACACCCTCCACGCACGAAAAGAGGTATTTAAAAATGTCGCGTTGATGGGGCAGGGGGCGAAAGCCACGCCACAGTTGCCCGTCATTACGGTGGTCACGCCGTGCCACGATGAAGAGGTAAGAAGACGCTTTAGCCTTGCGCACAGCGGACGTTTCCCACACAGCGCTAGCGTGGCTTTTACGGCGGAATTGAATGGCCGATCTCCTCATACCACCGGGCGCCGCAAACTAAACCGTCGCCCATCCGGAGCCGCAGTGTTACACAGATATAAGGTGAGGCCCGGGATCGCGACGCTCGGAGATGTCGTTGTCGGGTGACACAATATAGGGGACAGCGCCGGGGGTTGCATCAGAGTCGGGGTCGCCGAAGGGAGCTGTCACGATTTGCGTGAGGTAAAAGAGCCATGGCAGGACAATGTTTGAGCGAAAAGCTTGCCATCGTTACCGGCGCCGGGCGTGGGCTTGGCTGCGCCGAGAAGCAATGGGCGGTACCTGACCGGCGGTCTGGCCAGCAAAATCGGTTTTAGTTTCATCAATCCGATGCGCCGGCGGCATCGGAAAGTGGTGGTGAAGCGCAACCGCCGCCCTGTCGGCGCCGATCTCATCCATGGCGCGCAGATACAACTCGAAATGGCTGACCGGCATCCCAGCCGGATCCAGATCGCTCTCTTCGCCGAGCACTACCTCGTTTGCAAACCGCGATATCCTGGAACTCGACGGCGGCATCCACGGCAAACGCTGGCAGGTGACCTCGCGCTGCAGCCGCTTGACCAGCGACATAAAATCCCACACCGCAAAGACGTGCATTCCCATGAATCCGCGTAACCGATCAAGCGAGTTGACCTCGGTGTAAAACGGATGTTGGACTAACGCTTCACGAAGGGGCGCAACGAGTTTGCGCAGGTCCTCAAAATAGATCCGCGCATCGCGGCCGGTGTTTGGCGATCCGGTGGAATTGCCGTTGCGCAGTATGGCGTCGTGCGCCCGGTGGTCCGCCCTCAGCAGAGGCTTGGGTCTTTGTTTGACCGTGGAACGAGTTTGCGGATTCGCGCGATTCGAACTCGTATGAGAGAATTCATGATTCATATTTAACACCTCGCGACAATTTCCCGGTCCCTTGTATTTGACCGTTCATCACCTAAGGCGTCAAAAGCAGCTGCACATCGGCTTGATGGAAGATTGCAACACAGTATGACAAAGGGCTCATACGCGAGCTGGTGCCCGCGTCTAATGTGAATGGGGCTGAGAAGTGAAGCGTGAAAAGTGACTGCACAACCCGGGCGCCCGGCACGGCTTTTCTCTTTACGCTGAGTAACAGTCGCTCAAGAGCGTAGCACCGGGAACTATTTGTACTCCATCTCAATTTAGCAATTAACGGCTACCCAGAACCAAAATGGTTCGGGATCAGGCGCGCGCTCTCCTGAGGTCCTCCAGCGCTGAGTTTCCCGCTGGAATGTCGTCGAAGAGAGGAAGCAAAAGCGAGCCGGGCTTGAAGGCACCTCTACCCGTTTTCTTCCTGCTTGCTTTCGCAGGGCAGTGGTGTTTTGAAGACAATGCCGTAGTCGGTATGCACACGGGCATTTGCTAACTCGACGAGGGCAGGATGACACGGCGTCGGAGCTGTCAACCAGTGGGGGACAGATAGGGTTGGATGGTACTGTGTCGCAGGGCTTGGCTGGGCTATTTCTACCAAGGCCCAAATGAACGAGACACGAGTGATCGACTATACTGAGTCTTGACGCCTGATTATCGTGACTTCCTTTCGTGCGATCATTTCTCCGAGTTGATATCACCGGTATTCTAGGTGTAGACCTCGTTACAGCAGCGATTTAATCTGCCAGAGGAGTTTGGCGCCTTTAAACATGGTATGTCACGGTCGTCGCTCGACCAAGCATGCTGATGGAACTGGGTTAGGTCTTGCCTACTTCTGCTTCTATATCAGCTGCGGACCGACAGGAAGCCTAGCCGATGAGCGCCTCGGTTATCTGGCTATGGAGTCGCATTCCGATCCGAGTATAAGCCTCTCGCGCTTTAACGAGCAACCTGCGCGCTTTTTCGCGGTCACCTGCGGCGGCGCGATCCAGTAGCATCATTGCGTGGAAGCGCCGTATCTCCGCCTGTTCGAGACGATGGGGAAAGGCTTGGGCCTGCTGCATCGCAGTCTGAAAATGACCTTCAGCCGCTTGCCACTGATGTGCCGCTGACGCGGCCATTCCCAAGACCGTGTGAGTGAAGCGGAAGATCGGCCAAAGCGCTACCGCTCCAGTCTCCACCAACTCACGAGCAAGTGGATAAAGTTGCCCGGCTTGCGATTGCTCATCCAGCATAACGAGGCCCTCAATCAATAGTGCGAGCAGGCACCACGAACCGATCTTGTTCGGTCGTCCGCCATGGGCGAGCCACGCGCACTTTTCATGAAGCAATACCAATGCGCCGTCGCGATCGCCGAAGTAGACCATCTGGCGAAAAAGCGTTCCGAGGCCCATTCCCCGGAAGGAGCTCTCTCCTTCAAGCTGGCAGGACGCCTCGGCATGGGACAAAGCCTTGGCCCCGCTTCCGCGAAAGAAATCTACCAAACTTAGCTGTACCTCGGAGAAGACATCCCAGAAAACCAACGGCACCTTTGGCTCAGACTTGAACACCTGCTGGATGACAGTTTCAAGTCTGGCAAGGTCGGGCGCTTGACCAAATTCCACCCAGGCTCTCGTGATGAGACAGCGTGCGATCGAATAGGATTGGCCGATCTTCATTGCCAGGGGTTCCAGTTCATCCCTGATTCTGGCTGACTCTTCGGGGCGTCCCAGATAGAGTAGTGTTTGATGCAGTGCAAGCAATTGAACGGCGCGGTTCCACGGAGCGACTTCGGACCCACGCGATCTTTCACCATCCGCGGCGGCCTCTCTCAACCGGAAAAGGTGGTAATTTGCTATCGATCTGGCACCAAGGAGTCCGGCCATAAGCCTTGAATCGGAGAGCTGGGATGCAATGTTCAACGCTTCTACAAGCGCCTCCTGGGCAGGCTCGTAGGATCCGGCGGCAGCATGGCTCTGCCCGAGGCTGGCGAGAAGACGCGCCCGCTCAGCGCTAACCTCCGCTTCAAGATAGGCGAGACCGCGAGCCGCCGTTTCGGCTGCATTCTTGAAGCGGCCAGCCCAGAAAAGGGCATCCGTCAACGCGCTACAGGTCTTGGCGATCATCTCCCGATCACCAAGAGTGAAATAGGTGTCGACCGCTTCTTGTAGATTGGTGAACGCCGCCTCCCAATGTTCAAGACCCCGCTCAGCAATCGCAAGGTCTGCCAACAAGTCAGCCCTTTCTCTGACCTCAACCTCTCTTAGATACGACAAGGCGGAACGGAAACAGCGAATGGCTTCCTTAAATGCTGCGGCCTCCAGTGCTGCCTTGCCTGTAAGCGTCAGATGATGGGCCAATCTCTGCTCATCAGCGAACGATCCAGCTTTGAGAAAATGGTCCGCGATGTCTGCAGCATGCTCGCTGACGGCAGCGGAATAGAGGCGCTCGATCGCGTCCGCGACTTGGCATGCAGTCGCTGCCGGCGCGGGGCTGAGGTGCCGGCAAGGAGCGTCTGACGCACAAGCTCATGGCCGAAAGTAAACGGCCGCTCAGGCCCCTCGGAGCTCGGGATGATAATTCCCATCTGCTGGGCCTTCTCGACGATGGTAAAGAGTTCGTCAACGCCAATTTGGCTGATCGCATTCAGAAGTTGAAAGCTGAAACTGCGCCCTATCACCGTGGCGGCTGCGAGCACACGCTTCTCGTTCTCGTCGAGCCGATCCAGGCGGCGGCCGATAATTAGCCGTACGTTTTCCGGAATGTCGATTTCGTCGACCGTGAGGTCGGTGCGGAATTGGCCGTCGGCGTTAAAATACCTTTCCCTCCTCGACCAGATGCCGGTACAGCTCCTCAACGAAGAATGGGTTACCCTGACTTTCATCAAATATCGCGCTCACTAGATTTGCCGGCGCCTGCTGGTGGCTTAGCCCATTTAACATCTGCGCAACGGATTCCTTTGACAGACCACTGAGCTTTTGCGGGCGGATACCCAACCGAATCAGCTCTTCCAGGGATCTGATCAACGCCGGCTTGCCATCAAAAATTCCATCGCGATAGGTCCCGATGATTACAACCGGCAGCTGAGTGACGCGTTGGGCGAGATGGATCAAAAGAGCCAGCGTCGACTCGTCGGCCCAATGAAGGTCCTCAAGTATGTAAACGTACGAGCGTGTTCGAGCCTCGCGGCCCAACGCTTCTGTAATGCTTTGGAAAAAGTAGCGGCGCTTCTGCGCCTCCGGCAGTTCCAGAGGTTGCGGAATGTCCGGAAAAACTCGTCGAAGGCTGGGAGCCAACTGGGCCAATTCGGCGGCGTTGTCCCCCAACCGCCGCCGGAAATCATCCAGGCTTGCGGCCTGCGCCAGACTGCTTTCGATGAGCTCAACGAAGGGGAGATAGGGAAACGCTTCGTCTCTTTCGTAACAGTGCCCGACGAGGCATTTGAATCCAACGCGCGAGGCGTACTCCGTCATCTCCATGGCCAAACGGCTCTTACCCACACCGGGTCCGCCCCCGAGCATGACCAGCGACCCATGGCCGCTCAACGCGCGATCGATCATTGCGCGAATCAAGGCGCCTTCGGTTTCGCGCCCGGCAAATGCGGTTCGTTCGGCGAACGAAAACGGAGAAACATCCAGTATAACCGGGGGAGGGGGCCGACGATCGGCACGCGCACCAACGGGATCGCCCCTGGGAGGTCGTTGCTCTGTCGGCTCGGTGTTCGTCTCTGCGAATTCCCAAGCGAAAGGGAAATCGGGGTCGGGATGGTACGAGCAGAAACTTCCCGTCTTGATGCACCGCGACAAGAGATCTCCAAGCGTAGCGTCGCTCTGAGCGATTCTTTCGAGTACCGACTTGATCGACTTGGTGATGCTCTGTCGGGCCCGTTCCGAAGCTGACGCTGCCCGGCGATTGCGCCCACCCAGCCCCACAGCGCGCGAGAGTTCCCTCGTCAGCGCATCGATTTCTTGTTCCATCTGCTCGGCGCGCTCGGGATTTCCAACTTCCTTGGCTGCTTCGAGTTCCTTGCGCAACTCCGAGAGCCGGCGTCTATAGGCGGCCTTGGCCTGTTCGTCGAGCATCTCGCCCGCGTCGCCCAGGCCAGTGATATGCATCTCAGCCTTTTCCAGTTCCCCATCACCCCGCGGCGAGCCGCGCACCGACTGCCTGCTGTCTTCCTCCTCGCGGTGGCCTGCAATTCCCCCCGACAGATCGAGAACGTGAAATTCCGCCTCCGGATGACGCAGCAGATGAGCGACGTAGCCGAGTCCCCGGGTGTCCTTGAGGCGAAAGGCGTTGCCGCCCGCCGTGTCCTATGGTCCAGTACTCGCCCTCTTTGCGGAAGATCCCCTTTTCCGCGGACCCGATTGTCGGCCCTGCGCCGCCGGGACCAGGCGCGCCATATCGGGCGCTCGGCGTATTGCGTGCCATCTGCGTCTCTCTAAGCTGTTCTAGCAGTCGCTTTAGCCGAATTAGTAGTGAACCGCGCCTGCTGCAATCTTACCAGCAGGCACCACCCAAGCACACACTTGCCGTGCAGTCATTTATCACGTTCAAGTTACTGACGCGCAAAATCTGTGCAGCGAGCCGTCACGCGTTATCCATTGTCGCTCTGGATAAGCAACTCGATGTAGTGGTCGCGCAGCAGCAGAGGCGGAGGGCGGGACTGTTCGCCATGTTGTCAACGACAAGAACACGCTGTCGCAGCAGTTCCGGGATGCAAATCCGTCAGCCATGCACACAAATCCGTCGCCCATGCACAAATGACCGTTTGAGCAACGCGCCAAACCTCGGCGCCCAAGCTCGGAAAGCCTCTACGCTGCGGCTTTTCTCGGGGAATCGTCGCGAGATGCACTTCCACCCGCTATCAGAGTCTCAACAAGCGAGTCTACGCATGTATTACGTCCGTGGTTATCCCGCTTCTTTGGTACTGTGAAGCGCTCCGACTTCCTGCCGCCCCTCCCGTGTCGCTTCGCTTCCTTCGCTTCGCGGTGGTACCGCTGCGCCTTGGTGCTTTGCTACCGCAGACGCAAGACGCAACCCCAGGCCTGGCATTTTCGCCGGACTTATCCAGAGCCGGATTCATGGACGGAGGCGACAGTACCTCCCAGGTTCCGAGGGGGCCTCGGGGGAGTGATTCCCCGGACGACCCGACCATTCAATCCCCCTGGTTACCCTAAAAAAGGCGGTCCCTTAGCTATTCTTCCTGGTGGCAGACGGACTCGATGTTGTTGCCGTCTGGATCCTTGAACCCGCCGTAGTAATTGGCAGCATACTTGGGCCGGAGGCCAGGCTCGCCATTGTCCGTGCCACCGGCAGGCAGAGCAGCAGCGTAAAATGCTTTCACGGCGGCACGATTCTTCGTCGCGAATGGGATATGCACGGGTCCGCGCGACTCGCCCTCACCCAACCACAAGGCCGGCGCGCCCTTGGGGCCGAAGCCTATCAGTCCGTCACCCTCGTACTCCATTCTGAACTCCAGGGGAGCCAGGGCCGCCGCGGTGCTATTCCCGCCCGCCATAATGGCAGTCTCGATACTCGCCAGTGAGCGCCATAACGCGAAGTCCTCCGACTTGATTATAGCGGTTGACGGCACCCGCGTCAGGAACACTTTAGACCTGGTGGATGCATTGCAGGATATCCGCACGGGCGATGCGGTCTATCTGACAATCGTGCGCCACGGGCAGCGCAAGCAGGTCGTGGTTCCCGTGCGGTAGGCTTTTGCATCGGTCAGTAGCAGGCTGCGCGCTTTTCCGCACTCAGACAGACGTTACCGCGGGCGCGAGGCTGGCTCACGAACCTGCCGTCGAGTCCGTACAGTATCGTGGTCTTAGTTGTCCACCCAAGACTCCATTCAGCGGCAGCGTGGTGCAGTGTTGTGAAAAACCGCTCAGCCAAATCGCGGGATTTCCAGTCATAGGAGTTTCCGCATTTAGTTTGATAAGAGAACTCGCTGACTATATTGTGCTTGGTCAGCCGATTGCGCCAGATCGCCAGCGTTGCCTTCGCCTTGATGCCTCCGCCAAAGTCAATCCTTCCCAGACTGATCAATTCTTCTTCCACCGCAATGCCGTTTACGGTCACCAGCGGAACGTCTGTCACGACCCCAATGCGGTCCAGGACGGGGAAAATCTGCGAGAGCGCAAGGAGGTCTCGCGCAACCGACGCGTCCTTTGTTTCGAAATCGCACGCATTGGAATAGAGCAGGCGTATACCTTGAGGCCCGGCGAGTACGTTTTCCTTGAACTTGATGCGGTGGGACGTCTGCAGGTTCGGGCGCAGGTCAATAGCCGCAGCGCTCCCACGGTCGCTGTTTCGGAACTTCAGCGTAAACTCGTGCTTACAGTGCCGAATGCCACTCGTATAGAAGGTTCGACGGCGCAAGATGAAGCTGGCGTTGCGCAGAGCGAAGGTGGGCGTGTCCAAGTAGAGTACTTCGCGCAGTCGCGGAGTGCGGGTTGGCATTACGCGCAGATCGAAAGAGCGCGCCACGTCGCGTACGAGATGCGAGAAAGCCCTGATGGCCCTGAGTTCGCTAAAACAACGGCTCTGAAGCAGCAGTTTGTATTGACGATAATACCTTTGTTCTGAGACGACATCGTTTAATCTGAAAGAATCAGGATCTGAGCGCCCGCTATCAATAGTGCCGGTAGTGCCCTCAACAGGCACGTGTTCTTGTCTCATTGTTTGTTTCAACCTTCGTTCAGAGCCTTGCGGACGTCATCGACGATTTGTTTTGGCTTTACGATCTGGCCGTCATATTCGCGTACCTCCCTCCCGTCCGGCCCGACCAGGATCATATCGACTAGGTGGCCGACCGAGCCGTCCGGGCCTTTTTCCCGGAACATCTTGAAGCCGGCGAGCGCGCGATCAACATCAGCGGCGGAACCGGTTAGGAAGTACCAGCCCTTTTTGTCCGCTCCCTGCTGTTGCGCGTATTCGTGCAGCTGGGCGGGACCGTCATGCTCGGGATCGACCGTGATTGAAATAATTGCCACCTTCCAACCTAGGGCGGCGCCCAACCCAGAGGCGACGTTAGTCAACTTTGCGGTTTCCATCAGGCAAGGGCCTGGACATGAGGTGTAGATGAAATCAACGACGAGAGGCTTGCCCTTGAACGCCGCCAGCGACATTGTCTTGCCGTTTTGATCAACGAGCCTGGTGTCGGTGAGAGAGCTGGCTGCGGCAGCGTCGTCATGCACATCCTCCGCGCTCAAACCGAGTCGGCATCCACTGACGACGAGCAGGCTTGTGGCCAGCATTGCGACGATCAACAGCGATCTGAAGTCAGATCGGATTGGCATATTCGACTCCATCTATAATCATCTCCGCCAAGTTAAAGGCTTCCGGCGCAAAGCCGTCTCTCTGCGTTCCGGTCACGCGTTAACTTCTAGACTCCGATATCGGCATTTTTATTCCCGCGCGTGTTTGGATTAGGCGCGGGAATATTTTTCAGGTCCGCACGGTATATCACCCAGAAGCGCGCGACTGCGCGACATTCACCTGGAGGTGATTTGATGGAAAGCAAGTACGATCGTCGAACGTTCCTGCGTGTTGCGGGCACGTCGCTATCAATCGGCGCCCTTTACAGCGTGTTCGCCCCGCTCGCCCATGGCGCCGGAAAGGAACTGTTTACGCGCACAATGGCCGAGCTCAACGGCGAGGCGCCGGCCCCGTTTTCGTTCATGCAATTGAGCGACACCCACGTTGGTTTCAACGGACCGCCCGACCCGCTCGGCACCAAGGCGTTCGAAAACGCCGTCGCGACTATCAACGGGCTCAAGAAGCGGCCCGAACTGGTGATCATCACCGGCGATCTCACGCACGACGCCGACTCTCCGGACGAGCACGCCAAGCGCTACAAGCTGTTTAAGCAGATCGCGGGCAAAATTAATGCCGCACAGATCAAGGTCGTGCCGGGCGAGAACGACGCGGCGCTCGATGGTGGCGTTATGTTCCGCGAATTCATGGGGCCGACGCATTACTCCTTCGACCATCGCGGTGTCCACTTCGTCGCGCTCGACAACGTTTCCCGCGGACGGCCAGAAGTCGGCACCGAACAGCTTGCCTGGATGAAGTCCGACCTCGCGCGGTTCCCCAAGACCGCACCTATCGTGGTGTTCACGCATCGCCCGTTGTTCGACCTTAGGCCCGACTGGGAATGGTTCACCAGCGATGGCGACGACGTGATGAACGCGCTGGCGCCGTATGAGAACGTCACGGTGCTCTACGGCCATATTCATCGCGAGAACTTCCATCAGCAGGGCAACGCCAAAATGTACGCGGCCCGGTCGCTGATCTTTGCGTTCCCCGATCCCCAGACCCCGGGCGCGAGAAAACCGATGCCCTTCGACAAGGCGCAGCCCTTCAAGAACCTCGGACTGCGGTTCGTTAAGGGCAAGCGCGGCGGCAGGGACCTGCGTCTGGAGGACGTCGAACTCACGATGAACCAGTACTCGGGCACGGTCGGAATGGACCAGATGCTCAAACATGGGAAGGCAGACGCTACAGAGGAATGAAAATGACAACGAACAGGAAAAAGTTAGTCCTTGGCCTGGTCTTCGGAGCGGTCGGCGCGATCGCGCTATCGATCTCACCGGGAACCAGGGCCCCGGACCTCGTGCGGCGGGCAAATGCGGCCGGGGAACCACGCGTGATCGAAATCCAGGCGAAGAAATTCCAGTTTACGCCCAGCGAAATTACGTTGAAGAAGGGTGAGCCGGTGATCTTGCGGCTGACCACCGAGGATCGCACGCACGGATTCCTCCTCAAGCCGTTCAAGATCGATACCGACATCATCCCGGGCAAGGTCACGGACATCGCGGTCACACCCACGGCCACCGGCCAGTATTTAGTGATTTGTGACCATTACTGTGGCACCGGCCACGGCAACATGCACATGAAGCTGACCGTGGTCGAGTGACGCTGCTTCCGGCGCGAGATATCTCAATGTTTGACCAGCTTGTCAGCGAGTACCATCTGCATCCGATCGTGGATCATTTCACGATCGCTCTTCTGGCCGTCGGGGTCGCCGCGGAACTTCTCGCGGCCGCGGCGACCCTTCTCTCGCGCGGCGGGGCGAGTTGGCTGTCTGTGTGGTGTCAGAACCTCAGGAGCACTTCGCTTCTGCTCATGGTTGGCGGTGCGAGCGCCGCCGTCCTCTCTTATTTCACTGGCGACAGTCGAGGCCGATCGGCTGTGGGACTCGATGTCGCCGGCCGCACAGCAGATCCTGTTATCCACGGACGGAGCAGGGCAGTATCTGTCGCACGCGGTTCTCGGACACTACCTGATGTACGCGTTTCTGATTCTCGCCGTGTGGCGCGTTTTGATTGAGTTTTCGCCGCGGCTGGCGCGCTGGAGAATTGCGTTCCTTGTAGCAGCCGCCGTGGCGGTCGGTGCACTTCTCTACCAGGGAAAGACCGGCGGAGAACTCGTCTATGAGCATGGCGTCGGCATGACCCGCGCGTCCGGCAGCTCGCAACAAGACGCCGGCACCGCGACGGTTAACTCCGATCAAGGCGTGCAGCACGAGGCATTGGCGGGTTCGGCGCCTTCCAAGAACCTCCCTCCGAATACCGGAAAGCGTTAGGATGCAAGATGCGTCAAGCCTACGTACATAACCGGAGTCACCAGAGCGAGGGGAATAAAGCAATTGAGGTTCCGGTATTACAGCGAAGAGGTGCTTCCGGTTTGACTTCGCGCGAGAAGAGTGCGCGTTTCAATCTGCTTTTGGAACCTCACCTGGATGCGGTGTACAACTATGCCCGCTGGCTTGCCCGCAACGATACCGACGCCCAAGACGTGGCCCACGATGCCGTGCTGCGGGCCTTGGAGTACCTCGACGGCTTCAAAGGCGATCGGATCCGGCCATGGCTGCTGGCCATCGTGCGGAATACCTTTTACACGTGGTTGAAGAAAAAGCGGCCGGTGGAGATGGCTGAATCATTTGAGGAGGAAACTCACGGCACACCGGAGGAGGCGGCCGACCCTCAAGCGCTGGCGCTGCGCAACGCCGATCGTCGCGTGCTTGCCGCCGCGATCGAGAGGCTCCCCAGAGAGTACCGCGAACCGCTAATCCTCAGGGAGATGGAGGATTTCTCTTACAAGGAAATCGGAGCCGTGCTGGAAATACCGATCGGCACAGTCATGTCACGCCTGGCGCGCGCCCGCAAAAAGATCGAGGAGATCCTGAGGGCGCGGGGGGTCGGGGAAAACCTATGAATCAAATTTCTAAATGCAGGGCTGAGCTGGTGCAAGCTTACGCCGATGCTCAGTTGAGCCTGACCGAGACGCTCGAAATCGAGCGTCATCTTGAAACTTGCGACCGGTGCTCGGCCTCTTATCCGCAATCAGAGGGCGCTTAGCACCGCGATCGCGGAAAGCTCGCTTTACTACAGAGCTCCCAGGAGCCTGTTAGATGGGATCGAAGGCGCACTTGAGTTTTCCGAACAACCGTCACCCACGCCGATCGCGAGCCGGATTAACGCACCCCAAGGCAGGCCGCCGACGCCGATCCGTACCCCGCTGCGTCGCCGCGAACACTTATGGCGCGCAGTCAGCCTCGCCGCCTCGGCCGCGTTTCTGATTGTTCTGAGCGCAGGTATCATTAGAAGGTTAACCTGCCAGCTCCGAAGACCGAACGATGCACGATGTGGTTTCCAACCATATACGCTCGCTGATGGTTAGCCATCTGGCCGATGTGGCCTCCACCGACCAGCATACGGTCAAGCCCTGGTTCAATGGCAAGCTGGACTTTTCGCCGCAGGTCCAGGACTTTGCCGCCGATGGTTTCCCGCTGATCGGCGGCAGGATAGACGTAGTGAGCGATCAGCCCGTGGCAGCGTTGGTCTACAGGCGCAATAAACACTACGTCAATCTGTTTGTGTGGCCCTCCACCACCGTGTCAGCGCCCGAACAATCCGCCAGCCAGCGCGGATACAATATTATTCACTGGATAGAATCAGGAATGAATTATTGGGCCATCTCCGATGTAAACCGCGGCGCCCTCGAAGACTTCGTCAAGCTCAGCCGTTCCGGCTCGTATGAGAGATCGTGGGTTGGAGAGCGCGTCCAACGCACGGGCCACGATGGCGGAAGCAGTCTCATGGTTTCTGCCGGCTGCTTGGTGTCGAACTGATCCTTTTCACCAGCGCCGTCATGGACGGCGGCACCAGAATTCACCCGGTCGGGAATAAATCCTCGGCTGTCGACGGTAAACAATACATCACAACATCATCGCGACGGTGAGAAAGGACGGGCTCACAATGATGGATCTCTTCGCCCCAACCCATTTGTTAATCCTGCTGGCAATCATCCTGGTGCTGTTCGGTCCGAGCAAACTCGGCGATCTCGGAGGCACGCTAGGCAGGTCTATCCATGACTTCAAGAAGGCTATGAACGAGACGGAGAATCCCAATCCGCCCAAGACGGCGGCGGCGGAAGCCAAGCCCGTGGAGTCCTCAACGATCGCTCCTTAGAGGGAAATCAAGGTATTCTTCCGCAATTTTTCATCCTGACTGGGCGATGGCATATATGCTCCATGTTCGCGCCCGCCGTGGATGCTGAAGGTTGCATCGGCGAAAGGGCGGACTCTTTGCTGCAAAACCGATTCATTGTTGCGATGCTATCGGCGCTGATCTTGTCAGTTGCGCCGCAACGCGTCGCTATGAAGCCTCGCGGCCTGGGGAGGTTAAAAAAACCGACGCAATGCTCTCCGACGCGGGCTTTAGGACAATTGAAATCGACACTTCCGAGCAAGTCGGACTCGCGAAAGACCTCGCGCCGCATGAAATTAGCAGCTATGACGTATAATCCGGAACGGTCTATTGGTATTAGGACCCGGACATTTGCTCATGCGTGTATGAGGGCCACCAGGACGAATTCGACCGCTACAAGATGCTGGTGAGGCAGCAAAATGACACTGCGCAGTATGCCGCTGAATCCGAGGACGAGGAAGTCGCCTCATTGTATTCTCTGAATCCTACGTGTTTTCCCCGCCGATATTCTGGGGTGGGCATGGCGGTGGCCACGGGGGAGCACATGGGGGACACGGCGGCATGCATGGAGGGGGACATGGCGGCGGGGGTCACGGACGATAGTTGGCCGTATAATTGGTCCTGTTGTCACGGGCCCGGAGGTTTACGAATCTGTACTACCCAAAACGGCACTATTGACTCCGGACGGCGACAGCCACGGCCCATGGGCGCGAGAGATGTTGAGGAATTGAAACATGTGCATAGTGATTCCAGTCGTCGAGGCTTCAGTTGGGCAATTCTCTGCAACTCGCGCCGTTGGCAAAGAACAAGCGGATCGTGCTGAACCGGACCGCGCGACAGATGGCCGGGCTGCACACTTTGGACCGACTGCGTGAGTTCATGCGGATTCCCATCTTCGCGGTCTGAGATTTCATGTCACTGGTAAAACGGCTTCATCGGGGAATATTTTGCGCTCGGCAAGGGTACACACAGGAGAGGTGATTCATGAAGTATCCAAAACTGATTGTGACAAGTGGGGCTGCTCTGCTGTTTGCGGTTTCAGCTCCTATAACATGGGGTCAAACCAGACCTGCGACGGGTTCGGCGATCGAGGCGGGCGCCGCGGCCACTCAAGACACTGCAAGCGCGATGGATCAGGCTGTCTCGCGTAAAATCGGGCAGGCCTGGTCGAAAGGAAAAGATGCTAGTGGCGCGGCGGCCTTCCAGGAGAATGGCGAAATCGCGCTGGGTGAAGGAAAACAGCAGCAGGCCCGGCAGTACTTCGAGCAAGCCCTTGCGAACCTTGGCGCCCTCGAAGCGCCGACCGGCGGCAGGACCATTACTGTTGCCTACGCGCCGGTGCCCAACAATGAGAGCGCGTCCATGATGGATCGGGATGTCTCGCGCAAAATCAGGCAGGCCTGGTCGGAAGGAAGGATGCGAGCGGGGCGGCGGCCTTCCACGAGAATGGCAAAATCGCGCTGATTCAAGGAAATGAGCAGGAGGCAAAGGGATTCTTCCGGTTGGCTCTTAACGAACTCAACACGCTTAACGTCGTCCCGGAATCGGAAGCTTCCAACCGAACGCTTCGCTAACAAGGAGATCCGCTCACGGCGCGGCGGTCGCGTACCTGAGAAACCAACGGGGCGGGCCACGGGAGCCCCCGTTGGTTATGCTGTCATTCATTGGACGTGGCGCAGACTCAAAGGCTTACGGAGATCTGAAGATTCTCGATCAACTCGAAAATGGCGGCGGTTGTTGGTCAAAAGCGTAAGACCGAGGTGTAAAGCGGTGGCGCCAATCAGAAAATCGAAGTCGCCGATAGTCTTGCCTTCGCCCCTTAGCCTGCCACGTACGCGACCAAAAACTCGCGTGATCTCCTCATCTATCCCAACTAACTCGATACCAAGGAGAAAAATCTTGGAGCGCTTCATCGCTTTTTTGCGGGTCGCGGAGATCTAAATCGACCTCGTAGAGTTCGGCGAGCGAGATTACCGACAGGGCGATGCCTTGTGGGCTGAGATCCTGAATGCGAGCAACTATTTGCGCGTAACCATTGAGGTAATGGATCACCCAATCGGTCACGGGTTGCTTTGGCCGCGAAACCATCTAACCGGAGACTGCATCCAATGAGAGCACTGTGATATCCAGCTTGCGGCCATGACTCGGGAAATGAGGTAACGACCCGATGGATGCAGATGCTCTTGAATTTAACCAAAACTGCTACGAAACCGGTCCACAAAAATGCCGCGTGTTGATCTTGGGCGGTGGTTTTGGGGGTGTATATGCGGCTTTGGAAATGGGAAAAACTGCTGCGGCGGCGCGAAGAAATCAACGTCACGCTGGTAACCCGCGACAACTTTTTTCTATTTACACCCATGCTCCTTGAGGTTGCCGCCAGTGACCTTGAGATTAACACTATTATAAACCCGCTCCGTAAGCTTCTGGATTGGGTAAACACGTTTGTCGGCAATGTGGAAGCTATCGACCTGAGCGTGCGTTCTGTTCGCGGTCGCGGCCGGGCAGGATAGAGGCCGTCAGTTCGTCGCTCAGCGGTTTCGTGGCGAAATTGAAATAGGGGACGCGGATCTGCTCCCGCTTTCCCTGTGGCCAAGGCCCGCTTGCGGCGTAGGCATCGGTTGCGACCACGATCCAGTCGGCCACAACGTTTCCCCTATCGGTCTTGAGGCGCCAGAGCTTGCCCGTCCGCTCGGCGGAGCGTACCGGGCTCAGAGTGTGGATGCCGGCACCCGCGGCGAGCGTCACGCGGGCAAGCCCACGCGCATAGGCGAGCGGCTGATGGTCCCGGCCCGCAGTCGAGCAATGAGCCCGCGTAGATGTCGACGCCGATCCGCCGCGCCGTCTCTTCGCGGTTGAGTAGCTTCACCGGCGCGCTACGCGCCGCCCATTGCGCGCGGCGCTCCTCGATCTTGGCGAGCCCCGATTGCCCGATCGCGCAATGCAGCGTGCCGTTGCGCACGAATTCGCACGCTAGCCCATGCCGGTGACCAGCGCCTCAACCTCGGAGGGTCCATCGCCAAGCAATTTGAGCAGTCGCTCGCCATAGTCGGGCCCAAGCCTCGTCGCGACATCGTCGGGCGCAAGCCACATGCCGGCGTTGACCAGGCCGACGTTTCGCCCGGCGCCGCCAAAACCGACCTCGACCGCCTCCAGGCGACAACCCTGGCACCCGCCTCCGCGCAATGCAGCGCCGTCGACAGACCGGTATAGCCGCAGCCGATAATCGCCACGTCGGCGCGAACCTCGCCCTTGAGCGGCGAGGTCGCCGGGGCGGCCGGAGAGCAATACGGTGCCCTGCCCTGCGGGGGCGCCTGGCCGAACTCAGCGTATTGCTAG
>CAWGQB010000001.1:0-717924 GCA_963824565.1 uncultured Pseudomonadota bacterium | reverse complement strand
CCATCACCCACGCCGATCGCGAGCCGGATTAACGCGCCCCAAGGCAGGCGGCCGACGCCGATCCGTACCACGCTGCGGCGTCGCGAACACTTATGGCGCGCAGTCAGCCTCGCCGCCTCTGCCGCGTTTCTGATTGTTCTGAGCGCAGGGATCATTTCAAGGTTTAATCTGCCGTCTCCGGAAGATCGAACGATGCACGATGTGGTTTCTAACCACATACGCTCGCTGATGGTTAGCCACCTGGCCGACGTGGTCTCCACCGACCAGCATACTGTCAAGCCCTGGTTCAACGGCAAGCTGGACTTTGCGCCGCAGGTGCAGGACTTTGCCGCCGACGGCTTTCCACTGATCGGCGGCAGGATAGACGTGGTGAGCGATCAGCCCGTGGCAGCGTTGGTTTATCGGCGCAACAAACACTACATCAATCTGTTTGTGTGGCCCTCCACCACCGTGTCAGCGCCCGAAGTAGCTGCCAGCCAGCGCGGGTACAATGTCATCCACTGGACAGAATCGGGAATGAACTATTGGGCAATCTCCGATGTGAACCGCGGCGCTCTGGAAGACTTCGTTAAGCTCACCCGCTCCGGCCGCTAAATTTAGATGAGATCGTGAGTTGGAGAGCGGGTCCAGCGCACGGACCACGATGCGCGGAGCAGTCTCGCGGTTTCTGCCGGCGACTTGGTGCCGAACTAGTCGTTTTCGCCAACGCCGTCATGGACGGCGGTTCCAGAATTCACCGCGGGTCGGGAATAAATCCTCGCCGGTCCCAGTATACAACATAGACAACGTCGCAGCGACGGTGAGAAAGGACGGACTCGACAATGATGGATCTCTTCGCACCAACCCATTTGTTAATCCTGCTGGCAATCATTTTGGTGCTGTTCGGTCCGAGCAAGCTCGGTGATGTCGGAGGCACGCTAGGCAGGTCTATCCGTGACTTCAAGAAGGCTATGAATGAGGCGGAGAATCCCAATCCGCGGTAGGCGGCCGCCGCTGAAGCCAAGCCAGTAGACTCCTAGACGACCCGCGCAAGAGAGAAACTGAGGATCGGCGAGCGGCAAGGGCAAAGAGAGATTCGTTCTATGACTGCGATTGAACTTCCAGAAACTTCCAATTGTGCTGGGCCGACCTTGGACAGACGGTCGGTATCGGAGGAAATCCCAGCGATAATCCGGGCGGAACTTAAGGCCGATATCGACCGCGACTTGATGGCCAGGATGGGCCATCTGGCGCGCAAAAGGAGGCTGCGACAGCCGGTCATACGGAGGAGGAGATGGCGGACTACCTGGCTCTAGCGGAAAACTTCGAAAACCACGCGCAATGGGTAAGCGCGCGTCGAGGCGCGCGTCGAGGTACACTTAAGCGTCCTTTGCGCGCCATTGTGGCCTGGGTAGTGGCGACTTCGGCCATCCTTGGTCTCCTTACGGCGATGCTGATAGTGGGGATCTCGATCGCGGTTTGATGCTGTTATGCGGACAAAAGTAACCGCTGCCAAAGCTCGTTGTGCCCGGAGTTGAAGAGGGGAGATCACAAGAAAGGTGCAACCTGCTCCGGGCTTCCGCGGCCCGCGGCAGCGCGCCTTCCGGCATGGCAATCACGCTCCGGCCGTGACATGCGCAACGCCCCCCTTCGCTCCCCAATTATGGACCACTGTTTCGTCTTCCGATTCGCACGCAAGTGATCAAGCACCACTTCCTTAGCGATAATCCCGCGTACAAAAAGTTGTAGAAAACGCGCAAACGGCCAGCCTCGCGCCGCCAGCATTTTACTCAGCAGTACTGAAGTCGGGAATAAATAGAAGTTCCGAACGGTAACTACCTGCGAGGCTCCGCAGTCTCACAACACGTCAGTACGGTTTAAAAGAGAGACAGCAATGGAAGTCACAAATGCGGAATGGATAAGAGGGCGGCGTTGTCGGCTACTGAGGCCGGTTCGGGATCAACACGGGTTGGACCACTTCAACGAGCAGCCGCGCATCCTGCGCGCGTTCGATAACCTCGACAGGCATATGTATCTGGTGCGGTTTGACGACGGCAGCACTACGTTCCTCTTCCCATACGAAGTAGTCGTCGAATAAACGCAGCTCGCTGTTCCCTCGGCCGCCGATCAAGCCGTCCAACCAAAGCGCGGTTTCGGGGACTCACCACCGGTTGTCCGAGCACCAGAGTCATGAGTGAGATCGGCGGTGGTGCGGGGCCACCGACGAGGAAATCCTGGACAACCCGTGCGCAGCCTCGCATTTCGGCCACGGAACACTTGAGGATAACAGCTGTGGTCGAATAGCCGTAAACAGGCTCAACACGTTATTTCGATGCAGGCAGCCTCTTTTCGTTTGATGCAGCGTGCCATGTTCTCAATGCCAATCCTGCCCGTCTGCACGATTCAGCAACCGCGAAGGCGGCAGGACGCGTGGCACGCGCGCGATTTGGGAAGGCCGCGCCGCGCGGTGCTCTACGTATCCACGCTGGTAGCGACGCGGCGCAATCCCATGCTGCAGGACCTTCTACACGCGGCTGCTCGCAGCTTGCAAGAAACCGAAGGTCATACTCAGCATCAGCATCTGTAAGCTCCTTGTCATACTCAACGCCATCCTCCGACATCGAACCCCGGGAATTCCGAAGAATTCGCAATCTCGCGCTACCTCTCCCCTTTTCGCCGCCGGCTGCGCGAGCAGCCGGCGCGATAACCATCGGGCTGGCTGTCTGCGCCGCCTGACATCAAAGGCTGTCGCTACTCCACCTGTTGTCATGCCTCCACGCGTACTGGCATCACGAGTTACCTGGCGAACGGCGGTACGCGTGAGCCCGCGCGGGTCATCGCCGATCACGAATCTCCTAGCACGACGATGGTTTACGACCGAACGAACGAGAGAGGAGCTTTCCGCAGGCCGAGCTCGAAACAATTAAGTTAACGACGCGGGCGGGAATTTTGGCGACCACGTTTCAGTATTGATCAATGAGGCCGCTGGCGACCGACACATTCGGTATTCCGTTGCTCGGGAACTTTGTGCGCCTTCGCCGGGTTGTAAATGAAGAATATCTCCAGCAAACACAAAGAAGGAAGTGAAACACATGTACGCTGACACTAATCGTGAAAGTTCGAACCGAGCGAATCCGCAAACTCGCCCGGCATTCAAAGAAAACGCTAAGCCTATGCTGAGGCAGGGGCGCCGTGCGCACGACGTCGGACTGCGCAACGGTAATTCTGCCGGCGCACCACACACCGGGTTCGATGCGAAGATCTATTTCGAGGACCTGCGCACAATCCTCGCGCCTCTTCGCGAAGCGTTGCTCAAACATCCCATTTACACCGAAGTAAACTCCCTGCAGCGGTTGCGTGAATTCATGGGGATTCACGTCTTCGCGGTGTGGGATTTCATGTCGCTGGTGAAACGGCTTCAACGCGAAGTGACTTGCCAGAATTTGCCCTGGATGCCGCCGTCGAATCCCAAGGTATCCCGATTTGCGAACGAGGTCGTGCTCGGGGAAGAAAGCGATCTGGATCCGAAGGGAACGCCGGGCAGCCATTTCGAGTTGTATCTGCGCGCGATGGATGAGGTCGGCGCCGACACAGCAGCGGTCAAAGACTTCATCGCGAAAATGGGCCGGGGAACGAGTTGGAAAGCGGCGCTGACGGAGTTACGAGTGCCACCGGGAATCACCGACTTCGTAAACGAGACTTTGCGCTGTGCAATCTACGGATCGGTCGTCGAGGTGGCCTCCTACTTCTTCTTCGGACGCGAAGATGTGATCCCGGAAATGTTCAAGAAGCTGCTCGCACTGTGGAGCGGCGGAGCCGCGGAGGTGCCGCATTTCGCCTTTTACCTGGAGCGCCACATTGAACTGGACGGCGACAGCCATGGTCCATGGGCGCAGGAGATGCTCATTTCGTTGGCTGGTAACGACGAGGACAAATGGCTGGAAGCGACTGAGGCCGCACGCAGCGCCATCATAAGCCGCATCCGGCTGTGGGACAGCGTGATGGCTCATCTAAGGAATTCACGCTAATGCTATTAGAGAGGGGCAGGCTGTGAAAACATCACAGCCTGCCCCTTCTCTTATTTCCCGGGAAGCGGGCGTGTCGATTTCGCGCTTACGAACAACTTTGTTGAGGTGATATAGACAGCATCGCGTCACCGCATTGTGAAGGTCCGCAGTCGCGCCTTCCGGCATGGCAATCACGCTCCGGCCTTTACGTGCGCAAACGTCCTCCTCGCTCCCCAATTATGGATCGCCGTTTCGTCTTCCGATCAGACGCGATGCGATGAGCACCACTTCCTCGCGGATAATCCGCAGTGGCAAAAGCAACGGCGAGCGGCCAGCATTGCGAGCGCAACATTTTACTCAACACTTTTGACCTGTTGGGAATAATAGAAATCCTAAATGGTATCCACATATGAGGTCCGAAGAGCTTCGGTCTCAGCGCTTGGCGGGTATGAGATGCTTTAACTTGGGATTCCGCAGAGACTGGCGCTGTTAGCGTCGGTTACATCACGGGCATGCTTTATAGCGACGACCACTATAGCTGTCTGGTTAGCGGAGCACTCCAGGTATTAGGTACAGATTGTGCAGGTCTAATTCATGAATGATTGCGATCGGGAAAACGGCCAAAGCAGTTGCAAGCCTTGCCGCGTGTTGATTCTGGGGGGCGGCTTCGGCGGAATATACACGGCATTGGAATTGGAAAAGCTGCTGCCCCGCTGCGAGGACGTTACGGTCACGCTGGTGACCCGGGATAACTTCTTCCTTTTTACCCCGATGCTTCATGAAGTTGCCACCAGCGACCTCGAAATCAACACGATCATAAACCCGCTCCATAAGCTCCATAGCCGAGTCAGCACTTTTATTGGCAATATCGAAGCGATAGACCTCACCGCCAAGTTGGTGCACGTGTCGCACGGAGTCGATCGCCATTGCCACGATTTGCCCTTTGATCAGCTGGTTCTGGCCTTGGGCGCCAGCACCAATTTCTTCGGGCTGCCGGGAGTTGAAGCCAACGCCTTGGCGCTCCGGACGATTAGTGACGCCGTCGCACTACGTAGCCGCTTGATTTCGCAGCTGGAGGAAGCCAACTCCGAATGCGCCATAGGCGGGCGCAAGCCGCTACTCACATTCGTGGTCGCCGGCGGAGGATTTACCGGAGTTGAAACAATAGGCGGGATCAATGATTTCGTGCGGCAGTCTATCCGGTTTTACCCAGCCCTCAGTGAAGCCGACGTGCGGATGGTGCTGGTTACGCCTGACGAACTTATATTAGCGGAGCTCGGTCCTGAATTGGGCGCATACGCCGAGCGCGAGCTGGCATCGCGCGGCATCCAGATTCTGACGCGGGCGCGCGTCGCCGGCTACAAGAACGGTTCCGTGCTGATCACCGACGGCAGGTCGGTTCCGGCCAGCACGATGATTTGGACTGCCGGCAACTGCGGCAATCCCTGGTTGCCAGTCTCTCGCTTCCCAATCGCGGCGGCCGTCTGCTGGTCAACGAGTATTTGGAGGTCGAAAACACGCCCGGGATCTGGGCCCTGGGAGACTGCGCCATGGTGCCCAATCCACTGACCAATGGCTTTCATCCGGCTACCGCGCAACACGCGCAGCGCCAGGGCCGAGTCCTTGCCCGCAATCTTGTGGCGGAGATCGCGGGCACGAAAAAGAAGCGCTTCCGCTTTTCCGCTTTGGGGCAACTAGCTTCAATCGGACGTCGCACTGGCGTGGCCAACATCTTTGGAATGAAATTCTCTGGATTCTTTGCCTGGTGGCTGTGGCGCACCGTCTACCTGTGCAAGCTTCCACGCCTGGAAAAGAAGGTCCGGGTCGCGCTGGATTGGACGCTGAATCTTTGCTTCGCCAAAGACCTCGCCTGTGTCACTGAGCCCAGGACGAAAGTCGTGTCATCAGAGAGCGGCGTGCAAGAGACCATGTCTGAAGCGCAGAGGGTGCGGGGTTCCCGACACCCGGCGTGGATCGAGAGAGAGGCAGCCAGCCCCCAGGCGGCAACTACAAAACAAGCGCCAAATCAGACTCCATAGACTCCTCTAACCTCCAGCATTCCCGATCAGGTTTTCGGACAAACGGCAGTTTTACCCCAACACGCTCAGTGTGGGCGCGCGCGGGGTCTCGGAGGTCCAGTGGCTGTCGCCGGGGATCTTTTCGCTGGGGGGATAACCCTCTGGTGTTGGAATTCGTCCCGCCCTTCCCTTCCGCGATTGCTCGCTCACGTCTGCGCGTCGACCAACCAGTAGAAATCTCGAGGCCCTCCGGACGCTCCGTTTTACTTGGATCCAGACCCGGATGTGCTGGGGTTGCCGTCTATGGTACGGTTGGCAAACACGTAGTTGCCAGAAATTGGCCGAAACGGCAAATAGAAATTCAAATGGCAGGCGAGACATGGGACACTCGATTTGGCTCGGCTGGAACCGACGAGCCGGTACCGGGCGTCCGTCGTGCCCAGAAAGGGGTCTTCCGCAAAGAGGGCGAGTATTGGACCGTAGGCTACGGCGGGAAAGCCTTTCGTCTAAAGGACACTAAGGGAATCGGGTACCTCGCCCATCTGCTGCGTCATCCGGGGGTCGAATTCCACGTGCTCGATCTGGTGGGCGGAATGGCAAGCCAGCGCGAGGAGCACGAAACCAGTCACCCGGTGCCCCGCTTGCCGCTGGGCGAAGAGGATCTCGAAAAGGCAGGGATCCAGATCACCGGGCTGGGTGACGCGGGCGAGATGCTCGACGATCAAGCCAAGGTCGATTATAGACGCCGGCTCTCCGAACTGCGCGAAGAATTGGAAGAAGCCAAGCAGCTCGGAGAGGTCGAGCGAGCCGAGCAGGCGGAAAGGGAGATCGATACGCTGACCAGGGAACTCTCGCGCGCCATTGGACTGGGTGGACGTAGTCGACGGGCAGCGTCGGCATCGGAACGAGCCCGCCAGAGCATTAGCAAGACGCTCAAGGCGGTAGTGGAAAGGATCGCGCAAAGCGATATCGCGCTGGGGAATATCTTGTCGCGACGCATCAGGACGGGCAACCTCTGCTCCTACCAGCCTGATCCCGATTTCCCGATCACGTGGGAATTCGCTGCAACTAGGATCGAACGAGCAGAGCAGCATATCTCAATTGGTGATCCCGCTGCAGCGCGTTCTGATCATCCGATGGCCGCGCCGGTGGTACTGGATGTTTCTCCATTCTCGCGCGCGGAGCGGACCGCTTTTGTCGGGCGCGAACCCGAACGTGGAGCGATTCGCGCTGCAATCGATCGTGCGCTGAGTGGTCAAGGATCGCTGGTCATGCTCGGAGGGGGGCCCGGTGTGGGCAAGAGCCGTTTGGCGATGGAGATGTCCGAGTACGCGTCGCGCGTTGGCTTCCGATGCCTGGTCGGGCACTGCTACGAAAGAGACGAACCGTTTCCCTATCTCCCCTTCGTCGAGATTATTGAAAGCAATCTGGCACAGGCGGCGAGCCTGGATGATTTCCGCTGGTGGATGGGGGAGAATGCGGCCGAACTGACCCAGATCGCGCCAAGTCTGCGACGAGTTTTTCCGGATATTCCGCAACCACTGGAACTGCCGCCGGCGCAGAAGCGCCGCTACCTTTTCCAGAGTGTTTCAGAGGCGCTGGGTCGCGCGGCTCGAACACGTTCGTACTTCTACATACTTGAGGACCTTCACTGGGCTGACGAATCCACGCTAGCGCTTTTGATTCATCTGGCCAATCGCGTTGCCCAGCTTCCACTCGTAATCGTTGGGACCTATCGCGACGTATATTCGGAGAACAATCCGGCATGGGTCAGAACTCTGGAAGAGCTGATTCGGCTGGGTATTCGTCCGCTAAGGCTGGGTGGTCTATCAAAGGACGCGATCGCACAAATGTTACATGCCCTAAGCGGGCGCCAGGCTCCGGAAAGTCTGGTGAGCCTTATCTTTGAGGAAAGCCAGGGAAATCCATTCTTCGTCGAGGAGGTGTACCGGCATCTGGCCGAAGACGGGAAAGTCTTTGATGCGGGCGGCCAATTTCGCACCGACATCGAGATCGACGAGAGCGACGTTCCAGAAAACGTGCGGTTGATCATTGGGCGACGTCTGGAGCGCCTTTCCGCGAATGAAAAGCGCGTGCTGGTAGCCGCCGCAGTGATCGGGCGCAGTTTCAGCTTTCAACTTCTAACCGGGATCAGCCAGATCGAGGTTGATGAGCTTTTCACCGCCATCGAGAAGGCTCAGGAAATTGGAGTAATCGTCCCGAGCTCCGACGGACCGGAGAGGCCCTACACTTTCGCGCATGAACTCGTGCGTCAGACGCTGCTGGCCGGCATCTCGGCCTCCCGTCGACAGCGACTACACGCCGGCGTCGCCGAGGCGATGGAGCAGCTCTATCCCGGTGCCGTCAACGAGTTCGCAGGGGAGATCTCTGACCATCTCCTCAAGGCAGGATCGTTCGCTGACGGCCAAACAGTCGTCCGTTGGCTGGCGCTGGCCGGAAAGGGCGCGCTTAAGGCTGCGGCATTTGAGGAAGCGCTGCGCAGTTTCCGGTCCGCCCTGTCGCATCTGGACGCCGCTGACGTAAGACAAAGGGCTGACCTGTTGGCGAGCCTTGCGATAGCCCAGCGAGGTCTTGAACAATGGGACGCGGCACTCGCCAATCTCCATGAAGTAATCGAAATATACGTCAATCTCGGCGATCGGGAGATGATCGGGAGAAGCTTTACCGAGTTGACCGATGCCTTTACCCGGGTTGGTCGCTTCCAGGAAGCAACCGAAACAGCTCGTCGCGGCCTCGCCTACCTTCAGCCGGATGTTAGCGTTGACCGGGCGCTTCTTCTCGCTGCCCTGGCGCAGGCCCTCGCATCCGCCGGAGGCTATGGGCCGGCCCATGGGGCGCTGCGGGAAGCGTTGCACATTGCATCCCAGCTTTCCGATCCAAAGCCTGAGGCCACACTGATTGGTGCCCGGTCGCTGGTAAACTCCTACTTCTTCCGGTTGCCCGAAGCCGCCTCAGACGGCTTCCTCAGCGAACAACTGGGCGGATCAGAAGCGGCTCCCTGGCAACGCGGCCTACGGCTCCAAGTGCTGCTTGAGACATTATTCCGTCTTGGACGCCCACAAGAGGCGCTGAGGATCGCGGATGAGCTTGAACCCCTGGCGATGAAGATAGGGCAATCTTACTCGGTCGCAAGCTGCCTCAGGACGAGAGCCTGGGCCGAATTTGGTAAAGCGCCCGACCTCGCCAAACTCGAAGCTGGCTTCCAGCAAGCGTCGAAATCTGACCAAAGGGCGCGGTTTGCCTTCTGGGAATTTCTCTTCGAGGTACAACTGAGTCTGGTAGATTTCCTTCGCGGAAACTGGGCGAGCGCTCTGTTGCACGCCCGGGCATGCTGCCGCCCTGACGAAGAGGCCTCGATGGAGGGATTCGGCGTTGGAATGGTTTTCCGAGAGATGGCCTACGCGGGGGATCACGATGCTGCATTGGCAATTCTTGATGAAAAGCACGCGCGTCTGCCTCTTAGCGGCCAAACGAACACCACAAGTTCGTGGTTAATGCTCGCGCTCGTGATTGAGGGCCTCGTCATGCTCGGCGAGCAACGGCAAGCTGGACAGCTTTACCCGCTTGCTCGTGAGTTGGTAGGCACCGGAGCGGTAGCGCTTTTCCCGATCTTCCGCTTCACGCATACGATCGCGGGTGTCTCTGCGGTAGCGGCAGGTCAGTGGGAAGCCGCTGAAGACCATTTTCAAATCGCGATGCAGCAGGCCGAGTCCTTTCCCGACCGCCTCGAACAGGCGGAGATACGTCGCTTTCGCGCAATGATGCTAATGGATCGCGCCGCCCCGGGTGATCGCGAAAAAGCGCAAACGCTGCTTAGTGAAGCGCTGGAGACTTACACGCTTATCGGAATGTCCCGCCATAGCGAGATAACCCAGGACGTTCTCGACCAGGACATCGGCGCATAGCAGAGCAACCTGCAATCTGCTTGGCGCGTTTCGATTCGCACATAGCAAAATACCTCAGCGACAGCGCTAGCTATAGCTAAGCTTGCTCTGACGGATTTCCTCAAGCTGCTCCGGGAACACCACCTCACGAGAGCCCCTGCAGTCATGGCCGTCTTCTTCCGACTGACCTGACCCCACAAAGCATTCACCCATTCCGGCGGAAATAAGGGGTCGCATTTTGTGCGATCAGTTTTCACGCCTGAAAGGTTGGAAGAATGCGATGAGCACTCGACAGCTCGCGAATCGTGGCCAAAGCTTCATAGACGGCGAACCTGGTGATCAGAAGTAGCAAAACTGATGGCCAAAAACATGGAAAATACCCGAAAAGGTCTACGGCAGAAGAAGATCAAGCTTAATACCTTCGTGACCGCAGGAGCCAGAGCGACCGGAATAAGCCGATTAGGTCTGCGGTATCACCGCGAAGGGGTGCTTCCAATTTGACCTCGCGCGAGAAAAGTGCGCGTTTCACCCTGCTTTTGGAACCTCACTTGGATGCGGCGTATAACTACGCCCGCTGGCTTACCCGCAACGATAACGACGCCGAAGACGTGACCCACGATGCCGTGCTGCGGGCCTTGGAGTACCTCGACGGCTTCAAAGGCGATCGGATCCGGCCATGGTTGCTCACCATCGTGCGAAACACCTTCTATACTTGGTTGAAGAAAAACCGGCCGGTGGAGATGGTTGAATCATTGGATGAGGAAACTCACTGCGCGCCGGACGAGGTGGCTGACCCTCAGGCGCAGGCGCTGCGCAATGCCGATCGTCAGCTGCTTGCCGTAGCGATCGGGAGGCTTCCCAGGGAGTACCGCGAACCGTTAATCCTCAGGGAATTGGAGGATTTCTCCTATAAAGAAATCGGGGCTTTGCTGGAAATACCGATTGGTACGGTCATGTCACGCCTGGCGCGCGCCCGCAAAAAGCTCGAAGAGATCCTGGGGGCGCGGGGCTCGGGGAATTGTCTGAATCAAAATCATCCGAATCCTGATGCCCGTGCATGAGCGCCGGCCTCTTCGCTGTTGAGAAGGCTTTTTTCACTATCGATCGTGAAAGTTTCCGCGCGGCGCTGAAAGCCTCCTCGAATCCGAACTGGGCGGCGATACCGGGGAAATCTGAATGACGTGACAAGATGTTGATCCACACCATTCGAGACTGGCAGGGTATTCCTTGACCGCAACAGCGGTGACCATCTGCTCTGCCCAATCGAGGCGCTACCATGTCAAACGCGCGAATCTTGTTGTGTGTTTTGCTCTTGGGACTGGGAACTCCGGCGTCCTTCGCGATAGCTCAGAACGCTAACGACCCGTTGGCTCAGCCCCGGCCACTTAACCAGACCGGCTTTCCCGAGGAACTCTACGGATGGGCGACTCCGCCCGATAATCCGCAAACCCCGGCCAAGGTGGCGCTCGGCAAAGAGCTCTTTTTTGACAAGCGCCTGTCGGAAGACAACACCCAGATGTGCGCCAGTTGCCACAAGCCGGAAAAGGGGTTCACCGATCAGCAGCCGACCTCCGACGGAATCCACCATCAATTCGGACAACGCAACGCGCCGACGGTGCTCAATGCGGCCTTCAATGTTTTACAGTTCTGGGACGGACGCGAGCCGACGCCTCGAGGAGCAGGCCAAGGACCCCATCATCAACCCGATCGAGATGGGGATGAAGAATTTCGACGAAGTCGTCAAGCAAAGTCGGCGGCATCTCCGAATACCAGGTGAAGTTCAAGGCCGTGTTCGGGGAGCCGGTGACGATGGGTGACATCCAAAAGGCGATCGCCGCGTACGAGCGCGCGCTGGTAACTTTCAATACTCCCTTTGACCGTTTCATGGCCGGCGATCAGAACGCGATTAGCGCGCAGGCCAAGCTGGGATGGTCGATCTATAACGGCAAGGGGCGCTGCATGTCGTGTCACGGCGTCAACCCGACGCAGCCGATGTTCAGCGACAACCGCTTCCACAATATCGGCGTGTCGGCCCACAAGTCGGACTTTGTACCACTGGCCCGCAAGGCTTTGGCGCTGCTCGGCCGCGGCGGCGGCGCCCAGCAGCTCGATGAACTGGCGATCCAGACCGACATGAGCGGCTTGGGCCGCTTCCTGGTCACCCGCGACCCGCACGACATCGGCGGCTTTCGCACCATGGATCTGCGCAACCTGCTGGTCACCGAGCCCTATTTTCACGACGGTTCGCAGGTCACGCTGTGGGACGTCGTGGACCATTACAACAAGGGTGGCGTACAGAACCCCTTTCTCGACGGCGGCATCGTGCCGTTGGGGCTGACCGAGCCGGAGATCGATGAACTGGTGGCGTTTCTCGCGACTCTGACCAGCCCCGAATACGCCCAGGCCGCGCAGGTGGAATACCGCAAGCAGTTCGAGCTTTCGCGTACCACCCGTCCGCAGCGCGATACCGCAGCGGCGATGGGGCTTAAGGGACGCAATGGACCCGGCCTCGCCGGACCCTTTGGCGATATCGGACCTGACCAGATGCCCGAGAATCCCGCCCTGCTCGGCGGCGATTGACCAATTCCATCCAAACCGCGCCAACCCGAGGTGGAACATGGCAGTTCGACATAAGAGTGTTGAGACCAAGTTTATGGAGGAGCGCGACTCAGTGCTGCGCGGCCTGCGCAGACTCGACCGCCGTGCTTTCCTGAAGGTCGCGGCGGCGAGTGCCGGGGCGGTGCTGGCCAAGGGCTTGATGCCCCCGCATAGCTTTCAGTTAATCGAGTTCGCCAACGCCGCGACTGACAAGAGTTTCGGCACGGTCGGAAAACCGGGCAGCACCCCGTTTCGCATCGCCTACATATCAGACACCCATCTGTACGATCGGACACTTAACCAGCGCTTCGTGCGCGGGGCGGTCAGGGCGGTGCAGGACGTGAATGCCCTGGATCCCCAACCCGACTTCGTCCTGTTCGGCGGTGACCTGGCTCAGCTTGGCCGGCGCAGCGAACTTGATCTCGGCAGGCAGATTCTCGCCGAGCTCAAGGCGCCGGTGAAGATCATGGTGGGCGAGCACGACTGGTTCTTCGATATGGGTGAAGCCTGGCAGGAGATGTTCGGGCCGCCCAATTACTCGTTCGACTGGAAGGGGGTCCATTTCGTGGTGCTGATGAGCGTCCATGAAAAGGATTTTTGGACTGCGCGCAAAATGACGCCGGCGGAGCGGATGCAAACCGTGGCCGGGCTCGACAATCCGGTCCAGTCGCGTTTCGAGGTCGGCGATGAGGAGCGCAAGTGGATGGCTGACGATTTGGCCAAAGTGCCGCACACCACTCCGATCGTGGTCTTTTCCCACTCACCGCTCTACAAATACTATCGCAACTGGAACTTCTGGACCGAGGACGCCGAACAGGTCCAGGCGCTGCTCGCGCCGTTCCAGAATGTCACCGTAATCCACGGCCATACCCATCAGATGCTCTTCAACCGTATCGGGAACATCAATTTTTACGGGATGCTTTCGACCGCGTGGCCGTGGCCATATGCGCCCGAGGGTCTGCCGCCGCTGACTGTCCAGATGAATCGCGCCGATCCATTTGATCAGTTAGATGGTCTCGGCGATGGTCAATTTACCATGCGCGCCGACGGCATGGTGGATACGATTTACGGACTATGGGACCGCAACCCGGTCTCGGTGCCGGCCGGTTATTTCGCATCGGGCGGCAAGTCGGACCGTCCGCCGGCTCCGCAATTCGCCAGCTACTGAACTGACGGATCAAAGGTGAAAGCCATGCTTCGCACCCATGTTGCATTCCTTACCGCCGCCGGCGCTGTGGCCGTGGTCGTCGGACTCGCCGTTTTGCCGTTCAGATTGCGGGCCCAACAGAGCCATCCCACAACATCAAGTTCCCAAAAGCAAAAACGGCAACGTGGTGGTGATGCTCTGTGACGGCAAGACCAGCCTCGAGATCAAGGGGCTCAAGCCCGGACAGCGGATGAGCCACGATCAGGCCACCGGCGTGGCGCGCAAACTGATGGACACCTGGCAGCGCGAGCATCCGGGCGAGCACTGGGAGATGGCGCAGGCGCAAAGCCCCGCGCCCGCCAATCCGCCGTCGGCGGTATCACCCCCGCCGCCGTCCGCGCCGGCCAAGAGCGAGGCACCCGCGATGCAACAAATCCAGGGCGTTCCGGTGCACCAGCAAGCTCAACCCCAACAGCAGGGCGACACTTACGCGAGCTTCCATGAGCGCGACTTCCAGGTCTGGCAGGCCGAGACCCAGAAGTTTGTCGAGGAAGGCAAGCGCATCTTTCACAGTGACAAGCTGCTGGGCGGCACCATCGGAGTGAGCTGCGACATGTGCCATCCCGACGCGGCCAACACGCATCCGGAGACCTATCCGAAATACCAGGTGCAACTGCAGCGCGTAGCCCTGCTGCGGGACATGATCGACTGGTGTATCGAGAATCCGGTCAAGGGCAAGACCATGGATCCGAACGACGAACGCTTACGCGCTCTGGAGGCCTACATCATCGCACAGCGCAAAGGCGTCCCGCTGGATTACGGCAAGCACTGATTGTTTATCGAAAGTCCAGACATGAGGTGAGAGGCGGCAGGTTACCAGGGCGTCAGACGGCGTAGATCGCCAATCAATAGATCGAAAGCCTTACATCTCCAAAGTAATCCGGTCGAGCAACTCCGCAGCGTTAACAACACGTATAGATCCACACGCTCGGGCCGGGAAGTCCCGCTTATTGCCGTTAAATAAAAGAATTTCGATACACACGAAGACCGCCGGATAGGTTTGTGGGATAGTGGACAAAATTTGAAGCACAAAGCTGAACCTTTCGAGAGAAACGTTTGTACCGGTTAAAATAGGGCTGCTCGAGGGTTGGGAGTCAGACGACCGCCGACCTGCGACCTCGCCCTCCTAACGCAATCACAGGACGCTCAGCCACCGCGATCGCGAAAAGCTCGCTGTACTATAGAGCTCCGAGGAGCTGCTAGATTAGATCGAAGCCGAACCGGAGTTTTCCGGCAACCATCACCCATGCCGGTGCGCACCCCCCTGCGCCGCGGAGAAACCTTATGGCGCGCGGTCAGGCTCGCCGCCTCGGCCGCGTTCCTGATTATTCTGAGCTTCGGTGTCGTCATGAAGCTCAACCTGCCTGCCCCGAAGACCGGACGATGCTCCATGTGGTCTCCAACCATATACGCTCCCTGATGGTTAACCATCTGGCCGGCGTAGCCTCCTCCGACCAGCACATGGTCAAGCCGTGGTTTAATGGCAAGTTGGACTTCTCACCCAAGGTGAACGATCTGGCGGCCGATGGTCTCTCGCTGATCGCCGGCCGCGTCGACCTGGTGAACGATCAGCCTGTGGCCGCGCTCGTCTACAGGCGCAACAAACACTACCTCAACCTGTCTTTTTGCCCTCCACCACCGTGTCAGCGCTCGAAGTAGCTACCAGCCAGGGCGGTTACAGTGTCATTCACTGGATAGAAGCGGGAATGAATTATTGGGCAATCTCCGATGTGAACCGCGGCGCTCTGGAAGACTTCGTTAAGCTCCCCGATCCGGCGCTAGAGGTCGTGAGTTGGAGCGCGTCCAACGCACGGACCACGATGGCGGAGGCAGTCTCGTGGTTTCTGCCGGCTGCTTGGTGTCGAACTGATCGTTTTTCAGCAGCGCCGTCAGGGACGGGGGCACCAGAATTCATCCGGTCGGGAATAAATCCTGGGCGGCGACGGTAAACAACACAAAGCTCACAACGCCATCGCAACGGTGAGAAAGGACGGTCTCGACAATGATGGATCTCTTCGCCCCGACCCATTTGTTAATCCTGCTGGCAATCATCCTGGTGCTCTTCGGCCCGAGCAAACTCGGCGATGTCGGAGGTACGCTAGGCAGGTCTATCCGCGACTTCAAGAAGGCTATGAACGAGGCGGAGAATCCCAATCCGCCCAAGGCGGCCGTGGCTGAAGTCAAGCGCCTGGAGTCCTCGACGATCGCTCCTTAGAGAGGAAATCAAGATATTCTTCTGCAATTGTTCACTCTGTCCAACGAGCGACGCATATATGCTCCATGTTGGCGCTCGCCGTGGCCGCATCGGCGGAAGGGAAGGGCGGACTCTTTGCTGCAAAACCGTTTCATTGTCGCGATGCTATCGGCGCTGATCTTGTCAGGTTGCGCCGCAACGCGTCGCTATGAAGCCTCGCGGCCTGAGGAGGTTAAAAAAACCGAGGCAATGCTCTCCGACGCGGGCTTTAGGACAATTGAAATCGACACTTCCGAGGAATTTGGACTCGCGAAAGACCTCGCGCCGCATGAAATTAGCAGCTACGACGTACAATCCGGAACGGTCTATTGGTATTACGACCCGGACATTTGCTCATGCGTGTATGAGGGCCACCAGGACGAATTCGACCGCTACAAGATGCTGGTGAGGCAGCAAAATGACACTGCGCAGTATGCCGCTGAATCCGAGGACGAGGAAGTCGCCTCATTGTATTCTCTAAACCCTGCGTGTTTTCCCCCGCCGATATTCTGGGGTGGGCATGGCGGCGGCCACGGAGGCAGACATGGAGAGGGACACGGCGGCATGCATGGAGGGGGACACGGCGGCATGCATGGAGGGGGACACGGCGGCGGGGGTCACGGACGATAGTTGGCCGCATATTTTGTCCTGTTGTCACCGGCCCGGAGGTTTGTGAACTCTATCCAAACGGCACTAATGCGGCGGACGGCGACAGCCACGGCCCGTGGGCGCGAGAGATGTTGAAGAATTGAAACATACGCATAGTGATTCCAGTCGTCGAGGGTTGAGTCGAGCAATTCCTGCAACTCGCGCCGTTGGCAAACAAAAAGCGGATGGCGTGCTAGACCTGACCGCGCGCACAGATGGCCGGGCTGCACACTTTGGACCGACTGCGTAAGTTCATGCGCATTCCCGTCTTCGCGGTCTGAGATTTCATGCCACTGGTAAAACGGCTACATCGGGGAATATTTCGCGCTCGGCAGGGGTACACACAGGAGAGGTGATTTATGAAGTATTCAAAACTGATTTTGACAAGTGGGGCTGCTCTGCTGTTTGCGCTTTCAGCTCCTATAGCATGGGGGCAAACCAGACCCGTGACGAGTTCGGCGCTCGAGACGGGCGCCGCGGCCACTCAAGACAGTGCAAGCGCGATGGATCGGGCTGTCTCGCGTAAAATCGGGCAGGCCTGGTCGGAAGGAAAAGATGCGAGTGGCGCGGCGCCCTTCCAGGAGAATGGCGAAATCGCGCTGGGTGAAGGAAAACAGCAGCAGGCCCGGCACTACTTCGAGCAAGCCCTTGCGAACCTTGGCGCCCTCGAAACGCCGACCGGCGGCAGGACCATGACTGTTGCCTACGCGCCGGTGCCCAACAATGAGAGCGCGTCCATGATGGATCAGGAGGTCTCGCGCAAAATCAGGCAGGCCTGGTCGGAAGGAAAGGATGCGAGCGGGGCGGCCGCCTTCCACGAGAATGGCAAAATCGCGCTGAGTGAAGGAAATGACCAGGAAGCAAAGGGATTCTTCCGGTCGGCTCTCAACGAACTCAACACGCTTAACGTCGTCCCGGAATCGGAAGCTTCCAACCGCACGCTTCGCTAGCAAGGAGATTCGCTCACGGCGCGGCCGTCAGCGTACCTGAGAAACCAACGGGGGCGGGCCACGGGAGCCCCCGTAGGTTATGCCAGCCGTATATCTGCGCGATTACCGTGCGCGCCTCGTCTCGGCGGCCGGTGCGATCGAGCAGCCGCGCGAGGCTGATCGTTTAGTTCCCACCTTTGCCTTCATCTTTGGGCGAGCGCGATCGCATCACGGAAGTCGGTCTCGGCCAGTTCGGCCTGGTTCAGTTTTGAGGCGCAGGTCTCCGCGCGAGGTCAGGGCGTTGGGACCGGTAGACGATTTTCTCTCAGGGCAAACACAGCAGCGCCGCATCAACCCATAGGTTGATTCAAACGCTAATTTTCTTATCAGAAAATTTAGTTGACAAACGGAAATTCCCTGGTGTAGGTTTCAATTTAACTGGGATCTGAAAGAGAAAAGCGGGTCGGATGAGGAACAGGACGATGGCAGCAAAGTTGCCCTATCGGATTTTCGACTGTGACACCCATGTCACCGAGCAAGAAGACGCCTTCAGCCGATATATCGATCCGAAGTTCCGGGAGCGGGCCATTACGTTTCGACCTGGACATCTTCACGAGGCTCGCCTGGATGGCGAACCCTTGGACGACGGCGCACCGATGCCCGAGGGCTCGACTCTGCGGCCGGGGTCGCTCAAGGAATTCATTCAGAAGATCAACCGCGCAAGCGGCGAAACTCCTTACGAATATATGAAGTGGCAGGACTGGCATCTTTACCGTGACCCGCGGCTGAAATTGATGGACGAGCAAAATGTGGAAGCGTGCATCGTTTTCCCCAACACGGCAATCTATGTCGATGGAGTGACGAAGGATCATGACGTCGCCTGGGCCAATCTGCACGCGTTCAACCAATGGTATGACGAAGAGTGGGGCTTCAACTTCAAAGATCGTATATATGCTTCGCCGTTTATCTCCTTTCGTGATGTACCGCGAGCGGTTCAGGAGATCGACTGGGCGCTCAAGCGCGGTGCGCGCGTCTTCAATATGACGACGGGGCATGCGTTTGGCCGCTCGCCCGCAGACCGGCACTTTGATCCGATCTGGTCAAGACTGAACGAAGCCAGGGCCGTGGCAGCCTACCACCTAACCGAGTGCGGGTATAATCGCGACATTTCCGCTAATTGGAGCGAGAAACCTGACGTAAAGTTCTGGCAACAATCGGCGTGGCAGTGGATGAACTGCTATTGCGATCGCGCAATCATGGATACCCTGTCGGCGCTGGTATACGGAAATTTATTCGGACGCTTTCCTAACCTCAAGGTAATCTCGGTCGAGCATGGGGCCGAATGGCTGCCCTACTTCCTGAAGCGACTAGACAAGATGCGCGGTATGGGGCGTGGGGGGCAGTGGCTGGGCGGTCCGCTTAAGGAGCGCCCGAGCGAGATCGTGAAGCGCCACATCGCGGTCACGCCGTTCGGAGAGGACAATGTTAGCGAGGTTGCCGCGAAGGTGGGCGTGGACTCATTGGTGCTGGGATCGGACTTCCCCCATGCGGAGGGTTTGGCGGAGCCGGAATCGTTCGTCCAGACCATGACGACCCTGACCAGTGCCGACATTCGAAAGGTAATGCGTGACAACGGACGTGCTTTGTTTCCGCTCTCGACCTGATAACGAGCTGCTAATCCCAATGACTAAAATATGACGCCGTTAAGCAAAAATCTCCAGTTGCTTGTCATTGACAGAGGTTTCGGGCGTGTCGACTAATGAGCCAAACCGTGGCGAACTCCAGGGCCGGGTCGCGCTTGTCACCGGGGGCGGCGGTTCCGGTTGCGGCAGTGCCATCGCGCGACGGTTGGCGCGCGAAGGGGCGGCGGTCATAGTTCAGGACCACAGTGAGCACCGAGCGCGTAGGGCAGTCTTGATGATTGAGGCTGAAGTTGGCGCGAGGGCGGTGCCCTGTGTAGCTGATCTCACAAACCGTCGCACACTCGACCAGGCGCTGGCTATCGCTGTCGCAGAGACTGGCGCCGTTGACATTGTAGTGAATAACGCGGCCGTCAATGTCCAGGGTAGCATCTTCGATTATTCACCAGAGGACTTCGACCGGGTTTTGGCCACCGATCTTACCGCCTGTTGGTACGTTATCCGCCAGACCATTGGTAAAATGCGCGAACTCGGCCGTGGATCTATCGTCAATATATCATCCATCGCCGGCTATCTTGGCGGCGGTGGTATCGAGGCCCCCTATGGGGCGGCAAAGGCCGGGCTGCACGATCTGACCCGCGGCGTCGCGTTGGAAGGCGGTCCGCATAACATTCGCTGCAACGCGATCGCTCTCGGAATGGTGCAAACGCCGTTCATCGAAAAAGACATCGATTTGTACAAACCGCAACTGGCTAAAACCCCGCTCCGCCGTTTCGCGACAACAGACGAGGTCGCGGAAGTGGTTTTCTTTCTCGTGTCCCAGCGCTCCTCGTTCATCACCGGCGAGATCATCAATGTCAGCGGCGGCTATTTGCTGGGACAATAAATAAAAGAACCTCGACGTGTTGCGTACGTTATCTGATGGCTTAGGCGGTATGGCAAGCGCACAGAATGGTGGTGGAGGTAATGCTCCTCTGGCCACGATGGGGATTGAGGAATGTCTTCGGATCTGATTGAAACGAGACTTTCACAAATCAGCGATAGGATTAGGAAGGGCCGCGAAAACAAGCATCTTACGTTAGTGGAACTCGGTCTGCGCAGCGGGGTCGCGCCAAGCACTATCCAGAAGATCGAGAATCGGCAAATGACACCCTCGATCGTGGTGATTTTAAAGATTGCCGCGGGTCTTGGTTTGGAAGGTGGAGATCTGATCGCGCCACCGAGCCCTTCACCGCGGGATACTATCATCCAGTGTAAAGGCCAGCATGCGAGAATCGTCGTCTCTAAAGCGCTGATGTTCGAAAAACTGTCCGCTGACATACTTGGTTCGGAATTGGAATGTTGGCGGATCGTCATCGCGGCCGGTCACGAAATGAAGCTATCATCACCCGCTGCGATGGGTGAGCAGATCGTGTTCTGCGAGCGCGGGCAGGTCGAACTAGAATTCGGGAGCCAGGTTTATCGCCTCCGCGCGGAAGACACGCTTCACTGCCTTCCACAGCCCGTACGCCGGATAGCCAATCCCGGAGATGTGGAGGCGGCTTATACGATGAGCGGACGTTTCTCTCACAGCGCCCACGCGGCTTTCACGGCGGAATTGAATGGCCGATCTTCTCAAGCCAACGGGCGCTCGCAACCAAACCGTCGCCCATCCCGAGCCGCTGTGTGAGGCAGATATTTTGGTAAGGCGTGGGGTCTCAGGTTCGTGAAAGGGGGCTTTGGCAGTTGAGGGATATACAGCCATGGCACGACTGCGTTTGAGTGGCAAGATTGCCGTCGTTACCGGTGCAGGGCGCGGGCTTGGCCGCGCCGAGGCTTTGCCGGTAGCCCATGAAGGGGCGAAGGTGGTGGTCAACGACAATGGCAGCGAAATGAACGGCCGCGGCAGCGATCCCCGCATCGCGCAGACCGTAGCTGATGAGATTCGTGCTGCGGGCGGCGAAGCGGTCGCCAATACCGATTCCGTAGCCACGTGGGCAGGCGGCAAACGCATCATCGAAACGGCCGTAGAGAGCTTCGGGGGCCTCGACATCCTGGTCAATAATGCCGGCAATCTGCTGGGAGATCGCATCTGGGACATTTCGGAAGAAGACTGGGATGTAACCATAGACATCCATCTCAAGGGCACCTTCACGACCGTCCGTCATGCCGCCCCCATTTTCCGCAAACAAAACAGCGGCATCATCATCAATACTTCCTCGCAGGCCGGGCTGGGCGAGCCGGGTACAGGACACTACGCCGCAGCCAAAGAGGGGCATCGTGGGCTTCACGCGAGAGCATTGCCAGGGATTTGGGTCCATTCGGGGTGCGATGCAATACGCTGCGACCGCTGGGCCTGAGCCGAATGTGCAATCCGCCGCTGGACTCAACCATCGAATGGATCTCCGAACTGCAGGAAAAATACGGTGTTCCCGGCACCGGCAATTTGTGGGTCGATTTCGACACTCTGCGGATACTTGATGCCGGTGAGGTGGCGGCGTTTGTAGTTTGGCTATGCACTGACGCGGCAGCCAATATAACCGGCCGTACTTTCCAGATCGGCGCCGGACAGGTCGCGCTATATTCGGAACCGGATCTGGAGCGTTCGGCTTTTCGCAGGGAGGGCTGGAACCCGGAGGAACTCGACGCGCTTAGCGCCAACCGCTACCTGACCGGCGGTTTGTGCAATCCTTATAGGCATTCGGGAAAATAGCAATGTGCAGCATGCACCATAATCCGAAGTCAGAGGTCTAGTCCCGTGGAAAAGCGTCGCCAATTTATCGATGCCGATAGTCACGTTATCGAGCCGGATGATATCTGGGAAAACTATCTTGAACCTGCTTTCCGCTCGGAAATGCCGTTTACCCGTTTCAAATATGAAGGAAATCCGCTGACCTGCACCGAGGAAATCCGAGTCGCAGGCGACGTGTTGCCCGCCAGCGGCGTGGCCGGCTTTCCCACTCCGGTAGCAAAGGACGCCGAATACGAAGAAGCGGCGCGTCAAGGCTTTCCACCCCACGTCTATATCGAGGCTATGGACCGGGTGGGAATCGACTATATGGTGGTTTATCCGTCTGTCGGGCTGCTCCTGTGGGCGGCGCCTCATCTTAAAGCCGACAGCCGGGGCGGCCTATTGCCGGGCTTATAACAATTGGGTCAGAGATTTCTGTGTCGAAACCCACGGGCGAGTGGTCGGAGCGGGCTGTCTGGACTTGCGCGATGTCGATGCGGCGATCAAAGAAGCCCGGCGTTGCGTCAAGGAACTCGGGATGAAGGCGTTAAGGATTCAGCCGATACCGGTGGATCGCCGTCCGCTTTTCGATCGGTTAGCTACGATCCGCTATGGGCGACCGTCGCGGACCTCGATGTTCCATTGGGAATTCATCCTGGCGCACCCAGCTATGAGACATTGATTGCCGACTACATGAGCGGCACCGACCCCGGCGTGGTCTCGGCTCAAGTCACCACTGCCTTTTCGGTGGGCAGCATGCTCGCCAGCGCTGCGTTGATCATGGGCGGCGTGCTCCAGCGCCATCCCATGCTGCGCGTGGTGCATCTGGAGTGCGGAGCCGGATGGGTGCCGTTCTGGATGGATCGTCTGGCGGTGAGTGTTCAGGGCGGCAACCGGGGCATGGACGTGCCGGGGCTGCCGATGTATCCGGCCGATTATTTCCGGCGCCAATGCTATATCTCGGCCGATCCTGACGATCCCGGAATCAAGTCGGTCATAGACTCATTGGGCGACGGCAATATCGTGGTAGCGACCGACTTCGGCCATCCCGAAGGGCATCGGTACTCGCGCGCAATTGATGACCTGGTCGAATTGGCCGGCGTCTCCGCGGACAGCAAACGCAAAATCATGTGGGACAACGCACGGAAGCTTTACCAGCTCTAACGGGGAGACCCCAGGAAAATGGAAAAGGTTGAATTCTTTGACCTTACCGACTCCGAGTCCTTCGCGCACCGCGATCCCCTACCCTATTTAAAGTATCTGCGGCACAACGCCCCGGTCAGCCGGATCTTTGATAAGACGGGCGAAGCCTACTCCCTCCAATAAAAGCAATTAAAAAGATTGCTCCGAACCTGGCGGCCGTACCGACACCGACCGAGTGGTCGCCGCGGTATATGTGGAAGGGCAGATGAGAATCGTGCTGGATTAAGCAGCTTGTGGCAGCATCCAGGAATGACCGGGGGGAGGAAGCCACGCAAGTTCGGAACAGCTGAAAGAGTATAGCGGACGATTTTGTTTTGCGGCCCGTCAGGACAGCGGGACGATAACAGCTTCGTCCCGATCTTCGCCCGAGACCGGGGACAGCGGCACCCGGGCGCGGCGCCAGATACGATTTTCACTTAATGGGCGCTTCGGCGCAGGAAAGGTTTGTGGACGCGTTATCGAGAAACGCCTTTTCACGTATGTAGTCAGGTGAAATATTAGAACTAATAGCTGTTTCTCTCATGAGAGGAGCCCCGCTAAAGAATCTCGCAGCGCGGCGATCCACTGAAATAACCTCCGCATCTTCGCCAGACTTTTCTCGTTTGATTCAAGCCAGCGGCGCGAGCAATCACGCCACTGCTTTAGCCGTACAGGAACCTGAATTTTGCCGCAGCGTCGCCAGCCGTCTGCTAGCTTTTATCTCCATGGAATATGCGGTTGCGGTTGCGGTGTTATGTGTCGCCGTCGGCGGCATCGCCGCCCAATGGCTGGCCTGGCGATTACAGTTGCCTGCCATCGTCTTTCTCTTCGCAACGGGTCTTCTCGTAGGTCCTGGCTTGCGCATTCTGGCTCCCTCGAGAGCTCTGGGACCGGCATTGCAGCCGACCGTTGGACTCGCGGTTGCGATCGTCGTGTTTGAGGGCGGATTAGCGCTCAATTTTCGGGACTTGCGCGTCGCCAGTGAAGGGGTCCTGCGCCTGACTATTATCGCGCTGCCGCTCAGCTGGATTATGGGCGCGCTGGCCGCGCGTCTGGTAGGCGACATGGGCTGGGGTCCTGCCGTCCTGTTTGGCGCGATTACAGTTGTGACCGGTCCAACAGTGGTATTGCCGCTCCTCCGCCAGACGCGTTTGCAGCGGCGCGCGGCTTCGTTCCTGAAATGGGAAGCGATCGTCAACGATCCGATAGGCGCGATTCTGGCCGCCGTGGTCCTTGAGATCCTGGTGGGCCGCAGCGTCGCGGCCTTCGCCGGCCAGATCGTCGCGGCGATTATCCTCGCGGTCACATTCGGTATCGCGGCTGCCAACCTCGTGCGATGGCTCTTTCTGCATGATCAAATCCAGGAAGTCCTCAAAACTCCGCTCCTGATCGCACTCACGCTCGGCATCTATGCGGTGTCCAACCTCGTTATGTCCGATTCCGGGCTGATTGCGGCGACCATTTTCGGCGCGACACTGACCAATATGCACGTGCCCGGCCTCGCCGAACTCCGCCGCTTCAAGGAGTCGCTGGTTATCCTGCTGGTGGCGGGACTTTTCATCGTACTCACGGCGGATTTAAATCGGAGCATGCTGGCCCACTTGTCATGGCCGATTCTCCGCCTGACGCTCCTGATGCTCTTCGTGGTCCGTCCGGTGGCCATTTTCATCGCCACGCTGGGTTCACGGCTGACCGTTCAGGAAAGGATTCTATCGGCATGGATCGCGCCGCGTGGGATCGTCGCCGCCGCCGTCGCTGGTGTCGTCGGCTTGCGGCTCGAATCGGCTGGCTATTCGACCGGCCGGCTGGTGATGCCGTCAGTCTTCGCTGTGATTGCGGCCACGATGGTCTTTCATGGCTTCACTTTGCGCCCACTGGCCCGCCGCCTGAAACTGACCCTTAGCGACGAACCGGGCCTTGCGATCATCGGGGCTTCCGATTGGAGCACCGGCATGGCGTCCGCGCTCGCGCAGGTCGGCGTTCCAGTTTTACTGGTCGATATCTATCCGGGGGCGCTCAATCCCGCCCGTGAGCTCAAGCTTCCCGTACTTCAGGCGGAGGTTCTCTCGGAACAGGGCAGCGAGGAACTGGACGGCCGTGCGGTTGATTATCTGGTCGCGACCACGCCCGACGATATCTATAACGGCCTCGTCTGCGCCCGCCTCGCCCCGGAATTAGGCATGCAGCACGTTTTTCAGCTCGCGCCCGAACGCGGAAGATTGGACATGCGGCGTGGCCTAAGCCGCGAGAGTCGCGGCAAAGTCTTAGGCGAAGCGACGTGGAACTTCCGGATGTTCGAGGAGCGCTACCAGGAGGGATGGCGCTTCGCGATTATAACGGTCGAGGATGACGCTCCACCGCCACCCGAAAACGGCGGCTATCTGCGCTTGCTCACCATTCGCAAGCATGGCCATCTGGTCTTTCCTTCCATCGAAGATGACGCGCATCCTGCGCCGGTAGCGGGTGACCGGATATTGGTCTTCACCCGAACGGCCGAGACTGGCGCGTCTCTGGCATAAGGCCTCGCTCACGATAATCGCAACAAGACTTTTCGTGGCGTGGTTCTAAATAACTTTCCAGAGGATTGGCGAAAGCGAAAAGCCGACCCGATATCGTCGGGCTTATTTAGTTCCAACCATATTTGTCGGAAACCAAGCGCATAATGCCGAAAAGCGAGTCTGCTTCCACAGTCTCCACAGGCGCATGGTACTGCCAGATCTGACAGCAAAATTTGGAGAGTTCCCGATCCCACCATACCTTCCCGCGGAAGTTCCAACCGGCGTAATAGGTAATAAAGGCGCCGGCGCGCAGTTTTTCTTCAAGGCAGGGGTCGATCTTACCGATCGAAGTTCGACAGTCCCGTGTCAGGTTTCGTTACCTGATAATCTTGTGGCGGTTGTCGCATGGGGGACGTCCAGTGCGAAGCTTTGCGGCGGCCAGAATTGGTCTTCTTCCGCGCAGCATGCGGAGGCGATAAGTTTCAATCGACTGTCGCTCTCGCGAGCGGCAGGATTCCTTTTGTAAAGGCTTTCTGTGGAAAGGCAAGGTGGTTCTTCGGTCAGTGATCGAAAGGCTCGTATTGAGTCAGCCGGGGGCAGGAGATTTCGAAAGCGACAATGCCGGTTTGCCCGGCCGCTGATTGTCGCGCTGCGCGTTTTCTGCGGAGAACCGTGCCGCCAGAACTTCCTCAATCAAGCTTTGCTTTCGATCGAGAAGCTCCTGGATGTCGGCATCGATTGTCCCGGCTACGGTGGGGATGATGACATCGACGCGCTTGCCCTGCCCTATGCGATGGCAGCGGTCCTCATCCCTTGCACTGGCCGGCCTTCTTGCTCGAATCATACCCAAGCTCGCACAGATTCCCGTTCCAGGATCATAGGCTTCCATTTGAAACCGATATCAGCCGTAAGGGCAAAGAAAATAAAAGCCCTAACTAATTAATTCCGGGAGTCGCGATCTTGTGTAAAATAGAAGAAACGCCTTTTTATCGGCCAGTAGCCGGGCGTTAGGAGGAGCTTCATGGAACGACGGCCGCATCGTATTGCCCTGACGGCTCTGAGCGCCGGTGTATGCTTAGCGCTTACCGGATGCTTGTCTTATACAAGTAAAGAATCTAGCTGCTGTTGAAGTTCCGTCGACCTCAAGTACAACGACCACGACAACCAGCGAAAACGGCGATGTGGTCCAAAAACAGCACTCGACGACGACTACTATTCCCTGAGGTCGACGACGACGGGTCGCAAACGCAAATCGCCGCCAGAGAAATCGGCCTCTTGAAATAGTCGGTGAGATTTTGGTTTTAAGTGTCATCCATGCGCAAATGCTTTCCCCGTCGATTTTTGAAGGGCTCTCGCCGTACTGTTTTGGGGGATTGGTGTGATGACATAGTTTTGGATGTGGGCCGCAGTTTGCCAAGCATCCCGGAGGTGAACGGGGAACCCTGGCAAATTCGGAAAGTCTGGAAAGATTTGATAGCTACTATTTGTTTTGCGCGACCGTCACGGAAGCCTACTCCGCCTGAAGGCGGGCTCGGACGGCGCCACCTTCATCGAGAAATGACGCGGTACCGTCGTCGGACACCATGGCGTGAAGGCGTCGCCCTCAAAGTTAAATTCTGGCGCCGGAAGCACATCCTCCGGGCCTGGATTCGCGCAGAGCTTCGGTAGACTGAGATGCCCATAGCGTCGCAGACCCTGCACTAACGCGTCCAACCATCTCAAGCAGGGCCGTTCCCCATCGCGTCGGCAGCCCGAGAAGGCCGTCGGGTAAAGCATCTCGAGATCGGTGATAACGCGTTCCACGTCGTCGCCCTCCAGGGCCCGTTTACGGTTGCTTGTGCGCCAATGCGCGCAGTACACGCGAACGGCGAGATCCTGCTGCTGAGCGACAAAGGCTGGCGGTATTGAACCGGGCGCGCAAGTTGCGCTTATCACGATTAGAATAACTCCGACAATACTGCTGCTGAGTGCGCGCGCAGAAGCGTTCATGGCGCTTTACGGGAGGTCTGCGACTCAAGCAGAAGCCTCTACAGTAAGGATAATCATCTTGTGGCATGCGTGCGGCCGGTTTCTCAGAGGCAAGCTCGCGTGTTTATCGCGAGAGCCATTCGGCGTATGCATGAACATCGATCATCGGCACCGTAGCGCTCAATTGAAGCTTCGAAATCAAATTGAACAGAAATGCCGTCGCCGGTTTGCCGCCGATATCGAGCTCATAACTGTCTCTGTCCTTGTCCCGGCTGAAGTAGCCATGCGCGGCGATGCATCCGATATCGAGCCGTCCATCAGCGTCGCCTCCAGCAAGAGTATCGAGCAATGCCTGGCCTAACCCAGGATTCCAATCGCTCTCGAAGGTCAACAAACCACCGAGAATCGGAATAAGAGACTTTGGTCCGTAGGTTCCTCCAGCATGCGGGATGGGCAGGCTCGTCCGGTGGAGCCGGCGGACACTTGCAACTTTCTGCTGGGCATAGGCCACCAAGCCGGCGTTGACGGTCTGCTTCGCTTCAAAGACAGCGTACACGCTCTCGGCGGGATGATCGTCTGGCCTTGAAAGCGAAAAATGAAGGGTGACTATTGCCGGTCGAAAACAACAACATCGATCTGTTCGCTGAACACGCCGCGGCTGTCGACCACATGCGCTTTGGCCGCTTCATACCGCCGCGGCAGATACGTTTGCAGTAGCTCCAGCCAGACATTCTCGCTGGCGTCGCCTTTCGTGCCCGGGTGGCTCAAGCTCTTTCGGACAATCTCGAGCCGCTGCTGAATGTCGTCGTACAGCCCCGCGAGAAGCTGTGACAGGGACCAAGTGCTCATGATGGGTCATCCTTGAAAGGTGGTGTTGGAGCCATCCCACGAGCGATTTCGATCGCACGCACCGCAATGACACCCTTGTCCGGGTAGGCGTCCAGCACGATCGTAGGCAAGAGGCGCTGCACAATATCCGAGAACGTGAAACCGTAACCGCGTCCATCTTGAACGCCGGTGGCGGTGACCAGCGCACCGATCTGCGATCGGGAAAATCCGAGTTTCCCAAGACAGGCGGTCAGCACGCCGCGGCGTTGCTCGGCGCTCGGCCGTTCGAATACCAGGATATCGGCGGCACGCCGCCGGACCGCAGGGTCCAAGGCTCCGAGTCGATTGGTGCACATGATGACCGCTGCGGGCAGGCCGCTGCTGGCGAGCCGGTCAACGCCCCGAATGAAGGCATTGACCCCCGCTCGATCCTCGTGATGCATCTGGGCCGCCTCGCGCGATTGAGCGAGCGCGTCCGCTTCGTCGACCAGAAGGATGACCGCGCCACGTGTCTGCCCCGATGAACCTTTGAGTTTCTGCGCTTCCGATGCCGAGTAATCGAAGGCGGCAGATAAAAGCTGAGTCATCTCGCCGACGCGGCCCTGGCCTCGCGTCGACAAACTGAGCGGAAACAGGGTTATGTCGATTTTCTCCTGCCTAGCGACGGCGTCGCCTACAGTCTCGGCGAGCTCGGTCTTCCCGCAACCGACATCGCCCGCCAGGACCGCAAGGGGCGCACGCCTGAGCACGATTTTCAATAGCTCCTGCGCACCTGAATGGTGCTTTTTGGCCCACGCCTCCAGTCCCGCTGGATTGACCAGCAGCCCGAGGATTTTCTTCAATCGATCCTTGTGGTCGTCGAGACCGACCAGCCGGTCGAACCGGTCCTTGGCGGCGGAATCGGGAACATCGCTCGATTATCGAACAAATCGTCCACCGCAGGCTTGGAATTCATCGAGCGAAGCTCCTTACGCTGGCGCGATAAAGCGCGCGTCCGCCTGGACGAATAGGTAAGGTCCTGACTCATATATCCATCTACGGCCGGTTCCGACCGCTCCGCCGCCATAGAATGGAAGCTGGCTTTTGAAAGCGTGGCATCTCTAGCCTCGAAGATAGACTGGCATCCCACGTGACGCTGTACGTCAGGTAGCTATAAAACGAGGCGTCCTCGATGTTGGCGTCAGGCCGGATTCGACCAGGGTCATCATCGTTGGCGGCAAATCCCGCCAAGTCCCGCGCGGTATATTTAATCGCGGGTTCGATCCATTTCCCATTGCGCCGGAACCCATACGCGGCGGTTCCTAGATAGCCCTTCCTTAAGCAGCTCGATTACTTCGGTCTCGTAGCTGACGATCGCATCGTCGCTTGGACTGCCATAGAGCCGCTGCAGGCGCTCAAGACCGGTTGCGACCTTGGCCGCCATGTGTCTGGCATGCGTCACGGTAAAGGTCGTCGATTCGGATACGGTGAAGCTGTAACTCATTCTGTCCTCACACCTGAAAGGATGAACCAAACACCTTCTGCCAGTAGTAGACCGTCTCCTGCTTGGTGGGCGCGGCAAGCGCAGCGTCGATGGCGTCACCCGCGTCGAGGGCGGCGTCGACGATCGCGTCGGCCTGCGCCACCGTGTACAGGCGGCTGACGTTGTTCTTGGCATTGACCGGGTCGATGATCCGCACCGTCTCGGTGAACCCGTTTGCGCACTCCGGTCGATAGTAATCATCGAAGACGATGCGCTCGCGCAGGCCGCTACGCGCGATGTAAGTGAAAAAATGCTGCAGGGCCTCGGGGTAATCCGAAAAATCCAGTCCCTGGTCCGCGAGCTGCGACAAGGTCAGCTCGATCATGAACGACTTGAACCGGAACCCATCGCGCTCCCGCTTGGCCTTGGCGGCCCAGAACTTTACCAGCCTGGCCACCTGCGAGAAATCCGTCTCGTGCGCGGCTTTGCGCTTGCGTATAAATTCAAGATGACGCGGGATGCAGGCGGCCAGGAGCGAGCCGTCCTCCTGACTTACCAGCTTTCCGTACCAATCGGGATCTCCGTAATAAAGGATTGGGACCACGTCGACATCGAGACCCGAGCCCCGGAAAGAGACGGTTACGCTGTAGGTTTGTGGCTTTACCTGCCCGCCTTGGCTGTGTCCGGCTTTCGCCTTTGTGCCCGTTTAGGCATCTCCATACCTTCCAGCTCTTCCCGGCCAGCGAGGCATTACCCCCGCTTTTGGATATGACACTCCTCATTTGAGAATCAGAGGGACTCTAACCCTCCCGAACAATGCGCTGCTCAGCGCACACTATCAGCCAGTCTGACTTCCGTTAGGTCATCAGGCCGTCCTCACCTTGCCGGCTTGTCGGGGCCTTACAAGCAACGCTTGAACCTGATGGATCTCCCTTGTTCCCATGCAATCCTTCGGCCGCATGCCGGCGGTACGAACCCCGGAAGCATCCCGAGGACACTCGCAATTACGCATCCTGGGATTCTGCCTTCCCCATAGGGAGATAAGGTCGGCTGCTTCAACCACGATCGATTTCGGGGCTATGTTTCCGTTCACTGCTGTTCCGGCCACTGCCTCCCTGTCTACGCTTCGCAGTGCTCGTTACCGATCACCACGCAAGACTCGGTACGCGGCTGCGAGCTAGGCTTTGCCGCGGTCACCATCTCAGGCAACGGCATTCCATGAGCTTTCAAGGCGCAACCTCCACAGATCCGGACGAGCGGAATTACCGCATCCGGCTCCTGCCTTAGGTGATGACGCCGAGGCGGCGCAACGGATAGGGATGACAGATGCGGGGTGTGGGCAACCAGCGCGCCGCCAGGCGCCGCATACGTTCCCAGGTCAATCGGCGCTTTTGGCTGCGCCGCAATAGCGTGGGATGCCAAAGCCACGCGACCTGAGAGCAGAACGACGTCAGCGCCGGGGAGTTCATGGGCACGCCATAGTATTGGACATGCCCCCTGACCACCGCACGCAGCCACTGGCCCACTTCCTCAACCGGGTCATGCAGGCGGCGCTGGAGTTCGGTTTTCACCTCTGCCAGCTTGGCCTGCAAGCGCTTGCGCATCGTCTGCCTGATTACCGTAAAGCGCCCGCCTCTGGTCTCTCCGCAAATATGCGTGAAGCCCAGAAAGTCGAACGTCTCGGGTTTCCCCTGACCGCGCGGGATTCAGTTGCATCTCGCGCTGGCGATGCCCTTGATTTTGCCTTCCGCACCCTCCGACGGCGTCGGCATCCCGAAGTCGCGCTCTTTCGCGGCTCAATACCCTGCCTGCACGTGCCCCCTGTCAACGCTTCGGCTCCTCCTTACGAAGGCCACCGCATGACTCGGGGGCGGCGCGGGTCGGTAGCCCTTCAGCGTATGGCTCTTTCATCCACTACACCTTGCCGGTTTATCCCGGCGCTCCGGAGGCCACGCTTACGCGTGAGACTGGCTCACCGAAGCGACGGCCTTTCGGGCGGTCCGCTGTACGTAATCTAATTGCCGTTTTCTTCCGCCCTTCTTGGACAGATCACGTGCATCGAGAATACTTGCTTCGATCTCTTGTAGACTGAACCCTCGACTGGCGGCGTGGAGCGCCCAAGCCATGTCTGCTCGGTGAAGATCGCCTTCATTCATGGGATCAGCATGAAATTCCTTAAGCGGCCTCACGCGAACATTCTCTGGGCTTCGGCGTTGCCTGCGAGCCGCCTTGACCTCGACCGGATCACGCCTCTCAGTTTTCTTGATGTCGGCAAGGAATTCCCCGGCTTGCGAATAAACATGCCCGCTGGCTGACCGCAGCCGTGTAAACGGCTGCAACCCAGATGGCAACCGTCGCTCGGGCTTCGGATTGGTGAATCCGGCGAGCCGCCCGAAGTGCCTCCAGTCCGCGCTGGATGGGTCGCCTCCAAAGCACTCGGCGAGCTGTTTGGCCGCACTCGTGCTCGTCGCTGCGTCGAGGACCTGGCCGTGATTCAGCCACACCTGAAAATTATTGGGCGAGGTCTCAACTACCACAGCCGGCTCGAATCCTTTCGCCTTCATCCGATCGATCGCTTCTTTGGTAAGATCGTCGATGAGGCTGAGACTATGCGTGCCGGCGGGCCGGATGTAGATGTGGGCTCCCCTCGCGTTCTCGCGGCGTAGCCATTTGATCACCTTCTCGATGTCGATAGATCGCTGTCCTTCTCTAAGAATCATGTCGCCGACGTCGGGCAGGATACCAAGATCGAAACGCTCGCAACCCATGGCGCGCAGCTGGCCCCGTACCATCCGCTCCACGATTTCGGCCGATTTCTTGCCCCGCTTTTCGTGCTTGATTTCCGTCATGGGCGAACCGCCTTTGAGGCCCGCGCCGGTGAGACGCGGGCCTCTCGGTAAACTCAGAAGGGCACTTCTTCGTTCGCGGCGGCTTCTTCGGCCTCACCGCCGACGGGCGACTCAGGCCGCGGACCGAGGAATTGGACCCGCTGGGCCACGATCTCCGTGCTTTGGCGCTTACCGTTGCCGTTTCTGCTTTCGAATTCTCTCGTCCGGAGCCGACCTTCAATGTAAACCTGTCGTCCCTGGGCCAGATACTTCGTACAGGTCTCAGCGAGCTTGCCGAACACGACAATGTTGTGCCATTCGACCCGGTCCTGGCGGTCCCCGTCCTTGTCCTTGAAGCTCTCGTCGGTCGCAACCGAAAAGCCCGTAACCGGCTGCCCGCTCGTGGGCAGGTGCCGCAGCACAGGGTCTTGTCCGAGATACCCGATGACCATTACTTTGTTCAGAGACATCTCACTTACCTCCTATATCGGCTGCCCGCTCGGGGTGTCTCCCATATCTGGAGCGCTTGTTTAGTGCTTCCTAAAACCCTGATCGTGGGTTGCTATGCACTGCATTTGTCGCCTCGCGCGGAATTGCGCGAAGCTCGCGTAAGGCCGGACAAAGGCTTGAAAAACCGAATCATAGACTGGTAATTCCGGCAAGGAGCGCAATCAGGGCAAGCACAATAAAGACAGTACCGACGAACGCGATGAAGAAGCGTATTAAGTAGTGCTCCAGGTCATGCATGCCGTGTGCGGCGCTCAGCAGGACGCTCAGACTGCCAGCCGCGATTTTCTCCCGCCGTGCCGCGTCATCTTCGACTTCAATCTCGTTAGGATCCGGGACATCGGGGTGCACACTTGGGGGCCGGTCGAAGTACGGATCTAGGAACTCGCGCAGCGTTCGCGGAATCCAGCGCAGCCAAATGCGACTGATGCGCCGCGACTGAAGGCCGAGCGTGAGCCCCAGCAGCACCACTGGAGCCCCAATTAGAATCGTCAGTTTGGCGACCTGTGGACTCATACGGCGCCAGAGATTTATGAAATGCCCTTGCCGTTGCCGTTTTGGAGCTCGGTGACATCGACGGCGATGTCGCACGTGTATCGTCCAGGTCTACCTGGCTGATATTCGAGTGCCGTTCCGCCCCCACCCGAACCGTTATTCGGTAGTGGTGGAAGCTGCGGGCCTTGAGGATTCGAGCCATCCGGAGGACGGTAGTTGTAGCCCGGTGGTTGACCGTTGAATGGATTGAGCACTTTCGTGGCCGCTATCGCCGCTTGGTCGGCGCTCGTCTGGCGCGGACGCTGCGCGAGTATGCTCTGGATGGCGGACTGTTCGCCGCTAGCACCATTGCCCTTTCCGTTTCCGAGACTCGCAATGCCCTCGGAAACCTTCTTGAGGCCAACGGTAATTGGGTTCACGATTCTCGCAATGGTCTGAGCTGTATAGGCGGCCTCGAATGCGTGCGCGAGCGCTAGTCCGACCGTGCCGCCAACGAGGTCGGCTGCCATACTCGGAACGGCGACGGTGACAACCGCGAATACAGCGGCGAGCGCCGCGCAGTCCGAGCATGTCGCTAAGTGGAATAGTGGCGGAGCATATGGTAGTCATGATCGAGGTGGGCGGCACGTAATAGCTCGTTATCATCGGCACCGCGGTGGTTACTGGCTTGCAGGCCGCCGCCAGCGCCGCTTCCCACTGCGTGACTATCTGCATGGCGATTGCGAGTACCGCGTAGAAGAACAGCAGCTTTACGCCGATGCGGAGGACGTTGGTGAAGTAACCCTCCGAAGCACTGGCCGTGAAGCGATTGCCGCCGAAACCGAGCAGGATCACTCCGAGTCCGGTCGTCAGATACGCCTTGACGAGCGTAAGAAGCAGCTCCACCGCCACAATCAGGAACGCGGCTCCAACGGCGAGCGCGCAAACCCCTTCGACTAGCGCCAGTTCGAAGCTGGAGACAATGCCACTGGTGGTGGGACTGCTAATCAAGGTGCTGGTCATGTTGAGTCCGGCGACTAAAACGCTTTGAGGGCTGAGCGCCGGCAAGCCGCTGATTGCGGAGCCGATGCGCGAGAAGCTCTGGATGACCAGGTACATCCAGTTAAAGCCATTTATGATCATCAGATAGACAAAGCCGCCGCTCGAGGATGTGTTTGATCATACGGCCAAAGAAAAACGACGGATCGAGCTGGCCTTCAGCGCTGTACTGGATCCAGGTAACGATGATGTCGATCAGGAAGAGCGCGAAGAAAAGCTTGAGCGCGTACGGCTGGATCGCGGCGCTGTACTTAACACCAGCGTTATAAAACTGTGTGGTTATGGTGTCGAGACTGAGAGTGCCCATGATTGGACTCCGTTGCTGAATCCCTATTGCGGTGGTGGTTGCGTGCTCGGTTTATTAAGTCCACTAAAGCCGGGCGATGGCGTCCCAACGATGATCGCCCGTTCTTTTTCTTCAGCCATGTGTTGCTGGTAGATCGTCCAGCCACCGTAGACCAAGGCGCAGATACCGATGATTGCGAGTACAAGGACGATTGGATTCCGTTCCTTAAGGGTCTTCATCGAATACTCTTTTGCTTGCTACTGCTGCGGCGGCGCCGTGGTGGGTTGATTGAGTCCAGCGAAGCCGGATGATGGCGGCGCGCCGATGATCGCCAGCGCCCCGAGCTGGCTCTGGGTCTGGCTGTTGAGCTGATTAGCCGCAGCGGTGTTCTGAGAATTCATCTCGCCATCACGAGCTGGCGGAGCATCTGGATCTGCTGGACCTGGGCGAGCGCGATCTCGTTGCTCACCTGAACGGCCTGGAGGTTGCCGATCGCGGTCTGATTCTTGAACTCAAGGCCCTGCAGCGCTGGTCTGCTCAGCCGTGAAGTTCTGGGCCTGGATCTGGGCGCTCTGGAGGGCACCGTTAAGGTATTGAGCGTGGTGTCAACGCTCGCCTGCGGGCTTTGCGCGCCTGGCGTGCTGGTCACGTTGTAACCTGGGTAGAGCTGCTGGAACTGCTGCGCTAGCCCTCGAAGGTATAGGAAAGCCCTTGCTGCTCGGCTGATCAGACCGCCAAGATTAGTGAGCAGGTTCTGGTTGGACTTCCAGATGCCGGCGCCGCCGCCGGTGGTGTTCTTGATCATGTACTGAGCTGCTGGGCCAGATTGGTAACGGTCGCGGTTTCCTGCTCAAGCTGCTGGAGCTGGCGGGCATACATTGCTCGGATCGAAGACGATCGTCGTTCCGCCTCCGAACTGGGCATGCGCCGTTAGCGGCATGGCAAGAGCAGCAGAAGCAGATCCAATAATCTCGTTAGCTATGAATTTAAAGTAACGCTTGAGCATCTCCCTGCCCTCCACTGCTCATGCCGGTCGCTTCCGCGTGCGTGTCGTGGCCGTTCAGGTATCCGTCAGCGTGATGAATGATCGGCGCAGGCGTTCGGGCGTGTAAAAGCGAGTCGAGGTAGTCCGCCCACTCACCGAGGCCGCGAGCGCGCAGCCACTCGACGCGCCAGCGCTCGCCGTGCTCGGCGATCATCCGCCGCGCCGCGAGTACATCCTCCTTTGACCCGGCGCCGATGAAGGCCAGCGCCGCCGGTCCAAGCGCGAACTGGAACAGCCGCCGCCCGAGCGGCGAGACGTAATAGTAATCGCGCTTGGGCGTGGCCTCGGCGATGATATCGATCTGCCGGTCGGACAGGCCGAACTTGCGGTAGAGCTCGCGGGTCTGCGGATTGCGTGGCCTCGGCGTTGGGCAGATAGAGCTTGGTCGGACAAGATTCCAGAATGACGTCGCGATAAGGCGAGTTGGCGATTTCGCTGAGGCTCTGAGTGGCGAGCACGACCGCGGCGTTCTTCTTGCGCAGTGTTCGCAGCCATTCCTCCAGCTTCGCGCCGAAAGTGACGTTCGCCAGTACGACCCAGGCCTCGTCGATGACGATGAGGGTGGGCCGGCCATCGAGCCGCTGCTCGATGCGATGAAAGAGATAGGTGAGCACCGGGATGGTGACCTTCGGCCCCATTCCCATCAGCGTTTCCAGTTCGAAGGTGACGAAATCGCCTTCGAGCAGCACGTCACGATCGGCATCGAGAAAGCGCCCCAGCGGTCCCGGCCAGCGAGAACGGGCTCAGCCCGTCGCGCACCGCGGCATCCTGCACCTGGGTGATGAGATTGGTGATGGTGCGCTGTTCAATCGGCGCCTCCGCGAGCAGCATCGAGCGCGCGGTAAAGCGCTTTGGTCTGGGCCGGCATCAGCTTGACGTTGCCGAGCGCGATCCAGTCTTCGAGTAGAACCTGAATTTTCATTCGATCGGTCGGGTCGTCGATGCGCGCCAGCGGCTGCAGCGGCACTTCCTCTTCGCCGAGATCGAGATGCTGGCCGCCAAGCGCATTGGTCAGCACGAAGGCCGAATAACCCTTGTCCATGAAGAACATCTGGCCGCCAGGGATCGCGCGGAAGTTGGCCACGATGACACCCAGCGCGACGCTCTTGCCCATGCCGGTCGGCACCGATCTACGATCGTGTGGCCGGTATCCGCGACATGAAGGTTGAAGCGCCACGGCGTGCCGCCGCTGGTGGCGCCATAGCAGAGCGCCGGCGTGTCCTTCGGGTAGTACGGGCAAGGATTGATCGCGAGCCCCGGCCAGATGCTGGTCAGCGGCATGATGTCGGCGAGGTTGCGCGTGCTGACCAGCGGTTTGCGCACGTCATACCAGCCGTGAATCGGGATCGAGCCGAGCCATGCCTCGACGGCATTGATGGTTTCAATGCGTGGATCGAAGCCCATGTTCTGGCAGACCTTGAAAATCAGCCGCGCCGCCTCATCGGCCTCCGCCGCGCGTATCCGCCGTAACGACGATTTTGGGCGTGGCGTAGCAGAAGCGCACCTCGCCGCTTTCGGCTTCGGCCATGGCGTCGTCGGCGTCGGCCGCCATCTTAAGCGCGTGCTGGTTCTCAAACGCGGCGCCGGTGCCCGACCCGATCGTCTCGCTGAGCATCGCGCGCGCGCCCTTGCGCTTTTGAAACCAGTTACGGCGGTGAACGCCGATCTGACCGATCGCGGTCCTGATCGGCAGCGGAATTGCTGCGAATGCTGTAGCGATAGGAAATCGGCAGTTCGCTCAGAAAGGTCGCGAGCTCCGCGTGCGAGAAGGGCGGAAACCCGCCAAGCGCGACCACCCGGATATGCCGGCCGCCGATGCGCGGCTTAAAGCCTGGGATGAAGTCCTGATTGCCCAGCACCGCATCGAGCGGAATCGCTCCGCGCGGCGCTTTGACCTGGCACATGCGCCCGTTGATGCAGGTCGTGATGTGCGAGAGCAGCGCGGGCATTCGAAGCGGCATGAGCTTCCATACCGGACTGATGGCATCGGCGAATTCCTGAAGCTGCTGTCTAAACCATTCGCGCTGGCGCTCGCGGTCGCTCGTCCCCGGCGACGCCGGAGACGAATGCGCGCCCTACCCTGCTCTGCGCTTCCGATGGCCGCCGCCACGCGATGGTCAGCACGGTCCGGCTCTCGTAGTGACGGCCTTCCTGGGCGTAATGCAGTGCGCCCTCGTGGTCGATCATCGAACTGACCGGGATCGGCGAAGACCCGCTGCGCACGTTCCGCGCTTGGATAACGGATTAGATCGACTTGGTAGGCGAAGCCCTCGTCGAGTCGAATGAGCGCTCGGTTGGCGAGCGCGCGATGCGCATCAAGTTCCTCGGGACTGGCCGAATTCAGATCCGGTCCAAGGCACTCGAACGCCAACCAATCGCGCCTCGTCCTTCATCACGATGGTGTAGTCATCCTCGGCGAAAGCCGAAGTTGAGCAGATCTGGCAGGCTCAGCCGCCGATCTCGTTTGCGCCTTAAATCTCGGAACTCCTTGAAAACATCAGTCCCTCCTCTAACCCCGCATTTCTCTCGGCATCGGCACCGTGGGCCGGATACGCGGCGGTGCCGGCGCCCAGATCGAGGCGCGCGCAGGATAGCAGTCCTGCTCGTAGCGAAAATGCCGGATATAAACCTGACTTAGGTGCGGATCGATCTTCGCCGCCTGCACCAGCGCCCAGTGACCCACTGTCGCGAGCAGCGCACCCAATGCGGCCGTGTACCAGCGCCCGCCGCCCAGAATGAGGGCGGCTGCGGTAATCCAGTTACCGATCGCGAGTGGACGGTCGGCGCCCGCGAGCAGCACCGGACGCACGAGCGATTGATGGATAACGTTGAGCCGCTGCCTGCCCTCTTCCATGGGCGACCCTCCCCGCTTAGAACAGCGCTCCGCCCAGCGGGAAGAGCGTCGTCATGAGCGTGGCTGCCCCGAGTGCTGCCGCGCCGCCGAAAGCGACCGCCGACATCTTGCGGACGCCGGTGCCATGTTCGCTGACCGACCACATGAGACCGGTCCCGATGATCGCGGCGGTCGTGATCGCGTGCGCAACCGGCCCTTGCAGATCGGTTTGCAGCGTGTTCAGCGGTGCATCCCACGGCAGCGTTCCGCCCGCCACGGCTGCCATCGCCCGTGCCGGTAGTGCGATCGTGAGAACGCCAAAGGCGTAGCCCAAGCGCGCCGCCCACTTCCTCGTTACTTCTGAACCCTTCATTTCACTAACCTCCTTTCGACTTACGACCTCAACGCCATCTCGGCGTCCGATTCCGTGGCTAAACTGCCCTTACCGTGAATCCTTGGCGCGGGTCATAGCTTTCGACGCGCACCAGTTCAGTCACGCGCGGCCCCGCGGCAGTGCGTACAATGAAAGTGATCACGTGGATGGTCTCCGCGATGAGTTCCGGCTGCTGCGGCACGCCGGCCTCCTGCACGAGGCTCGAGAGCCGCGTGAGCGCCGCTCTGGCGCTGTTGGCGTGAATCGTCGTCACTCCACCTGGATGGCCAGTTAGCCACGCCTTCAAGAGCGCGAGCGCCTCGGCGCCGCGCACCTCGCCGATGATGATACGGTCGGGACGAAGCCGCATGGTGGCTCTCACCAGCCGCCCAAGGTCGGCGGCCTCTGCCGTGTGAAGCTGCACGACGTTTTGCGCACGGCACTGGATTTCGAGGGTATCCTCGATAATTACGTAGCGCTCGTTGCGATCGGAGCGCGCGACCATTTCGTTGATGAGCGCGCCTGCGAGTGTTGTCTTGCCCGAACCGGTGCTACCGCCAATCAGAATGTTTAGGCGCTGATCAATACTTTGGCGGAAGAACTCTGCTTGGCCCTCCGTTATCATCCGATCGCGCACGTAATCATCGAGTGTGTAGAGCACCTGGGCCGGCTTGCGCATCGCTAAGCACGGCCGGCGTACCACCGGCGGCATCAAGCCCTCAAAACGGATCCGTTCGATCGGCAGTTCACCTTCGATAATGGGATGATCGGCGTCAGCGACAGTGCCGAGGGCGGCGGCTACGGTGCCGATAAGACTCTCGCGGTGGCTTTCCGGCAAAGAAAAGCCCGCGGCGAACAGTCCCTTGCCGTACGCCTCGAACCACACGCGCCCGTCTTCGTTGATGATGATGTCGGTGATCTTCGGATCGCCGATCGCGGCAAGGAGCTGCGGCCCCAATTGCCGCTTCAGGAGTTCGTCGCGGCGCCGTTCCTGGATTTGTTGCGCTGAATTCATACATGCGCTCCGTTGGGCGCGGCTTGAGAGTCGCCGCGCAGCTCATGGACCAGCGCCTCGACCTGATGCTGCCAGTCTTGGTGATGCGCTTCGCCCAGCGTGCGCGCGGCGAGCTGATCAACCATCACGATGAGTGTGCTGATTTGATCGAGCATCTTGCGGCCATGAGTGTCCGCCGCGCGGCGCACGGCATCCGCCAGACGCTTTTCGGTCTCCGGTCCTAGCGGAGCGCCGTCCGGCGCTTGATCGAACTCCGTTGGTACGAAACGCTCCTTCAAATACCGCGAGAGTGAAACGCGCCGCCGTGCAGCCTCGCGTCTAATCTGTTTCAGCTCCTCATCGGTGACATAGATCGCGACTCTTGGTCTCATTTCCCGTAATCCTCTCCGTCTGCCGCTCCGCCGCCTTATCGGTAGCGAACTTTAGAAAACGTTTCGGGTGGACGCTGTCGCGCTTCGCGGCCGTTGCGACACCCCGCCCATCAGCCGCGGTCCCACCGCTCGCCGCCTCGGTTCCTGGCGCGCCGCTATTGACCGACACAACTGCCGGCGAAGCTGCTTCCCTCATTTTCTCTGGCTTGCCAGGAGCCAGCGGCGCGGTTACAGTTCTATCGCTCTCTGCAGGCGGCTTAAGCCCTACGCGCTCGTTGAACAGCGGGTAGCGGAAGTGGCGCAGCTTGGTCGCGCGCACCGCATGGTGTCCGGCGGTGAAGACCAGCATCTCCTCCTCGCCCAGCCGCATTACTTCATCGGGCGTCAGCAGGGGCCGGCCTACTTCCGGCTCCGACACGCTCGCTCCGCTGTTTGAAACCGTGCGGTGCTCATGACGCACGGTGCCCTCACCGGTCAGCGCGGAGATCTCCCGCGCGGTCGTCATGTCGTAGGCCCTGTACGCCATCTTGGTGTTGCAGTGCGAGGTGATCAGTTGGTTGGGGCCGTAGGCCTCGTAGATCTGGGTCATCGATTGGGTGACGAGGCAGGCTTTGAGCCCGTAGCCCGCAATCAGCGAGAGCGAGTCGGCGAACATTTCCAGTCGCCCGAGGCTGGCAAACTCGTCGATTAGCAGAAGCAACGGACGCTTCCCCGCAGGGACCGCGCGCCCGTCGCGAAAGTCAAGTTTTTCCGTCAAGCGGTTGAGAATCTGCGCCAGTACCAGCCGCAACAACGGCCGCATCCGCTGCTGGTCGGCAAGTGCGACCGCGATATAGAGCGAAAGCGGACGCCGATGATTCACCAGGTCGTCGATCTGGAAGTCGGAGGCCGCGGTGTTGGCCGCGACCACCGGATCGCGGTAGAGGCCCAGAAATCCTTTGACCTGCGAAATCACCGACGCACGCTCCTTCTCGGCCATGTCGAGCAAGCTTCGCATCCCGCCTGCCACGAGCGCGTGCGTACGGGTCGGGTTGCCATGCGCATCGCGCCAGTTGAACGCACCGGTAGGATCATGTTCGGCGCGCATCAGATACTCGACGGTCTCGTTGACCTTCCGCGCCGGGTCAAAGAGCAGGTTCGCGACGCCAGCCAGCGTCGGCTGGCGCCCCTCGTAGAGGCAATGCAGGATGAACGCCTCGAATGCTTCTGAGCCGGCACGGTCCCAGTGCTCCGCCAATCCCTTGCCCTCGGGATCGAGCAGCGATCGCACAATGTTCTGCACGTCGCGCACCTCGTAAGGGGTGCGCAGCCGGACCTCGGCGAGCGGATTGAAGCGAGCAAGACCCGCTGCCGGCGAGGACGGTTGGAACTTCATGCAGAGCTGGCCCATACGCTTGCGCGCGCCCGCGGTAAGTCTCCAGTTCTCGTCCTTGGGGTCGTGGACCAGAACCGAGTGCGGCCAGGTCACGAGCGTCGGCAACACCACACCGGTGCCTTTGCCCTCGCGCGTCGGCGCGAAGATCAACACGTGGCCTTCCCCGCAGTGGCGCAGATACCAGGCCCACGGCCAGCGCCGCCAGATGCCCAGGTAGACGCCCACCCGTCGCGGCCTCGGCTTGAGAATACCGAGCCGCTCGATGAATCGTCTTACGCGGCGCGGGACGAGCCTGCGCTTCTCGATGAGTTCGGCGTCACGGATGTCGCGCGTGGTGATCCAGCGCGCCGAGCCGTGAAGGTCTGATACAGAACCGAACCAGCGCTGCCGCGCCACTGCGACCGCCGCTACGGCTAGCGCCGTGATCCCGAACATCGGGTAGACCGCTAGGCGCGTGCACACCGTCCACAGCACCGCCAGCTCGGGTGTGTTGCGCCAGCGCCACCACCACACCATCCACTGCCACGGCGGATAGAGCGGTCCAAACAGCGGCAGCCTCATCATCGGCGGCCCCAGGCCGGCGGCGTAACTACACAGTCGTGCGGCGTGCTGCGTCGCGATCCAGTTGACCACGATGAAGCCCGTCATAAATCCGAGCATCACTCCGGCCTTGATGTGCCAAAGCCGATCGTTGCCCGCCCCTGCAATCCGATATGGCCGCTGCTCAGCCATCAGCGCTCCCGCTCCCGTTCAAAGCCCTGCTCTCGCTGGCGCTCCTGCGCGCGGGTCTTAATGATGTCGTGCTCGCGCTGACGCCGGCGGAGTTCAGGCTCGTGCTCGGGTGAAAGCTCCCATCTCCGTTCATCGATTCGCCGCGACAGTCCCAGTTTTTGGAGATATTCAAGCCGCTCGATCTCTTGCTCGGCCCGCACCCGTGCGCCCTCGCTCCGCGCCTCAAAGCCTTCGTAGCTCACCACCCAATCGAGCCCCGCCAGCCGCTTGAGCGCCCGGTCGATCTCGGTCCACTGCTCGCGTTCGATGACACGTTCGCGCGCGAGCAGCACCTCTCGCTCAATCCGCGGCCCAAGTTCCCGCTCGATTAATTTTTCACTGAGCTCACGGATGCCGTGCTTCAGGTACTCACGCTCGATCTCCAGGATCCGGCCATCGTCGCGGACACCGCGAACGAGCAGATGGACGTGGGCGTCGTCGGTGTTGTGATGATCAATCGCGACCCACTCAAGCGCCGTTCCGACATCGCGCTCTATCCCCGCCACCAGCTCGCGCGTGTGCTGGCGCAGGTCGAGCCGCTCGGCGTCCTCGGGTGACAGGATGAACGTCCACATCAGCTGGTCCGAACGCTCCCACTCCCGCACGATTGTCACACTGTCCAGATCCTCGTGCTCGGCGTTGAAGCCGTGGCCCCGGCCATGCTCATGCTGCGCGCCTTCGCGCGCGAGATAACGTGCGTGGGCCGTCCAACCCCGGTTGTGCCGATTGCGCCGGAACGACGCCTTGACCACGCTGCGCCGTCCGTAAAGACGCCGGGCGTGTCTCAGCGAGCGACGCGCAGGCCCGGCGCCGCGCTTGCTCTGATGGCGCACCCGGCGGGAGGCCTCCACGCGCTTCAGCATGCGGGCCCACCACGGCACGAGCCGCCGTGGTCCACGCGCCTGTCCCGGCTTGAGACGCGGAATCCGAAGTCCGGCCTCTTGGTCAGCGCTGAGCAGCTTCGGCCGCCGCATGGTCATTCCCTCTCAGCATCTCCGTCAGCGCTGCGACAAGCGCGTCCGGGTTCTCCGGTGCGGTCCCGCCCAATGCCTCGATCAGGCGTCGCATCTGCGCGCTCGACAGCAGCAACGAATGAAGTTCGCGGACCCGCCGCCACGACCGCCACGCCCGTTTCGCGGTAACCCGCTCGTCGAGTTTGTCACGCCCGAGCGAGGCCACCCGCGCGCGTTCCTGCGCCGTCAACGCGGCCGCCTCGTGGGCCGCGCTCACCAATACTCCCAGCAGGAAGTCGGGCGGCTCGCGGTCCAAACCCGCAACCGCTAACAGTCCGCCGAGATTGACAAGGTGATGAACCCGAATCCCCTGCTCATTCGTATGCTCGCTCATTCGACTACCTCCCATCACCACGTCAGCACCGGTTGCAGCACGCCGCGCACGCCGGCCAGCGGAACGGGCCCGAAGTAGCGCGCGTCCCAGCTGCGCGGATCGTTGAAACCGAACAACCACACATCACCTCGGGCCACGCGGCGCACCGCCCATGACACGTGATCGAGCGGGCGCGCCGCGCTGTCGCGCTCCGCCGTCCGGCTGTCCGCGAACGTCACTCCGTTGACCGCGACCCAACTCTGCGTCACCTCGACCACGTCGCCTGGCAGCGCGCCGATAACCTTCGCGACCGGCTCGGCTCCCGCCGGACAATCGCCCTGACGGAGATAGCCACGCGCGAGTCCCGCGCGCGCGATCGAGGCCGGAAGACATGTCGCGACAAGCTCTCCACGTTCCACCGGAACATCCGTCACGACACGGTAGATTCCCGCCGGCGCGGAACTGTCCGTTAACGTGATGCGCAGTCTGAAGAGCCGGCCCAAAGCGACCGTACCGGCCAACGCGATAAGCACAAAGACAAGCACTGCCGCCATGAGCCTGGCGCGCTGGCCCGACGCCCCGAAGGGCTTTCTCCGCGGCGTGCGCGGCGCGGAACTGACGCGGGTCACCGCGACCTCAATGCCACGGGTCACAGTGACACCATGCAGGTCATGGTAATCCGCGCAAAAGCCCGCCAAACGTCGTATGGAATCGCGGTCCACGGGCCACCGTGACCCGGATTCTTTATCTTGCCATACGACCAAAGCTGATTTTTCGTCCGCCTCCACCCTCCCTTCCTCTCCATCCCCGTCCACTTACGCCACCCTCCCGTTCGCCAGCGCCGGCATCCCATGCTCGTTAGCGTCCAACCCTCGTCTCGCGTCGTTGCGTTTCCCCGCCTTCCCGCACAGCTCACTCCGCACCTGACCCGCTAATCGCGTCAGCCCTTCAACAATCGTCGCCGTTAGATCGAAACCCGCCGCGTCCGCCTGTTTCCGCAGCTCTTCCAACTCCGCCTTCAGCGACGCCGGAACGCGCACCGCAATCGCTTCGCTCTTCTCTTCCTTCCGTTTCAGCACTCCCATGGCTTTCTCCTAGATCGCCAAGCTGTTTACAGATCGTAAACGTGTACGCGTGTCGTCACTCCTCGTTCAGCCCTTGTACGGCCCTGGAAACGCAAGGTCTTCGGTTATCGTCACGTTGAATTGGTTATCCCGGTCGGATCTCGATCGTCGGCGCACGGTTCAAACTGTTGCCGATCATCTGCTGACTTAATCCGCCCATCTGCCCTGAGGCCGCAGAGCCGGCCGTCTCCCCAGCCATTGCCCATTGGTTCGGCTGGTAGTAGCCGTACGCTCCGTAAACTCCGCCACCGCCGAACGCGGCCATTTGCCCCACCATCTGACCCGCGCTGATCAGACTCATCAGCACGGCCGTCCCGAATGTCGCGACGTAGTGGTTGTTGACCTGATCGGTGAACCCTGCTTCCCCGGCTTGGTCGGTGCCGGGCATTTGGGGCAGGTCCATGCTTGCTGTGTTCGGGAATATGAGTCGGCGCCAGACGATCTGAACCCGTTGTTGTCGATAGGCTCCGGCGCTCTGGTATGCGCCAATCAGCCGGCTCCCTTGGGGGATCAACAACAACCTGCCACTCGCGCTGTCGAAAACGTTCTCGCTCACCTGAGCCAGCACCGGACCAGGCAGATCGGAATTGATGCCGGCAATGAGCACCGCTGGAATGACGCTGCCCGCCATCACCGTGTAGGGCGACGCCGGCGAATGCAGCGTTACAGTCGGATCGCTCGACGCGTTGGTGTTAACTGTCGCACCTCTCTCGCCACCCCGGTCCCCGGCGATCTCTAGTGTGCTGGCACTGTGAAACGCCCCCACCATTTCGGGCGCCTCTAGCGCCTTCATATATTTGTCCTGCGCCCACTGCGCGTAGCGGCTCGGCTCCAGCGGCGCGCGCACGACCTGGGCCTGAACTCTCGCCATCGCGGGTGGCGCCGGTGGAATCACCACCGCCGGCGGCACGTTGGGCCGTGTAGCGCCCGCCGCCAATTCGTCGACCTCGGCCTTATTGCGGGCCGCGTCCGAACCCTCATCCGCTCCTTGTGTACTGGTGCTCGGCGTGTTCACTCCGGCCGAACGAATACCCTCGGCGGCGACCACGCCGACGATCATCGCAATGCCCACGACCACGACGAGCAGTAGATGATTGAACCTGCCGCCGCCCGGATGCTCCTCGTGCTCATCATACTCGCGAAGTTCGTCTTCAGTACTGCGCGCGCCGTGGATCGGTTTGCCCGATGCACCTTCGGCTCCGCCAGTGTTCCCTTGCACTACATCCATGGCTCCTCACCTCGCCACACCCGCATATGCGATTGTCACGCGGTCCTGCTGTCGTCCTACGCCTGAAACGAGGATCGCCTGATTGAACAGGCGATCGACCACGTAGTAGTTGCCCTCGACCCGGTAGTTGACCATTTGCGTACCGCTGCCCGCCGCAATCAGCAGCGCCGGCGCCTCGCTGGTCTTCATCCCCGGCGCCATCTGGATGTAAACGTGGCTGCCGTCGTCGAACGCCCTGATCGGTCTGAAAGGCAGGTTCGGTCCGTCGATCTTGTAGGAGAAATTGAGCTGGGCGGGATCGACCGCTGCGATCTTGACGCCGCCGCCCGTGTTGTTATCGCCGGGTGGATCAGCGGCGGCCTCCTCCTTGGCTTTCGCCCTATCGACGTCCGCATCCTTCATCGCCGCCAGCACTTCGTCCGGATAGTGAAACTCCACCTCCTGCATCGCGTGCCCGCGCGAGCGGAGGAGTATGTGGTAGATGTGCCTCGTCGTGTAGATCGTGAGATTCGTCTCGATGCCGGGCGCTTGCGGCTTGACCGCGAGATGCGGTACCGCGTTACGCGGATCTCCCGACGACGCCGGCGTCGCCATCCAGCGCTCGGTATCGCCCATCGCCACGTCAGTTATCGTCTCCCCTGACTGGAGCTGGATGTCGGTGGTGCGCAGTGGCGCGCAGTCGAGCTCCGGCTGTGGTTCTTCGTCGTACGGGTAAAGTACGGAACCGGGCGTGCGGTAGACCGGCCAGTTGCCGCTCTGTTCGTACTCTTTGACCGCGTCCCGGACTTGCGACGGCTGCGCAGCCAGGATCTCGGCGGCGGTGGGTGGCGGCGGAGCTTCGGGCTTCGGCGCTGGCGCCTCTACTGCGAGCTTGAGTGGAGGCGGTGCTGGCGGCTGGTGGGCCGCGCACCCTGCCATCATCAGCGCTAATGCTGCCGGGGCAAGTGACCTCTTCATTAACTGCCCTCCCTCATGTGACCTGAATGCTTCAGCCTTGCTGCTCCGTCCACGTTATGTTGGTCACGTAAAAACCGATCGGATTGCTCACGACCGTGTCGTCGTCGCTTGGCGGCACACTCTTCGTCTGCAGTTGCGCTTCCCAGTGCGTTGGCGAGCCCACTGCGGCGCCGTTTAGATCGCGGTGCACTTCTGTCCAGCGAACTTCGTAGCTCTGAGGAGAAATCTTTAGGATCGAGTCGATCTGGACCGAGATTGTCTGCTTCTGCGCGATCTGGAATGGGTTATGGCCCGCGTCATCAGAGTGGTAGTACTCGTCCAGAAAGTGATCAGCCGCGCCGCGACTGTGTGCCAGCAATGAGTTGAGCGCCTGCTGCTCGACTTGGGTATCGCTCGATACCGATCGCGCCTCGCGGATGAAGGACGCCACTTCATAGCGTTCGATCCGATCGATCACATCGGGTGGCGACGATGCTGTAAGCGGCTGCGCCTGCGTCAGCGCGTAACCGAGCTTGTCGACTTCAACCGCGTAAACGATGTAGCGTGTGCGACTCGATAGCAACACCACGCCTGCCGCAAGAATGATCGTCGCGAGAAGAAGTCCGGCGGCAGCGATCTGCCAGTTGCGTTTGCCGATCACGAGATTGGCGTAACGCTCGTCCCACTCCCGCAATCCCTGCACGTATGGATTTGCACTCATGTCTGGTGCCTTCCGTTGTCCCGTTCTCGATGTCGTACGCGCTGTGAAACCGGCGCTCGTCGGCTTACGAGAGTCAGCAGATTGTGTGCCACTTGCCCGAGGCACTAGGGCTGTCTATCGTCACGCTTGAATGCGAGACCGGAAAAATATGGGCTCCGGTCCAGTGACGCGTAAGAGGTGGAAGCAACCCTCGTCCTCGTATGGCCTAACTGTTCGAGGCCGGCGAGATCTCTCGCGTCACTCGCCGGGTTTCTCTGGAAGCAAAGGATCGGGGATGAGAATCCTTATCTTCGGTGCTGGATCGTCAATTCCTGCTGCCTGTCCCTCGGCTAATGAGCTCATACCCACCATCGAGACGTTCGTCGAAGAGTATTCCGACGTAATGCTTAAAGAATACTGGCAGAGGTGGGATTCTTGGCGCCGAAACAACGAGCCTCTCAACCAAATCGTCTTTAATCCGAATCCTGAAATCGTTCTCTCGTTGGCGGACCTTTACGAGGCCGCCAACATAGCCGCGGACGAAGCAGCCATGCATTCTGCGCTTGAGAAGTCGCGTGCTGGCGAACTAACAGAAGCCGATTTTCGCGCATATGAAGCACACTGGAAGGATGAGGGACGCAAGAGATTGGAAGAGGGGCGACTGGCGCGAATTGGCTTCATCGAGTGTCTTCAGCGGGTTTTCTTCTATTGCCACCACCGGGATGCTTCTGAACGTAAGCGACGGGATTATTTGCGCCGGCACTTCCAGCAGCTGTCTGACGGCGACGTGATAATTACGCTTAATTGGGACACTGCGTCAGAAGGACCCTCGCTGAGGAAGGCTACTGGAACCCAATTAGGGGCTATGGGTTTCACAAGGATCTGAAGATCATGCCCGACGGGCGGCCTCTGCCCGACATCAACACCGACTCCAAAGTGATCGTGCTCAAGCTCCACGGGTCGATTGGCTGGCATTCGTCAGCATCGGGCGGAATTTATTTCGACAATCCCCGGTTTCTCCACGACTTCGGATTTCATTACGACAGCAACCCTCTTTACTTGATGGATCCTGAAGCGCCGGTCGGTCGGCCAGCCGAAGATCCCGTCTTGTTGTACCCTTCGTACCTGAAGCAGTTAACCGGCGAAACAATGCAGCGAGTTTGGCAGGATGCTGCCCTGGCTCTTCAGCAAGCTGTTCGCGTAGACATCTATGGTTACAGCCTGCCGGAAAGTGATCTGGCTGTTAGAACCTTGTTCAATGTTCTTAGGTTTCGAGCGGAAACAAACGCTCTCCGCGTTCTGGTGCATGATCCTGGCAAGCCTTCTCAAGAACGGTGGCGATCATTTCTTGGAGCAAACGCCGTCGTTGACGGCCGCAGAATCGAAGAAGCGCCACTGCCCGACTAGCGTCCGAATGCGGGGCGAGGGCAGCGTCTTTCGCGGGGGCGTATTTGGTGGGTCTCGTACTGCCAAAATGGTCGCGAGTATCGTGAAACCAACCGAAGCGCCGCACATTCTCGACCCCAGCTTTCCGAGCGCGACGTAAGGACGTTTTACGCGGATTGCCGCGAGGCTTTGGACCACCTTTAGCGACAGCTCGCCGGTTTCGGAAAGCTGATTCCGTGATCGACGCTTCTCTACAGCCTAATCCGTGGACATGACTCTCGATTTGTGGACACGGTGTGGACACAGAACGAAGGCTGACGATCCACCAAGTCAGTCATGCCGAAAAATCGTTGATGTTATTGCTATTCTGGAGCCACCCGTCGGATTCGAACCGACGACCTGCTGATTACGAATCAGCTGCTCTACCGACTGAGCTAGGGTGGCGCCCTTTGAGGATCGGGGTTGCGGGGCTGCCTGGCTGCAAGCGGCCGCCATCGATCCGTCCGAGACAGATACTTTAGACCGCTTTCAAAGGCTATCCAAGCGGGTTCGCGGGTCAATGGCTTGGGGGAAGCGGACATCGACCGGCCCTTCGTTCTCGGCGCGGATCTGTCCTGACGGGTTCTGTCGCGCCGTTTCTCAGGCGTTCCAGCAGGCACCGGCGGGTGCGTGCCGGAACGCGGTCTCAGATCACGCCGTCCTTGCGCAGGCGGTCCTGCTCGGCTTTGCTCAGCTTGAGCAGCTCGCCGTACACGTAATCGTTGTCTTCGCCGTAGCAGGGGGCGGAGCGGCCGGTGGGGCCGCCTTGATCGGATTGCAGGTTGGCGAAGTGCCAGGCGATGTCGCGATGGGGCCATGGCCCGACCTCTTTATGCGGCAGCGGGATCATCCATTTCAAATGCTTCAACTGCGGATCCAGCTCCATCCGATCCTGGGCTCTTTGGCATACTCCCGCAGGCACACCTACTTTTTGTAGCCGCTCCTGCACCGCGTATGCGTCCTGGTCCTTGGTCCACGCTTCCATTAAGCGGTCCAACTCGTCTTGATTATCGATGCGAGCGCTCATCGTCGCGAACTTCGCGTCGGCGGCCCAGCCCGGCTGTCCCATCTCATTTACCAGCGCGCGCCATTCGTCGTCGTTCGTCACCGCGATCGCGACCCATCGATCCGCGCCCGCGCATCGATAGGCGCCATGCGGAGCCGCCGGCCGATTCGGCGAGCGATTGCCGGTGCGCTGCCAATGGCGCCCGTTCGCGACGTAGTCGAGAATCGCCGTGCCGGTCATGTAGATCGCGGGTTCGATCTGCGAGCCGTCGATATACTGGCCCTTGCCGGTCGCCTGCTTGTAGTTGAGCGCCAGCAGCATCCCGATCGCGCAATAGTACGCGCCGCTCCAGTCCATGTAGGAAAAGCCCCATCCCGCCGGCGGATACGGATCGGGCAGCCCCGACTGTTCGGTGAGTCCCGACACGCCCTGCGCGATCGGACCGTACGACGCATACTTTACGTAGGGACCCTTCTTGCCCCATCCCGGCTGCTGGTAATAGATGATATCGGGTTTGACCGATTTGAGTACCTCGTAGCCGAGCCCCAGATTTTGCATCGTCTCGGCGGTGAACGATTCGACCACGATATCGCTGATCCCGACCAGGCGCTTGAACAGTTCGCGCCCCTCCGGATGCTTGACGTTGAGGCTGACCCCGTATTTACCGGCGTTGATAGAGTTGAAATAGCCCGAGCGATTGGGGCTTTGCGGGTCCAGCGGAGCGTGATCGGGCTGGCGATAAGGAATGGGAGTCTGGGCGTGAAAGCGCAGCCAGTCCATCCGGCCGTGCCATTCGACCCGAATCACCTCGGCGCCTAGCGCCGACATCAACTTAAGTCCGCCAGCCCCGGCCATCAGCCAGGTCAAATCCGCGATTCTCACACCTTCAAGCGGTCGCATAATGATTCTCCTTGTATTCCTTTTCCGTATCGTTCCAGGTGCGGATTCGCGTCAGATGATTCCGCGATCGCGCAACCGCTTGAGTTCGTCCTGACTCTTGCCGAGCCCGCCGAAAACCGCTTCGTTATGTTCCCCGATCAGCGGAGCGCGCGGACCCGTGCGCCAGGGGCATTCCTCCGACAGCATCGGCGAGCGTGGATAAGTGAAACTGCGGCCCAGCTCCGGATGTTCGACCTCGCCGAAGGTCTCCCGCGACTGCCATTGCTTATCGCTCAGGTTTTCCTCCGGCTTGCGCACCGGGACCCAGGGAATCGCCAGGTCCTGCGCATCATGCCAGGTTTCTTCGACGCCGGAAGCGCCGATGCATTTTCCGATCTGGCCATAAAAGTGATGATGGAACTCGCGGTTCTTGCGGCTTTCGGGGTCTTTGTACTTGTCGTCAGCCAAATCGTCGGCGAACCCCTTGCTCTGCAGCAACTTGACTGCCGATTCGAAGCCGCCCGCGAATGGATTGACGATTACGCACTGGTAGCGGCCGTCTTTGGTCTTGTACTGAGTCGGCGCGTCGGGTTCGGGACGCGCGTGCCGGCCGGTCAGACGCAGATAAGGACGCCCGGTAAACTCGAAGCATTCGACGTCGTGCTCGGTACAACAACTGATCGCCTGATGGATTGGGATGTCGATATAGTCACCGCGATTCGTTGTGCCGCGGGCAAACAGCGCTCCGAGCGCCGCGATAAAGGCCTGGTTCCCGGCGATGTGATATGCATGCCACATTTGCGGCGAGATCGGCGGCGTATCGTAGGTCAGGTCGGGTTTGGGATCGTAGCCGCAATGCATCATCTCGCCGCCCAGCGCCATGTGCACGAGGTCATTGGCCTTGTAATCGCGCCACGGACCAGCTGCGGCCGAATGGAGTAATCCGCACATACACCAGCCCGGGATTAAGCTTTTGCAACTCGTCCCAGATAAAGCCTAGGTTCTCCAGGGTGTCGAGCGGAAGGCTGTCGATCACGACTGTAGTTTGAGCTAACAGCGCGCGCAGAAGTTCGTGACCCTCGGGCGCATTGATATCAAGCGTGACTCCACGCTTGCCGAAATTGTAGTGCCAGAAGTACAGACTGCGCTCGGGATTGGGTTCGTCGTGATAGAAGGGCCCGATTGAACGCGTGGCGCCGCCTCCGGGCGGTTCAACTTTTATTACGTCCGCGCCGGCGCCGGCGAAAAGCTTGCCACAAAACTCACCCTTTTCATCGCCCAGTTCCAGAACCTTCACATGGGAAAGAAATCCAGCCATCACGGCCTCCCGTTACTAATTGACTATCCCTGTCTTCAAACAAAAATATACTCTTGCGACTCAAGCAGCAAACCCTCGCCCTACCCTCTCCCTTAAAGAAAAGGGGAGCTCAATAAACACTTTGGAATATATTCTGTCCTTCTATTCCAGTTGAGAGGATGGAGGTAAGGGTTTCTGGACCCTTAGCCATGGATCTATTTTCACCTATGGCCTAATTGAGCCCATATAGCCGAACGGCGTTGCCGGCGACAATCTTGCGTTTGGTCTCCTCGCCGACGCCCTTGAAGGTCTCTTCCACGTATTGGCGTGAATTTGGCCAGGTGGTGTCGGTATGAGGATAGTCGGAGGACCACATCAGGTTATCGGCGCCGATTATCTCGGCGATTTTCACCCCGACCGGATCCTCTATAAACGTAGCGTACACCTGGCGATGGAAATACTCACTGGGTAGCCTGGGCAGATCGAGGTTGGTCCAGTGCCGATGCCGCTGATAGGTGCGATCCATCTTTTCGAGGAAATAGCCGATCCATCCGATATTGCCTTCGACCGAGACGAACCGAAGCCGCGGAAAACGCTCCAGAACTCCGGTGAAAATGACCTTGGCGAGGGTTTCGTAACAAGCCAGCGAATGGTTCGCCATCTCCGCGCACAGCAAGCCCGCCGAGTTCAGTTCGTTGAAGCGCTCGGCCTTGCTTCCAGTGATGAGATGGATGTGCACCGGCAGATCCGCGTCCTGCGCCGCGGCCCAGATCGGATCGTAAATCGCATTGTCCAGGGGTTTCAGGCGCGGGTAGGTGGGAACCATCACGCCGCGTATCTCGCGCATTTTCGCGACGCGGCCAATTTCCGCCACCGCCGCGCCGACATCATCGGTCGGCAGCAGCGCCACTCCTAGCAGACGCGCCGGATCGATCGAGCAAAAATCCGACATGAAGTCGTTGTATGCGCGCAGACAAGCGAGCTGGAGCTCCAGATCCTTCATGTTGTAGAACTCAGCGATGGCCAGATTGGGAAACAGGACCTGCGCGTCGACGCCGTCGATATCCATATCCTTAAGCCGCTCGTTGGGTTCGTAAGAGCCGGTGCGGATGCTGGCGTAAGTCTCGCCCGACGGCTTGTATTCTTCAAACTTCCGCCCCGCCTGGGCGCCCAATCCGAAGGTCGCCCCGACCTTGCCGTCGATCTCCCACGCGTCGCCATTCGGCGTATGCACAATCTTGGGCGCACGCGCCTTGAGCTTTGAGGGAACCCGCTTCTGCCAGGTGTCTTCGGGCTCCTGCACGTGATCGTCGGCGGATACCAACTGGTAAGTCTTCGTGTATTTTTGCTTGTCCATGGTCAATGCTCCTGAAATGTTATTTCTCTGGTCTTTTATGCATGCCTCACACTCCCTCCCGAGTAGGGAAGGATGTCGAGATTTTCTGAGAAGCTAATCCCACCTGGGCCTTAAATCTCACTTTTCGGGCCAGCTTACCACTCCGCGCCGCTTCAGGTCCTCCTGCTCTTGCGTGCTGTAGCCCAGATCGTCCAGGATGCGGCGCGTATGCTCGCCCAGCACCGGCGGCGGACCCTGTATCGCTTGCGGCGTCTGCGAAAAGCGGATGGTCTTCCCAAACTGCCGCAGCCTGGCTTGCAGGTCGCCCTGGAAGTACTCGACCACGCGCCCGGTTTTCATCGACCACGGATCCGTCAGGTAGTCACGCCAGTAACCGTTACTGCAAAGCTCGCACGGCACGCCGGCGGCGTCCAGCATTGCAAACCATTGCGCGGCGGTTCGGCCCTTGAAAATCGGTTCGAAGATCGATTCCAGTTCATCGCGATGGTCGACGCGCTGATGATGGCTGCCCAAGCGCTCATCGGCGGCGAGTCGCGGGCGTCCCAACACTTCGCAAAACCGCTCCCAATGCTGCTGCGAAAGCGCCGCGACGCAGATCCATCCATCCGCCGTTTCATAGATCCGATAGGTTGCCCCAGTCCCGGTTTGACTGCGATTAAGCGTAGGGCGGCGCCGTACATCGGGCCGGTCGCTGATGAACGCGTCGGAGTTGTACCACAGTCCGGCGTTGAGCAGGGAGCCGTCGACGAACTGGCCCTCGCCGGTGCGGTCGCGATGGTAGATCGCCATCAGGGTCGCAATCGCGGACAACGTCGCGCCGCCGATATCGACCGGCCCCGCCTGCACCCACACTGGCGGATTGCCTGCGCCGCCGCCCATGTATTCCATCCCGCACATCGCTTCGAAGAGCTGGTCGTAACCGCCCATCAGCGCGCTGGGGCCGCGTGTTCCGTAGGCTGCGCTATGACAGTAGATCAAGTCCGGCTTTGATCGCTTTCAGCGTCGCGTAATCGATTTTGAGCCGCTCGGCGACGCCGGGCCGCTGGTTGTGATGGACGACGTCGGCCTGCTTCACCAGCCGGTAAATGATCTCCAATCCCGCGGGCGACTTGAGATCAACTGCCAGGTCCATCTTGCCGCGCTGACAGGCGAAAAAGGGCTGGGCCGGATAGCGCATCCGATCCCCTTCAAGCCGCTCCGCCTTAATGACCTTGGCGCCGAGGTCACCGAGTAGCATCGGACCGAACGGACCCGCGAGGTATTCGCCGAAGTCAATCACCGTAATATCGGCCAGCGGATGTGGGAGTTCTCTTTTCCGCTGCGCCGATGCGATTGCGACTCGATGTGTCGGTTCTTTCGTGAGTCCGGCCAGAACTTCGTCAGTATGCTGGCCCGGCTGCGGCGCCGGTCCCTTGATGCGCCCGGGAGATTTGGAAAAGCGGATCGGCATGCCGATTTGGATTGTGCGCCCACGCTGCGAGTCGTCGATTTCGGCCATCATCTCATTGGCGCAGGTCTGCCCGTGAAGCAATGCTTCTTCGGTGGACACCACTCCTTCCACCGGGACATCGCGTTCGCGCAGAAGCTTGATCCATTCCTCGCGCGGCCTGGTCTTGAATACCTTGCGAGCCTCCGCGATGAACTGCCGACGCCCTTCGACGGGAATGATCCGGCTGCCCGGCGGCGGCTTGGGCAACTCGACTCCCAGGAGATCGGCGACGACGCCCAGATTGCCCTTGTCGGTCATCATATGATGAAGCCAGAAGCCGTCGCCGCATTCGTATAGAAATTGCGGAAACGGCTCGATACTGTTGGCCGCTTCCGCGAACTCGGGCGTGGGATGATCCGCCCACTGCCACAGCATGCAGGTGATGATCGCGGTGCCGTCCAGGAGCGAGGTGTCGACGAACTGGCCGCGCCCGCTATGCAACCGCGTCCGCAGCGCCGCGCAGATCCCGAGTGTCGCGCTGAAGGCGGCGCCGTGGCTGGGAAATGGACAATACAAAAACGTCGGCCCGTCGCGGCGGATGCCCGGTTGCTGAAAATAAAGTCCCAATCTGGCCGCCACCAGCGCATCGATCGCGGGACGTCCGTTCCATGGATGGTCGGAACCGTAGGCTGTGATCCGGCAGTGGACGATATGGGGAAACCGGTTTTGAAGCGGCTCCGGCTCGAGGTCGAAGGTTTTGGATTCCGACGGCGAACACGCGTCGAGCAGTACATCGGCGCCCTTTAGCAGCCGATCAAAGGTCTGGCGTTGCCCGATGTCATTCAAGTCAAGCGTGACGCTGCGCTTGCTACGATTCCAGATGAAGAACCCCGCTTCGGTCTCCCGGTAAGGATCGCCGCCGGGCGGCTCGACCTTGATCACGTCGGCCCCTTGCTCCGCGAGCAGCAACGAAGTCAGCGCTCCGGCTATCCCCTGCGAAAGATCGACCACCCTTATTCCGTCAAAGATCGCCATCGTCAGATGCCGTCCGTCGATCCCGCAGCGCTAAGGGAAAAGCAGCTTGTCGGCGTTTTCAAACCCGAGCTGGCGGCCGCACAATTGGATCGCTTCCGTATTTGATTTCAGGATCTCGAACTTCGCGGTGTCCATAATTTTGGGAAGATTGTCGCGTAGCCCTTCGATGGTGATGCCGGGGTCCACATGGCCGTAGGTTTGACCGATGAACATGCGCGCGATGCGGCCGCCGCCCGACACGATGCATTCTCCGCTAATCGAGCATTCCTCGTGCGCCAGATAGCCCACCGCGACCGCGGCGCGCTCGGGCGGCAGATATTCGATGAGAAACCTCTTTACTTCCGATTCCGGAAACGCGGCGACTCCGCGAGTCGCGGCCGACGGCGAAATCGCGTTGCATTTGATCCCGAACTCGGCGCCTTCCAGTGCGATAGCGCGCGTGAGCCCCAGAATTGCGGCCTTGGCAGCCCCATATGCGCTGTTGCCGGGCAAACCATAAACCGACGCCGAACTGGTGTTGACGATCCGCCCATAGCGCGACTTTGCCATGTGCGGCCAGGCTGCCTGGCTCACCCATACCGCGCCCATGAAGCTTACATCCACCAGCCTGCGGAACTTGTCGGTGGGATATTGAGCGAACGGGCAGAAGGAGCCGTAGCCCGCGTTATTGACCACGACATCGACGCGTCCGAAGGCCTCGATCGCGGTACCGACGGCGCCTTCGGCGCCTTGTTGATCGCCGACGCTGTGCGCGTCGGCAATCGCCTCGCCGCCCGCCACTTTGATTTCTTCCACTACTTTTTTGGCGGGAAGGTCCGAGGCGCCGCTGCCGTCGAGTCCGGCGCCGACGTCGTTGACCACGACTCGCGCGCCGCGTGACGCCAGCAGATGCGCATAGGCGCGTCCCAGACCGTTGGCGGCGCCCGTCACCAGCGCCACTCGACCATCAAAGCGCATTTCAGCCATCTTGACCCCTAAACTCTCGTGAACCCTGAACTTTCTGGACCCCCAAACTTCGTGGATCCGGGACCGTTATCGATTCGACGACCAAGCGCCCCCGATCCTTGCCTTACCCCTAATGCGGCTACTATGCCGCAGTATCTGCGCGATTGGTAACGAAATCAGATCTGGAACGAACCGCCGGCTTTTTGCCAACGCCGTCAGATTCCGGACGTCATTGAACCCGGCATTCTTCAAGGGCACCAAATTCAGTACCGTAGTCGGGTGAGTTAAAACATTGACGGCGGAGGCAACCATGCGATTGAAAGATAAAGTCGCGATCATCACTGGCGCTGGTGGCGGGCAAGGGCGCGCCGCCGCGCTGTTGTTTGGCAAAGAAGGCGCGAAAATCGTCGCGAGCGATTGGAATACGCAGTCTGGCGACGAGACCGCGGCGCAGGTGCGGGCCGCGGGCGGCGAGGTGGTCCATATCGGCGCCGACGTTTCCGCCACGTCCGAGGTGCGCCGGCTTATCGACGGCGCGTTAGAGTCGTACGGCCGGATCGACGTGCTCTACAACAACGCCGGGGTCGGCTATTCGTCGACCCTTTCGATGCACGATATTCTCAAAACCCCTGAAGAGGACTGGGATAGAGTGCTGGCGATCAACCTGAAAAGCGTATTTCTAACTTGCAAATACGCGATTCCTGAGATGCTTAAAAGCGGCGGCGGCTCGATCATCAACACTTCGTCGATCGCGGCGTTAGTGGGCGGAGAAAACGCCCACGCCTATACCGCCTCCAAAGGCGGGATGATCTCGCTCAGCCGGGCGCTCGCGGTGGAATTCGGTCCCAAGAACATCCGAGTCAACTGCATCTGTCCGGGGGTGATCGACACGCCGATGGTCGCACCGGTGGTGGGTCCGCTAAAAGATACGAGCCATCCCTTCCGCCTCTCGCCGATTCGGCGCTTGGGCACGCCCGAAGATATCGCCTACTGCGCCTTGTACCTGGCCTCGGATGAATCGAGCTTCGTAACCGGTACGGTGTTCGTGATCGACGGCGGCCTCACCGCGCGCTGAGCCGGCTCTCCGGTCGCGGCCGCTGAGCGCAGGCTGCGAAAAAATGAATCTTCGCAGCCCGGCGCTCTCTCTTATCGCACGCGCAGGTGCATCCGTCAGATAAAATTCGAGCGGCCCATTTCCGTGCTGGACGGAAGGTCTGGGCTTGGCCGCGGGATCACCAGGTCAGCCATACCTTTTGGCTCATATAGGTCTGAATCCGCGTGATGTACTCTTGCGCGCCGGAGTCGTACCAGCCGCCGCTATACCATTGGCCCACACAGCCCCAAAGCATCACATTGCTATCGGAACTTGGATAGCCCGAAGTACCAACAAGATTACTCAGCTTTCCGTCCATGCAAGCACGCTGGTAGGCAAGCTTATATTCGGCACTGAACGCAGTGTCGTCGCGTTCCATGGGCCACGTACCACTATAATCCGGATATTTGATCTGAAGTAATCCATAGGTCTGATAGCACCCCGATCCATCCCAGGTTCCTGGCGGACAGTTGCTCTCTGTGTGTGTATAGTCACCAGTCGAGCTTTCATGCCAATAGCTTTCGTCGATCGCGATTGCACGCACCAAATCGGCGTCAAATCCCCATTTGCACGCGGCCCATTGGATGATTTCGTCAGTCGTTCCGGTGAAATTTCCGTCCACCTGATCGAAGGCGGAGGCCGGTGCACCGCCATTGACGTCCGACGCATGGAACGCCTTCAGTTGGCTGGAAGTAGGCGTTGTGTGGTTTGCCGTGTAGTTGTCAGGACGCGGTTCCCACGACGAATAGCTTATCGCTGCGGCACATTCCGCGTCGCTTCTGGGAAAAGTGCTGCTGAGCGGAGCCGTGGCGGTTTGCGTGAGAGCGATCTGCGCGCCGATGTTTGCCGCACCTACCAGCGTACTCGCGACTACCGTGGGGGTGGGCCCGGAAGAGCTATACGTCAGGTCGGACATTACCACACTGATTCCATAGCTTGACGAGCGAAAGTTCCAACGTTGATTCATAGATGCGGGACCGACGATAGGACTCGTGTCGGCGATCGCAAACAGGGCCACGACGCGATCACCCCCGTTGGGTAGATTGACGGAAGGAGCCGTTATCGTAGTCGAGACGCCATTGTTCTGGCCGCCAGTGACGTCGATCGGTTGTACACCATTGACGTTGACGTAGGCTGCTATTCCGCCGGCCGCGTCATTGCCGTCGTTGAAGCTCCACGTATAAGAGGCGGGTTCGGTGCCGGAGGACGGAACGACGCGAACGTAGACGGCTTGCGAAATAGCAGAGCCGGAGTCGTCGCGCCGTATCAGTGACCATCCCGAGGGGGCGGTTATCGTCAGCCCTGTGCCTCCGCGGATCGCAATTTGCGCGATCAGGACCTGTCCTGCGGACACTCCGTCAGTTGCGGGAATCGTAATGTGGTCTCTCGATGATGATGTGGTGCTGCCGGTCGCAATAGACCGTAGCACGATTGCCGTCGAACTTGCCGCGTGCACTGTCGCTGCCTCGATGCCTAATATAGCCAACGTCAGAAGCGCCACCGCAATCACACTGCCACTCTTCATGTTGCCCATGCTTCATCCACCTCACGTATGTTGATCTGGAAAATTCCTCCATTGGTTCGCCGTCAACGGCCAGCGGAAATGGCTATCGGGCGCAGGCACCGGCCGATAAGCCGGAACCGATGAAGGGCTTTTGGTGATCTCGCGGCGGGAGTGGTCAAACGATGCCGCGGACCATCTGCTGCGTTTCCAACCGCTTAGGGTTGCGTTTAATTCGGCGAAAAAAACCGCAATCCGGAAATCTATGCAAGAGCAAGACTGGCCGGACCGCTTCGCGTAGGCACTTTATACCGGTGACTAATCATGCTGTCAATAATTTATCTGCCAAGAAGGTTAATTTAGCAGCTCGTGAAACGTCTGTTGTTATTGCCAGACATATTGTCAAGAATCAACGCTAATATTGTTTTCTTCAATAATATAGGCTCAGATGGTAAATTAAGCTATATTATGCATTAGATAGATTGAATAGGTAACTGTTCTGTATCGTCGATGGTAAAATAGACATAAAATAGACTATTCCACTGTATAGTCTTGAATAGCGGTTATGGAATTACCTGAATCGCCGATTATGGGGGCCCTAAGACCTGATGCGCGGCGCGATTTCTTATAAGTGGAAATCCTGGAGCCTCATCCCGGCTTTCCCATTGGCGCTGGGCTCGTGTGCGTCCAACAATTCCATTCCGAAACCAATGGCAGCGTGGCGAGCTGGCTGTGTTCGCTGCCCAACAACAATCAGGGCGCATTGCGTGCCCGATGAACGCGGAGCCTAATGACCTTCGAATGGAAGCGTTCGACGTGGTGATCCTGGGGGCTGGAGCTGCCGGTCTGATGTGCGCGATGACCGCCGGCCGGCGCGGGCGGCGGGTGCTGCTGCTCGACCACGCTGCCCACGCTGGCGCGAAGATCCTGATCTCGGGCGGCGGACGCTGCAACTTCACCAATCTGGAGGCGGCGCCCGAACGCTTCCTGTCCGCCAACCCACATTTTTGCAAGTCCGCGCTCAGCCGTTATACCCAACGGGACTTCATCGCCATGGTCGAGCGCCATCACATCCCATATCACGAAAAGACCCTGGGCCAGTTGTTTTGCGATGGCTCGGCGCGCGAGATCCTCGCGATGCTGATAGCGGAATGCGCGGCGGCCCATGTCGATCTGCGGCTGGGCCACAACGTCAGCGATATCATCCGCTCCGACCGGTTCCGCGTCGAGACCAACAGGGGCTGTTTCGTCGCCCCGGCCCTGGTGATCGCCACCGGCGGCCTGTCGATCCCGAAGATGGGCGCGACCGGCTTTGCCTATGATGTTGCGCGCCGTTTCGGGCTGACGCTTATAGAGCCGCGGCCCGGGCTGGTGCCGTTGAAGTTTGCCGATGAAACGCTTGGCTTGTGCCGGCGCCTGACCGGCGTCTCGGCCGAGACCGTGGTCTCATGCGGCCGCCAGAGCTTTCGGGAAAATATCCTGTTCACCCATCGCGGCCTGTCAGGCCCGGCGATTCTGCAGATTTCATCCTATTGGAGCGAGGGCGACACGATTTCGATCGACTTGGCGCCGGATCTGGATACGGATAGTTATCTGCGCGATCGCAAACGTATCCGCCCCAAAGCCGAGCTCAAGACCGTGCTGTCCGAGATACTGCCGGCGCGCCTGGCACATGCCCTTGCGGAGGCGGCGCCGTCGCCGGGACCGATGGCGAACCTGCCGGATCGCAGCCTCGCCGCGATCGCGCAACGGCTCAAGCGCTGGCAGGTGACGCCAACGGAATCCGAGGGATGGTCCAAGGCCGAGGTAACGGCGGGCGGTGTCGATACCGCCGGCCTTTCTTCCAAAACCTTGCAGGCACGAGATGTGCCGGGGCTCTTTATGATTGGTGAGGCAGTCGACGTCACCGGCTGGCTGGGCGGCTACAACTTCCAATGGGCATGGTCCAGCGGTTGGTGCGCGGGCCAGGCCGTATAGCTATGAATTGGGTGTAATGGCCGCAAGCCGCTCGCAGCGAAAGGTAGAAGGTTGATGGCTGAGTATCGAGTGCGCCGGATGCGCCGTGAGGACGTGGACCTGGCCATCGAATGGGCGGCGGCCGAAGGATGGAATCCGGGGCTCAACGATGCCGAGTCGTTCTTCGACACCGATCCGCAAGGATTCTTTATTGGCGAGCTTGACGGCGAACCGGTTGGATTCGCTGTCGGGCGTCGCTTACGGAGCCGGTTTCGGCTTCATCGGTTTGTATATTGTACGGCCGCAGTTCCGCGGGCGGGGTTACGGCCTGCAACTGTGGCACGAGGTAATGAACTATCTGGGCTCGCGCAATATCGGGCTTGACGGAGTGGTGGCGCAGCAGGCGAATTACATGAAATCGGGATTCACGCTCGCCTACCGAAACGTGCGTTACGAGGGCGTCGCAACCGGCGCCGCCGAACCCGCAAGCGAAACCGTCGCGCTCAAGTCGGTCGGCCTGGCCCAGGTCGTTTCATGCGACACGTGGGTATTTCCCGCTCCGCGCGCGGACTTTGTACGCCGATGGAATACGCAACCTGGCGCGCAGGGACGTGCGGTCCTGCGCGGCGGCCAACTTATGGGTTACGCGGTGATACGGCGCTGCCGGCGCGGCTACAAGATCGGTCCGCTCACGGCGCTCGACGAAGCCACGGCCGAGGCGCTATTCGCCGCCCTGTCCGCAGAGGCGCGGGGCGAGCCGATTTTCCTCGATGTGCCAGAGGTCAATCCGCATGCGGTCGCGTTGGCGCGCCGCCACGGAATGACGCCGGCCTTCGAGACCGCGAGAATGTACAATCGCGAGATACCGTCATTGCGCTTGGACCGTGTCTACGGCGTATGCAGTTTTGAGCTGGGCTGAACCATAATTATACCAATCGCAGACCGAATCAGTATTGGTTAACAGTCCGAGCCAATCGGTAAGGGCTATTACGATTTCAAGATTGGTTTTTGAACGAGTCTTGCGCAGCCGCCGCGGCAGGTCAGTCCACTTGCAGAAGCACCGGTTGGACCGGCTCGCCGTCCTGAGCGGCCTGGCCCATGTTGAGGGCGACCAGCGCGAAGGAGAGCGAGCCCAGGACCAGCATGAGTAGCGCCGTCACGGCCACGGAAATGGGGCGGCGAAGCGCAACTTCTACCAGCCACATCATAGCGCCAATCCCTCCAAGCCGGCCGTATCTGAATCAACCCAGAACTATTGCCAGCGACATCGAGCGCCCAAGGCCAGCGTCATGCTAAGCCTTCTGCGCACCTTATACATCCGGGCCGGACTCCTGAGAAGACGCGCCGTGGAGCTTGCGAAACTTTGCCCCGGTGGTGGTAAACTTGCGGCTCGTTTGTCAGGGAGGACGGCGCGATGGACGATTACGCGCAAATTCGTCAACTTTATGCCGATTACTGCTGGACCCTGGATGATCGGCAATACGAGGAATGGTTGCGGCTTTTCACCGAGGACGGCGTGGTCGAGGGACCGAATTACGGCCGCCATGTGGGTCATCCGGAACTGCGGCACTTCATCGCCAAGTATAAGGCGACGACGGGGATGTTCCAGGTCCGTCACCTGGTCAACAACATCAGGGTCGAAATCCAGGGCGATACCGCCACCGGAGGTTGCTACGTCATCCATTACCGGACCCATCGGGGCCGCACCGAGTTGAGTGCGATCGGCGGCTATCGCGATAAGCTACGCAAGGTTAACGGGCAATGGTTGTTCGCCGAGCGTCAGGCCTTCTGGGACTACTCGGGAAGCAACGCCTAGGTGCCAAGTTCCGCGACGACGAGTCGATTGTTCGCACTGGCAGGTTTGATGCTCACAACTATCGGCGCGATTGGCTGCGGCACCAGGGCGATGGGTAGCTCGGTGCCGCCGATGTGTGGTCCGTTCGGCAACCCGCCCGCGATCACGATGGGCGCGGTCAAACCCGATTGCCCGCACGGCACGGTTTTGGGCCCGTGGATCGACCTGTATGGCGACGATCGCTACGCCTGCTTATGGGAGCCATATCCCGCGTCAAGAGACCGCTTGCCGCTGGTGATTTATCTGCATCCCTCCTTGTTCGGCCCGAAAACCGTCGCCAAAACCGGATTGCTGCTCTATCAGGATTCGGTGTCGCTCAGCGCGGACGGAAAGACCGCGGGCTATATCGTGCTGGCACCGCTGGCGCGCAAGACCCTGCATAATTATCCGCGTCCCGACGACAAGGGCCTCGGCTGGGACAACTGGTACCGGCAACTGAATCCGGCCGGCGACGTGACGGTGGGCGAGAGCCTCTACCATGAAAACGTGGACGCAGCCGCGATCGATCATTTCGTAGCGCAACAGGTTGCGTCCGGCAAAGTCGACCCCAGCCGCATCTATATCACTGGATGGTCCAACGGGGCGGCGATGGCCTATCTGTACGCGCTCAACCGGCCCGACATCGCCGCGGTCGCCGCTTATTCCGCGCCGGATCCGTTCGGCGCATTCAACGATCCATGCCCGCAGACTCCGGTGAAAAACCGTCCCGCCAATAACGCTCAGGTTCAGATCTTCAACCCGGGTGTGCCCGCAATGCATCTGCACAATAGCTGCGATATCGCCGGTATGTGCCCAAACAGCGAGCGGATGGAGAAAGAACTCGAGGCGGCCGGTAACAGCGTTCGCGATACGATTATCGACTACTCGGGAAATCAGGTGAATGAATGCATGCTCTCATGCGGGGCCAGCGAAACCGGCAATATGAAACCGCTTTCAGATCCTCTCGGTTATAGCCTGGGTTTCGTGGAACACGCGCGATGGCCCACAAAGTGGACGCCGTTGATGCTGGATTTCCTGCGCAGTCACTCTTTGAATTCCAACCAGGGTTTGGATCGCTAACCGATGGAGGAACAAACAATGAAATTAATCTCTCTAATCAGCCGTGGACCGGGCCAGGACCGCGGCGCGTTTCAACAATGGTTCATCCGCGAGCATGTGCCGACGGTTCTCGAGCGGGTTCGGCGACTCGACCATTATATTGTCAACGTCAACGACGTCACGCCGAACATGGGCGTCGCGCCGCTGGACTCTGCGCCGGTGCCCTACGACGTGGTGACAGAAATGTGGGTCGAACCCGCGAGCGCATCGCAGCCGGCGGCCGGGTTGTACCAGGCCAGCGCAGGGTCGGCTGCCGTCCAGGAGCATCTCCGATCGCAGGGCGCATCCTGCCATGCCTACCTGGTCACGGAAACGGTGGAAAAAGATCAGCAGCGGTTTGCACTTGGCGGACGCGCCCCCGGAGTCAACCTGGTGTCGGCGATTACCTGGGGAGAGGGCAAAAGCGACGCGCAGGGGCGCCAGGGATGGCGCCATCATGGGCCACTGGCGTGCCGGATTCACGTCGGCATGACCCGCTACGTTCAAAACGTGAGTCGAGCAGCCGCTCACGCCCGGCGCGCCGCCTATAACGGGATCGCGATACTCTACTTTCCGACACAGCAGGATCTCGAGCAGCGGCTCTATGACAAACCTGAAAGCGCGGAAGTAATCGGCGCCGACGTCGCCAGCTTTGTGGACCTGAAGAAGATCGTCACCTTCTACACCGGCCAGTATGTTTTGAAGTGATAGGGAGCGGAACGGGCGGCATTCTGATTTCCCGCATCCGCCCGGGGCGCAGAGTTTCGAGTTACGCTGCTGTTACTGCGACAAATTGGTCGTACACGCAACGGAGTAGTCACTGCTGAATGCAGAAACTATAACTCCTCCAGAGCCCTTCTTCCGGCCAATGCGGGCGGCCGCGATGCCTTTGGGTTTGACAATTCCGGCCCGGCAATCATAGCGTTCATTCGGCTCTTTCAGCCTTGCGACGGAGACTGCATCGATGGCGTATAGCGACCTTATTTTTCACAAAGAGAACCGGGTAGCGACGATTACCCTTAACCGGCCCAAGACCTACAACGCCCTTAACCCTAATCTGTTCAAAGAGTTGCGCGAGGTTTTTACCGAAGCTGATAACGATGACGACGTCGGCGCGATCATTTTTACCGGCGCCGGCAAGGCATTTTGCTCGGGCGCCGACATGCAAGCCGTAGGCGCGCGCGCGGCGGCTTCGGATCAGCCGCAGCCGCAACGCACTGCCGAACCCGCCGATAAGCCCCGGCGCAGGCGCGGAATGTTTTCCTACATGATGGATTTGCGCACCCCAGTGGTCGGCGCGATTAACGGCGTATGCGCCGGCATCGGATTCATCTTCCCGCTCTATTTCGATTTCCGCATCGCCGCGCAAAGCGCCCGGCTTGGAACGATTTTTTCCCGCCGTGGACTGACGATCGAGGACGCGACCGCCTACTTTCTGCCGCGCGTGGTCGGACTGGGCAATGCGCTCGACCTGGTGGTGACAGGAAGGATGATCACCGCGGACGAGGCCTTGAAAATGGGTTATTTGCGCGAGGTCGTGCCGGATGACCAACTGATGACGCGGGCGCACGAGATTGCGCAGGACATCGCGCAGAACTGCTCCGCGATTTGTGTCGCGCAATCCCGGCGCATGATCATCGAGCACCTCGCGAGCGACTTCGACACGATAATAGCCGATGCCAACGACGTGACTCGCTGGATGTACTCGCTCGACGATATCAAGGAGGGCGTCAAGGCGTTCACCGAGAAGCGTCCGCCGCGCTTTCGCGATCCGAAGACACTACCTAACCCCAAGACCAGCGGCGGTTGAGCGGAGCGCACGGGCGGCTTTAAGGAGGGATACGATGTCGCAGGCAAAAATCAACGGAATCGATCTCTACTACGAGACGCACGGCCAGGGGTCCGCGCTCGTGTTTGCCCATGGTGGTGGCGGCAGTCATCTTAGTTGGTGGCAGCAGGTTCCTCATTTCAGCAAGAGCTACCGGTGCGTCACTTTCGACCATCGCGGTTTCGGACTTTCCCGCGAAGTTCCAGACGGCCAAGGGGCCGCCGCATTCGTCGAAGACCTGCGCGCGCTACTCGATCATTTGGGGATCGAAAAGGCCACGCTGGTGGGCCAATCGATGGGCGGATGGACGGTGCTGGGCTTTGCCTCGACTTATCCCGAGCGCACCACCGCGCTGGTGTTATGCGACACCACCGCCGGAATGGACGACCCGGACGTGAGCGCCGAGCAGGACCGAATTGCGCAGCGGGCCGCGGGCGGATTGATACCAAAGGCGTTCGCCCCCGATTTCGCGGGGCGCGAACCGGCACTGCAATTCCTTTACAGCGAGATCAATACGCTTAACCATCTTCCACCGAAGCTTTTAGGCGGGCTGTTCGGGCTGAAGTTCAAGGTCGACCCGCTGAACGTGCAGCGCATTCCGACTTTGCTGGTCTGGGGCGATCAAGACTTGCTCATACCGGCGCCGACGATGGACCTGATGGCCCGCCGAATCCCGCATGCGAGCAAGGCCTTGATCCCTGGCGCGGGTCATTCCGTCTATTTCGAAAAGGCTCCCGAATTCAACTCCATCTTATTGGAATTCATGCGAACCCAAGCAGCATAGTTAAAACCGGGCCGTTAGAACTGGAGAGCAACACCGATGGCAAAGATCGATCTGAATAAAATTCCCCGCTTCTCTGAACTCCCGATCAACAAGGACGCGCCCGCGGATTCAAGTTGGGGCGTATTCGGCGACGACTACGAACTTGGATGCCTTAATTTTCTGACGCCCGAAGGCGTGGTCGAAGCCGCCCGCCTGGTGCACAACGGAAAGGTATTCCGGCTCGACATGAAGGTTGGTTACGGAGAACCGACGTTGTTCGGCCGCGCTATCGTCAGGCACAAGATCATCCGGCACGCGGGTCCGGACGGGAAAGCCTGGGGACACGACGACATGCTCGACAATTACAACACCCAGGAGGGGAGCCAGTGGGACGGGCTGGCGCACGTGGCCCATCCGAGTCATGGCTTCTACAACGGCGTAACCCAGGACGACATCAAGTCGGGCGGCGAGTCAAAGTTGAGCATCCATAAGTGGGCCAACAAGTTCGTCGGCCGAGGCACCTTGGTCGACGTGTTCAAATACCGCAACGAGCAGGGCCGTCCGCTCGATCCGCTGACCAAGGCGATCTACAGCCTGGATGACCTCAAGGGCGCCCTCAAGGCACAAAAAACCCAGCTCAAGCCGGGCGGCATCCTGCTGGTGCATACTGGCTGGATGCAGGCCTATTTGAAGGCGCCGGCGGACCAAAAGCGCGAGATGGCGCCGATCAAGTCGCTCAAGGCATGTGGTATCGAAGCCAGCCGCGCGATGGCGGAATGGCTGTGGGACAACCGGGTCGCGGCAATCGGCACCGACTGCCCCTCGGTGGAATCTTGGCCATTCGAAAAGTCTCCCTTGCACATCTGGGCGCTGCCGCTGGCGGGCTTGCCGCTAGGCGAGCAATTCGAACTGGCGCCGCTGGCGGCGGATTGCGCGCAGGACGGCCGCTACGAGTTTATGGTGGTATCGGCGCCGCTCAACGTCGAGGGCGGAATCGCGTCGCCACCCAACGCGGTCGCGATCAAGTAGGTATTCACCGCGAGGTTAGTGGTTCATGACAGGTCAGTAGGGCGGGCGTCCCTGCCCGCCATGGACGGCAGAGCGGCGGGCAGGGACGTCCGCCCTACTGGGCACGGACTGTTAAGTGAGTTAGCGTTCATGAGAAGCACGGCCAGGAACTCTGAATTTCGCACATCAAATTGTCTTCGCTGCACGGTCAGTTCTGAAACAAGACCTTGACCGCTTCGAACAGCTCGCCTGATTTTCCGCGCCCTTCCAGCCGCGAAACCTGTTCGCCCTTACGATTGAAGAACAAGTTGGTCGGGAGGTTGTCCACCTCGGTCGCGTCGACGACTGAATCGTCCGCCATCAGGATGGGATAAGTGATCTTGAACTCGTGGGCGAAGGGCCGCACCGATTTGACCCCGTCCCCCTGGACCTGGTCCACCGATAGACCCAGTACCACGAGGCCCTGGGAACGATATTTTTTGTAGATAGCGTTGAGTTCGGGGATCTCCTTACGGCATGGCGGGCACCAGGTGGCCCAGAAATCCACGATTAGCGGATGCCCCTGCCATCTGGACAGCTTAACCGGCCGTCCCGCGAGATCCTCCAGGATAAAGCTGAACAACTCGCGTTTGGGTTTGGATGCATTCTCGAGGACCGGGGTGGGGACCCCGTCGGGCACGGACACACTGGGAACTCCACCTGCGCCGGCGGACGTATTTTTCAACGGCGTGCTCGAGGCCGGCGGAGCCGCGCCTGCTTTTGCTAAAGGCGCGGGAGTCAGGCCCCCCGACCGGCACGCCGTCAGCACAGTTAGGACGACTGTCAACCCCGCCCGTAAACCACACACCCTGATATCCATCCCGATTAAACCGTCCCAGACCCGCCTGATTCAGAGTTTCAATTCAGAGCTTAGATGATACCCCGAGCGCGCAGTTCCGCCATCCTGGCCTGATCGTAACCGAGCAGCCTTTCGAGCACCGAATCGGTATGTTCCCCTAGCGCCGGAGCGCGGGTTGGCGGCGGCATGTCCTGGCCCGCCGACTTGAGCGGCGAACCCGGAACCAGCAGGCCGTCAAAGGCCGGGTGGTCGGCAGCCAGAATCATATTGCGCGCACGCAACTGCGGATTGCGCGCCACATCGGCCACGTTGGACACGGGGGCGCAGGGAACGCCGATCTCGCCCAGGAGCTCAAGCCAATGTCCGCGGGGATGGGTCAGGAAATGCTCGCGTAGGATAAGGTCAAGGTGGGCATGATTGCGGGTGCGGCTGGGATTGTCGGCAAAGCGCGGATCATCCTTCAGATGCCGCATACCGATCGCGTCGCAAAAGCGCTGCCACAGACCTTCGTTGCCCACGCCCACCACGAAATAGTCGTCCGCGGCCGGAAACTGCTGGAATGGCGTGATCGACGGATGGCGGCTGCCAATTCGCCCGGGCACTGTGCCGGTGGCGGAATATTGGCCCAAGGCCCCCTCCAGCATCGCGACCTGGCAATCGAGCATCGCGACATCCAGGTGCTGTCCGAGCCCGGTGCGCTCGCGTACCCGCAATGCCGCCTGAATCGCGATTACGCCGTACAGGGCCGCCACCATGTCGCCGATCGATAAGCCGCAACGGGTCGGCTCCCCATCGGCCAATCCGGTAACGCTCATGGTGCCGCCGAGCGCCTGGGCAACGATGTCGTAGGCCGGCTCGGGCGCCATCGGGCCGGATTGGCCGAACCCGGAGATCGAACACAGAATCAGCTTCGGATTGCGGGCGCGGAGCTGTTCGTAACTCAGGCCAAAACGCGCCATCGTCCCGGGCGAGAAGTTCTCCACGGCCACGTCCGACAGGGCTGCCAGTTCAAGGAAGACGCCAGCCCCTTCCGATGAGCGAAGATCGAGCGTAAGGCTTATCTTGCCGCGATTGACCCCGTAAAAGTACGCCGAATCGGTGGAATTGGGGATCATGGGCGGAAAACGGCGGGCGTCGTCGCCGTGTCCGGGAAGTTCGATCTTGATGACCTCGGCGCCAAGGTCGGCCAGGTTCATCGTGCAATAGGGACCCGCGAGCACACGGCTTAGGTCCAGCACCCGGATTCCCTGAAGCGGCTTTTGTCCAAGCATTTCGATATAACTTTAGTTCGATGTCAGCGGCGTCGCGAGCGGGCCTGTGCCTGCGCCCGCATCGCCTCTGCCGGTGTCATGATTAGCCGCGGTTGCTGCTCGGCTTGAGTCTCCTGTTCCTGGAGCACCAGCCCCATGCTCCGCATCACGTACTGCACAAAAAAGGCGACCCGGCCCAAGGCCTCACCATCGCGAATCCTGGCCGCCGCCGACGCGGCCCATCGCGCCGGCTCTTTCCGTCCCGAGCGGTCGAGATAATAGGCGGTGTCCTCCAGGCGGCGGCGCATCAGCACACCGGCGTCACCACCCAGCAGCTGATCGACCGCGCGGGCCACGACCGAGTTGACCCGCTCCTCCTGCTGGAACTTGTTCAATACCAGGGGACTTTCGCGAATCTCCGCGACCTCATTCAAATACGGCTTGAGGTCCGGCTCGGGAATGACCCAGCCAGCCAGCTCGGGCTCCTTAAGCAAGTCAGGCGACGGTTCCTGGCTGAGCGTGCCGGAAAAAACATCGTAAATTGGATGACGATAGTCGGCCGGCGGCGAACCGGGCAGAATTTCGGCGCGTAGGGCCAGGAAATTCCCGACCTGCCCGCGCCGCTGTTCCGGCGTGCGCCGATAGGCTTCGAACAGCATGAAGTCGGCGAGACGATAGTCGGCCTCCACCAGCCTGATTGACGCGCGCTGTTCGATATCGCGGCGCTCCTCGCGCAGCTCGCGCCGGCTGATATGGGTCAGTTGCGCGCCAACCAGCCCCTCCTGTTCCGAAGTTAAACCGTGCAGCCGGCTGAGCCCACCTTGCGCGCGCGCCTTGAGCATCCACACTAAGCGTGCGCCACTGGAATCGATCGGAGAAATCAGCGCGCTGACGTTGGGCTCGCCGGCCGTTACAGCCGCCTTGGGCGGAGCCGCGGCAGCCGCCGGGGCCTCGACCCCATGCTGGCGCAACCTGAATAGCGCACGGCGAACTTCGCGCCGGAGGGGACCGCTCGCGCCGGCTTCCATCTCGGCCAGGAACTGGGCCGACGTCGGGCTCGAGATTTGTCCTGCCGCCGCGGCAAGCCTGGATTCGTTGACAGTGCCGGTGGCCCTTAGCGAGCGCAGCTTGTCGACGGCGCCCTCGGGATCAGCCGGATCAATCCCAAGTTCCTGCAGGTTCTCATTGATTTCCTTGTCCTTAGCCATAGCTCTCCAACGGCAGGGACGTTATTTGGCGGTCTGACGCAAAGTCAAGGCGGATCAGCGTTACTCGGTGCTAGAAGATGGCGAAATAGCACAAGCGGCCGGCGGACGAGTGAATTCACGAAGATTGTTTGATTGCTGCGCCCTTTGAGCCTCCAACCGCGTGCCACCTTATGCCGTTGTTCGAAAAACATTGCTGGATCGGGCCTCATGGTTTCCCGACCTCATGAATTGTGTTAGGCAAAGTACTCGGAGCCTATATCTGGTGCAAATTCATCTCGCCAACCGACTGGGGAAGCTACCCCCATATTTATTCGCCGAGCTCGACCGCCTGAAGAGAGAAGTCCAAGCCAAAGGGGTGGATGTAATCAGTCTGGGGATCGGCGACCCTGACCTGCCAACACCCGATTATATCGTGGCGGCGCTCAAGAGGGCGGCCGAAAAACCGGTCAATCACCGCTATCCCGACTATGAGGGGTTGGAGTCATTTCGAACCGCCGCCGCTAAATGGTACAAACGGCGTTTTGGGCTGGATTTCGATCCGCGCTCAGAGGTCTGCGCGTTGATCGGATCCAAGGAGGGAATCGCCAATTTCTCAACGGTGGTGGTGGATTCCGGAGATATCGTGCTGATCCCGGATCCGGGTTATCCGGTGTATTTCTCGGGATGCGTCTTCAGTGGCGGAGAGGCCTACTTTCTTCCGCTAAGGAAGCAGAATGGGTTTTTGCCGGATTTGTCCTCGATACCCTCGGAAGTGGCCAGAAAAGCCAAGCTGCTGTGGATCAATTATCCCAACAACCCGACCGGGGCCGTGGCCGACCTTTCATTTTTCAAAACGACAGTTGATTTCTGTCTCAAAAACAACATTATCCTTGCGCATGACTTGGCTTACTCCGAAATTGCATACGACGGCTATCGGGCGCCGAGCGTTTTCGAGATCGATGGCGCGCGGGAATGCGCGGTCGAGTTCCATTCGCTGTCCAAGACCTTTTCGATGACCGGATGGCGAGTCGGATTCGTGGTCGGAAATGCAACCTTGGTGGCGGGTCTGGGCAAGGTCAAAACCAACGTCGATTCGGGCGTCTTTCAGGGTGTGCAGGAAGCGGCGATCGCCGCGCTGGAAGGCGGCGAGGAGACCCTGCGGCAATATTGCTCGATCTACAAGGAACGGCGCGACCTGACGGTAGCCGCTTTGCGCGACCTGGGGCTGGCCTGTGAATCGCCCCGGGCAACTTTTTATATCTGGGCGGAAGTACCCAAAGGTTACACTTCGGCATCATTCAGCGGGCGTGTATTAACGGAAGCGGGCGTGGTGACCACGCCCGGTTCCGGTTTTGGTAGTGGTGGTGAGGGATACGTTCGGCTGTCGATTACCTTGGCGACCGAACGGTTAAAAGAGGCAGCGGACAGAATAAAAGCGCTTAAGCTGTAAACATCGGGGATGCCCCATAGGGCTTTCATCGGAATCGGCACCAACCTGGGCGATCGGCACGCCAATTATCTTGAGGCACTCGAACGCATAGGAAAACTGCGGCAGACGCGAGTGGTCCGCCAATCGTCTATTTATGAGACGGAACCGGTCGGCGATGTCGCTGGGGGTTCCTTTCTCAATGGGGCGGTTGAGGTCGAAACCGAGTTGTCATCCGAAATTCTGATGCAGCAATTGCTGGCTATCGAACGATCGATGGGGCGCAAGCGCGAGCCGATACCCAAAGCGGTGGCGCGTGCCCGCTACAAACCCCGGAAAATCGATCTGGATCTGCTGTTTTTCGACAAGGAACTTATCGACACGCCGAAGCTTCAGGTGCCACATCCGCGCCTGCATGAAAGGCGCTTCGTACTGGTGCCGATGAGCGAACTGGCCCCGGCTTTGATCCATCCACGCCTCAATGTCAGTATTTCAGAATTGCTTGCCGGGCTGAAATCCACCCAGAGAGTTGTGTTGATGCGCGCCGATTTGCTTAAACCGCGGCCGTCGCGCCGGGAGGTTGTATCACGATGAAGATCTTTTTGGATGGGGCGGATACCGGTGAGCTCAAGGAGGCGATGAGTTGGGGTCTGATCGACGGGGTCACCACCAACCCCAGCCTGCTCGCCAAGACCGGCCGTCCATACGCCGAAGTCCTGCACGAGATCTGTGGCTTGATCGACGGACCGGTAAGCGCCGAGGTGATCGCCACCGAGGCTCCGCAGATGCTCGAAGAGGGCGAAAAGCTGGCCCGGCTGCATCCGAACATCGTGGTCAAATGCCCGATCACCCTCGAAGGCCTCAAAACCACCGCCGCGCTGGTCAAGCGCGGTATCAAAGTTAACGTCACGCTGATCTTCTCGCCGGTTCAGGCCTATGCCGCCGCCAAATGCGGGGCCACCTATGTGTCGCCGTTCGTCGGCCGCCTGGACGATATTGGCCAGGACGGGATGACCATGGTCGAACAGATCATGCGCATCCTGCGCAACTACAATTACCCCACCCAGGTGCTGGTGGCGTCGTTGCGCAATTCCTCGCACGTGCAGAAGGCGGCGGAACTCGGTGTCCATGTCGCCACTTTACCGTTCAACCTGCTCAAGCAGATGGTCTGCCATCCCCTGACCAATATCGGATTGCAGCAGTTTCTCTCCGACTGGCACGCCAGCAAGCAGAAAATCGTATGACGCGGACACCCTGCTATTAAGGACTGTCTTCGCGTGTGCCACACAACGCGCGTGGTACACGCAGAAGCAGTTCGGCTCACTGGAAGCGGTCAGAATACGTCCTGTATTCGCAGCCCTTTAAGGGAGACGCTTTGCGCTGTCTTTCTTAACCGGAATTTCATTGCTTTCACTTGCAACTGTATGGCACTTTTCGCCAACAGATTAGGTTAATCAGAGCATTGAAAATGCGGCGATTGTTGGAACTCGCATCTATAATTTGCCCGAAATACCTGGGCATCATTACCATCGTTAGCCTGCTTCTAATCGATTCCGCACCCAGCCACTCACAGCCGAACTGGCCATCGGAGCGCGCGGCAACTGCGGCGTCCAGCCGTACGCAACTCGACTGGCCATCTGAGCCTTCGGGCACTTCAGTGCCCGCCCCTCCGGCCCAGCTTACCCCCTTGGAGTGGCCGCTTTCCGCCAGGCATCACATTCCAACGCTGTTTGCCGAGACTGGCCAACTGGACCTGAACACGATGTTTCCCGAACTCCAAACGCTGCAAGAGATTTCGTTCCGCGATTTTATCCGGCAGGTGGAGGAGGCAAACCTCGACCTCGCCGCTCAGCGCTACAACGTTCCGATCGCGCAAATGCGGATCTTGGTGGCGCATGTGTATCCCAATCCGGTCATCCAGGGATTTTATGGCCTGGATATATCGCATCAGCAACAGCCGACCGCCTACGCGGCGTCGTTGAACCAAACCGTGCTGTTGGGCGGCAAAATCGGAGCGCGGACCGAAGTCGCCAAAGCCGGTTTGGCGCTGGCCTCAGCGCAGCTCCAGGAATATCTGCGCAGCTTGAAGGAGGAAGCGGCGGATGCATATGTCGACGGTCTATCCGACATGCTCAAACTGAGGCGCGACCTTAAAGGACTGCAGCGAGCCAGAGAACTGATTGGCCTAATCCACGGCGAGATGGACAAGGGCAAGGCGGGCCAAATAGATTTGCTGCGCTCCAGAGTTTCGGCGCTCCAGGCGCGCGACGACCTGATTAACGCTCAATCACACCTCCAACAGACGCTGGTAAAAATGGCGATACTGTTAGGCAGAAGCACGAATCAGGAAATGGTTCGGCCGATCGGCAACCTCGATATTCCGCCCAGGGACTTTCGCCTTGAGGCGCTGTTAGCCAACGCCATGGTTGCGCGAAGTAGCATTGCCGCCGCGCGCGCCGCCCTCGAAACCGCGCGCGCGCAATATCATTTGGTCGAGGTCAACCGTGTGCCGGATGTTACCGTCGGCGTCAGTTATAACCATTTCACGCAGGCCACGAACCCGATCGATCCGTCACCGGCCTTTAATGCGCTTGGGCTCCAGCTTTCGCTGCCAATCCCGCTATCCAATCTGAACCAGGGCGAATTGCAGGAGGCGCACTTTGCGCAGCTGCAGGCGGAAGAGGCCTTGCAAGCGGTGCAGCTCAAAGTTGAGTCCGACGTACGCGGAACGTACGAACGCTACGACCTTGCCGTTGATACCGTGGCTCAGTATGCAAAGGAGCTGGTCGGCGACGCCAATCAGGTCTACAAGGCCAAATTGTTCAGTCTGGAGAAAGGTCAAACCTCTCTTCTCGATGTGCTGGATGCTCACCGCACCATCAATCATGTCTACATCGATTATTACAACGCGTTGGCCGAGCAGGCCAAGGCGCTGATCGCGCTGGAACATGCGGCGGGAATCTGGGACGTCGACTTCTAATTCGAGTTGGCGAATTCCGGCATCACTTCCTTGGCAAAGAGCTGCATCGCGGCCCGATTCAGAAAAACGCAGCAAAAGAAACTCGTCCCCAATTCCTCGATCCAGTTGCGCAATAAGCGCCTGAGTTCGGACGGGGTGCCGGCCAGCACCATCGGCGAACGAAGCACCTGGTCGCCGGTGAGTCCGACGCTATCCGCCACCGATTGAAGCATCGCGCCGGCTTCGCTCTTGTCCGCGGCGATCAGCACAAAGGAAAAGCTCGATAGTTCAATCGTGGCTGGATCGCGGCCGGCCGCGCGGGCGCTTTGAAACAGCTCCGCAACCTTTTCCTTGAAGCGGGAGGCGTCGTAATTGAGCTGCCCCATATCGGATCTGCCCGGAGGAACCAGGTTAACGATATCGGCCTCCCGCGCGGCCAATTCAAGAATTCGCTTGCGGAAACCCCCTAGCATTATTGGCGGATGCGGCCTTTGAAGCGGCTTGGGAAAGTTTACTCCGTGCTCGATCGAATAATACTTTCCGCGATAGTTGGTCTCCTCCTCGGTCCACATCGATTTGAGGATCGATATTCCTTCGGCCAGGCGATCGGTGCGCTCACGGTTGGCGGGAAACGGGATATCGCAGGCGTTGAACTCCTCGCGCAGCCATCCGGTACCGAGGCCCGCGATCAACCGTCCACCGGAAATGACATCGAGGGTCGACGTCATCTTGGCGAGCAGGGCGGGGTTGCGAAATCCCATCGGTGTTACGTTGGTCATCAGCCGCACGCGCCCGGTTACGGCCGCCAGAGCAGCAAGCGTGGTGTAGCATTCGAGCTTTGGGGTCCGCGGATTGGGCGCCACACTGCGCGACAGCGTCATGTTCATGAAAATGTGGTCGCCGAAAGAGACGCAATAGAAACCCAGGCTTTCAGCCAACTCGGCAAAGGCCTTGGCATGGTTGAAACCAATGGCCGGCAAGTGAACGTCGAACTTGATCTGCCGCATCGGACCTCCGTTCGGTGGTTGAGCCCACAACGCGGCCGAAGGGAGCCTTTGTTAGGCTTGCGTCGCGCGTTCCGCGATTAGTCCGTCGAGTTCTTTGCGCAGCCGGCCCAAGACGTCGTCGTAGCTGAAATTTCCTAGCTTTTTCGACTTCTTCTTGAGGTTGACCGTGGTCGGCCCGCACCACAATCCCAAGTCGGCATCATCGGTTTCGCCCGGTCCGTTCACCCGGCATCCCATGACCGCGATGGTGATCTTGTGCTGCGCGGCATAGGTGCTCAGATCCTTGACCTGCTGAGCCAGTTCCACGAACCGTTCATTCTCGACCCGCGAGCACGACGGGCATGAAATGATGTTCATGCCCTGCCCAAATTCGGGCACCGATATAAAGCGGCCGGCTGCCACGTCGTCGAGGATCCGATGGCCGACTTCGACCTCTTCGTGCTTGCGCTCGTTAGGCAGGGTCAGGGAGACGCGGATGGTCTCGCCGATGCGCTGGGCGAGAAGCTTTTCGAACGCGATGCGGGTCTTGATGATGCCGTCGGGCGGCAGCCCCGCCTCGGTGACGCCAAGATGAATCGGCACGTCGGGGCGGCGCTCGGCAAAGCGGCGGTTGGCCTCCACCACCTTGGCCGGATCGGAATCCTTCAGCGATACCACGAACCGGTTGAAGCCGAACTCGTCCATCAGGTCGCAATGATAGGCGGCAGACTCGACAATCGCCTTGAGCTGATCGTCGGGATATTGCGCCAGAAACGACGGCGCCACCGAGCCGCAATTGACGCCTATGCGGATCGCCAGGTTGTGCTCCTTGGCGATATCGACCAGCCATCGCACCTTCTGCGGAATCGTCTTGGCCTTTTCGATGTGATGCAGATGGCCGGGGTTGTAGCGGATCTTATCGACGTACGGAGCCACCTTGTCGGCGATCTTGTAGTTTTCCTGCAAGTCAACCGACAACACGATACCTTCGGTCTGAGCGCGAATCTCCTTGAGCGCCGCCACCTCTTTTTCATTGTCCAGAGCGATGCGCACGATGCCCGCCCCGGCGCGCGCGAGCTGATGGCTCTGGGCGACGGTGGCGTCGACATCCATGGTCCGCGTGGCGCACATCGATTGCACCACGACGGGGGCATCGCCGCCCACCTTGGTTCCGCCGATATCGATCTCGCGAGTGTTACGATTAGATGCTGTCGGGTCCATGCTTTTCCAACTTGGCTTAATCCACCTTTGCCGGTGTCTTGCAGTCGAACTTAATGCGGGGTCACGGATCAGTGATTATGGCTTGCGGCCGCATCCAGCGCGATAGTGCTATGGCTGAAGGCAGCTCCCGCCCGCATCGCCATCGCCACGAACACCGCCTCGGCAATCTCCTCTTCGGTGGCGCCATGCTCCACCGCCGCCTTGGTGTGGACGTCGATACACCAGGGGCATTGCGTGACATGGGCCGCAGTTATCGCCATCAGTTGCTTGGTCTTCGCGTTGAGCGCCCCGTCCTTGAACACCGCCTGGTCGAATTCGATGAAGCTCTTGAACATCTCGGGCTTGAGCTGGCGCAGCTTGCGGAGATTCTTGCTGATATCGGAGGAGTAGAAATCTGCCATTTTTCGGGACCTCTCTTTGAAACGATTTCCGGGGCCAGTTCAATATACCAAATCGCGACCTCCGTCAGTAGCCGGTTTCTGTCGATTTGACGCGGGAAATCACGCTTCCAGCCGTATCAAGGACGGCCCCGGCGCGATCGGGTGCCTGTTTCCTGGGCAGGCATATATGCGGGAAATGGCAGATAAATTCGAGGTTTTTTTGGACCGGTTGACTGCGAAGCAAGACGATTTCTATGATCCGGGGACCCGGAGGCGATTGTTTTGTGCGCATGATTCTTCCACCCTTGGCCTGTCGCAGGATTATCGACCGGAGCCTCAGCGCGTACTTTAGGAGCCACAAGGCCTCTGAATTCCGGCGTGCGATGACCGAATTTTGCCGTTTCTATAACGTCAAACGTCCCAAAGTTGAATGGTACGAATATATAGATTGGGGAAAAACTGCTGGTAAAACCTACGAAAATGGCCGGGTACACCTGATCCATCCGGAAAACTGGAAACGCGGGCGCGTCCACAACACCGAACGGATGTGGATTCAGGTCGTGTACCACGAGATGGGCCACTTCCTGTTCTGGACCGACGCCGAACGCAAGGCTGATGTCTTTACCCGCCGGATGGTGCGCGGGCTGCGCGCCAATTCCGCCCCGCGGCCGCGCCGCAGCGTCGTGCTCCGCCCAATCGCCGGAAAACGCCTGGCTTCTCGCGCCCGGAGTAAGGCGCGGGTTAAGGCTTCCGGAAGCTCCCAGGCCCGTTCGGCGCGCTCCTGAGTAAAACCATGGCAAACAAACCCAATGTCGAGGATCGCTGGTGGGTCGAAACCGTAGTCAAAAAGCCCAAGGTCGCGCGAACCGAGCCGGAACTGCCCCTGCTACCGATCGCGATGAGCTTTTACAGTGTGGCCCGGGACTACGACCAGGATCGCGCCAAAGAGCATCTGACCGACAACAACCTCAATATCGCCCGTGAAGCCAATCCGCCCCAGGGTGGATGGGTTCACGTTTCGATGACCGAGGAACATTACCCCAAACATCTGGTTAAGCGGGTCAAAGACGAATTCCGACTGCCGCGCGAGGCGCGCGGCATCGTTATCGACCACGGCCGGCTGGTCCGCCTGCTGATTTGCGGCCCGGAGCTCGAAGACTGGTTGATTGACGTCTTCCTCGGCGAGGAGCCGTCGGTGGACGTTTATGTCTGGAGCACGATGTATCGCGAGCGGCTGTTCAAGCGCGCCGAAGAAGCGATGCGCCAGGCTCGCCGCTGGGCAATCAATCTGCTCCAACACCCTCCGCAACGCGACGAACCCTTCCGCGGCGCGTTGCTGTAGTTCTCCTGATTCTCCGACGCGAGCGTAAACGCACGACAGCACTCGATCAGCGAGCCGCCGGCAAGCCCGCGCACCAACTGATCTGATACAACATGCCGCGGTTGCTGAAACATGGTTGGCAAGCGCCGGCGCGCCGCTACTTGGCAACCAAACGGGCTTCGGCCTCTGATGGCGCATAGCCTGTTATCCGATCGACGGCCTTCTCGAATATCTCGTCCAACTTCGGCGCTATTTGCACGGCCAGGGTAAAAGCCGTAACCGCGGCGAATATGCCGGTGATAACGTCCGCCGTGTAGTGAAAGCGCATCGACAGGATGCAGAAAATCTCGAACCCAACCATCAGCGTGGCCAGGATCACGAAAATCTTTCTTTTGTATCCCCGATGACCGATCTCGAGTGCGCTTAAGGTCGCTGAGGCGGTGTGACCGGAAAAAAAGAAATCAAAAGTTGTGTAGTACGTGACGACCACAGAAGGAAATCCTGGATAGTGCCAAATCATTCCCTGCGGTATCGGCTCACTGACGAAGAATTGACTGAATTGGCGAAACAACAGCAGAAAGAATATAGCGACGGTCGGCCGGATAGTTTCACCTAATATTCCCCAAACCACCATGCCAAATAGAACTATATCGATATGGCCGGAAGTCATTATCAGGACTGCGTTCGCTACGTGGTCATGGTGATGGAGGAAGTCATTGACTGAAGCGAGTAGTGCGTGTCCCCGGTCGAATGAGGTTCCCCCCATCGCGCTTTTGGCATGATCCAGGATGGTCTGGCTGCTATGCCATGTCACCAGCAGAAGGACTGCCAGCACGAACTTGATTGTCGCCGCTACTGCAAATCGCCGGTTCATCAGCTCTTACCTGGCCTGAACCGGAAGCTCGGATGGGAAGTCGTCATTGGTAAGCCGGAATTTCCTGTTTGACTTTCAGAGCACATGATTCGTAACCCCTCCACCGACTCAGTATCGAGTTGTGGCCCAATTGACGATCGCGACCGGTCCCGGCAATCGTAGGTGAGCCGGATTCGAAAAGGGCCTTTTGCGTCTCATCCACTAGCTGTCATCCTCCGCACCACCCCAGTCGCGTACACAACGCGCCTATCAGGCGTTTTTTTTGTCATCTTAGCAAATTGGCAGTTCATTTAGAAAATGCAAATCCGGGTTTGGAGGTTTAAAATCCAATCGCGGGCGGGACGCCCGGGCCACCGATTAAGCAACGACGGTTACGGCGAGTGAATCGGATAGTGGCGCGGACCTCGGTGCGCCAGCGTGTTTAATACTCGCCCCCTGACAGGGCGCGATGGGCGCCGCTGCGGCGCCCAAGAGGGGGACATTTTTCAGCGCGCCTTCTGCGGCGCGATTAGCAATCCGTCAGTGCTGCGTTGATCGCTTCCAACACCTCTCGAGCGCATACGCCCTGAAGGAGAGATGTCGGCGTGCAGCGCCGGGTGAGGGTCCGCAGCGCCTGGCGCCATCTTTTGGCCGTGGGGCATCAAAATTCTGAGGGCCGGAGCTGAAAGATAGCGCCAGCTGTTAAGGACCCTCACTCTGACGGCCTTTGCTCACGACCTCTCCTCTCGTAGTATCCAGAGACGACGGAACCGAAGTCGATTACTCACACCAGCCAGGTGGCTTGGGTCCAGGACATTTCCCAGAACAGATATTCGTAGCGGCTGCTGGTCAGGAATAACGTCTCCAATGGATCGGTGTCGCGCGCGAGCAGGCCGTCGGCGAGACGGTCGAGCAGCTTTGACAGGCGCTGCGCGCCTTCGATGAATTCGCGCGAGGTGTAGGTTTCAATCCATTCCTTGTAAAACGAATTGCCGCCACCGCCGCCCTCTCGCGCCAAAGCCGTCGCAATCTCAACGTAACCGAGTTGGCAAGGCAGCACTGCCGCGACGATTTCCGCCATCGAGCCGGCGTATGCCGCGGTCAACAGGTGGCGCGTGTATCCATGGGTTATTGGGGCAGGCCGCGCGCTTTCGAGCGCGGACTCCGCAATGCCCAGACGCCGGCAGTAGTCGCGATGCAACTGCATCTCGACTTTGAGGGTGTCTCCGAGCAATCCGGCGAACAGATTCATGGCCTCAAAGTCGCGGGCTTTGGCCGCCGCGAGCGCAAACACGCGGCAGTACTCGATCAGGAAAAGGTAATCCTGTTCCAGGTAGAAGCGAAAACAATCGGCGGGCAGCGAGCCATCGCCAAGGCCGCACACGAACGGATGTTCGAGTTCCCGCGTCCAGATTTCTGCTGCCTTCGCGCGGAGAATGTTCGTGAATGCCGGACCGGCCATCGAGGTATCACCTGCTCCCGGTGACGGCCGACCAGATGGTTGAGCGGCCGCGCGCCGTGCCCGAACGCGGGCGATTGCTCGATTGCGCGCGAGACATAATTCTTTGCCGCCCGAATCGCATCTACCATCGAATCACCCCGTGCCAGGGAGGCGGCTATCGCCGCCGACAGCGTACATCCCGCGCCATGTGCGCGTGGTCCGCGGCGTGGGCCGGTGAATTGATGTATCTCATGTCCGTCGAACAGGATGTCAACCGCTTCGGCGGCCTCCAGGGCACCTCCGGTGATCAGCGCCGCACGCGCTCCCATGTGGACGAGGTCGCGCGCCGCCTTGCTCATCGCGGCAGGGTCGGCGACTTGCTCGCGCCCGAGCAGGATTTCGGTCTCGCGCAGGTTCGGGGTCACCAGCACTGCCAGCGGAAACATGTGCTCGCGCATCGCGGCCACCGCGCTGGGCGCCAGCAGCAGATCGCCGCTGGCCGCGACCATCACGGGATCGACGACCAGATTGGGAATCGCCCGCTCGCGCGCGCGTTGCGCCACCGCGTCGATGATCTCCGCGCTCGAGAGCATTCCGGTTTTCGCGGCGGCGACGGGAAGATCGTCCATCACCGCGTCGATCTGCGCCGCGACAAATCCCGGTTCGAGATCCACCACCGACCGCACGCCAACCGTGTTCTGCGCGGTAAGCGCGGTTATCGCGCTGGCGCCAAATACGCCGAACGCGGTGAAAGTCTTGAGGTCGGCCTGAATCCCGGCGCCACCGGAAGAGTCCGAGCCCGCGATTGTGAGCACAACTTTAAGCATTCTGGTATCCGTCGAATCTGGCGAATAGCGCCAACGCGATTCGATTCTACGCGCCCCGAGGCTCGGGTGGTACCGATGCGGGAGATGTCTGCGGCCTGGGGCAAGCCAGAAACCCTCATGCCTTCCCCCAGGCACTAAGTTAACCAGTCCGAACCAGGCGGCGGGACCGATTCCCACGGTGCGGCGGCGTAAGTTTGAACTGACTCAAGCCAACACGATACCGCCATCCGGATGCAGAATTGAGCCGGTGAAATACGAGCCTTCTTCGCTAGCCAAGAACAGAGCGGTGTTGGCGACATCGAGCGGTTTGCCGAAGCGATTGAGCAGGATCCGTTGGAGATGGTTGCTGGCGACCTGGTTTTCGCGATTGAGCGCCGCGCGCATCGCGGCCGGATCTTCCTCGTCACCGATGATATTTGTCGTCATCGGCGTCTTGGTGAGTCCCGGACCGATGGCGTTGACCGTGATATCGTACGGCGCCAGTTCTGCCGCCATCACCCGGGTGAGCATCCAGACCCCGGCCTTGCTCACGCCATAGGCGGAGAGGCCGACCTCCACGATACGCGCCGCAGTCGAGGCGATATTGATGATACGTCCGCCCTTGCGCGCCTTGATCATCGCGGCGGCTACTGCGCGGCAGGTCAGGAACACGCCGTCCAGGTTAATGCTCAGCACCTTGCGCCATTCCGCAAAATCCAGCTCGGCGACGATTTTTGGTTGATGGTATTGTGGACCGCCAGGCACGCCGTAGGCGCCGTGCGAGACTCCGGCAGCGGCCACCGAAATATCAATGTTGCCCATCGCCTTGACGGCGGCATCGGCCATTTTCGCGACTGCGGCTTCGTCGGCGGTATCCACTTGATGGACGAAGGCTTTGCGGCCCAGTTTCTTGATTTCGGCCGCAGCTTCTTCGGCGCCGCCCGGAAACCGGTCGGCGAGAAATACATTGGCTCCCTCCTGCGCGAAGCGTAGCGCGGTGGCGCGCCCGATACCGCTGGCACCGCCGGTTATCAGCGCATTTTTACCTTCAAGTCGTCCGCTCATTGCCTTCCTCCACTTCGGCCGCAGAGCCGCGCCAAGTCGCCGCGGTGGGCCAGGCGCGACTGCTTGCGCGCCCTCCCAGCAGGAATGGTGCGGCACGGACATGCGGCCTGATTCGTCGCTACTCGATGTTATACACCTTGATCGCGGTGTCGCGGACGATCTTGCGCAACTGGTCGGGCGGCAACATTCCCAGGCGTTTCGCGACGATCTCCCTGGAGCGCGGAAAAGTTGCCGCGGTGTGCGGATAGTCGGAGGACCACATGATGTTCTCCGGCGGGAAGCGGTGCAGCGAGTCGACGAACACCGGATCCGCGATGAAGGTCGCGTAGACCTGGCGCTTGATATAGTCGCTCGCGCGCAGCGGCAATTTCATTCCGCCCAGGGACGCCCAGCCGATTCTGTACCGTGTCGAGCCGGTACATGAAGTATGCCATCCAGCCGACGTCGTTCTCGGCCGAAACGATTTTCAGCCGTGGAAACTTCTCCAGCACTCCGCCGTAGACCATCACCGAGAGCGTACGCTCGATTGCGTGATGAATCGTGGCGAGATTCAGCATCATGCCGCGTTGTCCGAAGGTCGGCCCGGTGCCGCCGCGGTTGGTCAGGATATGCAGCGACAGCGAAATGTTCAGGTCTTGCGCGGCGGCCCAGAACGGCTCGTACTCAGGCGCGTTGTACGGATGGTCAGGCGCGGGCTCGGCCCAAATCATCGCGCCGCGCACGCCCTTTTTGGCGATGCGCTGAAGCTCGGCAACCGCCGCCGGAATGTCTTCGAGGGTGATGAGTCCCAGGGGAATCAGGCGTTTGGGGTCGTAGCTGCAATACTCGGCGGCCCAGTCGTTGAAGGCGCCGAAGCACGCGGCGCGCAACTCGGCGTCATCCAGGCCGAACAGCGGCATCCCCATCGACGTGTAAATCACCTCGGCTTGCACTCCGTCCCGATCCAGGTCCTTGAGCCGGTAGGCCGGATCGCGCACGCTGACCGGCGCCTCGTCATAGCCCTTCTTGTTGTGCTCGGGCAATTCCTGCGAAGGCACCCCGGCGCCGAAGAACCCCGCCACCGACATCGGCTCGATGTTCTCGCAGACGAAGTACTCGCCCGCTTTTCCGTTGAGACCTTTGACGGTGTGCGGAGCCCGATCGCGGAACTTGCGATCGATCCGCTCAGCCCACATGCCCGGAGGCTCGACAAAATGGGAGTCCGCTGAAATCAAAAGATAATCCGACATGGAGTTTTCCTCCTCTCGCCTGCGCGCCGGCTGACGCCGGTCGCGGCTGCGTAACCGTTTCTTAAGCTACCCTTAAATTGGTCCTGGCAGGTCCCTAATCGGCCCTCTTTGCGCCTCAGCTATAAGAGAGTCCATAAAGTTTGGCGGCGGTCTCGCGCACGATCTTGCGCAATTGGTCGGGCGGGACCATGTTCAGCCGCTTCGCGATGATTTCGCGTGAGCGCGGGAACGACGCCGCGGTGTGCGGATAGTCCGACGACCACATGATGTTGTCGGCCGGATAGCGATGCAGGGAATCGACGAACACCGGGTCCGCGATAAAGGTCGCATAAACCTGCCGCTTGATATACTCGCTGGCGCGCAAGGGTAATTTCATCCCACCCAGCGCGCCGAGCCGGTGTTGCACGGTGTCTAGCCGGTACATGAAGTAGGCCATCCAGCCGGCGTCATTTTCGGCGGAGACAATCTTGAGCTTGGGGAACTTCTCCAGCACGCCGCCGTAAATCAGCGTGGTGAGGGTGCGCTCCACCGCGTGATGCATGTTGGCCAGCCGCAGTAGCAAGTCCTTGCGCGAGGGCGCCATGTTGCCGCCGCCGCGATTGGTCAGGACGTGCAGAGACAGCGGCATGTTCAGGTCCTGCGCGGCGGCCCAGAACGGCTCGTATTCCGCGTCGCTGTACGGATGATCGTCGGCCGGCTCCGCCCAGATCATCGCGCCGCGAATGCCCTTTTTGGCGATCCGCTGAAGCTCGGCGACCGCCGCCGGGATGTCCTCCAGGGTGATGAGTCCAAGCGGAACCAGGCGCTTGAAATCGTAGCTGCAATATTCCGCCGCCCAGTCGTTGAAGGCGGCGAAGCAGGCCGCGCGCAATTCCGCATCGTCGAGCTGGAACAGCGGCATCCCCATCGAGGTATAGATGACCTCGGCCTCAACGCCGTCGCGGTCCTGATCCTTGATCCGGTAGGCCGCGTCCCACACGCTCTGGGGCGCCGCTTCGAAGCCCTTCTTGTTGAACTCCGGCAGTTCCTGCGAGGGCACGCCGGCGCCAAAGAAGCCCGCCACCGGCATCGGGTTGATGTCGGCGCAAACGAAGAACTCGCCCTGCTTTCCGTTCAGGTTCCTGACCGTGTGCGGAGCGCGGTCACGAAACTTCTTGTCCATCCGCTCCGCCCACATCGTCGGAGGCTCAACGAAGTGAGAATCGCCTGAAATCAAAAGATAATCCGACATAATCTGGTCTCCTTCCGGGTCCGCGCCGATTTATGTGATCCGGTCGCGGCGATACAGCGCCAGCCCGCACGGCCTGACATGGGCCATGATAGCAACGAATCTTTCTCCGTCACACTGATTATCAAGCGTTCGCTTACCATAGATCGGATGATTCGAAAAGCCGCTCATTCGGCAGTACAAGCCCATTCCGGCGCGTACGGTGGACAAAGGCAGAGGCAGGCCAGCCTGAAACCGGCGTGGCGCATCGATTAGCTTGGTTGAACTGAATGGGTGCATTATCGGCAAGCCGATCGCATGGCGCATCTATCGTGAAATCTGTTGGGAGAGTTGACGAAATAGAAGGGCTTGCAGTGAGCGAGTTTGACTTGTCGGAGGTCGTGTAGAGAACTTCGGTCTGGTGGCGGCGGCAGTTCCGGGGCGGCTCATCACCGCCTAACAGCCAAGTCATTTAGACGATGAGTAAGCTGGTCGGGCCCTTTCTTTTCCGACGGTCGGCGTTTGACGTGCGGCCTGAGAGAAGGTTTTTGGGACTGTGCAACATTATCGTGGACGGCTAAGATATCGTAAATCTGGTGGTTATAAGAGGGGAATGAAGAAATGCCTTCGATTATCCTCGAATGCCCCCACTGCGGGGCAGAGAAAATCGGTTTTGCTTTGGCCTATGAAAAAACGGACCCGGGGTGGGACCCTCGCGTGCATTTCACCTCGGTGAGATATCGCGACCTCGCCATTTGCTCGAATTGTAACGAATGGGTCACGGTTATTTTTGAGGGCCCCACTGGGATTCCATCGCCCGCCGGATCCTCAGTTGATCCTGGCAAGGTGGGCTGGTCCATCACGGATAGCTATCCAAAACCACAAAAGTCGAAATGCCCTAGCCACGTACCAGACGAATTGACGCGAATTTTTCTTTAAGCTGGGAACGCACTGAAACGGGGCGATCCCGATGCATCCGGCGCTATGAGCAGAAAGGTCATGGACGTATCCACGCAACGGCTCCTGGCGGATAAGGCCAAGGACTATAAGAATATTTACCAGCGGATTGAGGCGGTTGCCGCCAACGGTCTGCTCACCCCCCAACTTAGAGAATGGGCTCATGAGTTGCGCCTTGGGGGCGCCGATGCAGCGCACGACCTTGACCCATTTACCCAAGCCGAGGCGGATGAACTCTTTGAATTCGCAGAGCTCTATCTGACCTATGTCTACACTCTGCCAATGCGCTTGAAGGAACGCAGGGCCCGAGCGGCCAAAGATAAAGCTAAAGCTGAGGCCAAAAGTTCATCAACTCCCGTTTGACGGTCCCTCGGAGCGCGAGGTTTTGCGGCTATGACGCATTTCGCTGACTCTGCGGATTGAGGCCATCAAAATGAAGCAATTAATGGTATTGGTCGCGTTGATGATCCTGATCGGATTGGTCTTGGTCTTGCTCCTATCTGCCGCGAACATAAAAGCCGAACCAAAAGGTCCACGGTCAGCAACAGCCGAGGGACAATCTATTCCACGCGCTTTACCCGCGAGTCCGAGCGTACCGGTAGGCAACCAAGAACCGCACGATTCGATAGATTGGCATGCTGCCTTCGGTCCGGCTACTTGGTCGAACTGGGCGCTCGGGGTCTTTGCTGCCGTGGCTGCCGTTGTAGCTTTGAGGACACTTAGCGCTATACGCCGCCAAGCTGAAATAACCGTCGCCATCGAAGCTCCATTCCTATCGATTGCTCTCAAGTTCAGTGCTCCGCAACAGATTCCACGCAGCGTGGTAACAATGAACTATTGGTTCCAAAATCACGGGCGAACGCCCGCTACTTTGAATGAAGTGTGCGCTGTCCTGAAGTTGCAGAACTTTTTGCTTCTTTATCCTGATTATGAACGCGAAGGTTCGCGTTACCAACCAGGTGTCACGGTGGTCGGTCCCAATGGAGCCAAGATGGAGGCGCCCGGTATTACTGGCGGCCATTTTAGTGGCGGAGATCTCGCGGCGGTTAGACCTGAGGAGAAGTATTGGATTTTCTATGGATTCGCTCGGTACGAGGATAGAGCTGGACGGGAAAAAATCCTTGGCTTCGGCTTCCAGTACGACGTCGCCATGCAGAGCTTTATGGTGATAGATAATCCCAATTACACGTATCATCGCCAGGTAAAGAAAACGCAGTGGTATAATAGGTTCCTCCCAAGTTGCTGTAAATAGAAATAGTGGTTCCGGTACGGTCGGAATCGGGTTTGCGGCGGTCGCGTCGCCGGCGTCAGCTTGAAGTCTTGCAGGGCCGCCGGCGGACTCGCTGCCGACGCCTTGCGCGCTAGAGCCGACTTCGGGCGGCTGCCAGGTGTCGCGGACGACCTAGCGCGGGAGCGCTCGGTTGATGGGACGCGGGCAGAAGTCTCGCGGGATCAGCCCTGAGACCCGTCCCGGTTGCGCATGTTTTCGGGGATCAACCGTTTGATGGCCATATCAGTCGCTCCCTCTCCAAACTTGCTTTGCGGTCGTTCTGACTGCCATCGAGGGTCTCCTTCTCTACAAAACAAGTCGATTCCACTAGGGACACCGGTGTCCCTAGTGGAATCTCGTTGCGGCAGTTGGCGCACGCGAACCGGGATTGCTCCCGCACCAGTGTCGGTGAAACAACACGACCTGCAACCCCGTAAAAATTATCGCGTTTACTGCGGCTGCTGGCCGAGGCTGATGGCGCATCGACTGGCTTGGTTAAACTGAATTGGCGCATTATTGGGAATGCGATTTCGGAGGTTGCAACAATCAGCATGGCATCTGGCATAACCCGCTTGAAGGATAAGGTGGCGATTGTGACTGGCGCGGCTCAGGGGATCGGACGCGCGATTGCGATGCGTCTGGCCGAGGAAGGGGCCAAAGTCGCAATCGCGGACATCAATGACGCAGTCGGGGCTGCAACCGCGGAGGAAATCCGCGCTGCCGGCGGCCAGGCACTGGCCGTTAAACTCGATGTTACCAGTCTCGATAGCGCGACGGCGGCGATGGACACCGTTGAACGAGAACTCGGACCGATCGATATCCTGGTCAACAACGCCGGATGGGATAAGGTCGAACCCTTCGTCGATAACACCGTAGAGACCTGGGACCGGGTGATCGCGATCAACTTCCGCGGCCCGCTTAACTGCTGCAAAGCCGTGATACCCGCGGATGCAGGCGCGCGGACATGGCAAAATCGTGACTATCTCATCGGATGCCGGGCGCGTCGGGTCGATGGGTGAGGCGGTCTATGCCGGATGCAAAGCGGGGCTGATCGGATTTTCCAAAACACTCGCGCGCGAGTTGGCCCGCAACAATATCAACGTCAACGTGGTCTGCCCGGGTCCGACCGAGACCGCACTGCTCAAGAGCGCGATGGCGGGACGGCCCAAGGTGCTCGAGGCGATGGCGAAAGCGATTCCGATGCGCCGTCTGGGCCAGCCCCAGGACCTCGCCGGCGCGGTCGCCTTCTTCGTCTCCGCGGACGCCGATTACGCCACCGGCCAGGTGCTCAGCATCAGCGGCGGCCTGACGATGGTGGGGTAGGCCGGCGTTGAGCGCGGAGCCGTCAGTGTTTTGCCAATGGCGGGCAGCACGATGATCTGACCGGCCATTTCGGGCTGATGCTGCAGGCATTTGAAGTCGAACAGCCCTTCCTTATGGAAGGTGAAAATGTAGGAAGTCTTCTTCAGCGGCGGCAGGTCTACGTACATCATCACCTGAAAGTCGGGACCCAGCAGCGCGAAATCGTGGTCGTCATCGGGCTGCAGGTTCCAGAAACGTGATCATCGTCGGCTCGTCACGATGGACCGCGATCAAAGGCGGTGAAAACTCGTAAATCTCGCCAAAATGATTGATCGTCTCTTGGGGTCCGTTCTCCTTAACCGCCACCGCCTGGGTCAGCACGGTGACTTCGGTGTCGGCGTTGCCGGTCGCGCGTGACGGTGACGATCTTCGATGCCTGCGCGCCCGGCAGGTAGTACCGCTTGGGCTTGATGGTTTGCGCTCCGGCAGTTGGCCCCTGCCCAATCGCGAACAGCACGATTACCGCGCCGGCCAATGCCAATCGCCTGCGCCAGTGGGCGAACTTTGGTCGCTGATGGATTTCGGATTCAAACATCGCGCTCACATGATAGCCGCGGCGGTCCAGCCATCGGGGCAATGATCGCGGTTTCATGCTAAGCGAAAATACCAGGAGGCAGGCCAGTGTGATTGCTCCGCAATTGCGAAGGCGGTTTGGGAATCGCCCTATTTGGATCTAAAAGACGCTGGGAGGAAGAGCCATGGCGGACTTCGGTATAGCATACGCTGCCACGCAAGATTCAATTCCACCGGCTGAACTGGGAGCCTGGGCCGAGGCTCACGGCTTCGAGTCGCTCTGGCTCGGTGAGCACTCGCATATCCCGACCAGCCGCAAGACCCCGTTTCAAACAGGGGATGAAGTCCCGGAATACTACAAGCAGTTGTTTGATCCGTTTATTGCACTGACCGCCGCGGCGGCAGTCACCTCGAAGCTCAAACTGGGCACGTCAGTCTGCCTGGTCGCTGAACACGATGCGATCAATCTGGCCAAGACGGTAGCCACCCTGGACCGGTCTCGAATGGGAGATTCCTGCTGGGCATCGGTGCCGGCTGGAATGCCGAGGAAATGGCCGATCACGGGGTTGAATTCAAGGAGCGCTGGAGGGTCGTGCGCGAGCGGGTCCTGGCGATGAAAGAAATCTGGACCAAAGAGGTGGCCGAGTATCACGGCAAGTTCGTGAACTTTGATCCGATGTGGTCGTGGCCCAAGCCGCTGCGGGCCGGCGGGCCGCCGGTGCTGATGGGCGGATGGTCGAAATCGGCGCCCGGCGGATCGCTGAGTACTGCGACGGTTGGCTTCCCCTGGACGTGGGATTCACTGGCGGCGGCGGTTGTCCAGACCTGGCGGGCGCAATCAGAGCCATCAAGACAGAAGCCGCGGCGCGCGGCAGATCGATGGACGAGTTCGAGTTCACTGTACTTACAGCTTACGAGGTCGCGCCGGCCGGCGGACTCGAAGCTCGTATCCGGGAGCTTTTGAAACTCGGATTTAATCGCGTTGTCTTCATGGGCGCCGCTGACCCGCGGGAGCAACAGGCGATGCTGGATCGCTATGCCACTCTGATCCGCAAATTCGTCTAAGCTTGTTGGTTTCGCCCCAATCGGCGCCTGGTCGACCAGATCCAAAAGAGTAAACGAACATTATAAATACCTCCTTTCGACTGGGCGGCCTTCGATCTAAAATTTCACGGCAATGACCTGGAGCACGAATCGTGTATTTTCCTGGTTCTCACTGAAAGCTGCGACGTGTTCGCGTAAAAAGGCTGGGAGCTTGCAGACCGGTGGAAGTTTCGACGGCGATGGGCTCGATCTTCCGTATTCATGTGGTGGGAGTTAGCCAGTGCTAGAGATTCTGGGTGGGCTGTTTGCGCTTGCGGTCGGGGCTGGTTTTGTCGGAGCGCTGTCGGGTCTGGGAGGCGGGGTTTTCATCGTTCCGGCGCTGGTAATACTGGCGCATGTGCCGATGTATATTGCGGTCGGCGCGAGTCTGATCTCCGTAGTCGCGACCAGCGCCGGCGCCAGTGTGGCATTCGTCCGCGACGGATGGACCAACCTGCACATTGCGATGGTGCTCGAATGCGCTACGGTAACCGGAGCGGTCGGCGGCGCCTTCATGGCGGGGAGGGTTCCCCCTTGGGTGCTGGAGCTGCTGTTCGCCGCGATGATGCTTCAGTCAGCCTATTTTTCATTCCGTAAGAAGGGTGACGAGATTTTGCCCAAGGGCAGCCCGATCTCCGAGCGGCTGGGTATTGGAGGCGAACTGCCGGGCAACGGCGGCCCGCCGATCCATTATGGCGTAACCAATCTGGGGGGTGGCGCTGGGTTGATGGTGGTTGCCGGGCTGATGTCGGGGCTGCTGGGAGTCGGCGCGGGCGCGCTGAAGGTGGTGGCGATGGACTACCTCATGCACGTCCCGTTGAAGGTTTCGAGCGCGACCAGCAACTTCATGATTGGCGTTACCGCCGGCGCCGGCGCGTTGGTGTTCCTCGCCCGCGGCGACGTCGCGACCGTCATCGCGGCGCCGGTCGCAATCGGTGTTACGTTGGGCGCGTTGGCCGGCAGCCGGATACTTCCCCATGCCAACGTCAAATGGCTGCGCACCGGCTTCGCTGTAATCCTAATCCTGATCGCCTTCGAGATGGGCTGGCGCGCCCTGAGCGGACACTGACCATGCAATCTGCAGACGAAGATAAGATCCTCCGTGTCTGGACCCCGATAATTCTGCGCACCGTGCTGATTGCCGCGGGCATCGTGCTGATCGTGGGGCTGGTCTTGATGGCCGCGACGCCCGGCGAATATGTCGATCACTTTCGCAAGGTGCAAGAGAACGAGCGGATTAAAGACTATGGCACCTTCGTGGATTTGCTCCAGCGGGCACTGCACAGCGATCCTCGGTCAATAATGACCGTTGGACTGATGATTCTGACCCTGGTGCCGTTGGCGCGCGTGGCTTTCTGCCTGATGTTTTTCATCAAGAGCCGCAACTGGGCGTTTGTGGTCTTTACGGCCTACGTGCTGACCGGATTGGTCGTCGGGGTAATGCTCGGTCGCATCGGCTGAACCTACCGCGGATGGCGGGGTATAGATTCGACTTCAACTAATTTTAGAACAATGGCCCTGCCCTACGGCCGCCGTACAATCGTTGGAATCGAGGGGATCGTCAAAATGTCAACCGACCGTTACATGAAGCTTATTCTCACGGTGATTGCGATCAGTCTGACCATGATCGCGTTCCGGCCGTTCTTCGCCCCAACCGTCGCCGGCGCCGCGGGCTACGAGGGCTGCGGCTTGGATGCGGCTCATCCGTGCTATCGTCGCCGGATGGGGGCCCGAAGGAACTATCCCGGTTGCCAATAGCGGCCGCTTTGCACTGAAGGTGCTGATCGCGAATCCTGCCGTGCCGGTAGTGGTCGCCAATGCACCGATACCGATGGGCCCCCCGTAACGGGCGCTGGTTCTGCGCCGTTGAGCCGCACCGCAGACGCGATCTGCTTTAGGGCATCTGGACGTTGGAGACTTGACCGTACTGGTTGAAGATAACCAGGGTCCGGCCCGGATGATGGCAGTAGTCCCAGATGGTCTGGAGGTTAGTCTGGAACACCTTGCAGTCCGAGGGCGGAGCGCCCCATGCGGCAATCACCTGATCCTTGGTCATTCCCGGAGCCACGGACCCACTTTGAATCAAGCTGCGGGTGCTGCCGCTGATTTCGGGATGAGCGGAGATATAATCGTTGCGGCGCTGATCGGCGGCTCCGGGACCGCATCCGAACAGGCCCCCGAACGCCAACAAAAAACCCCAGGTCAGCAGCGTCTTAAAATCAATCCGTGCGAAGCGTTGAAGTGCTGTCATTAGTTTTGGAAGACAAGATTACGATGGAGAAACGCGCTAATCGCCATTGACCAGACGATGGGAATCACTCTCGAAGTGCTGGGTTGAAAACTCGTAGAGTTCGGCATCTTCAAGCGCGAGCATTTGATGGACCAGACCGCGCGGGACGTCGAGGCAGTCGCCGGGTCCCATTTCAAACTCTTCGATGACCGCGGCGTCCGTATTTTCTTTGACTCGTACCAACAACCTTCCGGAGCGTAAGAAGAAAGTCTCGCTTTTGATTTGGTGAAAGTGGAACGAACAGCGCTTGCCTTTTTTTATCTCAAGAATTTTTCCGCAATATTGATCGTTATTGGCGATCCAGACCTCGCGACCCCAACCTTTTGGAACGATATGTACGGGTTGCCGTGCTCGATTCATCACTTCACCGGGTTAACGTGGAGCACATCACAGCATCCGGACGCCTTTGAAGCTATCCGCCAAGGCGTTGAATTGCGCGGGCACTTGCCGATCGCTTCGACTCGCTATAACAATCCCCTTCCAAATTGCTTAGACGTTCTGTTTTACCGTCATTTCTCGTGTCTTACAAGCTTCCCTGGCCGAATCGCGCTTCAGCACTTCTCAGCGCGGCGCCAATGCTTCCATGGTGCGTTGGTCGGGCAGAGGCTTCTTATCGGTCCGCAGCGGCAGAATGCAGACATGGGTCGCGCCGGCCTGATGATGTGCCGCGATCCGCGCCCGGATCTGGTCTTCATTGCCCCACGCCACTACCGCGTCCACCATCCGGTCGCTGCATCCGTCGGCGAAATCGGCGTCGGTAAACCCCAACTCCTTGAGCATGTTGGCGTAGTTGGGCAGGCGCGTGTAGGTCTTCATGTAGTCTCGGGCGGCGCCGCGCGCAATGCTGGGATCGGTCTCGAGGATCACCGCCTGGGCAGCGCAAATCCACGCCTTGGGTCCCATGATGGATCGTGCTTTGGCAGTGTGTTCGGGCGGCACGAAATAGGTGTGGGTGCCGTGCGTGTCGCTGGCGGCAAAGGCCAGCATTTTGGGATGCAGCGCTGCGATCACGATCGGTGGCTCCTCGGCGGGTTTGACCGCCTGGTACAGCGCCGCCTTCATTTTCGGCACATATTCGCGCATGTAAGAGTAGGGCTTGACGAAATCGCGCCCGCGGATCCGCACCAGCGGTTCGTGGCTGACGCCGATGCCGAGCAGGAAGCGTCCGCCTGAGACTTCGGCCAGAGTTCGCGCCCCGGCCATCATGGTCATCGGGTCGCGGGCCCAGATGTTGGCGATACCCGTAGCCAGGATCAGCTTCTGCGTGTGAGCCGCCAGAAAGCCGGCTTCCGCGAACGGTTCGCGGCCCACCGCCTCCGGAATCCATAACGCGCTGTAGCCCAGCTTTTCGACCTTTTGGGCGAACTGGACGCCCTGCGCCGCGTTCATCGCGTCGAGAAAGAACCATAAGCCGTATTTGCCGATTTCCATGGATATCTTCTTATTCGTTTTCGTGGGTCGCGGCCAGAAGTTTTTTCGCGATGCTCTTCGCACCGGGCCGGATCGAAGGTATAAATCGGCATCATGGCGCCATTGGAGGTACGTCGCTGATGAAGATAGGCCTCATGTTCACCAATACCGGAGCTTTCAGCCAACCCGAACTCATCGCGCATCTGGCTACGACCGCGGAGCAATGCGGAATCGAATCGATGTGGACCATCGAGCATGTGGCCATCCCGCAGGGATTTCAGAGCCCTTACCCTTATTCGCGCGACGGCAAATTCCCGGGCGGCGAAACCGCGTCGATTCTCGATCCGCTGATTCCACTCGGATTTTGCGCCTCAATAACCTCCAAGCTCCGGTTCGGCACCGCGGTTATGATTTTGCCCCAGCGCCATCCGCTGTATGTGGCCAAGGAATGCGCCACGATCGACGTCCTTTCGAATGGGCGGATGATGCTTGGAATCGGCAGCGGATGGCTCAAGGAGGAATTCGCCGCCCTGCAACTGGAATTCAAGGATCGCGGTCTGCGCACCGACGAGGCCATCGGGGCGATTCGCGCGTTATGGCGTGACGATCCGTCCAGCTTCCACGGCAAACATTTCAATTTCGACGCCCTGCGGAGTTTCCCCAAACCGGTGCAAAAAGGTGGAATTCCGATTCATGTCGGCGGCCATTCACCTGCCGCGGTCCGGCGTGCCGCCCGCTTCGGCGACGGCTTCTTCCCCGCACCCGGCAACCTGAACGTGCTCAAGGACTTGTTCGGCAAGGTGAGGGAGGAGTGCGCGAAAATCGGACGCAATCCGGCCGAAGTGGAACTGTCCGCCGCAGGAAGGCTGACTCCCGATTTGATCAAGACGTTCCAGGACATGGGCGTATCCCGCGCCATGACCCTTCCGCCTGGCGCCGATAAAGATAGGCTCTCCCAAGGCTTGGAAAAGCTCGGCAACGAAATCGTAAAGCTCTGAGCCGCGACTCGCATCAGGGATCAGAAAGCGCGCGTTGTGCAATCGGCCGATCTTGGCTCGCGCGCCGCGCAGAGGCCACGGTCACATGAATTTCCGCCGTTTGAACACCTTTATATCGGCGCTGCTTAAATCAAAGCACTCGCCGTTTTTTCGCTTCGCATCGAACCTTTTATGCCAGAACGCCTCGATACCGATGGGATAGTGCGGATGGAATGCACGGTGATGATCCTGGCCGGCAGTTGTATCGCTAGGTCGCGTTCTCGACCGCCAACGTGACCGGTTCGGGCGATCTTGTGATAGCGGCCAGACTTCATCAGGTACCACAAACCCAATTCTCTTCGGGCTCGATCTCGTTATCGGACAGATGTGGATTGAGCCTCTTAACACCAACACACAGGGCCAGAACATCCGTCGTAGCCTGCTCGTTCTTTGCAATATTCCTGAATGCGCGCTGTGAATTCGTGCTTGGAGCCACACTACACTAGCTTGTCTGTTCTTGTCTCTGCTATCGCCTCCAGAAATTGCCGAGCGGTATGATCCGGATTCCGTCCCATGCTTCTGGAAAATGCGTCCGGTTGCCGGTCACAACATAATGGACATGAGCAGATTCGGCGCATTCCAGGAACATGTTGTCGTCGGGGTCGGAGCAAGCCCGCTCTATTTGGGTTGCGCTGCGGTTCAGCCGAGGCCGCCATATTACTTCCTCGTACTCCGCATAAATCTCTCCGGCCAGCTCACAGCGGCGTCGTTAAGCGGGTCTATCGAGCCAAAAAAACCGGTGGCTGCTTGGTGGCGGCCACCGGAAGTGTGAAGGTCCTGATTTTAACAGGTCGCTAGGCAGAAATATTTACCGGAATCTCGACTGGAGACTGGTCGGCACTAAAGTGACCCGACGAACCGCTGCTGCCTTCCTCGGCAGGCGGCAAACTCCAGGAGTCCAGAAAGTGCTCAAAGGTCTGATCGATGGCCCGCGAAAACTGCAATTTAAGGAGATCAACCCCATTGAAAGCCATTTGCAACACCTCTTGTATATAAGTTAACCACCATCAACGAACCGGCAAGTTGCCGTGATGTGCTATGAAGCACAATCCGTGCCACTAACTGAGCTTTTTCGGAGTGGAACGTATCGCGACCTGAGCTTGATCCATCCGTGCCCAGACTTTACCTTGAGGGTCGACGGCACCTAGTAAGACCGCTTGCAACCACTTGGATTCCAACCGCATGGAGACTGATCTTTCCGGACCCGGCCTGGATGGCAGGCTGAGCGGTCTTTTGCGTGCGGCCGCTGAAAAATCCCGCAATCGGGGCCGGCCGATTCTGGCCAGCCTGACTGAACCGATCCCGTTTGCCGAGCCAATAGCGCTTTTCGGCGATGCTGCCCGAACCTGCGGCAACCGCCTGCTGTGGCTGCTGCCCGATTCCGAGCTCTCTCTGATCGGGCTCGACACCGCGTATGTCGTCGAAAAGTCTGGTCCACACCGGTTTTCGGAAATTGGCGCAGCTTGGGAAGAACTGTGCTCCGACGCCCTGATTGAATCGGCTGCCGGCGCAGCATGTTCAGGACCGCTTTTGATGGGTGGGTTTTCCTTCGACAGCGGTCAATCGCAGGGCGGCGCCTGGAAAGGGTATCCCGAGGCGCGGATGGTACTGCCGCGGGCCTGCGTGGCCGGCTATGGTGGAAGATCGTGGCTGACCCTGAACGCGGTCCTCCACCCCGGCGTTGCGCCGGAGCAGGAGGCGGTCGAAATCGAGCGGGTACGCCGAGCCGTGCTGGCCGGTCACGCCAAATCCGAGCATTTTTCTCGCGTGAACTCCGCGCCCTGCTCCAAGCCTGCTCTCTCGGAACTCGGCTCCGCCGCACGATGGCGCGACGAGGTTGCTGCCGCCGCTGCCGCCGCGCGGCGAGGCGATCTAAAAAAGGTAGTTCTGGCCCGCGCCGTGAGGTTGCAGGCGGCGCTGCCTTTCAATCCCACGGCAGCGTTATGGCGGCTGGCGGCAGGCTATCCGACGTGCGTGGTGTTTGCGGTAACGCAGGGCGATAGCTGCTTTTTGGGTGCCACGCCCGAGCCGTTGCTCACGGTACGCAACGGCGAGGTCAGCACGACCTGCCTCGCCGGCTCGTATGCCCGCGGCACCACCGAGGAGGCTGACCGGCAACTTGCCGAGGCCCTGCTCGCCGACCCCAAGGAGCGCAGCGAGCACGCGTTGGTGCTCAATGCGATGACCGAGATCATGGGCGCTTCGTGTACGCAGCTCGAAATCCCGGATGTCCCCGCGGTCCTGAAGCTGCGCAATATCCAACATCTGTGCACGCCCCTATCGGGCCGGATGGCGCCCGGTCAAAGCATCCTGCGAATAGTTGAGCGGCTGCATCCGACTCCGGCGATGGGCGGCTTGCCCCGTGAGGTCGCGCTCAAGTTCATCCGCGAACGGGAAGGTCTCGACCGCGGATGGTATGCTGGAGCGGTGGGATGGGTCGACCATAAGGGCGAAGGCGACTTCGCCGTCGCGATTCGTGCGGCCCTGCTGCGCGGTGCGGAGGCAACCCTGTTCGCCGGTTGCGGCATCGTCGCCGATTCCGATCCCGAACGCGAGTTCGCCGAGTCCTGTATCAAGCTGACCCCGATGCTCACCGCGCTAGGGGCAGCTTAACGGTGGACGTCGCTGCGGCGAATGCCCGATGGTCTGCCGCCTTTGTCGATGAGCTGGCCCGCACCGGAGTGCGCGAAGTATGCGTCTGCCCCGGTTCCCGATCGACGCCCCTGGCAATCGCCCTGGCACAACATCCTGGAATCAGGGTCTGGATGCATCTGGATGAGCGTTCGGCGTCGTTCTTTGCGCTCGGGATAGCCAAGTACCATCGCCGCGCGGTGGCCCTGCTATGCACCTCAGGCAGCGCAGCGGCCAACTTCATGCCAGCCGTCGTCGAAGCCCATTACTCCCGCGTTCCGCTGCTGGTAATGACCGCTGACCGTCCGCATGAGCTGCGCGACACCGGCGCACCGCAGACCATCGACCAGCTCAGACTCTACGGCGCCCATGCCAAATGGTTCGTCGAGATGGCTTTGCCCGAGGCCAGCGCGCAAGCGCTGCACTATGCGCGAACCATCGCGGCCCGCGCGGTCGCGGAGGCGGCCACCGTTCCGTCCGGCCCGGTCCATCTGAATTTTCCATTCCGCGAGCCTTTCATCCCGGACTCTCCCGACGGCGCTCCGTCGGCCGTCAACGACCCCTTTAACGGGCCGCGCATAACTGTGGACGCCGGAGGCCTGGCACCGTCCGAAGATGCGATAGAGACGCTCGCCGCGGAGCTTGGACAATCCTCACGCGGTCTGATCGTATGCGGACCCAATAACGATGAAGATTATGCCGCGGCCGTCGGCAGACTCGGGACTCATCTCGGCTTCCCGATCCTGGCCGATCCGCTTTCGCAAGTGCGATGCGGACCGCACGACCGTGAAATGGTGGTCGACAGTTACGACGCCTTCTTACGCGTCGAAGATTTCACCCGGCGCTTTGCTCCTGAAACAGTTCTCAGATTCGGCGCCTTGCCGACCTCCAAGCCGTTGGTCCGTTTCCTGGAGGGGCAGCCGGACGCATGCCGCCAGATATTCGTCGACGGCGCCGGGGGATGGAATGACACGGGAATGTTGCCGGCGAGGGTGCTGCGCGCGAGTCCCGCTACTGTTTGCGGGCGCCTGCTCGAGGCGCTGAAGCATCGCCGGACGCCGCCGGAATCCACGCAATGGAGCGAGTCCTGGCGCCGGATTGGCGCGCTCGTGCGTGGCGCAATCGCGCATCATCTCGAACGGATCGAGACTCCTTTCGAGGGCAAGGTCTTCGCCGAACTGGCCGCGCTGATCCCGCAAGACAGCGTCCTTTTTGCCGGCAACAGCATGCCGGTACGCGATCTCGATACCTTCTTTGCGGGCAGCGGCAACCCTATCCGCTTCATGGCCAATCGGGGTGCCAATGGTATCGACGGGGTGATGTCGAGCGCGCTCGGAACGGGCGCGACCGCCGGCAGACCGCTGATCCTGACCATCGGGGACCTCTCCTTTTACCACGATTCGAACGGTCTGCTCGCAGCGAAGTTGCATCGCCTGCGGGCGACGGTCGTGCTGCTCAACAACAACGGCGGGGGAATTTTCTCCTTCCTGCCGCAAGCCGCCCATCCCGAGCATTTCGAACAGCTCTTCGGCACCCCTCACGGCCTTGATTTCAGCCGCTTCGCCGCCGCGTACGGAGCGGAGTTCACCCGGATATCGACTTGGAACGATTTCCGTTGCGCGATAAATCGGGGGCTTGAATCGGAGGGCGTCAGTATAATCGAAGTGCCGACCGAGCGCGCGAGCAACGTGCGGCTCCATCGCGAGGTCTGGGATAGCGTCGCGGCGGCGGTTAGTGCCGCGCTCGATTGATCAGGGGATTCTCACTGCGAACCGATGGCGATCTTTAAGCTGGCAGGAGCGAATTATAACGTCGTGACTGCAGGTAGCGGCGCGCCGCTGATGCTGTTGCACGGCTTTACCGGCTGCGCCCAATCGTGGGACCATCTGCGAGCGACGCTGGCATCGCGATTCAGAGCAATCATGCCGGACCTGTTGGGTCATGGCGGTAGCGACGCGCCAGACGATCCGGAGCGCTACCGGATGGAGCGATGCATCGAAGATTTGATCGCGATTCTCGACCGGCTCGGAGTGGCGCAAACGCATCTGCTGGGCTATTCGATGGGTGGACGGGTGGCGCTGGCAGCGGCAATCACGCATCCAGATCGGATCGCGTCGCTAATTTTGGAAAGCGCCTCGCCCGGACTTGCCGGCGACGGCGAGCGGCAGGCGAGAATCGCAGGTGATAACGCCCTTGCGGATATGGCCGAGCGCGACGGTATCGAGGCGTTCGTCTGGCGATGGGAACGGGTGCCGCTATTCGCGACCCAGGAGCGCTTGCCTGGGCGGGTCCGCGAGCGGCTCCATAACCAGCGTCTGGCCAACAACCCCAAGGGGCTCGCCAACAGCCTGCGCGGGCTCGGCACCGGTGTTCAACCGCCGCTGTGGAATCGTTTGGGAGAGGTGCGGATGCCGTGCCTGATTATGGCCGGCGAACTGGACGCCAAGTTCGTCGGTATCGCCCAAAAGATGGCGGATGCTATCGGCGGCTCGAGGCTGGCGGTGGTGGCTGACGCCGGACATACCATTCACCTCGAGCGGCCCGCGAGTTTCGAGCGGCTGGTGATGGAATTCCTGCGGGACGTGAACATAGACAACATTTCTTGCAACAACGAGTAGAGAAGATGGCGATAAATTGGATTAAGATTCGCGATTACGAGGAAATCCTGTTCGAACGCGCCGAGGGCGAGGGAATCGCCAAGGTGATTATCAACCGACCCCGGCGCCGCAATGCTTTCACTCCGCTTACCGTCAAGGAGATGCTGGATGCTTTTATTCGTGCCCGCGAAGATCAGAGTATCGGCGTGGTGCTCCTGACCGGCGCGGGCAAGCAAGCGTTCTGTTCCGGCGGCGACCAGAGCGTGCGCGGCGACGGCGGCTACGTCGACGACGAGGGTGTGGCGCGGCTCAACGTGCTGGAACTGCAGCGCCTTATCCGGTTGCTGCCCAAGGTCGTGATCGCGGTGGTGGCGGGCTACGCAATCGGCGGCGGCCACGTGCTCCATCTCCTGTGCGATCTGACGATCGCGGCCGACAACGCGATTTTCGGCCAGACCGGGCCCAAGGTCGGCAGCTTCGACGGCGGCTACGGCTCAACTTACATGGCGCGAGTCGTGGGGCATAAGAAGGCGAGAGAGATCTGGTATCTGTGCCGGCAGTACAACGCGCAGCAAGCATTGGACATGGGACTGGTCAACACGGTGGTTCCGCTTGACCGGCTCGAAGATGAGGCGGTGCAGTGGGCGCGCGAGGTGCTGGAGAAGAGCCCTACCGCGATTCGCTTCCTGAAGGCGTCGTTCAACGCCGACACCGACGGCTTGGCGGGAATCCAGCAACTGGCCGGCGACGCGACCCTGCTTTACTATCTAACCGAAGAAGCCAAAGAGGGACGCGACGCGTTCCTGCAAAAGCGCCGTCCCAATTTTTCCAAATTCAAGCGCTTCCCGTGAATTCCACCAGCTCTGACGCGAATTCGTCTGACCCACTCTCCCTGACCAGAGGGTGTCGATAAATGACCAAAGCCCATTTGCGCCAGCAAGTTTTCAGTGGGGCGGGCGTCCCCGCCCGCCATAGAGGAGGCGGAGAAGCGGGCGGGGACGCCCGCCCCACTATTAAATTAGACCTGATCCGAAATGGGTCCGCCGTTTATCCACAGTCTCTGAGCAGGGAGAGGGTCTTGACGCACACAACCCTCACCTCTTGTCCTCGCTTCTTGTCCGCACCAGATCCGTCGCACCACTGGTCAGACCATGGCTGCTGATACCCCAACGGCTGCGGCCGGGCGCGCAACCGCTCCTTCCGGATGGCAGGTTTGGTTACTCGCGATACGCGTTCCAACCCTGAGCGCCGCGGTGGTTCCAGTGCTGGTGGGCACCGCGTTGGCTGCCCGCTGGTACGGTTTTGATCCACTGATCTTCATCGTCGTGCTGGGCGCCGCAATCCTCATTCAGATCGGCACCAATCTGACCAACGACCTCTTCGACTTCCAAAAGGGCGCCGATACCGGCGCGCGGCTGGGTCCGGTGCGCGTCGTGCAGGCGGGGCTGCTCTCGCAAAAACAGGTCGCCGCGGCCAGCGCGCTGACCTTTGGACTGGCGATTGTACTGGGCCTGTATCTGGTCGATGTCGGCGGATGGCCGATCCTGCGCGATCGGTATTGCCGCGGTAGTTTCGGGAGTCGCTTACACCGGCGGTCCGTGGCCGCTTGGGTATCACGGCTTGGGCGATTTGTTCGTCTTCGTCTTCTTCGGCGTTATAGCGGTGATCGGGACCTTCTACTTGCAGTCAGGAACTATGACCGGCGCCGCGGTAGTGGCCTCGCTTCCGGTGGCGATGCTGGTGACGGCGATCCTGGTGGTCAACAACCTGCGCGACGTGGAGACCGATCGCGAAGGCCGGCAAGCGCACGCTCGCCGTCCGGCTGGGCCGCGAGGCGACGCAAATCCAGTACACTGCCTTGGTGCTGGGTGCTTACCTGGTCGCGCCGCTAATGTGGCTGGCGGGCGCGGCCTCGGCCTGGACGATGCTCCCTTGGTTGACGCTCCCGCTCGCCATCAGGCTGATTCGCGAGGTCTGGAGGGATGAGGGTCCGGCGCTTAATCTGGCGCTGCGGCGCACCGCGGGATTGCATCTGTCCTTTGGAATCCTGCTCGCCGCGGGCTTGTTCCTGTGAAGATTCGCAGCCTGAGCTGGCGCCCATATCGAATTCCCTTTCGGCGGACGTTCATGACCAGCGCCGCCACGCAAACCGTGCGCAGCGGAGTGATCGTCAGGCTCGAAGGCGAAGACGGATTTTATGGACTGGGCGAGATCGCCCCGCTGCGCAACGGAAAGGAGCGCAACATTGCAACCCTGTTACAGTCGCTCGAGCGGCGCCTGGCGGGAATTGACGTTGACGAAATTCCCAATGCGTTAGGGCGGCTCGACGCCCGCAAAGACGTCGCCGCGGCGATCCGATGCGGACTGGATATAGCCGCATGCGACTTGATGGCTAAGGCAGCCAGTATCTCGGTTGCAGAATTCCTCGATCAGACGCCGAAGGCGGCTGGTGCCGGTCAACGCAACGATTTCCGCGGACACGCCGAAGACCGCGGCACAGGCTGCGCACCGCGCGGTGGAGAATGGCTTTCGATGCGTCAAGCTCAAGGTCGGGATGATGCGCACGATTGTGGCGGAATGCGAACTGGTCGGCGCGGTACGTGACGCGATCGGTCCCGGCGTACTGCTGCGAGTCGATGCCAATGAAGCCTGGACTCCGGAAGCAGGCAATTTCCACCATCCGGGCGCTGGAACGTTTCGATCTCGAGTTCGTCGAACAGCCGGTGGCCGCGGATGATCTTCGAGGGACTCAAGGCATTGCGCGAGTCGATTGATACGCCAATCGCAGTTGACGAACCGATTACCAGTGAGCGCCGGTCCAGAGCCTTTATTGAGGCTGGCGCCGTTGACATCGTGGTGATCAAACCGATGGCCGTGGGAGGGCTGAGGGAAGCGATCAAGATTGCCTATTCGGCTCTGAGCGGCGGCATCGAACCGGTCATCACGACCACCATCGACAGCGGCGTCGGAATCGCCGCCGCGCTGCATCTGGCCGCCGCAATCGAGGGCACGCGCGCCTGTGGCCTGGCCACTGCGGAACTGCTCGAATGCGACCTGACGTCGGGAACACCGCAGCCAGTTGCCGGAATGATGGCCTGCCCGGACACACCCGGTCTGGGCGTGGAAATCGATGAAATCAAATCAGCCCCATACCTGGACCGGCTCTGACGCGCAGGCGGCCAAAGCGGCCTACGTGCGCTCGATGTTCGCGCGCATCGTGCCGCGCTACGACCTGATTAATCGTCTGATGACGATGGGTCTGGATCGGCGATGGCGCCGGATCGCGGTGGAACTGGCCCGGCCGCGCGACGCCGTCGCGCTGGATCTTGCCACCGGCACGGGAGACCTTGCGATGGAGTTGGCGCGTCAGGGCAGCCGCTTCGTGGTGGGAGCGGATTTCTGCCCGGAGATGGTCGTCGCGGCGGTCGAGAAGGTGGGGCGCAATAGCAGCGGCGTGCCGATATCGTTCCTGGCCGGCAGACGCCCAGCAGTTGCCGTTTGCCGACAATACCTTCGATTGCCTGGTCAATGGATTCCTGTTGCGCAACGTGTCGGACCTCGACGGTGCGCTGCGCGAGTTCCGCCGCGTCCTGAAACCCGCAGGCCGGCTGGTCTGCCTCGATCTCACTCATCCGCCGCCAATGTTGCGTCCGCTGTTCTGGCCCTGGTTCCGGCTGGTGGTGCCGGCGCTCGGCGGCCTGGTCAGCGGCGACTTCGACGCCTACACCTATCTACCCGATTCATTGCGCACCTACCCTGACGCCGACCGCCTGCGCAACATGATGCTGGCCGCGGGTTTCACCAACGCCACCTATCGCCGAATGGGCATGGGCACCGTGGCCATCCACACTGCGGATGACCCCCGGTGGATAATCGTCGCCGTTTCCTCCGGAGCATTCCAACCACCTATTGACTATTGCCGGGAAGGAGCGGTCAGCGAGTGAGCACTGGCCTTTTTTACAGCGGGAATCGAGCCGTTGAAGTTCCGCACGGTTTCGGTCAGGAAAGTTTTGACCTCACTTTCGAGAGTATTCAGGTCTCCACCCTTGAAAGTAAACCAGCGCCTTCAAGGCCTCGCCTGGAGGGAACTGTTCAGGATAGAGCGCCTGGGCAGCGGCCAATCCCTCGCCCACGCTTATACCCGCGTGCAAGATCGCCACGATGTCTCGATAGTCCTTTGACTCAACGCGCTGAAGCAAAACCTTCATCTTCGTTCCAAGCAGGTCCCTCAAGGACGCAACCTGAAGCACGCGATCATCGGTCGTTTCAGGGGGATCTATACAGCCGATTCCTATATCGCCGAAAAACGAGACCTTTACCGGACCGCCACGTTCCAGCAGTACGGTCAACGCATCAGGCTCGCGTTGCAAGGGCGTCGAAGCGCCCAAAAAGGAGAGCGTTTTGTACAGAACGTCGTGGTTGAGAGGTTCACTGGAAAAGAAATCGAAATCCAGGACGCCCGATGGCCAAGCCGCAAGGCGACGGCGGTGCCGCCATAAAGGACGAATTGCCTCGGAAGCGTGGCGAGTTCGGGCCATAGGTCTCTGTTGGGGCTCCGGCAAAAGATCGAGACGGGGCTTGAAAGTCTTCATGGAGCATCTTCAACCTTGCGTGCAGGCATTGGGTGGAACATCATCCGGCGCATTGGCCAAGCCCAGATACAAATGCCAAAAATTCCATGAACGAGGATCCAAAGCGCCGGCGGAGCCGACTTTAAGGCCTCCTTGAACGAGTCGGCGCCGAAATGTTGCAATGCGGCCTGAGTATCTTCCCACGTCGCGTAGCGCATCACCTGGAGCAGCAAACGGCTGGCGGGCTGGCGTAACGTCTCTTCAGGGGGCAGCCACCAGACGTAACGCGCTGCAAGCGTCTTGAGCTGATGAGTGGAAAGCATCTTGAGCATGCCCTGACCTGGAGCCCGCTGATCGATTTTGGCACCTATGGGATCGTCGCGATAGCCTAAGGCATGGCGCGCAGAAAGCCACTGTTCGCCCTAATCGTGGCCCTACTTTCGTGCTAAGTTGCGGGCTATTCGGCTCCTGAACGAATGAGCCTTGACGTGGTGACGGGCGTCCAAGCCGCGAAACACGTGGCTTGGCTGGAGGGAGTTCAATTCGATGGCGAAGCTGGGTTTGAACTTTCCGTTTTACGCAAGCGGCCCATATTCCCGCATGGTGCAACTGGGCCGCGAGGCCGAGGACGCCGGTTACGATTGCCTGCTGGTGCACGAGGGCCAGGCCTCCAACGACGCGCTGCTGTGCTGCCAGATGCTGGCGGCCGCCACCAGCCGGGTCACGATCATGACCAACGTCGTCAATATCTACCTCAGAGAGCCGTCGTTGTGTGCGTCTGCCGCGGCCACCATCCAGCAGGCGTCGCAGAACCGTTTCATTCTCGGGATCGGCATCAGCCATCGGCCGGTCCTGGGAGCGATGGGAATCGAGATGGGTAACGGACGCGGGAGGTTGCGCAACTACACCCTGGCAATGCGCCAATTTTTCACCGGCGATGCGGCGCGAAGTTTCAGTAACTATTTTCCGCAACCGGCCAAACCAGTGCCGATATACTTCGGCGCCGTGACCCTGGAGACGGTCGCGATGGCGGGCGAACTCGCCGACGGCCTCGCGTTGGTGCTTTCCAGCGCAGAGCGGCTGCGTCAGGTAATCCGCGCCGCGCGCGATTGCGCGCGTCAACACGGCCGCGGCCCCAGCGATGTCGCCATCGCCTGCGGCGTCATGACCTTTATGCACGACGACCTGGGGCTGGCAAAAGAGGCCGCGCGCGCCGGCCTGGCTTTCTTCATGCTGCTGCCCGCGTATAACCGGCTGATGCATAACAGCGGCTTCCCGGCCGAGGCAAAAGCCGTGGCGGCCGCCTGGGCTATCGGGGACGCGGCCGCCGCTACCGCCGCCGTTCCGGATCGGTTGGTCGAGAGCGGGGCATTATACGGTCCGCCCGTCGCGATGCCGACGAACGGCTGGCCGCGCTTGGGGAAATAGACGGCGTCGACCTGCTTAGCATTGTCCCATACCCGGTCGGCGGCGAAGATCTGCCGTCCGCCATCAAACGATGCCTGGTCGGCCTCGCTCCGCGATAAGCGCCGCACGACATACCCGCACGCGCTTGCGGAATTAACCCGCGCTTAACACTCAACACAACCGACCGGCGCGAGGGGGCTTGACGCGAACGATTAGCGGATGATAATTATTATCATCCGATATGAACAGTCCAACACTGCTCAGTGACAAATGGCGCGCGGATTATGCGGCCGGGCGGCTGGCGGAGTTTACCGACCGCTGCCGCCATGCGCGGACTGGCGATTACGCCCCAGCGCGTCGCCGTGATGCGCGTGCTAGTTAATTCCGGCGACCATCCGCGGGCCGAAACCGTGTTTGCCAAGGTGCGCAAGGAGTATCCCAATATCTCCCTGGCAACGGTGCATCGCACGCTGGAGACCCTGTGCGCGATCGGCGAGGCCCGCAAGGTCACGCCGTTGCACGACAGCGCCCGCTACGACGGCAACACCCATCCGCATCATCACGTGGTGTGCGTGCGATGCCGCAAGATCTCCGACGTCGAGGTGCCGGAGTTCAACGACCTGCTGCGCGGGCGCCACAACCTGGGCGATTTCCAGCTGCTGGGCTGTTCGGTCGAAGTCCTCGCTTTGTGCAAGGACTGCCGCAAGAGCCGCGGCCGCAAAACCAGGCTGACGACAACTCGTTATCGCATAACAATGGACGTAACAATGGGAAGGAGACAACTATGAGCAAGTCACTAAAAGGAACCAAAACTCACGAGAACCTGAAGGGAGCTTTCGCGGGAGAGAGCCAGGCCAATCGGCGCTATCTGTATTTCGCGAAGGTCGCGGACGTCGAAGGTCAGCCCGAGATTGCCGGCCTGTTCCGCGACACCGCCGAAGGCGAGACCGGCCACGCGCACGGCCATCTGGATTATCTCAAGCAGGTCGGCGACCCGGTCACCGATCAGCCGATTGGCGACAGCCTGCTGAACCTGAAATCGGCGGTGCACGGCGAGACCTACGAGTACACTGATATGTACCCGGGGATGGCGAAGACCGCCCGCGAAGAGGGCTTTACTGAAATCGCCGACTGGTTCGAGACCCTGGCCAAGGCCGAGAAGTCTCACGCCGGCCGCTTCTCCAAGGCCCAGGCCACCCTGTAAGACACCGCCGTAAAGAGCGGTCTTTGACGCAGCCGGCCAGCCGCCCGCGTGGCTCGCCGGCTGTTTTACTTTCAGTATTCAAACCGCGGTCCCCGCAGAGGACAGAATCAATGAGCAGCCGTATCGAGTCGCGCCCCACTGATGGGCTCTCATACAATCCTAACGAGCCGAAATATTGGGACCGCACTGGTTTCGAAAAGGAACTGACTCGGGTCTACGACATCTGCCACGGTTGCCGCCTGTGCTTTAATCTCTGCCCGTCGTTCCCGGCCTTGTTCGACGCGATCGACGCCAAAGGTGATGACGTGCGCGATCTGACCGCGGCGGAGCGCGAGCGCGTAATCGACCTCTGTTACGGGTGCAAGCTGTGCGAGATCCGCTGTCCTTACACCCCGCACGACGGGCACGAGTTCCAGCTCGATTTTCCTCGCCTGATGGGACGCGGCAAGGCGCTTAAGGCGCGCGAACAGGGGCTCGGGCTGCGCGAGCGGATGCTGGGGAATCCGGACCGCCTCGGCAAGCTGTCGAGCGTTGCTCCTGCGTTGGCCAATTGGGCGAACAAGAATCCGCTGCAGCGCCTCATCATGGAAAAGGCGGTGGGCATCCATCGCAACAAGAAGCTGCCCGATTTCGCCGGCGAAACATTTGAGCGCTGGGTCACCAAGCAGGGTTTGCCGGCCGCCTCCGGCGAACCCGCCGCCAAAGTCGCGATGTTTTATACCTGCTTCATCAATTTCAACAACCCGGAGCCGGGCAAGGCCGCGGTTTCCGTGTTTGCGCGCAACAACTGCGCGCTCGCATGTCCCAAGCAGAATTGTTGCGGAATGCCGGCGCTCGACGGCGGCGACATCGAGTTTGCAAAAAAGGAGGCCAGCGCCAACGTCGCCTCGTTCCTGCCGCTGGTCAAGCAGGGCTGGCGGGTGGCTGCGATGAACCCCACGTGCGCATTGATGATGCGCGAGGAGTATCCGCGGCTGCTCGAAACCGAGGATGCGCGCACCGTCGCGGCGGCGGTCGCCGATCCCCACGAACTGCTTTACCAATTGCGGCGCAAGGACCAGTTTAATCGCGAATTCCGTTCCACCCCGGGGTCGATCGCATATCACATCCCCTGCCATCTGAAGGCACAGAACATCGGGCTGCGCTCGCGCGACCTGATGCGGCTGATTCCCGAGGTCCAGATCACCGGCGTGGACGCCTGCTGCGCGCATGACGGAACCTGGGCGATGAAGAAGGAATTTTTCGAATTGTCGATGAAGTGGGGCGAAAAGGCCTTCGGCGCCGATGCGCGACGCCGGCGCGCGAGTCATGGCGACCGACTGCTGCCTGGCGGCGCTGCAAATCGAGCAGGCAACCGGCACCCATCCGCTGCACCCGATCGAAGTTCTGGAGCGCGCCTATCGGCCAGACGGGTTCGATCAGCCGGTACCCCAAGCCCCCGCCCCCAAAGTAGGAACCGATTTATGAGAGCCGTACAACGGAGCCAGATCTTACCTTACGATCAGTATGACAAGTTGCGCCCGCTGCTGCGCCCCTTGTTCATCGCCGAAAAGGACCGCCGGCGCCTGGCGGTCGGCGAGCATCTGACCCTGTTATTCGAAAACGCCCAGACGGTCTGGTACCAGGTGCAGGAAATGCTGCGCACCGAGCGGATCACCTCGGATGAAGGGATCGCGCACGAACTCGACACCTACAACGAATTCCTCGCCGGGCCCAACGAACTGGCCGCCACCGTGCTCATCGAATTCACCGATGCCGCGCAACGCGATGAAAAGCTACGCAAGCTGATCGGGCTGGAAAACCATCTCTTCCTGATGATCGGCGAGCGTCGCCACAAGGCCCGCTTCGACCTGCGCCAGATGGATACCGAGCGAGTCAGCTCGGTGCAGTTTGTGCGCTTTCCTATCGGTGGGATTGACGCTCAGGCTTTCGCGGCGAAGGCCGCCGAGGGCCTTGTCGCGGTTGAAGTCACCCATCCTGAGATGCTGGTACGGGTTCCAATAGGCGGCGCCCTTGCCGCTTCCCTGGCCGAAGATCTGGCTCAAAACTGACCCGTGCGACGCGGCAAGCGCCTGACACGATGCTCTTGATCCAGCCAGCCCCGGCTATTTACTCTTGAGTGCTATCTGGGCAGTCTATAGGCGGTTCCCCTAAGCGGGCGCTCTCTGGGGAGAAGGAACAGCAGTATGGTGGGAAGTGAAGGTTGCAACTGGTACCTGGTGCGCACCAAGCCGCAAAAAGAGCGTTGGGTTCAGGATCAATTGAGGAATATCGCCGCGGAGGCGTTCTTGCCCCTCTTGCGCGGCCGATCCCGATGCTTCGGCAGGAATGTCACCACTGTCAAGCCCTTGTTTCCCTGTTACCTGTTCGCTCATTTCAACCTCAAGGAGCGCTATTTCGACGTGAAATACACGGTCGGAGTCCACAGCCTGATATCCGTTGGCGGCGAGGCAGTGGTGGTGCCGGTGACAATTATCGACGAGATCAAACGCCGCGGCATCGACGGGGTGGTCGAACTGCCGCCGCGCAAACTCGACCCTGGACAGAAAATCCGCATCGTCGATGGCCCCTTCCGGGACATCGAAGCGATTTTTGACCGCTACCTGTCGGGTAGCGAACGGGTGGCCATCCTGCTTGATGCAATCGGCGCCAGCGCGATTCGGGTCGTGCTGCCCAGCAGTTGCCTGGCCCAGTGACCGCGTCAGGCCGGAAACTGGAATCGGCGGTGCCGCGCGCTCGCGGTTCGCTAATCGCGTTGCTGGGTGTGACGGCGTTGGTGCTCGGGACCAGCGCCTGCTTTAGCACCGCCGCGCCGACCAACCAGGGTGGTTTCAAGTCATTTCTGGGAATTGACTTCGGCAGCTTCGCTCAAAGATACCCGCCAGTTACTACCCCCAGGGTCTCACCGAAGCGAGTCCGCTGGGTTATCCCGCCTATCATGTCCGGAATCTGTCATCTGAAAGCATCCAGTACACCGACGTGATTTATGAATTCGATGGCATCAAGGGGATGCAGGTGGTGTTTGCGCGCTTCGCGCCGGCCTCCGCCGATGCGGTGCTGGAGCGCCTGCGCCGGATACTTGGCGAGCCGACGCAGCATACCTTGACCACCGACCAGCGGATGGAAGAGGCATTGTGGCTCACCCCGGGGGGAGAAGAGATTCGGTTCTATCGCTCGTACCATCTGTTAACCGTAATCGGTCCGGAAGGCGCCAAACTGCGCAAGGACGTCGAGTTGCGCCTTGAGAACGCCTCCGTTATTTACTGATTGACGTGCAGGCTTGAGCTTCGCCGGAATGCCGCCGGCTCAGCGAACTTGTCCGAGGGCTTAGCGTGCGAGAATCCTTTCTGCCCTTTCATATTCCCGAGATCGGCGAAGAAGATATCAGCGGCCGTCGCCGAAACGCTGCGTTCGGGATGGATCACCGCCGGCCCCAAGGTCAAGGATTTTGAGGCCCGGTTCGCACGCTTCACCGGCGCCGCCCACGCCGTTGCGGTGAATTCGGGAACCGCGGCTTTGCATCTGGCGCTCGAGGCTGCCGGGATCAGGAGCGGTGACGAAGTCCTGGTGCCTACCTTGACCTTCGCCGCCACCGCGGAAGTGGTGGTTCAGCTCGGCGCCAAACCGGTACTTGTGGATTGCACGCCGGATACCCTCAATATCGATCCCGCGGCGCTGGAACGAGCGATCACATCGCGGACCAAAGCGGTCATCCCGGTGCATTTCGCCGGCCATCCTTGCGAGATGGACGCAATCCTGGAAATTGCCGCCGCCCATGGGTTGACCGTCGTCGAAGATGCCGCTCATGCGCTGCCGGCGCGCTGGCGCGGCAAGATGGTTGGAACGATTGGTGACCTGACCTGTTTTTCGTTCTACGCCACCAAGACCATCACCACCGGCGAAGGCGGGATGATCACCACCCAGGACCCGGCATGGGCGGAGCGGATGCGGATCATGAGCCTGCACGGGATCAGCAAGGACGCCTGGAAGCGCTACACGGCCGAGGGTTCCTGGCGTTACGAAATAATTGCGCCGGGCTACAAGTACAACATGACCGATATCGCCGCGGCGCTGGGAATCTCCCAGCTTGCCCGATGCGATGACTTTCTGCGCGCCCGGCTGCGCTGCAAGCGGCGGTACGACGAAGGCTTCGCCGGCCAGGCCGGCAATTCAGACACCGGTGGCGCACGATGATGTCGAGCATGCCTGGCATCTGTATGTGATAAGGCTCGACCCCGAACAATTGCGGATCGATCGCGACCAGGCGGTAGCGCTGCTGAAGGCGCGCAACATCGGGGTCGCGGTCCATTTCATCCCGCTGCATCTGCATCCATATTATCGCGATACCTATGGGTACCGGCCGGACGATTTTCCATGCGCGAGCGCCGCTTTCGAACGAATCATTTCGCTGCCGATTTATCCGCGCCTGAGCGACGCCGACCTCGACGACGTCATCGCGGCCGTCAACGGCATGGTCCGGGAGTATCGCCGATGATCCGGTTTTGCGCGGTCCCGCCGGGGATAGAAGGGCTACCGCAAAGGGGGCGTGAAAGCTTGACGGCGTGGCTTGGTATCGCCAACATGAGGGCTCGGTCCTCATACGGCAGGCATGTGGACTTGTGGATTCGGTGTCGTCTGACGGTTTGGAGACTAGGTGAAGCGACTGAAAGCCTCGTTGTTTGCCTTGGTGTTGGTCGGCGCTGCCGCGGGCGGCGCGTCCGCGCAATGGGTGAACGGCGGCCAGCCGGTTTTGGACATGCATCGGCTCTACCAGATAGTCGGCTACCTTTACAATTTGGATCCCGAGCCTGTTGGAGGCGATTGCGACCGCCGAGTCCAACGGCAATCCTGACGCCGTCTCGCCGAAGGGCGCGCAGGGTCTGATGCAGTTGATGCCCGACACCGCGCGCCGTTACCGAGTCAATAATCCGTTTGATCCGGTCGAAAATGTGCTGGGCGCAGCGCGCTTTTTGGACAAGCTCCGCGACTGGTCGCAGTATCAGAACCCAACCTTTGAGGTTGACCTTCCTTCGATGATTGCCGCTTATAACGCGGGGCCGGGTGCGGTTGAGAAGTACGGCGGCATCCCTCCGTACGCGGAGACCCAGGCCTATGTGCGCAAGGTGCTGTGGCTATATCTGCTGGGTTCGCCGCCCCCACGCCGGGTCAATCCTGCGCGCGCGTCAAACCGCAGCATTCTATCCCGGCCCCTGCGCCCCGACTCGCGTCATCGATGCCGGTAACGGTACCGCAGTATGCCCCGGCATCAGGATACGTTGCGGCTCCGGCGCCCCGGGCAGCGCGGCGCGGCGGCGACAGTTCTATTTTCGAGCAGTTGGCGGAAATCAAACACAAGCGCCAGCAAGCTCATGGTGCATGACACGCAAACCCGCGCCACGCTGCATATCGAATAGCGCTTTGACGACTGGGCACCGCCTCGCTCGACGGGTCCGATGGGCGCGGATCAAAACCCTTCCCAAGCCTAGTCCATCGCGCGTCGCCACGGCATAATGCTCACCGGTCATCACGAAATCATGCTTCCCCTGTTGCTCGCGGCCGTCCGCGAAGAATTGCTGTGCGGGACCTGACGATGCAGCCTTCGATTGAGATGCCGCCGTTGAAGCCGGTTCGCATTCTGGTGGCCGGCGAAGTTGTGCTTGACCGCTACCTGTGGGGTGAGGTTTCACGAATTTCACCCGAGGCCCCGATTCCAATCCTGCAGGTCAACCGGCGCGAAGAGCGGCCCGGCAACGCCGCCTTCGTTTGCGCCAACCTGGCCGCGTTCGGTGCTATCTGCGGTGGCGCTCAGTGTCGTCGGCCTGGACGCCGATGCGGGGATTTTAAGGACGATGATGGCGCGGGCTCGGTGTCGAGACGCGGGCGCTGGTCGAAGATCCCGGCCGCTTTACCATCGTCAAGGAACGTTTGCTTGGTTCGGTCCAGTCCACCAATCGCGCTATCCAGCAACTGCTGCGAGTCGATAACGAGGATCCAAGCGCGCTGAGTCCCGCAATCGAGGCCGAAGTGCTCGCGCGGCTGGAACGCGAGTTGGATAGCGCCGACGGCGTGCTGGTGTGCGACATCAACAAGGGCATGCTCACACCCGCCGTCTTGCGGGCGATAATTGATGGGGCGAAGCGGCGAGGAAAACCGGTAATCGTCGATCCGCGGATGGCGGAGGACTTTTCGATTTATCGGAGCGCGTCGGCGATGACTCCCAATCGCTATGAGACCGAAAAGGCCACCGGAATCAAACTGGGCGACCCCGGGGCCTGGCAGGCCGCGGCCCGCAAACTGGTCGCGGACCTGGAGTTGGACGCCTGCCTGGTGACGCTGGATCGCGACGGGATGTTCCTGGCGGGCCGGGACGGAACGGCCTTGCATATCGCGACGAGGCCGCGCGAGGTCTATGACGTTACCGGCGCCGGCGACACAGTGCTGGCGATCTTCGGCCTGTTCCTGATCTCGCGCACCAATGCGACGGTTGCCGCCAGGCTGGCCAATATCGCAGCCGGGCTGGAAGTCGGCAGGCAAGGCGCGTCAGTGGTGTCGCGGGCCGAGCTCGACGCGGCGCTGCAACGCGTCCACCGTGGTTCCAGCGGCAAGATTCTGGAGTTGGCGGAACTGCCGGCGGAGCTGCAGCGGCGGCGCGAGGAAGGCTTGCAGATCTGTTTTACCAATGGCTGCTTTGACCTGCTTCATGCCGGCCATATCGAGTCGCTGGAGTTTGCACGGGCCCAGGGTGACCTGTTGGTGGTGGGGCTTAACAGCGACGCCAGCGTGCGTCAGATCAAGGGCGACGGCCGGCCGGTATATCCGGCAGCCGACCGGGCCAGAATCCTGGCGGCGCTGGAGGCGGTTGATTACGTGGTGATATTCGACGATCCGCGCGCCGAGAACATCATCCGCGCGGTTCGCCCCGACGTCCTGATCAAGGGCCAGGATTGGGAAGGCAAGGCCGTGGACGGAAGCGAGTTCGTCGAAAGCTACGGTGGAAAGGTGGTCCTGGCCAAACTCCTGGAAGGACGCGCAACCACCAAAACGATCGAACGCCTACGCCTCGCGCAAATCGTAAAAAGGCAACTCGCGGCAGATTCCAGGCTATTCTTCTAGCGCGGCGCAAGCGCTTCGAGCGCGCGATAGTCCGGACCGGGGTCGCCGTCGGTGCGCAGCGCCTGGATACCTACGTGATTGGCGCCGGCCGCGTGATGGGCCGCGATACGTTCTTTAATTCGAGCCGCGTCACCCCACGCCACCACCGCGTCCACCAGCCGATCGCTGAAGCCGTTTTCGAAATCGCTATCGTCGAAGCCCAGGCTTCTGAGGTTACGCGCGTAATTGGTAAACCTGATGTAGTCATTCAGCAGTGTCCTGCCGGTCTGGCGCGCCTTGCGCCGGATCGGTCTCCAAGGTCAAGGTCTGCGTCACGCATAACCACTTTTCCGGCGCCATCAGGGAGCGGACACGCGCGGTGTGCTCCGGCGTAGCGAGGTTGGGAAACACGCCCTGCGTCTGCTCATTGGCCAGCGCGGTCATCTTTGGAAACAGCGCTCCCAGCACGATCGGCGGTTCGTTGGCGGGAGCCGGACCAAGGTAGCGCGCCGACTTCATCGCCGCTAGATACTGCCGTCATGAAGCTCAGGGGCTTTTGATGAGGGACCTTGTAACGGGTCAGGAGAAACTCGTGGCTGACGCCGACTCCCAGGACGAATCGGTCCGGGTAAAGCTCGGCCAGTGTCCGCGCCGCGCCAATCATGCTGAGCGGGTCGCGCTTCCAGACGTTGGCGGCGGTGGTTCCGATGATCAATTTATTGGTGTTACTCAACAGATGAGCCGCCAGCGCGAACGGATCTCTTCCGATGACGACCTCGCCAAGCCACAAAGCGCCGTAGCCCAACTCTTCGGTGGTGCGCGCCAGCCTGGTCGCTTCGCCGCCGGTGAGAAAATCGAGATTGTGAATAACGCCTATCGGGCCCAGTTCCACTCGTATTTGTTAATCTCCAAATGGCTCAGTCTATTTCGCCGCAGGTAATGTGGCGAGCAGGTCGCGCGCTCGGCGTCCCTATCGGCGCCATGATTTGGACCGCCGCCGTCCGATTTTTACAGACTAACTATCACACGCCAAACCGGCAAAATATCCTTTTCATATCCACGTACTGACTATTATGATAACTATCTGGATATTTTCGATAGCTATAGACCTGATATCTTGGTCCTGGCGCTTTCGTCCGGTGGGATTTCACGCATGATTGCCGACGGCAAAATCATTCGAGGTGATTGGCGGCCGCTTTCGGCAATCAGCGAGATCGCCTGCGAGCGCATAATTTGGTCCGGAGCAATTTTCACAGATACGTGCTCTGTGCCGTTCGGCAGATTGATCCCTTACAAACAGTTTGACAAGGCCGGAGCTTTTGAGCTACATGCCAATCAAACATTCGTTCGGGGAGATAAGACATGATACGTACAACTTTCATACTCTCCGTCGTGATGGCGGCCGTGCTGGCATTGCTGGCCGTTCCTGCTGTCGCCCAGGACCTCGACACCTTCAATGAAAAGCTGATCGATGAGTTTGTTCCGGCGAACTCACCGGACACGATCCCGGTGGGCACCAGGATCACAGCGGCTAACTGGCAGCAATACCGCAAATTCATGCCAATCAGCCTGCAGGCATTTATGAGCGGAAAATACTTCTGGAAAATGGGAAGCGGCCCCGAGGACTATATAGAGGTTGGGCCAACGCTTCCCACCCAGCTGCCCACCAAGTACCTGGCTGACACCGAGAAATATTCCGGTCAGGCCCAATTGGTGAAATTGCCGAATGGAGGCTATAACATCAGCAATTACAGCGCCGGGATTCCTTTCCCCAATCCAACCGATCCTGACCTTGGAGGAAAGCTCCTGTACGACCTTTACTATACATACATTCCCAGCATGTATTGGTCGGCCTATCCGATCGCATTCGTCGACCGGTTCTCCAATGCCACTGGCAGCATCGGAATCCAGTTGTTTTTCAAATTATCGCACGTAAGTGATACCGGCCAGCCGATTACGAACCCGCAAGCCAATGGCATCTACCTTTCAATTTACGATCAGCAGATAACCCCGGAGCAGTCGAAGTATCTCACGTCGATGGCGATTTTTCCCGATGATCCGAACCGCGTTCCCGAACTTTACGTGTTTCTGCCTTCGCTGCGCCGCTCTCTGAGATTATCCAGCACGGCACGCTGTTCTCCGCTTCAAGGGACTGATTGGACCAATGACGATCAACGAGGCGGCTTCAGCGGCATACCGAACTGGTTCACTCCGCATTTCCTCGGCGAGAAGAAAATGTTGTTTGTCGTGCATAGCGAATGGTCCTCTCATGCGAGCGAGAGCGAAAACTACCTCGCCAATTGGGTATATGGCGGGCAACGCGACCGGATTCGCCAAGCCGCAACGCAGCAAATTCGAACTTCGCGATGTTTACGTTCTCGATCTGGTGCCCAATACAGATACCAAATCATTCTATTGTTACTCCCATCGAGTGCTCTATCTCGACCGGCACTTGGCCTACACCGCGGACCAGGTCGACACCTGGGATCGTAACGATAAGCTGTGGAAGCTGCAGTTCGTCTTCAGGGGTCCGACCACGGCGATTCCTTCGGACTTGAACGGACAAAAGAGCTTTGTCCTGCCTTCGGGTGGAGAAAACGCGGTTATCTATGACATACAAGCCAATCACGCCAGTGTCGCCTGGCCGGCTTCACCGCCCACAATAAATTCCGCCGTTCCCGAGCAGTACCATAACCTGGGGCTTTACGCCTTGCCCAGCGGACTTACCCAAATCATGAAATAGCAGACTAATCGGTCGGGCCTGCGCCATCCGACGCAGGCCCCTTTTTTGGCCTCCCGGGTTGCGCGGCTATTTAGCCGCGGCCAAGGCGGCGAGAACGCTGGCGAGCGCCTGCGTGCCGTCGAGGTCATGGCCTTGGGCGGAGGCGGCGTCGAAAAGCGTACTCACCAACGATAATGCCGGCAGTGGTGTTCTGGTGTCGCGCGCGGCCTCGGTAACCAGCCGCAAATCCTTGCGCAGCAGCTTGATCAGGAAGCCGGGCCGGTAGTCAGCGGCGACAATCTTGGGACCCAGATTGTTCAACTGCCATGAAGCGGCGGCGCCGGCGCCAATAGCTTCGAGGGCCAGCGCCGGATCCAGTCCACCGCGGACCGCCAACAGCAGAGCCTCGACCGTCGCCTCCAGGTTGACCGCAACCGCGACCTGGTTGACCAGCTTGGTCATCTGGCCGCTGCCCACCGGTCCCATGTGAGTAATCCGCTTGCCCAGCGAATCGAACAGCGGGCGCGCGCGCTCAAAAGCCTCGCGGCTGCCGCCCACCATGATCGCCAACGTGCCTTCGATCGCGCCGGTCTCTCCGCCCGATACTGGCGCATCGAGGAATTCGACCCCCGCGTTCGGCGAGCATTTCCGCGATCCGCCTGCGCTCCGGCCGGCGCGATCGTGCTCATGTCTATCACCAAGCGGCCGCTATCGATTGCCGGTGCCACCTGCCCCACCACCTGCTCGACGTCCGGAGTGTCGGACAACATGGTGAAAACGACTTCGGCTCCGCGCACCGCGTCGATAAGAGTAGGCGCGACGTTGGCGCCGTCCTGGGCAAGCGCTTGAGCTTTTTGCGCAGTGCGGTTGAATACCGTAACGCGATGGCCCGCGCGCAACAGGCGGCGCGCCATCGGCGCTCCCATGATTCCGGTTCCGATCCAGGCAATCTGCATGGCGATAGCTCCCGAGCCAGCCAAAGGTTGCGATCTAAGTCCGCGCGACGCAACGCGTCCGGCGAACCCGGGTCAATTTTAGGCCGTCCAATCCTGCACCAGGCCGGGAAAATGCCGAAATTCAGATACATTCGCGGTCACGAGCGTATTCCAGAATCGCTTTTGGGTGTTGAAATCCTCAGCTGTCGGCCCGGTTTCGGCTCCAGCATCGGGTCGCGGACCAGCACCTTGTCCGGTGTACAGCTGCGCTATCTCCGCATCCGATAGGCCCAGATACTCGCGCAGTACCGCTTCGTTGTTCTCGCCCAAAAGGTCGGCCTTGACGTCGGTGCGGTCGGGCCAACTCGAGAACTTGACCGGCATCCCGGGCAGGTCGAACTCGCCGATCAAGCGGTCCTTGACGCGGCGGGCGGTTTTGCGCTCGCGCAGATGCGGATGATTCGCCGCTTCGTATAGCGTAAGCACGGGAGCGCATGGAACGCGTTCCTTCTCCAGCGCCGCCAGCGCCGCGTCGCGGGTGGGAAACTTGCTCAGCCAGTCTTCCAGGATCTGCTTTAACGTTTCGTTATTGTCACGCCGAGTATAGGCGTTTTTAAAGCGCGGATCGGTCGCCAACTCGGGCATCCCAATAGCCTTGACAAACTGGGGCCATTGATGGGGCAGCACGGTGACATAAACGTATTGATCATCGCGGTAGCGAAAAACTCCCGCCGGGCCGCCGCCGGGATGCTGTGAGCCGTTGCGCTTGGGCACCGCCGAAGGTCCGCGCAGCGACACTTTGGGCAGGTACTCGTGATGCATGTGGAAGTAGGTGTCCGTGATCGACGCATCGAGGTACTGGCCCTCGCCAGTGCGTTCCCGATGCAGCAGGGCAAATCCAACCGCCATCGCGGATGCGACCCCGGTGGAAATATCGCCGATTGCCATAGTCAACTGCGAAGGCGCGCGGTCAGGCTCGCCGATCTGATCGGTAATCCCGGCGTAGGCCTGGCCGATATAATCGTAGCCGGGCTTGTTGGCCAACGGACCGGTCTGCCCGCACACGGAGATCGAGCACATGATGATCCTGGGATTGATCGCCTTGATTACGTCGTAGCCGAGACCCAGCCGCTTGATCACGCCGGGCGCGAAATTCTCCACCACCACGTCGAACTTCGGCAACATCGCCTTTACCAGTTCGATCGCGCGGGGATTCTTCAAGTCCATCGCCAGGCTCGATTTGGAATGGTTGTGCTGAAAGTATTGCGTGCTCTGGGAAGTCCGGTGGTATTTTGGGTCGGTGGGTTTGAAGCCGCCGGCGCGAGTACGGTCGCCGAAGGGCCCCATCTCGAGTTTCACCACTTCCGCACCCATCTCCCCCAATATGCGGCAACAGGTGGGGCCGGCAACGAACTGAGTGATATCCAGGACTCGGTAACCGGTCAGCATCGGCATCGCCTTCGACATCAGATACCCTCCGAAATGGCGGCCTGGAAGCGCCGCCGGGAATTGACCAATAGCTTTAGTATTGTTTCAAACGATCCCGCAAACCTTATGCTCGCGCAAGCCGCGCGAGCATCCTGATCAAGCGGCGGCGGTCTCGCGGCGAACCTTTTGCGCGGCCTCGAGCCTGCCACGGCAGCACCAAAACCACAACGCGAGCGAGAGCGTTCCCAGCCCTACCGAGCAGGGATACCACAGCGTCGGCGCGCCCATCACCATCGGCAACAGCGCGACGGCCAGGGCGGGCGGCACGTAGACCCGGAATATCTGCAAGACTGCGATCCCCCAAGCCATGCTTAAGGCCGCCGTAGCCCAGGTCACTCCCAGTCGCATGATGGAAGAACAAGCCGCCCGCGGCCGCCAGAAAACAGACTACCGGCAAGCGAAAGGGGTGATCGGCCCAGGCGCAGGATTCTATATGTCCGAACATCTCGAATCCGATAACGGCTAGCGGCGGAAACAAGATGAAGCGCAAACCGGTCAGTTCGACAATCGCGAGCGCCATCACGATAAAGGCCAGATAGGCGATTGCCCAAAACCATCCTTTCGGCGCTGCGAGGGTGGGTTGCCGCCCGGCCAGCCGTCGCGCCTCGACAACACGCCTGGCCATCAGGCTCCTCCAAGGGAACGACGCGCCCGCCAGCAGCACGGTGCCGAAAAGGATTCCGGGCGGATACCACCAGCTTTTTACGCCCAGTACCAGCGGTAGCAAGCCCGCCGATATCGCAGGCGCAATCGGCGATCCGAAAGCGATGATCACGGCCAGCGCCGAGCCAATGTTGAGCAGGACAGAAGCAAATCCATACGAAAGGTTGCGCGTGATCAGGATGCCAATCGCGCCGGTCAGCGCGGGAGTGGTGGCCAGATGCGCCGGGGAATTACTCCAGCGTCCGTGCGGGCGGCTGAAGACGTCGTAGGCCAGTGCGCCAAGTTCGGGAAACATGATGTAAAACGCCCCGCTGGTGCCGGCGACCCACGCGATGAAAGCGATGTAGACCATCGCCACCGCGGCCGCTGCCAGCAGATATCCCCGCTGCAAACCCCGGTCGGGTTCATGTTCCGGTTCGTTACCGCTTCGCGACGCCGACGCTCATCATTCCGAGCCTTCCGGAAATGTCCGCTGGCAGGCGCTGCCAGTCAAGCATCAATCCGCTTGCTATACGCCGTTGGCATACGCCAGTTGCTATGCGGCAACAACATTTTGCATTAATCTCCGCCGTGAGCGCCGGCCAGGCCAATTCAGGAGCAAGTCTATGGAAGTTATCGACTCCCAGGTCCATGCGAATCAGCGCGGTATCGACCGATCCATCGCGATTATGGATGCGGTTGGGGTTGATGCGGCGGTCATCGACATCTGGCCGCCGTGCGGCGGAAGCTGCCCAATGGCATCGTCCGTTTTGACTACGGGTTTGCCGAAGAGGCGGTAGCGCGGTTTCCAACTCGCTTCGCGTATATTGCGCGCTTCGATCCCAACGATCCGGAAGTCGATGACCTGATGGCTCAGGTGCGTTCGGCGCCGGGCCGCGTGTGTACCCGGATCGCTTCGGGTTACGATTTCAAGATCCTGCGCGAGGGCGGCACACGAACGTATCCTCGCCGCTGCCGGCAAGCATGGAGTTCCGGTGATGATCTACCCGGGAGACGAGCACGCGGCGGTAACTGCATACGTCCGCAAGTTCGACGCGGTCCAGTTCATTATCGACCATGTCGGGATGGGCGTGGAGCGTGCAAGACTCTGCCGGAGCAGCAGCAGTCTACTATCGACCAGCTTTTGCAGTACGCGAAATATCCCAATGTAGCTGTTAAATGGGGCCATGCGCCGCGGCTGTCGCGCCAACGCTTTCCCTACCGCGACCTGATCTCCCAGCTGCTACGGGTTATCGATGGCTTCGGCGTGAACCGCCTGATGTGGGCCAGCGATTACACCGTAACCGTGGACCATCACACTTATGCCGAATCGCTCTTTTGCTTGCGCTGCACGGACCAACTATCGGACGGCGATAAGGAGTGGCTGCTCGGAAAGACTGCCCGCGAAGTACTGCGATGGCCAAAACCGGCTTGACACCGTGCCGTGGCGGAGCATCGCCGACCTTGAGGGCCGGTGGAAGTTGCGCATTGCGGATTACCTTATGGTACTGTGCGGCGATTGGCGGTGGTAAGTACGATTCGGCGTGGAGGTTTGCGCGATGGCCGACGGATTTCTCTTTGACGTAAAGGTTCTGGAACTGGGCGATGAAAAGGGCGAATTTTGCGGCAAGCTGTTTGCCGGGGCGGGCGCCGACGTAATCAAGGTGGAGCCGCCCGGCGGCGCCTCGACGCGCGATAACGGTCCGTTTTACCACGACCAGCCGGATCCTAACCGCAGTCTTTATTTCTGGCATTATAACGTCGGCAAGCGCGCGGTAACGCTGGATATCCATACCCCCGAGGGAAAAGCCCTGCTGGAAAAGCTGATCGCCCGCAGCGACGTGCTCGTCGACAGTCTCGCGTTGGATACGCTGTCCAGGTTGGGCCTGGATTGGGCGGCTTTGCAAAAGCTCAACCCCCGCCTTATCTACCTGGTGATCACGCCGTTCGGGCGCAGCGGCCCGTGGCGCGATTACAAGGCGACGGACCTGATTCATCTGGCGCTGGGGGGTCCGATGATGTGTTGCGGGTACGATCCCAAGCCCGACGGAACCTACGACACCCCGCCGATCGCGCCCCAGATGTGGCATGCCTACCACATCGCGTGCAACCAGGCCTTCATCGCTGCGAGTGGGTGCCTTAATCGGCCGCGAGAATCAGGGCGCCGGCGAGATGATCGACGTCCCCATCCATCAGGCGGTGAGCGTCTCTACTGAAGTGGACGTTCCGATCTGGATTTATGGCAAGAAGCCCGTCCTGCGGCAAACCGGCCGCCATGCGGTACAAAGGATCACCCCGCAAGCCCAGTTTCCGACCCGTGATAAGGACCGCTACTCGATGCTGCTGTTGGGCATCACCCCCAAGGAGAGCGCGACACTGGTTGAGTTCCTCAAGGCGAAGGGCTTCGGCGACGAATTAATGGAAAAGTTCAGCGATCCAGCCAGCCGCAAAGGATCCGAGTTCATAAAATGCCTTAATCGGGCGCTGGCTGGATGCATGGGCGCTTACGGAGTCGAAGATATCTGGACCGAAGCTTCAGGCATGAGAATCTCATGGGCCGCGATACGGCTGCCGGAGGAGAATCTCCGCGACGAGCATTGGCAGATGCGGCAGACCTTTGCCGAGGTCGAGCATCCGGAGTTGGGCGAGACCTTTACCTATGTCGGGGCTCCGACGCTGGCCGAACAATGTCCCTGGCGTACCGGACCGCGCGCGCCGCTGGTGGGCGAGCACAACGAAGAAATATATCGCGACGTGGCGAAGCTCAGCGCCGAGCAAATCAATGAGCTCAGCGGCAAGGGAATAATTTAGCCGCACACTTGGAAGCGTCCGGCGGCCGACTACGGCCGCTGGACCACAAACCGGGGAGGAGTTCACGTGAGACCTTTGGAAGGAGTACGGGTACTCGATCTTACCTGGGTGCTGGCTGGTGGCGGCGGTCCACGCTTGCTCGACGCCTTGGGCGCTGAGGCGATTCGAATCGAATGGCGCGATCGGCTGGATACGCTGCGAATGGCCCCGCCCTTCGTCGGGCCTGAACCGGATCCGAACCAGCCGCGCAACCCCGGCGCGCCGCCGCCCAATGTTAATCGCGCCGGCATCTTCAACGACATCAATTCCGGCAAGCGCGCGATCAGCCTCAACATGACCCAGCCCAAAGGGCGGGAGATTTTCAAGCGGCTGGTGGCAGTCGCCGATGTAGTGGTCGACTCCTTCACCGCGGAAACGATGCGCGGCTGGGGACTGGGCTACGAGGTGATGAAGTCGATCAAGCCCGACATCATCTACCTCCAGCAATCCGGATGGGGTTATAAGGGTGTCTATTCCAAGTTTGGCTCCTATGGACCGGTTGCTCAGGCAATCTCCGGGACTCACCGAGCAATCCGGCTTGCCGGCTCCTTATCCGCCTGCGGGATGGGGTTACTCATACATGGATTGGAGCGGAGCCTACTACTGCGCGATCATGATGCTGCTGGCCGTTTACCATAAGAAAAGAACCGGCAAGGGACAATATATCGACGGCTCCCAGCTTGAGCCCTCGATCTACCTGACCGGCACCGCAATGCTCGACTTTGTCGTAAATGGACGCCATTACCACGGACCGGAAACCGCGCGGTGGCCAAGCCTGCCGCCCCTCATGGTGCTTACCGATGCGCCGGCGAGGACCGTTGGATCGCCATCGCCGTTACCAACGAACAGGAATGGAACGCCCTGGTGTCGCAGATGGGTAATCCGTCATGGGCCGCTGATGAAAAGTTTCGCTCGATGGCAGGACGGGTAGCGAATCAGGACGAATTGGATCGGCTGGTCGGTACCTGGACTCGGGACCAGGAAGCCTTCGCGTTACAGGAGCGTCTGCAGCATGCTGGAATTCCAGCTGGAGTCTGCCAGACCGCCGAAGATCGGGTCGAACGCGATCCCCAACTGCGCCATCTCAAATGGCTGATCCCACTGCCCCATAGTGAGATCGGCACTTGGCCGGTAAAAGATGTTCCATTTCATTTTACCAATGCTCAAGTCGACCAGGGCGGGCCGTTGGGCCGTGCAGCGCCCTGCTATGGGCAAGACAACGATTACGTGTACGGCGACCTTCTCGGGATGTCTGCGCAGGAGCGAGCTAAGCTAAAGGAGGAGGGAATAATCTGATTCTGAGACTGTTGAGCGTCCTTAGGCTGGAAGGCGCGTCGACCGTTGCCACTCCAATGCGGGTCGTCGCCTGCTATCCCCCCTTGCTCTGAGCGCCCGCCTCAACCTTTGGCGGGGACTCGGCAACTCTTTAAGAACGCCTCTATATCGTTATGACGAAACCGCTTTACCCGCCCGATTGAATAGCAGGGCAGTTCACCGCGATGCACCATCCGGTAGATCGTCATCTCGGTCAGTTGCAGCAGCCGGGCGAGTTGCGCGACGGTGTAGAACTCAGAAACGGTGATTTCTTTCACATTTTTTTTAGCGTTTACCGCCACTGAAGCTAGCTTTCTCAAAGTCTGGACCTCCTGTTCTGTGCGCCATCATTAATATTCCAAGCCAATATTCCAGGCCGCCATATTCGAGGCGGCCATATTCCGGGCCGCGTATCCCAAGACTGCCCTCGCGTGTTGGGCCCGCAGTGTGCCAAAAGGCAGCTTGAAACCCAGTCGCAGATGACGCCAGTAAGCTTGTTAAAATAACGATAAACTGGATCTTTGAAGCGGTCAATCGTCTACCAGGATACGGTTGGGGCACAGTGTAACGGTTTAATTGGCCCTACGTTCCTTGTGCTTCAATTATGGCTCAAAAGCAGCCTCCGAGGAATACCCTGGAAGACCCGCCAGTACAGTTGCCAAGCTGCGGAGCAAAAGGAGTTGGCTTCGCGCTCACTCTTATCTATTTCAATGGTAACGAAAATCCAGGATATCGGTCAGTTTCCGATGCGGATGTTCACATCCGCAATTACTGCGGCACACGATGCGTTACCACTCTCGCCGAACTGCGCGGGGCAAATTTACCGCAGACCATTTCTGAGGCTCAGCGCCATGGCAGCACCAATACCTCGGACCGCGCCATCACCGGATTGAGCCGTGCCAGATAGACCGGCAATCCGGTGCCGCCTGACGCGACGTGCGTGGCGCCGTCGCATTGGCACCAGACGCTGAAAGCATCGTTAATTTGCGCGAACTTCTCGGGACTGAGCGCGGACTGCTCCAGGTTGCTGTCAGGCACCTTCAATTCCAAGATATGACCGGAGATCGTGATGCCCGACAACATCGGAGTTCCTGTCGCGGCGATATCCTTTCCAACCCAACGCTGGAAGGCGTGCTGATTCATCAAGTGAAGCCCGGGGTAATCTTGTTTCAGGATCGCCAGCGTCTGATGCAGCCGATTTTTGCGGCGTTTTCCCATACGACGGTCCTGCCGGTCCACGACCGACCAGATCCGCTGATTCCACTGCTCGAGAGTTTGCGTATCGCTGGGCTCGATTTGCTCGTAAGCGCGTACCGCCGCGACCGCCGACGCGACATCACCGTTCTTCAGCGCTTGTTCCATGTTAGCTTCCTGTTCCTGGCGGATAGCGGCGTCGATTTTGGCCAATCGGTCCTGACTGACGCTATCAGGCTCTAGCGCCGCTTGCGCGCAGGTTTGATGTTGCTGGAGCAGGGAATAGTTTGGAGCGCCGATCGTAAACTCGGTCAGGCATAAGTCATCGCTCGCTTCCCGGCGTTCTGACGGCCGCAGCGACGGGTTTTGAAGGGCTGCCTCAAGATCCTGGTGGGCTTGGGCGTAATGCTGGGCCGCCAAATCGCCGCGGGCTGAGGCCAGCATCGCGTTGGTGCAAGCGGAAAGCAGCGGCGCCACGGCGGCAAAAACGGCGGCCCATATCAGCCAAAGGAAGAGCCTGGGGCAGGCTGCGGTCAGCCTGATTCGGAATAATCGAACGACGCATCCTCCCGTAAATGGAGGCAATGCTGGCAGGCCACGCGTGCCCATGACAAAATTGACCTCTTGCGATTGGCTTGCGGCCCAAAGCGCAGCGCCATACAGCAATGTATATGCCGGGCAAAAATGCTTGATTTACAAAGAACCGTTCACAAGTTGATCGCGCAAAATCTGCACGTTACCAGGTTTATCGCCTGGCGGGCGCAGCATGGATCGCGGTAGCCCGTACGAGCGGATACGGACCGCTCAGCCCGAGCAACGGGAGAAGATTTATGCGGAGATCTATGACGGCAGCGCACCCGGGGGCAAGGCCGAATTTCACCAGCCCACGGCGCGCCGGCGCGGGCGGCTCACCCTCTATTCGCGCGTCATTGGGTCAGGGCACCAGGCGCTGCTCGAACTCGGATGCGGCTCCGGCGACCTTACCTGCGCGCTAGTGGAACTGGCGCAACGGGTGGTCGGGATCGATATGTCCAGTGCGAGTCTCCGACTGGCCCGGCAACGGGCTGACGCGCTGTTGCCGCCTGAAAGCGCCAGGCGGGTCGAATTTGCTCAAATGAACGCAGTCAAACCGGAGTTTCCCGATCGCAGCTTCGACTACGCGGTAAGCACCTCGATGATTGAGCATCTCCATCCCCAGGACGTCGACATCCATCTGCGCGAAGTCTGGCGCGTGCTGAAACCCGGCGGCCACTATCTGGTTTGGTGTCCCAACCGCCTGGGCCATCACCAGGACCGCCCTTACCATCTGAGCATGATGTCCTATCGCGACCTTACGGAGCGGATGAGCCAGGCTGGGTTCGGACAATTCCGCTCGCCGCTGTTCAGGCAACGGCCGATGGTGAGCACGCAGTTCAAAATCTTCATGGAGGACGCGCTCTCCTCGCTGCGGACCAGGCTGTTATGGAGCCATCTGGGGGTGCGGAATGTCCTGGTGGAAGCGGCCAGAGGCTCCTAGCAGGACTTCCTTCACATGCGGGGAGAAGTCGCGCCGGCGCTTTTCTTTAGGCCAGCAGGCGCTTTAGCATCATTCGCAGACGCGGGGCACCTTTCAAGCCCTGAGCGAGCGCGGCCAGGTTTTCCTCATCGACAATCAGCGGCGAGCGCTGAAACCTGCCCTGGCGATCGTAATAACAGAACCTGATTTGCAGGGCTCCGGCTGCCTCGCCTTCGCGGAATTCCAGTAGCTGGATCGCCGGCTGATGGTATCGGCTTATCGCCTTGACTTCCTCGGCAACGACTCCAGACCCCCAATGGAGAGCAAAGGTCTTGAGTTTCGGTTCCACCTTTTTGATCGATCGTGTTGTCCGCGCCATGCCCTGAGGATCTAGAGATAAGCGTGTTGCTTTACCAGCAGACGGATGCACCCGAATACGCGCTGGAAAGGCAATAGGTATCCTTGATGAGCAAGGATGTGGAGTACACCTCGTCAACGTGACGAAAGACACGACCGAGATGGACTCCCGGTACAGGATCAGGGGGGACTTGATAATCAATCGGCTGGAGGTCCGGCAGTTGCAAAGTGTGTTGGCGCTGTTTGAGCTTTTCCATCCTGATCGTTGCTAATCTTAGCACATGTGCGAAATGAACGTGAAACAGCTAAATATGCGTAGTCTTAGCGAGAGGGTTTGCGCGTCATGTACATAGGTGTATTCTAAATAACAGGCTCTCTTGATTAGTCCCAACTGGAGAGTGTTTATTACGAGGAAAGACCCCAATGCGTTACGAAGGGAGTGTCAAAAGGCAAAACCGGGGCATGGTGAAAGTAGTCGAAAAAGACGATATCTTAACTGTCCCAATGCTGGCCAGGTATTTGCGTTGCCATCCAAGCACGATTTACCGGCTGCTAAAACGTAGAGAAATTCCGGCTTTCAAAATCGGGAGCGACTGGCGATTTCAAAGGCCGGTGATCGAGAACTGGCTGAAGAAGTCTACAATTTCGATGGGCTGACCGCCTTTGCGGCGGGGCGAATTTCAGCCTTCCAACCTGCGCATAACCGCACGGTCAGTCTGTTCTGATAAGTTCGCAGGAATTATTTTGATTGTGTCTCTGCGCCGCCTCGGCGGCGCGAAGGCTAACTATTTGGCATCAGCGTGAATGCGCCTCGGCACCGGTTTGCTGCTATCCGCCCCCAACCAGTTCTTTCATATTGTCGTTGATACCCAATTTCGCCTTCCCTCTCGGTATGTTTCATCTAGCAGGCGGCGGAAAAGTTTTCCCGCCGCCTACCCTGTTTCTTTCCTATCTCTCCAACATGGAGAGAAGAGAAGGAAAGAAGCCATCTTTTATACAGGGTGCGGAATCACCATCTGTGTCCTCACCCCACGAAACTTCTTTTCCGCACCTGCTGGGCACAACTCACAGGTCCATCGGAAAGTAGTCTACTAACTTAATCCAGCGTTCGATGTTGCTTGTCAGTTAGCACTACGGTGCTTGCCTGCGGCCCTTGGTCGCCTTGTTCTTCCACGAAGCGGACCTGCATCCCGACCTGGATTTGGTCAAAGCCGTTGTGGAGCACACTGTGGCGATGAAAATATACTTCCCGCCCGTCGGCGGTCTCCAGAAAGCCGTAATCCTGTTCGGGGAATAGTTTCGACACGCGGGCTTGTGGCGCCTCCTCGTGGACTTTCACGTCGCCGCGATGCTCGCGGACGTAATCCTCGAGCTGGCGCCGAATCGCATCAAAAGCCTCTCGAATCGCTGCCGCGAGCCCCTCTTCCGTCTGACGGTTTGCGATCAATTCTCTGCCAGGCACGGTCAGCCTGAGGTGGACCTCAAATGGACCGCCCTTGCGATGATGCTCGACCGGCGCCTGCACGGTCACGTCGCATCCGGTGATGCGGTTGAAGTAACCGTCGAGCGCGCTCGCCTTTTCCCTGATTTCCCGTTCGAAAGCTTCAGACAAAGTGAAATCACGTGCGGTAATGTTCAACGGACGCTGCATCTGTTCTTCTCCGTACAAGATTCTGTTGGCTGTTCGTTTCACCTTACAGATGCAGCAATTGGCGTGCCTTGGTTTTCCGCGGGGAAAAGGTCGCCATGAAAGCATCCGTGACGCGGGCGCGATCCTTCGAAGAGAGTTCTGGAATAGCTGACGCGACGTTAGGAGTCACAATTGTGACTCCATCGGCGACAGCTATCGCACAGAAGCTGCAGGCTGTGGCGGACTGCCGCTCAGTTGGGGTTGCCGGAAACGAATAGGGGGGCGAATGCCTTGCGATATTGCCATGCAACCACGAGCGCAAGCACGCAGAGAATGATCGCCATTCCCAGAGCTTTGGACTCGAGGAACGCGTGAAACAGAAAGATATTAACCAGGACAGGAGCCAGAAGCAGGAGCGCAAACGGAACGAACAGGCCCACAAGGATCAGAATTCCCGATAGGATTTCGGTTCCCCACACCAACGGCATCATATAGCCGGTCTTCATCAGGGCGCCGACGAAGGCAGCCGCGCCGTCCGGCATCGGAGGACGCGGCCCGTGATGGAAAATCGCCATTAAGGGCAACACCCCGAAGGCGAGACCCAACAGAATGCGAGGAATTGCGATGATTATCTTCATTACCTGCCTCCCTTCCCCATCGTGCGCGGTCCGCGAGTCTTTTGGGCCGGGTGCCGCGCCAAAGACGTATAGCCCATGACACGACGATTTTCAGGCTTTCGCGCTGTCTTACTCCAAAAAATGACCTCCGGTTGGCGGTCAAGGCGCAACCGCGTTAGTTTCGTTCGTATTAACGCAGGTTAAATGGAGGAGACCGATGGGAAAGCTCGAAAGCAGGATTGCGGTCATCACGGGAGGAGGGTCCGGGATCGGCGAGGCCACGGCCAAATTATTTTCCTCCGAAGGAGCGCGCGTGGTGATCGCCGATATCGACGAGAACAATGGTCAGCGGGTGGCGGGTGAAATCGGCTCGGCTGCCCTGTTCCGTAAAACCGACGTCAGCGATCCCGCCCAGGTCGAAGACATGGTCAAGTCCACGGCAGAACGCTACGGCCGGCTCGACATCCTATTCAACAACGCCTTTGCCACCAGGATGGGCCCCGTCGGTGAAATCAGCATCGAGGACTGGCACAAAACCATCTCGGTGACTTTGTCCGGCGTGTTCTATGGGATGCGATTCGCACTGCCCCAGATGGTCGCGCAGGGGGCCGGGGTAATTGTCAACACGGCCTCGATATCAGGATTGTTCGGCGACTATGGCGCCGGCGCCTACAACGCCGCCAAGGCCGGTGTGGTCAACCTAACGCGTGCGGCGGCGATTGAATATGCGCGTAAGAACATTCGTGTCAACGCGGTTTGCCCCGGCATGGTGGAAACCCCAGCAGTCCTGAATACCTTCATCGGCCAATCCCGCAATCCCGCACGGATGCGCCAACTCAACGAGGAGTGTCATCCCATCGGTCGCATGGGCAAACCCGAAGAGATCGCCAAAGTCGTCCTCTTCCTGGCCTCGGATGACTCCTCATTCATGACCGGCAGCATGGTCGTCGCCGACGGCGGCGTCACCGCGCATTCGGGACTTAACCGGTCATCCGTTGCGCTGAGCGGCACGCATCCATGGACACAAAACCGCCAGCCGCCAAAGACAATTTGATATGGAGTGGGACTTGGTCGGCAGCAATTGCGACCGAACCGGGAACGGTTAGTCAATCGGTATAGGTTGGCCGGCGTAGTTGGCCGGTTCAACTCGGGTAAAGCCGCTGGAGACCGCCAAGCAGATGAGTCAAACGTTCAGAATCCAGCGGCTTGGAGAGATAATAGCCGGCGCCACGGGAACGGGCCGTCCGCTCCACATCAGGGCCGTGCTCTGACGCGATATAGATAATAAATGCCTGTGGTATCCAATTCTGAATGCGGTTCAACAGCCACCCCCGATCCACCTCTGCCAGGTTTTGGTCGTCGACTATCACGACTCTGCAATCACCATCGGGAATCAGGCGCAGGCAGGAGGCGAAGTCGTCGGCCACCTTCACCTTCCAGGGCCGGTTGCAGGTTTTGAGGAGCAATTCGACCAATCCACGATCGTCACTTATGGCCAGGATCGTAGGATGTCGCTTTACATGCTGGGTATTGTTCATCGCTTCCGCGGCCGGCCGGTTAGCATTAGTCTCTAATCCGTCCATGTGATGTAACGCAGCATCATCCGTGCCAGACCGTGACCTCATTTTCATCTGGGATGCTGGCATCTTTTTGGCCACCAGGATCCTCCAGCATCCGACCGTTTTCTCAAGGCTGAGGCGGTTCGATTCATGTACGGGTCCCGTTTGGAGTCATTGTTCTCTCGTTTATGTTCCGAAAGTATTGGGTTGATTCACCCGGATGGACCGTCGGCGGCAATATTCAAGCCGGGTTTGGTGGCAAAGTATTCTCGCCCCCCTCAGATGACCCCCCGAGTTGGTGCCAGACGCATCCGGGCGTCGATTACAATCGCACCTTTACCAGGTCCCAGGACCTTGACCGGGTTGAGGTCGAGTTCAATGATTTCGGGCACGATTTCGATCACGGCGGAGATTTTGCGGACGATACCAATGAGCGCCGCACGATCCCCCGCGGGAGCGCCCCGATAGCCGTCCAGCAGCGGGCTTGAACGCAGTGCGGCCACCATCTCCGCCGCGTCGACATCGGTCACCGGATGGAGACGGAAGGCGACGTCTTTGACCAGTTCGACCGTCACGCCACCCAACCCGCACACCACCAGTGGACCGAAAGTCGGATCGCTGGTCACTCCCACCAGCGCCTCGATACCTTCAGTGACCTCACGTTGTAGCAGGATTGCGTCGAGCCGTTTGCCCAGTTCGTCCATTCGGCGCTTCAGCCGCCGCACCGCTGCTTCAACTGCGGCGGCGCTGTTAACGCCCATGATGATGCCGCCGACGTCGCTCTTGTGGATCACGTCGGGTGAGACGATCTTGACGACCAACGGATAGCCGATCCGCTCGGCCACTGCCGGCGCATCTTCCACGCTGGACTGCTCGGCAATCGCCACGTCGATGCCGGCTGCGGCAAGCACCGCGGACAATTGCCCCGGCGCCAGCCATCGCGGCCCATCGGCCCCTTCTAGCACCCGGTCAATGACCGCCACGGATTGTGTCTTCCGCTGCCTGGCTCAAGCTTCAGGGTGGCGCCTCTGGGCCTGCTCCGCCAGCGGCCGTAGCGATTGGCCGCTTCGAGCGCGATCGCGGCATTTTCGGGAAAGCTGTAAGACGGCAACGGTCCTCGCGGTCCGGTATTCAACTCCGCCGGATGCCCCTGCGTGGACATGAAAACACACGCGACCGGTTTGTCAGCAGGCACCGCAGCAGCTCCGCGCGCGATCCCGCGCGCAATATCCACTGGCTCGGTTACCATCGGTGGGAATGTAAATCACTACCAGTGAGTCGACGTTCGGATCGCCCGCGACCACCGCCATGGTTCGTTCGAAATCGTGAGCGCCGGCCGATGCCGTCATATCGATTGGATTGGAATATCCCGCTCTCCCGGACAGGAAGGAGCGCAGTTCGGCAACTGTGGCGGGGGCAAGCTCGGGCAGCCGCAAACCTCGCGCTTCGCAGGCGTCGGCAAGCAAAATAGCCGGACCGCCGACGTTGGTCACCACTCCCACTCTTGGTCCCGCGGGCACTGGCTGCGTCGACAGCAGCGTCACCACGTCGAACAGTTCCTCGAGCGTGTTGGTGCGTATCACACCGGTTTGCTCGAACAACGCCTCGACTGCGATATCCAGACTCGCCAGCGACGCCGAATGGCTCATTGCGGCCCGGCGTCCGGCAGCGGAACGTCCCGACTTGACCGCCACGATTGGCTTTTGCCGCGCCACCGCCGGAGCCAGCCGCGCGAACTTGCGCGGATTCCCGAAGCTCTCCAGGTACAGCACGATCGCTTTGGTGCGCGGGTCGTCGGCCCAGTAAGCGATCATGTCGTTGCCTGAAATGTCCGCCTTGTTGCCCACGGATATGAAGCTCGACAGCCCAAGGTTGCGAACCCTGGCCTGGTCGAGTATCGCGATTCCCAGCGCGCCACTTTGCGAGAGCATTCCGATATTGCCTTCGCGCGGCATAATGGGCGCGAAGGTCGCGTTGAGTCCCACCGCCGGGTCGGTATTGATGATCCCCATGCAGTTGGGCCCCACCATCCGCATCCCGGATGATCGTACCAGCTCAACTATCCGGTCCTGCACAGCGCGTCCCTCGCCGGAGACTTCGGAGAATCCGGACGTGATAACCACCACGCCGTGAACGCCGGTGGCGGCGCACTGTTTGACGGCTTCCTCGACGGTTTCTGCGGGAACGCAAATCACCCCCAGGTCGACCGGCTGGCCAACCGCGTTGAGATCGGAAAATGCCTTGAGTCCCTGAACTTCCAGGGAATGCGGATTGATCGGATAGATGTGACCGGTGAAGCCGCGCTTGAGATTGGCCAAAATCGCGCCGCCGATTTTGGCTGGTATCCTGCGACGCCCCGATGATCGCCACCGACTTGGGATTGAGCAGCCGTGAAATGCTCGCGGCCGCGGCCAGATTTTCCCGGTAAAGACTCCTGGTCAGGAATTGCTCGGTTTCTTCGATCGCGAACCAGAGTCGGACCACTCCCGACTCGGTGGATTGGGTGACCACGAAGCCGCTGCGCGCGAACACGTCCAGCATGCGCGAGTTGGGGGACATCACGTCGGCTTCGAGCCGGCTGATACCGTTGGCGCGAGCGATACGTACAAGATGTTCGAGCAACAGGGTGCCGGCGCCACGGCCCTGATGCTCGTCGTCGACGGCGAAGGCAACCTCAGCGCTGTCGGGATGCTCTCCACCGGGCGCGGCAGCATACAGTCCCACGCCGATGACGCGTTCGTCATTGTGTTCAAGGCGTGTGGCCACCAGGCCGAAGTTGCGCACGTAATCCAGAATAGTAAAGCGGTCGAGATCCGCGTCGGTGAGCCGCTTTTTATGGGCCATGAAGCGGAAGTAAGCGGACTCGGGGCTGAGGCGGCGGAAATGGTCGAGCAGTTTTTCCCGATCCTCGGGAACGATTGCGCGAATCCGTATAGAACTGCCGTCGGCGAGGATGGCGCGGGCTGAGTAATGGCGAAGGTCGTTAGTTGTGGTGTCCGCGCATCAAATTAATCGCTTCCGGTCCTCTCGCTCAGAAGTGACTAGCCATGTAGCGCTCGATCTCCCAAGCCACCTCCGCGGCATCGGCGGCGCCTTCGACCCTCAGGTGACAATCGGCAAATTCCGTCGCGAATGGAGCGAATGCCGCCTTGTGCTGCAGGTAGATCTCCCAGGTCGCGTCCGAGACCGCGTCGGACTGCCGCGCGCGTGCGTCCAGCCGCGCCTTGGTCTCAGCGTCGCTGATGGCACACTCGACGAATAAGATTGGCATCGCCATTTGACGGGCCAGATCGCGAACCTTTGCGCGCTCGCCGCTCTCCATATAAGTCGCATCGATGATTGCGCCAGTGCCTGACCTAAGTGCCGCCGCAGCTTCGGTACAGCCAGACCAACAGCAGGCGGTCCGAATTGGTCAGCCGCAATCGCTTGGGCAGCTTGCGGATGAGGACGTTGAGTTGCTGACGAAGCACCAGATTCTCGGCTTCGAGCCGGGCACGAGATTTCAACCGCAAGCTCAGCGCATACGCCAGTTGTTTTAGCCACTCAACCATAGGGTGGCAAAATACCCAATTCTGCACAACCTGTCACTCCGATCGAATTTCGGTAATGACAATGGTCGGTAAGTCTGCAGATGATGGTGGTCAAGCTATGTTCCTTGCCGCCTTTTTCGTGCAGGCGGATCCACAGGGCGGTGCCGCCAGTAAATGTCCGCCACGGTCATGCCGAGAGCCGCCAATAGAGGCGAAGGTAAAAACGCGGCCGCTGAATTAAATGGGTCCCATCCGCGACGCCGGACCCCGGCACACCTGTTGCTGGGTAAGGAGTCCCTTATTGGCGGGTTAAAAGCACCCGCTATCGGCGCCTGCTACGGGAGGCATTGGTTCAACGTCGGGACGCTTCCGTCTAGCATTTGGGTCAGGACGCGCGCGACGCCTGTCGGCGCGCCGACATAGATCTGCGAGCCATTTTTGTTGCTAGCCGTGGCGCGGTTGCAGTTTTGGAAAAAAGATTGTTGGCAAGGGTACGGGCCGGCGATTTGGTAGCCGATTGTCGACGTGGCCGGGTTGGCAACGGTGACCGGGCAAGAGCAGATGATCTCACCCTCAGTAAGGGACCCCTTGAAACCTGGGAAGGATTGGCCCTCGGTGCTGGTGAAGCACAAACCGCCATCGCACTGCGCGTATGCTCCATTGGAAGTGCGGGCCGGGCAGCTGTAAAGGGCCTGGTTTCCGTTCGGCGCGACGACCGAGTCGGGTAAACTGAACGTGCTCGCGATGTAACCGTTTTCCGCTCCGTCGGCGTTCACCGTGCAGATGTTCTGGCCATTACCGAACGATTCCGACAGGCTGATGCTGTCGCCCGACTTCACCTGGCACTTGCAGTAGGCGAGGCCATCCAGCACGAAACAGTTGGTGACGGCGCAAAGTGCATAAGTCTGACCGGAGCAGATCGTAAACGCGGACGAGGGTGAGGCAGTCGCAGTAGGGGTAGCGGCCGCTGCGGAGTTGCCGCCCGAGTCACCGCAGCCTGTAGCGCCCAGCCATGCGACCGCGCCCAGCATCAGCAAGGCTAGCATACAGGCGCAGGCTTGGCCTAGCCGATCGAGCGGGGACAGCCTCGCCCCGCTTCCGCAGCCCGAGAAACCCCGCTTCGTCGTCTTGGAAGGTCGATGGTCCATATGGTAACCTTCGCCAGCGTTCGGCCACCGCAAGAACTTAAACGCGATGAAATATGAAAATTGGCGAGCCGTCAAATAACCGCGAAACATCAAGCCAGATCAGACTTTCAATAAACACTACGGGCGCCGATAACACTGCCGACGGACGCCCTCGGGAACAACACCACCGGCACTGTGAATACTGCCACCGACACAACGCGCTCCTCAACAATACGAGCGGTAGCTCCAAAATACGAGCGGTAGCTCCAACACCGCGAATCACAATCATAGAACATTCTGTACATTTCTGGTGTGCCACGCCAATAACTCGGACTTACTCTTTTAGGCGCGCTCCCGATTACATAATCATGCTTTTATAAAGTAGCGGAATTATAAGAGGCTTGAGGACACCACCGCACCCGGGGCACTTCATCGTGCCGGGCCCGATGTTTTGATGCGCTGAGCGACTCCTCCAGTTGGGTCGATTCGGCAACGGCGTTCCCGGATGAGCCAACCAAAGTTCCGAGCCTTAGAGTCTGCCACTCGTTGCTCACGAAAGAAATCAGCGACCAGGAGATGCAGGCACTTTCAGGCGTGTCGCGGTTAGGCGAGGTAAGGGCTCCGCAGGACTTTATTTTCATCCTTAACACATTCGCCAAGCGCTTGGCTGAAAATGTCCGCAGCACCGAGTTGCAGGGCCACGTCCAAAACGGGTCGAACTCGGCCAACTGTTTGTGTAGCCGAGGGATGGTCAGAGATTGACGTCGGTTTTGGCTAAACGGACCGTGGCGCGAGCAAAAATTCGGCACCAAGGCTCCGGATCGACCACCGCGCTCGCCTTAGGCGCGATAGCGAGTCGCCCAAGTGCTTGAATACGTCCCGACGGCACGCGATGGGACAGTCCTATTCCCTATACTCGCGTGATGCATTACCGGATGGACTGCTCACGGATAAAATGACCGACGCATCAGAGCGTCAGAAAGGGCACGCCGTTTTTCGTTTCGACGTTAGGTGAGCTTGGACTTGGGAATGAAACCGTTGGTGGAGCGAATGCGGATATCGCGTTGCGGAAACGGAATCTCGATTCCGGCTTCCTTAAGGGCCCGAAATAAACCGAAATAAAGGTCGCTCCGCACTCGCTCCGGTTGAATCTCTTTGACGTTAATCCATAACAGCAATTCGAAGTTCAGGCTCGAGTCTCCCAAACTCGCGAATCGCACTTCCGGATGGGGGGCCGGCTGAACGTTAGGCGTGCTCGCCGCCACCTCTTCCATAATCCGTCGCACCACTTCGGGATCCGCATCGTATGACACTCCGATCGGTACGTGTACGCGCGTATAGGGATCGGAGCGAGTCCAGTTGACGAGCTTGCCATCGACAAATTCGGAATTAGGCACGAGATACTCGACGGCATCAGGGGTCCTCATCCGCGTTGCCCGAATGCCGACTTCTTGGATGATGCCCCGGGTATCTCCCGTTGTTACGATATCGCCCTTGCGCAGGGCCCGCGTGAAAATCAAGGTGAATCCGCTGGTCAGGTTGTTCGCCATAGATTGAAGTCCCATTCCGAGCCCGATTCCCAGAGCACCGGCGAACAGCGTAATCGTCCCCAGTCCCAGGCCCACTGCTTCAACCGAGGCTAGCACGCCGATCGCAAATATGAGATAGACGATGAACGTGTTGATCGCATTTGCGACGCCCGGATCGATGTTGAGGCGCGGATAGATACGGAACTCACAATAATCCCGGATGAGCCTGGCCGACAGACCGAAGAGTACCACTATGAGCGTCGCCTTCCCGAGTACAAGGATCGAGACGTTCTGATTTCCTAGCGTCATTACTGGCTGCGAGACCAGATTGTAGAACGGGTGATAGGCACCAATTAAGTGAAAAAAACAGGCTATGGTAACAAGGATGATGGCATATCTGATGAGCCTCGCCAACGAACGATAGAGATTAACTGCGTTTTCATGCCCCTTGTTCTCGGGCAGCAAGGAATATCGCAGTGTCCGCTCGCTTAGATGATTGACCGTTATAGCCAACAGAAAGAGCGCTGCCGGCAACCAGGTGCGCGCAAAGAGAAAGTTCGCCAAGGCCACGAAACCGGCTAACTGAATCAGCGCGATGGTCAATGTCAGGGCCCACACCATCGGGTAAAAACGTGTAAACGCCGCGACAAAACCCCGGTAAAGGAAGTTGGGATTTTCGGGGAATAGCCCTATTACCGCGCGCCGGCGCACCGTCACGACAGCCAACATAAGAATCAGTGAAAGTTGAAGCGCACTATCGATTAACGCAACTACATCCGCCGGTGCACCAAAAGTCGCTATCAAATTCGTGCAAACCTTAAGAGCAATGGCGTAAGCGAGCAGCAACCGCGCAAATCTGAAAATATAACGGCCATGCTCAGTTGGAATTGGTAACAGCGGACGGACCACCAGTTCGTGCACGGCACTGACCGCTAATGAGTAAATGGCCCACGCCAAAAGAAGCTGCCCAACGATAATAAACAGAGGTCCCTGAAAGCCGGTAAGCGCTCTGACGAACGCCCATAAACCCCATAATGCACTAGGCAGAACTGCAGCGGTGACGAGTTCCGAGAGCCCCGCCAGCCATTCCCGTCCCCCGCGTGGTATCCGCTCCGCCAGCGGTGCAAACGCCCCTTTGACCCGATGCGCAAGCGGGGCGCGGCCGAAGATCGCGTAGCCGATGGTGACAGCCAGCAGCAGCATCAGTACGCCGCCGTGTCCAAGTACCTGATGCTGATGCCGCGCGAACTCGATGAGCTTTGGAAGTTCATTAGGAAGGTTACGAACAACGGCCGCGATATGCTCGGCTGTTCGATGATCGAAGCCAAGTGGTTGGCGGCTGAACAAAGAAGGCGAGGGAGGCCCAGTTTTCGCTTCGGGCTTGTCAGCCGCGACTGCGAATCCGACCCAGGCCGGATCCAGAATGATGCGCGGCGCCATGGCCGTTAGACGACATCGATGATCGACGCTCTTGTCGTAATTGCCCGGTGCCTCGAATTTACGGAGCCCGTCATCTGCCATTGGCTTTCTAATCGCACCTCCTCTTCGCGTTGGAGCAACTCACGAGATTCAGACGATTCTCCTACGGCCGGTATATAGCAGAGGAGCCCAGGAACTCCCAGTCCCTCGCGGCATCGGGAGGAGTCTCCGTTTGAGGCGCCGCAGTGTGGTTGAAACTTGCAGTTAGACGATATATTACACATGGCCACATAACATCATCTTTTGGAGGGGCATTATGCAGAAATATTAAAATCTAATTCGCGAGCGTCATTATTGGTCGTCTATTTGTGGTGGCTGGCTGTTTAGTTGTCGTTATGGCGATGTTCCTGGCAAGCTGCGGCGGTGGCAACTCAGGAACTTTGGAAATTGTGCGAACCGCAACACCCACATCAACATCAACCCCGTCGCCCACGACTACCGTAACTTCATCGCGATCTTTGACGGAATGCCCGGGACAGTTCGCACTTTGCGCCGCATCATTGAATCTGCGATAAGCGATTTTGTGAGCCAGGCCGGACTCGGCGGCAGTACAGCCTGCGATATGCTGCCCATCGGCGCCGCCGTAGCGGTCGATCCGAACAGCGTCACTCACTGAAGTTCGGGAAGGCGGGGTCGAACACCGGACGATCCCGCCTTCCGACTCCGGCCTAAGTCCTTGCGCCGCAGTGCCATTCGCCGTCTGCGTCGATCCGCCGGCGCTGTTCATTCATCGTCCGACGCTCCCAACCCGGACTGCGGCACCCGGGCGCGGGCTAAGGCGGATTGATTTTGGTCCCGAAGTGTTGGGAGGAAGGGCGAAGTGTCTGCGGAATTGATTGGAAAAACGATATTTCTGGCCGTTGCTTGCCCACCGGACGCGAAAACCGCTCTCTCCACGCGCCCTCGAAAAACCGTGAACCAAAACCGGGCTAAGACCTTGCCGAGGGAGGCCGTTTGGCCTACAAAGTGTAAATCGGAGAGGTAAAACGGAAATCCCAGGTAAGATAATGATTCCGCCGAGGACGTGCACGGTCGCCAACGGCAATGGCAAGGGCCCGACGGACTTGTTGCTGCCGTCCGGAAATAGAGTTCTTTACCATTGGCGCGAGTGGGCCGTGCAGCTCAGCCTGATCTCGCTGCTCGCTCTGGCTGGATGTGGGGGTAGCGGAGGCGGAGCGAAAGTCGTCGCCAACGTGACGCCGGCCAATATCGTGTTAATCGTAATGGACGACCCGGGGATCGATCAGTGGCGGCTATTCGGCTACGGCGGCACAACTCCCGCGGCCACCCCGAACATCGACGTGATCGCGCAAGGCGGGGTCAGATTCCATAACCTGTGGGCGATGCCGGCATGCTCGAATGGGCGCGCCGCGCTTTTCACCGGCCGCTACCCGTTCCGCACTCAGGTCTACACCGCGCTAGGTAACAACGACCTGGCGAACTACATGGTCAACCCGAACGAGATGACCGTACCCAAATTGCTCAAGCAGCGCGGTTACAAGAGCGCACTATTTGGCAAGTTCCATTTGGGAATCCAGGCCAACAACCCCTACGGCTACGGGATGGTAAGAGCGCTGAGTTTCGACTACTTCGACGGCTGGCTCGACGCGACCGGCGATCCCTCGTCGATCGATACCACGGCCGGCGGCGTATCCCCGCCGGGCACCTGGTCGTGCGGTTTCGTCCGTGACTCAAACCATGGCGGCGCAGATACGGGAGCCTGCTACTCCGGTAATAACACTTGCGCGGTGATGACTAAGACCGGTATGGAGGCGCCGGGCCGGGTTTGCCGAGACGCGGGCGGCATCTTCGATCCAAACCAGCCATGCATTAACCCGGTACCTGGTTACATCAACTTTGCCACGCTCAGCGGACATTACGTCTCACCGCTGGTGATCAATAATGAGGATGGCTCGGTGGACCTGGTGCCGCCGACCGACATTCGGGCGCGGACTTATCGCGGTACGGAGCCGGTCGACGCGGCGATCGCCTGGATCAAAGAGCAGCCGTCTAACCAGCCATGGATGGTGAGCCTGGCTTTCGCGGCGGTACACACCCCGGTCATGCAACCACCGAGTCAGTTGCTGCCTGCCGTGGAACCGGACTCCAGCAATCTCGACTGCGCTAACTCGACCCAACAAAGAATCTTGACGAATGAGATGGAAGAGGCGCTCGACATGGAAGTCGGACGCTTTTTAGTGACAATTGGGCTGGCCAGCCGCGCTCCGAATGGCCAGCTAATCTACCAACCTCAAAAAACCAATACCTACGTCATATTTGTCACCGACAATGGCAGCAATGGAACTTCGGTTAAGCTCCCGTTCGACCCCACCCGCGCGAAATCCACGGTTTATCAAACCGGCGTATGGGTTCCTGGAATCGTCTCAGGTCCGGGAGTAAACCAGCCTGGCCGCGAGGTGAGCGCTATGGTCAACATCGTGGACCTCTATCAGCTGTTCGGCGAACTCGCCGGGATCGACGTGCATAGCAGCGTTCCACGGACCCTCGACTCGGAGTCGATGCTGCCGTACCTCAAGAACCCGAAGCAGCCAAGCATCCGCGAAACGAATTTTACCCAGATCGGCACCAACCAGCACGCCAACGGCGAAATCAATGGGCCCTGCGTGTACAATTCAACCACTTGCACACAGATCGCCCCGACCAAAGGCGTATGCGAGGACAACAATGGGACCTGGTGGGGCCCCGGCGCCACGGATCCCATCACCGCAGGCATTCCGGCGTCCGGGTTGCCGCTGTGCTGTGACGTGGCCGTCTGGCAGGCCAACCATGGCCTGACAATCTCCACCAACATCTACCCCTTGGTGGCGTACGCTATCCGCAACGATGAGTACAAGCTGGTAATCAACAAATACCAATCCTATGACGCTACCGCCAACGCCTGTGCCGCCACCCAGAGCACGGAGTTCTACGAGATCAACGAAAACGTTCCTGTACCGAAGCTGGATACGGCCGATGCCGACCTGTTGGCAAGCGGAGCAAAGCTCAACCCGGAACAGCGGAAAAACTATGACGCCTTGAGCGCGGAACTTCAGACGCTTCTCGCGTCGCAACCGGCCTGCCTTGGCGACATCAACCTCGATGGGGTCGTGAACCAGTTGGACATCGAGCAATGGGGTATCTTCGAAGAGCTCTCGGGGAAGTCCAGTTGGGCCGACCTTAACCAGGACGGACTGACCAACGATATCGATTTAGAGATAATCAAGCAGCACCTGGGAGCGTGTCCTCAGTCCTAATCGATTAGGGCAGGTTTCGGCCGCGCTGAAGACGTTGTCCGTTCGCTGGCGCAACAGACCCACCGCCCGCTTACATAATGCGCGTTAAAGTTGACGGTGAACACGTTCGAGTTGATGCGCGACATTCTCGGCCCAATCCTTATCGACAGTGCCTGGATCAATCGGGCGGATCGTATTTTTTGGGTTCCGGCAGATCTCGATCGAATGGTGGTGAGGCTAATGAAGGTGCAGATGTGGGATCAACCTCTCCAGCATCTACGACATTAGCCCCAATCGAAGGTGAGATTTTATCAGGCCTTGGCGGGTTTAGGTAAGTCGAAAGGCTGCATCCTATCTTGCTTATCGATACTAAAATGAATACAAATACACGTTCCACGACAGAGAGTTTCGCCCAGAACTTCAAGCCCCTTTACTTCCAGGACCCTTTCACCGATCTCATCTTCCTGGCCACCAGGTCCAAGCAGGCCTTCAAAGGCTCCGAGAGGGGAATGCTACTTCGCGGCTGCCCAGATGATCCAGGAGGGTGACGTTCAGAGTTGAAGAGAGGCCTGGAGTACGCTCGCGGAAAAGGTCGCTTAGAGGAAATAAAGGTTACATGTAATTCGCGGTCCATGTAATTAAAGTGGCTGTCCGAATGCCTATCGTGGCTGTCCCGGCTTAAACCATTTCCTCTCATATCCGGTGATGAAATCACCTGCTATTCCGATGACATCGACGAAGCGTATGGAGGCTTCCGTAAAAAAGGGACTTCCGCAGACGATCCTGCCCGCTTCGTCGAGCGCGCGCCAACACAAGAGCATCCTCTCACTGCCCCTGATTTCAGTACCGACGAAGGAGCTATATCCCTTGACGGCCCGGTCGAAGGCGCGAAACTTGACAAATTTCAGAAAGGGGGCCGGGACAACATGTTTGACCCATACGCGAAATACAAAATCTCCATATGGGTTTTCTCCTTTTACGCTGGAGACGCAACAGGCGTCCAGCCGAACGCGCGTCGGGCGCGGCTCGTCGAGCACGCACCCAGACCTGCGCGCCAGCTTCCCTTGCTCTAGCGTTCGCTCATCATCGATTGCGCGACTTCCAGGCTGACGAGCCGCGCGATTAGAATTGCCAGGTACATTTGTCCCGTCACCGATTCCAGTATTGACAGGGTTCGCGCGACCTCGGACAGCGGTCCGATATCGCCGTAGCCAGTCGTAGTCAGGCAGACGAAGCTGTAGTAGATGGAGTTATTCATCGTCATTAAGAGCACCGAGCCGGCGCCGGCTGCTTGACAAACAGCCCGGAATTGAACGAGCCCGGGCGTTCCAGCTCTACCAAGGCAAACATGAATGCCCACGCCAGCGCCAGCAACAGGTAGGCGCATATTGCCGCGCTGATCGTATCGAACGTTACACGTCTCACCCTAAAGAGCTGGCGAACCAGCCCGATGACGGTGACCATGATGAACGCGCTCGCGGTCACCGCCACTATCACCTCAGCCGCTTCGTTTCGCTCGAACTGGAGAATCCCGCGGCTTATAAATGCCGGCAACGCCGTTATGATGCCGAGCACAAAAAGTAGGTTCTCGACACATTTAAGGTGAAGAGCGCGGAGAGCAGGACCAACGACATCGTCATTAAGGCAAGCGCTTGCGCCATACTGTGACGGACGAAGATCGGTTGCACAATCAGCATCAGCAGTATCGAAATCAGGAGCAGCGTGTATCTGCCCGGATGGTTGTGCCGCACCACCCCGAGCGATCGCCACAACCAGTTTGAATCCACTGGTGGGCGGGATTCGCTTTCGGGAGTCGGCAGGCTGCTCATTGCGTCGCCGCGCCCGTTAGTCGAGGCGATTCTCCCAGATCACAAGAGCACCGCTTCCTTGGCCAGCCGACGGTGCGGCGACGCGCCTCATCTATTTGCCCCAGCCCTTGAGCCTAAACGGGGAATCGTCCATTGGAACGCGACCATCCGATCACTCAGGACATTGCTTCACTTGTACGTCTCAATCCCTAAGCGGGCAATCGTCCATCGGAACGAAACACTGCTGGGCCGCAGCATCTGAACGACTTAATGTCTCAATCCCCTAAAGCGGGGGAATCGTCCATTGGAACCCCGCCGATTCTGGGAACAAATCCGCAGCCATTTCCAAACAATCCCTGGACCTTTTTCGCAACCGCCGATTTTGCGCCAAACCCCCTTTCGATTTGCGGAAAATGCATTGACCGCCGCCGGCCGCCGGAAACGGCCCCATAACCCGTCGGATCCGCCGGCGCGATTGAATCCCCGGATTCGCCCGAGACCCGGCAGAGCGCCAGCCGGGCGTATCCGGCGGTTGCGCTTTTAAGCCTCAGACCTGGCCCGATGCCGCCCGCAACTCGCGTTCGAGTCCTAACTTCGAGGCCGTTGTAAATGCTACTGTCCAGGTCGAGAGCTTCGAGCCGGCGCCGCGCGGTGATAGCGCATTATCTCGGCGTCCCATCCCGGAGATTTCGTCCGTCGGGTATTGTCCGAATTAGGGCCCTCAGGCGGGAAATTAGGACAGTCAGACAGGCAGGACGCGTACCGAGCGGCGGCGAAGGCTTCGTGATTTCAGTCTTGGGCTAAGCTTATCCATAAGCCTTTGCAGCAGTTTCGCCGGATCAATTTTCGGATGCCTGCGGCTTAATTCCGAAAGCACCTCAGCAAGTACTCCCTCCCGCTGCTGATCCCCACAACCATGGTCGGCACGAAGAGATGGGGATCGACTTCGATGTGATTGTTTTCCCATAAGGCGAAGGGATGGGCGCCCGGATTCTTGGCCATCATCTCGCGCATCAGAGCGACCGAGGCTGCGTGCGTTAACGGCAAATTAGGCGGGTCGTGATAGGTCTGCGTCATAGAGTTAACTTAACTCTGAGTTACCATTTGTCAATCAAAGCGTTTCAGGGCCGTAGCGTCGCGTGCAGCGCTTCGATCTGGGCCCGGAACCTGGGATCGCGGGCCATCCGCAGTTGGACCCGAAGGATCGCGGCGCCAACCCACGGAACCGACCGATTGACAGCAACCTTGATCGCAGCGCGGGCTATGTCAGGAATCATGTGAAATTCCCCCCTCAGATATCATTTGAAACTCCCCCCTCCCATGAGCAAGGAGGAGACGGGAGCAATGGAACAAGTACGGGATGGAGTAGTTTCTCCGTTGAACGAAAGCGGTTCGGCGGAGGAAGGATGTTAGGCGTGGAGAAGGTGCGGGAGATGGTCGCGCGCCGGGAGCGCGGCCAAGGGTGAAGCGGATCGCACGCGAGCTGGGCGTGGATCGCAAGACGGTCAAGCGCTGGCTGAAGCTGGGCGTGTGGCAACCGCGACAGACTCAGCGGCGGGTGTGGTAAACGAGACCGGCAATATTCAATGTATCGCCTCAACCCGCATCCCGAAGGCCAGGCACGTAAGCTCGAAGGGGATCACAGCCCTTGCGGCAGGTAGAAATGGCACGGAACGGTCACAGCGTACGGCGAAACGGGTGATCCCAGCACCGCGAAGGAGTTTACAGCTTTGCACCGCCGCTCTCCGCCAGCAGCGTATGCCCTTAAGCAGTTTTGCCTTTTTGCACGCCGTAAAACTCTACTTCGACTATCTCGAATCGAAGTTAGCGACAAAGCGATGAGTTTCAGCCACGACGCGTCTCGTGCAGAGGGGCAGGAAGAGAGAAGATTTGGGTTCATCGCCAAGGTCTCGCGCGGAAGCTCGTTAAACGCGGCCCAAACGGCTGAATTGCAACCGCCGGAGATGGCCTGGAAGCGTAACGGCGCCTGCTCTCTGCCTCCAGGCCGTCTCCGGACCCCGAGCGGCCAATGGCCAAAACACGCGCTCGGGCTTTTACCTGCCAACAGCCGCCGCAAGGGTCTGGCCCTGGTCACGCGCGGCAAACGTTCGCTCAAGGGTCGAAAGGCGTTGTTCGAAAGACGTGCGCTCAGCCCTGTCTTGGGCAACCTCCGCATTCAGCTTTTTGATTTGCTCGGCTTGTTTCTCGGCTTCGTTCAGCAGCATCGGAACCAACTCGTGATAGCGCACCGAAACCACCTTCCCGTCCGGCCATAACTGACCAAATCAGGATATAGCCGCGCGACCTCCTCCGCGATCAGCCCATACTGGCGTTCTCCCTTGGGATCCTGTTTGTAAACGAACGTCACCGGACGCAGCTTCAGAAGGTGCTGCTGGCCTCGTTCATGTCGTGGATGTCGCGCTTGTAGCGCGCCGAAGACACCACGATGCCGAGTTTTCCGGTGCTGCTTACCACCACGGCATCTCCACTCGCCGCGCTGTTGAAAATGCCGGCGATGTACTAGCGGTCTGAGTTCCCTGGGTACCGATGCGAATCGTGTTCGACTCGGCGGCAACCCCTAGGTTGCCTATATCGATATTTTTGCCCCCCGTGGTCAAGCTGAACCCGGCCTGATAACCAAGCGCGATGTTATTGCTCCCGGTTGTATTGGCTGAACATCGCGTTGGTTCCAAAGGTGGTGTTTTCTACTCCCGTAGTATTTTTCAACAGTGCATTGACACCCGCGGCGGTGTCGTAGCCACCCGTAGTGTTGGCAGACAGCGCCTGGTAGCCGGCCGCGGTATTATAGGATCCGGTAGTATTCTTTTGCAGAGCAAACCCTCCGCTGGCTGTCTCGTCGATTCCGGTGGTGTTGGAGTACAGTGCATTAAAGCCCAGCGCAGCATTGTTGCTACCAGTGGTATTGCTCTGAAGGGCGCTCCATCCGATAGCCGCGTTCTGAGAAGCCGTCGTATTCATCCTCAGCGCGTTTTCTCCGACGGCAGTATTTTCAACGCCAGTGGTGTTGTATTGCAGGGAACCAGAACCGACAGCGGCATTGTCGCCACCTGTCGTATTAAACTGCATGGAATATGGTCCGAGCGCCGTGTTGAAACTGCCGGTCGTATTTGACTGAAGCGTAACCAATCCAAGTGCCGTATTGGAACCTCCCGTAGTGTTCGATTGCAGCGAATCTGCTCCAATAGCGGTGTTGTAGTTGCCGAGGGTATTGTTGAAGAGCGCTTGTACTCCGGTGGCGGTATTCTGTGTCCCGCTGGTGTTGGCGAAGAGGGCGGCAAATCCGGTCCCAGTATTGTTGTCGGCGTTGTTGTTGTCGAGAGCTTTGTATCCGGTTGCAGTGTTGAGGTTGCCCGTGGTGTTGCCGTAGAGGGCGTCCGCTCCGGTGGCGGTATTCTTGTTGCCGAGGGTGTTGCTTAAGAGGGCCTCCCATCCGTCGGCGGTATTATAACCGTCGTTATTGTTCTGGAGGGCTTCGTATCCGGTCGCCGTGTTAAAAAAGCCCGTCGTGTTGATCTCCAGGGCGTCCACGCCGACGGCGGTATTCTGGTCGGCGTTGTTGTTCAGGAGGGCGTTTACTCCGACGGCCGTGTTCACGTTACCGCTGGTGCAATTGAAGAGCGCACCGTCTCCAAACGCGGAGTTATCTATGCCCGTTGTGCCCGATGGGAGCCCGTTTTGCCCGGATTCGGTATTGTCGCCCGCTACGCAGTAGCCGCAGGTCTGAGCGGCTGCCGTGCCCGCGCTCGATGCTGCGACTGTGAGGACTAAGCTAACTGCCACTAAGGCTTGTTTCCAAAAGCTGTTCATGGTTTCCTCCCGGAACATTGTTGATGTCGATCAAAGAAGATCACGCGCATCTACATGATCTTTCATTGCAGACGGTGCGGGGGACCGCGAATGTGAAAATTCCGACAATGGGCAAAGAGGCCGCGTGGAGTCATAATGACCTCGCTCCCCGAAAGCCGCATTTCAGCGGGTCGCTTTGGACTTCAGAGCCTGTTTCTCGCCCGGCTCCTCACTCACTTCGGCAAGCCAAGCGTAGGTGGCTGCATAACGGAGGCGTAACAATGCGTAGCACGAAATTGTGAGATTTGATGGAACGATTGAAGCAAGAGCCTTGGCCACGCAGTCGTTTCAAGCGCCGACGAAGCGTAGGTCTATCCGGGAATGGCGGTGCGAGGCTTGCGCGGCTGAACAAACCGAAAGCGGTCGGAGATTCCAGTGACGAGAGCTCGTCGCCGAAGACATTACAGAACGGATGCCTATCTGATTGAGGGAGCCGCCGTGGCGACCTAGTGTACGTCAACCACAGGCCAGGTAACAGGGTCGCGGCGCAGCTGCTGGTAACCGCCGGTGCAACCCAGCTCGGACCTGACTGCCGAGCTGACTCTGGTCGATTACGTGCCCGACTGTCTACGCGGCCCGAGTTGCCGACGATGCCACCCTTCATCTCGGGGCAGGTGCCGACTGTGCCACGCGCCCCGCCGGTCATCTCGGGGTCCCGGAAACAACACTTGGCGTCCCCGTCCAATCCGCTTCTTTCAACTCGGAATGTCGCTCCGAAGCTAAGGTTGAACCATCAGTTAGTCGCCCGTCTCCCTGCTGTTGCCTTCGCTTCTCCCGCACGATGCGTACTGCATGGAGGAAGCTGGATCATCGATCCTTTGCTCCTTCAAAAGTCCTTGGCGGAGAAGTGAAAATGGAAGACCGTGCCGGGGTTTCGTGCGTTCGAGAGGGATGCGAACATGGGAGAACCGCGATTACAAAATGACAAACTACCGACCAAGCATCGGCCCACCCTCACGGGGATCTACGTCAAAGCAAAAACGGACTCACGCTCAGAGACGAACGAGTCCGCCGTTTGGTCCGCAAGATGTTCATCCCGATGCCCTGGTTGCAACTATCTGACGCGGCGGTCTGTAGAGCCTTGGGCGCAACTTGAGGTCCTGGCCGATCAGGCATACGCGGAATTACGAGAGGGCGGCATCCTGAACAGGAAGAGCGACCCGCGGCGGCTCTTGGGCGATTTCCGAATGCTGCGTCAGACCCAAGCTACGCTCTCACGTGAGCTTGGCATGACGCCGGCTGCGCGAATGGCATTGAAAGCTACTGGGACGAAGACCGGGCTCGACTTGGCCGGTTTGATGGCGGCGCACGATGGTGAAGCAACGCGCCAGCGGGCGCAACCGTGGGCGTAGAAGGGGGCAAAGAGACGGCACGATCCGACTAATATACCTCGTGATCGCGTCCGGTTTCAGCGCCCAAACCGGTCTAACTCCGCGCGCCGCCGCGGGTCCATCTGCGGCGACGGTTGAACCACCCAGGTCATAAAGCGCGTTAAGGAACAGCGCCCCACAACAATCCAAGCTCGGGAGCGTTTAGGAACGGGTTGCGGACGGCGGTCTGGCAGTTTTAAAGCACGTCGGAGCCGCCCGTGCGAGCGAGCGCGGCGTCGACCAGGCCCTCCTCGGCGATAATCAGGCGGACCCATTCATCGGGTGCCGTCCGCGCCGCACGTCAGGACCAGACGAGTTTGAGTCGGGCCGCCAATACCGCCCGCTGCCGCCGGAGCCGGCGCATCGTCCGCTCAAGCCGCGGGGTCGATAGGGTCCGGCCACGCAAGCTCCGTCTCTATTTGGGAAACGGAATATGACAGAAAACAAAGCCCAGCCAGCGCAGCGAGCCTGCCGTCGCCGTCCCGGACGAACCCTAAGTGCACTAGGTGCGTATCCCACCAGATGCGAACGGGGGGGAACGGAGGGACAGGCGCCACCAGTCAGCGGAAAACAAAGGCGTGTGGTATATAGGCGGGTCCGGATACGGTTCGGTTTAGAGCGGCGTGGTGATCAATTTGGCGGCCTCTCATCGTCATCATCATCCCGCCGGCGTCGGCTCCGCCGGATTCATGCGGAACTTATGCAAGGTGTTGGTTACCCGCTTGACCTCAGTCGGCTTGCGGCTGGTCCCCAGGAGTCTCCGGCCGCCTGCCTACCGTTGCGGCGAGGCGGCGGAAGCGCAAGCAGATCCAACGTTAGTGGTTAGCATGCTCACTCGCTCAGCGAAGTGAATGGCGATAGGCCGCACCCGACCCTTAGAAGGCAGTTTTCTTGTGGCACAGGTCGAGGGCGCCTGCCGGCCTAACGAATGTCACGGGAACGGCTGTCCTGACCAGACGATCAACATCGAACCTGACATGGGTGCGGGAAGATATGCACCCACGTCCTCGCGGTCTGTAACTGGAGTTAGTTTTCCGCGCCTTGCGGCTACCCGCCGATGTCGCAACTCCGCAGCACTTTGCCCGGCAACGCGCCGGTGCAGACGTTGTCTTCGAAAGTGACCTCCGTTGACCAGTGTGTAGCGGTAACCTTCCGCCTTTTGCACGCGCCGCCAGTCGCCATCGGGCAGATCGTAGAGTTTCTCCGTCGGTTTCACACTCAATTTTTCCTGATCATAGATTTAACGATATCGGCGGGCATCCCTTCACGCAGCCAGCCGCGGTCGCGAATCCCGATCGCCCATCCGATCATGGTGGAAAGCCGCCAATGGGCCTCTTCAAGCGACATCACCTGGCGGTCCCGGACCCAGTGCGACAGGAAGTAGGTAGGATAGCGCCCGGTGGTGAGAAACTTGGTGTGAGCGCCACCGTCAGACGACTCGACCAGGGTCAGCGGAAGCTTGACGATTTCCGCCACCGCATCCTCGTCGCAGTTGACCATCCCGGGCATCCTGAATTCCGTTTTCAGGTTCTCATCAACCGCCAGGTCCAAGATCACATCCACCGGATGCTTCCCGCTTTCGGTTGCGATCTCTCCAATCGATTTGCCCAACAGACCGTGGTTCCTGTCCAGCGCTACGTCGGCGACGAAGGTCGTGTCCCAGCGAAACATCGAAACCTGTCCGGCTTCGCCGTCATAGTTATCGCCGCGCTGGGGCCGCCGGCGCCCTTCCATGTCGCGTTTGAGCGCGTCGCGCCGTGCCGGGTCGCCCAATTTGGCCTTGCGCTCCTCGATCGTGCCCATCGTTGCTTCTTTCCACGCCTGCGGTTGGTCGAACAACCCGATGGTATCGAGGGTAAATTCGAAGTCCAGCGGCACGCAAATATTGACCGGTAGGACCGTCGCCTCGCGGCAGGCCTTCTCGGTCCAGGCCAACATCTTGCGCCAGCCGTCGGGGTCGCTGGGATTGTGGGCGATGGCGTTGAAATTGACCGGCCGGCCGCTCGTCTCGGCCAGTTGAAGCAGGAAATCCATTCCTAAATGTTCGAGGTGCTTGCCGATGGTCCATTCGATCGAGCCGCGGTTGAAATCCGCCAGCACCGACGCCATCTCCAAAAATTCCTCGCGCGGCGCAACGTGGGTCGGCAAGTAGCCGCCGTCATAGTCGCGATTGGCCGGGCTGAAGGTGGCCGAGAAGCCGAAGGCGCCGGCCTCGATACCTTCCCGCAGCAGGTGCTTCATCTCCGCCACTTGCTCCGAATTGGCCTTGTAGATGGGGTCGCGCGCCGCCTCGTTTCCCATCACCCAGGCGCGCAACGGCGAGTACGGCTACATCGAGGCCGCGTTGACGCCGATCCGGCCGCGCTCCAGGCTGTTAAGGTACTCCGGAAAGGTCACCCAGTCCCAACGCATCCCGGCCTGCATACAGGAGACCGGAATCGATTCGGTCCGCTCCATCCGCAGCATGGCGCGCTCGCGGTCCTCGGGACGCACCGGAGCGAAACCGAAGCACAGTTGCCGATCAACACCGTGGTCACGCCATGCCAGCCCGAGATCGACGCGTATGGATCCCATTTGGTTCCGCCGCTCAGGGCTGCATCGTAATGTGTGTGAAGGTCGATAAATCCTGGGGCGACGATCAGGCCACTGGCGTCGATCACGCGTTTGGCGCCACCTTTGATCCGGCCCATGGCTACGACGCGACCGGCGCAAACGCCTATATCTCCGCGGTGGGCGGGAACGCGAGTCCCGTCGACAATCGTCCCGTTGCGAATCAACACATCAAACTCAGCCATAACGGCCTCCTTACGATCGTTGAAGCTTAACCGGCCGCGGGACGTTCCTGGCATTCTGAAAGTCCTATAGCACGCAAGAGGGCACTATAGGAAACTGTGATGGGGTGTCCTATTTCAATGTTGGCGGAAAGTCGAGGCAGAAATTAGGATCTCGGAATACTTTCCGAAGAGCATTCTTCGAGTTGGAGTTTCTGATCTTGCCCGATGCCGGACTCAGGCTTAGTCCGAACATTATAGCTTGAGATGCGGTACGCGATGATCTCGCCCAACTCGTTCGTCAATTCTTTCGGCCAAGCTTTGTCCATATTTTTCCTTTAATCGTGGGTCGCCGGAGGCGGCGGCATCAAATACCACCCGATCAAGGCGAGCGTGACGGCGTATCGTGGTGTTATCTAGTTCCTCGCTTTCAGGTTGTGGTGCAAGCGGTGGGGATCAAAAGTCGGCGCCACCACCACGTCCTGGTCAAACGTGATGCTCTCAAGGTGTCAGATTGGCTCGTCATGCCAAGGACAATCCGGAGGGCAAGGGGCTCGACCGCCGAGCTGCTCCGGCGGACCCTCAGCGAGGATTTTCCGGTGCCATTTTAATTTCGCTTCACAGTTCCCGCACTCGCCTGAGAAATGCACGCTTGAGATTTTCCCGATCGTCTCCTGCTTGGCTATAGAAATGGCCATAGCGCCGCAAGCGTTGCATCTTTCTATTGAGGCAAACTACGTCAGTCAGTCGAAGCGCGCCAGCAGCCGCACCACCACGATGATCACCAATGCCCATTGGGGGACTGCCGTGATCCCAACCGTGAGCTTGCCTCGGGGCCGGCCTTAGCGCGCAAGTGGAAGACTCGTTACTTTGGACATCGGGGGATTCCGCCCAATGGACCGCTGCCTCATTTGCGGTAGGCGCCTGTCGTGGCTCCGACGCTGGCTGAGAATTCAAGTATGCTGGCGGCGAGAATGCCGGCGAGAATTGGACGAAGCGGCGCCTTTGGACGAAGCGGCGCCTTGAGATAGGCCTCGCAGTTCACGGTTGAAGATGCCGCCGAAAAACCTGCGACGTTCCCTTTGATCACCCAGGCGCTGTCCGCCATCGGTACCGGCGGGAAATCCCGTCAAATTAGGCGAGACGGAGGTGAGCAACGCCGACGCCGCCACGATAAACTGGCCGAGCCGCGCCCCAACTCGGGCCCGGAGTGCAGCCCTGCGAGTGTTATCTATAGCAATTTTATAAACGGGGGAGACGCTCGATGGCTATGCACGTGTAACGGTCACTAGCGCAAACTCGAATCGAGGCTCTGCGTTATTATCCGCACCGACGGCGAACGTGCCACCCGCCTCTTTATGGTTTCAATGACTCTCATTGCACCTCTATCATTTGTTCTAAGGTTTCGGTATAAATCGGGCCGTGAATCGTGGCGGCTAGGTCACTGGCACCGCGAACGCTGCAGGGCGTTGCCCATCGTCGAAAATTTATAGAAGAAGCTCGGATGAGGGGAGCACTCTTGCCGCTTCATATCCAATGCGCCCGATGGGTGATCATGAGGAATCATGTTGATTCACTCTCATCAGGCTTTGTCGGAGGATCGGTGTCGGTTTCTCGCCGGCTTCACAGCCACTCCGCCGCCGCCCAGGATACCGCGAATAATCCCAGCAGATGAATTAAAGCCACACGGCTACAGCCGGTCCATCCGGTGCGAGGATTGTAGCAAAGATGTACTACGAACATTTTGGATTGCGCGAGGCTCCGTTCAAATTCTTGCCATCGGACACTTTGTTTCTAGGCGCCGCTCACCGCGAAGGCCTTGCGGCGCTTGAATGGGCGTTTCACGAACCCAGCGGCCTGACGCTTCTTGTTGGCGAAGTGGGAACCGGCAAGACGATGCTGATCCATTCGCTGGTTGCACGTCTCAAGGACGACAGGGTTCGCATCGCGCGCCTAAGCAACCCTACCATCAGCTTTGAGGAGATGCTGAGCGTCGCCCTCCAGCAACTCGGAATCTATCCAGTCGGAAGGGGCAAACTCGCCTCTCTTCAGGCACTCAAGACATTTATGAGCGATCCTGCGAGCACGGATAGCGTGATTGATTGTTGACGAGGCTCAGGGGTTGAGTGACGAAATTCTGGAGGAACTGCGGCTGCTGTCCGACTCGAGACCGCCACAACGCCACGCACTCCAAATCATCCTGGTCGGTCAACCTGAACTCGTTCGGAGGCTCAACGATCCGAAACTCCGCGCTCTTAATCAGCGGATCGGAGCCCGTGCGCTGCTAGGCCCGCTTCGGGGTGTAGAGATTCAGTATGTCAATTGTCTTCTTCGTGCTCACGGCGCGCGTAATGACCTCTTCTCGCTCAGCGCTCTGGATCAGGTCGCGTGCTTGAGTGGAGGTCTTCCCAGAAAGATCAATAACCTGTGTCACAACTCTCTTGTCCACGCTTTCTTGGAGCGAAGCTCGGTGGTTGAACCACGGCACATCCGGGCCGCCAGCTTGGAACTTGAGAATCTCCTCGATACCTTGAGCGATCAGGACAATCAGGTGAGACGCGGGCCCTGGCATTGGATGCTCGGCAAAGGCAAACCTGTGATGGCGGGATGTCTTTCGGCTCTGGCGGCTGTAGCCATCACGTTGGCCCTTGTTTCGCTTGAATTACGCCGCCCGGACGCCCCGCTGAGAAATTCCAGCGTTACACACGGGCCGCGCACAGAGCATGGGCGAGTTCTCAAAGCCTGTGTTCGCAAACCTTGGTCAAGCCCACGAAGCGCGCCAAAGCGAGGAACCTACTGCCGCATTACTGCCGCCCATCCAACCTGCCAGTCATGCCGCTGCTCCGCCAAAACAAGAGGGTACAGCTGCCGGTGGTCCGCCAACGCAGGAAGCCGGCCCCAATTCTCTGAAACCGGTCGCACCGAAGGTGCGCCCCCAAACAATGAACGGCACGTTGATCGCCGGACGGACAAGTCTTCCGGAAATGGCGAAGACACTAACATCCGCACGTTCCGGTTCGCCCCAGTCTGCTGTTACAGCGCCAGCTTACTATGGGGTGCCAGTTTATAATAAGTTGACCTATGCGCAAGAGCGAAGGCTCACATATGAGATAAGACGCGCAAAGTCCTCCTTCGAAGCCCGCCGATACAACAACGCCGTCTACCACATCAAGCAGGCATTGCTTCTTGACCGCGGCAATATCGAGATGCGCGATCTTCTTCAGCGTATGCAGCCGGCTCAGTCAAAGCCGATGAGCGCGTCTGCGCATGACAATCCCGTTGCGTCTCCAGACAAAGGTCACGAGACTATCGATAGCCCCGCCGAAACATCACGGCGGTCTTACAGTTTTGCGGATGCGGCCCGTTCTGAAATAAGCGAGGGCGATGCCTATATGCTGGCCGGCAACTACGATATGGCCTTGCGGAAGTTCCTGACAGCCGCCGTGCTCGATCCAAGCGACGAGAATAATCTGGCTGACCGAATCAGGCGCGCGCGCGACGCCAAGGGAGCGACGGGAAACTTCGATAATGATTCCACGACCGGCGAGGTACCGATCGACCCCAGCGGGATCCATTAAGCGCCCTATATTGGGCTATCCGGACGCTGAATAGCGCCAGCTTCCGAATTGCAACGGGTGCGCTGGCGTGCGCTTCAGGATGGCAGAGCGGGGAACCGGGCCGGCTGGAACCGCGCGGGCGAAGCGGCGCGAGAAGTAGAGAATGAAAAGGGGGACCAGCCAACCAGAGCCGAAGTCGGAGAGCGCCGATAGCGACGTCATGACGGTCCTCGAGCTCGCTGGGTACCTTAACTGCCATTGCAGCACAGTTTATCGGCTTGTGGATAAGCGCGCGATTCCTGCTTTCCGGTTTGGGGGCTCTGTGCGGTTTCGGCTGGCCGCAAGGAGTGGATGGCGCCACAAGTATGAAGAGGCGCCGGAAATCAGTGTCCAGAGTCCTGAGGACGTGGTCAAGGCGAAGAAGCCTATAACCACGTCAACCCAGTGATCCTTTGCGACCCCGGTCGGCACGAAAATCCGAGCTACCTCGACATGCGCTTGCTCCCACAAGGCGAAAGGTGTGGCGCCCGGATTCTTGGCCATCATCTCGCGCACCAGGGCGACCGAGGCTGCATGCGTCAACGGTAGATTCGGCGTGTCGTGGTAAGTGCCTTGCATGGAAGTAACTTAACTCTCAGTTGCTGTTTTATCAACTAAAAGTTTAGGCCCTGAGGCCCCGCCGCAGCGAGGTCTGGAGCTTGAATAAATCGAGCGTGTTCCAACCGCTTGGCACAGGGTCGCGATTGCCGGGACCGCGCCCCTTACCGCCATTGGGATAAAATCCGCGCGACGCGAGCGTTGCGCGCTGACGGCGCCCCAATTCGAGCGCCGTTTAGGCCGCCGAACAATAGACGGAACTCTGCTACAAACAACCCTCGAAGCGGATGATGGTTATAGTCGCGAGAGAGGCAGGACGCGTGGCGAGGGACGGCGCGGGCGAGCACCAAAAGAACCATGAGATGCTAAAAAAGTCGCCCGTCTACGTGATGACCGTTCGCGAGCTCGCTGCATTCTTGAACGTCCATCCCGGCACCGTCTACGCCTTGCCTCCCGAGGTGACATACCGGGATTCAAACTCGGCAGCGGTTGGCCTTTTAGTACCGCCGACATAGATTCCTGGAGGAAAACACAGCAGAGGACTGTCGCTTGAATTGGGCGATTTTGCGGATAGCACCAAAGCCAATCTGAGCAACACTAGATCGCGGAGTTGGCTGGTGTGAGCGAGAAAAGACGGTGGCCGCGGGTGGGAAAATGGGTATATGGTCCTCGTGACCCTGACGTTTGCACCAGCTTATTAGAGGGCATCGGGCGCAACCTCGGACTGCTTGGTATCGCGCGGCGCGTGTTAGCCCGAGTCGATCAGTCGCTTGGACATATCGGGTCGGAAGCCTCCAACTTCGCCTACCCAGATGGCGCTCAGGAAGTGTTCGAGACACCAGGACGGTCGCCATCGAACGTCTTGGTTAATCTCACGGCAACTAAGCCCGCCGACGCCTGCGGGCTCGCGGCTAGATGTTCGGGAATTTTTCAAGCCAAAAAGTTGCTGAACGGTGTTCAGTAGGCGTGGGGGCGATTTTCGCGACGGTGCATCGGACCCCAAGGCTGACCGAGTTGCGGAATGGAGCTGGGGTGTTTCTGGTTAAGCATAGTTTGCTTCAGGAGGATCCCATTGTTATAGAGGACGCCGTCGTGTACTAACGCACCTAAGCGGTGGGTCCTGGCCCTCTCAAGGAACCCGGCCACACCTGGAGAGCTAAGGAAATGGATGATCCTCGCGAATTTAGGCGTGGAGATCTCGTATGGGTTTCGATATTGGGTGATAAGAATGATCATATTGATGTCCCTGCCATTTTCTTCTCGATGGGGTCGTTCAGAGGGAAAGATGGCGCCGACACGACGGTTTTTGTAGAGCTGAAGAATTACAAGCGGGGCGCCTTTCGAGCTTCCCAGTTACGACGGCGGACCTGACATGTCGGGGTCTCGGAGAGCCTGCACGCTTATCCTCTAAGCCGCCAAGCGAGTGATATTAGCCGCCACTTTTGTGCCTCTCAGCAAGTTGCCGTTCCTGCCCTGACATAGCCAGAACGTGGCGTCGGTGTGCGTACCTATGCTTGACAGATCCCTTTTTACTAATTAAACGGGAAAGTAGCCCAACCGCGCAGATGCAACATCGCCCGGTTGGTCCAAAGGGGGCGGGGCCGGATTGATGGTGTGAGCCAGTCACCGTTTCCCGATCTCCTGAGCGGCCGGGCCTGCCATCGCGATTTTGCGAGCCCGTCCCGGCTTCTTTTCCGCCGGCTTCCGCTGCGTCCGTCCCGATGTCTAGCGCCGCCGGCGCGCTTTGATGCCGGCTGAAAACTGGTGTCAGCTTCGTGTTGGAATTTCGCCGTGTGGTTCTCCCTGCGACACCTCGCCGGTACGCGCCTGCCTCGCCGCCGGGTGGTCGAGCGGCAGGGCCAACGCCGGGTGCCGCAGACGGTTCGCAGCACCGCCAGGTCCATCGCCCTAGGCGTGATCCGCGACAATTAGATTTGCCGGTAGTCGCCGTCCTGACGGTGGATCCGTGAAATCGAGCAGGGAGGAGACTCGCCAGCGGAACTCCGCTCTTGGACCCCGCGCGTGTCCAAAACTGCCGATATCACGATTCATCTGCCAGCAAGCCGGCGCCGAACTGATGACGGGGGACAGTCCCGCGCCAATCAATCGGATGCCCGATCTGTCAACTTTGGACACTCAGCGGCTATTTGAGCCAGCCCCGCCGCGCGATGGACCCGAAGCCGTCGGATTGTGGTGTCTGCATCTTGATTGGCAGGGTCGAGGACGGGCCAAGAAGAGAATTTGGCCGCTGGAGCCGATGACTGTTTGATTGATGCCGCTGCACCTTGCTGCAGCAGCCTTTGCACGTTCCCGAAAAAAGTAGATGCGAGCTGCGACGCCCGCGATGTCCCGGAACCGAATGGCCCCCCTACCGTGCCACAATTTCTGCAGTTGGCCGCCATGACGGTGGGACCGCTCGCCCCGGTGAGAGGGTGGTGCGGCCGCTCGGTAGTCTTCTTGGGTTGATGTTTGATGATGACCGTCACTGGCCGTTGGTTCACCATCTGAGCGGGCGCGCTGGCTTCGGTACGAGTCTCCCCGGGTGGTCAGGATCTCACGTGGCTATCCTCCGTGATCCAGTTGTCGATTATAGATTTCTGGTATGGATAACTGCCGCCGAGCCGAAAGTAAGGGACTCGGTTATCCTTGACGAACCGATACAACGTGCTGGTGTGGCGGTTGAGGTACCAGGCAAGCTGTTTTAGGGCAAGATTTCGGCTGCTGTCAACTCCGATTGAGTGTGTCAGTTTTTTGCCGAATTAATTTGTCACTTTTCCTCCGAAGCAAGATGTCCCTTGTTTAACGGTTTGGTTTATTCTGATTGGGCCGCGAAGCGGCCTTTTTCTTCGCCGCCAGCGGCGGCGCGCGGTATCTGTTTTGGTGGCTGAGCATAATCGGTAGGGTCACGGTTATGGTGTTTGAGCTGTGGCCTGCGGTTGTCGACAGGCTCCGGCTCCGCTGGCGGCAGCTTGTAGAGGTACTTGCTTGCGATGTGAGACTTCCCGCCTTGGTAAACGCGGGTGCGTTCGTAGAGGTAGCGGTGTCCGTTGCGGACTTTGACTTCGAGCCAGGTTCCGGCGCGCCCAGGCCGGTGCTTTGGTCTGCCCATATAATTGCACCCTACAAGTGTTTAGGAAGCGGAGGTTCGGCCGGGGTCAGCGGGAGCGGACTTGTCGAGCATGCCGGCTCGCCGTTTTTCCTTCAGCCGAAAGCTCTCGCCTTTAATGTTGATCGTGCTGGAATGGTGGAGCAGGCGGTCAAGAATCGCGGTCGCCAGCACCTGGTCACCGAACACCTCGCCCCAATCAATGAAACTCTTGTTGGAGGTGATGACGAGGCTGGCGCGCTCGTAGCGACGCGTCACCAGGCGAAAGAACAGGTTGGCCTCCTCACGGCTCATCGGCAGATAGCCCAATTCGTCGACGACTAACAGCTTGGGCGCGATCCATTGCTGCAGTTGCCACTCCAGCCGGTTTTCGGCCTGCGCGCGACGCAGTCGGGTAATCAGCGTCTCCAGGGTTAAAAACAGAACGCGATGCCCGGCCTCGATGGCCTTGATGCCGAGGGCCACAGCCAGCATCGTCTTCCCGGTGCCAGGAGGACCCAGCAGCAACAAATTGTCGCCCCGTTCGACGAAGCTCAGTCCGGCCAATTCGCGCACCAGCTTGCGGTCGATCGAGGGTTGGAAACTAAAGTCAAATTGCTCAAGGCTCTTGATGTATGGAAAGCGCGCCAGCCGCAGACCGCGTTCCACTCCCTTGAGCCGCCGGCCCTGCCACTCGGTACTCAGCGCTTCACTCAAGAACTCCCGGTAGTTGAGTTCGCGCTTGGCCGCTTGCTCGCACAGGGCATCGAGCTGCGAAGGCAGATGATCGAATCTGAGCTTGGCGCACAATTCGTTCAGCTCCATCACGCCACCTCCTCGTAGACCTTGAGGGGTCGCCGTTCCACTGCGGGCAAGGTCTGCTCCCATAACGCCCGATGATGTGCGGGCTCGTAAGCCCAGCCCTGGGCCACAGGTTTGAGTAGGTGGCGCGCCACCAACTCACCGGCACGATCAAAGACCTTGAGCACTCCATCCAGTCCGATATGCACCGCCACTTCCGTGCCGCACAGTTTGTCCGGCACGCTGTAGCGGTTGCCGCGCACGTCGATGTAGCCATCCCAGCTCACCCCGCGCCGCTCGTGATAGGAGGTATCGAAACGCAAAGCCGGCAACGGTTTTAAATAAGGCGCCTCAAGCGCAAAGCGTTCGGCCACGATCTCCTTGACGGTGCCGTGCAGGCGCTGGTCTGCCTCTTCCCTAAGCCACTGCTCGGCGAGCTGGTTTAGGTGTGCCAGGCTTTCGAACTCGCGGTAGCGGACGAAGAAATTTTCTTTGATGTAGCGCACCATGCGCTCATCTTTGCCCTTGGTTCGGGCGCGCCTGGGCCGACAGGCGCGCGGGACGAAACCGTAATGCCCGGCCAGGTCGATAAAGCGCGAGTTGAATTCCACCGGCCCACCGATGCGATGGCTGATAACTTCGGTCTTCTGGTTATCAACCAGGACCTCGGCGGTCACACCGCCAAAATATTCAAAACTCAGGATCAGGCTTTCGTAGGTGTGCTGGGCGTCTTCGCACTCCATTGCCACGAAGTGAAACTTGCGCGAGTAACCCAACGTGTTGACTGCAAAATGTACTTCCCGTTCGCGCCCGGCCACCATCGTGCGCAATTTGGCCCAGTCGTTCTGCAGCTGGCGACCCGGCGCAGTTTCAAACCGCACCGTGGCCCTTGCCCGCCGCAGCGGCCGCTTTGGCGAGATGTACTCGCACAGGATGCTGCGCTTGCCCTGATAACCTGCAGCCTGGATCTCGCGCAGAATCACCTGGGCGTTCCACACCCCTTGCTCAAGCAAGTACTCGATCATCGGCTTGTAGGGATCAAGTTTGCTTACGCGCGCCCTGGGCCGCCGCCCTGATGGCGCTCCGCCATGCCTTAATGCACGGCTTATCGTGCGCGGATGAACCCCCAGCTCCGCGGCGACGTCCTTGACGTATACCCCTTTTGCAATTCGTTCCTGTATCATCAGCCAGTCCCTCCTCCGCAGCACCGCCTTCTACCTCCGAGTCGTTGTGGCAAACTCCTCGAAAGGTAGCGCGCCTGCCGGTCAGGAGGGACATCTCATTTCGGCATTCAGGTGACTTTTTAGATCGGCATTTAAGCGACATTTAGCGCCGGCGCTGACATCGCTCCGAGGATGGGTGGTTTGGTGGCTTTTTTCATAAATGTTAGCCCTCCAGGTTGCTGTGCGTTTGAGTTCGTCACTAATCGATACCGTGGAATAAAGGGAGCGGAGAAAACGCCGAACACGCGACAGCGGATGCTTCGGGAACTGAGCATCATACTGTGTATCTTCTGCCAGGTTGCGCATCAGCGGAGCTTGATAACTTGCGTCATAGGCTGCTCAAGCTTTTGCATCATCATGGCATTCCGGTCCCGCAAGTGATCGCGGAATCGGCGGAACCTTACGCCGTCGCGCTGGAGTTTGTTGAAGGCGAAGATGATTTCACTCTGATCAAAGATCAAGCGCAACGCGACGAGTATGGCCGCCAATTTGGCAAGATCATGGCGCAATGGCACGCCATCCCGGCGGAGGAATTCGAACAGATCGGATTCAGTATTCCCCAAACCCCGCAAGAGTACCTGGTTCAGGATCTGGAAGTTTGGGAAAAGGGCTGCTTTCCCCATCTGAAGGAACCGGTTCCGCTGGTTGCCTTCTGCTGTCAATGGCTGCGCCGCAATACGCCCGAGGCGCCGAAACGTCCGGTCCTGGCGCAAGGCGATACCGGTCCCGGACAGTTCCTGTTCAAGGACGGACGCATCACCGCGGTGATCGACTGGGAACTGGCATTTATCGGCGACCCGATGAACGATCTGGCGCGCATGCGCACGCGGGACATGTGGTATCCCACCGGCAATCTGCCCAAGTGGCTGCACTATTACAGTGAGTACTCAGGAACGCCCATCGATCTGGATAAGCTTCGCTATTACAGCGTGATCGCGATGCTGACCACGGCCCTGGCACTGGGGCCGGTGGCGCAGGCGGTGGACCCGCGGGACGCGCACGCGGAATGGATTTCCGAGGACATGTGGTCCAAGCGCGCCACTATCGAATGCCTGGCCGAAGCGATTAGCGTCAAGCTCGAGCCGCCGGTTATTCCCACTCCCGAACCAAACCCGCGCCTGTCGCGTCTTTTCGACGTGCTCGAAGAGAACCTGCGCGAAGAGCATCTCCCGGGACTCACGGACCCATATCTGCGCTATCGTTTAAATATGGATCTGAGATTGCTCACTCATATCCGCCATCTCACCGAGTTCGGCCGCGAAGTGGAACAGCAGGATTTTGAGGATATGAAGCAGTTCCTGGGTCGGCGCCCGAAAAACCGCCTGGCGGCGATGACCGCGATGGAGAAGTTCGTCCGCAAAGCGGGACCGGAACTGGATGTGGATTTGACGCGTTACTTTTACCGTCACGCGATGCGGGAGGAGGCGGTGATGCGCGGGGCACAGGGCCGTTGCGAAAATTCAGTGGTCTCGCGGATTGAATAATGGGTCTGCGAGTATTCACAGAACCGTCACCCGCCCACCCTCTCCCTTTACACCAAGGGAGAGGGTGGGGAAGGTGCGTCGATGGTATTGCTAAGGAACCCCGAAGAAAAGGGATATACCCTCCGACGGTGGCGGCGGTTCGTTGTAGACCGGCTGAGGATTGTAATAGTAAGTCGGCTCGGGCGCGGTGTAGTAGTTTACCGGAGGCGCATAATAGTAACTGGGCGCCGGCGCTACGTAACCACCTCCGTATGCGTAGTGATGTGTGCGCCCGTGATGCCCATCGCCATGATGGCCATGGTGACGTCAGCTCGCGCCGGGTTGATGGCAATTGCGCTGATTACAAGAGAGAACCCGATCGCAATCGCGATTTTACTGATTCTGGTTAGTGTGGTCTTTTTCATGGATCTTTCTCCATTTCTCAAGCATCCGGGCGGACTCGATGTTGGCCGGAGTTGTCGCATCGAACGCTCAATCAACCCGCCTTCTTTGCCATCTTCTTGGCCGATGCGGAACGTACTTTGCTGCGAAACATGGCATCGGCGGTCTGTTTCTGGGAGTCCGACATGCTGTCATATAGAGATTCAAAGGCCGGGACGAACTTGGCCATTCCAGCCTCATGCGCTTCGATTACCGTGATAGGATTTGACCGCGTCGACGGCGGTCATGTCCTTGGCCTCCGAGCCTCTCTCCTTTTGCAGGTCGTACATCGCTTTCGCGTTGTCTCGCATCACCTGGACCAGGTTGTCCCACTGAGTCTGCTGCGTGGCCGTGATGTGAAGCCGGTTGTGTAACTCCTCTGATGCGCGATCTCGACCGGATCCGACTTATCGGCCCGGCGGCGCAGGCTCGGTGGTCGCCGGCGATGTAGATGCCTGCGCCAGGAGTTCTGGTGCAGAATCATGTGAACTGCGGATGCCGGGGCGGCGCCCGCGGTGATGGCTAGAGGGCCGGCGAAAACAATTGACCCGAGCAAAGTCGCCGCTGCGAGTTTTCGTGCGACGGATTGCGTGTGGTGTACGAGAACATAGTCATCCTCCTGAATTGTTTGACGATCGTTGAGTACAACTTGACGATGGAGGAATCAGAGGGTGCTCCATCATCGCTTGTTCCATAAAGAGCGGACATTATCAAAAATCGACTGCTTCGGATATTGGCAAAGCTCTGCCGTCGGTTCCCGGGACGTTGGAGAATTCCGCATCACCTCTGTCGGCCGATTCCCACGCAACAATCGCGCTAAGACTTCTTTCAACTCCGCAAGGTCCACCGGCTTCAGCAGTATCGCGGTCGCCTCCGGTACTGATGTGTATGACGAACCAATGATGACAATAACTGGAATATCGGCCATCTGCGGATCTTGGCTTTGCCTGCGGATGAACTCCAATCCATCCATGATTGGAAGACCCAAGTCCAAAAGAACGGCGCATGGCCGCGGAGATTGGTGTAGAAGTTCCGCAACCCCTGCCGTCCCGCGCAGTAGCAACGGTGTACCCCAGACGCTCCAGGATGCAAGCCATCGTCTCAAGCGCCAGGAGATCATCTTCAACGACCAGGATTAGAAGTTCTGACACGACATTAGGCTTATTGGACACTCTTTCCTCCACCACACAGCAAAGCTCGTGACATGATTGACTCCAAGTTTTGCGTGCTGATTCAGATAAAGCTTGGAAGTGCTGAGAATTACCTGCAAATATCGGAGTTTAGAAAGAGCGTCGCGCGGAAGTATAAGCAGACTCAGGCGTAGAAAGCGGGATCAGTCCGGGGCCTGGATATCCAGCCCCGCGGCCAATTCGAGCAGTTCTTGTCCGCGCTACGAGCGCCCATCAGCGAGATTCCGATCGGACATCCATCGATCTGCGCTGCCGGGATGTTCACTTGCGGCAATCCGCACATCGAAGCGATACAGGTAAGCGTAAAAATGGCGTTGCGGCGCTGCGATGTTTCAGCCTCGGAATGCAATGGCGCGATAAATGGCGTGGTCGGCATACACAGCACCGCGCCATCCGCCAGGACTGCGTCGAGACGCGCTGCGCACCACCTCGCGCGCTCGCGTGGCCGCGCGGTATTCATCGAGGGTCACGTGTGAGCCGGCTTCATAGCGTTGCGCGATTGCTTCGCTGAAAACCGGCCGTACCTTTTTGATCCATTCGGCGTGGCTGAGCCAGGCTTCGTACAGGCTGATCGTCGTGTATGACTCGCGCCAGTGATCGAAACCCTCTGGACAAAGCTTCACATGACGCTCGGGACCGATTGCGGGAACGATACGCTCAACCGCCGAGGTTAGCGCGACACGTGCATGACGCCCACAAGCGCGAAGAGGTCATCGACGACCAGCATGCGCGGTGGCTCGATCGGAGCCGGCCAAACCGCCGAGCAGAACCTCGCCGACATGGCGCAGCGTCCGCCCATCGCGCGCAAACCATCCTACCGTGTCGGCGCTCGGCACGTGCGGAACCAGCCCGGAGACCGGCACCACGCCATGAGTGGGACGAATTCCGAACAAACCGCAGAAGCTCGCGGGAACCCTGACCGACCCTCCGGTATCGCTGCCCAAGGCGAAATCGACGAGCCCGCCCGCAACTGCGGCGGCCGAGCCGCACGACGACCCTCCGGTGGTGCGCCCGGGGGCCCGCGGATTAATCGGCGCTCCATAATGGATGTTCTCACCGGCAACGCTGTAGGCGAGTTCGTCCAGTATCGTCTTGCCGACGAGCCTGGCGCCGGCATCCAGGAGCATGCAGATTGCGGGTGCGGTCGAGTCAGCCGGAGGATGGGTCCTCAACCAATCAGGATTGCCCGCGCAGCAGGCAAAACCGGCAACCTGGTAATTGTCCTTGGCGGCAAATGTCAGGCCATGAAGCGGCCCGCCCGCAGCGCCTTCGATTGAAACGTCGCAATGCTTGCAAAACGCGCCAAGTTGGTCATCCATCATTGATGCCTGTCAGGGATGCCGTCAGAGGCATCGTTCGCTCCCTCTTCATCGAGCTTCGAACTTCGATTCATTTCGCCACAAGCGACCGAAAAATAGAAGATCCTGTGCGGGTGGTGAAATCGGCGGCCTTTTGTTAAACGTTGGCGCGAGGCTTCCCGCGCCGGTCCTTTGCCGGTTCGCGCCGCGATATCCAGGGTTCAGGCCTCGCTGAAGAAAATTTCCGAGCCGGGCGGCTCGTGCGGGGAGAAATCGATGTCAAACGGATTTCTGTTCGATGTTCGCGTGCTTGAACTGGGTGATGAGAAGGGCGAGTTTTGCGGCAAACTGTTTGCCGGCGCTGGCGCCGACGTTATCAAGATCGAGCCTCCCGGCGGCGGCCCGACGCGCGAAATCGGACCCTTTTACCACGACCAGCCGCATCCCGATCGCAGCCTGTATTTCTGGCATTACAATCTCGCCAAGCGCGGCGTCACGCTCGACTTCAAGACCCGCGAGGGCGCGGACATTTTGCGCCGGCTGATCGGCAAGACCACCGTTCTGCTCGACAGCTCCCCGCTCGACACGCTGGAAAATCTCGGCCTCGATTGGGCCGCGTTGCAAAAGCTCAACCCGGGCCTGGTCTATGTGCGCATCACCCCATTCGGACGCAGCGGTCCATGGCGCGACCTCCAGGCCTCGGATTTGGTCCATCTGGCGCTGGGCGGCGAGATGATGCTGTGCGGCTACGATCCAAAACCCGACGGCACCTACGATACCCCGCCGATCGCGCCGCAGATGTGGCATGCGTATCACATCACCGGCAACCAGGCCTTCATCGCGGCGGTGGCTGCGCTGATTGCCCGCGCCGATACCGGAACCGGCGACATGATCGACGTTCCGGTCCATCATGCGGTCAGCGTCTGCACCGAGGTCGACGTGCCGTTCTGGATTTACGCCAAGCAGGCGTGCAAGCGGCAAACCGGCCGCCACGCGTTTCCCGCCGTCGGGCCTCCGAGTCAGCACAAGAGCAAGGGCGGACGTTACTCCAATGCGGTGCCCAACCCGTTCCCGGGCGGTCGCGAAACGATGATCGAATTCCTGACCGAGTTAGGGCAGGCGGGGGATCTGAACAGCGAGAAATACCGCGACGCGGCCAGCCGCCAAGGCGTCGAGTTTATCCATCACTTCGCCAGGATTCAGGCCGAGGCGGTGGCGGCTTTTGGTCCGGAGGAGGTGTGGAGAAAAGCGCAAGACCGGGGCATTCCCTGGGTTCCCGTGCGCTATCCGGAAGAAAATCTCGACGACGAGCAATGGCAAATCCGCGGCACCTTCAGCGAGGTCGAGCATCCGGAACTGGGACAAAAGCTGCGCTACGGAATTTCGCCGATGCGCGCCGAACAGTGCCCATGGCAGACCGGGCCCCGCGCGCCGATGACCGGCGAGCACAATGAAGAAGTTTTATGCGGAGAACTTGGGATTTCGCGCGAAGACCTGCGCAGACTCAAGGAATCGCACGTCATCTCAACTACACGAGAGGAGCGAAGCTGTGAGACCATTGGAGGGAGTTCGAATTCTGGATCTCACCTGGCTGCTGGCCGGCGCCGGCGGCCCGCGTCTTTTGGCGTCGCTTGGCGCCGAGGTGATCCGCCTGGAATGGCGCGACAAACTGGACTTCTTGCGCTACAGTCCCCCGGTCATACCAGTGGAAGGTTCCACCCAGGTGCGGACCCAAGTCCAAAGCGTCAATCGTGGCGGCCTTTTCAATGACAACAATCCCGGCAAACGCAGCTTCAGCCTGAATATGGCCCATCCCAAGGGCAAGGAGCTATTCAAGCGGCTGCTCAGCGCTCAGCGACGTGATCGTAGAATCCTACCGCGCCGACGCGATGACCAAGTGGGGATTGGGTTATGACGTGCTGCGCTCAATCAAGCCCGACATCATCTATATGCAGCAATCGGGCTGGGGTCACAAAGGACCCTACTATAAGTACGCATCGTATGGACCGATCGCCCAGGCCATCAGCGGACTGACTGACCAGTCCGGCCTGCCCGATCCGTCATCCTCCGGCCGGATGGGGTTATTCATACATGGATTGGAGCGGAGCGTATTACTGCGCGATCGCGATGATCCTGGCGATCTACTACAAGAAGCGCACCGGCAAGGGACAATATATCGACGGCTCCCAGATCGAGCCGGGAATGTTCATGACCGGCACCGCGATCCTGGATCACCTGGTAAACGACCGCCATTGGAAGCGCACCGGCAACCGTTCGCCGTATCGGCCCGCGGCCCCGCACGGCGCGTATCCTTGCGCGGGAACCGACCGATGGATCGCGATTGCGGTCAGCAACGACGACCAATGGCGCGCGCTGGCCGCGGAAATGGGTAATCCGGCCTGGACGCGCGAGGCCGGTTTCAGCAGCCTGGCCGCGCGTATCGTCAATCAGGACGAACTCGACCGCCGGGTCGGCGAATGGACGCGCGACAAGGAGCCGTTCGCATTGCAGGATCGCCTGCAGAAAGCCGGGGTTCCGGCCGGCGTCTGCCAGACCACGGAGGACCGCGTCGAGCGCGACCCGCAGCTCAAGCATCTGAAATGGTTGATCCCATTGCCCAACGCGGAGGTTGGAACCTGGCCGATCAAGGACGTGCCGTTCCATTTCGCCAACGCCACCGTCGATCAGGGCGGACCGATCGGGCGCGCGTCGCCATGCTACGGCGAAGACAATGACTATGTGTATGGGGAGCTTTTGAAGTTGTCCGCGCAGGAAAGAGCCGAGCTGGAAAAAGAAGGCGTAATCTAACGCTGCCGAGACGAATTGATCTTGAGGAGCGAATGATGGAGTTCGAAAGACTGGCGACCGGATTTGGGATGACCGAAGGTCCGCGCGTGGACGAGCGCAACCGGCTGTACTTCAGCGACGCATACAATGGCGGCGTGTATCGGCGCAGTCCCGACGGTCAGATCGAAACTCTGATCTCGGACCGCAATCACGTTGGCGGGATGGCCTTTGCCGAAAGCGGAGGGCTGATCATCACCGGTCCCAGCGTTGCGCATTGGGACGAGCGCACGGGCCGCATCCGCGATCTCCTTACTGAATTTGACGGCAAGCGGATCACCCGCTTCAACGACATGACGGTCGACCCGCGCGGCAGCATCCTGGCGGGCTCGCTGCTGTGGGATCCGGGTCCAGGCAAGGAATGCGTGCCGGGCGCGCTCTATCGTATCGACCCTCCGGGCAAGACCACGCTGCTGTGGGAACCGATCCAGATTAATAACGGGCTGGGGTTCAGTCCCGATGGGAAACTTCTATATCACGCCGATTCGATGAGCGGGGTTTATGTCTACGACGTCACCGCGGATGGCGGAGTCAAGGACCGGCGGCTTTTCGCCAAGCTGCCCAAGGGCGTTCCCGACGGACTCGCCATCGATGCCGAGGGCGGCGTTTTGGTAGCGGCGGCTCCGGGAGATGAAATGATACGGTTTCGTCCCGATGGCACGCTCGACCAGCGAATCAAGGTTCCGACGAAGATGGTGTTGAGCCTGGTATTCGCGGGCCCCGATCTGTGCGACCTCTACGTCGTCACTGGGGATAACGTCGGCCGCACCGGCGCCATCTACCGCACGCGATCTGAGATTCCTGGCGTTCCGGTGCCGAAGGCCCGCTTCTGAGTTGAACAGCGCGCCCTAGAGCCGCCAAATTTAAACAGTATCGCGGCTGCTCGATTACGGGCAGGCGCGATCTCCTTTCGCTTCGTACCGTGTTTGAGCTTAACTTGAACCGCGCCGGTATGGATCGTTACGAATTCCTACCATCGGTGATAATAGTGATGATGATGGTGGTGATGGTGATGATGGTGGTGGTAGTAATAGGCTTGAGCACCTAATGCCGGAGCCATGAACGTGATCATAGCGGCCAAAGCCGCAGCTCTTGCGAGAATTTTCATTTAAGTCCGCTCAACTTTATTCGCACTTTTAAGATTTGCACGCTTGTAAGGGTGCGATTGGAAGAAAAGCAATAGTTGAGCCAGTCAGAAATGCGCCAAAAACACCGTGGATTGGCGCTGGCTTCCCGACGAACCGCGCCCGCACGTTTGAAATCTGAAGTTTTTACTACGCAGCAGGTGTCGGAGTGCCACAAACGTGGGGATCGGTCGTGAAGGCGCGTGACTCCTCTCCCCTTCGCACTGGGCGCAGGCTTGGTAGAGGCTACCTGCGCGGCTCGAGCTTGGGGTCATGCACCAACACTCCCTCCGCATATAACGATGCGATCTCGTCGTCGGTCACGCCCAGCAGTTCGCGCAAAACGTCCTCGTTGTCCTGACCGAGCAGCGGGGCCTTGAGGTCAGGCTGCGGTGGCCAGGCCGACATTTTCACCGGCATCCCCGGGATGTCGAACTCGCCGATGTACGGGTCCTTGACCTTGCGCACGGTGCCGCGCTGGCGCAGATGGGGATGTGCGACCGTTTCTTTCAGAGTCAGGATTGGCGCCACCGGTACCCGCTCCCGTTCCAGCGCCTCGACTGCCGCCTCGCGGCTGGGAAAGCGGCTCAGCCGCTCCTCGAGGACGGCGGCGAGCTCCTCGCCGTTGAGCCGCCGCTCGCGGCGCGTGCGAAACCTGGGGTCATCAAGCCATTCGGGCGCGTTGAGCGCGCGCGTCAGTGCGACCCATTTATGGTCGGGAGCGATCAGGTAAATCCATTGGTCGTCGCGGTAACGATATGCTCCGCCTCCGCCCTCCGGATGGAACCGCCCGCTGCGTTTGGGCACGAATTGGCCCCGCTGCAACGCTATCCGCGGGATGCTGTTCTGATGGGTATTAAAATAGTTATCGATCAGCGCGGCGTCGATATACTGTCCTTCTCCGGTGTGTTCGCGATGAAGCAGTGCGGCGAGAATCGCGGCCGTGGCGCTCATGCCGCACAACGAGTCACCAATCGACGTACCCTGATGTGCGGGCGCGCGGCCCGGCTCGCCCAACAGATCGGAAACCCCCGCATAAGCCGAGCCGATATAATCGTAGCCGGGCTTGCCGCTCAGCGGTCCGCTCTGTCCGGCCAGCGAGATCGAGCACATGATTAGGGCGGGATTGATTTTGCGCAGATCTTCGTAGCCGAGGCCCGCCCGCGCCATCACGCCGGGAGTAAAGTTTTCCACCACGACGTCGATTCGAGGGATCAGCGAACGGATCAGTTCACGGGCACGCGGCTTGCTCAAATCCAGCGCCAGGCTTTTCTTGGAATGGTTTTGCTGGAAGAAATAAGTGCTCTGCGTGACATCGGCCAGCGCGGGGTTGGCCGGCTTGAAGCCCATCGTGCGGGTGCGGTCGCCGTCGGGGGCCAACTCGACCTTGATCACATCGGCGCCCATCTCGGCGAGCATCCGGCAGCAAGCCGGACCCGCGACATACTGAGTGATATCCAAAACCCGATAGCCGGTAAGCATCGGCTTTCCAGTGCCCATGAATCCTCCATGTCAAACAAGACGTAACTAACTCCGGCTGGACAATTGCGTCAAACCTGATGCGGGAGGTGAAGCCGTGGTGGATTCGAGCGTCGCCGTTGGTATGCGCGGCTGCGGAGCCATAGGGGACCGAATTTCTACACCAGGTATGCACATTGAAAGGTCGACGGGATGGCGGCCACCGGCGGTGAGTCGCGCGGATCTATTTCCTACACCGCGCCGCCAACCGGCGAACAAATTCATCTATAGTGCCGAACCGCTCCACCGCCGCGCGCAATTGTGCGTAGCCACTGGTGCGTCCGGGCATCCATTGTTTGAGCCCCTCCATGTCAAGCAACGGGCGCACGCGTTGATCGGCGTAGCTCATGTTCAGGAGCAGCTCGCCAAAGCGCTTGACGGGCGCGCTTTCGGTGTCCTCCGCCATCACCGTGAAGTTGCAATGGTCATAAGCTGGAGTCCGGGCGAGAACCCGCAACGCGCCAGGAGCACTCAAGCCCTCGTGCTCAAAAAGGAGATAGTTGGAGTCGATAATGCAAGCAGCGTCGGCCTGATGACTTAGCAACGCGCGCACCGCCGCGCGCTCGCCGCCGATATGATCGCCGTGTTTGCCCGGGAGCAGATCGAACCTGAGGGGTTCGAAGTCATGGCCCGGATTGAGTCCCTGTTCGGCCAGAAAGCCCAACGGAATCAGCGTCGCCTGCGGCGAATCCGCGGCGCCCACCGCGACGCGACGTCCTTTGAGATCCGCGGGCGTGTGCAACTCGTCGCCCGCGCGGACCACGATCAGCGAGGTGAGATCGCGATCGCTGTCTCGCATACAAAGGGCCCGGACCTCACGTCCGGTTGCAGCGGCGATACTTTCACTTTGCAGCCAGGCCAGCGGCGAGTTCCAGGCCACCGTGATCTGTCCATCGAAGAGCGCCTGCACCTGCCGCTCATAGTTGGAGAACAGCACATAGTCGAAATCCAGGCCGTGGTCCGACAAGTAGGCGCGGAAACCATCCCAGATTGTGACCACCTTGGGATCGTAGGCGACCGCGCCGAGAGTTAAGCTTTGGTTGTCGAGCATTGCCATCGCTCTAAAACAGGCTCATGCCGCAGACGGCCTTGCCGATGAAATCATAGAGCACATCGGTGGTGGGTGCCATGACACCCGCCGCGCGTGCGTCGCGGAAGCAGCGCTCTACGCCGACATCCTTGCGGAAGGCGGCGCCGCCGCACACGCGCATCGCCAGGCCGAGCACTTCGTCGGCCGCTTCGCCGGCTGCGGCTTTGCACTCCAGAACGCGCAACATCTTATCTTCGCGTCCGGTCTGGAGGGCTGCCTCGGTATCATCGAGCAGCGTCCGCGCCATGTCGGTCTTGACGCGCATCCGCGCGATGTAGTTGCGGATCGTAGGTAGGTCAGCCAGCTTCCCGCCGGTGTCGGCGTAACGCACGCGCCCGGCGTGATGCGCGGTCCGCCGCACCGCCGCTTCCATCAAGCCCACGGCGCAGGCGGCGCTCAGCACGTTGAACATCGGCAGCACGGTTCCCATCATGATGTCGAAGCCCTTGCCGTCCTCGCCGAGCATGGCGGCCGCAGGGATGCGCGCGCCGCGAGCCGTCACGGGCGCCGAGTCATTGCCGCGTAAGCCCAGACCGTCGAAGCGGCCGCTTACCTCCACACCCGCGGTGTCGGCCGGCACCAGCCAGATTGTGCTCAGGCCCGCGGCGCCAAGCGGCTTGGATGACCAGACGTAGGCGGTCGCGGCCGAGGCGGAGGTGACCCAGCTTTTGCGAGCATCGAGGATCACCTCGACGCCGTCGGCCTGCGCCGTGCCGACCGGCGCCCAGAAATGGCTGCGCGAGCCTTCCTCGCTAAAAGCAAGCGTGCTCAAGTGATCGCCGGCCGCAGCCGCTCGCCGGAGCTCCATCGGGCCGTGCGCCTCCAATACCGCCGCGCCGCAGTAGTGCAAGCATAGCACCATCGCGGTCGAGCCGCATTCCTCGGCGACCCGCCGGACGATACCGGCCGCTGCGGCGAAGCTCAGCCCCAGGCCGCCCGCTTGGGACGCGCTTATAGCGCCCATCAGTCCGGCCTTCTTCAGCGCCTCAATCGAGCGCGCCGGAAAGCTCGCGGCGGCATCGACCTCGGGTGCGGCCGGACCGATGGTCTCGTTACAGACCTTTTCCAGAAGATTTTGGTAAGCCTCTGAATGAGTGGTCATTAGCAACTTCGCCTGCCGCTTGGCTTGCCGGAGCGAAGCGCTGGATTAGCGGTTAGCTACGACAAGACGCTGGTCAACCTGACTCCATCGGGCCGAATATGAATTCACCGGTTGTGAGCCATGACCTGCGCATAGCACGAAATTTTGCCGGCCTGCAACAAGGTAGCAAGCCCCGTTCGGATCGACGGTCAGACCAAGCCAAAAACTCGCCCGTGGTCAAAATGGCCGGTCTAACCTTACGGTAGCGATTTCACCTGGGCTCATCTTCCACGCACCACACGTGAGTTTCGGCCCCACATCCAGCGGCTTAAAGCGTCCAAGGTCCGATTGCAGTGCCGGTGAAAGTCGACAGCGACAGGGTGGCAATGGTCCCGGCATCACCGGCAGCGTTCGACGTCCAAAGGTTGCAGTTACCAATGCCCGCGATCGCGGCGGCTGACGACGGCGCGCCATTGCGGACCCATCCTAATGCTATGGTTGGCGCTGGACAGCTGCCGTGCGAGGTGACTTTTCGCCAGCAAGTGCGAGCCATGACCTGCGAATAGTACGAATTTTTGCTCGCCCACAACAGCGACATTAATGCGATCGTGCTGAACAGACAGTCTCGTTTCATAGAAGACCAAATCTGCCTTGGCGTATCGTTGTAAGGATTTCTTCAACGTGGTAGATGGCCAGAAGCTTTGGGTAAGCGTCGATAGGAGTTCGAAAATCGTGCGCTGGCATCTAGTTCCAAGCCGTCGCCGCACGCGCTGACCCGAATCAGCCTCGATAGAGGTTTGCAGGGAAGCGAATGCTCAGAGGTTTTTGCTCGGCACTATCTGTCTGCGTCGCGGTCTGCTTGCTGGCGGTCGGAGCGTTGGCACAGACGGCTCCGCCTGAAGGGGTGCGGGTTCGCGTGCTTGGCCCGATGCAGCCGCATTGGGTGTTTCTGATCAGCCCTGCCGGTCTCGACAGCGAGGAAGCGGCCAAAGTCGAGGTGGTCGACGGCGACTCGCTCCAGATCCTCGGGATGCTCACCGGCGGGATGCTGAGCACCGCCGCGCTATCGCCCGATCACAAATTCATTTTCATGGCGGACACGTTTTACTCGCGCGGATCGCGCGGCGATCGCATCGACGTCGTGACCATCTACGACGCCAAGCGGCTTGCGCCAGCCGGTGAAGTGGTAATTCCTCCCAAGCGCCAGATCCATATTCCACCCGACAGTTCGGCTATGGCGGTAACCCCCGACGGACGTTTTCTTCTGGTCGCCAACCTGACGCCTGCTACCTCGATGACGGTGGTCGATTTAAACCACAACAAGGCGCTGGGCGAAATCGAAACCTCAGGATGTACGGGGATATTGATCTCCGGTCCTCGCCGGTTCGAGTCGTTATGCGGGGACGGCGCGATGCTCACGGTGGACTTCGATGACAACGGCAAGGCGACCGCCTCCAAGCGGATGGCGGCGCCGTTCTTCGATCCGGAAAAAGACCCCGTTTTCAGCGTTCCAGCGGTGATTGGCAAGACCGCCTACTTTATCAGCTATCACGGTATGGTTTATCCGGTTGACTGGTCGGGCGAACCAGCCGGGGCGGGCGCATCCTGGTCGCTGGTAACCGTTAAGGAGCGCAACGAAGGATGGCGGCCGGGCGGATATCAACCGCTCGCAGGCTATACCCCCGGCGGGCTGTTTTACGTCCTCATGCATCAGGGCGGCGAATGGACCCACAAGCAGGCCGGTACTGAAGTGTGGGTATACAATGCGGCGAGCAAGCAACGCGTGGACAAAATCGTACTCCCGCGTTCGGGGCTCGAAATCTACGTTACGCAGGATCGTGACGCCCGGCTTTTCGTGATTTCGCTGCCGGAACTCGGCGGGCTCCCAAGCGCGCCGATGCTCCAGTCGTTTTCAACCGCCAGCGGAAGGTACTTGGGAGCGTTGGACCAACTGCCCGGATTTCCGATGTGGATATTCGGGCTATAACAGGGACATCCGACCATGGGCGAAAGTAATGGACGCGCTGGTTGAGCGTATCACTCGCACGGTGGCGATGCGGACATCGCGCCGGGGAATCCTGGGACTGCTGGGAAAAATCATCCTTGGCGCGGCACTGTTCCCGCTGCTGCCGGTGGAGCGAGTGTCCAGACGCGCCCAGGCGGCCGAGGCCGCCGCGGACGAAGGCGACCCATTCGGTTGCGATTACTGGCGCTACTGCGGCCTGGACGGTGCCCTGTGCGGATGCTGCGGCGGCAGTACCACGGAGTGCCCCCCGGGGACCGTCATGTCACCGACTTCATGGGTAGGCACCTGCAAGCATCCGGTCGACGGCAAAGAGTACATCATTGGTTATCGCGACTGCTGCGGAAAGGATGACTGCGGCCGCTGCTTCTGCCAGAACAACAAGGGCGACATGCCGCTGTATCGCACTCAGCTTGACAATGGCGTGACATGGTGTTTTGGGAGTCCGAGCTTCGTGGTCAACTGCACCACGGCCGTCAAGCTTGGTATGAAGAGCTGAAAAATATAGCAGCGGGCTTTATGTCTGGTGCTCATACCGATTGTCATCGCGCGCCGGCCAATTCCACCTTTTCGGCAATACTGCTGGCGGTGATGCTCGCCGTTGGCGCGGCCACGCTGTGGGTCAGCCCCGCCAACGCTTCCGGAGCCGAGTTGTTTGTCGAACACTGCGCCGTTTGCCATCAGCCGGACGGCCAGGGAATTTCCGGGATGTATCCACCGCTGGCCGATTCAGTGGGAGAGTTCGCGCGTTCAAAGGACGGCCGCGCATACCTGGTTCATGTGCTGTCATTCGGTCTAAACGGTCCAATCTCGGTGCGCGGCACGCGTTACGACGGTTACATGCAGTCCTGGACGCAGCTCAGCGACAATGATATCGCGCAGCTCCTAAACGAGGTCCTGACCGGGTTCAATGCGAAGCTTCTGCCTAAGGACTTCGCGCCATTTACCGCCCGCCAGGTCCAGCAGGAGCGGGCCCGGCGGATGACTTCAAGCGAAGTTTACCGCGAGTTGCAGACCCTCGGTACCGCCTCGGTCAAGGCGGAGGTCGCGAAGTAGGAAACGCGATTTCAATGAACTTGCGGGCGCTGATAGCGGTCACTCTCCTCGCCGCGGGGACTCCTGCCTACGCCGCCCCTCCCGATCAGATCTATACGCTCAATTGTTGGGGCTGCCATCAGCCGCACGCGCAAGGAATACCCGGCAGCGTTCCGCGTCTGGCGAACTCGATGGGCTACTTTCTGTATACTCCGGAGGGCCGAGCCTACCTGGCGGAGGTTCCGGGCGTGGCCGCGTCGCCGCTGAGCGACGTTGAGGTTGCGCAGGTACTGAACTGGATGCTGCTGACGTTCAGCCGAGCCCAGCTTCCGGGGGATTTCGTACCGTACGCGGCCGCGGAAATCCGTGAGTACCGCGCGCATAAGATGGCAAACGTCACCGATACCCGCCGGCGGCTGGCCGCGAAACTCCAGTCGATGGGCTTCAAAGTGGCGCAGGAGAGCGAGCAGGCCTCGTCCGGGCCATAGCGCCGGTGTCCGTGGGCAAAATACCAGCACCAAAGTGAAACAAATCATCACTATCTGAGATCAAGAAGGCGGATTAGCCTTGCGCAGATACTCCTGGATTGAGGCGACGCCTAGTTGCTTAGCCTGCAGGATGCTCTCCAGATGCTCGCGCGTGTTGACCAGCCCCTTGGCGCGGACCGTTCCCTGCTCGTCGATTAGCACCGCATAGGGGAGTTTGCCGATGCGAAAGGCCATTCCCAGTTCGGTCGATAGCACCAACGGATAGTCTTGAATGCGCTGGGCCTGGAAGAAACGCTCTTGCTCCGTAGCGTCGCCGTCGCTCGCGAACACGAGGTTTACCCCTGGTTCGTTTTTGACAATCGATTTCACCACCGGAATAAGCTTTTTGCACACCGGGCAACTGGGAGAGACGAACATCAGGAAGATGCTTGCACCGCCGGCGGCACGGCGGCCGACCGAGACCGGGCGTTGGTGGATGTCGAACAGATCGAATATGGGCGATTGGTCGCCGACCCCCGGTCCATGATCGATCGTCAGCGCTCCCATCGGCGCAATACGCTCGTGCAATACGCCAATCTGGCGAATCAGCGCGAGTACCACGGCGGCCAGACCGAGCAGCGCAATCCACAGCACAATTTGCGAAATCAGCAGCGCTTCAAGCATGCAAACGCTCCCAGGCGCGCATCCGCGGCGCATTGGCGAGCAGGTAATTCATCGACACATAGAGCACCATCAATGTGGTTGCACCGAATACAACAGTGACAAAGTCCACCGCCACCAGCGGCCGGACCTGCGCGGGCACGGCGACCGCCGTCACAGCCGCCAGCAGGATCGCATTGCGTGCGATGAGCCATCCGCTGAGCGTCTGCCTCAGAGCCGGCCCGAAACATCCACAGTCGATGTCGCGCCGCCCGCGCGCAAGATTAATCGCGATTGCCGCGGTGAAGGTCGCCAGCAACGCCGCCATCAGCAGGCATGCATCGCCTCTGCTTGCGGGCACGAGCAGGCCTATGGCCGCGAGAGTCTCCAACGTCGGAATCGTCCACGCTGCCGGCGTCACCAGCATCCGGGGCAGGATGCGATAATTGTCGAGCGCGGCGGCAAATTGGCCGAGGTCGGCAAACTTCATCGCTGCCGACGCCAGCGATACCATCGCGAGCGCCACCACCAACGTCCATGTCAGGGCAGGATCCATCATCGCCTCCGATATAGCGCCGCCGGAGCAATTTCACCACCTTCCCCATAAACCATTTTGGAAGCCACTCAGAGCCGACTCCGCTTCACGCACATTTAACGTCTGCATCAAAGTCCCGACGCGGTTCTGATCTAGCCTCGCGAGCGCAAAACTTATTTGGTGGAGGATTTGATGACAGTGAGGATTTCGACAAAAAAGCAATTTATCTCCTCGTTCATGCGCAAACTAACTCCAATTCTGCTGATTGGTTTTCTGAGCGGTTCTGTGTCTGCGCGAGACCACGATTTCTTTTTCTTCATTCCCGGCAACCTCGTAGTCAGCCGCAGTGTCTACGACAACAACCCGAACAACGTAAAGGTGGGTCAGACTCTGCCGCCGAACTGCGCGAGTACCACCGGCGGATGCTCTCCCGGCGCGATCAACAACGGCACCTATCCGCAGGTCTGGAACAACGATCTATCCGACGGCAGCTTCGGCATCACGTCGAAGATTTTCCTCGATCAGGTAACTCCCTTTGGCTTCCGGATTAACTCGCTCGAGGTGCCGAACAGCTCAGAACGTGACGTTCGGTCAACGTCGCGATCAGCTGGTTACCAGCTTCAGCTCGAAATCCGAGCTTGCCCTCAATCGCTCGCTGGACCATCGATATCTGACCTTCATGGGATATGTTGCACCGATCGATGCGCTCGATGTTTCCAATTCCAACACGCCCGGGGCCGTCGATCCGACCAATCCAGTCGGCGAGAATGCTTTCCGCGCCGTGGCGCAGGTCGATCAAGAGGGCCGATTCAGATTCACGGCCACCAACGCCTACAGCGGTAACAACGGCCGCGCGGCGATTTACAATGACGACGCGGACGTCTTCTACACGGCTGGTAACGCGGGCAACGGCAGCAATCCCCAGCCCGACGGCATCATTCTCGGAGCGGGCGCCCAGATCATGACTCCCGAGAGCATCCCGCTGGTCGCGCAGGATCCGGGAACTCCGACGCCTGTGGGCAGCTTCTCCGTTACGCAACTGGGGGACAAAGCGGACAAGGTCGGCAAGGACGACAACTTTCGCGGCCTTACGATTTTCAACAATGTGGTCTATTTTTCCAAGGGCAGTGGCAGCAACGGCGTCAACACCGTTTACTTTATCGATACCACGGGCTCGGCCTGCCCCAAGGGCGTAGGTCTTCCGCGCCAGTTCCGCGACTCTGCCCACGTCACCGCTCGCGTACAACCTGGCGACGCTGCAAACGACCGGCCTGCCCAGCAACATGTGCATCCTGAGCGGCTTCCCCACATCGCTTGCCGAAAAGTACCTCCCCTCGCGCCCGCTTTTCCGTTCGGCCTGTGGTTCGCAAACGCCACCACGCTCTATGTTGCTGATGAAGGCGACGGGGTGTTCGCGGATGCGGCGGGGCAGACCACCGCGGGATTGCAGAAATGGATTTTCAACTCTTCCAAAAATGCGTGGGAGCTTGCCTATATCCTGAATGCGGGCCTGGGCTTAGGCGTGCCCTATACCGTTCACGGCTACCCAACCGGAAATAATCCGCAAACCGGCCTGCCATGGGCACCCGAAACCGATGGACTTCGCAACATAACCGGCATCGTGAACTGGAACCGTACCGCGACTATCTACGGAATAACCTCGACAGTGAGCGGAAACGGCGACCAGGGCGCGGACCCGAACAAGCTTGTCGCCATCACCGATGATTTGGATGCTACCACTCTTCCGCCTGCAGAAAGCTTCAAGACAATTCAGACTGCGCGGCTTTGGAGAGGTCCTACGCGGAGTTTCCTGGACACCGGACGGCGGCCACGATTTCTAAATTTAACGCTGTCTTCAGCCAGGCAATGGGGTGGCGGACAGAGATCCGGTCTGTTGCCCCGTGCATGGCGGAGAGGGGTTTTGAACCCCCGAGACGTCATCAGCGACTATCGATAGTATCGCCGGCCTCGCGAATCATCGGGGCGGCACGCGAAGCGCGCCGTCCAAGCGAATGGTTGCGCCATTAAGCATCGGGTTTTCCACTATATGCCGGGCCAGCGCGAGCAAACTCTTCCGGTCTGCCAAGGCGTCTGGGAAATGGAATCTGGCTTTCCAGGGCCTCGTGCGCCTCTTCTGACACAGTCGCGAACATCGGCGTATTGAAAATGCCTGGCGCTATAGCGCAGACTCGAATCCCCAGCGAAGCCAGGTCGCGCGCCGCAGGTAGCGTCATCGCCATCACACCTCCCTTGGAAGCCGCGTATGCGACCTGTCCGATGGCGCCCTCGAACGCGGCAACGGATGAGGTGTTGACGATCACGCCGCGCTCACCATCCGGGTTGGGCTCGTTGGTAGCCATCTGACCGGCAGCCAGGCGCATCACGTTGAATGTGCCGATCAAGTTCACTTCGATAATTCGTGAAAAGGCCCGCAAACTATGCGGACCTTGCTTGCTGATGATCCGCCTTATATTCGAGATGCCGGCGCAATTGATTACGACGTGGAGACTCTTCCATTTCGCCTTGACCGTCATCGATGGCTTGCGCAACTTCGGATTCCGATGTCACGTTTGCGGCGGCAAACAAAGCCCGATTGCCCAGTTCCCGGGCGAGTCCGGCGCCCGGAGGAGGCAGGCAGATCCACAATTGCGACGTTGGCCCCGGCGGAGATGAACGCGCGAACAGTTGCCGCGCCCAGACCGGAACCGCCTCCCGTAATCGCGACCACGCTATCCTTCAGATCCATTGACGCCAATCCTCTCCTACCCGTTGTACTCTCGGGGCGCCAGCAGACTGGAACCGGCCGCGCGAGATTGCAGGCAAATCGGCGCTCGGCGTCTTCGCGACAATCCTCAGGATGATTTCAGCCCCTTCATCTGCCCGTCCGCGTGCCATTCGCGAATGATGTCGTGGAATTCAACCGGTCCGCCGCCGTATTGCTCGCCGAAAAACCCCGTGCCTTCAGCGGGTTTACCTTCATTATTGTAGTATCCCGGCGTGCATTCCCGCTGGAACCGCCGATTTTGTACCGCCTTTTGCTTGATCGTTGCGATCCACTCGGCTTCTGCCTCGGCCGTAGGTTCGATGGCACCGGGCCTCATGCGAATTCGCGTGCAGAATTAGCTTAGTGATGTGGCTTGCCTGCTCCAGGAGCATGTGTGGAAAGTTTGCGGTCAAGGCATTCTGCGTGGTGCCCATGTGGAAGCAGTTCGGGAACCCGAAGCTGTAGAAGCCGTGTAGCGTTCTGAGACCGTTGGCCCAGTACTCAGTAAGTGACTTGCCGCCGCGACCGTAGATCTCGAAGCCCGCCCGCCGGGTGTAGGCGGTGCCCACTTCGAATCCCGTGGCGAAGATGATGCAGTCGACTTCGTATTCCACCCCGTCGAACACCAGGCCCTTCTCGGTGATACGATCGACGCCGCGGCCCCTGGTGTCCACCAGTGTCACGTTAGGGCGGTTAAAAGCCGGCAAATACTCGTCATTGAAGGTGGGGCGTTTACAGAACTGACGGTACCATGGCTTGAGCGCCTCCGCGGTCCGCTTGTCCTTTACGATTGCGTCCACTCGCGCACGGATCTGGTTCATCTTTTTGAAATCCGCCAACTCCATCATGCGCCCGCGCTCCCGCGGCGATAGGTTGGCCGCCATCTTTGCCGGAGAGCCCGCCCAGATTGCGGAAAATGTCGGTCCATCCATCGCCGACGAGGTCCTCATCCTGGCTGCCACCCGAAACCAGGATGTTAAAATTGTCCATGCGCCTCTTCTGCCATCCGGGGGTTAACGTCTTCACCCATTCGGGATCGGTCGGACGGTTTCCGCGCTCGTCGACAGAGGACGGCGTGCGCTGGAATACGTACAGATGCTGCGCGTCCTTTGCGAGGTACGGCACACATTGGACGGCGGTCGCTCCGGTGCCGATGATTGCCACCCGCTTGTCGGCAAGCTTGTGCAGATTGCCGGTGGTATCGCCGCCGGTGTACGCATAATCCCAGCGGCTGGTATGGAAGGTATGTCCCTTGTAGCTGTCGATGCCGGGAATCCCGGGAAGCTTAGGCCGGTTCAACGGCCCATTGGACATGACGACGAAGCGGGCCCTGCAATACGGTCGCCGCGATTAGTCGTAACGATCCACCTGAGCTGGTCTTCGCTCCAGGTTATCGTCTTTGATCTGCGTCTGAAAGAAGGCGTTGCGATACAGATCGAATTTTCTTCCGATACGCCGGGAATGTTCCAGAATTTCCGGTGCGTAGGAGTATTTCTCCTTTGGAATGTACCCGGTCTCCTCGAGCAGCGGCAGATAGATGTACGACTCGATATCGCATTGCGCGCCCGGATAACGGTTCCAGTACCAGGTGCCGCCGAAGTCGCCGCCCTTCTCGATGATGCGGATGTTATTTACGCCCGCCTCGCGCAGACGCGCTCCCGCCAACAGACCACCGAAGCCGCCCCCGATGATCAGGACATCCACATCGTCGGTCACCGGTTCGCGGGTAAAGCCGGGATCGACATAGGGATCGTCAACATAACGGCTGAAGTCGCCCCGCACCTCGACGTACTGTTCGTTGCCATCAGGGCGCACGCGTCTTGTCGCGCTCCTCACGGTACTTGGCGCGCAGGGCATCGGGGTCGAAATCGATCCCTTGGTAAATATCGTCATGAGACGAAGCTTTGGACGCGTTACCCATTGGGCAAACTCCTTGGCCGTGGAGCCCACGTAAATTCATAGGCAATTCTAGAGGCAATTTGTCGCTTTGGTCACGAGGCGTACCCAACCCAAAGATAACTCAAGATTACCTGAACGTTGCTGCTGGCTCAATTTGCCGAAGCGGGGGCGGCTAGCGGTCTCCTGGGACATAACTAGCGGCGCAAGGCGGCTTCGGGCCGCAGTGCCTGCTTCACCTCGTCATCGGTCGGCCACCAGTCGGGCCGCTCGATCTCGGTGACCCGATCCCGGATAAACCTGGTGGGTGGCTTGATCTTGTACAGACGGCGCGCGTTATCGCCCAAGAACTTGGCCTGATAGGATTCCGGCAACTCGCATTTGCGCATGGTCTCGATCGCCCGCCATGCGTCGTCGCCGTCGTGATGGTACACGTCGGAGGACCAGGCCAGGATATCGCCATAGAATTCCGGTAAGCGCGAAGGCGGCGCCTCATCGCCCTCAAACCCAGTGACGCAATGCTCGAAGAACGTCTCGCTCGGCATTCGTTTGAGCGGATAGCGCTTGCGGTCGTTGCGATACAGCCGATAGGCCTTGTCGCACTCGTCGAGCAGAAAGCTGAGCCAGGTCGATGAAGCCTCGAACACTGCCGCTTTGATTTTGGGAAACCGTTCAAAGAATCCCGACAACAGTACCATCGTAACCCACAATGCGGCTTCGGTCTGGAAATTCTGCACATTGGTTAGAAACAACTGCGGCAGACCCGATGACATGATGCTCAATTCAATAAACTCCGCGGGGGAATGCTGCTCGGTGTAACCCGCGGGCTTTAGCGCCCCGGTGGCGGGGAACGGATGCATCCCGTAAATCACGCCAGTTTCTTCCATCGCTCTCCACACCGGATCATACTTCGGCTGAATCGGGTAATTGCCCATCGCGTCAGTCGGCCGAATCAATCCGACGCGGCATCCCTTTTCAGCAACGCGATAGACTTCTTCGGCCGCGAACTTCGGATTCTGCAGTGGCAGCAGCGCGGCAAAGAAGAGCCGCTCGGGGGCCTCCTGGCAGTACTCATATGCCCATTCGTTATAGGCCTTGCACATCGCTTTGGCGCCGACGTGGTTCTGCAGCCAGGGATAAGTATCGATATCGGAGGGAATGATCATCACCTGGTCGATGCCCTGGATGTCCATGTCGCGCAGACGCGGTTTGGGTTCGTAGGCTCCCCGATGGTCGAGATAGGCTGCCTGCTCCTTGGTGAGTGCGGTTTTGGGATGAAGATTCCGGACGTTCAGGGTCCGCTGGATATCGTGCTTGAGACCGGGACCCGCCACCGAGAGGAGGTTGAGCTTGCCGGCCGTGCCGCCGATGCGTTGCGACGAAAGCGCCCCCACGCCGGCCTTACCGTTGACGATCACCTGGCCGCTTTCGGAGTCATACCACATGGTCTCCTTCAAAGCCGTCAACTCGCGCGCGCTGAGATTGTCCTTGGCTCGGTCCCAAAGCCATGGAGGCTCACTAACGTGGGCGTCGCAGTCGAAGGTCGCAAAATTCTTCGTCATCGGTGCAAACCTCTGAACACCCATCGCACACCTCCTGTGGCTTGCAGTTGCAGGCTCCTAGTTTCGTATAGCCGATGCCGGCGCACTAAAAAAGTGGCGCCGAGGACTGGATTCACGACGGCAATGTGAAACCGGCTTATTTCGAAACCGAGAAAAAAGAAGATCGCTCGGAAATCACTGGACAAATGCTGGCGGAGAGGGGGGGATTTGAACCCCCGAGACCCTTTCGAGTCTACACGCTCTCCAGGCGTGCGCCTTAAACCGGGCTCGGCCACCTCTCCGCGATGAAAATGCCGGCGCGAACGGCCTCAGGACCACAGCTGCGTGCGAATCATGCAGCGGATTGGCCCGTCGCGCGAGGTTCTGAGTATGCCATGGGGATGGCCGTTGATGCCATCGCGGGGTTTTCATGTTGCACCAGTTTCCGCTCAATCGTGTTCCATGGCTGGTGTTCGTTGCCTGTGCGCCGAGTCCCTAAATGAAGCTGTTGGTCCAGCGCCTCCAATCGACATCGGTTCGGAGCGTTGCCTCCGTGAACATCCGTGACGAGATCTCCGGGGCGACGACGCCATGGACCCGCATCGCGTTGGCGTCGCGGAAGAAGCGCTGCATCGGGTTGTCGAGGAACAAACTGTGCCCGCCGCTCGAGTGAAACACCAGGTTTACGGCTTCAACCGCCGTCTGAATGATGTAGGTGACGTCCCAGCGGACCCGAGCGCGCTGTTCGAGTGGAATTTCGCGCCCCGCCCTGATCGACGCCATCATCTCGTCAAAATTACTGAACATCCGCTGGCGGGCCGCATCGATCTTCGAAGTTGCGACGGCGAGATTCATGCGCGCGATCGGCTCTTCACCCAGGCGCGTGCCGCCGGCGTTGCGTTTGTCGCTCATCAGAATCCGGCGATAGGCCTCGAGCGCGCCTAACGCCGTGCCGACCGTGGGTGCGGCGATGGTGGTGGCGAAGACCGACGCGTGGGAAAGGCGATAGAGCGGCCCCGTATTCACCAGGTTGCCGGGGCTCGAAAGCATAAAGCCGTCGATCATTCGATGCGTGCGATACTCGGGCACGAACGCGTCCTGGACCACGATGTTCTTGCTGCCGGTGCCGACCAGTCCGGCGACGAACCAGTTGTCCTCGATTTGATAGTCCGCACGTGGAAGCGCGAATGTGCGAAAATCCGGCGGCTCTTTCTCATCCGGGTCAAGTATGAGTGCGCCCAGCAATACCCACTGACAATGATCGCATCCGCTCGAAAAGGACCATCTTCCGGTAAGTCTGTATCCGCCGGGCACAGGCTGTACCTTCCCGCTTGGGATGTAGGATGACGAGGCGGCAGCGCCCGGATTCTTGCTCCAGAAGTCGGACTGCGCCTGGTCGGGAAACAAGGCCATTTGCCACGGATGGACGCCGACGACACTCAATACCCATCCGGTGGAGGGACATACAGCCGCAACTTCCATCGCGGCCTGATAGAAGACTTGCGGATCCAATTCCAGTCCGCCCCATCGCCGTGGTTGGAGGGCGCGCAATGCGCCCGCTTCCTGCAATTCAGCCCAGGTTGCATCGGGCAGGCGCCGGAGTTTTTCGGTTTCCGCCGCCCGTTCCCGGATTCCCGGAATCAACTCCCGGACTCGCTGCAGGTACTGTTCAGGGGTCATCACATCCTCCTTACCGTTTCCAAGTCGGTTTTGGATCGCGGCTGGATGCCGGCTTAACGGACCTTTTAAACGAACCTGACCGTGACCGTGCCCAAACGATCGAAGGTCGCAGCGATAACGTCACCGCCGCAAACGTCAATCGCGCGGCAGAGCGCGCCGGGCATCACGAGGTCTCCCGCCTCCAGCCCCTTACCGAAGTCGCTCAGCCGGTTGGCCAGCCATGCGACCGCTTCGGCCGGATGCCCCAGAGTCTCAGCGCCCGTTCCGGTCTCCACCACGCTGCCGTTTTTTTCGAGCACCATTTGCACCAGGCTTAGGTCGCAGGAGTTGACCGCGGTCTTTGTATCTCCCAACACAATCCGGGCGCTGGAGGCATTGTCGGCGATCGTGTCAGCCAGGCTGATTTTCCAACCGGCGATGCGGCTGTCGATGATCTCAATTGCGGGGGTGACATACTCGGTCGCAGCGACAACATCGGCCCGTGTGACTCCCGGACCGCGCAATTCTGTGGCCAGCACAAAAGCGATTTCCGGCTCCACGCGCGGCGCGATCAGTTCGTCGGCAGGGCAATCATCGCCGCCGCGCAGGACCATGTCGTCGAGTATATGACCGAAGTCGGGCTGATCCACGCCCATCATCCGCTGCATTGCGTGGCTCGTAAGTCCTACCTTTTGTCCGATGATTCTGCGGCCCGCGCGCAAGCGCCGTTCGATGTTGATCAGTTGAATCCGATACGCATCCGCCACCGACAGATCGAAGCCCGCCACAGCCGCGAGCTGGCCGATGGGACTGCGTGAGCTCTCGGCCCGCGCGAGCGTCCGTGCCAGCTCATCAATCTGCGCGTCACGGTTGATTGAAGCGGCCGCCACGCTTTTCCCCCATTACCTTGCGCTAACCGGCACGAATCAGTCCGTTGCGCCGACAAAGCTAATCACCATACGGTTGAATTCAGCGGCCTTCTCCCACTGCACCCAGTGGCCGCATCGGGAGAACACGACGAATCGCACGTCGGGCATCTGACTGAGCAGGATCAACCCGGTGTCGAACGGGACCGTGCGATCATCCCTTCCCCATAGCACTAGTGATTTGTGTTTGACCGACGCGATGTCCTTCCACAGCGGCTCGATGGTTTGCGGAGTGCCGCGTTTGATCGGAAAGTTGGCGATCACCTCGGGGCGGGTTGCGGCTTCGTAGCGCTCGGCCAGCAACTCGTCGGTGAGCGCCGAAGGGTCATAGATCATCACCTGGATGAACGCCTTGAGCTTTTCGATCGAGGGTCCTGGCGGTTCGTAGAAACCGAACAGATGCTTGATACCCTCGCTGGGCGCGTGGGAAAAAATCGGCAGCCCACAACCCGGGCCGAGCAGCACCAGCCGATCCGCGCGATCGGGATAATCCATGGCGAACTTGACTACGGTGCCCCCGCCCAGGGAGTTGCCGATGAAATGCGCTTGGCGGATGCCCAGGGCGTCCATGAAGTCGCGCACGCTGCGCGCCAATACCCCATAGAGTGGGCCATCGATCTTCATCCCGTCAGTCTCGCCGAATCCCGGGAGGTCAACAAGGATAGTGCGGTAATGCTTCGAGAGTTCGTTGATATTGCGGGAAAAGTTACTCCATCCGGTGGCGCCAGGCCCGCCGCCGTGAACGCAGATGAGCGGGTCGCCCGAGCCCGCCTCATTATAATGCATCCGGATCGGCCCCGCCTTAATGAACTTGCTCGTCTCCTGCCTGGTGAAACCCATCTCTCTAGGCTCCTTCGACGTATGTCTGTGCGCGGATTGTTTCCGCTTCCGGATAGTTCGCTCCGCAGCTTAACGTGACGCCGGAATCACCGGCAGTGTCAGATACGATGCCATCCCGCTCTGATGCATCACGGTTTGCAGCGCGGGACGCGTCTCGGGATCGGCGAAGAGGTCGTGGCCGGTGTTGTGATTGCGGTCGAAGCGCGGAAAGTTGCTCGAGCTTATCTCCAGTCTGATCCGATGTCCCGGCCTTGAAGACGTTGGAAGTCGACCACATGTCGATGGTGTATTCGTAGACTTTGCCGGGAGTGAGCAATTGCGGCTGCGCGCGCGACTCGCGGTAGCGGGCGCGGATAATGCCGTCGGTCAGGTTGCGCGCCAGGCATCCGCAATCATCCACGTCGACCAGCTTGGCGGTGAAATCGGTGTCCGGCGCGGAAGACGACGCGTACAGCGTCAGGCTGATCGGACCGGTCACTTCGAGGTCTTCGGTCAGCACTTCGCTGGTATAGACCAGGACGTCGGAGCGCGCTTCAATCGCGCTTTGATCGAATGCGCCGCCGGGTACCACCGCGGCGTAGCAACACAGCCCGCCGCCGCGCGTGGGCACGGGGTCGAGCGGATTGTAGAGGAATGCGTCGGGTGGTTCATGGCCCGGAGCCTCCATCGACAGCGCCCCGTCGCCGGCGGCGCTGTTGGCGCGTCCGCGGCTGTGCAGGTAATAGCGCTGCCATTGGGTGCGTGCCAGAGGCCATTCATTTTCATCGCGCCAGCGATTATCGCCCATCACGAACAGCCGCACTGGCGGCAACTCGGTGCCCTTTTCGATGCCTTTGAGCCAGCGATCGAAGAACTTCAGCGCGTGCGAGTCCAGGTCGATCGAGATCGACGCGGAGCGGTAGCCATAGTCGACCTCACCGACCAGGTTGCCGAGCGGAATCGTATGCGCCCACGGACCGATCATCAGGCGTTGGCCCTCGCGCGCCGCGGGCGTCGCGCCGTGCGCGCTCATCCCGATGTAATTGCGAATCGTGCCGCCCTGGAAGATGTCGTACCAGCCGCCGAAATTCAGCGCCGGAACGTTGATCTTGCTGTGATAGTTTTCGATGTCGATTTTTTGCCAGTAGGAGTCGTAACTCGGATGCTCCAGCCATTCGAAGAAAAACGGCGCGCCGATCTTGAACAACTCCAGTTCCTTGAGCGGCACCATCTCCATCCATTTGCGCATGTCGTCGATACCGGCAAGCACCTCGCCCAACTCGGACGAAGCGGCGGGATTGTCCTGTGCGCTCGCGAATCAGGCGGTCGGGCGCCAGCGACGACATCGTCCAACTGACGTTGAATCCGAGCGCAAACGCGCCGCCCTGGTAGGTCCATCCGTCGTGATAGTTGGAAGCCGTGATACACGGGACCATCGCCTTGAGGCTGGGCGGCGTCTGGGTCGCGGACAGCCACTGGGTGGCGCCCATGTACGACGGCCCGAAGGTGCCGACCACGCCATTGGCCCAAGGCGCATGGGCCGCCCATTCGATCGTGTCGTAGCCGTCGATGGGCTCGACCGTGAAGCAGTTCCATTTGCCTTCGGAGTTAAACCGCCCGCGGCAGTCAACCACGAACACGTTGTATCCGTGCGCCGCCGCGCGGATCGGATCCATCACCGTAGCGAGCAGCGGGCCGCCCTTGCCGTACGGAGTGCGATTGAGAATCACCGGGAGTTTTTCGGCGCTGTCGGGCCGGTATAGGTCGCCCTTGAGCACCACTCCGTCGCGCATCGGGACCGATATGTCTTTCTCAACGCTTACCTTCGCCATCGCCGGACTCCTTCTTAACGAAGGCACTTGTAGCGCGCCGCTCGGCGATCCATCAAGGAAAACGATGACCGCCGCCTGCCACGCAACGATGCCGTCGCCGTCTGCTGACCGGTGGCGCCCGCATCGGGGCCGCCTCTATGATGTACGGCGACGCCGGACATCGGCTGACGCTTGACCTGGGCGACTACGACATCTACGAAGAGAACCAGTCCGGGAAAGGCCGGCCCTGAACGATGCGATCGGTCCGTCTCGAATCAGGACAAAAGTTCGAGCGCGAGGTAGCGCTTGACGGGGAGAACACTGCGAATGGCAAGTGAACGGCAAAAAGAAATCAAGCGCCGGCGTAAGCGGCGGGAGAAACGGCTGCGGGCGCGCCGGCGCGAGGCACGGACGCATAAGCGCAAGCGTACGTAATCAAGGCGGCCCGGGCCCGCGCGCGCAGAGCTCGGCCCGGGTCAGGCGTCATACTCCTGACGGCGCCACTTAAGGTCGAGGAACCAAAAGCAGGAGTTGACGCTCAACGCGGCGCGAGCATCGGCCGTGTGCGTCATTGGCAGGAACCGGATGGCTGAATCCCCAACTGTCGAACCCGGGCGCGCCGCGCCGGAGCAATTATCGCTGCGCCGCGACGTGACGGTGTGGGGCTCCTTCATGTGGGGCTACGCCGACGTCGGCGCCGACATCTACACTGCGCTGGGGCTGGTGGTGGCCTCGGCCCAGGGCGCGGCCAACCTCGCGTTCGCGTTTGCCGGCATTGTCTACATAATGATTGGTCTTTGCTACACTGAACTGGCGGCCGCGTACCCGGTGGCCGGCGGCGGCCACTATTTTACGTTGCGCGGTCTGGGCGACACCGGCGGCTTCGTCGCCGGAACCGCGCTGCTGCTGGACTATACGATCGATATCGCCCTGTTCGCGGTCGCTTCGGCCGGCTACCTGAATTTCTTCCTGCCCTACTTCTTCGGCATCCAGATCGGCGACTTTGTGGTGACGCTGGGGCCGCTGAATATCGAATGGCTGTGGCTGGCGGAGTCCAGCGCGCTGATTGCATTTCTGGTCTGGCTCAATATCCGCGGGATCCGGGAGTCCTCGCTGCTCAACGAGGTGCTGGGTCTGATCGACGTTTGCACCGAGTCCGCGATCATCATCCTGGGCTTTCTGTTCGCCTTCAAGCCGGAGCTGCTGGCCCATCAGTGGCGGCACGAATTTCCCACCATGCGCCATTTCATGTATGGGTCGTCGCTGGCGATCATTTCGTTCGTGGGACTTGAGTCGATCTCGCAGGCCGCTCAGGAGACCCGCCGCCCTGCCACCATCATTCCGCGCACCTCGCTGACTTTGATCTTCACGGTGTTCATCTTCGCGCTGGCTTTTTCGACCCTGACCCTGGGCGTGATGCCGTGGCAAAAGGTCCCGATCTCCGACCCGGTCGCCACGCTGGCCCATCAAATTCCCTACGTCGGGCTCCTGGCCGGTCCGTTCGCCGCGATTCTCGGTGCGACGATTCTGCTGATTTCCGCCAACTCCGGAATCATGAGCGTCTCGCGCCTGACCTTTTCGATGAGCCAGCTCAGGCTGGTGACCGGTTGGCTGGACGCGGTACATCCCAAATATCGCACGCCGTACCGCGCGATTATGGTGTTTTCTTTTATCGGCTGGCTCGAAACTTTCCTGTCTTTTTTGACTCCCAGCGCGATGGACACCCTGGGCAATCTGTACGCTTTCGGCGCGACGCTCGGTTACCTGCTGGTTTTCGTATCGTTGATCGTCCTGCGCTTCAAGGATCCATATACGCCCCGGCCATATCGGATGCCGTTGAACCTTCCAATGCGCTACCACGGGCGGCAGGTCGAATTCCCGGTGTTGGGCATCTTCGGGATGCTCGGCGTCGGACTTATTCTCTTCGAGGTGATCCTGACCCACAAAATTGGACGTATCGCGGGTCCGGCCTGGGTCGTCTGTCCTTCCTCTATTACTGTCTGGTACCGCCGCAGCCAGAACCTGCCGGTGACCGGCTCGATTGCGCACGACTGGGAAGCGGAGCAGCGCAAGGTGCTCGAAGAGGCCGAGGAATTTGAATTGCTGGAGCAATACAATACGGCCTTGGCACAGCGCGACCGTGAGCATGCTCCGCGCGCCGCGCAAAAATCGCGGCCGCCTGGACCGCCGGGGTCTTCCGGTTAGGGCCAAGGGATTCGAAATAATAGTTGACTTAGTGAGTCATCTAAGTTAGGTTTCTGGCGAAACTTCCCTGACAGGCGGCTCAGGCATCAGACGGTGCTGCGTTTGGGCGCTCGGGGGCGAAGATCACGCACGGAGGAACAGGAGATGGCTCTTCATCTGGGAAGCGTAGTACCGGATTTCACCCAGGACTCGACCGAGGGTCCGATTCACTTCCATGACTGGATAGGAAACCATTGGGCGGTGTTGTTTTCCCATCCGAAAGACTTCACCCCGGTGTGCACCACCGAACTTGGGATGGTATCCAAGCTCAAGCCGGAGTTCGAAAAGCGCAACGCCAAGGTGATTGCGCTGAGCGTCGACGACGTCGACTCGCACAAGCGTTGGATCCACGACATCGAAGAGACCCAGCACGCCAAGATTAACTACCCGATTCTCGGCGATCCCGATCGCAAAGTGTCGAAGCTCTACGACATGATCCATCCCGAGGCCAACGACACGCTCACGGTGCGCTCGGTGTTCGTCATCGACCCGAACAAGAAACTGCGCCTGAGCATCACCTATCCGGCCAGCACGGGGCGCAATTTCCAGGAATTGCTGCGCGTAATCGACTCCTTGCAGCTTACCGACAAGCATTCGGTGGCGACGCCGGTGGACTGGAAGCAGGGGGATGATTGTGTGATCGTTCCCTCCCTGACCGATCCCGACGTGATGAAAGAAAAGTTCCCCAAGGGCTGGAAGGAATTGAAGCCCTACCTGCGCATGACCCCACAGCCCAACAAGTAAACTTGCCCGATTGTACGGGCCGGTTCGGCGCGCGCCGCACCGGCCTGTTTTCCCCGCCGTTTCGCGAAGCCTGCGTCACGCGTATCGTTTCGCTCGACGCAGGTGGGGGCCGTGTACCTCTGTTCGCGTCTGGATGCAGGTATCGTCGCAGTCGTGAGGCTAATTGTTGATTGCGGACCGCAACTATAGGCGATAGACTGAATTGGACCCAGCTATTTCCAGTGACGTCGGACCTGTGTTTAACCAATCAGGTTAAACGCCAACGAACGAACGGGGGATTCGGATGCTAGAGATCGCCCCGCACGAAACAAACGGTAAGATAAGCCACGGGAACAACGAATCCGGACGGCTGCTGGTACTTTCCAACCGCGCCCCGATTCGGATTGTCAATGAAGCACGGACAGCGGCGGATCGAGCCGACCGTGGGCGGAGTGGGCGCGACGTTCTTACGCCTGCTCGAGCGTCACGGCGGAGTATGGATCGCCTGGTCGGGGAGCAAATCGGCCCCGGCGCCACTGCAGATGCCACCCGACGACCCGCGCTTCTGGATGGTATTTCGCGCCGCTTACCGAGCGGGATATTTCCTTTTATTACTATGGAATGTGCAATCGCGGCTTGTGGCCGCTGATGCACTTGATGCCGCAGAACTGCCATTTCCGTTCGCAGCATTGGAACTGCTATAAGGCGGTAAACGAGCTTTTCGCCAAGGTCACCGACGCTCGCGCCTCCGATCACGACCGGGTCTGGATTCAGGACTTCCATCTGGCGCTGGTACCGGCCGCGCTACGCCAGCGCCGGCCGTCGCTTCCGATCGGATTGTTCTGGCATGTACCGTTTCCCCCCGAGTCGTTCTTTCGGATCTTCCCGTGGCGGCGGGAACTGCTTGAAGGAATGCTGGGCAGCGACCTGATTGGCTTCCATACCACCTCCTACGCGGATCATTTCGTCGAATGCTGCGCGCGAATTTGCGGCCTCGAAGTCGACCGCGCTCAGCGGCTTAGTCAATTACCGCGGCCGAACGGTCAGGGTGCAGGCCTTTCCTCTCGGTATCCCGGCGGATTATTTTGCCGAATTGGCAGACAGCCCACGGGTTCAGGCACGCGTGCGCCGGATAAGAAGCGCGATGAATTCTCCGATTCTAATCCTGGGCGTTGACCGCCTGGATTATACCAAGGGAATCCTGGAACGGGTGGAGGGCTTCGAGCGGTTCCTGGAACTCAATCCCGCCTACCACAAGCGCGTCGCGCTTATTCAGATCGCGGTGCCCTCCAGAACCAAGGTTGACGATTATGCCCGGCTCAAGCGCCAGCTCGACGAGTTGGTGGGACGTGTGGTCGGCCGCTTTTCTTCGGAAGGATGGGTTCCGATTCGCTACCTCTACACTCAGTTCGGCGCCGAGGAACTGGTCTCCTACTATCAGGCCGCCGACGTGGCTTTGCTCACCCCTTTGCGCGACGGCATGAATCTGGTCGCCAAGGAATATGTGGCTTCGCGCAACAGCGACCACGGAGTGCTGATTCTGAGCGAATTTGCGGGCGCGGCCGACGAGCTGAAGGAAGCGCTGCTGGTCAACCCCTACGACATGGACGCCATTGCGGCTTCTCTCGCGCAGGCCTTGACGATGAGCGAGGAGGAACGCAGCGCACGGATGAAAGCCTTGCGCGCCAGGGTGCACGGTAACAACCTGGATCGGTGGTCGCAGAATTTCCTGGGCGCGCTGGAGCAGAACAACGCCATCAGCCGATATGTCTCCCCTATCGACTGAGATTCCCTCAGCTATTGCCAGCAGGTTTGCTTGCCGGGCTGGCCGCCGGCCACCGGCTAACGCTGTTCCTCGATTACGACGGCACCATCTCGGAGCTCACGCCCGATATCGCCGACGCGAAACCCGTGGCAGGCGTCATCGATTTGATTGCGCGCATGGCTGCGCGCCCCGATCGCTTCCGGGTCGTTATCGTCAGCGGGCGCCGGACCGACACGCTGACCGGTCTGTTGGGCGGAGCGAGCGGTATCACCTTGGTGGGGAACCATGGACTTGAAATAATGGAGCCAGGCGGCGGCCGGCGCGTGGTCGTTGATCCGGCATCGTTCATGCCGGCGCTGAACGCCGTCAGGACCTGGCTGCGCAAGAATGTTCCCCCGGCGTCGGGTTTCGTTATCGAAGACAAACACTTTAGCGTGGCACTCCATTATCGGCTCGCCGATCCCGGCGTGGCTCGGGAGATTGGGCGCCGCTTGAGTGAATTTGTCGCTATCCACCAGCCGCCGCTGATAATCGGCGAAGGCAAGATGGTGATTGGAGGCGCGCCCGCGCAACGCCAACAAGGGCGCTGCTGTGCGGATGCTGGTCAACGACGGCGGCGAGCGGCGCGTTGCGGTTTATTTCGGTGATGACGTGACCGATGAAGACGCATTCTACGAGCTACGCGGCCATGGCGTTACGGTAAAGGTCTGCGCACAACCGCTGCCAAGCTGGGCGAAGTATCGCGTCGCTTCCACTCAGGATGTGGTCGCCGCGCTGGCCGAGATGGTGACGTCTTCGGCGTCCATCGGCCTGGCATGAACGGCGAGCGCCTGAGGCCGGGCTGGCATGGTCTTTCGAATATCCTCGTTGACTTGCGCGCTTGCCCGTTGGAAGATAGACACAATGGCACGAATCACTGTCGAAGATTGCCTCGATCATGTTCCCAATCGGTTTGAGCTCGTGTTGGTGGCTGCTCAGCGGGCGAAACAATTGCTGAAGGGCTCCCGGCCCCTGGTCGAATCCGACAACAAGGAGTTGGTCACGGCTTTACGTGAAACCGCGGCGGGCAAAGTCGTGGTCGATAAGCCCTTGGCTTGAACGCGGCGAACCTGGCCGGCGCCCCATCGCGGGTCGCGGCGGGTTTGCAAATCCAAGAAAAAGGACGCTTTTCGCCGGTGCCTCGAAAACCAGCCGAAGCGGGCGGTGCTTCCAAACGGCGTGCGAGGCAACAGGCTAGGGATGCCGAGCCCTTGCCGGTCGAGTCGCGCCTGATTGCGGAAGAGGAACTGCCGCCGGAAGAACCGGCAGTGCGCCCGGCCGATGAGCCCGAGCGGGCCGCCGGCGAACCGGAGCAGGCCACGGATGAATCCGAGCAGGACGGAGCCGGCAGCCTTGTCGCCTACGATCCCCTGTCGCATTACCTGGCCGAAATTCGCCGCTACCCGTTGCTCAGCCGCGAGGAAGAAACCGAGGTCGCCAAGCGCTACCACACCTCCCATGACCGCGAAGACGCGCTCCGGCTGGTTACCGCCAACCTGCGCCTGGTGGTCAAGATCGCGCATGAATTCGCGCGCGCCTCTCGCAACCTGATCGACCTGATCCAGGAAGGCAATATCGGGCTGATGGAGGCGGTCAAAAGCTTCGATCCGTATCGCGGTATCCGCTTTCCTTCGTACGCGGTCTGGTGGATTCGCGCATATATCATCCGCTACCTGATGAACAACTGGCGGCTGGTGAAAATTGGCACCACCCAGGCCCAGCGCAAGCTTTTCTTCAATCTGAAAAAGGAAAGCGATCGGCTGGAGGCCGAAGGTTTTTCGCCGCAGCCAAGACTGTTGGCCCAACGGATCGGAGTCAAAGAAGCCGAAGTCCGCGAAATGCAGGAGCGGATGGGCCAGAGCGAGGTTTCACTGGATCAGCCCACCGGCGCCGATGATGAGGGCAGGCTGTCAGACGTGCTGCCGGATACCGGCGCCAACCCAGAGGAGGCGGTCTCCGACGCGGAATGGCGCGCCTTTGCCAAGGACAAGGTCGAGCAGTTCGCCAGCACCCTCAAAGACAAGGAACTGCAAATCTTCCAGAGCCGACTGCTCGCCGAACAGCCGCTGACGTTGCAGCAGATTGGCGAACGTTTTGGGATCAGCCGCGAGCGCGTGCGTCAAATCGAAACCCGCCTTAAGCGCAAGCTCAAGGATTTCATCAAGTCACAGGCTGCCGATATCGACCAGACCGCCGGCGCCTGAATGTCGCGACGCGCGACGGCGAGAATTGTCGCTCGTCGTTGGCTCGGGTGGTGGCTGGCGGCCGAAATTGGTCTTTAAGCCTAGCCGCTGGGCCGAGGCTTGCCGTGGGCTTGGTGCTCTTGCGATAATCCTGCAAATACATGACTGCCGCGCGTCTTGAACGGATGACAGCCGGGCGGACGCTGGCGGGGAAGCCGATGCAGGAACGAAGTTGCGCGCTCGTCGTTATCGGTAACGAAATACTATCGGGCAAGATCCACGATACCAACACCTATTTCGCCGCGCGCGAGATGCGCGGCATTGGTGTGGCGCTTAGGCGGATCGCGGTGGTGCCCGACGAGCTCGACGCAATTGCGGAGGAGGTCCGGTACTGTTCACAGCGATTTGAGTTCGTCATCACCTCGGGCGGCGTGGGTCCCACCCACGACGACATTACTATTGTGGGCGTGGCGGCGGCGCTCGGACGGCCCGTGGTCATTCATCCGCACCTGGAGCAACTGATCCGCGAACATTTCTCCGATCGGCCAAATAAGGCGGGCCTCAAGATGGCGGAGGTGCCCGAAGGCGCGGTGCTGATCGAAGGTGGCCCGATGATCTTCCCGACCGTGCAGGTTGAAAATATTTACATGCTGCCCGGTATTCCCCAACTCTTCGAGGGCAAGCTGCTGGCGCTCAAGTCGCGATTCACCAGCGATCCCTATTTCATGCATACGATTTACACCAGCGCAGGTGAGGGTAAAATCGCCGCTCTGCTCGACTCCTGCCTTGAGAAATTTCCCAACCTGATGCTGGGCTCTTATCCCAAAATTGGTGATTCCGAGTATCGCGTCAAATTGACCTTGGAATCGAAGGATCGCGAATACCTGGAGCGTGCGTTTAAGTATCTGCTCGAATTACTCCCTGCCGATGTGATAATTAAAACGGAATAAGTTTTGCTACGTGCCTTCGGTCCAGGGGACTGAAGAGAGGTGGAGGAAACAGGAGGTGGAGGAAAAAGACATGGGAAGCAGAAGTTGGAGGCTTGCCATAGCGTCGCTGGCTTTGGTGTTGGCGACGCCCTTGGGCGCAATGGCACAGACGGCTGACGGTCAGCCGGTTGGAAGTGACCCTCAGGTGGCGCAACCGTCCGATGGCGGGGTGAACTGGAAAGGCGCCGGCCTCGGCGCGGCCGCGTTGGTGGCGAACGTCGGTTATATCCCTGCCAAGATGGTGTACGCAATTCTGGGCGGGGTTACGGGCGGAGTCGGCTACGCGCTTACCGGCGGCAACCAGAATGCCGCTAATTCGATCTGGCGCAGCTCGTTGGGTGGCGATTATGTGGTGACGCCGGACATGTTAAGCGGGCAGCAGCCGCTTCACTTCAGCGGCCCTGCAGGTCCCGATAGTGACGCGACGCAGTCGGCTCCCGCGGCTAGCCCACCCGTGAGTTCGAATCCGCCGCCGGCGACTGTCGCCAGCAGCACGACAGTCTACCCCAACCCACCGGCGTCCACCACCAGTACGTCTACCGCGACCACGTCTGTGGGCGCGCCGCCGTACGGATCGGCCAGTTCCGGATCGGGGACTCACTTCACGACCAGCATCACGGGTCCCGCAGATTCGGGTTCGGGCCCGGTGCGCGAACATGACATCGAATAGCGCCGGACGGAGATCGTGAAGAAAGCCCAGTTCTTTTGGCGTTCAACTTGTAGTACCTGCCGCAACGCGCGCGAGTTCTTGCGTTCCGAGCTCAAGGTCGAACTGGAAGAGCGGGACTACGCTAAGACTCCCTTTACGGCGGGTGAGTTGGGGCAACTGTTCGCCGGGCATGATGCGCGGGATTTTCTCAATCCTAAAAGCCCGAACTTCAAGGCGATGGGACTGACCGGCCGCAAGCTGAGCGAACACGAAGCGCTTGACTTGATCGCCCAGGACTCGCGGATCATCAAGCGGCCGCTGACCAAAGTGGGCGGCCGCCTGATAGCCGGGTTCGACAAAGACGCGCTACGCAAGGCGTTTGCCTAGCAGGGGTGAGCGCTGCCAACCGGCAACGCCACGAGCGTCGCCACGATTGTTACCTGTGACACGCAGTTCTGACCATGCGATGTGATATTATCCTGATGTGGACCATCAGGATCGACCCACCGGTTCGGCCCGGGAATTGTTTGAAACGGGGGTGGCGCTCTTCAATCGTGGGGAGTTTTTCGAAGCCCATGAAGCGATGGAAGAGGCCATGGATCTGGATGACGATAATGGGGATTGGGAATTTTACCTGGGTCTGCTGCGCGCGGCGGTCGCCAATCACAAGCTGACCCAAGGCGAGACTTCAAGCGCCATCATTCACCTGCAGGCGGCGCTGCGGTATCTGGCGCCGTATTCCGACCGCCATCAAGGACTGAAGCTACGCGAATTGCGCTATGCGCTCAGTGTCCAACTCGCGCATCTCGCGCGGATTGGCAAGGACGGCTGGGCTTCGCAGCCATCAGCGCCGCATATTGAATTTGCCTGACGAGGTTTTGGCACTACGGGACATGATTGTTGCTAATCCTTTAAGAAAGCCAACTTGCCCCAAACAGGTTGCTGCTGATATACCCGTTGAGGATAACTGATGCCCAGGTTCGACACGATCGTAAAAAACGGGATGGTCATCGACGGGACCCGTGCCCCTCGCTACCGCGCCGACATTGGAATTACAGATGGCAGAATTGCCGAAATCGGCAAGCTCGAGGCCAACGACGCCAGCCGCGTGATCGACGCCTTTGGCTTGATCGTCGCGCCCGGATTCATCGATCTGCATACTCACTACGACGCCCAGGTCTTCTGGGACCCATACTGCTCGATTTCCGGATGGCATGGCGTCACCTCGGCCGTGATCGGCAATTGCGGGTTCGGCTTCGCTCCCGTGAGGCCCGAACTGCGCGAGCGCGCGATGCTGACCATGACCCGGCTGGAGTGCATCCCATATGCCTCGATGAAGGCCGGCCTGCCTTGGGACTGGGTGACGTTTCCGCAATTCCTTGACAGCCTGGACCGCCGCCCCAAGGGCATCAATCTCCTGCCGTGCGTTCCTCTAAGTCCCCTCATCACCTGGGTGATCGGAAATCCCGAGGAGGCGAAGCATCGAGCGCCCACCGAGGCCGAGGAGCGGGAGATAGTCCGCCTCTTCAATGAGGCCATGGATGCCGGCGGATGCGGTTGGTCGGCGCAGCGGTTCCATCCCGGCGGCCCGGTCTGCCTGCAGCGCGATTACGACGGCACGCCGATGGTCACCGACGTGATGGGCGACGACACCTGCCGCAATCTGGCCCGTGAGCTGGGCCGGCGCAACGAAGGCTTCATGCAACTGTCGATGGCGACCGCGGATCCTGCACACGATATGCAGGAGGTCGAAATGCTCGCCGAGTTGAGCCGGCGTCCGTTGATTTATCAGGTGCTCATTGCATTTGACCGCGAACCGCAAATCCATCGTTTTCTTATCGCCTGGTTCGATTACTGCTACGCCCGGGGACTGCGGATTTATCCGCAGGCCCAAAGCAACACCACCCGCTTTGCCTTCACCTTTGAGGACTGGAACCTGTTTGACGACTCCGAAGCCTGGCGCGAGGCGACGCTGGGCAGCACCGAAGAGCGGTTAAGGAAGCTTAGCGACCCCGGACGGCGCCCCAAACTCAGGGACTATGCCAATGGCCAGCGGCTGGTCATCGGCGAGTTGGAGAATTTTGTAATCGAGGAGGTTCACACCGCGCGCTTCAAAGAACTGCAGGGGCTGACCCTGAAAGACGCGAGCGTGAAGATGGACCGTCATATCGTCGACACCATGCTCGATGTCGCGGTTGCTGACGGCCTGCGCACCGTGTTCGACGCGCCCCCACCACACACCCGCCTGGATCTGCTTAAGGAAATCGTCAACTATCCTTACTCGATCCCGGGTATTTCGGACGGCGGCGCTCATACCAAGTTCTTCTGTGGCGGCCGATATCCGACTGAGTTCCTGGCTTCGTTCACCCGCGATCATGCGATGCTGAGCCTGGAGGATGCGCATTGGAAGCTGAGCGCATGGCCGGCAATATGCGCCAGCATCCCGGACCGTGGCCTACTGCGTGAAGGATATGCCGCCGACCTGGTGATCTACGACTACGACACTTTGGGCATCGAGCCCAAGGAGGTGGTCTACGACCTGCCGGGTGGTGAATGGCGCCGCGTCCAGCGCGCGCGCGGCTATCGCTATATCATGGTCAATGGCGAGGTCACCTTCGTCGACGGCAAGCCCGCCGGAGCAACCCCCGGACTGCTGCTGCGGCAAGGAACCGGATGGAAAAGGCGAATGCGCGACGCCGGGTAAAGCGACGGCCCTGTTGGCGTCCCTTGTTGTGCCCTGTTGATGTAAATTACAGGATGGAAAATCTCCACCTCGCTGGTCAGGATACCACTCCAAAAGTTATCCGTGGGATAGGACAATGAGCTGGACCAGCGATAATCCTTTTCTTCGCGGACCCTACGCGCCGGTTTTTGACGAACGGGACGAATCCGATCTGGCGGTGGAGGGTCAGATACCGCGCGCACTGCGCGGGGTGTTCATGCGCAATGGACCGAACGCGCAATTCAAGCCCGAACAGTATGTTTATCCCTTCGACGGTACCGGCATGATTCACGCGGTCTATCTGGAAGACGGGCGCGCGCGGTATCGCAATCGATGGGTGCTGACCAGGGAACTCCAGGAGGAACGCGCCGCCGGCCGGCGGATTTACGGCCCCTCCTTTGGACCGTCGCCCAATCCCAACCTGGCCAACACCAATATCATTCGCCACGCCGGCAAGTATCTCGCTCTGTTCGAATCAGGAGCACCGTACGAGATGGATCGCGAGCTCAACACGGTCGGTATCTTTGACTATCAAGGCCGCTTGCCGGGAGTCATGTCGGCGCATCCGAAGGTCGATCCGGACACCGGCGAACTGGTGGCTATCAACTATGATATCGCCGAAACCACGACGCTGACCTACATGACGGCGGACCGCGCCGGCCCGCTCCAACGCATCGTTACCTTCAAGGCGCCATGGCCCGCGATGGTGCATGATATCGCGATCACGAAGAATTACGTGCTCGCCTTTGTCTGTCCGTTTGTAATCAATGCGACAAAACCCGACGCTCCGCCGGCCACGTGGGAACCAGACCGCGGCACCGCGATCGCCTTGGTCCCGCGCGGTGGCGATACCGATAGCGTTCGATGGTTGAAGGCCCCGCCGTTCTTCCAGTTTCATTTTATGAACGCGTTCGAGGAGCGAGGCCGCATCGAGACCTGCTTTCCCTGGTTTTCGTCATATTCGATGGGAGAACACCCAAACTCGGGCACCCGTCTGGAACTGCATCGGCTTACGATCGACCTTGATACCGGCGGGGTTAAAGACGAGGCGTTGGACGATCGTAGCTGCGAGTTCCCGCGCATCAATGAGCGCCTGCTTGGCCGGCGCAATCGATACGGCTATCTGGCGTTCCACGTCTCGCGGCCCGGCGAGACCGAGCGCGCGGGTATCTTCGAAGCTATCGCTCGCTATGACATCTCGACCGGTACGCGAATCGTTCATGAGTTTCCTGCCGGACATTTCGGTGGCGAACCGGTGTTCGTACCGAATCCGAACGGCACGGCTGAAGACGACGGTTTCATTTTCACCTTCGTTTATGATGCCGCACAAGACGGCAGCCGCCTTGTAATCCTCGATGCTCACGAGCTGAAGGACGTAGCGAGTATGCGATTGCCCAGGCGCGTACCCGCTGGCTTGCACGGTTCCTGGTTCGAGGGCTGAAGCCGCGCTCCGCGCTATCGGAACTCACTGCGGCGCTTGGGCGCGGACACTCTTGCTGTAACGCGTGGTGAAAATCGAAGCGGCTACCATGGTGAGTATCGGTGCAATGACGCCAATCAGCAGGGGGTTGTCGTTGGGGTTCAGGGCTATAACCACCAGGACGATATTGGTTACAAAGGCCAGTCCCCAGACCACGCTGATAATCAAATTGGCCCGCAAAAAGCGCGGACTCTGCCAGTGCTCGGGCGGCGTCGATTCACGCGCATACTGAAGCGAAAATGGCCTCCCGGTCAGAATCGAGCCCCAGGCCACCCCTGCGTAAAGCAGCCAGATGACCAACGAACCGTATTTGGGAAAGGCGGCCAGTCGAACGATGAACGTCGCGCACGCGGCGAGCACGAAGTAGCCCACCAAGGTCCAGTCCATCACCTTGACGGTCACTTTTCGACTGATCAGGACTATCGCCACCAGGACCAGTCCGGAGACGAATCCAAAGGCAACCGCCAACGGCCACTGTCCGAACCCGGTCAGGAAACCGTAGACGACCCAAATCAAGAAGGTGATAGGCAAAACCAGACGGGATAGCTTTGCAGCGCTCATGGGCTCGTGCTTGTTATGAAGTCCCTACCATGTCGGCAACCGAAAGGGCGGCAACGACACCCATCGATCTCCCACGGTATGATAAGACTAACCAAGTGAAGATAGAGTGCAAGTTCGAAAGAGGCGCGATGGATCTGGCCGACTGCCCGCCTTGGGAGCGGCGCGAAATCGCCGTCGCCGGGCGCTCCAACGTCGGCAAGAGCTCGCTGATCAACGCTCTGGTTTCAATAAAGGGTCTGGCCCGCACCAGCCGCACGCCGGGCCGCACTCAGGCGCTTAATTTTTTCAGCCTCGGCGAGGATCTGGCGCTGGTCGACCTGCCCGGATACGGATACGCCAAAATGCCTGAATCGCTGGCGCGCAAGGTCGGCGCGCTGATGAGCGACTTCCTGACCCAACGGGCCAATTTGACCGTGGTCCTGCTGCTGATCGATTCGCGGCGGGGTCCGCGCGAGGAGGAATTCGCCCTGGCCGCGATGGTCCGCGGCCGCGGGATAGAGTTGGTGGTTGCCGCGACCAAGGCTGACAAGATTCGACGCAGCGAGCGCCCCGCGATGCTGCGCCTCTTCGAGCCCCTGAACGCTCCCATCTTTCCCTGTTCCGCCGCCGACGGCGAAGGTATCGACGCCCTGCGGCAACGGATGTTCAAAGTGACCCGCGCCCACGGCATAGTGCGGCATGCGGAACCCGGTGACTGAGACGATGTTGGCCATAAAGTGTGCCTAGCCGTGCTGCTGTGCTATTCCGCGGTCCGGGTGACTCGCGCGGCGATTTCGGCCCCGTGCGTCTGTTCCGCGACGCTCAAATCGTATTGCGTTTGTAGACTCATCCAGAATTGAGGCGAATTGCCGAAATACCGGGCCAGCCTCAGCGCGGTGTCAGGAGTGATTGGTCGCTTGCCGTTCAGGATATCCAAAATGCGTCTAGAAGGTACCCCAAGGTTCAGCGCCAGTCGCTTAGCGCTGAGTCGGCGCGACGCTAGTTCGTCTTTCAATATTCCTCCGGGATGTGTCTTGATCCCAGCCATCTCAGCCCTCGTGATAGTCTGTTATTTCCACTTCGTCCGCACCACCCCTTTCAAATCGGAAGACCAAACGCCAACGGCGGCGACAGACGAAGAGCCGGTGGTGACAGTGACGTGGGCCTTATATATTCAACAAACTGTCAAGCGAGCCGATCGTTCGGCCGGCTTTCACAATGAACCCCGAAGTCAGCATTATCATTCCGACTTACAACCGATGCGCGATGTTGCGCGAGGCTGTTGGCTCGGTGATCGCGCAGCGTGATGTCGCGTTGGAATTGATTATCATCGATGACGGTTCGACGGACGGCACCTGGGATGACTTGCATCGCGGCGAGCTGGCGCGAGCGATTAGCCGTGCGCCGGCGACATGCGGGGTCATCGCGGAGCGGACCTGCCGACGCGGTCCAGCAGCGGCACGCAATCGCGGCGCGGCGCTCGCGCGGGCGGATTATATCGCCTTCCTCGACTCGGATGATTTGTGGGAGCCGCAAAAGCTTAGCCATCAACTCGCTTACATGCGATCGCATAAAGGATATCCGCTGACTCAGACCCAGGAGTCGTGGATCAGAAATGGCCGGCGGCTGAACCCCGGCCTGCGCCATCTCAAGCATTCCGGCGATATCTTTGAGCCTTCGCTGCGCACCTGCCTCATCAGTCCGTCGGCGGTGGTGATGCGCGCCGAACTATTCCGTCAGACCGGCGGTTTCGACGAGGAACTGCAAGCCTGCGAGGATTACGATCTGTGGTTGCGGATTCTCAGCCGCTATCCTGCTGGTCTGCTCGACGAACCACTGGTCACCCGGCGCGCCGGGCATCCCGATCAGCTCTCGGCCACTGTGCCGGCGCTCGACCGGTTTCGTATCCGGGCATTGCTGAAGTTGATGGCGGCTTCTGGCCTGACCAATGGCAAACTGCTGGCCGCTGCCGAAGTGCTGGCGGAAAAATGTGAGATCTATGCCAAAGGACTCAAGCGGCGCGAGCGTCTAGATGATTTCGAGTTTTATCGAGCGCTCGGTGCCAGGACGCGTGCCTGGGTTAGCGGCGGTGCGCAGCCGCCCTCTGATTGCTGGGATATCGCGTTGAAGAGCCAGCCTCTGAACCTGGAGATGTCTTGAACGACGATTCGGATTATCGCTGCGCCGTGAGAGCGTGGGCGGCCGAGCATCATGTACCAGACGCGGCATTGGAGCGTTGGCTGACGCTGGGCGAGGCGGACGCCTTGGCACTGCTGTCGGTGGCGCGCGACCTGCGCCTGCGCACCGGCCAGTTTCTGAATGCCCTCGAAATGCTGGCGGAAATTGGCGTGCGCGAAGGCGAGGGGTCCGTGGCGATGCTCGCCCGCGGTGAGTTTCGCGCAATACTGCATCGTGGTGGATCGCGTCCCGAACGCGCCAGCGCCTTTATCGATAAGCTGCGCGAGCTGCGCTATCCGCGCCTGGCGCGGACGCGCGCCAAATTGGAAGCGGCAGTGACCGCGATGCGCTTGCCGCGCGGTTTGACCCTGGTCTTGCCCAAAGATTTGAGCTCTGATGAGGTGATGATTCGGCTGATAGTGCGCACTCCGGCCGAGCTGGAGAATCTGTTGGGAGCCCTCAAGGGCCGAACGGACGAACTCAAAGCACTGCTTGAAGCGCTGGGCGGATCGGATGAGGTTTGAGCTTGACCAGGTTGTTATAGAAGACGCTTGCCGCGACGGTGCGCTGCCCCGGCGCGTGTTGGAGCGTCTGCCGTCTCATGTCGACGTCGAATACGTCGCCGATGGGCGCCAAGCCGCGATGCCCAATCATGACCAGAGAGACCCGTTCGCGGCCGGAAAGCGCCGGATGATTCTGATGCGCCGGCGCAGCCCGTTCCTGATGGCGTGTCCGGCGGGATCGGGCGAGTTCGCCTGCTGCGGTTATCTGGTTCTGACCTTGGCTTCGAATTGTCCGATGGACTGCGCTTACTGCTTTCTCCAGGAATACGTGGCCGATAATCCCGGTTTCCAAATCTACGCCAACTACGCCAACGCCTTCGATGAGCTCGAAATGTTGTCGGCCAAACGTCATTTCCGGGTAGGGACCGGAGAGCTCGCCGATTCGCTGGCGTTCGACGGACTGACGGGTCTGAGCCTCGACCTGATCGATTTCTTTTCGCGCCGCAAGAATCTGCTTTTGGAACTCAAGACCAAAACCGACGAGATTGAAAATCTGCTCAAGGTGGATCCCAAGGGCCAGGTGCTGGTCTCGTGGACCTTGTCGCCTGAACCCGTCTTCCGAAGCTCGGAGCATCGCACCGCGCCACCCGCGGCACGAATCGAGGCGGCCCGCCGCGTCGCCGACGCCGGGTACGCGGTCGCCTTTCACCTCGATCCGATTATCGCATACGCGGAGGCCGAGCGTGATTACCTGGAATTGCTCGACCACCTGTTCGCAGTGATAGATCCAGTGCGGATCCGCTTCATCAGCATGGGCGGTCTGCGGATGAGTCCGGGACTGCGCGCCGCCGCGCGCCGCCGGTTTCCCGCCGATCCGATGCTGGCGGGTGAAGAGGTATTGGCGGATGACGGGCGCTATCGTACGTTTTTGCCATTGCGCGCGCGGTTGTTTCGGCGGCTCTCAGACCGGATCAGGCAGCAGTCGGCGGGACTTGCGTCGTATCTGTGCATGGAATCGGCGACCATGAGCGAGCGGATTTTTGGCCGCCGCCCGCCCAATTCCGCCGCGCTTGGCGAACAACTTGCGAAGCCCTAAAGGCCGCGGTGCGACGGTCAGTGAACAGGCGCTTTCGCGCTCCGGCCACTGCTAGTAAAGTTAAAGATTGAAGATGGAACTTGAGACTTTAAATCGTATCGGCCGTAAAATATTCGGATCGAAGAACGACCGTGAGATAAAGCGCTTGCTGCCGCTGGTTGGTATTATCGGCGAGTTTGAGCCCACGCTGCAGGCTGAATCCGACGACCAGTTGCGGGCTCGGATCGCTCACTGGAAGGAAAAGATCAGCCCAATCGAAGACGATGAAGAACGCAAGGGCGCGCTCGATGACGCGCTGCCCGAAGTCTTCGCGATCGTGCGCGAGGCCTCCAAGCGCACCTTGGGCCAGCGCCATTTCGACGTCCAGATGATCGGCGGCTCGGTCTTGCACGATGGCCGGATTGCCGAGATGAAGACCGGCGAGGGCAAGACCCTGGTCGCGACGCTTCCAGTTACGCTCAACGCCCTGACGGGCCGTGGCGTCCATGTGGTCACCGTTAACGACTACCTGGCCCGGCGCGACGCCGAATGGATGGGACAAATATACAAGTTTCTTGGGCTGAGCGTCGGCGTCATCGTGCATGGTGTTACTGACCAGGATCGCAAGCTGGCTTACGCCTGCGATGTCACTTATGGGCAGAACAACGAGTTCGGATTCGACTACCTGCGCGACAACATGAAGTACAACCTCGAGGACTACGTTCAACGCCCGCATCATTATGCGATCGTTGACGAAGTCGATTCGATCCTGATCGACGAAGCGCGCACGCCGTTGATCATCTCGGGTGCCTCCGAGGAATCAACCGATACCTACTACGTGGTCGATCGCGTGATTCCGCGGCTCAAGGAGGAAGCGGACTTCACCATCGATGAGAAGCTGCGCACAGTGTCGCTGAGCGAGGACGGCGTAACCAAAGTCGAGAAGCTGCTGGGGGTCGAGAACCTCTATGACCCACGCAATATCCTGCTGCTCCATCACGTCAACCAGGGGCTGAAAGCCCACGCGTTGTTCAAGCGCGACGTTGATTACGTGGTCAAAGACGGCGAGGTGGTTATCGTCGACGAGTTCACCGGGCGTTTGATGCCGGGCCGGCGCTGGAGCGACGGATTGCATCAGGCGGTCGAGGCCAAGGAAAACGTCAAGATCGAGTCGGAAAACCAGACCTTGGCCACGATCACTTTCCAAAACTATTTCCGCATGTACAAGAAGCTGGCCGGGATGACCGGGACGGCCGACACCGAGTCGGTCGAGTTCCAGCAAATCTACAACCTGCAGGTGACGGTGATTCCGACCAATCAACAGATGATCCGTATCGATCATCATGACGCGATTTACAAGACCGAGGAGGAGAAGTTCGACGCCGTCATCGAGGAAATCAAGGACTGCCACCAACGCGGTCAGCCAGTGCTGGTCGGTACGGTTTCGATCGAGAAATCCGAGCGGGTCGCCAACCTGCTGAAGAAGACCGCAGTCCCCCATCATGTCCTTAACGCCAAGAACCATGAGCGCGAGGCGGAAATCGTGGCCCAGGCCGGACGCCACGGCGCGGTCACCATTTCCACCAACATGGCCGGTCGAGGCACCGACATCGTGCTGGGCGGCAACCCTGAGTTTATGGCCGCAGCCGAGGCCGGAACCAGGGATCTGAACGAGCCCAAGTACGTCGAGGCGCTGGCCAAGTACCGCGCGCAATGCGCCGGCGAACGCGAGCTGGTCCTGGCGGCCGGCGGCTTGCACATCCTGGGTACCGAGCGGCACGAATCGCGGCGTATCGACAACCAGTTGCGCGGCCGTTCGGGCCGGCAGGGCGACCCCGGCTCGTCGCGCTTTTACCTGTCGCTGGAAGACGACCTGCTGAGGATCTTCGGTGCCGACCGGCTTAAGGGCTTCATGAGCAAGATCGGCATGGAAGACGGGATGCCGATCGAGCATCGCTGGATCTCGCGCGCGATCGAAAACGCGCAGAAGAAGGTCGAAGCCCATAACTTTGATATCCGCAAGCATCTGCTCGAATACGACGACGTGATGAACAAGCAGCGCGAGGTCGTGTACCATCGGAGGCGCGAACTGCTGGGCGGCGAGTCGCTCAAGGACGACGTCCTTGATATGTGCGACCAATTGATCGAAAATATTGTCGGTGCGCACGTCGATGCCGACCTCGGACCCGACGAATGGGACTGGAAGGCGGTCGAAGATGCCTTCTATGGACAGTTCAAGTTCCGTCCGGAATTCCGCAACAACGGCACTGCGCCTGAAAACACCGACGATCTGATCGAGATGGCGCATGACAAGGTGCGCAAGCTCTACGACGAGCGCGAGGCCTCCTTCACGCTGCCCGTGATGCGCCAGATCGAGAAGATCGTCCTGCTCCAGACCTTGGACGCGTTGTGGAAGGACCATCTGCTGGCGATGGATCACCTTAAGGAAGGGATCGGATTGCGCGGCTATGGCCAGCTTAATCCGCTGGTCGAGTATCAGAAAGAAGGCTTTTCGATGTTCGAGCTGATGATGGGAGTTATGCAGCAGGACGTCGCCGAGAAGATCTTTTCCGTCCAGGTTAGCCAGCAGCAGGAAGTCGAACGCATTGAGCAGCCGCGCCCGCAGAAGGTGGTGATGAGCCATGGTGGCGAGCGCGAGGAAGCAGGCTCCACCCCGATCAAACGCGAGGGCGACAAAGTCGGCCGCAACGATCTATGCCCCTGCGGCTCAGGCAAAAAATACAAGCGCTGCCACGGGAAATAGATCCGGCCGCTCAAGCCGGCTGGCCGGCCTTCCTACCTCAGGTTTTGGGCGGATGGGCCGATGAAATGGTGTGATGGGGCGCTTTTCGCTCCGCGGCCAGAAAGCTTTTGGCCTGATCTTCCAACACGGTACCCTGGAAAAAATCTTTGTTCATCGAGGTAAACAATCTCATCGGGTTGGTATAGACGAAGTCCTTGAAGTCATCCTCGGTAACAAGGCCTTGTTCGACGAGTTCATAGGCCTCCTCAGTAACCATGCGCATGTCGGGGACATCCCAATGGCCGATATCCGATCCGAAGAGGATAGGAAGCTTGATAGCGCCGAATATACCCCTGGTGTCAAAAGCCGATGCGTTTAAGGGGTCGTCTCCCTCGCAGCCGAAAAAGAATCGCTGGCTGAAGATTTGAGCGATATCCCCTGGCCCCATGATTCCACTCTGCGCCCATTCGTTAACCAACGCCGGGTCTTCCGCCACACTGAGTATCGGAAGACAGCTCTGAGCAACTTCCTCGGGATGACCGTTTGCCAGCTTGGCACCATGACGTTTGACCAAATCGCTCAACAGCGCTGAGTCGATTTTGGTGGGATCGAGATCCTGGATTGCAACCGGATTGCGTTTGTCCCAATGGCCGATCAGATCACAATAAAGCGCTCGGGCCCAGGCGACACCACCTTCCATGAAGGCAAAGGGCAGGTTGGGAAAGCGCTGGGGCACTCCGCCCAAAAGGATGCCGCGACAGACAGCCTCGGCGCTGGCAGCAAAGTTGCCCAGATGGTTGTGCAGATAGTTGGAAATCGATGAGCGACTGCCCCACCCGTAGCCTACGGAGTGAAAAGTAGGAAAGACCTTCAACTCAACGCATTTGGCCCACACCGGATCGTAGTCATACTCGCTATCGAGGCCGAAAGTGTCGAGCCAACAGGCATGATGCGCTACTTCCGGATACTTGTCCGCGACCATGGATATCGGCCGCCGCACGTAACTCGCGAGCATCACGACTTTGAGTCCCAGCCCTTTCACGCTGTGTTCCAACTCGTCGATGGCTTCCAGGGGAGTGTGCATCGGAATCACGGCGGCCGGGCTCATGCGATCGCAAAACTCTCCGTATAGGTCGGCCCTCATATTGTTGATCGCCCTGGCGCATCCGCGCCTGACCTCTTCATCGTCGATATTGCCAACGACGAGCCCCAGGCCAGGGTAAAGCACCGTGAAATCGAGTCCCATCTCGTCCAGGCGTTCGTACATCAGGCGGGGCAGCAATGAGGTGGCAAGGTCAAGCGTGTTTTTGGCCGGCGCGGCACGATAAGTTGGGCGCAGGCCGCGCCGGGCGCGCCGCTCCTCTGGTGAGAAGGTTTTCCACCTGGGATCCAGGTTGGTATCGAAAAACGCCGAGCGGAATCGGTCCGCCACTTGCTGTCCCGCCACCGCTTTGAGGTAATCGAGTACCAAAGGTCCATATTCGGTTCCGTGACCGTCGGTATCGATGACTGGATGTGAGAGCCGGGCACGGATAGCGGCCGATTTGGTGGGCCGGCCAGGTTTCATGGTGGCCATATCAAACTCCCCGCGCGTTAGTGCAGACTTTAATAGCAAGCCTCGTTGCAGCAAGTCCAATTCTTTCCCGTGAGAGTTCCCACTGCTCCTTCGCTTCTGAAAGCGCGCGCGTCTCCGCGCAATGGCTATGCTCTTGTTTACTTTAAAGAGAAATTAGGTTTCGCGAGCCCGGCAAAACTTATTGGCCCGGATCGATATGAACAGCATGGCTTTCAAGCGCTTGCCCGGATTCTTGCCCTCTGGTTTAGATTAGCGCGACGGAGGTGGAACATGGAGGTGACAGTGGAGGCCCGGGCGGTGGCCGGATTCAAATTTGCCGGAGTCGCGGCTGGTCTCAAGGTTGATCCCAAGCGCAAGGATTTGGGACTGATTGTCGCTGATGCGCCGGTCGCTGCCGCAGGGGTGTTCACCACCAACCAGGTCAAGGCGGCGCCGGTAACGCTTGCCCAGCAGCGCTTGCGGGCCGGGCGCCTGCAAGCGATCGCGGCAAATTCCGGATCGGCCAACTGTTTTACCGGCAAAGCGGGGATGAGGCTGGCGCTCGCTTCTTGCGCCGCAGTGGCGGCGGAAGCCGGATGCGATGAGGAGCTGGTGGTCAACTGCTCGACCGGCGTTATCGGCCACCCTTATGATTATGAGAAATATTGCGAGGGCGTGCGGCGCGCATATCAGGCGCTCGCCGCCGATGGTCTTGCGGAATTCGCGCAAGCGATCATGACTACCGACACCAGGCCAAAACTTGCGTCGACCAGCTTGCGGATGGGAGGCGCGAAGGTCACCATCGCGGGCGCCACCAAGGGCGCTGGCATGATCGCTCCCAATATGGCGACGATGTTGGCGTTTATCGTGAGCGACGCCGCCGTGTCCGCGCCAGCCCTGCGGCGCATCCTGGCCAACGTCGCGCCGCGCAGTTTCAACGCCGTGACCGTTGACGGCGATATGTCCACCAACGACACACTGATCCTTGCCGCCAGCGGCGCCGCCGGCGGGCGCAAGCCCTCGGCGCGCGAACTGGCCGCCTTTGAGGCCGCCGTCAGCGCGGTTGCGCAGAGTTTGGCCCGCCAGTTGGTGTTTGACGGCGAGGGCGCCACCAAGCTGGTCACCGTGGAGGTTCGCGGCGCGCGCTCGACCCCGGACGCGGCGCGGGTCGCCAGACAAATCGCCAACTCGCCGCTGGTGAAAACCGCGTTTTTCGGCAATGATCCCAACGTCGGAAGGATCATCGGTGCGGCGGGTGCCGGTGGCGTCCGCTTCGATCCGTACCGCCTGGAGCTGTGGATCGATCAGACCAGGATTGCGGCCCGCGGCATGATCCTGGTCGACGCGATGCCCGCCGCTGCCAAGGCGATGCGCGAGCGCGAATTCAGCGTGCGGCTGGACCTCAAGCAAGGTAGCGGACGTTTCAGTATGATGACCTGCGATTTCAGCTTCGATTATGTCAAGATCAACGCGGAATACACCACCTGAAGCCGCTCCAGGTTGCAGCCGGGGACGGAGTATCAATAAAATCGGCGGTCGCCGAGAGGTAAGTTATCGTGGGTAATTTCGTCAAAGTCGCGAAGGTGGCGGATATCGCCGAAGGAACCGGCAAACCGATCCAGGTCGGAGGGACGACGGTTGCCTTGTTCAATGTGGGCGGGAAGTTCTACGCGATTAACAACACCTGCCTGCATCGTGGCGGACCGCTTGGCGAAGGCGACCTCGACGGCAACGTCGTGACTTGCCCCTGGCATGGATGGTTTTACGATGTCACCACCGGATTCTACATGGAGGACGAGACCAAGCGGGTCGCTTGTTATGCGGTTAAGGTCGAGGGTGACGAGGTGTCGGTCGAAGTTTAAGCGGGTCGGCGTTAACGTCATGCGTATAGATTGTCTCTGTGCGCCAACGCATTTGCTGTTCCCCAGGGAAGTTATCAGTCACCCTTTCCCTCGCCCTCTCCCACGACTGAGTGGGAGAGGGGATCAGAAAGAACCAACCTTGCGCTAGCGGCGCTCGTACTGCTTGGAACCGAACAGAATCTCCTTGGCCTTCGCGTCCATTCCGGCGCCGCGCTCAATCACGTCGGTCAGCACCGCCATCCCGCGTTTGACCGCCGGGCGTTCGTCAATCGCATTAACCCAGCGCTTGAGATTGGCGAACTCGTCGAACTCGCCGCCTTTTTTCCTGGTCACGATCCATGGGTATGACGCCATGTCGGCGATCGAGTAGGCGCCCGCCAGGTAATCGTGTTTGGCCAGGCGATTGTCCATCACGTTGAAGATACGCTTGGACTCGTTGGTGTAGCGATCGATCGCGTACTGGAGTTTTTCCGGTGCGTAGTTGCGGAAGTGATTAGCCTGCCCCAGCATCGGCCCGACCGTGCCCATCTGGAACATCACCCACTCGATCACCTGGGTGCGGCCGCGTGTATCGCGGGACATGAACTGGCCGGTCTTTTCCGCCAGGTAGATCAGCATCGCGCCCGATTCGAACACCGAGATTGGCTTGCCGTCGGGGCCCTCATGGTCGACCATCGCGGGCATCTTGTTGTTAGGGCTGATTTCGAGGAATTTGGGCTCGAACTGTTCGCCCTTGCCGATATTGACCGGAACCACTTTGTAAGGCAGTCCGACCTCTTCGAGAAAAATGCTGACCTTTTGTCCGTTTGGCGTGGGCCAGTAGTACAGGTCGATCATGGCGCCTCTCCGTTTCGCGGGTTGGGGGCGGCCGCCGCGAAAGGCCGCCGCCCGTTTCCTTCAGTCTTATCCCGCGGCTTGGCGTAGGCAATCGATTTTTTCGATGTCCGCTACTCCAGGCTGGCCTCGGCGCCGGCCTTGCGCACGCCGAGCAGGTAGGCCTCGATGAAGGGATCGATTAGGCCGTCGAGCACGGCGTCGGTGTTGCCGATTTCCACCCCGGTGCGATGGTCCTTGACCATCCGATAGGGTTGCAGGACGTACGACCGGATCTGGCTGCCCCAGGTGATGTCCTTTTTGTCCTTGGTGAACTGCTCCAGTTGCTCGCGCTTCTTGCGTAGCTCCAACTCGAACAGGCGGGCGCGCAGGATCTTCATTGCCATCGCGCGGTTCTTATGTTGGGAGCGTTCGTTCTGACAGGTCACCACGATTCCGCTTGGAATGTGCGTGAAGCGCACCGCCGAATCGGTCTTGTTGACGTGTTGGCCGCCGGCCCCGCTGGCGCGATAGGTATCGATGCGCAAGTCGGCCGGATTGATCACGACCTCGACCTTGTCGTCGACCTCCGGATATACGAAGACCGACGCGAAAGAGGTGTGGCGGCGGGCGTTGGCGTCAAAGGGCGAGATGCGGACCAAACGATGGATGCCGGCCTCGGCCTTCAGATAACCATAAGCGTACTCGCCTTCGACCGTGAAGGTCGCGCTTTTGATTCCGGCTCCATCTCCGGGCTGCTCGTCGGCCACGTCCACTTTGAAGCCGTGGCGCTCGGCCCATCGCAGGTACAGGCGCAGCAGCATCTCCGCCCAATCCTGGGCTTCGGTCCCGCCGGCCCCGGGATGGATCGAGACGATCGCGCCCAGGCGATCGAACTCGCCGCCGAGCATCACTTTCAGTTCCTGGTCCTCGATTTCGGCGCGCGCGCACTTGATCGCCTTTTCGGTTTCGCGCGCCTCCTCGCTGTCATCAACGCCGTTCTCCCCGGCCATGGTCAGGAACAGGCGGGCTTCTTCCAGATGGCTGCGCAGGCGCTCGAAGTGGTCGAGCTTGGCCCTTATTTCATCGAGTTCCCGCCCCACAGCCTGGGCGGTTTCGGGTTTGTTCCAGAAATCGGGCTGATTGGATTGCTCCAATAGTTCGGAATGACGGGCGCTCAGTTGAGCGAAGTCAAAGACGCCTCCCGAGCTTGCCAAAACGCTCCTCAAGATCGGCCAATTGTTCGCGCAAGTCGCTCAGCATCAATTCCGTCTACCTCTCAATTCCCGCAAAGCGGGCGAAACTATCACCCATTATGACATATGGCGTCCCCTGACTTAACTTCGACGCCCGCACTCTGCGCTGACGGCCGCCATCGCGATCGTCGGGAGCCAGCGCGCGAAAAACCGACGGTGCGGAGCCTGAACCAGCCCGACCACGGCTGCTTTACATCAGTCTTTGTCTACGTCCAGCTGACATAAAAGTGGGTAAGCGGGCAATGAGGATTTATTTTGTGGCCTGACGGGATTCATTTACCAACTATGACAGCGCGCAGGCTGTTTAACCAACGAAAGTGTGTGCGAAAAGGACACGCATATTCTTCATGGGCCGGGCGCCGGCTGTTATCATCGAACCGGAGGTACTCATGAGAAACAAAACTTTTACGAGCGTTGCGGTGGCGGGGTTGTTGCTTGCCTTGATGGCGATCCCTGCTCGTGCTGACAACATGACGGTCAAAACCGGCTACCTAACCTGTCACGTGGCGTCGGGATGGGGCTTCATCATTGGGTCCTCGCGCGATATCCGGTGCGTCTACACCAACACCAAGAGCCATCGGAACGAACATTACTCGGGCAGCATCACCAAGTTCGGTGCCGACATCGGTTATTTGCAGTCGGCGGTACTCCTATGGGCGGTGGCCGCCCCGACCACTGACCTTGGACGCGGAGCGCTGAGCGGACACTATGTCGGTGCGACGGCGAGCCTGGCCTTGGGCGTAGGCGCGGGGGCGAACGTGCTGCTTGGTGGCTTTAAAAACTCCATCGCGCTGCAACCGGTTTCGGTCGAAGGACAAAACGGGCTGAACGTGGCTGCCGGCATCGGGGCGCTGAGCCTGCACTACGAGCGTTAAATAGTGGCAACGCGCCGGAATGCGCGTGCCGGCGGGCGCTGTATCGGCGCAAGGCCAATGCCAGGCCTTGCGCCCGAACTTTAGGCTATGGCTGAAAAACGCGGCCCGCCGACCAGATTGGTGGATTCAGCAACCGCGAAGGTGGTTCCTCAAACCCTGCTCCCCTTTGGGAGAGATGAAAGTGAGGGCGGGCGGTGGGTTTTACTGTCTTCCGCAGCCGCTATACCAATGCGCCGCCGCAGCTTGAGCCAGCTCCGGCGGTGCATCCGAAGCAATGGGACCCTGTTGCGATTGACGCGCCTGATAGAGCGGCCAGATCGTTTACATCCCAGATGGTTAACTGATGGCCCTCGATTGCCAGTGGCATTTCCAGCATCTGATTGAAGTCGCAATCGTACAGGGTCCCCTGGTAGCCGACGCTAACCAGGCTGCGGCACATCAGGCCGGCGACCGCATCGGGATTAAAATGGTTGACCAGCAGGCTCATGTATTCCGCGGCCTTATTCCATTGACGGAGCTGGAGCGCGAAGCGCTTGATCGGCATGTTTGTGATGGTGAAGAGGCGGTTGAATTCGACTCCCAACTGGCTTAGCTCCTGACGATAACGCTGCTCGAGTTGGGCCTGTGCGGGCGGAAGAAAGGCTCCGACCGGATTGTAAACCAGGTGTAGCGCCAAGGGAGGACGGGCGTATCCGAGGCGGTTGAGCATCCTCAGAGCCGCGATACTTTGTTCGAAGACGCCCTTGCCGCGCTGCTGCTCAACGTTCTCCGGACCGTAACAGGGCAGGGAGCATACCAGTTCCGCCTGCGCGTCGCGGTAGAATTCCGGCAGCCATTCCACGCCGGCGGCGAACAGCACGGTCAGGTTGCATCGCACCATGACGTGGCGGCCCATCGCGCGGGAGCTTTCCACCAAGTAGCGAAAATTGTCATTCAGTTCCGGAGCGCCGCCGGTGAGATCCACGGTGGTGATCGTCGGGCTCGCCGCAACCAGGTCCATCACGCGCTCGGCGACGGCCCGGGTCATCCGCTCTTTGCGCCCCGGCCCGGCGTCGACGTGACAATGATGACAGGCCTGATTGCACAGCTTCCCGACGTTGACCTGGAGCGTTACGGGCATGCCGCGGCGCAGAGTACCCAAAGCGTGCTCACGCAAGGTCGCGTCGAAGTCGGGAGATAGGTCCATACGGATTATCTTTCAGTATCTCGAATGTCGATCTGTTCAGGTACTGGTTGTGTCACTTGGTATTGCCGGTTAACAGCTTACCACTTTCAGATTATCGTCCGAATATTTTCCTGGGTTGATCAAAGCCTGTTCAAGCTAGTCTTTCTCCGGGGGATCTTTGACCAGAAACTTGTTGGTCAGGTCGAAAATCAGGCTGTTGGGGCCGAATTCGTCCAGTGAATCCAGATCCCAACCGTCTGGCCGCGTCAGACATCGGACCAGTTCCGGCTCGGACCACAGTCCGACTTCCTCGCCCGCCACGTAAAAGCCCCGGCCGTTGACGTTAACCGCGGCGTCGGTACATAGCCATACGACCAGCTCCGCGACGCGCTCGGGCTTCATTTCGCCGGTGCGGACATGCGCCCGTTCGCCCAACCAATAGCGCCCCAGCGCCTGCGCCATCGGCATCCACTTCTGGTACATCTCCATGAACTCGGGCCCTCCGGGGGTAGCGGCGCGCGGCCGGATCATGTTGCAGCGGATACCGAACCGGCCCAGTTCGCGCGCCAGGCTGCGTGTCAGACCCGCGATGCCCTCCTTGGCCGCACCGTATGCGGAATTGAACGGATGACCCAGTCCGGATTCGGAGCCGGTATTGATGATCACGCCGGAGCGCTGGCTTTTGAAATGCGGCACGGCGAATTTAATCAGTGCAAAGGTGCCCTTGAGATGGGAGTCCAGCACCAGGTTCCATTGCTCCTCGGTCAGTTCGTCGATCGCGGTCGGGGCGCGCAGGCCGGCATTGTTGACCAGGATATCCAGGCCGCCGAAGGTTTTGACCGCGGTTTCGACCGTGCGATGCGCGCCTTCCAGCGTCGAGATGCTGTCGGTGGACGCCACCGCTTCGCCGCCTGCCGCTCGGATCTCGTCGGCGACCTTGTTAGCTCTGCGGTCGCCGTCCGGATCCTTGCCGATATCGTTGACCACCACCTTGGCACCCTGTTGCGCCAGCAGCATCGCCTCGCAACGCCCGATCCCTCTTCCGCTGCCGCTGACGATCGCGACTTTGCCACTCAAACGCTTCCGACTCGATTTCGCCATCGCCGTTCTCCTCTGTTGATCTTCCGCGAGGTTAGCCGAAAACCTGCCGCCGATGTTAGCGCGATCGCGGACTGCTGCCTGGAGCCTGTCCGCATACCGATAGACGCAACGGTTAGCGCCGGGACCGCGACTTAAGCTAAACAATAAGGAAACGTATCGGGCGGGATGGCCCTGCGCGATCAACACGACGGGAGCGGCCTCAATATGGCATTGGACCTGGTGATCAAGAATGGAACCGTAGTCGATGGGACCGGCCGGGAACGCTTCAGAGCGGACGTTGGGGTGGCGCAAGGCCGGGTGGTCGAGATCGGCAAGGTCAAGGATACGGCCAAAAAGATGATCGACGCCGCGGATCTAATCGTGGCGCCAGGGTTCTTCGACCCCCATACTCACTATGACGCGCAGATCTGCTGGGATCCCCTGGTCACCTGCTCATCATGGCACGGCGTGACCAGCGTGATCATGGGCAACTGCGGCGTCGGCATCGCGCCATGCCGCCCGCAGACGCGCGAAATCGCCACCTGGGACCTGGTCAACGTGGAGGGCATCCCCTTCGAGGTTCTGTCCAAGGGCACCACTTGGGACTGGCAGAGCTTCCCCGAATATATGGACGCGGCGGAAAAGCGCGGCAGCGGGCTCAACCTCGGCTTTCTCGCGCCGCTCACTCCGTTCCGCCATTACGTGATGGGCGAGGAGTCGATGGAACGGGCGGCGCGGCCCGATGAAATCGCGCAAATCAAGGCGATGGTCAAGGAAGCGGTGGCCGCCGGGGCAGTGGGCTTTTCGCATACCCGGCTGCGCCAGCATATCGGCTACCAGGGCCGCCCATTGGCCTGCCGCCACGCCAGCCTCGAAGAACTCAAGAGCTACGCCAACGCGCTCAAGGAATTGGGCAAGGGCACGATCGAGATCTCGCTCAGCCAGGAAATCGACACGCTGTCCAAAGAGGAAGCGGACCTGCTTGAGGTGCTGCTGACCGAAAGCAGCCGCCCGGTCACCTGGTTGTCGCTGGTGCCGTTGCATGGACGGGTCGAGTCGTGCCTGGAGACGCTCGACCAGATCGAGCCGCTGATCGCGCGTGGAGGTATCCCGCAAATTACCGCCCATACGTCGCGGCTCCAACTCAATCTGCGCAATCCATTTTTGATGGCCAGCCTGAATTCATGGAAATCGCTATTCAACCAGCCGCCGGAAGCGCAAAAGAAGATCTACGCCGAACCGGCTTTTCGCAACGCGTTTCGCGAAGAGATGCGCCGGCCGCAGATTTTCACCAGTGACTGGAACCGGGTCGACGTCGATACCGCCGGCAGTCCTGCGATGAAGGGACTGGAAGGCAAGACCATGGTCGAGATCGGCCGCGAGCGCGGCCGCGACCCGCTCGACACCTTCATCGATATCGCGCTTGAAGACGACCTCGCCACCTGGTTTTCGGTCAGCATGATGGACGAAGGCCTGCTCGCGCCGCTGCTCAACGATCGGCGCACGCTCATCGGTTTGGCCGACGGCGGCGCCCATGTCGATCTGTTGTGCGACGCCGGCTATACCACCTATCTGCTCGGAACCTGGTCAAGGGACAAGCAGGTGCTGAGCCTGGAAGACGCGGTGCTCCGGATCACGTCCGAGCCCGCCGCACTGTTTGGTTTTCCCCAAAGAGGGCGATTGGCCGCGGGTCTGCCCGCCGACATCACGATCTTTGATTACAACACGATCGGCTCGACCGGACGCGCCAAATGGCTCGCCGATCTGCCCGGCGGCGGCCGGCGGCTGGTTATCCCGGCCCAGGGCGTGGAGTACACCGTCGTCAACGGCGAGGTGCTCCTGGAGCACGGCAAGCACACCGGCGCGATGCCCGGCCAGGTGCTGCGTCTGTGAGTGGCGCATGTAAGCGTTCTGATGCGGAAGCTGCCCGGGGCAACGGGATTTAGAAGGAGAGATTGATGTTCAGGGGATAGAAGTTCCTCGACGCCGACGCGCACATCCTGGAGCCGGACGACCTTTTCGATAAGTACCTGGAACCGAAGTTTCGCTCGCGGATGCCGCGGGCCTGGACCGGATATAAAGGCGAGCCCCCGGCATGGGGAATTGAAGTCATAACTCCCACTGCGCAGTGCGACGGCGGCCAATGCGAGATGCCATTCGGCCGCGATAATGACCCTGTGAACGATCCTGAACTTGCCCTGGCCTTCAAACGAGGTAGTTCTGCCCGGCCACGACGTGGCGTACTCCGAGATTGCCCGCCAGGGTTTTCAGCCGCAGTCGTACCCCGCGGCGCTGGACCGCGCCGGTATCGATTACATGGTCGTCTATCCCACCGCCGCTTTGTGGTACACCCACGACCCGCACCTCGACGCGGCCACCGCGGCGGCCTACCGCCGCGCCTACAACAACTGGCTGAATGACTTCTGCTCGGCTGCCGGCCCGCGGGCCTTGGGTGTCGCGTCGATCGATCTACGCGATCCGGCGCAGGCCGCGCAGGAGGCGCGCCGCTGCGTAAAAGACTTCGGTTTCCGCGCGGTGACATTCAACCCCGCACCCGTCGGGGAGCATCGCCTCTACGAGGACGTTTACGATCGGTTGTGGAGTGAATTGGAAGATCTCAACATCCCCGTCGGTGTCCATTGCGGCACCGGCACTCCGACTGACGAGATGCTCTATTACTATCTGCCGGCTTTAAAGGCGGTACCGGAATTTCGCTTTGCGGTCCGCTCTGCGCAAAGCGTGTTCGCATTCGTGCTCGGCAATATGATTGCCTGCGCCGCACTGATTATGGGTGGAGTGCTGGAAAGACATCCGAAGCTCAGGGTCGTGCATCTCGAGTCGGGTGCGGGATGGGCCGCGTTCTGGCTGGAGCGGCTGGCCAGCGGAGTCCAGGGAGGCTTCCGCGGCATGGAGGTTCCCGGCCTTAAGCTGAGCCCGATCGAGTACTTCAAGCGCCAATGCTACATCTCGTGCGACCAGGACGATCCTGGAATCAAACACGTCCTGGAAGTGTTGGGCGACGACAACATCGTGCTCTCCACCGACTTCGGCCATCCCGGAAGGCCGGCGCTATGTCGATGCAGCTCGGGAGTTCGTGGAAACTGACATCGCCGAGGACAGCAAGCGCAAGATCATGTGGGACAACGGCGTCAAACTCTACGACGTCGACGTCTCAAGACGCCGGCGTACTTACCCCCGAACTGACGCAGTAAACGACTTCAAATCACGATTCGCTCGCGCCGGCCGAATCCAGTGACGCCAGACGGATGGCGTCCAACCACTCCGCGATCCAAAGCCACTCCCAGGGTCTTGCAAGCCCCGAGAAATCGCCGCGCATCCTCGGCATCCGGGAACTCAACGTCGTCGGGTTCGGGAACCCACCCATCGCGATATTTAAGCGCATCGGCTAACGCAAAGGCTGGATCGAGCCGTGGAACACCTTGGCCTTCGGTACGCTCAAGCCGGGGATGAACCAAGCGATACCAGAAGATATTGCGCGGATGCAGTACGACGCCCGTTACTCGCGGGAAACGTGCGGCGGCGTAGTACGGCCACGTCCAACTGGCGCGGAATCTGGGTAATCCAGCCAGCGTCATGAAGGACCGACGCACCAACAACGACGGCCGAAGGAAACAGCGTTGCAATCGCTTCCTCGAGGTGACGTCTCCGCCGCTGATGTTTCCGAAATCAGGTTGAAGTACACACCAGCTCGCGGCCCGGCCGGTTTCACGAGATCCCGCCGCTTCCAACGGCGCAAATATTCGCCCGCCTCGTGTGTATCCCAGCCGAAACGAAGGGAAAGATCGCTGCCCCGAAAAACTGGCGGCAATGCCCTTAGCCGTTCGATGGCCGAGGCCCGACGCTGGCTCTCATTCATCGTTGATTTCCGGCGCCTTTGCCGCTGCGCCTTGCCCGCGCCTGAGCAGTTCGGTGGCGGCCACGATATCGGCGAAAGCGAACTCCGCGATCGAGCGCCAGGTGTCGTGGTGATTGAATTGGTTGACTAGTGCCTCAGGAAGCCAACGGGGTAAATCGCGCAGCGAGTATGCCCGTGATCTCGACCGACTTCCCTGCTCCGCAAGAATTTCTCCAATCCCGCAAGAGTGTCCTTCGGGGTCTTGCCGTACATCGCTGCCGCAGTCGTAATTCGTTCGATAAGATTTCCCTGTTCAGGCGGTGCTTTGATACCCTGCTGCGTTCGCAGCCACCACAAGTCAAAGAAATCGCGCGGTTTCAAATACGGGCGGCCGGCGATCGCGAGAATCTTGTCCGCGTAGATTGAATCAAGGGTGGCTGCCGGCAGCATCGCCTTCACCCCGGCGCGCAGCCGCGGTGGCAAAGCAAAACTCACCAATTCTTTCTGATAAGATTCCAGCAAGGTCTTCGGGACCAGCTGGAAATCCACTTTTACGCGGATGGAATTGCGAAATCGCTCACTTGACCTGACAAAAGTGAGCGGCCAGGTATTCCCGCTGCGGCGGCCCACTCTCAGCGCGATCGAGTCTTCCGGCGCCGTCAATCGCCATGGCTTCCCGCACGCGAGCTAAGCGCGCTCTGAGCGATCTGCGTGACACTATCCGCCATTTCTTGCGCCAACAGAAAATCGAGGTCCTCGGAGAAACGGACGGAACCATGCGCTAATTTAAGCGAAGTGCCACCTTGAAAAGCGATCTCGTCCGTTCGCCACGCGCGCGAGGACAAAAGCGCGTCAAGAATTCGAACCTGAAGGCCTAAGGCAGCCTCCAAGAGTTCCGTTGCGTTTAGATCGCGCTTCTCTGACATACATTTAATACAACAAATTTGTTGGATTAAATGTAACCAACGTTTTGAGGACGAGTCAATTGAGTTCGATTGTTAAGACTTTTACGAGTTTGGCGGACAGGACTATTACACATCAGCGGTAAGGATAGAAAATAAAAAACAGCAGCGAGAGTGCGCTTAGGACCCACAGGCCCGGGCGCACCTCGCGAGCGCGGCCGGTTACGCTCTTGAAGAACGGATAGAGTACGAACCCGCCGGTGATTCCGATCCCGATGTTGTAGGTGAAACTCATCAACACGATCACCGCGAAGGCCGGGATCATTTCCGTGTAATCGTTGAAATCGATGCGCGAGATCGGTGCCAGCATGTGCAGTCCGACGACGATCAGGGCTGGGCTATATGCGGCCGCCGGAATGGCGGTGATGAAGGGGGCGAAGAACAGCGCCGAGGCAAACAGGATCGCAGTGACCACGGTGGTGAATCCGGTGCGTCCGCCCGCGGCGATTCCGGTTGCCGACTCGATGTAGGCACCGGAGGTGGTGGTGCCGATCAGGCCCGCCACAGTAGTGGCGATCGCGTCGGCCAGCATCGGCCGTTCGATCTGAGGCAGATGGCCATTCTCGTCCAGAAAGCCAGCTTTTGCGGACAGCCCAATCAGGGTACCGAGCGTGTCGACGAAGGCCATCATGAAGACGGTCAGCAGCACGCCGAAAAATCCCCAACTGAGTGCCTGGCGCAAGTCGATCTTAAATAATATCGGACGAAGATCGGGCGGCGCGCTGACCCACCGCGCGGGAGCCGGCGCCAGACCCAGGATGAACGAGGTGGCGGCCGTGGCGAGGATTCCCATCAGCAGTGCGCCCGGCACCTCCCACAGCGTCAGCACCGACATCAAAAGGAAGCAGCCGATCGCCGTCAACACCTGCGGCGAATTGAACGCGCCGATTTGGACCGGGGCGCCGGGCACGCCAATCGCCACGATTCCCGCTTCGTTCATGCCGATGAAGACCAGAAACAGGCCGATTCCCGCGGCGAAGCTGTAGCGCAATCCGGTCGGCACCGAGTCCAGCAGCCATTGCCGGATGCGCGCTACCGTCAGCGCCACGAACAGCACCCCGCTCAGGAACACGGCGGCCAGCGCGGTTTGCCAAGAGTAGCCCATCACCTTGACCACGGTGAAAGCGATAAAGGCGTTCTCGCCCATGTAGGGGGCAATCGCGAACGGACGGTTCGCGTACAGGCCCATTACGAGAGTGCCGGCCACCGCGGTCAGGATAGTGGCGACCATCGAGGGCCCCGGCGGGATTCCGGCTTCTTTGAGAATCGCGGGATTGACCGCGATGATATACGACATCGTGACGAAGGTGGTCAGCCCCGCCACGATTTCGCGCTGAAAATTGGTCTGGTGTCCTTCGAAATCGAAGAATGCGGCAACCGCGCCGAAGGGGACTCCCCGCCATCAGGCCGGCACCTGAGCGCTTGCGCGGCCGCCGCGCTCCGAGGCTGGAGCACCTTACTTTTTGCCTTCCTTGAGTTGGCGTTTCCAGTCCAGCCGCCGTGCCTCGGCGCCGGCCTTTTCGGCCTCGGGCACCATCCCTTTCTTCTGATAGATCATGCTCAAATTCGTCCAACCCAGGATATCTTCGGGCTCCTGCTCGATGTACTTCAAGGTCAGTTCGATGGCGCCGTCGAGGTCGCCCTTGGCCTGGTAGCACATGGTCAGACCGTGGATGGCGTCGGTGTATTTCGGGTCGGCTTCGAGCGCCTGTTTGTACAGCTCTATCGCCTCGTCGTACTTATCGTCCGCGTACAGGTCCACGGCCTGATCGTAGAGTTCCTCTTTGTCGACCATCGCAAATTCTCCATTGGCGCCCGGCGGTTTCGGCCCCCAGCGCGCCGCTCTGTTAGTGTCCCAGGGCCAGGTTTCCTATATAATCATAAAATCGCCCGGAGAGCCGATTCCCGATGGTAACAGAAGAAGAAGTTTACGAGGTTCTGCGCGAGTGCTATGACCCGGAAATCCCGGTCAATGTGCTCGACCTCGGTCTGGTTTACGGCGTCAACATTGAAGACGACGTGGTCCTCATCACGATGACCCTGACCGCGCCCGGATGCAGCATGGGAGGCATGATTTCACGCGATATCGAAGACAAGCTGCTGGGATTGCCGGGATGCCGCGAGGCCAGCGTCGAGATTGTCTGGGATCCGCCGTGGACTCCCCACAAGATGAGCGAAGAGGCCAAAAAGCGCCTCAATATCGAATGAGGTGATCGACCCGCATCTGCGAGTACATCGCCGGTCTTTTTCAACATGCGTCCCAATCGTGCGCGCGTTGTCGACCGCGTAACCGCCCACGTCATTGTCGAAGTACGCGTACACATCAGCCTCCATTTTCTCGGAAAGTCTTTGATGTGCCAGCTCCATTCGCGAAGCTGGCGTCCGAATAGGATGACGCGCACATTGCTTCGGGTCCGTGGAAACGGAAGTACACGAACGGCGCAGTCGCCGCGACTTCGGGTATCGGATAGCGCTCCGAATGCGCAAGTACCAGGGCCGCATGATGGCGCCTGAGCAATGTGATCATCGGCGATTCGAAGCATGATGCGTGGCGGAACTCCATCGCGATGTCGCACGCTCTGGCCGCCGTCGCGTAACTCAGAAGCTCCGCCAGCCGCTCGAGATTCTCGGGACTAGCGCGGAAACTGGGCGGAAACTGCAGCAGTATCGGCCCCAGTTTCTCCTTGAGCGCAAGCGCCCCTTCGATAAACGTGTCCCAACTATTCCCGCACATCTTTAAGGCGCTTGACGTGCGGTGATTACGCGCGAGGCTTTGAGCGCGAACACAAAGTGCTCGGGTGTTTGCCGATACCAGTTTTCGTAGGTGCTCGCCCGCGGCAGTTGGTAGAAGGAATAATTCACTTCGGCGGTATCGAAATTCGCGCCATAGAAAGACAGACGCCTGGCGCTGCGGGAGGTCCTCCGGATAGAAAATCACCGCGCCAGTCGAATAGCTCCATCCCTGACGTCCCGATAAACAACCGCGCCATCGCAATGATCGCTCCTGCCTCACTGTAACAAGCGCATCGGTTGCTTGGACAAACCATGAGAATGGAACTATGTTCGCGGATGACGCCGATAAAGGAGCACGACCATGAACTGTGGAATCGCGATGTTCTTTCAGGGGCTGGGCCGGCCGGATCGGGAAGTCTATCGCAACGAAATCAGGTTGGGCGATTTGGCGGAGCCCTTGGGCTACCAGGCCATCTGGAGCGTCGAGCATCATTTCGACGACTACACGATGGTCCCCGACGTGACCCAGTTTCTGACCTACTGGGCGGCCCGCACCAGGCACGTCCAGCTCGGCAGCGAGGTGGTGGTGCTGCCGTGGCACAATCCGATTCGGGTCGCCGAAGAAGTGGCGCTGCTCGACCAGCTCTCCAACGGCCGTTTCATCTTCGGCATGGGAAGAGGCGTCGCGCGCCTGGAGTTCGAAGGGCTGGGCGTCAACCAGGAAGCCAGCCGCGACCTGTTCATCGAATCGGTCCAGTTGATTATGCAGGGACTGGAGACGGGCGTATGCGAGTTCGACGGAAAGTCGTGCATCAGGTGCGCCGCGAAATCCGGCCGCGCCCGGTCAGATCATTTAAAATCGCGCTTTCGCCGCGATCACCTCTCCGGAATCGGCTGAGATAATGGCGCGGTTGGGACTCGGTGTAATGCTGATTCCGGCCAAGCCGCGGGAGTTGGTGGAGGCGGACCTGGCGGCGTATCGCAAGGCCTTTCAGGCGATCCACGGAAGACCCGGTCATGCTCCCATTTCGGTCTGCTTCGTCTATTGCGATGACGACGCGGGCCGGGCCGAGCAGGTCGCGCAGAAGTATCTGTCGGCCTATCAACTCTCGGCATTCAAGCATTACGGAATGACCGAGGAGAGTTTGCCGGCGCTTAAGGGATACGAATCGTACAAGGCGGCGCAGCAGGCGCTTTCCGCCCCCGGCGGCATCGACGCCGCGGTCAAGGCGTTCATCAAGACGCAGGCTTGGGGCACGCCCGAGATGTGTTACGAGAAATTGCGCAAACACCACGAACTGGTTGGCCCGCAGGGTTGATCCTGGTGTTCAGCTACGGCGGTATGCCTTACGATCTGGCCGAACGCAGCATGCGGCTATTCGCCGCCGGACCGCTGCCGGAGCTCAAGAAAATCGTCCCGCTGGAACAGCAAACCGCCACCCTCGCCGCCACCGCCGCGGAGTAGTCCGATTATTGAGCATGGAGCGTCGCGCCGCTATCGGATTCATTCGCCGCAATCGTCACTGGTGAAATCAGCGGCGTGGGCGTCTCGCCCCATGGATTTCAATTGTACCGAAATGTAAAACCGGAGATTTTCCGTATCTGCCGAACGTCGGCCGGATTCAGCCTGTGGATAGATCCCAAGTCGAGTCACAGGCCGCGGGCGCCTGTGACTCGAAATTCGGGAGAGGCCGTGGTCTAAGCGGCGGGCTGTTTGGGCAGCAACTCCGGCCACGATACCTGCGAGCGCTTGCCCGAGATCGGACGCGAGCCGGGCTTTACCTGGAAGGATCGGTTAACCCGAGTTCTTTGGCGAACTCGCGCAATGGCCCAGCCACGTCCTGCGCGAACAGCTTGATATTCAGCATGCGGTCCTCGTGGCTCGCGGGACCGTTGACCTGAGAGATTGCCAACGCGCCGCAGCGCAGCACCTCGAGGATATGCTTGAGCTTGGGGAGCACCGTCTTGGGCGTGCCGGCGATGATGCTCAAGCTGTCCTGCGCCTTTTGATATCCGGCGTAGATGTTGCGCTTGGCCTCTTCGATATCGATCTCGCCGCGCGCCAATCGGGTGCGGGCGCTGACTGCGGACTTTGCCTTTTCATTGTCTTGGTCGGGCGTCGCGCTCAAGCCCAAAAAGGCGGTGCGCTCCCCCTTGGTGGCCACTTGCAAGCGGGCCAGGCGGCGGGTCGCTTCCTTGGAGTTATAGCCCGGCGGCAGCGTCCATTCGGGCCGCGCAAAGGCCGCGCCTCCTCCGCCATAAAGATTGTATCTCGCTACTTCCTGGGCCTTCTCTTCGGTGTCCGCGATGTACACGTTTTGCATGTAGCCGAAATTCTCCGGCCCGGCCTGAAAGCCCAGTTCCGCGGCTTTGTCGGCGTAGATGTTCCACAGTTCGGCGGTGGCTTTGAGTCCGGTTCCAAGGCCGATATAGGGATAGCGGTGCTCGGCCGCCCAAATCACCGATTCCGGGCTCAGCAGGCCGGGAATCCAAATCGGCGGATGCGGTTTTTGATAGGGCAGCGCCCACGGATTTACGAAACGGTAATGAAAATGCTTGCCCTCGAAGCGGAACGGACCCGGCTGGGTCCAGGTTTTCACCACCAGGTCGTGCGCTTCATTGAAGTATTCGCGATTGAGCGACGGGCTGACGTTGTTGAAGAGCTGCTCGCTGCCGGCGCCGCGGACCCATCCGGTCACCAGGCGTCCGCGCGAAATCATGTCGATCTCGGCCAGTTCCTCGGCCAGCCGCACCGGATTGCGCACCACCGGCAGAGGATTGCCCAGCAGTATGATCTTCATCTTCTTGGTGATGCGGGCCAGAATCGCCGCCTCGACGTCCATCACCGCGCCCATGCAGAACGGGGTGCCGTGATGCTCGTTGAGCACCACGCCGTCGAGCCCCACTTCCTCGACGTACACCATCTCGTCGAGGTAAGTGTTGTACAGGTCGGCGCCCTTTTGCGGATCGAAGAAGCGGTTGGGGATGCCAAAAAAGCCGCGGTTCTTGATCACTTCTTCTTCCGGAACGGCTCCATACGGCCGCTCATGAAAATACAGTAGTAACATCGCCTTTATCCTCGACTGACTGTAAGCCCGGAGCTCACCGCTACTTCAAACCGTTGCACTTTTTGCGTAGGCCCCTCGCACGTTATCGGATCATCAACCGGTACGCACGCGATCCTATGGCAAAACCAGTGTTCAGGGTAGATTCTTGAAGCAAATCGCTCGATGGCGCAACCGGCCGCATCGATCTTCCTCAGCCGTTGGATTCCTTGCCCACAGCACCGCCGGTCTCGGCATGCAGCTTGCCCACGTGCCAGGTGATGTGGCCGCCCTCTGGAGTCACGCACATTATCGCACGGCGCGGCGAATCCATCATCGTAATGAAGCCGTGCTGACGTTCGGGATCGCCAGGAAAAACGGCTTCGGCAAACTCGCGAAAAAACCATAGCTTGGCCGGCGTATCGGTAAGAATCTCGCAGCGGCCCCGGATAGTGGTGGCCTTGCCCTTGCGCATCGCCGGAACACTGCCATTGACCATCGGAATCTCGCCGGCTCCGGCGCTGGATATGACCACGCAGCATCGAGGGTCGCGCTTGAGCGCCAGCACCCGGGCATGCTGGCCGCTGGTCGTAAGCCAGATCTTGCCGTTGCGGTAGATGTAGGTCATCGTCAGGCCAACCGGCCATCCGTCTTTACGGCCCCAGATGAGGGTGCACTCGTCCTGCTTGCTTATCAGCTCCTCTTCTTCGTCGTGGCTCAGGTTAAAGTCGGAAATCTGTTCGAAGTTCTTTCTCATCGGATAGCCAACCTCCTTTTGCGGATGGCCGCACAGCCCGGCGCGATTACCTTCCGATAACAGCCGCGATTCTTCAACCGCCCCACAACCGGTCAAAGCTGCCGCCCGTTATCTGGTTGGCTCAGATCGAGCCCGGATGCCTCCGGGTGATGGGTTGCCGGAGACACAGGAAACGGCACGGAGGCCGGCTTCCCGGAACAGAGCGCTTATTTCAGGACTACTGATGCGGCGGGTTCCAGCGTACCGGCATGCTCTTGATCCCGGCGACCAGCGTGGAATGCAGGCGCGTGACTTCGCCGCAGACTTCCATGTCCGGCATGCGATCCAGCAACTCGTTGAGCATCAGCCGCAACTCCAGTCGCGCCAGATGGGCCCCGAGGCAGAAGTGCTCGCCATAACCGAAGCCGATATGCTCGTTGGGCGTGCGGGTAACGTCAAAGCGGTCGGGGTCGGTAAACCATTGTTCGTCGCGATTGGCCGACAGCAGCCAAATCACGATGGGGTCCCCTTTTTTGATCTGTTTGCCGTTCAATTCGACGTCGCGGCTGGCGCCACGGCCAAGATGAGTGATCGGGCTGGTCCAGCGGACGATCTCCTCGATCGCTTTGGGCAGCAGCGAACGATCCTCGCGCAGCAACCGCATCTGATCGGGGTTTTTTATCAGTTGGAGCATTCCGCCCGAAATTGCGTTGCGCGTGGTCTCCAACCCGCCGATAACGAACATGAAGCCGTTGCCGCCGACTTCGCTGTCGTCTAATTGGGCGTCCTGGACCACCGCGTTGGAGATGATGCTCATCAGGTCTTCGGTATTGCCGCCGCGGCGTTCTTTCCCCAGCCGCAGCGTGTAGTTGAACAGGTTGCCGTAGCCGTGTTGATGGGTCTCCGCCGGGGTGCCGATCTGGTATTCGGGATCGTCGGCGCCCATCGCCATGTTGGCCCACTTGAATAGCGAGTTCCAATCCTGGCGCGGCACCTGCATCATGTCGCAGATAATCGCCATCGGCAGTTTGGTCGCGATGTCGGTGACGAAATTGCATCCGCCCCGCGGAATGATCTCGTCGATAATCTCCGCCACCAGTTTTCGTCCGGCCTCTTCATATTGTTTGACCGCGCGTGGCAGGAACGGACGGTTAAACGCCTTGCGCAGCGGCCCATGGCGGGGCGGATCTGTGATGACCAGGTTGGTGCTCGGAGCTAACCGCCGGCTGCGCGGCTTCGGTTTGAGGATCGGGAGGAAGGAAAAACCCGCCCAACTCCACTGGGAAACGTGTGGGCGTCGCGGAACACCGCCATCACGTCGGGCATCGTCGTAATTGACCAGAAGCCCCGTTTGAGGTTGGTTTGCGTCCAATGGACCGGATCTTCGCGGCGCAGAGACTTGAACACCGCCTCGGGATTGCCTTGCGCAAAAAAGCTCGGATCGTTCAAACGATAAACATCAGGGTCCATCGTGGCGCTCCTCCGGAGTTGCGGTCCGGGACGCAAGAGCCGCGGCCGTGCTGTATACAATGCGTTTACTTGATCCTTTTACTTTTGTCAACGACTGTTTACCCGGTATAGTGCCTCCATGGCCATCCGAAAAGACTTTGCCGCGGCCACTCGTCCACGTAACGCGCTGGCAACCCGCGCCGCGATTCTCGAGGCGGCGCGCGCCTGCTTCACCGAAGCGGGCTATGAGCACGTGGGCGTGCGGGATGTCGCCGCGCGGGCCGGAGTCAATGGAGCGTTGGTGATCCGCTACTTCGGTTCAAAGGTGCAACTTTTTGCCCAGGCGTTTGGCCGACAGGTTTCTGCTCGATTACCTCTCGGACGACGCTCAGGGCGCGCTCGATGGCGAACGCATCGCGCGGGTTGTGTTGAAGAAGGAAGTATACGCGGCTCGCTTCGACGCGGTGCTGGCGCTGGTGCGTTCAGCCCCCGACCCGCAAGCCGCCGCGATTCTGAAACGAGGCTTGGAGGAGGAATTCATCAAGCCGCTGGCATCCTCACTGCGCGGCGCCCAGGCGCGTCAACGGGCCGCGCTTATCACCGCCTATCTGCTGGGCTTGGCCATCGCTCGCGATGTGATGGGTATCACGGCTCTGGCCGACAGCCCCGACAAGGCGCTGGTAGCACTGGTGGCCCCCGTGATCCAATCCTACATGGATGGGGCCGGCGTGCGCGCACCAAAGGCGCTGAAGGCGAACCATAAGCCGAAGGCAAATCATAAAGGGACCGATAGATCGAAACGGTTGCGCCCGATCGCAGGCGGCCGATTTCGCGCTCCCGATGATAAAGCTCGTCGCTGAAGTCCGGGTGCCCGACGGTGATCAGCGCTTCGGCGCGCCGGGCTGTAGGATTGCGCTTCGACGGCCCCGCGTGCTGCGTAATTTCCCGTACCTGAAGCAGAATACCAGGTGATCATTGACCATCCCTACCGCCTGCATGAAGGCGTAGCAGATAGTGGTGCCGACAAACTTGAAGCCGCGTTTACGCAGGTCCTTGCTCATCGCGTCGGATTGCGCCGTGTGAGCCGGTATTTGTTTCATAGTCTGCCAGGCGTTGACGACGGGCCGGCCGTCCACGAAGCGCCAAAGGTAAGCCTCGAAGCTGCCGAATTCGGCCTGGACTTCAAGGAGAGCCCGCGCATTGCGGACCGCCGATTCCATCTTGAGCCGATTGCGAATTAGTCCGGCGTCGCCCAGCAGCCGCTCGATCGTGCGTTGAGTGAAGGCCGACACGGCGGCGGGCTCGAAATTCTCGAAGGCGGAGCGGTAGTTTTCGCGCTTCTTAAGCACGGTCTCCCAGCTCAGCCCTGCCTGTGCCCCTTCCAGGCACAAGAACTCGAACAGCGTGCGGTCGTCGTGGACCGGGACGCCCCATTCTTCGTCGTGGTAGCGGGTCATGAGTTCGGTTTTAGCCCAATCGCATCTTGCCAGCATCTGCTTTGCACTCTCGTCACAGAACTGCTACTTCCGGCCTTGGTCACGGTTTGGTAGGATAATTAAGTTGTGCCGGGGTTTTGGGGTCACCACAATGGGTGGCGCAATTCCGGCTTTGCGGTGAATAAGTCTGCATGGCTCTGCTTAGAATACGTACGTATCCCGATCCGGCTCTCAAGGAGACCGCCCGAGAAGTAACCAATATCGATGGCCGCCTCAATGCGCTCGTGGAGAGCATGGTTCAGACCATGTATGCGGCCCCGGGTATCGGTTTGGCGGCCCCTCAGGTTGGAGAGTCTCGGCGGCTGCTGGTGGTCGACATCGACCATCAGAATCCGGGCAAGCATCTGCTCAAGCTGGTGAATCCGGAGATTATCGAGCGTCACGGCTCGGTCACCTGGGAAGAGGGATGCCTGTCGGTAGTCGACTACAACGCCGAGGTCAAACGGGCGGCGGAAGTCCTGGTGCGCGCTTATACTCCGGACCAGAAGGAGATCGAGGTCGAGGCCGACGGCTTGCTCGCGGTCGTGCTCCAGCACGAAATCGACCACCTTGAAGGCAAGTTGTTCATCGATCGGATCAGCCGCATCAAGCGCGAACTCTACCGGCGCAAGCTTCAGAAGTCGCTTAAGGAGGGCAAATCCGATGGAGAGCGGCCCTCCAGCCCCCGGATCTAGCAGGTCTCCATTTCGTATCGTGTTTATGGGCACGCCCGCCCTGGCGGCCCATATCCTCAAGCGCCTGCTCGACGCCCCGGGTACCGCCCAAGTCGTCGCCGTGGTGACGCGGCCCGACCAGCCGCGCGGACGCGGGCTGAAGCTCCAGCCCTCGGAGGTCGCGGCGGTGGCGGCGGGGTATGGTCTGCCGCTGCTCACGCCAACCAAAATCCGCACCGCCGAGTTTCTGGATTCGCTCACGTCATTCAAACCGGATTTGCTGGTAGTCGCGGCCTACGGCCGAATTCTCCCCACATCCGTGCTGGAGGCGGTGTCACTGATGCCGATCAACGTGCACGCGTCGCTGCTGCCGCGCCATCGCGGGGCGGCCCCGATTCAGGGCGCGCTGCTGGCCGGGGATACCGTTGCCGGAGTCACCATCATGCGGATGGTCGAGCAGATGGACGCCGGACCGATCCTGCTTCAGCGCGAAATTCCGATGGCCCCCGATGAGACTCAAGCCTCTTTGCACGACAAGCTCGCCGAACTCGGTGCGCAGGCGCTGCTGGACTCTTTGAGGATGTTGGCGCTCGGCGCGCTGCACGAAACAGCTCAGGACGAAAGCCAGGCAACCTACAGCGCGCTGGTCAAGAAAGAGGACGCCCGCATCGACTGGAGTTTGGCCGCCGGGCAGATCGAGCGGATGGTCCGCGCATACGATCCATGGCCGGTCGCGTTTACGGAGTTCAAAGGCGACGAAGTGCGGATTTACCGTGCCGCCGTGGCGGAAGCGGCTGAAGCGGCGCCGCCGGCTCCGGGAACAATCGTTGAATTGAAGGGACCGCCGCTGGTGCAATGCGGTCATGGGCGGCTGCGCCTGATCGAGGTTCAGGCGGCGGGACGCAAGCGCATTAAGGGCGACGATTTCGCCCGCGGCCGCCGCCTGGCGATCGGTGATCGCCTGGAGAGTGCGCCGGCAAATCGGAATCCGCAGTGACCGATTGGCGGACGAATCCTCGGGCCCCCGAACCTTGACGATCGATAAGATTGCCTTACAATCAATGACGTCGTTGTCACCAAGCGCACATAATTATGCGAGAAACCATCAATCTGTCCTTGCCACCGAAGATGCGTGAAGCGGTTGACGCAGCTTGCCGTAGGGAACTCCGATCGCGCAACGACCTGATCCGCGAGGCACTTCAGCGTTACCTGGATAAAAACCCGGCCGTACCCAAAGAGTACGCGCCCACAAAAGCCGAGCTCAAAGCGATCAAAATAGGGCGGGAGCAGATGAAGAAGGGGGAGTATCTCACGCTTGACGAATTCAAGCAGCAGCTTCTGGGAGGTGCGCGTCAAAAAGCGCGGGCTAAGCGAACTAAAGCGCGCACCAAAACCCGACCGTGAACGGTTGGCTGACGCGCTTGAGGAGATGACATCGAATCCTCTGACGGGTGATATAGTGCGTCTCAAAGGGCAGGAAAAACAGCTTTCGACGTCGCGTAGGTGACTGGCGAATCTTCTTTGACCTCGAACGAGATAAACGTCTGGTTCAAGTCCGGGCGATAGAGCGACGGACGACTACCACTTACCGCAAACGCTAAATTCAACCATAACCGAAGGCGCCGCTTGGACTGTTTGGCTCAGCGCTACCGGGGGCAATTCGTACCACGCTACCTAAGCGACCAAGTGCTCGACCATGAACATGATCGCGAGCAGGATCAGGATTACTCCCGCGGCGCGCTCCGCGCCTTTTTCATAGCGCTCGCCCAACCGCGCGCCGAATTCCAAACCTACAAAGGTGAAAATGGTGGTGCTGATCGAAACCGTGATCAACAGCGGAATCAGCGGAATGGAAACTCCGGGCAACGCGAAGCCCACGCCCAGGGAGTCCAGACTTATTGAGAGCGAGGTCAACAGCAGACCACTGCCGCGCGTGGCGTCGAACTCGGCTTCCGAATCCTCGTGCAGGGAGCTGCGGATCATGAAGGCGCCAACCAGAGCCAGCAGCGCGAAACCGAAGTAGGACGCGACCACACCGACCATCCGGCCGGCGCCCGTTCCCAACCCATATCCGACCACCTGCATGATGATCTCAGAGCTGGCAAAAGCGATGCCCAGCCTGAGCTTGGCATTCCACACCAGACGGGTGATGCCCACTCCAACGGATACCGCCAACACATCAAGGCCGACGGCGATTGCGACGGCGATCACCTTGGTTAGTACGATCAGTTCGGAGTGCAAATTCATGCGGCACTATTTCTACCGCATCGTCCGGTGCGAAGCTTCACATGCTCAACGCGTGGCGACACGCCGTAATGGCCGTTGACTCAACTTGCAGTAGTTTGTATCAATTGCCCAACCCGATGCCGGGAAGCCGGTGCGAATCCGGCGCTGCCCCGCAACTGTCAGGGGGAACGAAGGCCCATCATGCCACCGTGAGAACGGGAAGGCGGGCTGGAGGATGAACCCCAAGCCAGGAAACCGGCCGGGTATTAACGAGCCGCTTGGTCTTCCGCGGGGAAGACGGCTTTAGACCCGGTCCTGATATTTTATCGGCCAACATTGAGGGTCTGACTGTCCCACCCGTGGACCTAGCGCCATAGCCCAAGGTCTACGAGGTGGAGATCTATGAGGCCAACCCTGGCAGGTGGCGTTCTTTTCGCCATTTTCACGTTAGCGTTAAGACCCGCATTCTGCGCTGCCGTCGATAGCGGCGGCTCCCCGCCCGCGACTCCGATGGGGATTTCATCGCCGCAAGCGGGCAAGCCGCGGCAAGGCGCCGTCCGCAACGGCCGCACCACTGCGACGGCCAAACACGCCGCTGCGACCGGCAAACACCAACGGTTGCGCGAGGCCGCGACCGGCAAGCCGGTCAAGCTCGGCGAAGTTGTGGTGACCGCCACTCGCATGCGGCAGCCGGTAAGCGAAATCGGCACCAGCGTTAGCGTTATGCCGGGCGCGCAGATGCAGGATCAGAAGCTCATTCTGGTTGCGCCGGCGCTGCAGCAACTGCCCGGAGTCGAAGTGAATCAGGCCGGTTCGCAGGGTACCGAGATCGACGTGGGCATCCGCGGCGCCACCTCGGCGGAAACCCTGGTGCTGCTCGACGGGGTCAACGTCAACACGGGCAGCACCGGCGGCTTCGATTTCTCCACCATCACCACCGACAATATCGACCGCGTGGAAGTCGTGCGGGGTTCCGGCGGCGCGCTTTACGGATCGCAAGCGATCGGCGGTGTGATCAACGTGATCAGCAAGCAGGGCGAAGGGCCGCCGCAGTTCAGTCTGCTTACGGAAGGCGGCAACCGGGCCACCGAGCGGCAGGTTTTCACTGCCAACGGCGCTGAAGGCAAACTCGCCTACTCCGGATCGATCTCGTATCAGTCGAGCGTCGGGTTCCGGCCGATCAATGACGCCTACGATAATCTTTCGGGAGCGGGACGGCTGGATTATCACCTCAGCGACGACACCATCGTGCGCGGATTCGCCCGTTACATCAGCTCCAATACCGGTCTCGTCAATTACTCGAACTCGGTCGGCGAACTCCTCGATCCCAACGCCCATCAGCGCGGCGAGTTCATGCTGTTCAAGGGCGAGGTCGAGCACCATTTCTCCGACCGCCTGTGGGCGAAATGGAGCGGGTTTTTCTGGCGTAATGAAATCCGGCTCAACAATTATCCCGAGCTCGCCAATCCCTCGTTTGAAGTCGGTGACATTCCCGAAGAGACACGCGCGACCAACATCGATGCAGCTTACCAATGGGATTGGGGCGCCAGATCGCTCGCTGGCTTCGTGTTTCAGGATCAATGGGCGCGAATCAAAGACGACCTGATCAGCCCGGGGTTCGGCTCGAATACCGCCTTCCACAAAGAGCGCCAGGAATACGCCGGCTATATCGAGCAGGAAGAGACGCTGCCGAAAGGGCTCGCGACTATCACCGGAGGCTTCCGTGTCGACGGCTACAGCGATTTCGGGGAAGAAGTCAGCCCGGCCTGGGCGATTGCGATTCCAGTCAAGCGACTCGGAGCAACTTTGCGCGGCAGCTACAGCGAGGGCTTTCGCGCTCCGAGCTTCGACGAACTGTATTATCCCGATTTTGGCAATCCCAATCTCCGGCCGGAGATCTCCAGCGAGTACGACGGCGGTATCACCAAGCAATTCGGCGAAGACGCGACGGTTGGAGTGATTTACTTCAGCAGGCGCATCCATGACCTGATCCAGGCGGTGCCTTGTACCGTCGGCCCCAACTGTGAGTTCGGTTCGATGGCTGGAAATGCGGGCAGGGTCGACACTCAGGGCGTGGAGTTCATTCCAGCCCTGACTCCATGGCACGGGCTCGGGCTGAGCGGCAATTTCACCTACCTTGACGAGACCCATCGTTCGCCGCCAGGCGGCGCGGTCCCGGTACGAGTGCCCAAGTACGCCGCATCCGCCACCGTGAATTATGCGCATCCCGAATTATTCAGGGCGGGCGATGGATTGAGCGCGGATCTGGTCTATGTCTTCGTGGGCGACCGCGACGACATCTCGCCCAAAGGCACTATCCTGGACAACCCCGCGTATAATCGATTCGATCTGACAGTCAACTATTCCCCCGGCCTGCGATGGGGCTGGATCAGCACCAAACAGGTCTACGCGCGCGTCCAGAATCTGTTCGACCGCAGGTACCAGGCAGACCTGGGCTTTAAATCGCCGCCGATCAACTTTGTGGCCGGGGTGGTGTTGGGATTTTAGGGCGATGCGAGGTCGAATCCAGGACGCTGTCGGGCGCGAAAGTAGTAGCGCCAAAGGAGAGTTAACGCGGAAAGGTCGGCGAAGAAATCAGGCGTGGGCTTCTCTACTTGCGGCGGCGTCGCGAGCGGCGCGCTGATTGCGCGTCTCACGACGCTCACGAATGGCAAAATAAATCCCTACCGCGCCCACCGCCAAACCAAACGTGCCAATGACTAATACCGCCAACAAAAGATCCATCGCAAAATTTCCCTGCTCTTAGTTGCTTCGTTCAGCACTGACGGATTCTTTCAACCACTATACCAACTATCAGCAGCACCGTGGAGAAACCAACCGCGGCGAAAATAGCGGGCCACCGATATGCATCACGCGCTTGGAGAAAGAACTCCAACGGTACAAAGACCGACACAGGAAGTGCAACCTCCCCGATGAATTCCCCGACCATCTCTGGAATTGTTTTCCGGTTGCTGACGTCGGTGTCCGCATTGACCGCCAAACAACTGTCCCCCTGAGTCTCCTAAGCTTACAAAGGCCGAACACTCAATTCACTTCTCTTTTTCCTTGAACCTGATTCTATGCGCAAGACCCCGTCTCTTGCCAATCACGAACGCGTCACTATGCTCATGCTGACCGGTTGTGATGGAGAACGATGATGGATGTAGTGAGCCCGATCTACAAGCGCTGGCAGCATGAGGCCCAGTCCGATCCTGAAGCTTTCTGGGCCAAAGCGGCGCGCGAGGTGTTCTGGTTCCGCACCTGGGATCGGGTGCTGGAATGGGAGCCGCCGACCTTCCGATGGTTTACCGGCGCGACCACTAACATCAGCTACAACTGCCTGGACTTGCAGCTTGAGCGCGGCAACGGCGGACGCACGGCCCTGATCGCCGAACATGAAGACGGCAGCCGCCGCCTGTTCACTTATGCGCAACTGCTGGGCGAGGTGAAACGGGTGGCTGCGGCCTTGCGTGCTCTGGGCGTTGGTCGTGGCGACCGGGTCGCGATTTACATGCCGACGATGCCCGAGGCGATCATGACGATGCTGGCGACGACCAGGATTGGTGCCATCCACCTGGTCGTGTTTGCCGGCTTCGGCAGCGGAGCGTTGGCCGAGCGATGCCGTCTCGCGGGCGCGCGGGTCATGATCGTCGCCGATCAGACCACGCGCAAGGGCAACCCGATCGATCTGTGGAAACTGGTCAAGGATGCGTTAGCGCAACCCGGCTCACCGATCGAAAAAGTGGTGATGCTGGCGCGCGGCAAGCCGCCCGCCGATTTGAAGCCGGGCCGCGACATCCTATGGGAGGATTTTCTCCAAGCCGGAGACGGACAGTCCACCGATTACGAACCGATGGAGGCCAACGAGCCCGCCTATGTGCTGGCGACGTCGGGCACCACCGCCAGCCCCAAAATCGCCGTTCATAGCCATGGCGCATACCAGGTGGGGATTCGCTCCACCGCATCGTGGTGCTTCGGTATGAAGCAAAACGATATCTGGTGGTCGACCTCGGACATCGGATGGATCGTCGGCCACAGCTACATCGTTTACGCGCCGATGCTGGTTGGATGCACGACGATTGCTTACGAAGGCGCCCTGGACCATCCGGGCCCTGAAAACTTCTACCGCATCGTCGCGCAAAACGGCGTGACCGGGATCTTCACCGCGCCGACCGCGGTGCGGATGCTGATGAAGTCCGGCACCGAACCGGCGCGCGGCTTCAACCTCGATTCGGTAGAGCGGATTTTCTGCGCCGGCGAAGCGCTCAACACGCCGGCCTGGAGGTGGCTGCAAAAGGACGTCTTCCGCGACCTCGTGCCGGTGATGGACCATTGGTGGCAGACCGAAACCGGCGGCCCTGTAATGGGCAATCCATACGGAATCCATATGCAGCCGATCAAGCCCGGCTCCGCCGGCCTGGCGCTGCCCGGGTTCGAAGTTGAAATTCGCACGCTTGGAGGGCAAGCCCTGCGCTCCGGGCGAAAAAGGCCTGCTGGTGATCAAGCGCCCGTTCCCCGGCCTGACCCCGACCATCTGGAACGATCCCGAACGCTATGCACGCGATTACTGGTCTCAGATTCCGGGCGTCTATTTCACCGGCGATGCGGCCCAAATCGATGAAGACGGTTATATCTGGTTCAGCGGACGCGCCGACGACATCATCAAGATCGCCGGCCATCGGATCGGTACGGTGGAAGTCGAGACCGCCTTCCTGGGGCATCCGGCGGTCGCCGAGTCCGGCGTGACCGGTCGCCCCGACGAGTTGCGCGGCGAGGTCCTGGCGGCCTTCATCGCGCTCAAGCCCGGCTATCAGCCGTCGCAACAACTGGCTCATGAATGCCGCGAGACGGTGCGCCGCGAACTGGGACCGATTGCGGTAATCGGCGATATCAACTTCGTCAGTTCACTGCCCAAGACCAGAAGCGGCAAGATCATGCGGCGCGTGCTTAAGGCGGTGATTCTGGGGCGCGATCCGGGCGACATCTCGACCATCGAGGACGAAGGCTCGGTCGAGGAAGTCCGCGCGGCATGGCAGCGGATGCGCGCCGAGATGTCCTAAATTATTATTTTCGCTTCAGGATTGGATTCTCCCGCGGCCAAGCGACGAGGCTACTTTAGCGGCGTCGGAGGCAGCGCGTGAAGCAATCCGTCCTCGTAGCGCTCGCGCAGCGCGATCGCAATCGACATCCAGGTCTTAAGTTCGACGTCGCCGGTGGGGTCGCGGCTGTAGTGCTCGGCCAGCGTGTCCCACCCCTTTTCCAGGGCCCAGATGCTTACGGCCTCACAGTTCTTCCAGCTCGTGCTGTACGTGCCGATCCATCGCCGTCCATTGCGCACCGCGTAAGGCATCCACAGCCGCTCGATCCCGTCCACATAGTCGCGCTGATGGTCGGGTTGCGTGGTCAGAATCTCATGCACGCAGACCTCGGCCGAAACTCCGTTCTCCTTCAGGTCCTTGAGCGTGGGCCCGCCCGCGGCGGGCACCAGGATACGGCCTTCGCCGCCGCGTGCTGACCTTTCCCAGCGCCTGGCGCCAGGCGCGAAAACGCGGACCCAGCTCGCCGCTGCCGTACTGGTCCTTCGCCAGGCCGGCGTAATGCTTGAGGTTGTCCACTTCCCAAAGCGCAATCGTGCGCGGCCACGGCAGCGAGATCGCCACGGTTTCCCACAGCGCGACCAGCCGCGCCCCCGCCTTGCTCATCGCCGGATGGTAGGTTTCCTCAAACAGCCCGACAAACTCGTCGAGCTTGCCGGGAATCACCTGGGTGGTTTCGTGGATGTAGATAATCTCAGTCTCTCCCCTGGGCGTCAGCCTCGCCGGTTGGTTGAGCGGCAATGCCGATCTCGCTGTGCCGTCTCTATTCGACACTCTGCCCATCCGCCGCGGCGGGTGCGGGTCAGGCAAATTGGTACAGCTTTGCGGCGTTACTATGGATGATCTTCTCGCGATCCGCCTCGGGAACGCCGCGAAACATCTCCGCGATCACCCGCTGCGAGTCCGGGAAGGTGCTATCGTTGTGAGGATAATCGGAGCCCCACATCAAAACATCGCTACCGGTGGTTTCCAGAGTCAGAATCCCGGGCCGATCGTCCTGGAACACGCATTTGATCTGGCGCTTGAAAAAATCGCTCGGCAGCAGATCGGATTTGATGTGTCTTTCGTAGCGCGGACCCTTGCGCAAATGCACATGGTCCATGCGCTTTAGGAAATGGGCCACCCAGCCGCAATCGCTCTCGACGCACAGCAGGCGCAATTCAGGATGCCGCTCTGTCACGCCGGCAAAAATTATCATCGCGAGCTGCCGCTCGAGCAGGGCCGGCGCCACCGTGTAGTCGGCCAGGAAATGCTTGAGGCGGCCGGCTCCCGTCTCGCTGTCGAAAACCGGCGCGGTGCCGGCGAACAGATGGAAGCTGGCCATGACTCCATGGGCCTCCAACTCCGCCCATAGCGGTTCCCAGAGCGGATTGTCGTAATAGCGCGAAGCGGGCGGATGGGCATCAATCAGCACGTTGACGTAGCCAAGCTTCGCGACACGCCGCAGCTCCGCCAGCGCGGCATCGAGATCGGATGCGGGCAGGATGCCGACGCCTTTAAGGCGATCGGGCGCCGTCGAGCAATATTCATGCAACCAGTCGTTGTAAGCTCGCGCACAGGCCATCTGGACGGACGCATCTTTGACGGTGGAAAAGATCTGCATCGCGTAGCTGGGATAGAGCACCTCCGCCGCCACCCCGTCAGTCGCCATCTCATGCAGCCGCGCGACGGGGTCCCACGCGCCTCGGGGAACCTCCGCGAAGCTCATTGCCGAAGTGGTCTTGCCCTGCCATGCGCCGGCGCTGGCGAACGCGGCGAGAGAGGTCACCATGCCGTTGGGGAAATGCCACGCGTCTCCCAGCTTGTCGTCATGCGCCAGATAGGGAACCTGGTCGCGCAGTCCGCGGTCCACCCGGCTGGTGAAAAGGTCCGGAATTTCGCAGATGTGGGAATCGGCGGAAATAGTCACTGCGTTCATAAGCGTCACTCCCGCACTCAGTTGGAACAGATATTATTTACGAAACCGCCGGCCGATCGCCAAACCTGGCATCAGCCGGGCGCGAGCTGGACCGGCAGATGCTTGATCCCGTTGATGAAGTTCGACCGCAGCCGCTTCACGTCGCCCACCATCTTCGGTGCCGGAACCCGCTTCACCAACTCCTCGAGCAGGATGTTGATCTCCATTCGGGCGAGGCTTGCGCCGAGACAGAAATGCGAGCCGCCACCGCCGAAGGCCACGTGCTCGTTGGGAGAGCGCGTGATGTCGAAGCGGAACGGGTCGTCGAAAATCTCCTCGTCGCGATTGGCGGAGATGTACCAGATGCTCACCTTGTCGCCCGCCTTGAGCCGCTGCCCGCGCACCTCGGTGTCGCAAGTTACGTTGCGGCGAAAATACATAACCGGCGAAGCCCAGCGCAGGATCTCCTCGGTCGCCGACGGCACCAGCGACGGGTCATCGACAAGCATTCGATACTGCTCGGGATGCTGGATGAGAGTGTGAATGCCGTGAGAGAGCGCATTGCGCGTGGTTTCATTGCCGGCCACCGCGAGGAGCAGGAAGAAAAGGTTGAAGTCCATCTCGGAGAGGCGGTCGCCGTTAATCTCGGCGTTTAACAGCGTCGTGACGAGATCGTCGCGCGGCTCCTCGCGACGCTTGGGCGCGAGCGCATTGACGTACATGAACATCTCGATCTGGGCCTGGCGGACCAGCTCGTCGCTGATAGCGTATTCCGGATCCTCGCTGCCGATCATGCGGTTGCTCCACTGGAATACCTTGTGACGATCCTCCAGCGGCACGCCCAGCAACTCGGCTATCACCTGCAGCGTAAGCTCCGCCGCCACATCGACGACGAAGTCGCACTGGTCGCCTTTGTCGATGGCCCGGTCGACAATCGCGCTCGTAATCTCCCGGATATGCGGCGCGAGCGCATTGATCATGCGCGGCACGAAGCCTTTGTTGACCAGCGAGCGGTAGCGGGTGTGATCGGGCGGGTCCATGGTGAGCATCATGCGGCCGCCGCGGTTGAAGTCGTCCATCATATCGTCCCTGAGCTGCACGACTCCGCCACGCTCCTGCTCGGAGGAGAAGGTTTGCGAATCGCGACCGACCTGGACGACGTCGTCGTAGCGGGTAATCACCCAGAAGCCCGGCCCGTGCGGCTCCGGATGCTTATATATCGGCGCGTTGCGCCGCAGATAGGTGAACCATTCGTGGGGCACGCCCCCCACGAAGCTGTCGGGACTCAGCAGATCGATTTGATTAGCATCCATAGTGGGCTCTCATCGAGATTGACAATTTTAGATTAGATCCACCATCCCCAACAAGGCGAGGCGGCATCCTGTGGCAGCGGCACACGTTGACGAAAGCACTTTGCGAAACAGATTCTCGCGAGGCATCGTCGAGCAGCCGAAACATGGTTTCTACCGACCGGCCGGTATCTCATTTCCTGAGTCAGACTTCCACCAACGCCAATGGTTTGCAAACGCAAAGTTCGAGCCCAGTCTGATTGAAAAGCTCCCCGCGGCTCCTGCACCGCGCTGGTTCCCTCAGTTTATCACCAAAAACTTAAATAACGTTTCCCGATCGATTTTCAGACGCCTGCTAGAGCAACAGATCGAGCAGCGATGCCGTGCTGCGCTCGGTGCGAATGACCGAAAAGACATCCTCCCTTGCCTCATCCTTGAGTTCGGCGGCTTCGATTCTGGCGCATTCGAGCGAAGAAGCTCGGTCGAGGGACGTCATTATGCTCGCCGCTGCCCGGCGGATGACGAATGCGGCTGGAATCTCCGAGTGAATCCAGCGCCAGCTTGACCATATGGTTCAGTTTTCCGATGTTGCGCTTCAACTGCCGCCTTTTGACCGGAAGCTGCAAGAGCGATTCCATATGGACTTCGAGTCCGGTGACGCTCAGGACGACATCATCGGAAAAGCGCCCGTCGCCAGCCGACACAAAAGCCCGCATGCTGATGTCCAGGTAATTCAGGTCGTCGACAATTTCATCGACGTTTTCCACCACCATGTCGCTTTCGTTCATCGAATCGCCCAAACGCGCAAGTTCTCGATCAAGGACCGTGTGAGCGCCGATTCCCGTACATAACGCGACCAGCGCCAAGCCAAAGAGCACCCTTACGATTTTCGAGTCTTCCGCGCAATTAGTATCCATGGTTTGGACCCTCTTGCGTAATGCGCGCTCAGTGTTTTCGGCTAACTCCTGAACGCATTGGGCAGTAGCACGTCTTACATTCGTAGATATCATCATCCCGACCGCACAAGAAGGCAAACTCCGGCTGCATGCCGCGCTCTTTTCAATGTTCTCCCTCCTGATCGGGGGAGAACATCAAAAGAATGTACAAACTACAGGCGCCTGGGCACCCCAGTCCGCAGGCGCGGACGAGGTAGAGTTCACTAGCTCCCAACCGGCCGTGGTGTACCCGTGGCCGCTGGGCTCGGTTGCGGTATGCAGCCGCGCGCTTCGTTTATGTGCCGGACGTATTCGTCGTGGCAACTCGCGGTCAAAACGACGCCCGGAATCCAGGTACAAGGCGGATTGGTATGCGCGATGAACTGCTTGTCGCTCGGGCATTTCCATCCCACGATCGGTGCGCTCGGATCGGGAACATAAACCACGCTGACCGGCGGTACGCATCCGGCCAGTACCGGCAGAATCACGGCTAATCCAATCCTCATCACCACCCTGATCTGAACCTCTGCCGGCGCAGATTTCCAGCCTCGATGGTGGAAAGCAAACCGCTGCCCACGCCGATCGCTGATTATCGAGGTTCAGGCCGCCAACATGATATGAGGTGCGTCGATTATTTGCCGACTCCGTGACCGGCCGGCCGCAGCCTGCCACTTGAGCGGCGAGTGTTTCGCTTCGAACGGCCCTGACCTGCCGGATGACCTGTAGCCACAGGCCGAAGTCTCCGCCCGGGTTTTGGCCCATCGCTGTCGACAATTTGGATCCGCTGACGAAGGAACCAGTCCCGGTAAAGCCTCAAAGCAATCGCACCGCAGTAGAGCAGAATCGGCCAGCCGAGCAGCCCGGCTATCGCAAGCAAGAACCCCGGACCAATCAGGCCCGGATGGAATGGCGTCAAAGGCAAGCTCGGAACCATAACAAAGCCCTCGTTTGAGAAATCGTGGCCGTTGCCGACAACCGAGACGCCTGGACACTTCCTCCATCCTAAAAAGGCGCTCCTTTATTGACCTTTAGTGTGGGACGAAGGTCGATGTCAAACTCCTCGAAAAACGAAAATAACGAAACCTATTGGCGCAACTCGGAGGTTAAATTCCGTCGAAACAGTCCAATCGCGGCGCGCTTCTTGCTTCGCTATCGTGGGCGATGGAATCAATCGGTTCGAAGGATGGTGAGAGTAGTTGGCTCGGATATTAATTAGAAAGGCCTTGGATTTCAGCGATCTGGAAACCAACATCGCCGGGGTACGGCTGGTGCTGTCGTTGCTCGCGCTACTTTCACTATATATCGACCCCAGCACGGCCGGTGGCTTGTTTCATCTCGATCGTTACGCGCTAATCACGCTGCTGTGCCATCTCGCATACAGCGGGACCACCTATGTGGCGCTCAGCCGCGGCGTTGCAGTGCGGCAGATTATCGCTATTTCAACGGTTTTCGACCTTATTTTCGCCACTGCGATAGCCTCATTGACCGAGGGCCAAACCAGCCCCTCCTACGTGTTCTTCATGTTCGCCATCACCGCCGTGGGGATCCGAGCCAGCCTGCGCCCGACGGTCCTCGTCACCCTGTGCAGTGTCATCCTTTATCTCCTGACGGTCGCGCTTAGCGATGGCCTGCACGGTTTCTACATCATGCGGGCGGTCTATCTGGCGATCGCAGGTTATCTGGTCGGGTTCTTCGGGTTTCAGAAAAGCAAATTTGAGACCCGCGTTCGCGAACTGGAGAGCGCGGCTGAACGCCTCTCGATCGCGCGTTCACTGCACGATAGCTACGTGCAGGCGCTGGCCGCCGTCAATCTGCGATTGGAAAGTTGCGGAGAATTGTTACGCAGAGGACAAAGTGCGGACGCCGGCAAAGAGCTAAAGGAGCTGCAGGTCGGAGTCGCCCGTGAGTACGACGAGGTGCGGGCATATATCCGCACGCTTGCCAGTGTTGACCCGCCGGCCACCCAAACCGCATCTGATCGGCATCAGCGACCCGCAAACTCAGGTGCGCGCCGAATTTACCGGGAGTGCGCTGATCGGCGAACACATCCTTCAGATTATGGCCGAGGGTTTACGCAACGCGCGGCGTCATGCGATGGCGCAGATCGTGAAAATCGAGGTGAGCGACGCCGGAGACAAGGTGCGGGTTATGATAACGGATGACGGCATCGGCTTCCCGCAGGAGAGCAGTCCGCCATGGGTGATTGCCTCGCGGGTAGCTGAGTTTGGCGGGCGTTTGAATATCAACGGAGCGGGCTCGTCGCAGCTCGAAATCGAAGTTCCGAGAAACCTGGCCTAATCCATGATGCTCCCGATTCGGTTGGTGATCGCCGATGATCACGCCTTGTTTCGCCAGGGCCTGGTTTCACTTTTGCGTTTGCAGCACGGGATCGAAGTTGTCGCAGAAGTTGCGCACGCCGATGAAATCAGACCGCTGCTCGATACCCTCGCGTGCGACATTGTATTGCTGGACCTTCAGATTGGGCGGTCGTCGATGAACGACATCCCGGAACTGTCGCGGCGCGCGGCAGTCATTGTGCTGACCGCCAACGAAAGCATCGAGAGCGGCATGAAGGCGCTGGAATTGGGGGCTCGCGGAATTGTCCAAAAGAGATTCGCGGTCGAAACCCTGATGACCGCAATCCGCACCGTCGCGGAAGGCCTGGTTTGGATGCCACCCACAGTCCAGGCCGCATTCGCCAGCGGCGCCAATTCCTCCGCCAAGCGCCTGACCCCGCGCGAATCCGAAGTCCTTCGCTGCGTTGCTCTCGGACTGCGAAACGCCGAAGTGGCCGAGCGCTTGTCCGTCAGCGAGGCTACGGTAAAGACCCACCTTACCAACATCTTTAACAAGCTCGGTTTCCGCGACCGCCTTGAACTCACCCGCTATGCGATGAAAATCGGCGTGATTGACGGTTGAGTTCTCACTCTCCCGCACCACCGGCGCCAGTTCATCGCCGTCAATAGTTGCATCTGGAAGATCAATCTATCGCTGCCGTCAGTGCGGGCAGATGCCCATCAAGCAGTCAGGCATTTCGGAAGATAATTTTGCCTTCCGCGCCAGTTCCTGGCATCAAAGCAGCCAATCCACGACCGCTGGCCGATCGGAGCATCCCCTGATAGTCGTAGACTGGCATCCTCCTTCAGTCTTGATCGCCATCGTACCTGCTTTGGGCATGCGGGTTGCTCTGCGATGCGTTCGTATATCGGCGGGTCATGGAGAGGCGGCGCGAGAAACGTGCTCACTCAAGCCGCCCAATATAAAACAGGAGGATCGAGTAACCGGTGCTTTGTGAAACCATTGCAGGAACGTTCAAACTGTTCAGGGAAAAATGGCGGGACCCAGTGGTCCGAAAAAATGCCGGGCTCTTGCTGCTGGGCAAGTTTATCGGGCTGGGTTTGGTTTTACTCCTAATCACCAAGTGGTACGTGCCCAAGGAGGCATTTGCCGACGCGGCGCCGCCGCTTCCGCCGGCGAACATCAACGCAATCAATACCGCCTGGACCTTGGTCGCGGCCTACCTGGTTTTTTGCATGCAGGTGGGCTTCGTCATGCTCGAGTCCGGATTCGCGCGCTCCCGTGAAACGGTTAACATCCTGGTGGAAGGGATCGCCGACACCTGCATCTGCGGCGTCACCTTCTGGCTGTGGGGTTTCGCGTTCATGTTTTGTTCGGGAACCCCCTGGATCGGAACCACCGGCTTCATGCTTCATGGCCTGCCGGCGACTTACGGTACTACGGGCGTGCCGGTGCTTGCCTACTGGGTATTCCAGTACGCGTTTGCCGACACCTGCTCGACGGTGACTTCGGGCGCGATGATCGGCCGCTGCGACTTCATCGGCGACCTGCTCTACAGCGTCGGCGTGACCGGCTTCATCTATCCGATTATCGGCCACTGGGCATGGGGACCCGACGGCTGGCTGGCCAACATGACCCCGATACCGTTTCACGACTTTGCCGGTTCCACCGTGGTGCATACGATCGGTGGCGTCATTTCTCTGGCCGGCGCGATCGCCCTGGGACCCCGGCTGGGACGCGTCTTCAAACGTGACGGCGGCCAGCCGATGAAGCCACACGACCTCATCATCGGCGCCACCGGAGGCTTGATCCTGTGGTTTGGCTGGTACGGTTTTAACCCGGGCAGCACGCTGTCGGCGCTCGACGCGCAGGGCATCGGCCGCGTCTCTTTCAATACCACGCTGGCGGCCTGCTCAGCCGGCCTGACCTCGCTCTTTTATTCCTACATCAAAACCAAAGGCAAATGGGACCTCGCGCTGACGGTGAACGGCTTCCTGGCCGGTTTGGTCGCGATCACTTGTCCCTGTTACTGGGTTGCTCCGGAAGGCGCGTTCTTCATCGGTATCGGCGCCGGGATCGTCGTGGTCTGGGGAATCGACCTGCTCGAATATCTGCGTATCGACGACCCCATCGGCGCGGTTCCGGTTCACGCCGTAGCCGGAATTTGGGGCACGCTTTCTTTGGGACTCTTCGGCGCCGGCCTATACGGTTCGCCCACCCCCACCGGTGCGGACACGAGCTCGGTGGTGACCGGGCTCTTTTACGGCGGCGGTCTGGGCGTGCTGAAGGCTCAGATGATCGGAAGCTTCTCGATTACGATTGCGACCTTCGTCGTGTCGCTGGCGTTGATGTACGGGATCAAGGCCGTATTCCGTCTGCGCATTCCCAACCGAGGGAGAAATCGAGGGGTTGGATCTGCACGAGCATGGTTTCCCGGCCTATCCCGAATATGTGGTGACGGGCGATGATGGCTGCCCCAAGACTATCGACGACGTTCCAGTCGGGCGGCGCACGGGCACCAAGCTTCCCGAAGATCAAGATGAAACAGGCTGGGTTGACCTGCGGCCGGATTGGCCAGCTTCATCATCGGGCTGGCCAATCTTCTTCTCACTACCCTCGAACTTCCGCTGCTGAACATCGATGAAACTGAAGTTGCTGTTCCTGAAGATTGCAAGCAGGGTTTCCGACTTGTACCAAGCTGACGTTTTCCGGCGGAAATTGGACCGCGCGCTCGCCCTGCATCAACGGGGCGAGGTCCGCCGCGACGGTCTGCGCGCGACCTCGGCCAGCACCACACTGCGTATCGAGTGGCTCGCGCGAGATGTTCATCCCTGGAACCGCCACTTGCCCGCAGACGAAATTGAACGGCTTTTCACCCAACAATGCCTGGACGACACCGACGCGGCGATAGCGAGAATCTTCCAGGAAATTCCCGTGCTTGACACGATCGAGGTATGTGTCAGGCGCCGTGCTTGCGGACCGCCGCTGCTGGCCGGCACGGTTCAGCGCAACTCTCTGGAGATGAACGATGACACTTCGGTCGGGATGCGCCTTCGCGGCCTCGGCGTCCGATTCCGGATGAATAATCTGCGGCTTGAGGAATTCCCGGGCAGTCTCTAAAGCGCCTCGCGTCAAGCGAGAATTGCGCGCATCCGCCGGTACGGCATCACGTACCGGCGGATTTTTTTGCCGTCGATCAAAATACACTGGACCCGCTACACATCGCATGCGAAATTGCTTTTGGATACGTTCCAACTAACGCTGGAGGTCAAGATCATGAAAACCAAGCGGATGGGCCGCACCGGTCTGAGGGTTTCGGAGATCTGTCTGGGCACCATGACCTTCGGCCTGCAATGCGACGAAGCAACCAGCGTTGCGATCATGGACACCGCGGCCGAATACGGCGTGGATTTCTTCGATACCTCCGACGCGTATCCGATTGGCGGAGATCTCACCACGATCGGACGCACCGAGGAAATAATCGGCCGATGGCTCAAAGGCCGGCGCGATAAGATTGTCGTCGCCACCAAGTGTTTCGCTCCGACCGGCATCGCGCCCAACCAGCGCGGACTCTCGCGCAAGCACATTTTCGAAGCTATCGAAGCGAGTCTGCGCCGTCTGCAAACCGATTACATCGATCTGTATCAGGTGCATTTTCCGGATCCCGAGACTCCGATCGATGAAACCATGCGGGCGCTCGATGACCTCGTGCGGCAAGGCCAGGTCCGCTACCTGGGATGCTCCAATTTCTCCGCATGGATGCTGGCCAACTCGCTGCTTAGCAGCGACCGCTACGGACTGGCGCGCTTTGACTGCGTCCAGCCCCGCTACAACCTGCTTTTTCGTGAGATCGAACACGAACTGCTGCCGTTGTGCCGTCATCATGGAATTGGCGTGATTCCCTACAATCCGTTGGCGGGCGGATTCCTCAGCGGAAAATACCAGCCCGGTACGGAGCCGCCCAAAGAGGCGCGGTTCGGATTTCTCTCGGGGCGGACGCGAAGAATCTATCACGGCCGCTACTGGCATGAGGCCCAGTTCGAAGCGGTCTCGCATCTGCGCGACTTTTTCGCGCAGCGCGGCAAGTCGCTGGTCCAGGCCGCGATCGCCTGGGTGCTGGCCAATCCCGACGTAACTTCCGCAATCGTCGGCGCCAGTTCAGCCGGCCAATTGCGCGAATCGTTGCCCGCCACCGAAATCACGCTCGACGCCGAAGAGATGGAGGCCTGCAATGACGTGTGGTTCAACCTGCCGCGCCTGCGCGATCCCGAGGTGGCGCTGCGTTGACGAGATCTCGGACTGAAGCAAGGATTCCGTGCACGAAGCTCAGAAACCCGCAGCGAGTGTAGTTTGCGTCATGTGATGAACTGTTCAAACCGCGCTGCGCGCGCGGCTATTTGTTCAACACTTGAATCGGGAAGGGCGGTAAAACTTTGGCTTTCTTCAAGGCTGCGGTCGCTTGGTTGATCTGCGCAACGGTCGCCGACGAGATGACTCCCGTCGTGCAAGTCGCCGGAGTGTAATTGCTGGTTACGATGACGTAGGCACCCAGATTCTTTACCGCGTCGCACTTGCACGCGGCCGCTTCCGGGTTGTTCTTGTCGATGATGCATGGCTTATCCAGACACCACGCCCAAGGCCGATCATTCGAGCATATCGCGTAGCTCTTGACCGGATAGTAGCGCGAGTGGATCTCCTGACCGTCGGGTGTGTCCTCCACGCCGGAGCACGGCGCTGCGCCGACGGAATAGCTGTGGTTGACAGTACAGTGACACGAGACCTGCTTGTCGCTTCCGGGAATCGGATCGCATGGGGCGATAGTGCACAAAGCAAACGTGCTCTTACAGACCTTAAGTTCCTGGGCTGACACGGCAACGCTGAAACCTACGATCAGGCCAAAGGCCAACGCGGCGAACAGACAACGCGCGAAGCTCGTTCTCATTCCCACCTCCATTTTGTTAATGGACAGTCGCTGATAAAGCTTTGTCGGGTCAAGTATTGATCACGCTGTAGCTCTCGCGCGGGGCCCCCTGCCTGTTCAGGTCTGTGCGTTAAATCCAGGGATCGGTTGAGGAACCAGTCCCTCCGCGGGCCTGATCATTATCGCTGTGCAGGCGGCAATCAGCATGCAGATGGCGCAGAATTCAAACGCAAACGAGTAAGTCCCGGTGTGATCGAAGATCTGACCGGTGATGAAAGGACCGAGGCCCCCGCCGATCCATCCGATCAGCCGGATCAGGCCCCACAATGTACCGTAGCGCTTGAGCCCCAGAGCCTCGGCCAAAATGGCCGGCAACAAAGTTGCGGAGGCGCCCACGCTGAGTCCGGCACCGATCATAGAGGCGATGGCCCAGAAGGTGCCGAAGGTTCCCGAGGCGGCGCCGATTACCAGTAGGATACCCAGCGCCAGACCCACCAGCGCACCGGTCAGCACCACGCGCACCCCGCGCCGATCGGCGAAGCTGCCCAAAGCGATAGCTCCCGTCATGGTGAAAAAGGTCAGAAAGCCGATGACCAGCGCGGCGCGCTCGGGTTTGAAACCGGCGCCGATATAATAGGTCATCAGGTGATGAACGAAGCCCTGGTAGCCGATGTTGTAGACGAACTCGGTTATGACCAGCATCCAAAATGGCAGCGAGAGCAATGCCGCCCCTACTTCCAGGCCGTGCAACGCGTCGGCCTGTTGCTTGACCGTCCTGGTTTCGGAACCGGTTGAGGGCCGCGTGCGCACGATGGCCAGGATAACCGGGATCGCGATCAGCAACATCGGAACGGTCAAACAGACCATCGCAACCCGCCATCCATAGGCCACCAGTATCAGTTCAACCACCGGAGACAACACGGTTCCGCCCAGCGCCGCGCCTGCCAAAACGATTCCCAGCGCGAGTCCCCGGCGCTCGCTGAACCAGTTCGCCGCCACCATCATCGCCGGCACATAGGTCGAGGCGCTGACGCCGGCGCCGATCAACGCAAAGGCGGCCACCATCGGCGCGAACGAATGGATGCTGCTGGCCCAGAGGTACCCGATTACGGTCGCCAATGCCGCCGCCGTCATTACTATTTGCGCCGGGATACGGTCCAGCAGCCAGCCCACCAGCGGACTGATCAAGGCTTGGGCAAAGAGAAAAGCCGTAGTCGTCACCGCGACCTTGGCGTGATTCCAGCCAAACTCCTTGATCCAGGGGGAGTAAAAATAGCCCAGAGTCTGATAGGTCGGACCCAGCAAAATGAACTGCACAATCGCGAGACTCCAAACCACCCACCAGGCTTGACGTTCTTGACTTCTCATCCGAGGACCTCAAACCGTTTCGTCCGCGTTCCACGTTAAGGTGGCAGTCAGAACCGCAGTAGCACCATGAAGTCGGTCCTGTCCAACAGGTAGATGGTCTGGCGGACCGTAGGGATTGTGTATCCCCGTCACTCATAGATTGGACGCGTCACGGTTAGAAACGGCGGAACAAATGCGCGGTACGCTAAGCTGCTTTGCTGGGCCTTTCCAAGGACGTCTCGGGGACCATCTGTAGATGCGTTATCATTCGGTTGGACCGCGGCAACAATCGGGCCGAGTTGAGTATGAACGTCATCTCGGAAGCGACATGAATGAAGGCGGCCAAGGTCGGACTGAGCACTCCGGCGGCGGCCAGCCCGATACCTATCAGATCGACGCCGAGCGTCCCGGTGAAGTTCTGCCAGATGATCCGGCGCGTCCAGCGCGCGATCCCTAATGCCTCGGTGAACTTCATCAGGTCGTTGCCGAGCAGCACCACGCCGGCGCTTTCGCGGGCCACATCGGTTCCTGAGCCCATCGCGACGCCAACGCTGGCATGGGCCAACGCGGGCGCGTCGTTGATTCCGTCGCCGACCATGGCGACGATACCTCCACTTCTGACGAGGCTTTTGATGCGTGCAAGCTTGTCCTCGGGCAACAAGTCCGCATCGACCTCAACGATCCCGAGTTCGCTGGCAACCGCGGCTGCAACCGGTTTGGCATCACCGGTAAGCAGCATCGTCCTTATGCCCATGCGCTCGAGCGACATGACCGCGAATCGCGCCTCGGGACGAATCGTGTCCGCGATCGCAATCGTTCCCAATAACTGGCCGTCACGGACGACGAAGATTTCCGAAGAGGCGGTTACATTAGAAGGCGTCTCTTCGGGCACCACTACTCCGTTTTCAGCGAGCAAAGCGCGATTGCCGACCAGAACAGCCGCTCCCCCGACGACCGCGCAGATACCGCGGCCAGGCGTATAGTCAAATCGCTCAGGCTCCCGGATTCGATGCTTGTGCGCGACCGCATGCGCGACGATTGCCTTGCCCAGCGGGTGCTCGGAGCGGACCTCGGCCGATGCCGCTGACCCCATCACCTCGGCCTCCGAGACGCCGGCGCAAGGGACGATGGCTTGCACCTCCGGCCGTCCGAAGGTGAGGGTCCCGGTCTTGTCGAGAACAACTATGTTTACTCTACCCAGCGTTTCCAGATAGAGACCGCCCTTTATGATCGCTCCAAGCCGCGCGCAACGGCCAATTCCACCGAGAATCGCTAGCGGCGTGCCGGCGGCGATGCCGCATGCTCCCGCCACGATTACCACTGAGATCGTTGAACGGACATCATGCGTTATCAAGAACGTAAGCGCCGCGGCCGTCAAGGCGAAATAAACCAGGTAGCCCGACAACCGATCGGCCAACTGCTGCACCGGTGCCCGCGAACGCTCGGCATTCTCGACCGCCTCGATGATCTTGCCGTAACTGGTATCCCGGCCCACCCGCTCAGTGCGGATCTCGAGGGCTCCCGACTGATTGATCGAGCCCGCATACACCACTGCTCCGGTAACCTTCTCCACCGGCATCGACTCACCCGTGATGCGCGACTGGTCGACGAATGAGTGGCCGCTGATCACGGCGCCATCCACTGGTATGGCGGCGCCGGGATTGACCAGCACACGCATCGCCGACCCGCAGTTCAGCGGCGGAAGCCGTCCGTAGGCCATCGGAACGTCGAACGATGACCGAGCGGGGCAGATACTCCAACAAATCGCGGATAGCGCGGCGTCCGCGCGACACCGTCATGCGCTCGAGCACCTCGGCGACAAGTACGAACAATGTAATGACGAGGGCGGTGAAGAACTCCGCGATTGCCGCGGCCGCGACAATCGCGATGCTCATGGATAATTCCATGGTCATCCGCCGCACGGCGATGTTTTCAGCCGCTTCGCTGAATATCGGCCATCCGCCGATAAGAACGCCGGCCACACCGATCAGGCTGAGGCGCCCAAACGGTTCCCAGAGGTGCAACCATACCGCGGCCGCGGCGAGCGCGACCAGAACGATCCGCGCGGCTTCAATCCAGCTAAAGATGTGTTCGCCGCCATGCTCTTCGGCAGCCGGCGCGCCTGATCGCGCCTTGTCCCTGCGCGGCCACAGCCGGCCTCGCATCGTGCTCCCATCGGGCCATAGTCCCGCGACCTCCCGGCTATTTCAGGTACGCCTGGACTACTTCGATTAACTCTTCCGCGCCCTTCGCTCTTGCGGAACCGCGCTCGCGTGCCGGATCGACGACATGCATTCGGATGTGATCCGCGATGACCTCCGCCACCAGGCTATTCATAGCGCCACGCGCTGCGACCACGAGATGTAGCACCTCCGCGCAGCCCTTTTCCTGCTCCAATGCCCGCTCGACTGCCTCGATTTGTCCGCGGATGCGCCGCACGCGATTTAAAAGTTTTGCCTTTTCCCGGATCGTATGTCCCATGCTGTCAACCCCGACGATACCCTACGGGGTATGGTATATGCGGCCCGTACTCATGTCGAGGGGCACCGCCATGTGCGTTGGGACGGGCCACTCCGCTGGATCCGCGCCGACGTTAATTCTGTGAGAAAGTTATGCACGAGCGGCGCCAGCTAAGTGTGGAAGACTCAAAAGCAAAGGCACCCATAGGCCACAAAGGTGAGTATCGAGGGTTTCGCTATAACTTCTAATCTGCTCCTGTCTCTGACCGCGGACAAAGGCGGACGTGGGTCACGTATTCTTAATAAGGCGCTCACGCGTTCTTTACAATTGTCTTCACCGAACGAATAGATTCAGCCCGGTAGATGGCTTGGCGCCATTAACAGGCCATCAGATCCGAACGCGCCAATGATCAACACTCGCCAGATCGCTCGCAATATTGTTATACCATCCGCGAAATCCACGATTCGCATTGCGCGACCTATGATGGAATATTTCACCGATGGCACTTCCTAGCTCCGTTCTTCCCAAACAACTTCATCTCGCGATCAAGCGCGATAACGACCATATCCAGGTCTCTCCAAGACTGATCCGCGCCGCCTCGGCGCTTCCTGCCGAGGTTCTCTCTGAATTCGAGACCCGCGCTGAAGGTTTGACCGAAGAGGAGGCTCAGTCCCGCCTGGACGAATTCGGACCCAACGTGGTCGCCGACGAGGCTCGCTTTCCGCGCCTTAAGCTTTTCGTCAAGGCCTGCCTGAATCCCCTGGTGATCCTGCTGTCGGTGCTCGCGACCATTTCGTTTGCGACTGCGCAAACCGCTTCCGACGACGTTTCCGGCGATGTTGATGGTCATTATGGTGGTGCTTGGGGTCTCTTTGCGATTCGTGCAGGAGGCCCGCGCCGACGCGGCGGCGGCCAAGCTCAAGGCCATGATTCGGGTGACCGCGACGGTGGTCCGCGACGGCAAAGCCCGGGAAATTCCGCTGGCCGAACTGGTTCCGGGTGACATTGTCCAGCTCGCGGCCGGCGACATGATTCCCGCTGATATTCGTCTGCTGTCGTGCAAAGACCTGTTCCTGACCCAGGCCAGCCTCACCGGCGAATCTTTTCCGGTCGAGAAGTTCGACGCGCCCGAACCGGCCGGCAGCAAGACGCCGCTGGAACTCAGGAACATCTGTTTCCTCGGCACCAGCGTGGAGAGCGGTTCGGCCACCGGCGTGATCATCGAGACCGGCCACGACACCTATCTGGGCAGCATGGCCAGCGCGATCACGCAGGCCCCGCCCCCGACCAGCTTCGACCGGGGCGTGGCCAAGTTCACCTGGCTGATGCTGGACTTCATGGCGGTGATGGTGCCGCTGGTGTTTCTGATCAACGGCTTCAGCAAGCATCGATGGGGAGAAGCGTTCCTGTTCGCGCTTGCGGTCGCGGTCGGCCTCACGCCCGAGATGCTTCCGATGATCGTCAGTGTGTGCCTGTCCAAGGGCGCGATTTTGATGTCGCGCAAGAAAGTGATCGTCAAGCGGCTCAACTCGATCCAGAACCTCGGCGCGATGGACGTCTTGTGCACGGACAAAACCGGCACGCTGACCATGGACCGCGTCATCCTGGAACAGTATTGCGACGTGGCTCTGAAAGAAGACGACGGCGTATTGCAACTGGCGTTTCTCAATAGCCACTTTCAAACCGGGCTTAAAAACATTCTCGATCGGGCCGTGCTCCAGCATCAGGAGATTCATCATGACGTCGCCGTCGCGGACTATTCGAAAGCCGACGAGATTCCGTTCGACTTCAGCCGCAAAATGATGTCGGTGGTGGTTGCCACGCCGGCAGGTAAGCATCGGCTGATCTGCAAGGGCGCGCCGGAGTCCGTGTTCGCCCATTGCACGCGGTTCGAGCTGGAAGAAGAGATCTATCCGATGGATCCACTCCTGCTCGAGGATCTGAAGGAGGAATACGACGAGCTATCCGCCGATGGCTTTCGCGTCCTGGCCATCGCGTATCGCGACTTCGAGCCCAAGCCGCCTATAGCAAGAACGACGAATGCGACCTGATCCTGAAGGGCTACATCGCATTTCTCGATCCACCCAAGGAAACCGCGGCGACCCGCGATGGCCGCCCTTCAGCAGCACGGAATCGCGGTCAAGGTACTGACCGGCGACAACGAGCTGGTCTCGCGCAAGATCTGCAAGGAAGTCGGCCTGCCGCTGGAACACGTCCTGACTGGCGCGAAAGTCGAGGCGATGAACGACGGCGAACTGGCCGAGGCGGCGGAAAAAGCGGCATTGTTCGTCCGCCTTTCACCAGCCGACAAACAGCGCATCATCAAGGCCCTGCAAAGCAAGGGACACGTGGTCGGATTCATGGGCGACGGAATCAACGACGCGCCCGCGCTGCGCGCCGCCGACGTGGGATATCGGTGGATACCGCGGTGGATATCGCCAAGGAGGCGGCCGACGTGATTTTGCTGGAAAAGAGCCTGATGGTGCTCGAGGAAGGGGTGATCGAAGGCCGCAAGGTCTTCGCCAATATCGTCAAGTACGTGCGGATGGGTGCGAGCTCGAACTTCGGCAACATGTTCAGCGTGCTGGGCGCCAGCCTGTGGCTGCCTTACCTGCCGATGTCGCCGATCAAGATCCTGACCAACAATCTGCTCTACGACTTCTCGCAAGTGCCGATTCCCGACCGATGAGGTCGATCCGGAGCAGGTGTCCAAGCCGCGGCCGTGGGCGATGGACGAGATTGCGCAGTTTATCCTCTTCATCGGACCGTGCAGCTCGGTCTTCGATTACACGACCTACTGCCATCATGTGGTTTTACTTCGGCTGCCGGAATTTGCGGCTGGCGCCGCCGCCGCAGCTTGCCGCGCGCCTTCGCCCATGCCAGCCCAGCTAATCCCGACTCCACCTACGCCGCGGCCTTGTTCCAGACCGCCTGGTTCGTCGAATCGCTGCTGACCCAGACACTCATCATCCACGTCATCCGCACCAACAAGATTCCGTTCCTGCAGAGCCGCGCGAGTTGGCCGCTGATCATGACTTCGGGAGCGATCATGCTGGTCGGGGCGTGGTTGCCGTTTTCGCCCATCGGACCATGGCTGGGCTTGGTTCCGCTGCCACCGCTGTTCTGGCCGATGCTGCTGGGCATGCTGCTCGCGTATGTGGTGCTTACCCAGATAGTGAAGATGTGGCTGGTTCGGTAAGCAATGGATCTGAGCGCCGCTACGACTGAGTAATATCTTCCGACGGCCGTTCAAACCAGTGCCGGCACATCTGAGGATGGAGCGTGGTAGGCGCGCTGCCCGGCTTCGGTAACGCGTCAGTGAGCCGCTGCACGTTGCGCTGCCGCTTGCTGAAGGCTGCTCTCCCCCTTCAAAATCCCTGAGGGCGAGGCCCTATGCCGAACCAAATCGGGATAGCCCCTCGGAGACTTGACTGGAACTGTAACCGTCAGCTCACGGGCCGCTGCTGCTACTGCGACTTCGCTAACCGCGAATCAGATTGGTGCGGTTCTTAACTGTCAAAGGATAATCGAGTTTGAGGGAGCGCAATTCACGCGGTTCAAGGAAGATTATCTCAACCAATGCCTTGACGAGGTTCTGGAATTGCAGCTTCCCTTTGAAAATGGGCAGCTTGACGCGGCCCACTATAATGCACAGCTATCCCAAACACGGAGCGAATGCGCGCAGCAGTTTCATGCGATTGGCGCGGCTTCGACAGATTTGGTCAACAATATCGTCGACGCCTGCCGCCCGGTTCAGAGCCTGATCCTTCCCTACTCGGGCTATGATCCTCTGGAATTCGGGGCGCTGGCCAGATCGGAGGGCTTTACTTTGGTCGCCGATGCAACCGGCTTGGCCGGTGGCATCTGAGGAGCAAAAGAGTTGTTCGTGGACGCCTTAGTGGCGAACCAGACGCCGCGGATGGCCGGGCTGCTGAAAATCCTCGATAACGGCACCGGCCAATTCGCGATTCCGGGTCCGACTTCCGCCGTGTTTGGTGTTGCCACTACTACAATACCGAATATTCCACTCGATTCCAGGTGTATCTTTCCGTCACTTCCTGAATGACGATAACGGTATATCTGAGACCAGGGTAGACGGCCTGGCTCCAAGGGCGAGGCCGTCTACCCTGCATTGCGATTATCCAGACCCCTTCCGAATGTGGGGCGGCCATTGAAGGAAAAGGTACCAGTTTTCTTCAGGTCGACTTCTTCGCGCCGGGCAGGAAATCGTCGAGTTGCACGCCGAAGCTATTAAGCGCCCACGACACCAGATTGTACTGGCCGATGGTGAATACCAGGTCCATCATCTGCTCGGTGCTATAGTGCGCGGCCAGCGTATTCCAGGTTTCGTCCGCGACCACCGAATTCTCGTATAGATCGTCGGCCGCCTGCAGTAGCGCCGCGTCGTCACGATTCCATCCCGCTTGCGGACCCTTTTTGATCCGCTCGATCTCATCGTCAGTCAGGCCCGCGCGCCGCCCGATGAGCACGTGCTGCTCCCATTCATAAGGCGCCTGGTTGAGCCAGCCGATGCGCAGGATGGCGATTTCGCGGTCGCGGGCGGGCAGCGTTTGCCGCGACAGGATGTAGCCGGCGAAGCGCAACCAGCTCCGCGCCAGCTTCGGATGATTTACCAAGGTGCCAAAGATGTTCGGGATCTTGCCCTCGATTCGGTTTTTCTCCGCCATCTCCTGATCCTCGGGGGACAGGGTGGAAAGATCGCGCAATGGAATTCGCTGTTTTCTCGGGGTCATCGGTTTATCTCCGCGCAGCTTTTATTTGATTCCCCTTATACTCCAAACCTTGAGCTTGGCGAACTTCGGCCCGGCAACACGGTTGCGCACATGTGACGAACGCCGCCGCCCGTGTTCTAATAGCCGAGCCCGGCAAACCAAAAGGGAGGCGAGTTATGACGCAGATGCGCTTTGATGGACGAGTCGCAATCGTGACCGGGGCGGGCAACGGATTGGGGCGCTCATACGCGCGCTTGCTCGCATCGCGCGGAGCTGCGGTCGTAGTCAACGATATCGGGACCAGTTCGATGGGCAAGGGCTTCTCGGAAGCTCCCGCGCATGCGGTGGCCCAGGAAATAGTCGAAACGGGCGGACATGCGGTGGCCGACACTCACAGCGTCGCCGACGAGGACGGCGCCAGGGCGATCGTGGGGGCCGCGCTCGACGCATTCGGCAAGCTCGACATCCTGGTCAACAACGCCGGCATCTCGATCATGGCGCCGTTCGGTGAGCTGTCATCCGCCGACTTCATGAAGGTAATCAACACCAACATGATGGGCGTGGTCTGGATGTGCCGGGCGGCGTGGCCGCACATGCAAAAGGCGCGCTACGGCAGAATCGTGAACATCACTTCAACCTCGTTCCTGGGCCATCCGACGCTTACCGCCTATGTCACCGCGCGCGCCGCCACTTTCGGCTTCACCCGGACCCTGGGGCTGGAAGGAGCTGAGTACAACATTACGTGCAACGCGCTGTCGCCGGTGGCCGGGACGCGCGCGGTCATGGAACTGCTCGAGGAGTCGGAGCTGAAGAACTGGATGATGACCAGGCTGACCCCCGATATCGTGGCGCCGGTGGCGGCACTGCTGGCTCACGAAGAGTGTCCCGTCAACGCCCAATGCCTGTCGTCGGGCGGCGGACGCGTCAACCTGGTGTTCTTCGGCGAGACCCACGGCTACGTCAATCATGAGCTGACGATGGAGGCGTTGCGCGACAACTTCGACCAGGTCATCGATCGGACCCATTACGAGGTGCCCGCCAACGTACTGGAATCAGCCGACTTCAACGCGTTCAAGCTGGGGCACAAGCACTCGCACGATCGCGGTCACGAGATCGGATGGCAACCCAAGCCTTATCGGCGCGATTGATGGCGGGGGGCGGCTGGATCCGCTAGCGCCGCAAGCAGAATCTGAAGGCGCCTTGGTCGCCCCGCAACAACCATGATCGCGCTGTGCGCAAACGCGGCCGATCAACCGCGGCCCCATCGTGACTGAACCCCGGCTGGGATGATAAAAAATCTGGTTGGGCACGAGGTTCGTTGAGGTGCTGTTTAATTCCTATCCCTTTATCGTGGGATTCCTGCCGGTGGTGCTGCTGGGCTATGCGGTGGTGGGGCAATCCCGATGGCAATCCGCCACGCCGTGGCTATCTGATTGTCGCTTCGCTGTTCTTTTACGCCTGGTGGAATTGGCATTTCCTGCCCCTGTTCCTGTTCTCGATCGGGTTCAATTTTCTGTGGGCCAGGCTGCTCAGCCGCAAGACGCTTTACCCTGATGGTCCCGAGGGCTCGCGGCGCCGACTCGTGCTCGGCGCGGGAATCGTGGTGAACGTGATGCTGCTGGGCTACTTCAAGTACCGCGACTTTCTGGTCGGCAGCTTCGACGGCGCGCTTGGGATGAATTGGCCGCTGCTGCATATGGCGCTGCCGCTGGCGATTTCGTTCTTCACCTTCGAGCAGATCACCTACCTGATGAGCTGTTACCGCGAGGAACCGGGTACCGGCGACTTCGTCAGCTACGCCATGTTCATCACCTTCTTTCCCCATCTGATCGCGGGACCAATCGTGCGCTACCGCGAGATTTATCCGCAGTTCAACCGCGGCAGCACCTTTCGCCTGATGGCGGACAACGTGGCGCCGGGCCTGATGATTTTTGCCATCGGACTGTTCAAGAAGGTAATCCTCGCCGATACCTGCCGCGACTACGTCGGTCCAATCTTCGATGTGCACTTCCTGCCCAGCTTTTTCGACGCCTGGGGCGCCACCCTGGCCTTCGCGGTCCAAGTCTATTTTGACTTCTCCGGCTATTCGGACATGGCGATTGGCTTGGCGCGGATGTTCAACGTGCGCTTCCCGGAGAACTTCGATTCGCCATACCAGGCCACCGACATGATCGACTACTGGCGGCGATGGCATATCACGCTGTCGTTCTTTCTGCGCGACTACGTCTATATCCCGCTGGGCGGCAATCGCAAAGGCGAGTTGCGCCAGCAGCTCAACCTGTTTCTGACCATGCTCGTGGGCGGGTTATGGCACGGAGCAAACTGGACCTTCGTGGTATGGGGCGCGCTCCAGGGCGCCGCCTTGAGCATCAATCACGCGTTTCGCCGCCGCGGACACAGCCTGCCACGGCTGGCGGGATGGGCGCTGACCTTTGGGGTGACGGTCTTTGGTTACGTGTTCTTCCGTTCCGCCACCTTCACCCGTGCCTGGGAGATCCTGCGCGGGATGCTCGGGTTCAACGGCTTTGCATGGCGCGGCGAATTTGGTTCGTTTACCAAGGAAAAATACCATGACGTCATCATCGGGCTGCTGATAACGTGGTTTTGCCCCAACCGCCAGACCATCATGCAATGGGAGTGGCTGGGCGATTATGCTTACGCCGTGGCTTTTACCTTGCTGGCCGTGATCAGTTTGCTCAACCTGGCCAATCCTCCGGCCTTTGTTTACTTCCAGTTCTAGCGGGCGGTTGAAAAAGAGTTCGCCGCCGATGCACTTAGCGCACCGCCTCCGCCTGATGCTGACCGGGTTCTGCGCCACATTGGCCGCGGTGATGGCGTTTAATTTTCTGGTCAATCCGCTGGGAGCCTGGCGCCATCGCCTGGTCCCCGGTCTGTACCGGCAGGTCAGTTTGGAACGGGTGGCAACCCCCTACCTGTTGCGCACCTCCACTCCGCAAACGCTGCTGCTGGGCTCCTCGCGCGTTTTCTTCGGAATGCAAATCGTGCAGGGGGTGAAGGACGGCTTTGAAAACGCCGCGCTTTCGGGATCGAGCCTGCAGGAAATCTCCAAGGAGGTCGACCTCGCGCTGCGCAATCCGCATCTGAAGCGCATCATTTGGGGCCTGGATTTTTACACCTTCGATAAGTTCAGGGACGAATGCAATCCCGACACCTGCGCGCGCCTCGACGGAGACCTGGGCATCAAGCTCACCGATACCATCCTGAGCACCGACACGCTCAAGCTGAGTCAGCGGATGCTCGGACGAGCGCTACGCGGCGAGGTGTCCGAGGACGCGCGGATGCCGATCCCATGGCCAGCCCCTTTCATCTGCACCACGTTCGCCCATCCGCCACCGCCAACGCTGGCCGGGATGGATCAGGATCGGCGATTCCACGAGGTGACCAATCTGCCCGAGTATCGGCAGTTCATTTATTCGCACGGGCTGGAAAAACTCTTTCTGCAGATCGTTGACCGCATCCGCCGCAACCATGTGGAACTGATTGCCTTCGTAGCTCCGGTTACCGAATATGAGCTGGAAATGATCCGGCAAAACGGACGCTGGCCGGAGTTTCAACGCTGGAAGCGCTTTGTCGCGGACAATCTACGCTTACACCGACTTCTCCGGCTATAACGAAATCGCGCGCAGCGACCGGATGTTTATCGACGCCTGGCACATGGAGCCCGCGGTCGGCGCGGTGATCATGCGCCGGCTGCTGGGTCTGCCCGACCCCGATTGCGCCGACGCCAAGATTGTCTGGAACTCTGCGCTAACGATGAATGCGCACAACGCCGAAGCAATGCTGGCGTTGCAGGAGCAGCGGATGGCCGCGGCGACCGCCGAGCCCAACGTTTACTCGACCACGGTCGCGGCGGCAATCGTCAAGCGCTATGGGAGGCCTCTTCCGGCGTTATCGGCGCGACGATAGCGATATTTGTCCCCTATCCGCCGGTCACATACGCCCAGAGCCCTCGCGCCTTGAGCTGGAAGAGTTGCGCAAGTTGATTGGCAAGGCCGGATAACCGGACCAATGTTGACAAACTCCCGTGCGCAGCCGGAAAATAGCCGGCATTCGAACCGGATCACAATTCAGGTTTTGGCCCCGCGGTTTCCCAGGTGCCGCCACTGGAAGACCGTTGAGTACCGGCCGCCTGGTACTGCTGTGGTGGGGCACGTTTTTGGTCGCCGGGTTATTGATTCATGGGGCGCTGGGCAATGCCGAATCGGAAGTCCTTTCGGCCGCCCTGCTGGCCGGCGCCGTGGCACTTCCGTTGACCATGCTCGGTTATACCATCCGCACTAACGGCGATGACTTCAACTCCCATATCCTGGTTCCGGCGATCGGGCCGGTTGTGATCGCCGTCCTGATGTTCGACTACGTGGAGTATAACCAACGGATTGATGAAGCATTTTCGGCGCAACTTATATCTGCGGATCTGGTGCAGTTGCTTGATGTCAAGTGGGCGGGGGCAAGCGGCGGTACGAGCGGTTATCTGAGCGGCCAGGTGTCGAATCGCTCCCCGCATCAACTGACCGGTATGAGTCTGGAGGTCGCGCTTTACGCCGGCAGCGAAGAAATTGCCAGCATGACCACCGACGCCAACCTCGACGTGCCACCCGGGCAGCAGCGCGAATTCAAGGTGACCACGATGGCAAGACCGGCTGGCCCGGCCGATCCCCTGTCCTGCATCGATGAACGCGCTGCTCCCACGCAGGCCACCCGCGGCAGTCCGCAAGAGTTCGAATGCATCTACCGCCTGGCGCGTACCCGGGGCGAAGAGGTGTTCTTTTAGCCGCGCAAGCATCGGCGGTGGTTGCAAGTACGGGACAGGATGTCGCAGTATTTGGCAGGCGGAGCGGCCGCTGGCCATAGGAGCATTGACGACGGCGGCTGCCGGCGCCAGATTTTGATTCGCGAAGTTCTGGAGACCAACCGATGGACACCTGCGAATATTGCCACAAAAATAAAGCAGACTCGCTCAGCCGCTTTTATACCCATCCCGAAACCCATCGTAATACCTTTCTGACCCTGTGCCAGGAATGCGAAGACAAGGTGAGAAACTCCACCTGGGGCGAGGGCGAGGCCGGGACCTGGCTCAAGAATCACCTGCTTAGCTGAAAGTCAGCGGGCGGGTCCGAGCCAGCCGCCGCTGCCGCGACCGGGTAGTCCCTGAGGACGGTCCTTCTGAGTGTGGCGGGAATGCAAGCCAGGTCGGCGATTCTACAGGCGCGATAATCGCGAGCATCATTCCGGAAGAGTTTGCGCCGGGCTCTCGGAAACGGCTGGGGCCTAGTTAGCTAGTCAAGGCTGCGAGCGCCGACGACGTGACGATGCGCCGCTGTCGGCTTTTCTCTTTGCCGTGCGATTCGTGCTATTGGACCAACGCTGGGCAGCGATCAAGGACACTTAGATCGGATGGCAGCGGCGTGACCGTGCCGCCCACCCGTTGGATTCGAGCGGTTTAACCACCTTACTTTAGCAGGAGGCGCATCAACGATGGCAACATTACGGGGCGAAGAGGTCATAGCGCATTGTTTCAAGAACGAGGGCGTCGACACGATCTTCTTCATGATGGGCGGGCCCACCAGCGGCACCGCCGGGGCGTGTCTCGGGTTGGGAATGAACGGTATCTATGTCCGTCATGAACAGGCTGCCGCGATGATGGCCCACGCCTATGCTCGCGTTACCGGCAAAACCGGAATCTGTATCACCCCGTCAGGTCCCGGCACTGCCAACGCGGTCACCGGCCTTGCCAACGCCTGGGCCGACGCGTCGCCAATCGTCGCAATCGGGGGTTCGGCCCCGATGCGGGGTACGACCCTGGATTCGTTCCAGGAGATGGACCAGGTAGCCATGATGAAGCCGGTGGTGAAAGCGGCCTACCGTGTCGACCTCGCCGAGCGTATTCCCGAGTACGTCAGTATCGCGTTTCGGGAAGCGATGGACGGCAAGAAAGGGCCCGTATATCTCGACCTCCCCGGCGACATCCTATTTACGAAGCTCGATACTGAGCGGTTGTATTGGCCGACGCAGTATCGGGTCGACAGCCGAGCGGCTGGAGATCCGGCCTTGATCCGGCGCGCCGTGGAACTTTTACAAACGGCCGAGCGGCCTTTGTTGCTTACCGGCAGCGGAGTGCTGTGGTCGGAAGCCAGCGAAGAGTTGCGTCAATTCATCGAGACCACTGGTATTCCTTTTTACACTACTCCTCAGGGGCGCGGAGTGGTTCCCGAAGATCATCCGCTGGCGTTTCCGTCGGCGCGCTCGATGGCATTTCGCGAGGCCGACGTGGTGCTGGTGATCGGAGCGCGCGCTAACGCGATGCTCTCACATCTGCGGGCGCCGCGTTTTTCCCGCACCGCCAAATTCATCGAAGTTAATGTCGACGGCAAGGAACTCGGCCACAACCGCAGCGTCGAAATCGGGATTCTCGGCGACGCCAAGATGGTATTGACGCAGCTTACCCAGGAGGCGGCAGGTAAATTTCGGCCCCGCGAGGAAACGCCCTGGATCTCCCAATTGTCGGCCAAGCAGCGCTCCAACGACGAACGCGATACCGTCCTGCTGCATTCCGGCCAGGTGCCGATTCATCCGCTGCGCCTGTGCGGCGAACTACGCGAGGTGATCACGCGCGATACGATTCTGGTCGTCGATGGGCATGAGATCCTCAATTTCGCGCGTCAGTCGATTCCAATCCATCAGCCCGGCACCAGTCTCAACGCGGGTCCGCACGGATGTATGGGAATCGGCGTGCCGTTCGGCATCGGCGCTCAGGTCGGGCGGCCCGATCGCCGCGTCGTGGTGTTAAGTGGCGACGGCGCCTTCGGCTGGAACGGGATGGAGATGGATACCGCAATTCGGCATCATCTGCCGATCGTAGTTGTGGTTTCGAACAACGCCGGATTCACGTCACGCAAGACTGGCGGCAACGTCGGCCGGGAACTGGGGTTCCAGCGCTATGACAAGCTGGTCGAGGCGCTGGGGGGCTACGGCGAGTTCGTCGAAAAGCCCGAAGACATCAGACCTGCGATAGAACGCGCACTTGCCACCAAGCGGCCCGCGCTGGTCAATGTGTGTACCGACCCCGAGGCGCAGGCGACCACCAACATGGGATTTGCCGGCTACTGAGGGTTTCTGAGTTTCACGGACCAGATTCACTTCCGGGGTTATGAAGAGGGAATACAAAAAGCTCCGCATCGACGTGTTTTGTACCGCAATCACACGAGTATTCGCTTCAACTGCGCCGTCCGAAGGGGAATTTCTACCTGAGGACCGATGAGATTATCTTTCCGGCAGGGGTTGTCCGATCGCTTGTTCAAGGGCGATTCGCTGGGCCAGCACCTGGTTGACCGCCTGCAGGTAGGCTACCTTGGCGTCGCTCTGCTGGCGAAAAGTATTGATCAGAGTCGCGAAATCGAGCTTACCGTTGGTATAGGAAGTCAAGCCGACAGTGAATGCCTGCCGGGCAAGCGGTATCAGCGTGTCACGATATAACTTCGCGGTGGTATAGGCGAACTGCACCTGGCGGTACAGCGTGGTGACCTGGGCCGCGGTCTGGTTGATTACCGAGTTCAGATCTTCGCGCGCGGCCTCGAGGTCATAACCCGCCCTGGTGTTGTCCTCGCGCTGCTTGAGCCAGAAGAATATCGGGACATTAAGACCGAGCGAAATGGTATGGTCCTGCAGAAAAGTCGGCGCCGGTCCCGCCGTCGCCAGAAGAAAATGGTCAAAGGTATAACCAACAATGTAATCCGGAGCGTATTCAAGCTTGGCCAGGGTCAGCGCGGTCTCGGCGTTTTGCTGCGCCAGCGCGGCTTCAAGAATCTCCTGGCGCGAGGCTTTGGCCAAGCCGATTAACTGGTCCAGGCTCGCCTCCACGCTGACGAGATGAAGTTCATCCTGCAGACGCAGTGGTTCATCCGGCCGCCTGAACAGGAACTGGTTCAAGGTGGTTTTGTCGTTGGAAAGGCTTAGTTCTAGTTGTTGCTGGGTCTGCTGTGCCGTGGCCAGAACAAATTCGGCGGAGACGAAGTCGGTTTGTGTAACCTGATTAGCGGAGTATGCGACTTGAGTCACATTGAGCACCTGGCGCAGATTGACCACGTTTTCCCTGGCGACCCCGATCAGGGCCTCGTCGAGCAGAATCTGGTAATAGCCGCTTTCCACTTGCGCGCGCACGTCACGCGCTGTGGCGAAGTACATCAGCTGCGCGATTTGCGCCGTGCGTGAGGCCTGCTGGCCTTGTAGATAACCTTTGCCAGGGAACTGCAGGGGCTGGATTACCTGAAAAGTTTGCAGGGTTGGTTGCACGAAAAACGGATTCTTCGGGCTGTCCTGGTTGAGGAAGGTGAAGATAGGATCTGCCGGCGCATAGTTCTGCTTGATGTTATGGGTTGCGGCGTACCAGCGGGAGCGCGCCGCCTGTACCTGAGGGTTCGCCCTCAAAGCGATCTGCACCAACTGCCCAACCGTCAGACCCAAATCCGCGGATCTCGCCGGTTTGGGAAGCAATAGACTGAGCACCGGCGCCAACAGAATCGCCAGTGCGGCTCTTCGAATCGCAATTTTGCGCTTCACTACTACAACCTGCCAGTTGAGGGGATCGATCCCGCGCATGCGCAGCTTCAGGCGGGCCTCACTGGAACCATACCGGCCGGAGCCGTTTACCGCTACGCGTACTTGTAAATGAGTATCGGTGGATATCAGACAAAGAACCAGCCGGGCGGCGGTGAGCGGGGAAAGCGAAAGAAAAGGGCTGCAGATGCCAATGCCGCTATCGACACATTGGGAATCAAACGGAGCGGTGAGCGGTGTTGGCCGAGCGTGCGGCAAATGTCCACCGGGAAGGCCCAGCTTCCGCTGCGGCCGGCAGTCCTTTGACGTTGCGGGACACCGCCGTGTCCCGCCTTCAGGAAGGGGCCGATCGGGTTCAAACAAGCGTTTAGGGGTAGCAATCCGGATGGAGCGGGCACAGGAAATGAGGCCAGCGGCGCGACCAGCAAGGTTAATGTTGTGACCACAGTGGATGCTTGCCGCAGCCCCATTGTGTGAGTACGAGAAAGGAATATGGCAAAGCTTCGCCAATTGCCGCTGGTGATCGGGGCCTTGATTTTCCTATCATGCATGCGCGGACCGGCTCCGATCGCCAACTACGGCCGCAATGGTGACGGATGCGCCGACAAATGGAAATATAAAAGCTTGCAAACCGTCACGCAGTACACGTTCGACACCAATTTTGACAGCCACCCTGATCTTATCAAAACCTATCGAAACAACGATCTGATCAAGTCGAGCGCGATCGCAACTGCGATGGCCGTATCAATCTTGTTGAAGAGTACCAGCACGGAAAACTCGTCCGCATGGTATGGGACGCATAACTTCGATGGCAAGCGCGAGAACGATCAACACTTATGCAATGGCAAGCTGCGCTATCGTTGAACACGATCTCGACGAATGCTGTTCGGTCGATCGAGCCGATTACTATGACGACTCCCGCAAACTCATCCGGAGCGAACTTTCGCAAGCCCGGTCCCTTGAGCCAATCCAAATAGGGCGGATCATCCAAATAATGGGAATCCGGACTGTGGCTGGTTTGCATCGATGCGGTTGGTTAGTATTGACTGAAGTATTTGTCGTGGGTTCGCGGTCAGCCGCAGCGAGTGGTCTTGCTTCCAACCGGCCGGCCCACTCGCTTAACCGGAAGAAGGCGGGATTAGGAAATGGCGCTCAGAACAGCGCAGGCATATAAGGATTCGCTCCGTGACGGCCGCACGGTATTTTTTCGCGGCCAGAAGGTGATGGACGTAACGGCCCATCCCGTGATCGGTATTGCAGTGGAGCATGCCGCGCTCGAATACGCGATGCCAGCATGAGCCGCGCTGGCGGGATTTGGCGGTAGTCGAGGATGGCGGTGAAGTTTACAACCGTTGCTATAAAATCCCGCTGAACAGCGCCGATCTGTTAAAACGCAGCGAATTTATCGCCGCCACGACCCGCGAAGGCGCCACTTATCCGGTGCTGATCAAAGAGATCGGCACCGAAGCTCTGTTCACCCTTATGATGATCGCGAGCATGCTCGAAGCTCGCGGCATTCCCAATATCGCGAACGAGTGGACCGCTATTACCGCTATTGCCGGGACAACGACCTCGCGCTGGCGGTTGCGCAAACCGACGTCAAAGGCGATCGGTCGCGGGGCCCCTCCGCCCAGGAGCATCCTGATTACTATGTGCGGATTGTACAGGAACGCGATGGCGGGATAGTGGTGCGGGGCGCCAAGGTGCACACCTCGCTGGTGACCAACGCCAACGAGTTAATCGTGCTGCCCACGCGCGTGATGAAACCGGGCGACGAAGCCTACGCGGTCTCTTTTGCCCTGCCAGTCGACACTCCGGGTCTCAAGCTCATTGCCAGCCCGCACGGCAGCGAATCAAAGAACCCAATCGAACATCCGATCAGTGGACGCCGCAAGATGATGGAAACACTGACGGTATTCGATGATGTTTTCATTCCAAAAGATCGAATTTTCCTCAACGGCGAAATTGAGTATGCGGGTCTGCTTGCGATTAACTTCGTGCGCTTCCACCGCTTCACCGCAGTGTCCTACAAGCTGCCACTTTTGGAACTGTTGGCGGGAGCGGGTTATGCGGTTGCCGAGGCCAACGGGATAATCAGCGCCGGCCACGTGCGCGAAAAGTTGACCCAATTGGCGGCTTACCACAGCATCGCTCTCGGGCTGCTCCAGCGCGCCGCGGCCTGCTGCACTATAGAGCATGGTATAGCAATCCCAAACACTCTTTTGGTTAATGTGGCAAAATATCACTTCGCACATAACTACCATCAGGCGGTCCAGTTATTGCAGGATCTCGCGGGTGGATTGGTGGTGACCTATCCAGCCGCCGAAGACCTGGCCGGGAAGGCGACAGGCGAGTACGTGCGAAAGTATTTTGCGGGGCGCAAAGGTGTAGATGCCGAACAGCGGTTGCGGCTGATGTACCTGATTGGCGATATGACTGCTTCGGACTATGGTGGCTATCAGGAGGTGCTGGCGGTGCATGCCGAAGGCGGGTTCGAGGCGGAGAAGCTACAGACCTACCGGGAATACGATTTCGCGTCAGTCGCGGCGTACGCACGCCGATTGGCGGGATTTGATCTAATGGTCAATTTGATGCAGAAATGCGGCATGTAGGAAAAAGATGATAGCGGGAATTTGACTTGTTTTTGAATTCCTTGAAACCTGTCTCATTTGAGATCAGTTCGTGCTATAAGAAAGTGTGCATTTAAAGTTGCTTTTCGGAGCCAAGCTCCGGATACTCAACTCATAATAGAGGAGATTGCATATGGCTGGACGGACAGAAAATTCGGTATCGGCTTACGAACGCTTGAGGCAGCAGGCCGTCACCGCGTTGAACACAATACGCAAAGATATCCGCGGAGTGGAGTTGGAGTTGGTCACTTTGCGCAAGCAGGAAGAGCAGCTCGGGCTAATCACCGGGGAAAGCTCGCGCGGCGAAGCAACCGAGTCGAATGGAGCCGAGCCGTCGCAAGGGCGCACCGATTGGCGGGCGGTCTTGGCAAAGTTGCCCAAGCGGTTCAAGGCATCGGACGTGCGCAAGGTCCGCGGATTGGCGAACAAACGCTCGGGCGAGATCTTCGCGGCAGTGACGCGGTGGATTGACGCCGGAACGGTCAAGCGCAAGGACCGTGGCGTCTACGAGCGCGTAGGCTGATTATCCGGGGCGTGGCTGTTTTGCAGCGAATGATTATGTCTTTCGGGACGATTATGTAGACCGAGGCGAGATCGGGTCAGCCCCGTGCGGCTTCTGAAACCCGGCCGAGCCGGGTTGCCACCACTCCATTTATAGGGTGCGGCCCGGCTTGAGTATCGTACTGAAAACGTAATGCCGACGCGCTCAAAACTCATTGGCGGATCGCAGTCCCTTGGACAAATCAGCCTCCTTCCCAAGTTTCTCTTGGAATCAGGAGTGCGAGGCGACAGGCCGCAATGTTTCTTGTTCTTTCGCTGCCCGCGGAATTAGCGGTGGCTTTCTCTCGCGCGGTCGCAGTTGATGCGGACGTAAATACGGCGACCCTAGAGGCGTTCGCCGGAGTTTTCGATCTCGCCTCGTTATCCAGTTTCGGTTATCCGCGGTCGGTTCTCCAAATCGACAGCTTAACTAAATCCTTGCCGCCGGTTACGTTGCCTGATTGTATAATTCCCGAGGGGCCGGTTGCGTGCCGTTTGTCGCGGCTCTGAAATTCTTCAAAGGCGAGGTCGCAATGAAAGCATCGAACTGGTTCTTCAGGCTGGCATTTACAGTTTTGCTGTTGTCCGCGGCTGGATTCGCACCTTTAGCAATCGCTCAGGAACTGACCACACCACGGCGGCTCTCTCGCGCAGTGGATCTGGAGAACGTCTCCGCCCAGCCCAACGGCGCCATCTCCGGCAAGCTCGCCAATCGCACCGGTTACGTGATCCGCGACGTTAAGCTGATGATCGATTATGCCTGGATTTGGCAGAATGATTTCAAACCGGGCACCGACAATCCCGGGCCGCACCGTGTATACCACCGTGCAAGGCGATATCGGGCCTCACGGAGAGAGCAACTTCAGCTTTGAGCCGTCACCGCCGCTTTCCTCAAGCGACGGCGGACATTTTGAGCCCGTGGTAAAAGTCGTGGGCTATACGCAGATGGTACCGCAATAACCACTGACGTGACATGGAAGCGCGGCGGTGGGCTCATCGTATTCCTAGCGCCTGGTCCGGCGATCGGAAACCAACGCCGCGAAGAGCTTTCGTACCGATCAGCCATGCGGCCGGGATGGAACAACTCGCGAGCGCGAGAGAGACCACCTTGGGCGATATGCGCCCCGAGTTCCGGATCTCCCAATACCCTGATCAGCGCGCCGCTGAGTTCCTCGACGTCGTCGGGCCGCGCGAGAATCGCCGCGTCTCCAACCACGTCGGTGATTCCCTCCAGGGCATAGGCGGCGATGGGCGTTCCGCACGCCATCGCGTCGATCGCACTTTGAGCCAATCCCTCGCGCAGCGTGGAGCGCGTGGCGATCGCCACCACGTCGGCGGCGACGATAGCGGGCCTTACGTCATCGATAAACCCGAGGTAATGGACCCGTCCGGCAAGCCCATGGCGCTGGGCCAGCACCTCCCATCCGGGAGTTTCATGCCGCTCGTCCTTTCTCCCGCAAACCAGCAATCTCACGTCGCCCAGGCTCTGGTCGGCACGGCGTGCGGCCACCATCACATCTTCGATGCCCTTGCCGCGATTGACTCCGCCCAAAAATCGCGATCAATCGGCCGGCCGGCGGCAACCCGAGGGAGTTGCGCGCTCTGGCCCGGTCCTCGGTCCGGGAACGCCGCGGAGCGATAGCAAAGCGTACCGCGTTAGGGATGACGTCCACCAAGGCCGGAGCGATGGCGGAGTCGATCAGCAGGCTATCACGCACGCTGCGGCTGACCGCGACGATTGCGTCGGACCGCCGTCCCGCCAGCCAGCGGACCCGAAAAGGAAGGGGCAACCCCATGTGCCGGACCAGAACCAGCCGCGGATTGCGGGCTTGGCGCGGTGTCAGGCACGACCAGACCCATTCGTCACTGGTGGTCACCATCAAAAGATCGGGGCGGACCCTGTTGATATGGCGAGCTATGAGGAAGGGGGTGAGCAGGTTGAGCGCGCCTCCGATGGCGGCCGGATGGGTGCGAATACCTGCCGCCGACAATGCGCCGTACCATTCCCCTTGGGCGGGGCATAGCACCTCAACGTCATGACCGCGATCGACCAGCCCTGTTGCCAGTTGCAAGCTGGCCCGTTCCGCACCGCCGATTATTCGCGAGCCGGAAACCAGCAGAATTTTCATTTGCGCTGTCCGGCGCCGATGGCAATCGTGAGCTGCTCCATTGCATCCGGTGCCGCCCAGCGTAGGTGAAACCCGCGCTTGCGTCGAATCCGGCATTTTCCTCTCGATAGTCGGCCCTGGGGCGCATAAGATTATTTGGGCTGGACGCGCCGCGCCTTCGGTTCGGGTCCGTGGAGTGTTCCGAAGCCGCTGTACATGATGGAAATTTAACGCGGCAAATGGAGTCAACCGCTGAAATGGCCGTGCCGCGATGGCGGCCGCCGGGTATCGCCAAACTTGGCTCGTCGATGCTGATGCGGCCGGGACGTCGTATCCCGCCCACGGCGGCGTGGCTGGTCGTTAAGACCTTCGCGGGAACCTTTCTTGGCGCACTCGCGACCTTTGCCGTCCTCGACTTGCTCGCATCCTTTATCGATAAATTCGATGCCCTGATGGGCTATGGCCTGTTCAGACCGGCAGGGATCGAGTTCCTGCTGCTGAAACTGCCACTGATGATCGCCCAACTGATGCCCGTCGCCTGCCTGGCAGGGGTGCTGGTCGGGATGGGGATGCTCAACCGCAATGGCGAACTTTTGGCGCTACAGGGTTTGGGCATCAGCCGGGTCGGAATCGCGCTTCCCTTGCTATTTACCGCGGCCGTAATCTCCGTGGCGGCATTCGGCCTGAACGAAACTATCGTGCCGGCCGCGACCCGGCGCTCCAAATACCTGCTCGACGGCGTAATTCGCAAAGACCCGGGCTTTGTTTACACCACCCAAAGCTGGATCAGGACCCGCGATAGCTTCGTGGCCGTGAAGGGCTACGACGCGGTCCACAAGCGGTTGGCGGGAATCAGAGTTTTCCAAATTGGTCCGCATTACGCCCTGGACGAGATTTACAGCGCGGAGACCGCCGACTGGAACGGCAATGCACTGGGTCTTTTCGGGCCTCAAGGTGCTCCAGGTAAATCGCCGGAGTCCAGGCGCCGGGGCGTCGCTGCACGACTTCCATCTGGAGGCCAAACCGGGAGATTTCTCATTCGCGATTCTCAGTCCTGAGGAATTCAGCCTGTCCGAGCTCGATACCTATATTGCGAAATTGCGGCGCAACGGCCTCGATCCCGGATCCTACCTGGTCGACCGCGATGTCAAGTTCGCATTGCCGCTGTCATGCCTGGTGATGATGTTTTGCGGGCTGTCTCTGAGTCTCGACCCGGTGCCGCGCGCGTCCAGCGCCGGGCGCGCTTTCATTCTGGGACTCGGAATCGGAATCGGCTATTGGGTGACGCTGGGCTTCACGATCTCCTTTGGCCGCTCGGGCCTGATGGCGCCTTGGCTGGCGGCCTGGCTGCCAAATTTTCTGTTCAGCATGCTGGCTGTGGCGCTTTTTATCTCAGGCGAAGAGCGCTGAATCAGCGGCCATCAAAGTTTGCCTGGTTTGTGCTTAGGTCAGCCAATTTGGTAGGGTACCGCCCGGCGGGGCCTTGCTCGAAGAAATTCGGCAGCGTCGCGGCTTAGTCCACGCTTAAGGGGGGAAGGCGCGTGGTCAGGCCTAAATCGGTCGGCATTGCCGCCCTGCTGCTGACCACTGTGTTGATTTGGAACGGTGATCGTCAGCGGGCGGCTCTCTAAACCTGTGGCAGCGGGCGGAGGGTGGCCTCCGCAGCCACCGGCCCTTCGATCAGTGCGCTCCCGGATATCATTTACGTCGGCGACTCCTTCCCGATTATCGGGAGCGGGATTCACTTCGGGGTCGGTGATCAACTTCTTCGTTGCCAGCGGAGTGGCCCGATCAATTTCGGTCCTCTGATCCCGACCAACATTTTGCCCGACAGTCTGACCGGTTTCCGTGCCGTTCTCCGTTTCTCAAGGGGAGGGAGTCGCGAGCGTTCAGATCGTCAACACCGACCAGGGGCACATCTCATCAAACTCAGTGCTGACCCTGCTGCAAGGCGATCCGACCCTCGGCTTCCCTAATCTCACCGCCATCGACGGGGTCAGATTTGTCTCCAACCAGCGTTGAGACCGGCGTCGCGCTCGCCAATGTGGAGACCGTGGTTTCGGCGGGCGAGTCGGTGACTCTTGACCGGCAGCGGTTTCGATACCGTCAATGGAGTCGGGGTCGACCTGTTCTGCGATTGTCCCGGGCTCGAAGGTAGGTCCGTTCTTTCTATTACCCGGCAATCCGGGCCTGAGCAGCCGGCAGTCTGACCTTTCCTTTACCCTCTGGCACCTCAGGCCCACGCTACCGGTCCCGGTTCCTTCCAGGTCACCAATCTCGGCAACAGCTTCAAGAGCGCGGCGGTTTCGGTACCCGATAGGAGCCGAGATTTCAATTGATTCGGTCACCCAGAGCGGCTCAACGATCACAGTCAATGGAACCGGATTCTCATCGCTGACCGTAATCAACTTGTTCAACCTGCAGCCGGGTGCGGTGGTTAATCTCGGTGGGCTCACGCCCTCCGAAAACCCCAAATCTCGCTTACCCTGATCAGCGATAGCCAGATGACTTTCACCGTCCCCGCGGCGGTCGTGGCGGGACCCGCATATGTCCAGGCGCTCAATCCGCCGTTCATAGCTTTCACCAGCTCCGGCAACGGTAGCGCCGGCGCCTTCGACGTAGAGTAAGCGTCACTGGACTCTTGTGGCCGCGGACCGGGAGGCAGGCGCGTAACCGGGAGATGTCGGGCCCACCGACTTGACCCCCGGCATATCGCGCGAGGGATGAAGAGGTCTGCTACACTTGCAGCGCCGATCTCGGCCTTACCGGATCCTTCGCCGGGATGCCCGCACCCTCTTAAATGGGCTAGGGTTGAGTGAAAATCACGCGCGCTACCAGGAGGGCGTGATGGATGAGCCGCACAATTTCGATCTCGATCAGATGATGGAACGAATACGCTCGACGTCCATACCCAGCGACAGCAGGTGGAGGCCGGCCCCGCGCCACCAAACCAACAGCCACAGAGTGACTACCTCGAGCAGCAACGCGATGTGGGCACGCTTCACGCCAACTACGACATCTCCGGCAGCCCCATGAAACTCAACCGCGGGGTTGTGGGACGTGTCATGAAGCGCGCCGTAAGCTTCGTCAACGAACTGCTGTGGCCGACGCTTCGCCGGCAATCGGAATACAATGCCGCCAACGCCCGTCTGACCGACTTCCTCAAACGGCAGGCGGATTGGTTGGTGCCTGATTATGTGGAATTCCGCGATCGAACCGAGCGCACGCTGGCCGGCGATCGCGCACAATTCAAGGCGCAAATCGAAGCCGCGTATCACCGGTTTGCCAAACTGTACACCGATGACAGTGGCATGCGAGGACAGGCGCTGGATGAACTGGCGCAGCGGGTTGCCGCAGGCGAACGGCTCGATCGTGAGTACCAGCGTCAACTGCAAGACCTCGAAATCAATCGAGCGTCGCCAAGCCGAACTGCGGCAGGAACTGGATTCGTATTCCGGAGCGATGCATGACCTGGCGCAAAGAGTCGAAGCGCTCGCGCAGCGCGACGCCACGCGTCAGGCACAGCTTGCTCAAAGCGTCGAAGGCACGCATCAAGCGCAGGCAAAAATCGAGTCGGACATCCGCGACCGCAATGATGAATTCCAGGCGATGCGCATGCGGCTATTGCGGGCCGAACGACAGCTACGCCGAATTGGGATCGTTGAGAACGGCAGCGCGGCCGCCGCACTGCCGGAGCCATCCGCGCCGCCGCTCGCCACCGTCGAGATCGACTATGCCGGCTTTGAAGACATCCTGCGAAACAGCGAGACAATCAAAAATAAGCAGCGCAGCTATCTGACTTACTTTACCGGCGGAGGTCCGGTAATCGACGTGGGATGTGGCCGGGGGGAATTCCTCGAACTGATGCGCGAGGCAGGAATCGAAGCCCGGGGACTGGACCTCGACCTTGACATGACCCTGTTGTGCAAGGAAAAGGGACTGGATGTCGTTCATTGCGATGCCCTTGCGTATCTGGCCGATGTACCTGACGATTCCCTCGGCGGTATCTTCTCGGCCCAGGTGATTGAGCATCTGAGCTCCGCGCAGCTCAATGCCCTGATCGCTATGGCCGCGCGCAAGCTGAAACCGGGCGGAAGCGTCGTTTTGGAAACGCTCAATCCCGAATCGCTTTTTGTGCATTACAAATGGTTTTGGATGGACCCCAGCCATGTCCGCCTGGTTCATCCCCAAACTCTTCAGTTTCTGCTTGAGTCGGCCGGTTTCGCGCAAGTCACCTACCGGCTGTTTTCGCCACCCGCCGGAGTACTGCCTATTCCACAACTGCGGGGAAGCGGGATCGGTCCGCTTGATGATTTCAATAGCGCAACCGATTATCTCAACAAACTGATTTATGGGGATCAGGAATATTTCGTGTTTGGAAGAAAGTGAGGATTGTCCTCAGCCCCATGGCGCAGAGTATCAACAGCGTTCCCGGTGGCCGCCTGAGCGAATGGACAAGGATGACCCGCCGCGCCGGGCGCCGTCCGGCGCAGCCGCGGCTGCGCAGCCTCGTATTCCCCCCGCCGGCCGGCGGCGCCGCGGGTGAGCGTGATCGTCCTCAACCTCAACGGCGAAAAAATCATCGGCAGATGCATCGACCATCTGCTGGCGCAGACTTTCGATGATTTCGAGATAGTCGTGGTTGATAACAGCTCGGCCGATGGGAGCCTCGCCATATTGGAGCGATATCTCGGCAGCGGCCGCCTTTCGATCGTACGCGCCAAGCGCAATCTGGGAGTGGCTGGCGGCCGGAACCTCGGCGTGAAGCACGCGCAGGGCGCGATTATCGCGTTTATCGACAACGACGGCTATGCGCATCCGCGCTGGCTGACCGAAGTGGTGAAGACCATCGACTCCGATCCCCGGATCGGGGTGGTCGCCTCGGTGGTATTTTTTGATAACCGCAAGATTATCCTCAACGGCGCCGGAGGTACGGTCAATTACCAGGGTTATGGCGCCGACCTTTGTTTCGACACCCCTTACGAATTTGCGCAATTGCCGCGCCGGGTTCTCTACGCGATGGGCTGCGGGATGGTGGTTCGCAAGGACGTATTGGACCGCATCGGGCCGCTGGACGAAAAGTTATTCAACTATTACGACGACACGGAACTGGGAATCAGGGCGTGGAAGTCCGGCTTCGAGGTTGCGGTTGCACCCGACGCCTGGGTCGATCATGGCTTTAGTTACAGCGACAAGATTCTCAACAACAAGGCTTTCCTGTGCGAACGCAACCGCATCCGCACCATTTTGAAATACTTCCCATTAAGGTCCCTGCCGCCCTGGTTCGCGCGTGAAATTGCGTTCAGCTCCAGATTCGATCACGAGCATCTCTCGATTATTCTAAAGGCCTGGATCTGGAACCTGGCCCACCTGCCGTCGGCCCTTGGCTTGCGAATCAAGTTCGCGCTGAGGCGCAACTCATTTTGGAATTTGCTCGATCCTTCATGGGGACATTTTCCGCTCCCTCACCCCAACAACCAGGTCAACCGACCAGACCTCGCGATGGCTCGACACTTTCTTTGGCTGGACGGCAAGAGCGACGCTCAGCAACTCAATTTCGGCTGGTATTATGCCGAACATGACGGCATCCTTGGCTTTCGCTGGAGCGCGCCACAGGCGTCGGCCTTTTTAAAGCTGCGCACGCCGGCATTCGCCTGCGCGTTGACTTTTCACGGGCCGGAGCAAGAGCGCGCCGCGCGGATCGTGGTCAGGCGGCTGGGAAGCCTGGAGCCGGCCGCGGACACCGTCTTCCCCCTTGGCGCCCAAGGGATGGCAAAGGCGCGCATTCCCAATGCATTTGGCGCCCGGACACTACGAAGTGATGCTACTGTGCGAGGATAAATTCGTCGATTCCTGGGGCAGAGCTCTCGGCGTTCGCGGTCTCCGCCATTGAATTTGAATTGTGAAAGTCCGGACGTCCTTCGCGCGTTCACTCCGGACCTGGTAAACGGATGGGATCCCAAATGGCTCTTGCTTTCTGTCAGAGGACTGAGATTGGCGAAGCGTCGGCCCTGACGAATCAATGGCTATATGATCGAATCCAATGCCGGACACGGTGACGGAGTTTCCTGCGCACCTCGTCCTTGTCAGCAGCCGAAGAGCGGCGAAACACACACGTTCCGAAACTGCAGATGCCGCGCGGGTCGTGGTTTACGGTCTGACGCCATTGCGCCATCCTCGGCCCGTTCCAGATGCTCCAGAAGTCATCGTCGTAAAGATTTCCAACCGTTGTCTGAGTGAGATCGATACAGCACGGCGCAACTTTTCCGTCCGCACAAATGAAGCACTCCGACCACGCCAGGTGGCATCTCCCGTCAGGATTGTTGGCGGGATGCTCAGGCATATTCAGCGCCAAATCATAAATATCGTCGAGCCGCCGGGTCGCATATATATTTTCATCGGTTGCGGCCTGGAACTCGCGGCTTAGTGATGGCGTAGGATTTAGCGGCGGGTACGGCCGTACCCGAACTCCAAGCCTGGTCCCGGTGCGTACCGCCTCCAGAGTCTGGCTATTCGCATAGTCGGGAGTGTGGTGAAGCTTAGCCTGTTCAATGTAATCGGCATGATTGCCAAAGTTATGAATCGGTAGGAATTGTACTTCCCGGGCCCCATAGCTGGCGGCCCATTTTATCAAGTCAACCAACTGGCCGATATTTGATTGCTGCGCGACACACTGGATGCGCACATGGAAGCGCTCGTTTTTGAGCTGCTGTTGGAGGGAGAGAAGATGCTCAAGCCCTGCCACCAGTTTGTTGAAATTGGCGCCGGCGCGAAGCCGTTCAAAATCCTTTTCAAACGGACTATCCACGGAGATGGTGAGAAAGAAGCCGCCTTCGACCAACAGCCTCATATTATGCTCCGTGAACAAGGTGCCGTTGGTCAGCAACGCCGGAACGAACTTGAAGTCGCGAGCGCTGCGCAAAATCGTATCGATATTAGGATGCAGCAGGGTTTCGCCGTTGCCGCTATACCACACCATCGCGGCACCCGGGAAACAGTTTTTCGGCCGCCTCTCGAAATACGTGAGGCGACATGAAATGGATCGCTTCCTTACGGAGGTTCGAGGGCACATAGGCCTGGAAGCAACTCGGGCAGCGTATGTTACACAACCATGCAAGCTCCATATAAAGGCGCAGTGGCGTGGAGACGACTTGTTCCGTTTCCGCTTTTCTTTCCTTTACGTTCAAGCGCGAGTTGAGCCGCAAGTCGCGCACACGTGTTGCCCTTGAGCCGAAAATAGTCTTCGAGCCGCAGCCAATCGGTTTTCTTCCCGTTATGGGAAAATGCCTCCGCATTATAGCGGATGATCTCATTATCGGTGTGGACACCGCAGACTAAACCACTTGATTCCGAGCGTCCTGGGATCGTCGCCGGACGGTTGCCATGTATCTCCGAGCATGAAGCCGGCGTGTCGCACGAGATATTTGCCACGCTGAGACGGGAATCGGAATGTAATTGACTGGCGACCTGGCTGCACCTTTCTTGCCGCGATTTGCTTCCTATCGGCAAAGAAAGTTAGCGTAGTTTCAAGAGTTGACTCGAAGATCAGTTCTATCTGCCGAATGTTTTCCAGGTCTAAATAAAACCCGAAAAATCGCCGCGACCAACGGAAGCTATCCGCGTCGTGCTTTTCGAGCCAGAACAGGCCGTAGCCGAGACAAAAGTCTCCTTGGCGCTCCGATAACCCGGGGTTTTCATCGAACGCGCAGTCCTCAGCCAAAGCCGCGTCGTTAGCCAACGCGGCATCTGCGTGAGCGGTTGTGCGCCAACCCCGAGCCAAATCGGCGACTGACATGAGGCTGAGTATGCCGCCCTTGGCACAGATTCGCAAGCCGGATAGTTTGCTCGCCAACCATTGGGTGTACGTAATCTTCGCTTACGTGCCCCAAGCTGACGCGTTCACATCTGTTTCTCTGCGCGTTTAATGAAGGACGAAGGCGCCGCCAGGATCGGTGTAGGAACTCGAAAAAGCCAGGAAAGGGGGATTGAGCGCTTCGACGTACCATTCGCCTGGGGCGGCGCTCGCCGGCACCTTGAAGGTAAACTGTGAATCGCTGTCAATCGTGATGGGGATTTTTGGTTTCCCGGCAGCATCCACGCCGCCCAGGTTGAGCGGAGGGCTGGCCTGGTAGAACGGCGACTTTGAGTTGTAAAAATTAATCCGGGTATTAGCTTCGAAACCGGATCCCTCAACCGTGACCAGCGCACCTGATTGATAGACATGCCATACCCGGAGCGGCGCACCAAGTGAGACCCATACCTGGTTGCTGATTTCCGAGTAGGCGCCGCCCTTACCCTTATTTCGAACCTCAAGAAATCCGGAGCCAACAGGTAATGGCTTCGACGAAGGGGGTATTTTCAGGATGATTCTGGAAGGGTCGAAGTTCGGGTTGTCGGGATTAAAGAAGAACGGGCCAATTTGACCCGAGCCCGCGACAGGGACAAAACAGGCCCACCGCCAGACCCTTTTTGGTGTCAAAATTCCGTCCGCGAATTATCATGGTTTCGCGCAGGTCGCTATCCCACCATGACCACAGTGGATTGGAACTTTTCGCGAATATCACCGCGGGCGCCCAATCAGCCCCGGATGCTCCGAAATCATCTATTACCGATGACGTCATTGACGCTTTCGATGACCGGCCCTGAGAGTCTCGGCGTCAATGTCGCTCGACCCTGCATACCCTTGGCCGCCAAATTCGGCGTACCTGGACGGTCGAGGTGACGGCTTTCCCAATCGTTGCGCTCGGAGTCTGTAACGGCAACGCTGAGCGGGGCCAGAAACGGCGCACGACTCCAATCCCAAAGAAGGTCCTTATGCTGCTGGTCGACTCCCGGCATTCCAGGCGATGGCGGCAGGGGACAGTGCGCCTGGCGCGTTTATCACGACGCTTACGATCAGAAGAACGAGGCCGGCTGACATAATCGCCGAACAGCCATGCAGTCCGAGCGAAGTATCATTGAGAAATGCTCTGCAACCATGATCGCCAACAGCACAAAGAAGGGTATGGTTTCGGTAAGCTCGCGGGGACCGTAACTCCAGCCGCCCCACCAAAGCGTAAGTGTCGAACCGATTGCCACGTCGACCCCTATGACCGCCAACGACATCAGTACAAGTTTTTCTCGACGTAATATGGTCCAGTAGCGGGCGGTCAGGAACAAAACAAAAAGAAGCGACCGGGACATAAACAAACAATCCCCTCGACGGACTGAACAACACTCCCATCAGGCGATGCAGCGCACCCGACATCCGTAGCCACCAGGTTTCGTGGTAATAAGGCGGCAACGGCGCGCCGAAGAAATACATCGAGCAGGCGACAAAGCCTCCAAGCCACAAAAGACCCGTGAGCAGGTAGACCGGGAATGATCGTGGGTAGGTGAAAAGCACGTAACCGCTAATTGCCATGATCGGGACGCTTGCCATCGGACGGACGAAATACATCCACGCCATAAGCGTCGCAAAAGCAATCGGACGGAACCTGCCCCTCCCTGTTTTCCATCTGACCAGGGCCCATATTGCCACACCGAGCAACAGGAGCAGCCAGGTCTGCTCCCACAAAGCGCGCGATGCGGTCGACCATATTTGGGTTCCAAAAGCCGTGCCGAGGGCGATTACAACGGCCCACGAAAGCGTCAGGTCCTCGAGCAACGCGGTATAAAAAATTATCCAGGCCAGGATTGCCATCAGCAGGGCGGCAAGAATCTTTTGAATCTCGCACTCCCCAGCGAGGTCAAATTGCCCCGTCGGACTCAGAGCGGATATTCCAACCGCCTTCAGCGCTGCGACCGCGGGTAAGGCCAGAATCGAACCTCCCCAGGGCATGTAGTACAGCAGTCTGCCCTTTACCTGGATAATATGGTAGGGATATCCGTTTCTGATATCACGCTGGTGGAATTTACTTACTTGAACGGTATGCGGCTGAGATCAACGGTGTGCTCTTGCAGCATGACCTCACTTAACAACATGGAATAATTGCTATCGAACACCTGCAGGTTTGGCGACAAGTAAAAGACCGTAATACGCAACGAGAAAGACTGCCGCCCCAATTAACTGAGTCTTCAGCGCCGAATTCCTCGCGAATGTCTCCGGCATCTTATCTATCTGGCGCATTTAGACCTTTGAGTCGCGCAAGATTTCTGTCTTCCACGGCGGGGAACAGCGATAGCTCGACAAAACACTCATCCGCGATTCCACGCTGCTATCAGTTATGACTGCCGATCCACACCGGCACCCGGTTGCTTTTCGCCGCGTACTGGCCATCTTTCCCTTGTTGCTAACCACGATCGATCCCGGTCCCGCCAGCGGCGCGTTGGCACCATATATCGGAACTTTGAAGAAGATTTGCGTGCCGTTAAACGGATGATAATCAGGCTCGAAAAAGAAGGGACCAACCTCGCCACCCGGGCAAGCACAATATAGATCCACAGCAACGCCATTTTGGGTATCAAACCCATGTCCATCTATTACCACCACATCATCGGCCTCCGCTTCGCGCCACCACGGTCCCCAACTCGCCCTTCTGGCCGGCACCACAGGCATTCCGTTACCTTTCTGAGGATTACCAAGGGAAGTCTTCGAGACCGCCGTGCCATTAACCGCGGTAATGACCGGCCCGGTTCGCTTCGGCGAGTCGTCGGTCTTTATGTTGGACGAACTAGCGCTGGAGGCAACCGCTCCGGGCGTCTCCGCCAGGACCAACGAATGCGGTCGTTCAATCTGGGTGGCTTCCTCAAGCGGAGAAGGCGGTTTGCTTTGATCCACGCCAGCGCGCCCCCACTTGCAGGGAGTCTGCGTGCCGGAAGTCGTTGAGCGTGGCCGTTCCAACCCTGGTAAATCGTGACTCCACCGATCCTGACCGGCGCATGGTCAAGCTTTGAAAAGAGGTCACTCCACACCACCATGTGGGAGTCACCGAGGAGCACGGCTTCTACCCCATAATGCGCCAGAAAGGCTTTCAATTGACTATCGGCCTCCGGCATGAGAACTGAGGAGAGGAATGCCTGCACAATTGGCCAATGTTCGAATTCAGCCGGCTCCGGCCCCAGCCATCCCCCCGCCATTCTGAAATACATCAGGGATTCCGCCTGCCAGAGCATGCTCTCCCCGGTTCGGCCGAAAGGAAACACCAAGACGTTTTCGTCCTTGCGCAGAAAGAACTTATAAGTCCCTGATGTGAAAAAAGGAGCGACCGTTATCCGTGAACTGCTCACCGACGGCCATAGCGAAAGTACACAAAGGACCAAAAGCGCCAGCCGAATCGCCGGTTGTCCGCTTGGACGGGAAAGCCACATAGACGCCATAATGGCGAGGACCATAAAAGTATACAACATGAAGCGGCCGGGAAGCGCATGCTTGAGGAGTGGGAGATGCACAGATACCGTCCATGGCAGAGGCAAGCTCGGCCATCCCGCGACGTGCAAGACCGGTCCCAGAGCGGCAAGGCAAAGTAGTAGCAGCAGACTAGCAAGAAGCCTTGCGACAAAGGTGCCACGATTTTCCACAAAGTACCAGATGGCCAACACCAGAATCGGTATACCCAGATAGGCGCCGTTTTCCCATGGGTCGGGTAGAAAGCGGCGGGAATCAAGACCGAGAAACGGATGGTGAAAATATGAAAGGATATTGGGAAGTATAAACCCCACAAGGTCAGCGGAGTAGCGCTCCGGTGGATAAAGAGGGTGTTGCGGCGTTCCGTATGCAAATGTGTGGTACAGATAAGGGGTTAGGAGTGCCGCGGCGATGAATATAACAAACAACCAACCCAGGTATCGTGCGGCGAATCCGCGATTGGATATCGGAATCGCCTATACACCACGCGAGAGCAGCGCCATCAGGCCAAACACTGTCGCTGTGGCTAAAATCTCATTGGAGATGAGGAACTGGATTACCAGCAAGGCCGTAAAACAAATGACAAAGCGACGTTGGGTAATGGCGCCTGCGATTAACCTGAGGTATAAATATACGAGCAGCGGCGGGACGAAGACCAGGCTCAGACTTAGATGTCCTCCCAAGTACCTGGCCAGCCTCATAAGTCGAAAAGCCGTAGAGATATCCACCAAGCAAGGCGGGTGCGAACGCCCCTGTCACGGACGCGCACAGGTAGTAAGCGGCCCAGGCTGACAATGCGGGTGCCAACAGCGAAAGCACGTTGTATGAGACTACGGGTCCAAAGCTGTAGGTGATAGGAAATGCAAAGAGGCTGGGCGCTGGGATGCAGGTCATCCACGCCAGATTGACACCTTTCGGGATCCACACAACCTTCGTGAGGAAGGGGTCGAGTCGATGAATGAGTGCGTAAGGCCACCAGACCAAAAGCCACATCATCTGCGAGGGGTCCGTGCCTTCGCCGACGTAAAAGGTTGCGGGATGCCGCACCACGTGTGTGCCGAAAATGCCAACCGAGAGCGCGAGATAAAGCAGGAAAGCCGCGAAGTGGTTGCGTGTTTTCAGTGCCGAGTTCTTCGACAACGCCGTGGACCTCTTACCCTTATGCTCGATTGGCACCCTATTGCTTTTTGCGGCATACTGACCATCGGCTCCTTTGTTCCTGACTACTATCGAGCCCGGTCCCGGCAGCGGCGCGCCGTCTCCATCGAGCGGAACCTTGAGAAAGATTTTCGTATCCGTGAATGGATCATGGCCAGGTTCGAAAAGGAAGGGGCCCACCTCGCCGCCGGGACAGGCACAGTATAGATCCACGGCGACGCCGTTTTTGCTGTCAAAGGCGTGTCCGTCGATCACCACCACGTGATCAGTTTCCGCCTCGCGCCACCATGGTACCCAATGTACCCTTCGGGCGGGCACCACAGGAGCGAGAACGTCGTTGTGCAAATCTTCACGAGAAGACGCTGGCGTGCCATTCACTGCGGTGATGACCGGCGGGGGCTGCCCTGGCGAGTCGTCGGTCTTTATGTTGGACAGGGCAGGATTGGACGCGACTGGTCCGGATGTGTCTGCCTGTGACCAGCGAATGCGGTCGTTTAATCTGGGCGGCCTCGTCAGGTGGAGAAGGCGGATTGCTTTGATCCGCGCGGGCACCGTGCGTTAGAGGGTTTTGGCCGACTTCATTGGCAGCCGCTGCGAGTGCCAGTTGCTTGCGATTGAAAATGACCATCAATGTCCCAAGGTCATCGGCATCCGGCTTCTCACCGATCTTCTGAGGGTAAGGATAGAAGATATTACTGGTATATTGGCCGTAACGTGCGATCACGGGTTTCAGGCCGGCATAATAGCCGATTAGTCCAATCCCAATATTGTCGCCGCCCATTGGCCCGAACCACATCGAGTAGCACCATCCGAGCTGATTACTGGCAGCGAACGACTCTCCTCGGTCAGGCATAAAGCCCAGTTTTTGCGCGCGGGCACAGTTGAGCTTTGCGGGATCCAGGCCTTTCCGGAGGTACTGACTCGCGGCCAAAAGCATTTCTTTGAACCGTGCCAGATTCGCCCGCCCGTCAGCTTGCGCGGCGTCGGTGTGCCGGAACGCGCCCAGCTCTCCGGTTGGAACGTTGTAAATCGTGATTCCGCCGATTCTGACCGGACTCGAATCGAGGACAGAGAATACTTGCCTCCATGGGCCCTGCGCGGAGTCATCGAGCAGCACCGCTTCGACACCATAGTGGCCCAAAAAATCCTTGAGCTGAACGTCAACATTCGGCATCAGGATTGACGAAAACAGAGCCTGCACAATAGGCCAGTGTTCAAATTCCATTGGCGTTGCGCCCAGATACCCGCCGACCATCCTGAAGTACATTAACGATTCCGCTTGCCAGAGCATGTTGTGGCCGTTCCAGCCAATAGGAACAGCCAAAACATTTTCGTCCTGCCGTAAGAAATGGCGATAAGCTCCAGAGGTGAAAAAAGGCGGGACATCGAGCGCGGAGCTCTGTACCTCAGGCCACAGAAGAAGCACGGAAAAGGCCAGCAGTGCCAATCTTCCAGCTAGCTGTGTCCGTTTCGAAAGCCATATCGATGCCATAACCGCGATAATCAGAAATGCGAACAGCATGAAACGTCCGGGAAGCTCATGCTTCAGGAATGGCAGATGCGTCACGACGGCCCACGGCAGGAGTACGCTCTCAGTTCCGGCAACGTGCAGTCGCGGTCCAAGAGCGGCTATTAAGATTATAACCAGAGAAATAGCTAGCAGCTTGCCGCTCGGCTTCGTTCGGTTTTCGAGCCAGTACCATCCACATAGCAGCAATAATGGCGCGCTGAGATATGCCCCGTTTTCCCAAGGGTCGAACAGGAAATGCGTATCGAGTCCGAAAACGACCGAAGTAAAAATGGCAAAGTTTGTTCGGCAGGATAAAGCCCACCAGGTCGGCCGAGTAATAGTCCAGCGGCCATATTGATTTTCGCGGCATGCCGAAAGCCAATACATAGTAAAGATATGGACTGAGTGCGATGGCAGTAAGGATGTAAGATACAAGCAGGCTGGGGACCGTATGCCGCAGGCGGGATCTCAGAGCGGGACCGGAAAGCCACCAGGCAAGAATCAGCGTGAGCAGTCCGAATGCACTCATGGTCGCGAAAAGCGCGTTTGAAATAAGGAATTGCGCAAACAAGCATCCCGTGAAGAGGACCGTGAAACGTAAATGTGAAAGATCCTTTTCCAAAAGGCGAAGAAATAACAGTACAACCAGGGGCGGCAACATGACGAGGCTATGGCCCAGATGACCGCCCAGAACCTGGCCAACTTCGTAACTTGAGAAGCCATAGAGATAACCGCCGGCCAACGACGGCAGAAAGCGCCGGGTGATATGAGCACATAAGCAGTACGCCGACCAGGCCGACAACGCCGGCCCAAGCAGCGCTAACAGGTTATAGGAGACCACCGGCCCCCACCCGTAAGTTACCGGAAAGGCCAGCAAACTCAGGCCCTGGGATAGGGGTCATCCAGGCCAGATTCACCCCGGCCGGAGGCCAGACCACTTTGGTTAAAAATGGATTCAGACCGTGGAGGATTGCATAGGGCCACCAGACCAGAAACCACATCATCTGTGACGGGTCGGGGCCGCCACCGACGTACGAGCTCGCCGGATGCCACAGGACCTGTCTGCCGAAGATGACAACGGAGAGCCCGATGTAAACCAGGAAAGACGCCAGGTTATTGCGCGTCAAGCGGACCAAGACTAAATCCCGCTCCGACTCCAAGCGAGGATCCGCCGGCACATGGACGGTCGTGCGTGCGCAGTGCGGCGCTGAAAGGCGACGACGGATTGCCAGCTCAGGCCACGCAACCGTCCATGCCAAATCGCACGATTTCGTTTCCGTTTGAAGACCTGCGCGATACTGTTCACAACGGCTATACTCTCTTTCCCTTTACGGGCGGCATCATGCTAGCGAAGTGGGGCGATTTCCGCCAGATTGGTGGAGAGCCTTTAGCGTCTGGCGCGCCCGCTTATCATCCGGTGCACTTCCAAGAGCATTGAGCAGAGACTTTTTGCTGGATAGATTTGATGCCTGAGTTCAAGCGCATCTCGTGGTTGCGGTTTTTGGTTGATGAAAGTCTTTTCTGGCAGTGCCGACGCGATGGCGGGCGAGGCTTCGGTGGATGACCGGAACCTCGAGGTCTCGGTCGTCCTGCCATGCCTGAATGAGGCCGAGACCGTCGGCACCTGTGTGACCACCGCCATCAGGACTTTGCAGCGGCTGGGGATCCCCGGCGAAGTGGTGGTGGTCGATAATGGTTCGGACGATGGGTCGCCCGAAATCGCGAGCACAGCCGGCGCCAGGGTGATCGCTGAGCCGCGGCGCGGCTATGGCAACGCGCTGCGGCGCGGTGCGGAAGAAGCCCGGGCCCCGCTAATCGTGATGGCGGACTCCGATGATTCCTACGACCTTTCGGACCTCGGCCGCTTTCGTCGAACGAGTTGCGCGCGCGGCGCCGACCTGGTCGTCGGATCGCGCAGGATGGGCCGGATCGAGCCGGGCGCGATGCCCTGGCTCAACCATCGAATCGGCAACCCTCTGCTCTCGGGCATCCTCAATTTGTTCTTCAGCGGCCAGGTCTCGGACGCTCACTGCGGGATGCGGGCCTTGACCAAAGACGCCTACCGCAAAATGAAGGTGTCGGCGCCGGGCATGGAGTTCGCCTCCGAGATGGTGATCAAGGCGGCGCTCGCCAACATGCGGGTCGTCAACCTTCCCAATCACCCTGCGGCGCGATGGACGCAACTCCCACGGACCGCATCTGCGGCCGCTGCGCGACGGATGGCGCCATCTGCGCTTCATGTTGCTAATGTCCCCGACCTGGCTGTTTCTGGTTCCGGGCACGATTTTCGTGCTGCTTGGAATTATCCCGCTGGTCGCCCTCGGCGCCGGACCGGTATCGGTCGCGGGCCTCACCTTTGACTACCATTACATGATCGTCGGCAGCCTGATGACTATCCTGGGATTCCAGGTATCTGATGACGGGATTATTCGCCAAGGCGTCCTGTCACACGCTGCGCGATTATATGCCTCCGATCCGATCCTCGAAGCTCTCCAACGCCACTTCAACCTGGAACGCGGGCTGATCGTCGGAGCGATCCTGTTTATGGCCGGATTCGTGCTGGACGCCAGAATTCTGGTGCAATGGCTGAGCAGCGGGATGGGACCGCTCAACGCGATCCGGCCCGCCACCCAGGCCTCGACCCTGATGATTATCGGAGCACAGACGATCTTTTCGTCGTTCTTTTTGAGCATTCTGTGGCTCATCCGCCCGCAGGATGAATAGCCCCGGCGTAGCCGCTGCGCAGCCGGCGCAGTCCCCTGCGGATCGCGATCGTCTATGACTGCCTCTATCCGCATACTATCGGGGGGTGTGAACGATGGTACCGGGCGGTCGCGGGACGGCTCGCCGCGCGCCATCGGGTGACGTACCTGACCCGCCTGCAATGGGATTCGGACCAATGCCCCGACGCGCCGCCGGGCGTTGAAGTAATCGGGCTGGACGGCGGACGGCAGCTCTATACCGCGTCAGGCCGGCGCCGGATTATGCCGCCGCTGCGCTTTGGCCTGGCGGTTTTGCTCCATTTGCTGCGCCATCGCGACCGTTACGACATCGTGCACACCTGCAGCTTTCCGTATTTCCCCTTGCTGTCCGCGAGCCTGGCCAGCGCGGCCGGCGGACCGGCGGTCGTGACGGATTGGGTGGAGGTTTGGCGGCGTGACTATTGGCGCAACTATCTGGGCGCGATTGGCGGCGCGGCCGGGATGGCGGTGCAAAAACTTTGCATCCGGTTGACCCGGACCTCGTTTACGCTTTCCGATTTGGCCGCCGCCGTTCTGCGCGAGCAGGGCTATCGTGGCGATCCTGGTGGTCCTCAAAGGAATCTATGACGGACCGATTCTGCCGGCTCCAACGCAGTTGCAAAGGGAACCAACCGTAGTCTTCGCCGGCCGCCACATCCGGGAAAAGCAGGTGACCGTAATCCCGCAAGCGATTGCGCTGGCGCGACGGCAAATCCCGGATCTGAAGGCGATGATCTTCGGTGACGGGCCCGAGCGTCCGCGCGTGCTTAGCGAAATTGCGCGTTTGCAGCTTGAGGATGTGGTGAACTGTCCGGGCTTCACGCCGTGGGACGAGATCGATTCTGCGCTATCCAATGCGATGTGCCTGCTGCTGCCCTCGCGCCGCGAGGGCTACGGCCTGGTGGTGGTGGAAGCCGCGGTCAGGGGAACGCCTTCGATCGTGGTGCGAGGAGCGGACAACGCGGCGACGAGCCTGATTGCTGATGGCGTCAACGGATTCGTCGTGGCCGACGCCGAACCCGCCGCGCTGGCCGAGGCGATAGTCAAGATCCATTCAGCGGGTCCGGCGCTGGTGCGCAGCACCTACGGATGGTTCCTGGACCACGCGCAAGAACTAAGTGTCGACAGTTCCGTCGCCAGAATCGAGGAGGTGTACCAATCGCTTAGAGGGGTAGGTTGATGTTGAGATTTGACCACATAGATGACAAAATATCTCCACCGGAATTTGCAACGATCTTTAGCGTCCTGCCGGAAGTGGACGGCAGGCTAAGTGTTGTGCGAGTCGTTTATTCAGACGAATCTGGAACGAACAGCAGCGTGAAAGACTGCCCTCATACAGTCGTTGTCGCCCTGCTGCTGAACATGGACAGCCAATGGGAGCCCGTTCGGGACGCTTTTGAAGCCGCTCTACGAGATGTCTACCAGTTGCCCGACGAGAAAGTGGCACGATGGGCAGTTAAAGGTAAGCAGCTATATCATCAGATTGAGCGCGGAGACGAAAAAGCTAAGGTCATAATGGCGCGCCTTATGTCCATCCCTCGACAACATCTGGTTCCTATCTGGTACGGGGCAGTAGATCGCGCTGGTTTCAAATTCCAGATGGAGAATATCCACCTTCGGGCGGAGTTCAAGGAAGTCAATCGCCCCTTCATGATGGCGCTTGAGGATTGCATGACTCGGATCGATACCTGGGTACATACTGGTTTTCCCGACGAACAGGTATTATGGGTTCATGACGAAGGCAGCCTAAACGACGCCGCAAAAAATACCCTGCGTGGATTTCGATGGTTGCGAAAGGAGATGGACTGGACACAGTGGGAAGTACAGCCCGTCGGAATGCCCGACGTCTTCGTCTCCCACATAGCCGATACAATCTACTTTGGAGATGACAAAGGGTCTAGAGCTCTACAGCTTGGGGACGTGTGCTGCTCGACCATTGCTAGAGCGCTACGTAACGACCAAACCGCTGCCCCGTTCTATCAAATCCTTCGTCGGCAAGTTCAAAACCATGGCACGCGACCATCTTACGAAACCGCATTCAAAACCGTCATGCCGCTCAGAAAGATGTTAGCAGAAAGGAAAGCTAAGGGTCGCGCTTGACCTAGACGGATTAGAAACGATGGTAAGCCCTTAACCACGAATGGTGCCTCTGGTCAGGCACCATTCGTGGTATCGTTCCGGTTACAAATCCCAGACGCGAATTAATCGTATTGTTTGCGCCTCACTCGCAAGCGATTCTGAGGAACCATGCCGGTACAATCTGTTTGTCGCAGATCGTCCAATAGGCTTAAGATTTCGCCACCATGGCCTATTGGAGAGAAATTTTCCGGCGTGCATTTGCCGAGACGATGGACTTCATCGGAAGTTTGTTCGTGCGAATCGCCCCTGCGCTCCTCTCGCCGTTGTTCCTTTGGTGGGAATTTGGAATGGGCAGCATAAACTCATTACCTGGATGGATAAAAGTCGCCGTTTGCTTAGCGGAAGCATATGCGATGGTGTTCATAGTGATTTACGGTTGGAAGGTCGCTATAGCGGTCCCGACGTTGTTGCTTGAGCGGGATAAGGCCATTGAATCGCGAGACGATGTTATCGCGCAATTGAAGGTTTCGCCGAAAAGCCTATTTCGATCGCGAATAAGTGAGTTAAAGGTATTAGGGCACGACCCTATGTTGTCAAAAGTGACTGTTTCCGCACTGTTAGAAATTCGTAGCTTAGACGCTCCACCGACTACGATGCATGACTTCAAATTGAGTCTGGTGGGCGGAAATCTTATCGCAAGCGAACGTTACACCATGAAAGTACAAACTGGCGAACTTGCACAGCGGAGATTTGCCTTTGAGGTCTCGGGCATAAGCGCGGAAGATGCAGTTAAGGTCAGGGGCGCCAGCGAATGGAAGATTAGCTTTAAAGACGTACACGATAAAGATTACGAAACGCCCGTCTTTAAGTACAGCCTTTAGCTGCCTTCTTCATCATCAACGGCTTCAATGCCTTCTTAAAGTTCTCAGGCTCGGCGTTTTCCAGTTCCTTCCTTAGCCGCCCGTCTTTTTGCCGCATTGCTTCGCTGATCGGTGGCGCCTTTTGTGCTTCGCAGTTTCCTGGTATTTTTAGCGCGTTCACGGCACGCCTCCACTATGAGCGTTGTCTACACGTCGTAACCATCGCGGCGAATATGCCGAGATTCTTGTGCTTGTTTGAAGCACTAAGGAAAACTCAGTTAGATGTCAATGTCAATACCCACCTAATGAACATCGCTTATCGGTAGTCAGGGTGGCCCGGTTTGCACCAGCAGCTTGTAGAGCCCTTGGCCTTCCTTGACCCGGAACCCCGCAGGATCAGGGCTGTTCGCTGGTTCGAGAATCAATCGCGTGTCCGGGAAATCTCCCCGGCTGATCCGTTCGGGCACTGGGCGATCGATCAGAAACGACAACATCAGGCGCGCGCATTCTGGGACCTGAGGCGTCGCTACGACCATTCCTGGTTCATCCTTTATATCCGGCGCAAATTCTTCTGCGATTACCCACTGACGGTTGCATTCGCGGCCGCGTGGAATTTCGACCGCGATCCAGTAGCCGGCCGCGACCGCCAAATGCAGGACCAGCAGCGCCGCCAGCACGGTCAGCGGGGAGCGCGTCATGGATTCGATTGCGAACCAGAGCGACACCATAATCGCCGGCAGCAACGGCAGCAGATAGCGGGTGTCGGCGTCGAACGCCCAGACTACGTACAGAGCGAAGTAAAGCGGCATCGTTGCGGCGAAAACGTCGCGCCGGCGCCGGATCAAACGCCACCATCCTGCGGCAACCAGGGCAAACACCGCGAGGTAGATGAATACGTTAACATTCAACCATTGACCGTGCGCAGCGTAGGTCTTGAACATCCCGGGCACGACCAGCCGGCCGACTTCACTGATGCGCAGGCGCAGCCCTTCGATCACGCGCGGTATGATTGGCGTTGCGGGATTGAGAAATCCGTTGAGATGGGTGCCAAATACCCGGCTGGGCGCGACGCGCGCGGTGGCCCGATCATAAATAAGAAATCCCCACGACCGCGGCGGCGGCTGGAACCGCCACCTCCGCGATTATTCGCCAGACCGTCGGTCCATCGGAGCTTTCCAGCGCGGAGGCAGAGGAATACGGCCACCGCAAAGCCGGGCGCGAACAGGATTCCGGGTTCCCGGATAGACACCAGCGCGGCCAGCAGGACCGTGCCCGCCGGCGTACGGATTGCCCTGGCACCGCGGCTCCCGGCCTCCAACGCCGAGTCCAGCGCCACCACGGTCCAAATCATGACGGTCATGAAGGCCAGCTCGCTTAGCGTGCGCCGGTAGTAGATCCAGAAGGCGACGTTCACTATCGAAAGGGCGGTTAAAAGCAACGCCGCCGCCGGCGCCATCCGGCAGGTCCATCGATAAACTCCGACCATGAAAATCAGCGCCATCAGCCAGTGGATTATCGAGATGGCCAGGAACGGACGGCTCGATATCAGGAACGCCGGACTGATTAATAACGGGTAGCCTGGCGGATAGGCCAGGTGGGCGCCGCCGAGATTGCTCAGGCGATGGGTGACGGCGATGCCGCGGGCGATGGAGAGATAGGCCACGGCGTCAGGAGTCGGGTACCACCACGGACTTACCTGAATCGCCAGCAGCACAGCTATCAGCGCCATCCAAGGCCACGGACGCGCGCTTTGGATGGCTATCCAATGCTCCAACGCCTGGCGGGGCGCGCGCGTGCTTAGCATCCGCTACCGTTGAGGTTCCGATGACTGACCGGTGCGACGCCGCAAACCTCACGATAAACCTCCAGGGTTTCCTCAGCCGCCCGGCGCCAGGAAAATTGGCGTGCCCGCCGCAGGCCCTCTTCCACCATCCGCGTCCGGAGCGCCCCGTCGTGCAGTACCCGCGTCACCTGGGCGGTAAATTCGTCAGCGTCGTAGGGGTCGGCGTAGAGGGCGGCATCTCCGCCGACCTCGGGGAGCGAGGAAGCCCCGGAGGAGACCACCGGAGCGCCACAGGCCATCGCTTCGAGAATTGGAAGGCCGAATCCCTCGTACAGCGACGGATAAGCGAAGACCGCGGCGCGGTTGTAAAACTCCGCCAAGTCGGCGTCGGGGACGTCGGCCAGGATCCGCACCCAGGGTTTCAAGGCCCTGAATTGCGGCCGGTCCAGCGGATTTTTCCAGCGCCATCCGTCGCGCCCGATAATAATCAGGTCGACTAGCTCGCCGCTGTCGCGCAAACGCCGCAGCACCTCGAACAGCAGCACCTGATTTTTGCGCGGCTCCAGAACGCCGACGGTCAGGATGAACGGCCGCTCGAGCTGATAGCGGCGCGCAAAGATTTCAGTGGCCAGGCCCGGTTTGAAGGTGGGATTAACGCCCAAGGGTATGTTAACAATAGCTCCGGGTCGCGGCCATCCTCTGTTCGAGCAAGTCGCGGCGCGTGTTGGCGGAATAAACGATAACCCGTTCGCAGCGACGCAACGAATACCGCGCCAAAAGCCGGTATCCAAGGACCCTGGCGTGTGGATGCAGGCGCGGGAACAGCAGCGGCGTGAGGTCGTGAAGCGTGGCCACGCGCTTTACCGAGCGCGGCAAAAAAGCTCCGCCAAACTGATTGGGATAATGCATCAGGTCCAGTTTCAGTTTGCGGACCAGCCCCTGGTAAGGAACGTCGAACAACCCCAGAGTGCGATTGGCCTTGGACGGATGCAAAAAGACGCTGCTGACCCGTCCGTGGCGATAAACGTCAAGCATTCCGCGGCCAAACCGGATAAGAAAGTACTGATTCACCGGGTCGATCAGCAGCAGGTGCTCTAATCAATTGATAGATGTAAACGCCGACGCCGCCGTTGGCGATGCGCACCTCACCGTCGACTATCCGTTCCTGCAGCCCGTCGGTAACAATCCCGATTCGCAGAGGCCCAATTCGCAGAGGCCCGATGCGCTGGGGCGGCGCGGTCCGCGTCGGCGCCATCAGCGGGTCCTCACGGTAATCGCGGCCCTGGTTTGCCAGGGAGCGGCTGGCGCGCCGCGCAAGGCTTTGCCGCCGCGATTGCGGCCGGGGCTACGCTGATTCTTGACTGGCGGGGCTAACAACACGGAAGATCCTTCAGAATCGGTGAACCTGCCAGAAGCGGGAACGATATCATGATGTGGCCGGCGGTGAGCGCCTTTCAAATCTATATTCGGTGAAGACAGCGGCTTCAATGCATTACACAAACTCGGCGGCTTCATCGCCGGCACTTGCCGCGCCAGGATTGAGCGAGAACCAGGCGCCCGATCAATCTGCTGTTCCTGCTCCAGAACCTGGTGCTCAAAGACTTCCGCATCCGCTATCGCAACATGTCGCTCGGAGTGGTGTGGTCGATCGCCAATCCGCTGGTGATGATGGCGGTACTGACTTTTGTTTTCACCCGGATTTATCCCAACCCGGTTATCTCGAATTTCGCGGTTTTCATTCTGTGCGGTCTGGTTCCGTTCAATTTCTACACCCTCGCCCTCAACGCCGGCACCACCTCGCTGCTCGACAATCAGTCGTTGGTGAAGCGGGTGCGATGTCCGCGCAGAATTTTTCCGATTGCGGCCGTGCTGGCGAGCTGTCTTCATTTCCTGATTCAGATAGCGCTGATGCTGGCGTTCGTCTTTGCCTTTGGCTACCGGGTCAATCGGTTTTGGCCGTGGCTGCGTTGGTGTGGTCGATGGAAGTGGTGTTCATGAGCGGACTCGCATTGATTACCTCGGCGCTCGACGTCTATTACCGCGACGTCCGCTACCTGGTGGAGGCCTCCAACGTGGTGATGTTCTGGCTGGTCCCGATTTTCTACTCTTTTGCGATGGTTCCCGGAGCGCTTTCGGATGATCTATTTCATGAACCCGATCGCGGGCGTGGTCGTGGCCAACCGCAACGTGCTGCTGCAAAACCGGGCGCCGCAAGCGACGGTGCTGGCGCCCTCTGATAATCATTTCGTTGCTGTGCCTGGTGCTGGGGTTCGCCGTATTCGACCGGCTGGAACGCAACCTGGCCGACCATCTGTAAGGCTTTGCCGATGAGCCGTTTGACCGCTACCCAGACTATCGACCCCGCGTCCGAGTCGCCGGCCGCCGCGGCCGGCGACGCAGCCAGTGTGCTGCGATTCGAAGAGGTGTCGAAGTCGTATCAGCATAATGCTTCGCGGATGCTGTTGCGGCGCAGTCTGCTGTCGTGGCTGACACGGTCGAAAGCCGACGCCTTCTATGCGCTGAGTAACGTCTCCTTCGATTTCCGTCCGGGACTGAGCCTGGCGGTGGTGGGCGCCAACGGCGCGGGCAAGAGCACGCTGCTGCGTTGTGCGACCGGAATAACGTCCCCGGACGCGGGACGTATCCGGATCCGCGGGACGGTGGCGGCGCTGATGGAACTGGGAGCGGGCTTCCATCCCGACCTGACCGGCGGGGAAAACGTTGTGCTCAATGCTTCACTGCTGGGACTTACGCGCAAGCAAACCTACGAGCAGTTCGATCGAATCGTGGAGTTCTCCGGGTCTGGCCAACTATATCAACGAGCCGCTGCGGACCTATTCCAGCGGGATGGTCCTGCGGCTGGCGTTTTCGGTGGCGGTACGGGTCGATCCCGATATTCTGGTGATCGATGAAATCCTGGCGGTGGGCGATATCGACTTCCAGCACAAATGTATCGCGGAGATAACCCGGCTCAAGCAAAGCGGCAAGACCCTGATTTGCGTCGCCCACGACTTGAAGCTGCTGCGCGCTTATGCGAACAGGCGTTATGGCTGGAGCATGGCGAGATTCGGATGTTCGGCCCCTCGGAGCTGGTCTTGAGCAGCTATGAAAACACCCCGCCTCCAGCCAGCCTCTAGATCATACTTGCGCATTGAACTAAACCGATGAGCTATCGAAGGAGCAAACCGATGCATGACTTCAGCGCCCGCAAGAATCGTCGCGCCAGCATAATTGTCTTCGCGACGATCGCCGTCGCGGCCTGCATCGGTGCCCGCGCGATTGCCGAATCGCTGGGGCCGCCGCAAACCTCCCGCGAGGTCGTGTTCACGTATCACACCGACGTGACGGAATCGATCCGAAAGCGCATAGGGTTGAAGTCTGGATTCCGTTGCCCGCGGAACGACAAATTTCAGGACGTGACGCTTGTATCGATCGACAGCCCGATGCACGCCGAAGTGATCGAACAGCCCAGCCATGGCAATCGCGTCGCACATTTCTCCGCCACGGCCCGCTGCCGGCTTCGATCCCGGTGACGATTCGGTTCAAGGTCCATCGCGTCGAGGAATCCGCTGACCTGATGAAAGCCGAAAGAAACATCCCCGAGCCCCGCGACGGAGCTTTCAAAAACGCCCTGGCGCCCAACAAGCTGGTGCCGATAACGGCCAAATCCTCCAGGTCAGTGCGAAGGTGGGAGAAGCTGGCGCGTCTCCCTACCAGCAGGCGCAAGCGATTTACAATTACGTTATCGCCAACATGTCTTATGACAAGAGCGGCACCGGATGGGGCCGCGGCGACGCGATCTACGCCTGCAACGTCAAGAAAGGGAACTGCACCGATTTCCATTCGCTGTTTATCGCGATTGCGCGCTCGCGCGGAATTCCGGCGCGCTTTACGATTGGCTTTCCCCTGGGCCCGGCAGCCTCGGGCAAGATTCCCGGTTACCACTGCTGGGCTGAATTCTACTCGGCTGGCCAATGGGTCCCGGTCGACGCGTCAGAAGCCTGGAAGCATCCGGAACGCCGCCAATACTACTTCGGCCATCTGGACGCCAGCCGCGTCGCATTCACGATGGGCCGCGACCTGGTCCTGAAGCCACCTCAGCAAGGCGAGCCGCTCAATTTCCTGATCTACCCTTACGCAGAAGTGGACGGAAAGCCGCTGCCCAAGGAAAACATCAAGAATCAGTTCGAATACCACGACAGCATAGGTCCCGGCCGGTAGATCGGCCGACTCAGAGCCGAGCCGCGTGTGGGAGTCGGAACGATCTACCCGACGTGGTATAACCTGGCAGAAAGGCCGCTTCGTTATCTGCGTCGCGAGGCGTGGCCACCGCACCATCCATCAGCGTATGGTGATCTATCGAGGCTCGATTCGTTATGATGGAGAACGAACGAGGTAAGTCCCGTGGCTGAAAAGGGCTTTCACGTAACGCTGCCGCAGGAAGTCGTCGGCGGGTTTGGCTGGAAAGACTCGGAAGTACCACACCGTGTGCGCGAGGCACTCGTAATGGACCTGCTACGCCTGGATCGCCTGTCGGAGGCGCAAGCGGCGAAGATTCTGGGGGTCGGGCGCTGGGAGCTTCTGGAACTGATGGGTCGCTACGACGTACCGGCCGTTCGCATGAGCATCGAGGACCTCGATCGAGAGTTGGCTACCGAGGTTAAGCGTAACGGCGCCGCATGATTGTTTCCGACGCCGGCCCGATCATCATCTTTGCCCGCATCGGCCGGCTTTCACTGCTCCGGGACGTAACCGGTTCCCTGGGTCCCGGTAGCCGCGTCAGAAGCCTGGAAGCATCCGGAACGGCGCCAATACTACTTCGGCCATCTGGACGCCAGCCGCGTCGCGTTCACGATGGGCCGCGACCTGGTCCTGAAGCCGCCTTCAGCAAGGTGAGCCGCTCAATTTCCTGATCTACCCTTACGTAGAACTAGACGGAAAGCCGCTGCCCAAAGAGAACATCAAGAATCAATTCGAATACCGCGACAGTCGTCGCGCACGAACTGAGACTCCTCAGCCAGCCAGAACACCGGCGCCGGCTGCGGCTATGCGGCGCTCGATCTCCTCTTCCTGGCCCCATTCGTGGCGGGTTATAAAGCCTGGGCCCGACCAGGAGATGAAGGCGGGAAGAATCCAGACTCCGGCCAGGACGTTGGTGGCCAGCAGGATGGTCAGCAGGACGCCCATGTGATGGTGGAACTGGGCCGGTGAGAACGCCCACGGCAGGATGCCCGCAATCATTACGCAGAAGGTGCTGAGCACGCTCCCTCCGGCGCTCTTGAGCGCCAGGCGGACGGCATCATCGAGTTGGTGCCCGGCGATCACTTCGGCGCGGATGTTTGAGACCGTGGAGATGCCGTAATCGATTCCCAGTCCAATCGCCAGGGAGATGACCGGCACGGTATCGATAGTCAGTTGGATGCCGAACAGATACATGTAGATAAACACGGTAAAATTGGCCAGTACGCATGAGAATACGAACAGGCATCCGGCCAGCCATGACCCAAACAGCGCGGTGCAGAAGACGAACACGCATAACAGCACCAGCCCGATGTTGACCATCGCGACGCGGTACAGGACGTCGTCGGCCGCCGCATACAGACCAACCAGCCCCGCCATGTAACTGACCGTAACCTTGGCGTAGCTGGGATTGCCCTCCGAATAGCTTCTCAGAAAATCCCCGATCTCCCGTTGAACGCGATTCAGAGTTTGCCCGGTATGGTTGCTCAGCATGACCCGGATGCAAGTCTCTTTGGCATCGGTATTGGAAATGTAACGTTCCATGTCTCCGGGCGCGGTGCCGCCCAGAAAGAGATACCAGAGATTACCCGCCTGCTGCGGATTCTTGGGCATTCCAAAGTACTTGGGATGTCCGTAATGGAACATCTGGTTGAAGGGGCTGATAACCGTCGAGGCGAATGAGATGACCTGCATCACCGCCGGATCATGCAGCAGAAAACCGCGCATATGGTCCGCCAGGCGCAGCACGTTGGGCGCCAGCACCGACTGCATATCCGGGAAAGGCGGGGTCGAAAGGATGACCCATCCCTCATCGACGGGGAACTTGCGTCCGATCGCGTCGGCGTCGACGTTGACTTGCGCGTCGGGCCGGTAAAGCGGCGTGCCCGGATGATTGTAGCCAACCTGGATATTAAGCGCAGACACCACTCCCAGTATCAGTAGCCCCACCGCTCCTGAGAGCAGCAGCTTGCGGCGCCATCCGGGAATGAGGGGTACTTCCACGATCCGATCAATCAGAGGTTCGATGCGCCGGGCCAGATCCTGGTTGCGCTCGAAATTCCAGGTGTGCCGCGGGGAGGGCAGGTAACTCATCAGGATCGGCTGGAAGATGAAAACCATCAGCAGGCTGGCGCCCAGCCATACGGTACCGGCGCGCGCAATATGATCGAGGACCGGAATGCCGGAGAACGAGATGAAGATGATGCCGGCGATGTCGGCGGCGATCGCAACCAACCCCGGCATCAGCATCAGATTGGTGGTACTGACGCATGCGGCGCGGCGATCCTCGAGGTGGTTGAGCACGGTATAATAGCGCCGCTGCCAGGAAATCGCGTGACTCATGTCGCGGGCAGTCAGAATGAATGGCACCACCAGCATCAGCGGATCGAAGTCGTAATGCATCAAGCCGACGAACCCAAGACCCCACAACGCGGAGCATGAACCGGTCAGGAGCGGGACCCACCACGAAGTGTACGCGCCCAGGTTCGCGTACAGGACCAGCACGATGGCCAGGCATGCGACCACGAAGATAGCCAGGATCGCGGGCAAATAGTAATAGCTATAGCCGCGGATCACCGGTTCGCCCGCGATATAGATGTCGTGATCCTGGTCGCGATTATTCGCCGACGATCGCGCGTATGCGCTTGAAAAGTTGACGGTAGTCCAGCCCGTCCTCATTGAAAGCGGCGGTGATGAGCGTGCTCTTATTGTCGTCGCTGATCAGATGACGCAACTGCTCACGATGGGAGAAAATGCGCTGCCGGAGTTCTTCGACTTCCCCCTGATCCTCGGGGATTGACGGATACATGAAGGGCTTTACATTGAGCCCTCCAGGCACCGCTTGGGCGTATGCGACGCGGTAGGAAGAAAGGGAAAACACCTCCTGATGGTTGACCCCGGGAAGCCAATCGACCTCCTTGCTGATTTCCTGAATCTTCCTGAGCGTGGGGAGATTGAAGATGTCGCCCTTCTTGACCTGAAGCATCAACACCAGCATCTGGGCGCCACCGTACTGATGGAACTGCTTTGACAGGATTACGTTCTGATGGTCGGCCGGAAAGAAGTCGATGAACCGGGTCGAAATGTCCACCTTGGACGCCGCGAACGCCATCAGCAGCGTCCCAACAATCAGAACCGTGCCAATAAACGCACGAAAACGCAGTACTATCTCGCCAATATTACTGACTTTCACTACTCACCGCTCTCGATGTGATGTCGGCGACCACGAGGGATCCCCGCAAAAGCATTCCCCAGCTATGCCCAATAAACCGGCGTCCCGATGAAATCGCCCAAGCCCCGCAATCTCCCACCGGCTGAGGGATAGTTCGCCTAGTAACCACACCTGTTGTAATTTTTCAAGCATATGACACGAAATTGCCGCAAAAACCTCTCCGCGACGCCGTCCACCCTTTTCTGGACGGCCTTGTTGGTGGTTGATAAGGTAGCCGCGCAGTCAATGCCACGATGAGGATCGCGACCAGTGATAGACCCAGCAGAAGCGCTTGAACACCTGAAATTGGCCGTAAAGGTATCCGGGGTGGAGGTCTCCGACGTGGTCCTGCCCGAGGACCGCGAGATCAAGGTCGGGAATCTCCGCCTGCACTATCTTGATTGGGGCCATGATGATCGCCCGCCCCTGGTTTTCTTGCATGGCGGCGCGCTTACCGCTCACACCTGGGATGTCGTCTGTCTGGCGCTGCGCGATGATTATCATTGCCTGGCCTTGGACCAGCGCGGACATGGAGACAGCGATTGGGCTGATGACTACAGTTCCGAACGCCATTCCGAGGATATCGAGGGATTCATCCAGCAACTCGGCATCGCCCGCACCGTGACGGTCGGGCAGTCGATGGGCGGGCTTAACTCGCTAGTTTACGCGGGACGCGGTCGAGAGCGCCTGGCCGCCATGGTAATCGTGGACGTCGGTCCGGAACTGAACCTGGCCGGCACTGCCCGGATCGGCGATTTCATACGCAATTCGCCGGAAGCGGACTCGGTCGATGACTTCGTCGCGAAGGCGCTCGAATTCAATCCGCGCCGCGACCCGATCCTGTTGCGCCGCAGCCTGCTCCACAACCTTCGCCAGCAGCCCAACGGCAAGTGGAATTGGAAGTGGGATCCGAACCGGATGCGGGGCAACCCCGGCCAACTCAACGACCACATCGCCGCGATGCGCCGGCTGTGGACCCACGTCGAGAAGATCGATTGTCCCGCGCTGGTGATGCGCGGCGCCAACAGCGATGTCTTTTCCGACGAAAACGCCGAGAAATTCGCCAGTACCCTGTCCAACGGACGCTGGGTGCGCATCCCGGACGCCGGACACACGGTGCAGGGCGACAATCCTCGCGCGATGGTCCAGGAGTTGCGCCAGTTCTTTAACGAAATTCCGTTCTGACCGCCCGGCACGCGGCGTCCGTTACGCGGAGGCAACCACCGGAGGTGGCGCGGCCCCTGGCGCCGGGGCTAGCCTGCGCGGGCCTTGCGCCGGCCGGGCTTTGTAGGTAGCTGAAAGATACTGTTGCAGGACGAGCTTTGCCGAGATTGGAGGAGAAGCGATGGACTTCGGGTTTTCAGAAGAGCAAGAGATGCTTCGGGACGCGGCCAAGCGTTTCCTGACCGATAACTGTCCGACCACCTACGTGCGCAAAATGATGGCGCATGATACCGCCCACGATGCGGACTTTTATAAGAAGCTGGTCGAGCTCGGGTGGCCCGGACTGCTTGTTCCTGAACAGTACGGCGGCACCGGCGGAACCTTCCTGGATCTCACCGTGATCATGGAAGAAGCCGGGAAGGCATTGCTCCCCGGCCCATTCTTCGCGACGGCACTATTGGGCGCGCCGCTGATCCTGGAAGGTGGCTCGGAAGCGCAGAAGCAGGAACTGCTTCCCAAGCTCGCCGCCGGCGAATTGCTGGCTACGCTCGCAATCGCCGAAGCTTCCGGCCGTTTCGATGCCGGTGGCATCGGCCTCAAAGCTGAGAAGAAAGGCGGTCGCTACGTGCTCACCGGGGAGAAGCTCTTCGTCCCCGATGCCCAGGTTGCCAATTGCATCGGAGTAGTGGCCCGCACCCAGCAGGGTTCAAAGCCCGAAGAAGGCATCAGCCTGTTCCTGGTCCCGAGCAACTCCAAAGGCCTTACGATAACCCAGCTCAAGACGGTGGACATGACGCGCCGCCTTTGCCATCTGAAGTTCGAGGGCGTCGAGGTCGACGGCGCCGGGCTGCTCGGGGCGGAAAACCAGGGCTGGCCAATCCTGCACCGCACCTTGGATATCGCCACCGCTGGACTGTGCGCGGAGATTGTCGGGACCGCGCAGCGCGCGCTGGACATGTCTGTCGATTATGCCAAAACGCGCGTTCAGTTCGGCAAGCCGATCGGCGCTTTCCAGGCGGTTAAGCACAAATGCGTGGACATGATGGTGGCGGTCGAAAATGCCCGCTCGCTTACTTACTACGCTTGCTGGACCGTGGATGAACGGGCCGCGGAAGCCGCGACCGCGGTTCCGATGGCGAAAGCCTACGCCTCGGATATGGGCAAGAATGTCACCAGCGAGGCGATCCAGGTCCATGGCGGCATCGGCTTTACTTGGGAACACGACATGCACCTGTTCCATCGGCGCGCTCTGGCCGGCGAGGCCAATTTCGGCAACGCTCCGATTCATCGGGAAAGCGTGGCAAAATCGCTGGCCCTGTAACCTTATACTGGCGCGCAAGAATGCTGTCGCCGTAAAATAAAGCGCTCAGTTCCAAGGACGGTGTCGAGCATTCAAAGGCGGCGACCAATCCGCGGCGGCCTTTCAGCTTGTGGTCAGCGGCGCTCCAGAGAAAGGATGCGAGAATGATTGCGGGAATTCTAGCCATGATTTTCATGCTGGCGGTCGGGATATTGCCGGCTTCGGCGGCCGGCGATGCTACCGCTGGCGGCAAGATTTTCGCCGCTCGTTGCGCCCGTTGTCATGGTGCCGACGGAAAAGGTAACGGTCCCGACCTGGCAAAGCTGCATCCCAGTTCCAGTCCCGTGGATTGGACCAATCCGGTGGTGAATAAGAAATGGTCCGACGGTGACATCGTCGCGATCATCACCAAAGGCGGCAAGGCGGTGGACGCCTCGCCGGTGATGCCAGCCTTTCAAGGCAAGCTCACCGACGCTCAAATTCAGGATCTGCTGGCCTTCATTCGCACGCTGGCAAAGTAGTTCCCGCCAGCGTGCGAACGCGCATGACCGGCCGGCCGTTGCGGCCCGCTGAATTCGGAAGGAAGGGCTCGCTTGTTAGCCAAGGCGTTGGGCGAAATGCGGGGCATTAACGGGGTCTTCCTGGAATGGGGAACCGCCCTGGAATGGAACATCATCTTCACCTTCGTCCTCTGCCTGCTGATACTTTTTTGTGTCGGGCTATCATTGGTCCTCTACCGGGGGCGGCAAACCGAGGGCAACGCTCTGTGGCTGCATCTGCTGGGGCTCTGTATTTTCCCGGTTTTCCTCCTGCCATTCGGCAATTTCACTATCTTCGGGGTCTCCAAGCAGGAGTCCTTTTGCGCTTCCTGTCACACCTCGATGGATCCTTACGTCCACGATTTGACCGCGCCGGATGGGAAATCCCTGGCTGCCCTGCATTATCAGGATCGCTTTGCGCCGGGAGAGGAATGCTACACCTGTCACGCTAATTATGGAGTGCACGGCACTTTCCAGGCCAAACTGCTCGGGCTTAATGATGCGTACCGCGAGGCGACTGGCACCTACACGGTTCCACTCAAGATGCGCAAGCCGTTTCCAAACGAGCTGTGTTTGAAGTGCCATAACGGCGCGCGCAATTTCATGAAGGAGGATTCGCACCTCGACCCCGGCAACGTCGTCTCCAAGGACATCCTGACGGACAAGACTCTGTGCACTGACTGCCATGTGCCGGGCCACATGCTCTCGGGGCGCGCCAAAGCCGCGGTCAAGCACAGCTGACGATGGCTTCGATCGGGGAAATCATCAGAGGTGATTGGCCGGCGCGGCTGCTCGCCGTTGCGCAGGTTCTGATCGGGGCGGTGGCGCTTCTTGGGCTTGTTATGGTTTTCACCTTGAGCCCTTATCTGGTGTTGGGCTACGGGGCGCTCCAGATCGTGATAGTTCTCGGAATTATTCTGTTTGTCATCGTCGCGACGCTCTCGCAGCGCGCGATGGTGTTGGAAGAATTCTACGCTGAACAAATCATATTTCAGGAGGGCGATCCGGGACGGCACATGTATGTAATCAAGTCCGGGACCGTCGAAGTAGTGATCAAGCGTCCTGACGAATCCGACGAGGTGATCGATCGTCTCGGACCCGGCGATCACTTTGGTGATGTAGCGCTGCTGCGCCGCAACCTGCCGTATGGCTCGACCGTCAGAACGGTAACGGCGGCGCAGATCTTCAGGCTGAGTCCAACCGGGTTTGCGGAACTCTATGCCAACTTGCCGGAATTGCGCGAATTCCTTAAACAAAAAGAAGAACCGCACCTGCGCCGGCTCGGCGCGCTGAAGAAGCGCGCGACCCCACGACTCCCAGGTGCCAGGGATACCAAGCCATTGCCGCCGGCGAAGCCCCAGTAGATCGGATCGCAGAGGCCCTGAACGCCAAACAGACGAGGTGAGCGCCATGTTCGCAATGTTCGCGCGATTCAACTACAAAAGCCCGAATCTGAAGGCCGAGGAAAAGAACTATCTGGAGCACCATGTCCGGCTGGCGCGGCAGTTGCTCGGCGTACGGATGTATGTGACCGGCAAGTTGCTGGAAACAGCGCAAACCAAGCCGGACCGATATCGCGCCGTGGTCTTTGGCTTCGATACCTCCCAGAGCGCGGCATCCTCGTACGACTGCCCGGCGGGCGCGGAATTGGCGGCTGATAGCGCCGGCCACATTGAGGGCACCGTGGTCGACGCCTTCGAGACACAGACATTCATCCCCTTCGACCCGCGCACCGCGGGCCAGCGATGCTTTGTGATGGCCCGGGCGTTTGATTTGCAACCGGGCGAACATGCTTCCGACGATGCTGAAAAGCGCTACCAAGCCTTCCAGCAGATGATTCGCACAGCACCGGGACTGCGCGGATATCTCGCGGGACAAACGCAGGCTGCCCAAGATCAGAAACCCGACCGCACACGGATGGAGATCATCATTTTCGACCACCGTGACGCCTTTCGCGCTGCGTTTACGGGAGAGTTGGCTGCGGCTGAGCAAGCGCTTCTGTTAGCGCCGCGAACCTACCTTCTCGAAGGACGGGTCGAGGTCTAGCGGCCTCTGAGCCGCTAGACGCGGCGCCTCCGGGAAACAAAGTCACGACGCTCGGCGTGGGACAAAGACTCGGTTGGGTTATTTCGGTGTTCGACGTCCACGCGTCGCACGCTTGGCCTTCTTTGCCCCAGCCGCCGGCTTTTGCGTTTCGTGGACCGGCACTGCCAGCTCCTCGTCGGTCGGAAGCGGGGTAAATTCGTCGTGCGAGTTCTCAGTGCTCTCTGCCATTTCTTCGGGCGGATTCCACTGATGTATAAACGGCTCGTCGATCCAGGATTTTCCGCCCCGCTGCCGGTTATTACGCTCTTCCTGGCAATCGACGCAATAGGCGGCGAACGGCACAACCTTGAGCCGCTCCACCGGGATGGGCTCGCCACAATTCGCACAGACCCCGTAGTGGCCCAACTCCAGGCGCCCGAGCGCAAAATCGATCGCTTTGAGCCGATCCTCGACTCGCTCGATCAGGCTGGCATGGGTTTCGACATCGGCCAGTGAGCGCGCCGCGTCCATTTCGTCGCCTGGCAGTGGGAGCGCTTCCTCTTCCTGGTCACGGCGATATTCGCGCACCTGTGCCAAGGCCTCGTTGCGCTGATGGTTCAACAGTTCGGTCAGAATCCGAATACGCTCTGGGTCCTTGTTTTGTTCAGTGTTCATTAAGCACCTGGGGCACCTGTGGAACTTCCTGCAAATTCATTGGCCAGTAATCATGCCGATCCCATCGTCAGCCGGGCGCGAGAAAAACGAAAGAGCAACTCAACCGGATACCCGATGACTGCTCCCAATCTGGCAACGGTCCTCGATCCTTGTCCGGTCTGGCGTCAGCCCTACCTTTAAAGCATACAGAGTTGTACGAGTTTATCGAATTTTCTTGAAATGCTTGTGGCACGATGTTGGCTTGGGTAGACAGTAGAAACGGGTGAACAATGCCAAGAACTGTGCGAGAAACCGGGAAATCAAAAGGACTGATCCGCAGTCTGAATCGGAGCGGTGTGCGCGATGATAAAAGCCCTGCAGTGGTGCGCAAGGCAAAAGTCCCCAAAGACCCCTCCATCTGCGAACGGTGCGGTGCCGTTTATGAGCGCAAGACCTGGCGCGGCGACCGTAAAGTAACGGAACAACTGATGGCCAAGGCCGATTGGACAGTCTGCCCGGCCTGCGAACAAGTTAGCCGTAGCGAGGGTCAGGGCCAGTTGATGTTGCTGGGCTCGGGTGTTGCCGCCAATGTCGACGTCATCCGCCGCCGGATGGAGAACGTCGCCAAGCGGGCCGCATCGACGCAGCCCGAACGGCGAATCGTCTCCGTGGATGAACTCGGTTCCACCGGCCAGGAAGGGCTTGAAGTCCTGACCACCTCACAAAAACTTGCTCATCGGATCGCGCACGAGCTGAGAAAGCTTTTTGGTGGCAACGCGACTTATTCCTGGCAGGACGACGGCTCGCTGTACGCGACGTGGAAGTACGATTTGCCTAAAGCCAAGCCCAAGAAGCGCCGGTAAGAATTGCTCCCCGGGACGGGGGAATCCTTGCTCTTGGCGGCGCCGTCCGTGATCCAGACCGGCGCCGCCAAGCTAAACCAAGGGCGCCTGGGCCGTTGGAGTTCAGCGATTACCAATCTCCAGCTGGACGCGCATTTGCCCGAGCGATTGGTTGCCGCCAACAGTCAATTATCGCGGGCTGGCCGCCGTAGCCGCCAGAGGCGGGAATCGCGTCATGAAAATTGATGCGAGCGTCCAGCCGATCAGTCTTCCCGCTCCTCTTCAACCTCAAAATCTTCGTCGTCTCCCAGACCCTCCGCCGCGTCGAGCAATTCGACGATCTCCTCCAGGGTCTCGCTCACCGTGATTTTTTCGTCCGCTCCGAAATGGAGGACGCTTCCCGCTCCATCTCCCTCATAAGGTTCCATCCACAAAGCGCGCTCCAGGTTAACCAGGCCGGCCCGTCCTTCGGAATCCGAATCCGCCAGATCCTTAAGCGTGAGTTGTACCCAAAGACTCATTAGTGGTGTCCTCCCATCGATACGTTACGTGCTCTGTTCTTTAAACTTGCCGTCATCGCCGGTCATAGCGGCCCCCGGAGGACCTTTAAGCATCGGCCTCTTCAGTGCTGGCGTTACAGCCCGCTCAGCATCGAAGGGTCCCCGCATTCGGTTCCAATACAGACGAGCCCCTATAAACGACGCGCGACATCGGCACCTTCTATCCTGACTTGAGTCGGACGCGGTTGCCAGCCGCAATGATTGATGATTTGCTGGCTGCCGTCCGCTACAGAGCGGTGTAGGAGGTGCCGGGTTTTGCGCGGCGGCTGCCGGGCGATTAAAACGCGAAGGGATTGACCAGGATCAAGGGACCGCAACCGTAGCCTCTGCCTGTACGGTTTGCACCTGCCTCCCGCGTGCTCGACAGGCTTAGTCGCCCGGTCCGGCACTCATCATTCGTCCTTTTCAGCGGTGCGACACGGCTTATACGATGAAGTTTGGAATTCTCTATAATATCGACTACCGCCCCGAAGTACACGGATCCAGCTCCAGCTACTACGGTCAGATCCTCGACCAGATCCAGATTATCGAGGAATTGGGCTTTGACTCGGCCTGGTTTGGTGAACATCACTACGCCGGGTATTCTTTTGGCGCTCCCGCGGTTATTGCCACTGCGGCCGCCGGCCGCACCCGGCGGTTACGACTGGGCACCGGGGTTTCGCTGATACCCCTGCACAACCCGCTGTGCCTGGCCGAGGAATACGCGATGCTCGACGTGCTCAGCAACGGCCGCCTGGAATATGGAGTCGGTCGCGGCTTCCTGAATTATGCCTACCAGTTGATGGGAGTTGACCGGGCGCAAAGCTTCGATCGCTTCCGCGAGGGTGTCGACTTGATCATCAAGGCCTGGACCGCCGACAAGCCTTTTTCGTTTCAGGGGAAATTCTGGCAGCTCGAAGACTACCAGTTCTTTCCGCCACCGGTACAAAAGCCTCATCCCGCTATCTACGCTTCCGGAACGGTGAGCCCGGAGAGTTATATCTACGCCGGCACCCGCGGATTGCACCTTTGCACGGCTTTCTTTATTCCCAACAAGGAGGCCGTTCGCGCCAATATCGCGCTTTACCGAAAGACGCTGGCGGAAAATGATTTCGAGCCGTGGCAGCGCGATGTTGCCGGCGTGTTTCCGATGTACTGTGGTGAGTCCAAAGCGCAGTCGCTGCGCGATGGCGGCGAATGGACGCTGAACTATTTCAAGTTCTTTGGATCGCTCGAGCGCGGGACCGCGCCAACCACCGCCCGCGGCTTTGGCGACCGGGGCATCGAGTTTTACGATGACCAGCGCCTGGTTTTGATCGGTGAACCGGATTACCTGATTGAGCGCATCCGATGGGCCCGGGATTATTACGATACCAACTACCTGCTGTTCGAAGTGGCGCAAGGCGGCGCCTCGCATCAGGCCACGGTGGAATCACTGCAGCGCTTCGCCAAACACGTGATGCCGGTGTTCAAAGAAGGATGAGAAGGCGATTCTGGCCCTCTCCCCTCCCGATTTGCTCTTGCGGACCGGGTGCGCAGGTGGGAGCGAGTCAGGGTTGGCCGCTTTTCGATATTCCCACAACGGAGGGAACGAATTAGGCGCGGCGCTTTCGCCTTAAGCTGCCGGTCTCATCTCGGGGTCCATGCCCAGTTCGCGCAGGAAGCCTGAGGTGCGCGCGTTGAGCAGTCCCACCTTGCCCAGATTGCCGACCACCTGCATGCTCATGTCACGCCTAAAGAGCGTGCGGAAATAGTGGTTGTCGGGTCCTGTTGCACGCTGCTTGCGCAACCGCCTTATCCCCTCGATATCGACCGCGTTGAATCCAACCGCCTCAAATGCCGGTGCGGGAAACTGGCCGCTCATCACCAGAATCAAAGCCTCGCGGGTGAAGTCCTCCAGTTCGTGCAAATCGCCTTGGCTTAAACCGCGAATTTCATCGGGCAGGCTGAGCACCGAAAAGCCCATATGACGCGCCTCATCGGCCAGGATCCTGCGCGCAATCTCCCGTAAAGTCGGATCCTTGGCGCTCTGCGACAGCATCCGGAACAGCGATACGGCGAAAGTCTCGGCAATCAGTTGCAGCCCTACGGTCTTGATAAACCACTTGCCGTTGCCAAGCAGGTAATCGAACAGCTTGCCGATATTGGACGCGATCGGATAGATGCGCCCGCCACACTTCTCGATCAGATAACGGCTCAGCACCTCGGCGTGCCGGGCTTCATCCACCACCTGGGTAGTCTGAAAGAACTTGGCGTCGTTGCCGGGAACGATGTTCACCAGTTGGCTGCAGGCCAACATTGCGCCCGCTTCGCCATGCAGGAGCTGCGACAGGCGCCAACAGGAAAATTCGACGTTGAGGGCCGCCTGCTCCTTCGCGTTCAGGGCATTCCAATAATCGCTCTCATAACCGTCGATGAGCTGATCGGCAAAAATGCCTTGTTCGAGATCGACCGTGGCGTTCCAGTCGATATCACGGGAGGCGTTCCACTGATCTCGTTTGGCGTTTTCGTACAGCCGTCGCATGTCGGGAGCCTGAATGCGATATTCACGCTGAAATATGGTCTCGATCGCGGCGTTGACCCGGTTCATGGTCTCACTTGAGTTCATGTTGCCCCAATCTGGTAAAGGCTAAAAGTCCAGCGGCGTTGGCAGAAATTCACGGTAAATGAAATCGCGATGTTCAAGCAATAACGGCGATAGCGCTGCTTCCACCAGCGGACCGATTTCGCCGTACATCTTTCTGAGCCCCGGAGACATCGGACAGATTTCCGCCGGCAGCGGGGCGCACATTCCGGAGAAAGCCGCCCAGTAGATGTCGAGCGCCGAAAGCTGACTGCCGATAAAGAAGCGGCTTCCGGATGCTCGCTGATGGTCCAGACGCTGCGCCAGCGCACCAATTATCTCGGCGACCCGGCCCGGAGCACCCTGCCCAGCCTCTGTCTGATAGCCGTATTTTATGGCCATCGAGTCCATTAGACCCGGTCCCTTGCCGGCGGCTTCGGCCTTTTTCGCTCTGCGCGCGAACATCATCATACGGCGCGACCAGCCCAAACCCGTCTCCCCGCAGATCTCGTTACTGTACCCAAACATCAAAACGCGATCCTCCAGGCGCTCCGGAATCAGCCGCGGCTCCGGCGCCAGCCGTTCGAACAGGTACAGCTGGTCGATCCAGGTGCTGCGCGGCCGTTCTTCATTCCACGCCGCCACCGGAGCGCTGGTTTGCGCGGTCCATCGCTGAAGGTCCGGATTTGGTCCGCCAACGTCCTGCGCGACCGGCACGAAGGAGAGCTTTTTGACCTGGCATATGCTCTTGGCCGCCTCACTCCACGGACCGGGCCCGCCGGGCGACAGCACCAGTCTGAGCCCGGGCATCGTCCTTGCCTGTTCAACATCCACATAGTTCATGAAAGGTCCTCGTCCGTTCGCGCTCCCGCCGGCTGTGCGAGCAGAAATTGAGCGCCTGCCGCTTCACTGTACTCTTTTCAGCACCCACTCGTAATGTTCTTGGCACAGGCTGGGGCCTTCAACAAGTATCCTCGATGTGGTGCCTGCCTCGGGATTGCGACCGGGTGACATCTCAAAAACAATATCGCTTGGCTGATTGCGCCGGTGATAACATATAAAGTGCGAAGCCCGCTTGTCTGGGCGATGTCGAAGGCTACGGAGGATATCCATGGAAGCCCCACGTCTTAAAATCCTAGCAGACATTCTGACCCAGGAACGCGCCAACGCCCTGACCAGGATCCGCGAACTGCGCCGCAACCAGGGAGATGACACCGCCGGCTCTCCGGGCGATGAAATGGATATCGCCAGATCGCTTACGGATGTAGAGACCAATGCGAGCCTGATCGAGCGCGCTGAGGATCGTTTGAAGGCCATCGATGACGCGATCGTCCGGCTCAACCGCGGCCGTTACGGAATCTGTGAGCAATGTGAAAACGATATCGCGGTGGAACGGCTTAAGGTTCTGCCCTTCGCGATCTATTGTGTGGACTGCCAGCAGGAGCGCGCCCCGCAGCGGGCCGCGCGAAGCGCCGCCAGCGACGAACCATGGCGGCGCTGGCGGGTCCCCGAAGAGTCCGACGAATCATCCGAAGAAGGCAACGGGGTCACCGAACCCGAAGAGTTGCTCACGATTCATGACGCGACGCCGTTCGAACCGGAGGAGGGGGAACTCGAGCAAATCCCGTCGGCCACGCCCACGCGCCGTCGCGGGCGCCCGCGCAAGAAGGGCAAGTCGGCGTAGGCTGCAGCAAACGTAGCCGGCTCACGTGCCGCTTTGGTGCGGGTCCGCCCGGAGCATGGGGCGACGCCGGACCAATCTCAACCTCGCGCAGCCGCGCCATAATGATTCGATCGCATGGGGGAAAACACGTTGGCCAATTTCCAACGCCGCCGCTTACTGCACGTTCCCATCATCCACAACCAGGCCGACATGGGCGGGCTGGGCGACGCGCTTAAGCGCGCGCTGGTGGAAAAGCTCGACGAACAGGCATGGGAACTCAACCAGAACCTGATGGATCAGGTCTGGACCACGATCGAAACCGTGCTGGCGCGACGCAATCTGCGCTACGAGTTGGTGCGGATCTACCAGGACGGAATGCCGGTATGCGGCCATGAGCTGCGGATCGTCAGCCAACTGGCGCGCGCGGGCAGCAGAACCATCAACTGCTACTGCGCTTGCATCAGCGTGGCGCGACGATCATGGGCACTGAATCACCCGAACTGCTGGTCGAGGAATACCAGTTTGCCAAGGAGCTTGTTGCCAACGCTACGGAGGCCGGTACGCAAGCCGGCACTTCGGCCGAACAAAGCCTGGCGCGCTCACTGCCCATCCCCTCGTCCACCTTCAGCTTGCACACGGCGGCTTCGGAATTAGTCATTGACTTGATCCTGGTTTGACTGGCTCCGCTGGGGCCGGCGCCACTACAGCGGGCAGCGGATCTTGACGATCCCGTTGTTGCAACTAAGCGTCATCCGCTCGCACGGGCAGCTTTTGGGCAGCAGCACTTCCTTGCGGTACTTCTTGTCGCCGGCCGTGGCCGCCAGCGTCAGGACATCGTCATGCACTTCGAGCGTGACATCGTCCGCACCCACTCCCGGCATCTCGGCGACGATCAGCACGTGATCGCTTTCTTCCATCACGTCGACCGCGGGCTCGCGGATTTCCTGCACCACCACACCGGGTTTGGCTTGCCGGTCAACCTTGATATTGCCGAAGGGCTCGACTTGCACGGGGTCGCCACCGAGCCCGACTTTGACGTTGAAGCCGTAGACACCCTTTAGCTGCTTACCCTCGACTCCGGGCCGCGCCGAATTCGCCGCTGCGCGAAAGGCTGCGCCGGTTGCGCGGAATTCAGCGCATTCGTAATTGAGGAATCAAGTGCTGTCGATGAATGACAACGGATTAGGTGTGACGGGCGCCAACTCGGTTGGGCTACGGGCGGAAAACGGGGTGCGGGCGGTGCAGCCGGAGGCGGGGGACGGGTTTGTATCGACCGCCTACGTCGAAGAACTGACGCAGCGCGCGTTGAGCTACCTGGAGGTGGGATATCCGCTGCATTTCGCGGGTCCGGCCGGTACCGGGAAGACCACCTTGGCCTTTCATGTGGCGGCCCACCTGGGCCGGCCGGTGATTCTGATGCACGGTGACGACGAGTTTGGCAGTTCCGACCTGATCGGGCGCGACATCGGCTACCGTAAATCCAAGCTGATCGACAACTTCATCCATTCGGTGCTGAAGTCGGAGGAAAACTTAAGCACCGTGTGGATGGACAATCGGCTCACCACGGCCTGGTTATATATGTTCGGTCGACAAGGCCAAGGAGTTGGGACTCGACTGGTGGAGCAATGGTTCCGTGCTTAACCTGCGTAATCAGACGGACGCAACTGATCGAAGATCGCGTGGCCAAACTCGAGTCGATGGCTTCAAAAGCGCCCGCTTCCTGAGCGCGGCGCTTTAGTGCGCGGCTTTTGAGATCCGTGCTTTCGGAACCGGAAGACCGGGAACTTCGGTTCGCGCCCTGTATACTGTGCCATCGATGCCGCCGCCTTTGGCGCAAACGACAATCAGATCGCGCAGGTCGGTCCCGGCGAAAACCAGGGTAATCGGCTTTTTGGTCGGCGCCTCGATCTTCTGAGCCAGCGTCCCATCGCTGTTGAAGCGCAGAAGCACGCCGCCGAACAAAGCCGGCGCCCAGACGCATCCTTCCGCGTCAACCGCCATTCCGTCGGGCCATCCGTCTTCGATTCGCGCGAAAACCCGGCGGTTGCGCAAAGTCCGATCAGAGGTGCACGTCATAGGCGTAAATGCACTTGGCGAACGCGTCGACGTGATACAGAGTCCTGCCGTCGGGGCTGAAGCCCATTCCGTTGCTGCATTCAAGGCCACCTTCCCAGACCATCGTGACGCTTCCGTCGGGGTCGATTCGATAGAGGTCCCCCGGATCGGTGTCGGGGATACCATCGGCGCTGGTGGTGCCGCGTCCGTTCACCGATCCCACAAAAACGCTGCCCTGCGCATCAACGGTCAAATCGTTGAAAGTCTTGGTCAGCTTGCCCGGATAGGCTTTTAAAAGGTCCTGTGGCTGACCGCCTTCATACCACAACGCTACACTCGGTCCGGTCATGACCAGGCCGCCGTCTTCGGTAAAGGCGAGCCCGCCCACGCCGTGCCGGCACTGCCGGGAATCAAAGTCTCGGGTTTACCCCCAGGGATGACGCGATAAACCCCGCCGCGGCTGACGTCGGTGAAATAGATGCGTCCCTTGTCGTCGACGCGGGGAGCTTCCAGGAGTCCAAATCCGGTCGCGATAGCCTCGTACTTCAGCTTTTCCATTTTCTTCTTCCCTGTCGAGTTGAGTCTTCCGAGTGACGTCGGGACCCGATCTATATCGCACCAGAGGATTTCCGCCAACTGCGGGAATCTGCCTCGCCGAAATCGACGATCAGTGGCGGCATCGGAATTCTATCGTCTAAGGTCGGAAGAAACGGGCGCCGCTCAAACCTTATCGCGGCGGATCAACAGGGTCGGGATTTTAGCGCAGAAGCATAGCGTCAGCATCCGGTGCGCAGGAGATCAAAATGGCAAGTGGTAAGATCCCATGCGGGATTTCAATCCCTCAAACTTTCGCGACCTCATCGATCGACCTGGCGCTGATTCGCGAGTTCATTCCTAAAGCGGAACAGCTCGGATACGACAGCCTCTGGGTTCAGGAGCAGATCCTGACCAGTTACGGCCTGCTGGAGCCCGTCACGTTGCTGACCTACGCCTCGGCGCTTAGCACAAACGTTCGGCTGGGCGCCGCGGTCCTGCTGCCCGTAATCCGCAATCCGGTGCAACTCGCCAAGAGCCTGGCTTCGCTGGATCAATTGAGCCAGGGACGGCTGACGGTTGGCGTGGGAATTGGTGGACCGCATATTCCCGAGTCAGTCTTCGGAGTACCCAGGCGAGCGCCGCGCGCGTCGTTTCGTGGAAGCCCTCCAGGTTATGAAGGCTCTATGGACGCAGCCCAGGGCTACGGTGAGCGGTGATTTCTGGCGCTTTGAAAAGGTGCCGATGGAGCCCAAGCCGGTGCAGCGGCCGCATCCGCCGATTTGGTTTGGGGCTCGCGAACCGGTGGCGCTCAAGCGCGCCGTGCGCCATGGCGATGGCTGGATGGGAGCCGGGTCGTCATCCACGGCGGACTTCGTCCAGCAATACAGCGAGTTGCGGCGCCTGCTGGATGAAGCCGGGCGCGATCCGGCGACTTTTGCTATCTCCAAGCGAGTGTATTTGGCGATCGACGACGATCGGGATCGCGCGGAACGCCGCTTGCGCGAGTGGTTCGCGGGGCGTTATCGCAATGCCGATATGGGTTCGCGCGTCTCGATCTGGGGCAGCCGCTCGGAGTGCGTGGAAAAACTGGGCGAGTTGGTGCGGGCCGGCGTGCGGCATCTCTTGCTCAACCCGGTATTCGATGATTTGGAACATCTGGAATTGCTTGCGAGTGAGGTCGTCCCGCATCTGTAGTATCGCCGGCAATCGGATCGGATGCGGCTTTAAAATTTTGTCGCAAACGGGGTAGCATGAGCGCAGCATTAGCTGTGGGTTTCAGCTTGCTGATGGTGATCGTCAGAAGCTTCGGAAACTTTCGGGGGTTGAGCATGGATCAGACGCATCAGAACGATATCAACCTTACCGACCAACTCTTCTTTGCCAACGGCGATCCGGATTCGATCTTTCGGCGCCTCCGAGCCGAAGATCCGGTGCATTGGACCGAAGGCGGACTCAGCCGCGGTTTCTGGTCGGTGACCAAGCTGGAGGACGTGCAAGCGGTCTACCGCGATGCCGCCACCTTCAAATCAGGCTACGGCTTGCCCAGCAGCGCCGAGATGGAAAAGTTTGATGCGGATCCGCAAAAGGGCGCGCGCGAAAAGATGTTGGTTTCCAGCAACGCGCCGTTCCACACCGGATTGCGGAGAGCCTTCGTCGGACCTTTTCTGCAGCGGATGGTGATGGGTTACGAGGAACCAGGACGCCGGCTGGTCGCCGAAATCGTCGACGAGGTCCTGCCGCGCGGCGAGTGCGACTTCGTGATGGATGTCGCGGCGAAGCTGCCGATGGCGATTATCTGTGACATGATGCAGATTCCGCGTGCTGACTGGGCGCAGATGTTTCGTTGGGCCAACATGGCGATGGCCGCGGAGGATCCCGAATACCAAATCGAAGGTGGAGCGCCGGCCACCAAAAACGCCGGCTACACCGGGATCTTCAACTACTGCCTGCAACTGGCGCTCAGCCGCCGCGGCAATCCGGGCGATGACCTGCTCAGCCTGATTTCCAACGTCAAAGTCGACGGCCGGCAACTCACCGAGGAAGAGGTCGGTCACAATGGCTTCATGTTCGTAATCGGCGGACTGGAAACCACGCGCAACTCGACCTCGGGCGGGGTGGCGGCTTTGATCGCGAATCCCCGCCAGATGACGCTTGTTGCGCCAGGACCGCACGCTGATGCGTAGCGCGATCGAGGAGATTGTCCGCTGGACCAGCCCGATCGTCCAGTTGATGCGAGTCGCCACGCGCGATACCGAATTGCGCGGCCATCAGATCCGTAAAGGTGACTGGGTGGTGGTGTGGAACGTGTCGGCCAATCGGGATGAAGAGGTTTTCGAGGATCCATACCGCTTCGATATCACCCGCTGGCCCAATGACCACGTCGGATTCGGCTACGGCACCCATTTCTGCCTGGGCGCCCATCTGGCGCGGTTGCAGATGCGCCTGATGCTTACCGATGTGATCGAGCGGATGCCGGACATTGAACTGACAGGCAGAGTGGAGCGGGTGGCGTCGAACCTGATTGGCGGTATCAAACGGATGCCGGTGAAGTTCACGCCGCGACGGCTTCGACCGCCTAACAACCCTCAAACAGGACAACGACCCTTAAAATAAGCATGGAGTAATCGATGGTTCACTGGCGCTATTTCATCAGCCGCAAGGCCGATTTGAGCCGCGACGAGTTTTTCACTTACTGGCGCAAGCGCCATGTGCGAGCGGTCAAGGAACCGATACCGCAGATAAAGCGTTATGTGCAAAGCCACGGCCTGCTCGATCCGCCCGGCGATTCGCCTTATGAGGGAATCGCGGAGGTATGGACGGACAGCCTCGATGACCTGACGGCATTGCTGCGTTCGCCGCAAATGGCAACCCTGATTCAAGACGAGCACAATTTTATCGATCGCGAACACATCGAATGCCTCACGACCAGAGATATCGTGGTGCTGGACGGACCGCGCAAGCCCGGCATGGTCAAGGGGGTCTGGCCCAACAAGCGCAAGGCCGGGATGTCAGTCGCGGAGTTTCGGAAGTATTGGGCTGAAGTGCACGCCCCGATGGCGCTGAAACTGCCCGGACTGCGGCGTTATGAGCGCAGCGAAACGTTGGACGAGCTTTATCAGTTCGCGGAACCGCGCTGGGATGGGGTGGCGCAACTGTGGTTCGACGACGTTGACGCCGCGAAGCGCTTTTTGCAATCCGACGAATTTATCCAGCGGCACCTGGGCCGACGGCGAAAAGTTTGTCTCCTCGGTAAGCACATTGTGGGCCCAGGAACACCTCCTGATCTGGCCCGGATAGGGCGGGCGTAAGGTTGGACTCGCAGGAGCGGTTGGAGTTAATCTGACCATGCGTTCAGGGAGGCAAAGCCATGAGCAAATATAACGTGATCTCAGGGGATGGCCACGTTGAAGTTCCGATCGATTTTTCCAGTCGTGTCCCAGCCAAGTTCAAGGATATCGTGCCGCAACTGGTTCGCCGCGACGACGGGACCGAATACTGGAAGATGGGCGAGTATGTCCGCGACAATATCGGGAATCTGTATTGCGACCTGACCTTCGATCAGTTCACTCCGCGTAACACCCAGCGCTACCATTTCGATGACGGCTCCTCGCGTCCCGGAACCGGCGACGCGGTACAGCGGCTGCGCGAGCAGGACAAGGATGGAATCGACGCCGAAGTCCTGTTCTTTCCCATTTTCGGACCGGCGTTTTTGCGCAAGCTGTTGCCCAAGAACAAGGATGCGTACCTGGCTTGCGTGCAGGCCTACAACACCTTCCTGGGCCAGGAATATTGCGCGGTGGCGCCCGACCGGCTGATTGGCAATGCGATGATGCCTGAAAGCGGCGTCGATGACGCTATCGCGGAGATGGAACGTTGCCGCAAGATGGGTCTGCGCGCGGTAAGCCTGACCATGTGGCCCAACGGCGGTCCCGATCCCAAGCCGGAGTTGGATGATCGCTTCTGGGCGGCGCTGCTCGACACCGATGTGAAACTGTCGCCGCATGTCAACTTCGGCGGACCGATTCACGCCGCGGAGTCGCCGACCGCCGAGATGGCGGTATCGGGATCCGGCGCGACTACCATGACCGGCGGCACCATCGGGAGGCTGATCCTGCATGGGACCCTGGATCGGTTTCCCAAGCTTAAGATGTACTTTGCGGAAACCCAGTGCTCATGGCTGATCCATGCGCTTAACAACCGCCTGGATGAAGTCTATCTGCGCTGGCACAAGTTCTACGATCTCAAGCTGAGGAAGCTGCCCAGCGAATACTGGCGCGAACACTGCATGTTCGGCTTCATCATCGACCACACCGCGATGAAGCTGCGCGATTATATCGGCACCGACATGATGGCGTGGGGTTCGGACTTTCCGCACAGCATGGGCACCTATCCGACCAGCCACGAGATGCTCGATGACATGTTCGAGGGGTCCACGGAAGCCGATCGCAAGAAAGTATTGGTGGACAACATGGTCAAGTTTTATGGCCTCGATCCCAATCGCGAGTTGACGCCGACGCCGTAGTTTCCCTGCAAATCGCGATGTAACAGGGATGCGCGCCTGCCGGATGCCGGCGGGCGCGCCTTTTATGGAGAGTCTATGCCCAATCTTTCGGTGGAAATCAAAACGGTCAAAATGGTCACCAGCACCAAGCTGTTCCGGATAGTGGCCGGAATCGAGAATCTCTATTACGCGCTGCTGCTGACCGGCGATCAGACGCGCGCTCGCAGCGCCGACACCTGGCGCTCGTGGCATCAGCTCGGGTTTCACATGGACGTGAAGAATCCCCCACCGGCCGTGCGCGACAACGAGAAGGTGATGGTAACGCTGGATATCAGCGGCGAACCGGACCTCGTGATCAATGTCGCGGGCGGCGACGCCAAAAACATCGCCGCGCTCAAGTCCCTGCTCGCCGAGATCGATCGCGTTCGCGCCAGGCGCGGCCCGGAAAGCGAAGCGGCGCGGCTGGCGGCGGTAAAGGAAGATTCGGCGATCGCCGACGCAGTTGCTCGCCCCGCTGCACAATGCGCTTAACAACACCGGTTGCGCATTGGCAGTCCCGGATTTTGATTTCGCCATCAACCGCGCGCTGACCGTACTGGCAAATCCGGAGGTCACCTCGCTACGCCCCCGTTAGCCGGAACGCGAAAATTCGCGCGCCCGTCATCGTCCGAAGGCTCCAACGCATAACCTTCCTGTCGCGCACCCTTTCCAAGGACAATGTCGAAAATGACCTCGCCCGCGGCTGGGGACTTGGTCTGCAGCCGCAAGCCGGGAGAGGTCGGCGCGTGATTTGCGTCAGCAAATCGCGTGACGGGTGAGGGTGCAGGGGAACCTGCAATGAACTTACGCCGCAGATTTCCTTCTGCGCCAATGCGTTTGTCGTTTCTTGAGTGTATCAGAACCCACACCTCTAACGCTTTTCCTGGTCAGGGAGGGGCATCAGTCAGATCCTCGCCCGGTAGTTGCGTGATGAAATTTTCAAGCTGCAACGGTTTATCGACACTCTCTGGTAGGGAGAAGGCATCCAAATTACGGCAATTAATTTGTAAACTCCAAGGACAGGCCTTCCAGCCAATCATTCTTATCTCTGCGAAAGTTCCGAAGAAGAGGATGGCGGTGGAAAGCCTGTCCCACTGTTTTTAAAAAATCCTTTGCCTCGCATCCGAGCCACGCTCATGATCCGATCATGAGTACCAGGACAAGTCCTCCCGGAGATACGTTTATGATTGCCGGCGACCTGACGGTCGCCCGCATCGGCTATGGAGCGATGCGCTTGACCGGACAGCCGGGCAACTGGGGCCCGTTCCCCGATCAGGAGGGCGGATGCCGCCTGCTGCGCCGGGCCGTGGAACTCGGAGTAAACTTTATCGACACGGCGATCAGTTACGGCCCGGGTTATTCGGAGGAAATCGTCGCCGCGGCGCTGCATCCGTATCCGGCCGGCCTGGTGATCGCGACCAAGGGCGGGCATACTCAAGACCGGGCCCGGCCAGATTCAATCCGACGGCAGCCTCGCGCAATCTGCGCCAATCATGCGAGGCCAGTCTGCGCCGGCTGAAGGTCGAGCGAATCGATCTCTACCAGCTTCACCGCCCCGATCCGAACCTTCCTTTCGCGGAATCGATTACGGCATTGGCGGAGCTTGCCGGCGAGGGAAAGATCAAGCACGTAGGGCTCTCCAACGTTACGCTGAGCCAGTTGGAAGAAGCGCGCCGGATCGTGCCGATCGCATCGGTGCAAAACCGTTTCGCGCTTTCTTTTCGCGAGCACCAGGATGTCCTCGCGTATTGTGCGCGTGAGCGCATCGCGTTCATTCCATGGGGGCCGCTGGGAGCGCGCGGGTTCCAATACGGGGCGCCGCTGGCGCAGCCGATTGGACCAGTCGGAGAGATTGCGGCCCGGCACCACGTCACGCCGGGGCAGATCGCGTTGGCCTGGCTGCTGTCGCATGGTCCCAACGTGGTGGTTATTCCCGGCACGACTTCGATCGCGCATCTGGAAGAGAATATCGGCGCGGGCGCGATCAAATTGATCGCGACGACATCGCAAAGCTCACAGCGATGGGCTGATAAACCATCTTGATCGGCACGACAGATGGAGGATTCAGTTTCAGTGGACCAACACGCCGACCTGCAAGAGGCACGCGAGCTCTACAATCGCTTCGCCATAAGTTGGGATGAAAACCGGCCCGAGGATCTTGCCGCCTGCTTTACCGCTGAGGCCGTTTTCGAAAGTGGACACGGGCGTTTTGCCGGTCGCGAAGCGATACTTGAACACATGGCAAACCTCAATGGAGCTATAGGGCAGGCGCAAGCAGCGTCACGTCATCACCAATGTGATCGTTCGCTGGAAGGAGATCGGGGAACCGGGACCGCCTATTTTATCGATTGTGTCGGACTTGAGGGAAAGATCCTGGTAATCGCCTTCGGCACGTATCAGGACGAACTGCGCAAAGTGGATGGGCGGTGGTGTTTCTCTTCTCGAAAAAGCAGCGTCGAGGGCGAGTTGGCGGAGTAACGGTGACCATTAACGCTACGTGGGCGCGTTGTCCCTGTGCACCAAAGTGCAGGTGTTGCGTGAGAGTATCGGCCACCCTCTCCCTGGGTCAGGGACTGTCGAAAAATGGCGAACCGTTGGCTGAAAGAACGAAAAGGGACACTTTCTGTGCCCTCTGCCATTTTTCTATGGGAGAAGGGAGGAAATGGGTGACTGTTATTTTTCTGAGTTTTGTCTAACTTTTGTAATCTTAGATTCCCAGAAACCCACACCCTAACCCTCTCCCTGGTCAGGGAGAGGGCATCTATTAGTCCTTAGTCAATTCCATGCGTCGGACTTCAAGCGGCAAATGGTTTATCGACAGTCTCTGGCCGGGGACAGGGGATAGAAAAAACTCGTCCACGAATCAATGTGGGAAAGGGAACCGAAGCTCCGCTGACGCGCGTGAGCGAAGGGCGGAAAAGGTCAGCCCTTAGCGCTTTATCGGGGGAGCCGTGCCCTCTTCCCACATTGGATTGAGCTTGTAGCTGTTAACCTTCCATCCATCGGGCGTGCGCGTGAACTGAAAGGTATAATAGCCGCCCATATTGTATGGCTCCTTGCCCTGTGGATCGTCGGGCCGATAATGCTTCGCCTGCAGGTATGCGACGCATTGGGCGCGGTCGCCATTCACCTTGATGGTCAGGTTGGACATGTAATGCTGAGTTCTGTTCCACCGGCTCAAGGTCCGCTCGGTCACCCGGCGCCATCGCTCCAGCGGGAATTGCTGCGGCGCCGCGGTCGCCAGCAGAGTGGCGGTCATGTCGGCTTCCATGGGATCGGTGAAGCAGGTGCCAAAGAGCGTCCAGTCTTTGCTATCGATTCCGGTCGCGTAACGGTAAACCACTTCGCTGATCTCCGTTCGATCGCACATCTCCTGAAGTTTGTTGCTATCCATAATGATCTGGCCTCGTTGAACTGATTGGTTTCTCTTCGCGGGGTGCCTGTCTGCCACAGCTTGTGGCGCAACTCTCGCGGCATTGTCAATCGTACCCCGTATGATCCGGCCGAGAGGCTGGATTTCGAGATGCGCCGCGACCCGGATTGCAATTGACCCGGCGTACCATGCGAGCTACAGCTTCAAGCGAAGTCGCGGCCGCAAGCCACAAACAGGAGTGCGTTATGGCGGTATCAATCGAACGAATCGGGAAGACGCGGAATCAGATTGGCGAGGGTCCGATATGGGATCCCGCCGGACATGCGCTTTACTGGATCGATGCGGAGAAAGGCGAGATTTTCAACCTGGAGCCGTCGACCGGAAAATTCCAGTCCTGGAACGTGCAGCCGGCCCGTCATGTCGGCTCGTTCGCACTGCGCAAGGCGGGAGGGGTGTTGCTGGCGACCAATTATGGATTGGAGCTCTTCGATCTCGACTCTGGCCGGCTTACGCCGAGTTCCTACCCTGAGGGTAAACTGCCGGCTACCCGATTCAACGACGGCAAGGTCGACGTGCGGGGGCGCTTTGTCGTCGGTGAAATCAATCTCAAGAACGAAGCGGTCGGGCGCTTTTTTCGGCTCGATGCAGAGCTTAAGCCGGTCAAAATCGGTGACGGCGTGTTGTGCTTCAATGGGCCGTGCTGGAGCCCGGACAATCGCACCTTTTATTACTCCGACACACCGCAGAAAACGATTTTTGCCTACGACTACGATGAGGCGACAGGGTCGGTTTCCAATCGCCGGGTGTTCGCGAAAACCGATGAACTTGGCGGTATGCCGGATGGCTGCACGGTGGACGCTGACGGACGCGTATGGTCGGCGCTGGTCTCTTCTGGCAAGGTCGGCTGCTTTACGCCCGACGGCAAAGTTGAGTGCCTGATCGACGTCCCACCCAAACTGGTTTCCAGCACGATGTTCGGCGGCGACAAACTCGATGAGCTGTACATTACCTCTATCGGAAGCGACCTGGGTGGAATGTTTCAGCCTAACGACGCCGACGGCGGCCTGTACGTGATTCGCGGCCTGGGCGTGAAGGGCAAACCTGAACCTCGTTTTGCCGGTTAGGTCACCGCGGTCCTGCATTTGACGAACATGTAATACGCGCCGCTTCGGGTCATAAGGAACGGGAAACAAATGTTCGGAAAACATTACGGTCCGTGGGCGGTAATCGCCGGCGGTTCAGAGGGTGTCGGCGCCGCTTTCGCGCGTCAGGTAGCCGCACATGGAATCAACCTTTTTCTATTGGCGCGCAAGGCCGATCCGCTGGTGGAACTTTCCAAAGAGATTGCCCAGCGGAGCAGGGTCGAGGTACGTGCCGCGCCGCTCGACCTGACCCGAGGGGACATGCTCGACCAGGTCAAGGCGCTTACCGCCGGCCTGGAAGTGGGCTTGTTGATCTACAACGCAGGGCTGGAGGGCGGCCATGGTCTGTTTGTCGATCGCCCCTTGGAGGCGGCGCTGCAGATCGTTCGCCTCAACGTGCTGGGACCCGTGGCCCTATGCCATCATTTCGGCGCTGAAATGCGCCAGCGCGGACGCGGTGGGATAATCCTGGTCGGTTCGCTCGGCGGATGCGCCGGAGGTGCGAATGTCGCCGCCTATGCCGCGTCCAAGGCCTACGAGCAAATCCTTGGTGAAGGATTGTGGTTCGAACTTAAGCCATTCGGGGTCAACGTTTTGAGCTATGTGATCGGCAACACCAGGACTCCCGCGATCGCGCGTTACGGCACCCGCCTGGAGGAATCGGGATATTTCGTCATGGAGCCCGACGATGTCGCTCAGGAGGGCCTGGAGCATCTGGAGGACGGCCCGACCTGGTTTCCGGGAGATACGAACCGGGCATTCGCCAAGGCGCTTTGCACGCCTGAACGGCGGGCGGCAACTGAGTTGTTGAGCACCGCCACGTCTTCGGTCAAACCGGCGCAATGATAGGCCGGCGCGCCGTCAGTATTCTTCGCCGAACAGGAAAATCGAGATAGCGAGAATCGCAAACACGGTGTTGGGCAACCACGCGGCCAACCATGGCGGGATGACTCCGGAGTGGCCGAACGACGAGGTAAACCCGAGCGCCACCCAATAGCCGAAGCCGATTACGATTCCGAGGCCGAAGCTGCGCCCGAGGCTTAGATGGCGCGGCAGTGGGTCGATGCTCAACGCCACACCCAGCGCCACCATCACCAGGCAGGCCAGCGGCGTGGCGTACTTCAGATCGCGGTCCACGATGTAGCCGCCGGGTGCGAGTCCCTTGCGCCGCAAGGAGTGGATGTAGTGATTGAGTTCGCCCAGGCTGAACTCCTCGGGATCCTGGGGTACCAGGATGAAGTCCACCGGGCGGAAATCAATGTGAAAAGTCGGTTCGTCCACCTCCGTGACCGAGCCCTCGCTCTCGATGCGTAAGATGTGCGCGTTGTTCGGAAGCCATTTCTTGCCGTCCCAAATCGCGCTGTCCGCCTTGTGAACGTCGATCAGCCGATGGTCGGGACCCAGATGAAAATAGGTGATGTTGTACAGCCGCGGCGGGTTGCGTCCGTCGAAACGTTCGACCGTCAAAAAGCCGTCGCGCGAGCGCAGCCAGAGGCGTTGAAAAGCGAACACCCCCTTCTGAATGCGCTTTTTGATCTGCACGGTATAAAGGTAGCGTGCCTGGCGCGTGGAGATCGGCACCACGGTCTCACTGAAGCCGAAGTCCAGCACGGAAATAACCAGGGCAAGAACCAGAACCGGCGCCGCCATCTCCAACCGGCTGATTCCAAGCCCCTGGAACGCCAGCACCTCGCCGCTGCGGTTGAGCAGTGCGAAGGCCAGCAGCACACCGATCAGGCAGGCAATCGGCATCAATTGCGAGACGGCCAGCGGTAGCTTGAGGATGAAATATTCCAGCCCCAGCCAGCCCAGACCCTGGTATTGAACCAACTCGTCGAAGCGCTCGAAGAAATCAGCCAGCATGTAGACGGCGGTGAACGCGCCGAGCGAGAACACGAAGGGTTCCAGGAAGCGCATCACCAGGAAGCGGTCCATCGTGGGCGAAAGACGCGGGCGGTCGTTCATGCGGCCTCCCGGCGTGGTCCGATGCGTTCCACTAAATCCCAGATCACGTCGCCGGGGCCGCGGCTTTGGTCAGCCCGGTCGGTCGCGCTGCGGTAGAACAGCCACACCGCCAGCACCGCAAAGAAAACGTCGGGGATGCTCATCGCCACGAAGGCGTTAAGCCGGCCCGATTGAGCCAGCGCTTCTCCCGCCTTCATCAGAACGTAATAGAAGAAAAAGAATACCAGGCTGATGCCGAAGCGCTCGGACTGGCCACCGCGCGCCGGCTTCAGTCCCATCGTTACGCCCAAAAGCGCGAACAGCAGGGTCGCGACCGGCACCGTAAACTTCTGCGCCCACTCGGTCTCGGCTTCGTAGTCGGGTTTGCCCGAGGCGCGTCCGCTCGCGATCACGGCGCGCAACTCGGCGCGGCTCATCTCCTCGGGGTCGTGATGGATGACACCGAGCGCTTCCCCCGGATGAATGGTCAGATCGTAGGTGCCGAAGCGCGAGATATGGGTGCTCACGCCGTCGGAGTCGGTGCCGAAGACCGAGCCGTCGGTGAGACGGAGCGTGATGGTCTCGTTTTTCTCGTCGGGGACGAGCAAGCCCGTGCGGGCAACGATGTCCGATTGTTCGCGGGGATTACGCTCGTCGGAGATCAGCACCCCCGACAAACGAGTGTCGGGCGGTTCGATCCGGTCCACGTAGATGACCAGGCCGGCGAAGCCGCGGTTGAACACCTTCTCCTTCAGCCCGGCGGCCGCCCGCGAGCGCGCCAGATGGTAAAGCTGGCTGCGCAGGTTGGCGTTGGCCCACGGACGTACGTCGAAGGCCAACCAGCTCGATAGCACGTATGTGATCAGCGCCAGTACCATAACCGGCGCCACCAGGCGGTAGAGGCTGATTCCACAGGCCCGGGCCGCGGTCAGTTCATGGTCCGCGGACATGCGGCCGAAACCAAGCAGCGCCCCCAGCAAGATCGCCATCGGCAAGGTCAGCTCCAGAAAACCGGGGATTATGTACCCCAATAGTTGCAGTATCTCCAGCGGGGTGACCCCATGATTGACCATCATTTCGATAAGCTTGAGCAGGCGGCCTACCACCAGCGCGAAGGTGAGGACCAAAAGGCCGAGGCATAATGGACCGAGCACCTCGCGGAAAATGTAAAAATCCAAAGTCTTTGAACGATACACGTGATTGGTCGCCTGATAGATACCGAGTGCGGACCTCCTCTTAGCTTTGTCGAGGCACGCATACAAATCAAGTTGGGCGGCGGATGAGCGTCGTTCAAATGCTATGATGCCGGAATCAGAGACAAGGCGATGATCAAACGATGAAGGATCGACATGAGCGGGCGCGAGGAGCGGCGTCCAGGGCGTCAACGGGAGCGCGGCCTTAAGCGCCCGCATTCGGGAGGGGCCGATCGGCCCCAGATCGTCTTCGGCGTGGAGCCGGTGCGCGAGATGCTGGCGGCTGATCCCGCTGTGGTCCATACGCTCTATGTGAGGCAGCGCGACGAGGGGCGTTTTGCGCCTGAAATCGCGCGGGTGCGGCGGGCTGGAGGGCAGGTGCTGGCGGTCGAAGACGCGCAACTGGTGCGGATGGCCGGGTCGGAATCCCGCCATCAGGGTCTGGTGGCGGCGATCCGAAACTATCGCTACGCGGAACTGGAAGAACTTTTGGCCGTCCGGCCCGATCCGCTGGTCGTGGTGGACGGCGTGACCGACCCGCGCAACCTGGGCGCGATCCTGCGCGCGGCCGAATGCGCCGGATTGCCAGGCCTGATTATCGCCCGCGACCGCACCGCGGGGATTACCCCGGCTGCGATCAAGACTTCGGCCGGCGCCTGGGCGCATTTGCGGATCGCGCAATGCGGCAACGTGGTACAAGTCCTGGAGCGGATCAAACAGATGGACTACTGGGTGGTGGCGTTGGCGCCGGAAGGCGAAGTATCGCTGTATGAGCTCGACACCAGCCGCCATCTGGCGATCGTGGTCGGGGCCGAAGGCGAAGGATTGCGCCGGCTGGTGAAGCAAAACGCCGACTACCTGGTGAAAATCCCGATGGCAGGACGAGTTTCATCGCTCAACGTGGCCGTCGCGACCGGAATCGTGTTGTTCGAAATCAACCGCCGCCGGGGTCCTGTTTAGCCCGGCCGTCCCCGAATCGATTCACGGTCGCAGGTCTTCGATTTTATGCCCTTTCCTGCTCGCAGGTCTCGGCGAGCTGGGCCAGCGGAACCTGGCGTATCGGGCGTGCCGTGACGGGCAAGCCAGTCTGCCGAGTCGGCTTTGATGACAATCGCGAGGATTTCGACCGCTTCGGCGGTGACGTCATAGAAAATGCGTATTTCCCCGAACCGCAGGCGGTATTGTGGCTTTTGCAAGTCTCGCAGCCGTTTGATTCGGCTCTTGCTCAGCAGAGTCGGCGGATGCCGCAAGTACACTTCGAGAGCGTCTCGCACCTCGGCGCGCGGATAGGCTTTTAGAGCTTCGTAAGCCTTCGCCGCCGCTGGCGCGAGGACGATCTAGTAGCGCATTCGCCCAAATCATATCTGCAATCCGCGTTCAGCCAAATGCCCACTGCCACGATTAGGCGTAATCAGTCTCCGCCGACGGCTATGAGAGCCGCGAAGGCTCCAATTAGAGATTTCGGGTTGAAAGATCCTTGAGGTGCGTATTTAGATAGTCCACAGTACGACCCCGAAAACAGGTGATCGCCGATGGAAGCCACCACAGGATCCAAGTCTGCGTCAGTTCGCGCCCGCCTGGACCATCCGGTGATCGACTCGGATGGGCACTTTATCGAAATTCTGCCGCTGTTGATGGACTATCTCAAGGATGAAGGCGGATCTGGAATGCCGGAGCGTTTCAGAAAATCGTCCCGCGAGAACTTCGCTTATTTCAGGATGTCCCCCGCGGACAGGCATCGTTGGCATGCGTCGCGGCCACCGTGGTGGCCGCTGCCGGCCAGCAATACGTACGACCTCGCGACCGCCATGTTCCCTGAACTCCTGTATCAGCGGTTGCCGGAGATGGGCATCGATTTCAGCGTCCTGTATCCGACCTTGGGGCTGATGTTTCTCCACATGGAGGACGCCGAGGTGCGCCACGCCTCGTGCCGGGCGCTCAACAAACTTAACGCCGAGCTGTTCCGCGACTATGCCGATCGCCTGACCCCGGCGGCTTTGATCCCAATGCATGCGCCCAATGAGGCGCTGATGGAGCTTGAATATGCCGTTGGGACGCTCGGTCTCAAGGCAGCCCTGATGCCCAGTTTTGTGCGCCGTCCGGTTCCCGCGCTGGCCGGCCAGTTCTCCGAAGCCCCCCAATATGCAAGCTGGCTGGATAGCTTCGGTATCGACAGCGAGTACGACTACGACCCGGTTTGGAAGCGATGCGTGGAACTGGGCGTGGCGCCGAGTTTTCATTCCTTGCACATGGGCATCGGCAGCCGCACCTCGCCGTCCAACTACATGTACAACCATCTCGGCCATTTTGCGGCGTCTGGCGAGGCGGTTTGCAAGGCCTTGTTCATGGGCGGAGTAACGCGGCGGTTTCCGAAGCTCAGATTCGCCTTTCTGGAAGGCGGCACGGCCTGGGCCAGCGCGCTGTATAATGACCTTATCGGCCACTGGCGCAAGCGCAATGGCGAGGCCGTGCAGAACTACAATCCGGATCGAATCAATCGCGAGCAGTTCGTTGAGCTATTAGAGCGCTTTGCGCCACGGATGCTGCGCGAGCGCCACTCCGCGCTAATCGGCCAACCACAATGGATGCTGGCGCAGGGGCGGGGCGCCCACACAGTCGAGCCGGGTACCGAAGACGAATGGTCCCGATGCGAGATCTCCCGCGCCGAAAACATCATCGAGCTTTTCGCTAAACCCTTCTTCTTCGGGTGCGAGGCCGACGACCCGGGCAACGCCTCAGCTTTCGACGCGAAACGTAACACCTTCGGCGTGCGGCTGGGCGCGATTTTCAGTTCCGATATCGGCCATTGGGACGTACCTGATATGCGGGAGGTGTGCGAAGAGGCGTGGGAGTTGGTGGAGCATGGAGTGATCTCCGAGCAGGACTTTCGCGATTTCGTTTTCGTCAATCCAGTCCAGCTGTGGACCGGTACCAATCCGAAATTCTTCACCGGCACCGTGGTGGAAGAAGCCGTCGGAAAACAGTTGGGTCAGTAATCGCGGTTCAATCCGGCCTGAACATCGGGTGCCCCCCAGTTGCGGGATGGGTCGGTCAGGCGCTTTCGGCCCTGACTTTGACGCCGGTGCTTACGAAATAACCCTTTTACCGCTGAATTGCCTCCAAAGGTGTCAGTTGGCCCCACGGTTTCTTGACAGGTCCGTGCGTGCGGCATAGAAATATCCATTTAGCCCTTGGCCGATGTAGCTCAACGGTAGAGCAACTGACTTGTAATCAGTAGGTTGCCAGTTCAACTCTGGCCATCGGCTTGGCCGGTTGATGGCCTTGGTTTAGTTGCGGAGAGGTTCCCGAGTGGCCAAAGGGAGCAGACTGTAAATCTGCCGGCGTAGCCTTCGGAGGTTCGAATCCTCCCCTCTCCACCAAATATGGGCTCAAAGAAGAGATTGGGGCACATTTGGCGAGAGCGGGAATAGCTCAGTTGGTAGAGCGCGAGCCTTCCAAGCTCGGGGTCGCGGGTTCGAGTCCCGTTTCCCGCTCCAAAAGTGACTTTGGGTGTTGTAGCAACGCCCATGTAGCTCAGTCGGTAGAGCACTTCCTTGGTAAGGAAGAGGTCACGGGTTCGAATCCCGTCGTGGGCTTTGGAAATTGAACATAGCTGCCCAAAGCGGGCACGGGACGCGTTATGAGAGATTTAATTGGTTTATCCTGTGAAGGATGCAAGCGCCGGAACTATACGACCACCGAAAAACAAGAAGCGCCAGCCAGACAAGATTGGTATGAAAAAGTTCTGCCCTTTTTGCCGTTCTCACACGATGCATAAAGAAACCAAGGTCTGATGGAGCCACTGCGCAAGGCTCCGCGGGCAACCTCGGCCGGCCCCGGCGGCGCAACAAAGAAACCACGGGTCAGTAGCTCTAATTGGACAGAGCATCGGACTCCAAATCCGAGGGTTGCAGGTTCGAATCCTGCCTGGCCCGCCAAACCAAGGCGGCTTATTGGGAACTTCGTCACCAATGGATAAGATAAGAGGTTACTTCAACCAGAGCGTCAGCTTCGTGAAGGAGTCCTGGACCGAGCTGTCCAAGGTCCACTTCCAGTCGCCCAAGGATACGCTGCGCGCGACCGCGGTGGTCGTAGTGGTGACGCTGCTGATGGCGGTGTGGTTGGGAGTAATTGATTTTTTTGCGACCCGGATCGTCAGACAACTGCTGAGCTAGTGAACCCGGGGGAATCACCAAGGCCAGGTAGGCGAGCATTGAACAGACCAGTTTTTGAAGGCGCGACGAAGTGAGCCAGGCGACTAACATAGAGAACCAGCCGACCGAGCATCGAGAGGCGATGGCCAGAAAATGGTATGTGATCCATACCTACTCCGGCTACGAACACAAGGCCAAGGCCGCGCTCGAGGAACGAATTCGCGCGCTTAAGGCGGGCAAAGATGGCGCCCGTTGGGAGGACAAGTTCGGCGAGATCCTGGTGCCGGTGGAACGGGTGACCGAACTAGGCAAGGGCGGGCAGCGCAAAATCTCCAGCCGCAAGTTCTTCCCCGGTTATATTTTCGTCAACATGGAACTCAATGACGAGACTTGGCATGTGATCCGGAACACCCCCAAGATTACCGGCTTTGTGGGGCATTCCACCGCACCACCCGAAGTGCCGGAATCGGAGGTTCGGGAAATCACCGAGCAAATGCAGGAAGGGGCGCTCAAGCCCAAGCCCAAGGTCTTGTTCGAAGTAGGTGAATCGGTCAAGGTGGTGGATGGTCCCTTCCAGGATTTTAACGGCACGGTAGAAGAGGTTCGGCCTGAGAAAGGAAAAGTTCGGGTCCTAATCTCGATTTTCGGCCGCGCCACTCCGGTGGAACTGGACTTTATTCAGGTTGAAAAGGCGTAAAGACGGCGGCTCCGGGCGACGGAGCTGCCTTTGTTTTTGTACGAATCGGCCCGCGGGCCGCGCGTATACGGGGTCTTGATCAGTGGCAAAGAAAGTTGTCGGGCAGGTCAAATTGCAGATTACGGCCGGTGCGGCCAATCCCTCGCCTCCGGTAGGGCCCGCGCTGGGCCAGCGCGGCGTCAATATCATGGAGTTCTGCAAGGCCTTCAACGCGCAGACCCAGAACATGCAGGGCCTTATCATTCCGGTGATCGTGACGGTCTATGCCGACCGCTCGTTCACGTTCATCACCAAAAGCCCGCCAGCGTCGGTACTGCTGATTAAGGCCGCCGGAGTCCCCAAAGGGCTCGCCGACCCCGAACAAGAATAAGGTGGGCAAGGTCACCCGCGCCCAAGTGGAGGAAATCGCCAAGACCAAGGCCAAGGATTTGAACGTCAACGATTTGGAAGGCGCGATTCGTACCATCGAAGGCACCGCCCGCTCGATGGGCATTGAAGTCATCGGCTAGAAGAGCGGTTGCTAAGCGAAAGCAGCGGTTAAAGAACGTTCGGCTGAGGAAAGTTATGGCAGGCAAAAAATATCGTGCCGCGGCCACCAAAATCGACCCGGCCAAGAAGTATCAGCTCGAAGAAGCAATCCAGACCGTAGTCGATAACAAGGTTGCCAAGTTCGATGAGACGGTTGAGATGGCGGTGCGTCTCAACGTCGATCCGCGCCAGGCCGACCAAAACGTCCGCGGCACCGTAGTGTTGCCCAATGGAACCGGCCGCACCAAGCGTGTGCTGGTTTTGGCCAAGGGTGACAAGGAACGCGAGGCGCGGGAAGCCGGCGCCGATTACGTCGGCGCCGAAGACATTATCAAGCGGATCCAGGACGAGGGCTGGCTGGATTTCGAAAGCGTTATAGCGACCCCGGATATCATGGGCGCGGTCGGCCGGATCGGTAAGATTCTCGGTCCTCGCGGCCTGATGCCCAATCCCAAGCTCGGCACCGTCACCTTCGACGTGGCCAAGGCGGTCAGCGAGGTCAAAGCCGGCAAGGTGGACTACCGGGTCGACAAGGGCGGTGTCGTGCACGCGCCGATTGGCAAGACCAGCTTTGGGGTTCCCAAGTTGACCGAGAACGCCCGCGCGCTGCTCGGAGCTGTGGTGCGAGCCAAGCCGGCCAGCGCCAAGGGTAACTACGTACAGAGCGTCGCGCTGGCTTCCACGATGGGTCCCGGGGTGCGGGTCGATCCGGGCGAGGCACGGGCCGTCTCGGCGGCAAGCTGAGGAGTGGCCTGTTGAGGTCGGCCGGACGTCGGCCAGATAAAGTCGATCGCAAGTTGGTGGATTCGGAGCATAGCAAGTGAAGAGAGCGCAAAAGACCGATACGGTCGCCGATCTTTCAAACCGCTTCAACCGCGCCAATATGGCGCTGGTGTCGGAATACAAGGGGATGACGGCCGCGGAGTCGAGCGAATTGCGCCGCCGTCTGCGCGCCGTGCGCGGCGAGTTGCGGGTCGCCAAAAACACCTTGGTGCGGCGGGCGATTGGCGAGACCAAGTTCGCCGGGCTCGACAGCCAACTGGGTGGTCCGGTGGGCGTAATTTTCTCTTTCGAAGATCCCATCGCGGTCGCCAAGACCGTGACCTCCTTTAAGGAGGCGGGCGAGAAGTTCAAGCTGCGCGGCGGCGTGCTGGATGGCAAACCCCTCACCCGCGAGGAAATCCAGGACTTGGCCACCATGCCTCCCAAAGAGGTCGTGATGGCCCAGTTGCTGGGCTTGCTGCAGGCGCCGGCCAGCGCCTTGGTGCGGCTGCTCAACGAGCCGGGGTCCGCTCTGGCGCGGGTAATTGACGCGATCGGCAAGAAAAATGGCGAGTCCGCTTCCTCCGAGCCGGCCACCGCTGAAGCCGCTCCTGCTGAGGCTGGCGCTCGCTGAGGCTCGCAACCGGCGAGAGCGCATCGTAAAGATAACCTTGGGTGATGCGGTGGGCGGCGCCTTGCGGTGCCGTGGCCGTCGCGAGATATCGAACCCTTCGGGGACGGCACACCCCGATTCAAGGCAACTATAAGGAGACTATTGAAATGTCAGAAGCACAGCTCAGCCGCGATCAGGTGAAAGATTATTTGAAGAATCTTTCCCTGCTCGATGCGGCTGCTCTGGTCAAGGAACTGGAGCAGGAACTTGGGGTGTCGGCGGCGGCGCCGGTGGCGGTCGCGGCGGCCGGCGGCGGGGCTGCGGCGGCTCCGGCCGCGGCAGTGGAGCAGGACGAGTTCACGGTAATCTTGACTGGTTCGGGCGAGAAGAAGATCCAGGTCATCAAGGTGGTTCGCGAGCTTACCGGGCTCGGTTTGAAAGAGGCCAAGGATCTGGTGGACGGCGCTCCCAAGCCGGTTAAAGAGGGCGTGAGCAAGGCCGAAGCCCAGGATGTCAAGAAAAAGATCGAAGAGGCGGGAGGTAGCGTCGAACTGAAGTAAGGGCAGGGTCTTTTTTGCCGCGGCGATTCGGTTCACAATATAGGTATCAGGGGCAGCGAGCGCGGCGTTCCTGCCCCGATCATACCTTGCCGCGGAATCTGATTCGCAAACACCAACCTTGCGCGCCGCCTAAGGCGCGCGAAAAACTCGGTACTCGTCCTTTCGCTGGCGCCAGCGGACGGACGAATCGCCGGGCGGAGTAACAATGGCTCAGCAGTCGCAGGTTACAACCAACCTTCGTCTTCGCCGCTCTTTCGGCAAAATCAAGAAAATCATTGATATTCCCAATCTGATCGAGATTCAGAAACGCTCCTACGACGAATTTTTGCAAGCCGATGTCGGCTCCGGGGAGCGTGCCGACGTCGGTCTGCAGGGAGTGTTCAAGTCGGTTTTCCCGATCAAGGACTTCAACGAGAACGCCTCGCTGGAGTTCGTCAGCTACGACTTGGGCACCCCCAAATACGACGTTGACGAGTGCCATCAGCGCGGCATGACCTTCGCCGCGCCGATCAAGGTCAAGATTCAGCTCGTGATTTGGGACGTCGAAGGCGGTCATCGTTCGATCAAAAACGTCAAGGAGCAGGAAGTCTACTTCGGCGAGATTCCGCTGATGACGCCCAACGGGACCTTCATGATCAACGGTACCGAGCGGGTCATCGTCTCGCAGCTGCACCGCTCGCCCGGGGTGTTCTTCGAGCACGACAAGGGCAAGACCCATTCGACCGGCAAGCTGTTGTACTCGGCGCGGATCATCCCTTACCGCGGAAGCTGGATCGACTTCGAATTCGACCCCCGCGACGTGCTCTACGTCCGCATCGATCGGCGGCGCAAGTTTCCGGCTACCGTGCTGCTGCGCGCGCTCGGCATGACCACCGAGGACCTGCTCAACTATTACTACAGAAAGGATGTTCTAATCCTCGACGGCAAGCAGCTCGCCAAGCAGTTCAAGCCCGACCAACTGCTCGGCTCGCGCGTCAGCCGCGAAGTCAAGGACCCCAAGAGCGGCGAGGTGCTGGCCCGCGAAGGACGCAAGTTCAACCGCGCCGTGGTCCGCCAGATGGAGCAGGCCAAAATTGACGAGGTGCCGATCGCGATTGACGAGGTGCGCGGACGCATCTCGGCCCACGACGTGCCCGACCCGAACACGGGCGAGATCGTGGTGCGCATCAACGAGGAGCTTGCCGACGAAAAGGTCGAGCAGTTGCAAGCGCGCGGGGTCAAGCGGATCGAAGTCCTGTACACCGAGGATCAGCCCGGCGGCGGACCGCTGCGCCTGACCCTGCTGCAGGACAAGCTCGAAGGCCCCGACGAAGCCATAATCGAAATCTACAAACGCTTGCGTCCCGGCGATCCCCCGACCATGGAGACCGCCACCGCGTTCTTCAACAACCTGTTCTTCAATCCCGAGCGCTACGACCTCTCGCGGGTGGGACGGCTCAAACTCAATCACAAGCTCAAGATCAATGTGCCGCTGGAACAGGGCACGCTGCGCCGCGAGGACATCCTTGAGGTGGTCCGCTATCTGGTCGAGCTCAAGAACGGCAACGGCCAGGTCGATGATATCGACCATCTGGGCAATCGCCGCGTGCGCGCGGTCGGCGAGCTGGTCGAGAACCAGTTCCGCATCGGCCTGGTGCGCATGGAACGCGCGATCAAGGAGCGGATGAGCCTGCAGGACATCGAAACTCTGATGCCGCAGGAGTTGGTCAACTACAAGCCAGCGGCGGCTGTGATCAAGGAGTTCTTCGGCTCCTCGCAGCTTTCCCAGTTCATGGATCAGACCAATCCGTTGTCGGAAATCGCGCACAAGAGGCGGCTTTCGGCGCTGGGACCGGGCGGTTTGACCCGCGAGCGGGCGGGTTTCGAGGTGCGCGACGTCCATCCCACCCATTACGGGCGGGTCTGTCCGATCGAGACCCCCGAGGGACCCAATATCGGATTGATCGCGGCGCTTTCGACCTATGCGCGGGTCAACGAATTCGGCTTTATCGAGACGCCCTACCGGGTGGTCGAAAACACGCGGGTGACCGACCGTATCGTTTACCTGTCCGCGCTCGATGAGGAAGACAAAGTAATCGCCCAGGCCAACGCCACGCTGGACACGCACGGACGCTTTTCCAGCGAATTGATTTCGGCCCGGATTGGCGGCGAGTTCACCGTGGTGCGGCCCGAGGAAGTCCAGTACATGGACGTGTCGCCAAACCAGTTGGTGTCGGTGGCGGCCTCGCTGATTCCGTTTTTGGAAAACGACGACGCCAACCGCGCGCTGATGGGTTCGAACATGCAGCGCCAGGCGGTGCCGCTGCTCAAGACTGACGCCCCGCTGGTCGGTACCGGCTTGGAGAAGACCGTGGGCCGCGATTCGGGCGTGACCGTGCTGGCGCGGCGCGACGGCACCGTGGAGAGCGTGGACGCCGAGCGGATCGTGATCCGCGCCGACAAGCAGAGCCGCGACCCGCGCGACGCCGGCGTGGATATCTACAACCTGATCAAGTACCAGCGCTCCAACCAGAACACCTGCATCAACCAGCGCCCGGTCGTAATCAAGGGCGAACGGGTCAAGGCTGTCGACGTGATTGCCGACGGCCCCTCGACCGACGCCGGCGAGCTGGCCTTGGGCCGCAACGTGCTGGTGGCCTTCATGCCGTGGGGCGGCTACAACTTCGAAGACTCGATCCTGATTTCCGAGCGCGTGGTCAAGGAGGACCTCTTCACCTCGGTGCATATCGAGGAGTTCGAGTGTATCGCGCGCGACACCAAGCTCGGACAGGAGGAAATCACCCGCGACATCCCCAATGTCGGCGAAGAGGCGCTGCGCAATCTCGACACCAGCGGGATCATCCGCATCGGTGCCGAGGTCCGGCCGGGCGACATCCTGGTGGGCAAGATCACCCCCAAAGGCGAGACCCAGTTAAGTCCCGAAGAGAAGCTGCTGCGGGCGATCTTCGGCGAGAAGGCGGGTGAGGTGCGTGACACCAGCCTGCGGGTTCCGCCGGGCGTGGAAGGCACCGTGATCAACGCGCGGGTGTTCTCGCGCCGCGGCGTGGCCAAGGACGACCGCACCCAGGAGATCGAGCTGAGCGAAGTCGAGCGGCTCAAACAGGACGAGGGCGAAGAAGTCCGCATCATCCGCCAGCAGACTGCGCGCAAGCTCAAGCGGGCGCTGGCCGGCAAGGAACTGGCCGCACCGCTGCGCGCCGAAGACCGGCGTATCCTGCTGCCCAAAGGGCACGCGCTGACGGCCGAGGATATCGACCAGTTGGCGACCCCGCTGTGGAGCATGATCAAAGTCGATGGCGAAACCGCCGCCAACGAGGCCGAGCAGGCGCTCGACGCGATGGAGGAGAACGTCAAGGCGGTCAGCTCGCGATACGGCACCAAGATGGAACGGCTGAAGGCCGGCGACGAATTGCCCGCGGGCGTGATCAAGATGATCAAGGTCTTCGTGGCGATCAAGCGCCGCCTGCAGGTGGGCGACAAGATGGCCGGGCGCCACGGCAACAAAGGAGTGCTGTCGCGCATTCTGCCCGAAGAGGACATGCCATACCTCGAAGACGGAACGCCGGTGGATATCGTGCTCAATCCGCTGGGCGTGCCCTCGCGGATGAACGTGGGCCAGATCCTGGAGACCCATCTGGGATGGGCGGCGCGCGAGCTGGGAGCGCTGATGGAGCGCGACCTGCGCAACTCGGTGTCGCCGGCGCAACTGCGCAAGCGGCTGCTGGAGATTTACCCCGGCAAGGAGAGCCAGGAGTTTATCGATTCGCTGTCAGATCCCGACACGCTCAAGCTGGCGGCCAAGTGCGTGACCGGAATTCATCTGGCGTCGCCGGTTTTTGACGGCGCGCGCGAAGAGGAAATCTTCCAGATGATCAAGCGGGCGGGTCTGCCTGACTCCGGGCAGTGCACGCTTTACGACGGCCGCAACGGGTTGTCTTTCGAACAACCCGTGACGGTGGGCGTGATGTACATGATGAAGCTGCATCATCTGGTCGAGGACAAGATCCACGCCCGCTCGACCGGGCCTTACAGCCTGGTGACACAGCAGCCACTGGGAGGCAAGGCGCAGTTCGGCGGCCAGCGGCTGGGCGAAATGGAGGTGTGGGCGTTGGAGGCGTACGGCGCGGCCTACGCGTTGCAGGAGATGTTGACGGTCAAAAGCGACGACGTGGCGGGGCGCACGCGGATGTACGAAGCGATTGTAAAGGGTGAGAACACCCTGGAACCGGGCCTGCCCGAGTCCTTCAACGTGATGGTCAAGGAACTGCAGTCGCTGTGCCTTAACGTTGATTTACTCGAAGAGGCGGGACGGGCCTAAGGGCGACTTGCCCGGGAGTGAACTATGGAAGATATTTTTGGAGTTTTCGAAAAGCCGAAGAATCCTCTCGCATTTAATTCGATCCGCATATCCATCGCCTCGCCGGAAATGATTCGTTCGTGGTCGCATGGCGAGGTGAAGAAGCCCGAAACCATCAACTACCGGACTTTCAAGCCCGAGCGCGACGGTTTGTTCTGCGCCAAGATCTTCGGGCCGACCAAGGACTACGAATGTAATTGCGGCAAGTACAAGCGCATGCGCCATCGCGGCGTGGTGTGCGAAAAGTGCGGCGTCGAGGTCATCCAGTCCAAGGTCCGCCGCGAGCGCATGGGGCACATCGACCTGGCCGCGCCGGTGGCGCACATCTGGTTTTTGCGCTCGCTGCCCTCGCGCATCGGCACCCTGCTCGACATGACGCTCAAGGAACTCGAAAAGGTGCTCTATTTCGAGTCCTATGTGGTGCTGGACGCGGGCGAGACACCGCTGCAGGTGCGCGAACTGCTCACCGAGCGCAAGTACCGCGAGGCGCGCGAGCAGTATGGCGACGCGTTCAAGGCCGACATGGGCGCCGAAGCAATCCGCACCATGCTCTCGGAGCTGGACCTGGAAAAGCTTGCCGGCGAATTGCGCCTGGAGATGAAGAGCACGTCCTCGGAGGCGCGCCGCAAGAAAGTCGCCAAGCGGCTCAAGGTGGTCAACGCCTTTCGCGAATCCGGCAACCGCCCGGAGTGGATGATCCTGACTATCCTGCCGGTAATTCCTCCCGACCTGCGTCCGCTGGTGCCGCTTGACGGCGGCCGCTTCGCCACTTCCGATTTGAACGACCTCTACCGGCGAGTGATCAATCGTAACAACCGGTTAAAGCGGCTGATCGAGCTCAACGCTCCCGACATCATTATCCGCAACGAGAAGCGGATGCTGCAGGAGGCGGTCGACGCCCTGTTCGACAACGGCCGGCGCGGGCGCGCAATCACCGGTCCGTCCAAGCGCCCGCTCAAGTCGCTGTCCGATATGCTCAAGGGCAAGTCGGGCCGCTTCCGCCAGAACCTGCTGGGCAAGCGCGTGGACTACTCGGGCCGCTCGGTCATCGTGGTGGGTCCCGAGTTGCGGCTGCATCAATGCGGCCTGCCTAAGAAGATGGCGCTGGAGCTGTTCAAGCCCTTCATCTACAACAAGCTCGAAGAAAAGGGCTACGTGACGACCATCAAGAGCGCCAAGAAGATGGTCGAAAAGGAAGGCAAGGATGTCTGGGACATCCTGGACGATGTGATCCGCGAGCATCCGGTATTGCTTAACCGCGCGCCCACTCTGCATCGGCTGGGGATCCAGGCGTTTGAACCGGTACTGATCGAGGGCAAGGCGATACAGCTTCATCCGCTGGTCTGCGTTGCCTACAACGCCGACTTCGACGGCGACCAGATGGCGGTGCATGTGCCGTTGTCGGTCGAGGCGCAGGTCGAAGCACGCGTTTTGATGATGTCCACCAACAACATCCTGTCTCCGGCCAGTGGCAAGCCGATCATTGTTCCCACCCAGGACATGGTGCTGGGACTTTATTACATGACGCGGGAAAAGCCGCTGGCCAAGGGCGAAGGTAAGTCGTTCTCTAATCCTGAGGAAGTACGGATTGCCTACGACCATGGCGAGGTTGATCTGCACGCGCGCATCAAGGTGCGGATCCCGGTCAACAAGGTCGACGACACGCTCAACCTGTCGGCTGACGAGGGCGACCAACTGGTCGGACAGGCCGACGGCGCCGCCAACGGCAAGGTTGTGGTCGAGCGGCTGGAGACCACGGTCGGGCGCGTGCTGATGTACGAGATCGTGCCGCCGGGATCGGGTTTGCCGAAGTCAACAAGACCATGAAGAAGAAGGAGCTGGGCAATCTGATCGACCTGTCCTACCGCAAGGCGGGTAACAAGGCGACGGTCATCTTCGCCGACCGGCTCAAGGACATCGGCTTCGAATTCGCCACCCGCGCCGGAATCTCCATCTCGATCAAGGACATGAAGATTCCGCAGGAAAAGCCCCACCTGCTCGACGACGCACAGAAGCAGGTCGCCGAAATCCAAAAGCAGTACAACAACGGCGTTATCACCGACGGCGAGCGCTACAACAAGGTGGTCGATATCTGGGCCGAGGTCCAGGACAAGATCGGTGGCGAGGTGCTGAAGGGGCTGTCGACCCAGGTCTTCGGACGCAACGATAAAGGCGACGACATCAAGGGGCCTTCCTTCAACCCGATTTTCATCATGGCCGATTCGGGCGCGCGCGGTTCCGAACAGCAAATCCGCCAACTCGCGGGACTGCGGGGCCTGATGGCGAAGCCCTCGGGCGAGATCATCGAAACCCCGATCACCGCGAATTTCCGCGAAGGCCTCACTGTGCTGCAGTACTTCATTTCCACGCACGGCGCACGCAAGGGCTTGGCCGACACTGCGCTTAAGACCGCCAACTCGGGCTACCTGACCCGCCGGCTGGTGGACGTGGCGCAGGACTCGATAATCACCGAGTACGACTGCGGTACGCTCGACGGGATCGAGATGACGCCGCTGGTCGAAGGCGGTGAGATCATCGAAGCGCTGGGCGACCGGGTGCTGGGACGCGTGGCCTTGGAAGACATCAAGGACCCTTCACCAATCAGGTGCTGGTGCGGGCCAATGAGATGATCGATGAGGAAAAGGTCACCCTCATCGAGGACTCCGGTCTGGAGCGGGTAAGCATCCGCTCGGTGCTGACCTGCCAGTCGCGCCAAGGGGTATGCGTCGGGTGCTATGGACGCGACTTGGGGCGCGGGCATCTGGTCAACCTCGGCGAGGCGATTGGCATTATCGCCGCGCAGTCGATCGGTGAGCCGGGAACCCAGCTCACGATGCGGACCTTCCATATCGGCGGCACCGCCAGCCGGCGTGCTGAGCAGACCACCTTGGAGTCGCGCAACGAGGGCGTAATCCGGCTTCATGGCGTCAATACCGTGCGCAGCCGCGACGGCAATCTGGTGGTGATGTCGCGTCATGGCGAAATCGCGATCGCGGAGATAGTCGGGGACGGCACGGTCCAACGCGAACGCGAACGCGAGCGCTACCCGCTGGTCTATGGCGCCAAGCTGCTCAAGGGCGAAGGCGAGCGAATCAAGCCCGGCACGCTGATCGCCGAATGGGATCCGTACACGACCCCGATCATCACTGAGGTTGGCGGTACGGTTAAGTACGGCGACATCCTGGAAGGCCTGACGATGGAAGAGCGGGTCGACGAGCGCACCGGCGCCCGCTCCAACGTTATCGTTGAGTTCAAGGAACCCGACGTGCGGCCGCGTGTCTCGATCAAGGATGCGAACGGCAAGACCGCCAAGCTCCCGAACAGCGAGTCACTTTGCGCGGTACTTCCTGCCGGTTGGCGCATACATCAACGTGCCCGAAGGCACCGCGGTGTTCCCCGGCGACATTCTGGCCAAGATCCCGCGCGAGACCACCAAGACCAAGGACATCACCGGCGGTCTGCCGCGGGTGGCCGAGCTGTTCGAGGCGCGCAAGCCCAAGGAGTTTGCGGTCATCTCCGAGATCGACGGCCAGGTCTCCTTCGGTAAGGACACCAAGGGCAAGCGCAAAGTCGTGGTGACGCCGGAAGTCGGCGAGCCGCGCGAGTACCTGATCCCCAAGGGCAAGCATATCGGGGTGCACGAGGGCGACATCATCAAGGCCGGCGAGCCGCTGATGGAGGGGTCGTCCAATCCCCACGACATCCTGACCATCCTGGGCGAGAAGGCGCTGGCCAAGTACCTGGTGGACGAAATCCAGGAGATCTACCGGCTGCAGGGCGTGCGGATCAACGACAAGCACATCGAGGTGATCGTCCGGCAGATGCTGCGGCGGGTGCGGATCAAGGAGGTCGGGGACACCGATTTCCTGGTCGACGACCAGGTCGAAAAGTGGCGTTTCGAAGAGGAGAACGCGCGGGTGCTGGACGAAGGGCGGAGAGCCGGCGATCGCCGAGCCGCTGCTGCTGGGCATCACCAAGGCCTCGCTGTCGACCGAGAGCTTCATCTCGGCGGCGTCCTTCCAGGAGACCACCAAGGTCCTTACCGAGGCCGCGATCAACGGCAAGGTCGACCGGTTGGTCGGACTGAAGGAGAACGTGATCATGGGGCGCCTGATCCCGGCCGGGACCGGAATGCCGATCTATGGGCGGACCGCGATCAAAGTAGAAGGCGGAGTGGTGGAAGAGGAAGAGATGGAAAAGGAACAGCAGGAGCCCGAGATGGTCCAAGGCCATTGACACAAGCCTGCGCGATGCGTAGATAGTATGAGTTACGCCCAAGGGCGGTTATCGCCCTTGGGCGGTTCGTTTGGCCTCCGCCATGTTGGTTGGAGGCCGCGCTTTAGTAGTGTATAATTTCCAACCCGCGCAGACGCGGTCTTTTCGTTCCTGACTGCCCAGAGAAACCGAAGGCCGATTTGGCTGCGAAGCGCAGAGTGAGCTTTTAAGGTGCCGACGATCAACCAGTTAATCCGCGGAGCCCGCGTGAAAAAGCGCTATAAAACCAGCGCGCCGGCGCTCCAGGGCTCGCCCCAGAAGCGGGGCGTTTGCACTCGGGTGTATACGTCCACGCCCAAAAAGCCCAACTCCGCTTTGCGCAAGGTCGCGCGCGTGCGGTTGTCCAATGGCTATGAAGTCACCACCTACATTCCTGGAGTGGGGCATAACCTCCAGGAGCATTCGGTGGTGCTGATTCGCGGTGGCCGGGTAAAGGATCTGCCTGGCGTTCGCTATCATGTCGTGCGCGGTACCCTGGATTCGATTGGCGTGCAGGAACGCCGCCAGGGCCGCTCCAAATACGGGTCCAAGAAACCTAAGTAAGAAATCATGCCACGCAAAGGCCAGGTAAAGCTCCGGGAAATTTCGCCGGATCCGAAGTTCCACGACCGCACGGTGGCGAAGTTCATCAATACCGTGATGGAACGGGGCAAGAAATCAACCGCGGAGGCGATCTTCTATGGCGCGTTGGAGCTAGTCGCGAACCGCACCAAAGAAGAAGGTCTCTCGGTTTTCAAGCACGCCTTGGAAAACGTTCGCCCCGCGGTCGAGGTACGCTCGCGCCGGGTGGGCGGCGCCAACTATCAGGTGCCGGTGGAAGTCCGGCCGGTACGCCGCACCTCGCTGGCGATGCGCTGGCTGATGCAAGCGGCGCGTGCCCGCGGTGAGCGGTCAATGGAAGAGCGCTTGGCGGCGGAGATCGCCGAGGCGCACGCCAACCGTGGCGGCGCGGTCAAGAAGCGCGAAGATACCCATCGCATGGCCGAGGCCAACAAGGCTTTTGCGCATTATCGCTGGTAAGCATTTTCTGAGTAATTTTCATGGCTCGTGAAACACCAATAGAACGAGTGCGTAATATCGGCATCATGGCTCACATCGATGCGGGTAAGACCACCACCACCGAGCGGGTGCTATACTATACCGGCATCAGCTACCGCATGGGCGAGGTGCATGAAGGCACCGCGACCATGGACTGGATGGTGCAGGAGCAGGAGCGCGGCATCACTATCACTTCGGCCGCGACCACCTGTTTTTGGCACGAACATCGGATCAATATTATCGATACGCCCGGCCATGTCGATTTCACCATCGAAGTCGAGCGCAGCCTGCGCGTGCTTGACGGCGCGGTAGCGGTATTCTGCGCGGTGGGCGGCGTTGAGCCGCAGTCGGAGACGGTCTGGCGTCAGGCCGACAAATATCGTGTTCCGCGCGTCGCGTTCATCAACAAGATGGACCGCATCGGCGCGGACCACGAGCGCGTCGTGACCGAAATCCGCGAGAAGCTCAAGGCTACGCCGGCCCTGTTGCAGCTCCCGATCGGAGCCGAAGAGAAGTTTCTCGGCGTGGTCGACCTGATCGAGCAGCGCGCGTTGATCTGGGACAAGGAGACCTTGGGCGCGGATTACAAAGTCGAGCCGATACCCGCCGATCTGCGTGAACAGGCCGCCGCAGCCCGCGACAAGCTGATCGAGACCCTGGCGGATCACGACGAGCGAGTGATGGAGTTGTACCTGGAAGGCAAACCGGTGGAGCCGGCGATGCTGCGCGAGGTGGTGCGCCGCGCCACTTTGGATATGAAAGTCGTGCCGGTGATTATGGGCTCGGCGTTTCGCAACAAGGGCGTGCAGCCGATGCTGGATGCGGTGGTCGATTACCTGCCCTCTCCGGTGGATGTTCCGCCGGTGGTGGGTAAGGTCGGCGACAAGATGGAAGAGCGCTGGCCGCGCGATGACGCTCCGTTCTCGGCCCTGGCGTTCAAGATCATGACCGATCCGTATCTCGGCACCCTGACCTTCCTGCGGGTTTACTCGGGACGGCTGGAGAGCGGTTCGTCGGTGCTGAACTCGACCAAGCAAAAGCGCGAACGCATCGGCCGCATCCTCAAGATGCACGCCAATAAGCGCGAAGAAATTTCCGAGCTGCTGGCGGGTGATATCGCCGCGGTCGGTCTGCGCGATACCACCACCGGCGACACCTTGTGCGATCCGGGAGCTCCGATCGTGCTGGAGTCAATCGAGTTTCCCGAGCCGGTCATCCGGATCGCGATCGAGCCCAAGACCAAGGCCGACCAGGACAAGCTGGGCGAGTCGCTCAGCAAGCTAGCCAAGGAGGACCCTTCCTTCCGGGTCAACAGCGATGCTGAGACCGGTCAGACCCTGATCGCCGGGATGGGCGAGCTGCATCTGGAAATCATCGTCGACCGCCTGCTCCGAGAGTTCAAGGTCGATGCTTCGGTCGGCAAGCCGCAGGTCGCTTATCGCGAGACCATCCGCCGCGCGATCGAAGCCGAGGGACGCTTCGTGCGCCAAACCGGCGGTCACGGCCAGTTCGGTGTGGTCGACCTCAAAGTCGAGCCGCTGGGCAAGGGTTCGGGATTTGAATTCGTTGACGCCACCAAGGGCGGCGCCATTCCGCGCAACTTTATTCCGTCGGTCGAAGCCGGCGTCAAGGAGTCGATGGAAAACGGCGTGCTGGCGGGTTACCCGATGGTCGACATCAGGGCCACGCTGCTCGACGGTCAGTATCACGACGTTGACTCTTCGGAGATTGCCTTTAAGATTGCCGGTTCGATGGCCTTCCGGGAAGCCGCGGAAAAGGCCAGTCCGATTTTGCTGGAGCCGGTCATGGAGGTCGAGGTGGTGACGCCGCAGGAGTTCATGGGCGAAGTCATCGGCGACCTGAATTCGCGGCGCGGAAAGATCCTGAACATGGAAAATCGCGGCGGCGCCCAGGTTATCGAGTCGCGGGTGCCGCTGGCGACGATGTTCGGCTATGCCACGCGGCTGCGGTCGATTACCCAGGGACGCGCGACCTATACGATGCAGTTCGCCGCCTACGAGCCGGTACCGCAGCAGATTTATGAAGAATTGATGGCGCGGAGCGCCGATGGTGGCGAAGCGCGCGCGCGTCTGTGACTAAGAGGTTTTAACGGGAGAGAAGATCATGGGCAAGGCTAAATTCGAACGCAACAAGCCGCACGCGAACGTTGGCACGATTGGTCATATCGACCACGGCAAGACCACCTTGACTGCGGCCATTACCAAGGTTCTGGCGTCCAAGAAAATGGCTCAGTTCGTAGCCTTTGATCAGATCGATAAGGCTCCCGAGGAGCGCGAGCGCGGCATCACGATCGCGATCGCCCACGTCGAGTACGAGACCGCCAACCGCCATTACGCGCACGTCGATTGCCCGGGCCATGCCGACTATATCAAGAACATGATCACCGGCGCGGCCCAGATGGACGGCGCGATCCTGGTGGTCGGCGCCAACGACGGTCCGATGCCGCAGACCCGCGAGCATATCCTGCTGGCGCGTCAGGTCGGGGTACCTGCGATCGTGGTGTTCATGAACAAGGTTGACATGGTCGACGATCCCGAACTGCTCGACCTGGTGGATCTCGAAGTCCGCGATCTGCTCAAGAAGTACGACTTCCCGGGCGACGATACTCCGGTTATCCGCGGCAGCGCGCTCAAGGCGCTGGAGTGCGGATGCGGCAAGGAAGATTGCGACAAGTGCAAGCCAATCCTTGATCTGATGGCGGCGGTTGACAGCTTTATTCCGCAGCCCGAGCGCCGCGTCGATCTGCCCTTCCTGATGCCGGTCGAAGACGTTTTCTCGATCTCCGGGCGCGGTACCGTGGTGACCGGACGTGTGGAGCGCGGGCGGGTCAAGGTCAGCGAGGAAGTGGAGATCGTAGGCTTCCGCGACACCACCAAGACCGTCGTCACCGGCGTCGAAATGTTCCGCAAGATCCTCGACGAGGGGCAGGCTGGCGACAACGTCGGCGTGCTGCTGCGCGGGGTCAAGCGCGAGGACGTCGAGCGCGGACAGGTGCTGGCCAAGCCGGGCTCGATCACGCCGCATACCAACTTCGAGGCCTCGGTCTACATCCTGACCAAGGAAGAGGGTGGCCGCCATACGCCGTTTTTCAACGGCTATCGGCCCCAGTTCTACTTTCGCACCACGGACGTGACCGGCGTGTTGCATCTGCCTGAGGGCACCGAGATGGTAATGCCCGGCGACAATGTCAAAATCGTCGGCGACCTGATTACGCCGGTGGCGATGGATGAAGGTCTGCGCTTCGCTATCCGCGAAGGCGGCCGCACCGTCGGCGCGGGCGTGGTTTCCAAAATCCTGAAGTAACGCAACCGGTGGGACGAGTGGCAATAGGAGCCTTCAGACGTGGCTGACAGGATGAATGACAAGATACGGATCCGTCTCAAGGCGTACGACTATCGGCTGCTCGATCAGTCGGTTCGCGAGATTGTGGATACTATCCGGCGCACCGGCGGACGGGTGGCGGGGCCGATCCCGCTGCCGACCCGGATCGAGCGGTTCACCGTGAACCGCTCGCCGCATGTCGATAAGAAATCGCGCGAGCAATTCGAAATCCGCACGCACAAGCGGCTTTTGGATGTGCTCGAACCAACTCAGCAGACTATCGACGCGCTTGGCAAGCTCGATCTGGCGGCCGGCGTGGACGTTGAAATCAAACTCGAGTAGTGCAGTGCTCAGCGGTTTAATAGGTAAAAAGCTCGGAATGACCGAACGCGTCGACGCCGGCGGCGTGGTGCGCGCCGCAACCGTGGTCGGCTTGGGTCCGTGTCATGTGACCCAGGTAAAGACTCCGGTTACCGACGGGTACGAAGCGGTCCAGGTTACGTTCGGACGCAAGAAGCTGTCGCGGGTGCGCCAGCCTGAGCGCGGCCATTTCGCCAAGAGCGACTGCGCGCCCGGCATCGCGACACGCGAATTCCGCGCCGTCGGCGAGGCCGAAATCAAGCTGGGCCAGGCGATCGGGGCCGCCGACGTGTTCAAGGCGGGTGACCGGGTGGACGTGGCCGGAGTATCGAAAGGACACGGCTACGCGGGCGTCATCAAGCGGCATCATTTCAGCGGTTTCCCCGGTTCCCATGGCACCCATGAATACTTCCGCCACGGTGGTTCGATCGGTAATCGTTCTTACCCGGGGCGGGTTTTCAAGGGTCTGCGGATGGCGGGGCAGATGGGTAACGCGGCGGCAACGATCCCGAATCTGCGGGTGCTCGAAGTGCTGCCCGAGGACAATGCGATCGTCATTTCGGGCGCGATCCCGGGAGCCAAGGGCGGCATTGTCGTGGTAAGGCACTCTTCCAAGCATCAGCCGCACTGAAGCGGAGCGTAACGCCAATGGCTGAGGCAAGTATCTCACCGGTGAAGTTGCCGCTGTTCTCGGCCGCGCAGGAGCGCAATGGCGAGATTGAAGTGGCTGGCCGCGTGTTCAATTGCGAAAGCGACCTGAGCCTGCTGCATGACACCGTGCGGATGCAGCTCGCCAATCGGCGCTCCGGCACCGCCGCCACCAAGACTCGTGGGTTTATCTCGGGCGGCGGTATCAAACCGTGGAAGCAAAAGCATACCGGTCGCGCACGCGCCGGTTCGACGCGCTCGCCCCTGTGGCGTCACGGCGGAACTATCTTCGGTCCCCAGCCGCGCGATTACTCCTACCGGCTGCCGAAGAAAGCTTTGGCCAAGGCGTTGTGCCTGGCGCTTTCGGTGCGAGCGCGCGAGGGCAAACTGACGATTGTGGAGTCGCTGGAGTTACCCGAGCTCAAGACCAAGGCGGCCAAGGCCGCGCTGGAACGGCTGGGGCTTACTCACGCCCTGGTCGTGCTGGGCGAGGGTGAAGAAGGCGTGGTACGCGCGATTCGCAATCTGGCGGCGCACAAGGTATTGCGCGTGGCCGGACTTAACGTTTACGACATCCTCAATTACGACGAGGTGCTGATGACGGCCAAGGCTGTCCGCAGTCTCGAGGAGCGGCTTGGGGGTGTCCAGCCGCAACGTGAGATGTCCAGCCCGAGGTTGTTCAGTCCTAGGGTTGTCCAGTCTTGAGGTTGTACAATGACCGATTACAACTTGATTAAGTCTCCGCTGATCACGGAAAAGGGCACCGCGGTCAGCGAAACATCGAATCAGGTAGTGTTCAAGGTGCGTCCCGATGCAACCAAGGGAGCGATCCGGGACGCGGTCGCAGGAGCTGTTCAAGGTCAGCGTTCTGAAAGTCAGGACCATCAACCTGATGGGCAAGAAACGGCGCGTGGGACGCGCGATGGGCAAGCGGCCGGATTGGAAAAAAGCTTATGTGACCCTCAAAGAGGGTGACCGGATCGAGTTCTTTGAAGGGGTTTGAGCGATGGCGGTGATTCAACTTAATCCGCGCACCCCGGGCCAGCGCTTTATGCAGGTGGCGGATTTTTCCGATCTGGATAAAAAGGCTCCCGAAAAGCGGTTGCTGGCTCCGCTGACGAAATCGGGTGGGCGCAACAACCGCGGGCGAATAACCATGCGCCATCGCGGTGGCGGCCACAAACGACGGCTGCGGCTGATTGACTTCAAACGCGACAAAGATGCAGTTCCGGCCGTGGTTGCTGCGCTTGAGTACGATCCCAACCGGACGGCCAACATCGCGCTGCTGCATTACCGCGACGGCGACAAGCGCTACATCCTGGCGCCAGTCGGAATTAAGGTTGGCGATCGTGTCGAGTCGGGACCGCAGGCCGATATCAAGCCGGCCAACGCTTTGCCGTTGCGCTCGATTCCGGTCGGTACTTTCGTCCACGCGGTGGAGCTTAAGCCCGGCAAGGGCGCGCAGCTTTCGCGCGGGGCGGGTACGCAATGCCAGTTGATGGCCAAAGAAGGTAAATTCGCCTTGCTCAAGCTGCCCTCCGGCGAGCAGCGTATGGTGCAGGCCGAATGCCGGGCAACGATCGGTCAGGTAGGTAACCTGGACAGCGAGAACATTTCATTGGGCAACGCCGGCCGCAACCGCCATCTGGGCTGGCGCCCGTACGTCCGCGGGATGGCGATGAACCCGGTTGACCATCCGCATGGCGGCGGTGAGGGCCGCTCCAAGGGCAACCATCCGCAGTCGCCGTGGGGTATGCCGACCAAGGGCTACAAGACCCGAGGCAAGAAGATCTCGGATCGTTATATCGTCAGCCGCAGACCGCGGGGCAAACGGGGCTAAGGGCGCAGCCGTGGAAAGAGGTCGTTAAGGGATGAGATCGCTCAAAAAAGGTCCGTTTCTGGATGAGCATCTGCGTAAGAAGGTTGACGCGGCACGCGCCACCGGCGAGAAGCAGATTATCCGCACGTGGTCGCGCCGTTCGATGATCACGCCGGAGATGGTGGCGTTAACCTTCGCGGTGCATAACGGGCGCAAATTCATTCCGGTGTACTGCACCGAGAATATGGTGGGGCACAAACTTGGCGAGTTCTCGCCGACCCGCACGTTTCATGGCCACGCCGGCGACCGCAAAGGCGAGGTGCGTGGCAGTGGAGGCGGACGTTAACCGCACGCATGAGATCCGAGGCCACAAGATTTGATGATGGGTGCCGAGTAGCGCCATGGAAGCAAAAGCCAGAACCCGGTTTATACGCATTTCGCCGCAAAAGCTCAGGCTGGTTTGCGATCTGATCAGGGGCAAGGGACTCGAACAGGCGGTGTCTATTTTGGAGTTCACCCCCAAGCGGGGCGCCAGAATCCTCTCCAAGACGCTGATGTCGGCAGTGGCCAACGCGCGTAACTTGCAGAACGTCGATGAAGATCGTTTGTTTGTCAAACAGGCGGTTGCCGACGATGGCCCGACGTGGAAGCGCTCGCTGCCGCGTGCCCACATGCGCGCGACGCCGATTCTCAAACGGACCAGCCATCTGACCGTGGTGCTGGACGAACGGCCCGAATAGGTCAAGGCATTTATGGGTCAAAAGACACATCCGCGAGGCTTTCGGCTGGGGGTTATCGAGAGCTGGGATTCCAAATGGTACGCCAGCCACACCTATACCACGCTGTTGCACGAGGATCTGCGCCTGCGCGAGTTCATCAAGAAGCGCCTTTATCATGCGGGTATCTCGAAGATCGAAATCGAGCGGATGGCGAACAAGGCCAAGATTAATATCCACACCGCACGGCCCGGAATCGTCATTGGCAAAAAGGGCGCCGAAATCGAAAAGCTCAAGGTCGACATCCAGAAATTGATGAAGGGCAAGGAAGCCTACATCAATATTCATGAGGTGCGCCGGCCCGATCTCGATCCGCAATTGGTGGCGGAAAACGTCGGCCTGCAACTGGAGCGGAGGGTCGCTTTTCGCCGCGCGATGAAGGAAGCGGTCACGCGGGCGATGCGGATGGGCGCCCAGGGGGTCAAGATCCACGTCTCGGGGCGGTTGGCCGGCGCGGAGATCGCGCGACGGGAATGGTACCGCGAGGGTCGGGTACCGCTGCAGACTTTGCGCGCCAATGTTTCCTACGGTTTTGCCGAAGCCAAAACCACCTATGGCGTGATCGGCATCAAGGTGTGGATTTTCCGCGGCGAAATCATTACCCGCCAGGAAGAGGAGGACAAGCGCACTGCCGGTGTCGCTTGACGTTTAGCATCCGATGCTTCAGCCCAAGAGAACCAAATACCGCAAGATGCAGAAAGGCCGCCGTCGCGGCACCGAGTCGCGCGCGGTGGAGTTGGCGTTCGGCGATTACGGCCTCAAAACCTTGGAGCGGGCATGGCTCAGCAGTCGTGCCTTGGAGGCCGCCCGAATTGCGCTCACCCGCCATATCAAACGCGGCGGGCGGGTGTGGATCAGAGTCTTTCCTGACAAGCCGATCAGTAAGAAGCCGGCGGAAACCCGCATGGGCAAAGGCAAGGGATCGCCCGAGGCCTGGGTAGCGGTGATCCGCCCCGGACGTATCCTGTTTGAAATGGAAGGTGTGGATTCCGCCACCGCCCGCGAGGCCCTGCGTCTGGCGGCGCATAAATTGCCGGTTAGAACCGCGGTGGTTGAACGGGAGGTAAGGGCAGTTGGAGCTTGACGAACTGCGGCAGATGAGTGCCGACGATCTGCGCGTCAAGGAGCGCGAGGTGCGCGAAGAGGCCTTCCGGTTGCGGGTCAAGCTGCGCACCAACCAGCTTGACAATCCGTCGGGCTATAAGAAGGCGCGCAAGGAGCTGGCGCGGATCAAGACTTTGATTACGCAAAAGGCCAACCAGGCTGGCGCCAGCGCGGCAAACAGGAGCGGCAGTAATGCGTGAGCGAATGAAAGAACGCGAGGGCGTAGTGGTTTCCGCCAAGATGGTCAAGACGGTGGTGGTCCAGGTCCAGCGGCAGGTCGCCCATCCGTTGTACGGCAAACGAATCAGGTTGAATCACCGCTACAAGGCCCACGACGAGAAAAACGAATGCCGCGAGGGCGACCGGGTGCTGTTAATTGAGTCGCGGCCGCTGTCCAAGGACAAACGCTGGCGGGTGAGCAAGATCCTTAAACGGGCGGCTGGCTGAATCAGCGGTCGAACGGCGGGTCGAATCGGATCGATTGGCGCTAGGCAGGGTTAATTAGAAATGGTCCAGACGCAAACTGTGCTTGATGTGGCGGATAATTCAGGGGCCCGAAAGGTCATGTGCATCAAGGTGCTGGGCGGCTCCAAGCGCAAGTACGCGACTATCGGAGATATTATCGTGGTGGCGGTCAAGGAAGCGATTCCCAACGCCAAGGTCAAAAAGGGCGACGTGGCCAAAGCCGTAATCGTGCGCACCGCCAAAGAGATCGGCCGTTCCGACGGCAGCTATATCCGCTTCGACACCAATTCGGCGGTGTTGGTTGACAACCAGCATGAACCGATTGGCACGCGTATCTTCGGGCCGGTGGCCCGCGAATTGCGCGCCAAGCGGTTTCTTAAGATTATCTCGCTGGCGCCCGAGGTGTTGTGATGGCGCAGAAGTGGGGTATCAAAAAGAACGACATGGTGATGGTTGTCACCGGCCGGGAACGGGGCAAGACCGGTAAGGTGTTGAGGGTGCTGCCCGATAGCGGCAAGGCCACGGTGGAACGGCTCAATGTCGTCAAGCGGCATTCCAAGCCGCGGGGAGCGGCCAGTCCGGGCGGGATCGTGGAGAAGGAAGCACCACTGGACATCTCCAACCTGATGTTCTTCTGCGAGCGCTGCAACGCTCCGGTGCGGGTAGGCTTTAAGATCGCGGCCGATCGCAGCAAGACGCGGGTATGCCGCAGGTGTCACGAAACGATAGGTAACGACTAATGGCCGACAAAGGACAAAAGGGCGAGCGGCCCGATAAGGGCGCGGGCCAGCAGCAAAAGGCGGCAGGTCAGCAACAAAAGGCCAAGACCAAAAAGGGCGCCCCCCAGCAGCAGGCGGCCGCGCCGGAGCCCGAGGTCCCGGTTGGACCCGAAGAGAAGATTCCGGCCCGGTTACGGCTTCAGTACGAAGCGGAAATCATGCCGGCGCTAATGCGGGAGTTGAAAATCGACAATCGCATGCGGGTGCCGCGGTTATCCAAAATCGTAATCAACCTGGCGCTGGGTGATGCGCGCGAAAACGTCAAGCTGCTCGATGGAGCGGCGGAGGAACTGAGTCTGATTGCCGGCCAGAAGCCAGTCATCACCAAGGCGCGCCGCGCGATTTCGAATTTCAAGCTGCGCGAAGGGATGCCGATCGGCACGATGGTGACTTTACGGCGCGAGCGGATGTGGGAGTTTTTTGACCGCCTGGTGAATATCGCCCTGCCGCGTGTGCGTGACTTCCGCGGAGTAAGTGACAAGTCGTTCGACGGACGCGGCAATTACTCGCTTGGCATCCGCGAACATACGATTTTTGCCGAACTCAACCTCGACAAGGTTGAAAAGGTCAAGGGACTGACCATCTCGATCATCACTACCGCGCGCACCGATAACGAAGGCTACATGCTGCTGCGTGCCCTCGGGGTGCCGTTTCGTGGCGCCGGTGGCGAACGGGACGTGGCTCAGTCGGCGGCTTAGAAAGGACAGGAAGTTAGATGGCCAAAACTTCTCTGATGGTCAAGGCGAGGCGGACGCCGAAGTTCAAGGTGCGGCAGCATAATCGCTGTCCCTTATGTGGCCGCAGCCGCGCTTATTATCGTCGTTTCAAGATGTGCAGAATTTGCTTGCGCAAGCTGGCGCTTAATGGCCAGTTGCCGGGCGTGATCAAAGCTAGTTGGTAGGCATAGCTGATGTCGCAAACCGACCCGATTGCTGAAATGTTGACCAGGATTCGCAACGCCGCGCATGCCCGTCATGCCGAAGTCGAGATGCCCCATTCGCGTCTGCGCGAAGCGATTGCCAAGGTGCTGGCCGCCGAGGGATTTCTGGAGTCAGTCAATGCCACTGGCGAAGGCTATAAGCGCAAGCTGGTTGTGGCGATTCGCTATGCCGACGGCCGCCAGCCCGTGATGCGTGGTTTGCAGCGCGTCAGCCGGCCTGGATTGAGGCACTACGCGGGTTGCGATGAGAAGCCGAAAATCCGTGCCGGCCTGGGAATTAACGTACTTTCGACACCGTTGGGAGTGATGACCGACCGCGAGGCGCGGCGCAAAAAAGTCGGCGGTGAAGTATTGCTTGCGGTTTGGTGAGCCGCCGCAGGCTGAAGCCGTGCCGGGTTTTTGATTACCGGGGTCTGATTTAAGATGTCACGAATAGGAAAACAGCCGATTCCACTGGAAAAGGGCGTCAAGGCGACGATTAGTGGACGTCTGGTTCGGTTCGAGGGCCCCAAGGGTAAACTCGAAATGGAAGTGCCGGCGGGATTCAATGTCGAGGTGGACGATTCCGTCGTGACCGTCAAACCGCCAGGGGATGATGGCCACGAAGGGGCGTTGCATGGTTTGACCCGCAAGCTTTTGGCCAACATGGCGCAAGGCGTGGGCAAGGGTTTCACACGCGTGCTGGAGATCAACGGCGTGGGCTATCGGGCCGAGGTGAGAGGCAACGCGCTGTATATGACCTTGGGCTATTCGCATCCGATCTTTTACCAGCTCCCCGAGGGGATCAGCGCCAAAGTCGAACGTCAGGTGCTGGTAACGTTAGAGGGAGCGGATCGGCAGTTGCTCGGCATGGTGGCCGCGCAATTACGGGATCTGCGTCCGCCGGAACCGTACAAAGGCAAGGGAATCAAATACGCCGAGGAAAAGATTCGCCGCAAAGCCGGCAAAGCCGCGGCGGGCTCAAGCGCGGGTTAAAGAATTATGGCGTCAGAGAGGGTGGAAAATCGTCTCGCCCGGCAAAGCCGGGTGCGGCGCAAGGTGCGTGGCAGCGAGCAGGTACCGAGGCTTTCGGTATATCGTTCGCTCCATCACATTTATGCCCAGGTGATTTCGGACGAATCGGGCCGGACACTGGTGGCGGTTTCGACCTTGAGTCCCGACCTGCGGGGCGGGCTCAAGGCCGCGCGCGACGTTAACGCTGCCAAACTGGTGGGCAAGACCATCGCGGCGCGCTGCCAGGAAAAGGGGATAAACCAGGTAATCTTCGACCGCAACGGCTTTCTTTACCATGGGCGCATCAAGGCCTTGGCGGACGCCGCACGGGAAGCAGGCTTGAAGTTTTAGCACCTGAAGTTGTTAGTGCACATCTGAAGTTTGGGTGCACCTGAAGTTTGGGTGCACCTGAATTTTGGTGCAAAGGATGTTGAGATATAAACTGCCATGGCTGAGCGCATAGACCCTCAGGGACTCGAACTCAAAGAAAAGGTGGTCCATATCAATCGGGTCGCCAAGGTCGTCAAAGGTGGACGCCGCTTCAGCTTCAGCGCGCTGGTCGTGGCCGGAGATGGGGGCGGGTTGGTCGGCTTTGGCTTGGGCAAGGCGAACGAGGTGCCCGAGGCGATTCGCAAGGGCGTGGATCGTGCCAAGAAGAGCCTAATCCGGGTGCCATTGCGTGACGGCACGATCCCACACGAGGTTTTGGGCCGTTTCGGCGCGGGCAAAGTGATGCTCAAGCCGGCGGTCGAGGGGACCGGAGTTATCGCGGCCGGCGGTGTTCGAGCGGTGGTGGAGTTGGCCGGGATCCGCAACGTACTGACCAAGCGCCTGGGTTCCTCGAATCCCCACAACCTGGTCAAGGCAACCTTCGAGGCGCTGCTGGAATTGCGCAATCCTGAGGACGTCACCAAGCTGCGCAGGCGGCCGCAGCCTCAAGTAGTCGAGGCGGCGACCGACGCGGCGCCGACGGCGTGAATGGATGGCTGGCATGGCTGATGTGATTCGCATAAAGCTGGTTCGTAGCCCGATTGGCACCACGCAGCGGGTGCGCGAGACGTTGCGCGGGTTGGGCTTGACCAAGGTGGGACGCGAACGGGAACTGACCCGCACGCCCATGGTCGACGGGATGTTGCGCAAGGTTGCGCATCTGGTGTCCGAAGTGAAGCCCCAGGTATAGTCCATCGATCGGCCGGCGGAATAGGCCCGTCCGGGCAGACAGATATTGGACGCAGAGATAGGTACGAGCGAATAAATGAATCTGTCAGACTTACATCCAGCCGACGGCTCGACCCATCGCATCAAGCGGATAGGACGCGGCATCGGCTCCGGGCACGGCAAGACTTCAGGTCGTGGACACAAGGGTAAAGGCTCGCGCAGCGGTGGCAACACGCCGCCAGGATACGAAGGCGGGCAGATGCCGTTGCAGCGCCGCCTGCCCAAAAGGGGCTTCCGCCGTTTGCTGGTCAACGAGCGGGCGCGGGCGGAAGTGGCATGCGTCAATCTGGCGCGGTTCGCGATCTTCGAAGCTGGCGCTGCGGTGGATCCCGAGGCGATGGCTAGGCGGGGTTTGGTCCATGCCGGAAGCCGGGTCAAGGTGTTGGGCGACGGATCGCTGGGAGCCGGGCTGACCATACGGGCCCATGCTTTTTCCAAGAGCGCACTCGAAAAGATCGCCGCCGCAGGTGGTAGTGCAGAGATTATAGGGGATGCCGCTGTTTAATGATTGAAGGGTTTTCCAACGCCTCGCGCATCCCCGAACTGCGCCGCCGGCTACTGTACACCGCCTTCATGCTGATGATTTACCGGGTCGGGGTAGCGGTGCCTACGCCTGGGATCGACGGTCAGGCATTGGCGTCGTTTTTCGACGCCGCGCGCAGTACCTTGTTCGGCTGGATCAATCTGTTCTCGGGCGGGGCGCTGGAACGTTTTTCGGTCTTCGCGTTGGGCATCATGCCCTACATTTCGGTTGCGATTATTCTCGACCTGCTCAAGGTCGCATCACCCTATCTGGACGAACTGTATAAAGAGGGCGAGGCGGGGCGCCGCAAGATCACCCAGTACACTCGCTATGGCACGGTGGGATTGGCGATTGTTCAAGGCCTGATGATCGCTATTTCGCTGGAAAAGATTCAGGCACCCGGCGGCGGTTCGGTGGTTTACAACCCCGGATGGCCTTTCCGGATCGTGACGGTGCTGACCCTCACCGCCGGAACCATGTTCATCATGTGGATGGGCGAGCAGATCACCGAGCGCGGCATCGGCAATGGTATCTCGCTGATTATCATGGCCGGTATTGTGGCCCGTCTGCCCAGCGCACTGGGAACCACCGTGCAGTTTGTGCGCGAGGGGGAAATGAGCCTGTTCGTGCTGCTGCTCGTGCTGGCGGTCGCATTCGGGGTAACCGCCGGGATTGTGTATGTCGAAACCGCCCAGCGGCGAATACCGGTACAGTATGCCAAGCGCGTGGTGGGGCGCCGGATCTATGGTGGGCAGACGTCGCATTTGCCGCTGAAGATCAATACCGCGGGCGTCATACCGCCGATTTTCGCCTCTTCGATCCTGGTTTTCCCGGCGACGCTGGCCACCTTCGTCCCGGCGCTGAAGAACTATTCAGCGATGCTGACCCCGGGCGGATGGATTTACGATGTCATCTATGTGGCCCTGATCATCTTTTTTACCTACTTTTACACAGCGGTCACCTTTAACCCCGTTGATGTCGCGGACAACCTCAAGAAGTACGGAGGTTTCATTCCCGGTATCCGGCCGGGACGCTACACCGCCGAGTACATCGATCGGGTGCTGTCGCGTATAACTCTGGGCGGGGCTATCTATGTGAGCGCGGTTTGCGTACTCCCCACTATCCTGATCGAGCAGTTCAATGTGCCGTTTTATTTCGGCGGCACCGCGCTGCTGATCGTGGTAGGGGTCGCACTCGACACCATCGCGCAGATGGAGACGCATTTGTTGACGCGCAACTATGAGGGCTTCATGCGGCGCGGCCGCATCAAGTCGAGAAAGGGGTAATGGCGTTGCGGCTGGTATTACTAGGTCCTCCGGGTTCGGGTAAGGGTACACAGGCCCAGCAGCTCGAAGATGCGCTCAAGATTCCGCAGATCGCCAGCGGCGACCTGCTGCGCTTGGCGGTGCGCAACAAGACCCCGTTGGGGGTGCAAGCGCGTCGCTACATGGATCAGGGGACTTTGGTCCCGGATGACTTGGTGATTAAATTGATCGAAGAGCGTCTTGCCGATCCCGATGCCGCCAAGGGCTTCATCCTCGACGGCTTTCCGCGGACTCTGGCGCAAGCCGAGGCCTTGCGTGAGATGCTGGAGCGGAACCATCAGGCGATCGACGGAGTGCTGGCGCTGATGGTGCCGGACCAGGATATTATTAAACGGATTTCGGGCCGCCGCACGTGCAAGAATTGCGGAGCGATGTACCATACGATTTTCGACCCGCCGCGCAACGTCAACCTGTGCAACAAGTGTAACGGCGAACTCTATCAGCGCGATGACGACGCTGAAGATACGGTGAAAATGCGGTTGGAGGTTTACGAAACGCAGACCCGGCCGCTACTTAGTTATTACCAGGATCGTGGGCTGCTGAGCCGCATCGACGGAGTCGGGTCTCTGGACGATGTCCGCCGGCGGATCACGGCAGCCGTGCAGGAGGTCCGCAAAAAGGCGTGATTCTTCTCAAGAGTTCCGAAGAGTTGGCCGTGATGCGCAAGGCCAGCCGGATTGTGGCTGAGATCCTGGCCGAGTTGCGCAAGGTGGTCGCCCCGGGGGTGACCACTGATGAACTCGACGCGCTGGCCGAGCGGTTGACGCTCGCCAAGGGTGCGCGTCCGGCATTCAAGGGATACCGGCCGCGCGGCGTGACGTACCCCAAGACCTTGTGCGTGTCGGTTAACGAGGAGATTGTCCATGGCATCCCGTCGAGCCGGAAAATCAAGTCAGGCGACATTGTTAGCTTGGACTTCGGCGTGGTGTACGATGGATTTTTTGGCGATGCGGCGATAACGGTTGCAGTCGGCAAGGTTACCGCCCATGCGGCCAAATTGATGGAAGTGACGCGCGCTTCGCTCTATGCGGCGATCGAGCATGCGAGGGCTGGCAACCGGATCAGCGATATCGCGTCTGCAGTGCAGGCAACGGCGGAGGGCGCCGGCTTTTCGGTGGTGGAAGACTTTGCGGGGCATGGAATCGGGCGCAGTTTGCATGAGGATCCCCAAGTGCCCAATTACTTTCAGCGTGGGATGCCCAACCCGCGGTTACAGGCTGGAATGGTGCTCGCGATCGAGCCGATGGTCAATGAAGGCACGGCTCGGCTGAAGATTTTAAATGACGGCTGGACGGCGGTTACCGCGGACGGAAAGCTCTCGGCCCACTTCGAGCATTCCGTCGCGATTACTGATAACGGCCCGCAGATTTTGACGGAACTTAACTAATTTTGACGGAACTTAACTAAATGTCCAAGGGCGATGCAATCGAAGTCACCGGCTCGGTCCTTGAGGCCTTGCCAAATGCGATGTTCCGGGTCTCGCTGGAAAACGGGCATCGTGTATTGGCCCATATTTCGGGCAAGATGCGCATGCATTACATCAAGATTCTGCCCGGCGACAAGGTCACGGTGGAATTGTCGCCCTACGATCTGACCCGCGGCAGGATCACTTACCGCATGCGTTAGCGGCGCCCGGGGCACAGGCACCGAGGCACAGGCACCGAGGCACAGGGAAATGAAGGTCCGAGCATCAGTAAAAAAGGTGTGCAAGAACTGTAAGGTCGTGCGCCGGCAGGGAGTGGTGCGAATCATCTGTTCCACCAATCCCCGGCACAAGCAGCGGCAGGGTTAGCTGCGGCCTACCAGGATATGTCCAGGTAGAGTTTCCAGGTTAGGAGATAGGAGATAACAGATGCGGGTCGCCGGCGTGGAATTACCGAAGGCCAAGCGCATTGATATTGCGCTGACCTATATCTTTGGCATCGGCCGCAGCTCTGCAATCAAGATTCTGACTGCGGCCAAGGTGGCGGGCGATAAGAAAACCGACGACGTAACCGATGAGGAACAGGTCCGCGTCCGCCAGATCATCGATCAGGAATACAAGGTCGAAGGCGACCTGCGCCGCGACGTTCAGCAGTCGATCAAGCGGTTGATGGACCTGGGATGTTATCGTGGCCTGCGCCATCGGCGGGGATTACCGGTACGCGGACAGCGTACCCATACCAACGCCCGCACCCGCAAGGGACCGCGCAAAATCGTGGCGGGCAAGAAGCAAGCTCCGTCCAAGGGTTAGAGGGCGTCCGGACCGGCTCGAACAGCGGACGACTAGAGGCCGAGTAAAGATTATAAGGCCGAGTAGATTAGATGGCAGAAGAAGGCAAAAAAGGTAAAGAGTCGGCCGCCAAGGCGGGCGAGGCCGCGGCGGCCGCGCCCAGACGCAGAAAGACCAAGCGCAGCGTGCCAGAAGGGATAGCTCACGTCCACGCGACCTTCAACAATACGCTGGTGACGATTACCGACACCCAGGGACAGGTGGTGGCGTGGTCAAGCGCGGGTGCGGTCGGTTTTAAGGGATCGCGCAAAGGCACGCCGTTCGCGGCCCAGATGGCGGCGGATGCGGCGGCGCGCAAGGCCGCCGATGTCGGCATGCGCAGTGTGACGGTGTATGTAAAGGGACCGGGTGGCGGCCGCGAGTCGGCGGTGCGTGCGCTGCAGGGCGCGGGGCTGAATGTCAGCTCGATCAAGGACGTCACGCCGATTCCCCATAACGGATGCCGTCCGCCCAAGCGGCGCAGAGTTTAATTGCGGCCTAACGCGGATATAGCCGGCCAAGTTGTAGCCGGCAAAAAGGATTCGACTAGTGGCTAGATATCTCGGTCCCGTGTGCAGGATGTGCCGGCGCGAGGGATTAAAACTATTCTTGAAGGGCGAGCGTTGCTACACCGACAAGTGCGCGATCGAGCGGCGCAATTATCCGCCCGGCGCGCATGGACAGGGACGGGCGCGCTTCTCCGAGTTTTCGATCCGCCTGCGTGAAAAGCAGAAGGTCAAGCGTATCTACCGGCTGTTGGAGACCGAGTTCGCGCATTACTTCGACCTGGCGGAGCGCACCTCCGGTATCACCGGCGAGAACCTGCTGGTGTTGCTCGAACGGCGGCTGGACAACGTGGTTTATCGTCTGGGCTTCGCCAATTCGCGCTCGCAGGCGCGTCAATTGGTCCGGCACGGTCATTTCGCGCTCAATGGCAAGGTGGTCGATCTGCCTTCATACCTGGTTGCGGTGGGCGAGGTGGTGAGCGTGGCAGAACCCAGCCGGCAACTGAAGACCATCACCGAAGCCATCGAACTGTCGCAAAGGCGCGGCACGCCGCCCTGGATTCTGCTCGAACGCGAACAGTTCCAAGGTTCTTTGCGCTCGCTGCCGGCGCGCGCGGACATCACGATTCCGATCAGCGAAAAACTGATAGTCGAACATTATTCCAAGTAGGGAGATACGGCACATAGCTGAAGAGTGCCGCGCGCGGTGTGCGTCACTCAAATCGAGATACAGATGCAAAAGGATTGGCGCAATTTAATCAAACCCAAGGCGATCGAGTTCGACGAGAAGGAAGTATCGCCCACCTATGGGCGCTTCATTGGCGAACCGTTCGAACGCGGCTATGGCATCACGATCGGCAACGCCTTGCGGCGTATCCTGTTATCGTCGCTGCCGGGCTATGCGATCGCCGCGGTGCGTATTCAAGGCGTTCTTCACGAGTTCTCCACCATACCCGGCGTCAAAGAGGATGTGACCGATATCATCCTCAACCTCAAGGAGGTGCGTCTGCGCCTGCATGAGGGCGACCAGGTGACCGCATCGCTGAAGGTTACCGGAGAGGCCTCGGTGCACGCCCGCGACATCACCGGCGGACCGAACCTGGAAATTCTGACGCCCGACCAGCATATCGCGACCCTCGACAAGGGCGCGGTGTTGGACATGGAGTTGGTGATCAAAGAGGGGCGCGGTTATGTGCCGGCGGAACGCAACGAAGAGGAAGAGGAACCGGTCGGAACGATCCGGCTGGACGCGATCTACTCGCCGATCAAAAAAGTTAACTTCGTGGTTACCAACGCGCGCGTTGGCCAGCGCACCGACTATGACCGCCTGGCGCTGGAGATCTGGACCGACGGATCGATCGTACCGCGTGAAGCGCTGACTTACGCGGCCCGGGTGCTGCGCGATCAGATGGGGATCTTCGCCGGCACCGAGGAAGAGACCGAACAGCCGGTGCTGGGCGAGCGGGTCGAGCGCGCCACCGAGCCGCTTAACGAGAACCTGTTCCGGCCGGTGGAAGGGCTGCCGATTTCGGTGCGCGCCTTCAACGGGCTGCAAAACGCCGATATCAAATATGTCGGCGAGTTGGTGCAGCGCACCGAGCAGGACATGCTCAAGATTAAGAATTTCGGCCGCAAGTCGCTGACCGAAATCAAAGAAGTCCTGGCCGATATGGGGCTGTCGCTGGGGATGCGGCTGGAAAACCTGCCGTCGCGCAGCGAACTCGACCGCCTGCGCGAGGAGCAGGAAAGGCGCGAGTCGGCTTGACGGCCGGACTGGGAGAATAGCATCACATGCGCCACCTCAATCAAGGCCGCAAACTTAATCGCACCGGATCGCATCGCAGGGCCTTGTTTCGTAACCTCGTCCTGAGCCTGATCCGCCATGGCCGCATTACGACCACCGACGCTAAAGCCAAGGAACTGCGGCGCTTCGCCGACAAGATGGTTACCCTGGGGAAGCAGGGCGACCTGAGCGCACGCCGGATGGCGTTTGCCTTCATGCAGTCGCGCGACGCGGTCAAGAAGCTGTTTGACGAGATCGCTCCGCAATTCAAGGAGCGCGCGGGCGGTTATACCCGAGTCGTAAAGTTCGAGCGCCGCCGCGGCGACGCCGCCCCGTTGTCGGTGATCGAATTCACCGGCACCTCGGACACAGTCCAGAAGAAAGTCAAAAAGAAGAAGGCCGCGAAAAAAGAATCCGCGTAGGCCTTGGGCATGGCGCGAAGTTCGTGGCACAGGTTTCCAGCCTGCGGGCGCCTGTTGTGTGTCAACGAGTAGTGCGTGGAGCCCGAAATCTCGCGGCACTCGTGGTGTCTTGGTCAGGACAGGAGGTCGATTTCGAAATAGACTTTCCGGGCCGCCCCGCGGGTTGATAGGAGCGGCCCACGCCCTTGTTAAGGCGCACCAGCCCAACGGCCGACATTTTGTGGATTGTCCGTGAGACATTTTGTTCGACCCGGCCCGCCAGGGCCGCCAGTTCGCCCACAGATTTCGGATGGTATGTCGCGATCAGGCGCAGCAGCGCGCGGTTCCTGGTCGAGAGCAGTTTGGCTCCGGCCTCGAGCGACCGAAATTGGACTTCACCCGCAGCATGCTCGGAACCATCAACTGATTCGTGCCAGATTTTGGGCTCTTTCGGGTCTACGTTGCGTTCGCCCTGACGAGGTCCGTTATACGCGCCATTCCGATCCATCATGTCAGGATGTGATGCACACTGAAATTTGGCGGCGATCTACGAGGCCCGCCATTGTGGCAGACGTTCTTAACAACTGATCGGAGGGGGGAATACAACCGTCCGTCGCGGTCTGGTAAGATCGATCCAGGCAGGGAGCAGGTATCAAATGGCAAATGAATTGGTCCAACCTGATCGGTTCTTTCTCAATCGTTTTGGTCTTAATGAGCGGGCGTTTGAGCGCACGTTAGGAACCGCGCTGGAACGCAAGGCCGATTACGCCGACCTTTACTTCGAATTCCGCAGCTCCGAGGCGCTGACGCTGGAGGAATCGATCGTTAGCAAGACCGCCAAGAGCGTCTCGCAGGGAGTGGGTGTGAGGGTTTGCGCAGAGGATCGCACCGGCTACGCCTATTCCGACGAGGTGACGGTGGATCGGATGCGCCTAGCGGCGGAGACCGCCCGCGCGATCGCCGATGAGCGCGGCAGCACTCCCGGCGCCGTGCAAGTCGGGACGCGCGCCGCGGGGCATGAGCTCTACGCGATCGAAACCAGCCCGACGCAAATCGCGATCCGGGAGAAGGTCCGGCTGCTGGAAGAGATTGATAAAGCTGCCCGCGCGGTAGATCCGCGGATTAAAATGGTAATCGCCTCCTTTGCGGCCGAAGACAAGCTCATGATGGTGGTCAATAGTGAGGGCCGGATTGGCGCGGACCGCCAGCCCCTATGCCGCCTCAACGTCACCGTAATTGCCGAAGATGGCACCAATCGTCAGACCGGCAGCTTCGGCGGCGGAGGACGGGTCGAATGGGGTTTTTTCCTCGAAGAGGAACGCTGGCGCCAGTACGCCAGGGAGGCGGCGCGGCAGGCCCTGATTAACCTGGAAGCAATCGACGCGCCCGCCGGTGAGATGGTCGTCGTGCTGGGTCCCGGATGGCCGGGGGTGATGCTCCACGAAGCGGTCGGCCACGGTCTGGAAGGCGATTTCAACCGCAAGAAGACGTCGACCTTCAGCGGCCGTATCGGGCAGCGGGTCGCCAGCGAGTTGTGCACGGTGGTGGACGACGGCACTATCCCAAGCCGCCGCGGCAGTCTTAATATCGACGATGAGGGCACGCCGACGCGGCGCAATATGCTGATTGAAAAGGGTATCCTGCGCGGCTATCTGCAGGATCGGCTCAACGCGCGCCTGATGGCCGTGGAGCCTACGGGCAACGGACGCCGTGAGAGTTTTGCGCATATCCCGATGCCGCGGATGACCAACACTTTCATGCTGCCCGGCGATAGCACTCGTGAAGAGATTATCGGTTCGGTGCAGCGCGGCCTTTACGCGGTCAATTTCGGCGGCGGCCAGGTCGATATCACCAGCGGCAGGTTCGTCTTTTCGGCCAGCGAGGCCTACCTGATCGAAGATGGCCAGGTGACCCGGCCGGTCAAGGGCGCCACGCTAATCGGCAATGGACCGGAGGCACTGACGCGGGTTTCGATGGTGGCCAACGATTTGGAACTCGATGCCGGAGTTGGGACCTGCGGCAAGAACGGCCAATCGGTGCCGGTCGGCGTCGGGATGCCGACGATCAAGATTGACGCCATGACGGTCGGCGGAACCAGGGCGCGGGAAGCTTGACGGGACGGGAACCTTGATGGGAATGGATGAAATCAGCCTCGAAATCGGTGAATGGGTACTTGAGCAGGCGCGCCATGCCGGCGCCAGCGCGGCCGAAGTGATGATGGTCAGCGCCGAATCGCTTTCTGCGGCGGTGCGGCTGGGCGAGGTGGAAAAGCTCAAGAGTTCGCGGGAGCGGCGCCTCGGAATTCGAGTTTTCACCGGCCAGTCCGCAGCCACCGCCTCCACATCCGAACTGGAGCGCGACTCGCTGCGGCAATTTGTCGCCGATACCGTGGAACTCGCGCGGCTGACCGCATCCTGACCCATTCTCCGGACTGCCTGACCCGGAGCTCCATCCGCGCTCGCTCCCGGACCTCGACCTGGCCGACTCTCAGCATCAAATCATACCCGCCGAACAGGCGCTGAAGATGGCGCTCGAGGCCGAAGCCGCGGCGCTGGGACATGACCCGCGAATCAAAAACTCCGAGGGCTCGGGATTCGATTCCGGAGTCTACGAGCTGATCTTCATGAACAGCCAGGGCTTCAGCGGCTCTTTTCGGGGCACCACCTTCAGTCTCAGCACGGTGGTGATTGCCGAGGCCGACGGCGCGATGCAGCGCGATTACTGGTATTCCACCAACCGTCATTTCGACCAGCTGGAAGCACCTGAGGCGATTGGCCGTCATGCGGCCCAGCGTACGCTGCGCAGGCTCGGGGCGCGCAAGGTAAAGACCATCGCGGCGCCGGTGGTGTTCGACCCGGATATAGCCGCGGGCCTGATCCGATCGCTGGCCGGCGCCGCGTCGGGCACGGCGCTATACAAGCGAGCCTCCTTTCTGCTGGACCGGCTGGGCCATCAGGTGGCGTCGCCGAACGTTACGATTATCGACGACGGTACCATCGCCGGCCTGTTCGGCTCGCGCCCGTTTGACGGCGAGGGACTCGCCGACCCGGCGCAAGGCGCTGGTCCAAAAGGGTGAGCTCAGTAGTTACTTGCTGGATTGCTATTCAGCGCGCAAGCTGGGACTTGCTCCGACCGGTAACGCCGCGCGCGGATTGAGCGACGCGCCCGGAGTCAGTCCACACAATCTCTACCTGGAACCGGGACCCTACACTCCGGAGCAAATAATCCGCTCGGTCCCTCATGGCCTGTTCGTTACGGAGCTGATCGGCTTCGGCGTCAACGGCGTTACCGGCGATTACTCGCGCGGCGCCAGCGGTCTGTGGATAGAGAACGGCGAGTTGGCCTATCCGGTGGAAGAAATCACGATCGCCGGCAATCTCAAGGAGATGTACCTGGCGATCGAGATGGTCGGCAATGACCTATCGTGGCGCTCCTCGGTTGCGGCCCCGACTATCAAGATCTCCGAAATGACTATTGCGGGAAGTTGATGATCTGACTATATCACTGTCTTCCTTTCCTGCTCCGCATATTACTCACTGCATAGGTTGTGCATGGCGGCGGAGGCTTCTGCCGATCGATCCGCGCGGGTATCGCTTGCGATCGGCGTATCGTTTGCCGATTCCCGCGGTTACCAAGCCATCGTAAAAACTGACATAAGCGACATGGATGCTCTTTAGGCTAATTCACGCATCAAGATGCGCGTCGATGCGACTTGAAACTCTTCGCCGGCCTTGGGACATTATATTTTAGTGACCAAAATCCGGCATCTAAAAAAGTGTGCCACGACATGAGGATTATTAAAAGTCGGCATAGAACATAGTCCTTATATTTGCAGACATATTGTCACTTATCGTCTCAAATTTTCCTTGCTATCCGATAAATGCTCCGCTAATAAGATAGTAGCGATCGTTCGGATTCAACAGAATTGGTTGAAGAGTTCGGGAGCGGTTGGTGATCGCTACACAGGGGGATGGTCCGGAGGTTGGCGGCGTATTTCGCCGTCCGGGCATCCATCCTGCGTATTTCAGTAAGGTCAACAGATGAGCAGGCGGCCGAAGGTTTTAGGTTGGATCGCGGCTGCCCGAAACAAAAAGGGGGGTCGCGATGAACTCACAGCCAGCCACTCCGGGTCAAACCCGTCTGCTGGACCTATTGGAGCAATGGGGGTTGCCCAAGGATGCAATTGCGGGTTTGGTCGGACGCCACACCTTGGTGCGTTATCCGAAGCGATCGCCGCTGTTTCTGCAGGGGTCGCCGGCCGACGTCGTTTTTGGCGTCTTTAATGGACTGGTCAAAGTCTATTGTCCCGGCGCCGACGGCAACCGGATCCTGGTGCATCTGGCTGGCCCCGGCGACTTGATCGGTTATGCCGATTTTCTTGACGGCAATCGCCAGCGCTCGCAGATGTTCGAGGCGCATGCGCTGACCAGTTGCTCGGTGGCGCTGTTCACGCGCCAACACGTGCTTAAGATGTTGCGCGGGTTGGATCAGAGCGTGCTACTGAAGCTGCTCGAATCGCTCAACGGTTTTTGGTCAGCGTTGCTGCATCGCTACGCGGTGTTTCTGAGCATGTCGCTACGGGAGCGGCTGCAGATGGTACTGGCCGATCTGGGGGCTCGTTTCGGAGTCAACGACGCGCGCGGAATCATGCTCACTCCCGAACTAGCACAGGAGGAGTTGGCCGAGATGATTGGCAGCTCGCGGCCGATGGTGAGCAAGCTACTGAGCGAGATGACCGAGCGCTCCATGATTGCGTGTCAAGGACGGCGCTACATCCTGGTGCGGGGCTCCGGACTTGACCTGACGCCGCAATGGTTGCTGCCAACCCCTTCAAGACTCCCAGGCGAAGCGGCAGGTTTGGATGCTGGTCTGCGATTGAATGGAGCGATTCCATCGCGATCGCTGGGAATCCACGATAGCCCGGTAGGCCGCGCCGAGCGCGCCGCCTAGCACCCGCCTATTACTGCGCGACGGCGGCCGCGCGCGTGGCGCGAGCCGTCGCTCGTCGCGCCCGGCCCGGCGAATCGATCGCCGATTTTGACAGTCTTTCCCGGCTGTCCAGACAGGCTTCCAGCCGGTCTAGCTCCTGCGGCTAAGCGCGACGCTTCCTCGGCTCATCGCCGAGCCGACTCTACGTCGCCCCGGGGCATTCTGGCAGCCGGTTCAGGTTCGATGACAGCAATTTCACGTAGTTTTACTAGTCCTGGTGCTCCGATTTGAGCTGCTTGGACCATGCGGCGTGCTTCGCCGGTTGCAGTCGAGCCAAGGGTGGTTAAATTGGTAGACAAATATAAGGAGTTTTAACCAACCTCAAGGGCATGAATTTAAATCGCTTTACCGAGAAAGCTCAGGAAGCGCTCGGCCGCGCCCAGTCGGTGGCGGTTAGCAGCCGTCACCAGGGCGTCGACGTCGAGCATTTACTCGCTGCTTTAATCGAAGATGAACAAGGATTGGTGTCATCGATTCTCAAACTGGCGGGAGTTGATCGAACCCAGGTTGAGCAGAAGCTAAAAGCTGAACTATCCAAAATTCCCCAGGTCTCAGGCGGCGGTGCCGACAGCGGCCAAGCCTATGTTACCCAGCGGCTGGGGCGAGTGCTGGCTGCCGCTGAGCAGGAGGCCGGGAAGCTCAAGGATGAGTACGTGTCGGTGGAGCATCTCCTGATCGCGATCGCCGGGGAGCCGGGAGCGGCTTCCAGGATCCTGCGCGAAGCCGGTCTGACCAACGACAAATTGATGGACGCCCTGAAAAAGGTCCGCGGCAACCAGCGCGTGACCTCGGCCAATCCCGAGGGAACCTATCAGGCCCTGGAAAAATATGGCCGCGACCTTACTCAGCTTGCTGCCGCCGGCAAGTTAGATCCGGTGATTGGGCGCGACGAAGAGATTCGCCGCGTCATCCAGGTGCTTTCGCGCCGGACCAAGAACAACCCGGTGCTGATCGGCGAGCCCGGCGTGGGTAAGACCGCAATCGTCGAGGGCCTGGCGCAGCGAATTGTCCGGGGCGACGTTCCCGAGGGTCTCAAGAACCGCAAGGTCGTCGCGCTCGACATGGGCGCACTGATCGCTGGGGCCAAGTTCCGCGGCGAGTTTGAAGAGCGGCTCAAAGCCGTCCTCAAGGAGGTCCAGGAGGCCGAGGGCGAAAATATCCTGTTCATCGACGAACTGCATACTGTCGTTGGCGCGGGTGCGGCGGAAGGGGCGATGGACGCCTCCAACCTGCTCAAGCCGATGCTGGCGCGTGGCGAGTTGCATTGTATCGGCGCGACCACGCTGGACGAATATCGCAAGCATATCGAAAAGGATGCCGCGTTGGAGCGCCGTTTTCAGCCGGTACTGGTCGACGAGCCCAGCGTGGAGGAGACCATCTCAATCCTGCGCGGGCTCAAGGAGCGCTACGAGGTGCATCATGGGATCCGCATCAAGGACGCGGCCCTGGTCACCGCGGCGGTGCTTTCCAAGCGCTATATCACCGACCGCTTCCTGCCTGACAAGGCGATCGATTTGATCGACGAGGCGGCGGCCAAGCTGCGCACCGAGAAGGAATCGATGCCCGCCGAGCTGGACGAAGTCAACCGGCGAATCATGCAGCTCGAGATCGAGCGCACCGCCCTCAAGCGCGAGACCGATCCGGCTTCGAAGGACCGCCTGGAGCGGCTGGAGAAGGAACTGGCCGAAGTCCGCGAACGTCACGACACCCTCCAGGCGCAGTGGCGCAAGGAAAAAGAGGGCCTTGAGGGCTTGGCCAAGATCAAGGCTGAGATTGAACAAACCAAGCAGGAAATAGAAAAGGCGCGCCGCGAGTACGACCTCAACCGGCTGGCCGAATTGCAGTATGGCAAGCTGGCCGGCCTGGAGAAAAAGCTTGCTGAAGAGGAAGCTGCGCTGCTCAAGAAAGGCGGCGGCGAGCGGCTGATCAAGGAAGAAGTCGACGAGGAGGATATCGCCGCGATCGTTGCGCGCTGGACCGGAGTGCCGGTGTCGCGCCTGTTGGAAGGCGAGGTCCAGAAGCTGAGCCATCTTGAAGACGAACTCCATAAGCGCGTTATTGGACAGGACGAGGCGGTGTCGGCGGTGGCGGATGCGGTGGTACGCGCCCGCTCGGGGTTGAAAGACCCCAACCGTCCGATCGGGTCGTTCATCTTCCTGGGACCGACTGGTGTGGGCAAGACCGAACTGGCGCGGGCCCTGGCGCAGTTCCTGTTCGATGATGAAGCGGCAATGATCCGCATCGACATGTCCGAGTACATGGAGAAGCACACGGTGTCGCGGCTGGTCGGAGCACCTCCGGGTTACGTCGGTTACGACGAAGGGGGCCAGCTCACCGAGGCGGTACGGCGCCGGCCGTACTCCGTGGTCCTGTTCGATGAGATCGAAAAGGCGCATCAGGATGTCTTCAATATCCTGCTCCAGTTGCTCGATGACGGGCGCCTTACCGACGGCCATGGACGCACGGTGGACTTCCGCAACACCATCGTGATCATGACCTCCAATATCGCCAGCCAGCTAATCCTCTCCTTCAAGGGTCAGGATTACGAGCGCATGAAAAGCCAGTGTCTGGAGGCTTTGCGCCAGAATTTCCGGCCGGAGTTCCTCAACCGCGTCGACGAGATAGTGGTCTTCCATCCTCTGGCCAAGGAGCAATTGCGCCAGATCGTTGATATCCAATTAGGCAAGCTGCGCGAGCGGCTGTCCGAGCGCAAGATCGAGCTCGAGTTGACCGACAAGGCGCGTGACTACTTTGCCGAGCGCGGCTACGATCCGGTTTACGGTGCGCGTCCGCTGCGCCGCATGATCCAGCGCGAACTCGAAACCGCGGTGGGCCGCAAGCTGCTTAGCGGCGAGATCCGCGACGGCTCCAAGGTGATCGTGGACGCCGCGGCGGGGGGGCTCAAGTTCCACAGCGAACAACTGGCTTCCGCGGCGGCCTAACAGAAAGTTGCATTAATGGTCAAAGCCGGAGGTGGGATCGTTCCCGTCTCCGGCTTTGCTTTTTCCGGCTGTGCGATTTGCTATACGAGGACGCTAGCGGCCATAATGACCAGTATGACCACTAGGAGGACTCTGATGGCGAGCCATGGAACTTGGGCAGTGGCTGAAGCCAAGGCCCGATTCAGCGAAGTGATCCAGCGCGCCCTCTCGGAGGGTCCGCAGACTATCACACGCAAGGGCCGGGAAACCGTAGTTGTGGTCTCAGTTGAAGAGTGGAAGCGCAAGACCACGCGCAAGGGCAATCTTGCCGAGTTCTTCGCGGCTTCACCGTTGCAAGGCTCGGGCATTAGAATTGAGCGGATCAGAGATAGACCACACGATATCGAGTTGTGAGTTTTCTGCTCGACACCAATGTCATTTCGGAGTGGACGAAACTGCGGCCAGAGCCAAAAGTGATATCCTGGCTCGCCGACGTGGACGAGGATCGCGTATTCATCAGCGTTGCATCGGTCGCTGAAATTCGTCGTGGAATCGAGCAGATGACTGCGGGCGCGCGACGCCAGCGCCTGGGGGCGTGGCTTACCGAGGAGCTGCCGGACCGTTTTGAAGGCCGCATCTTAAGTATCGACCGCGGTATCGCCGATGGCTGGGGGGCGTCATCATGCGCGCGCGCACAGAAGGCCGGTCTGACGCTCGGTTCGATGGACGCGTTCTTCGCCGCTACCGCGCAGGTGCCTGGGTTGGTACTCGTCACCCGCAATGTCCGGGACTTCCAGCCTGTGGGCATTCGTACCCTCAATCCATGGGAGCAGCATCCATAGAGCCTGGTCTGTTGACGGCCACGGTGGATGTCGAGGCACACCGCAACATTCCACATTGCAATGGCGCGCGGTCTTATTTTGGAGAGGCCAATTTACGCGTTGAAGGAATAATATTAGTGTAATGCGGTTATGCCTTCGGTCCTGGTTGAGGCGTCTCATCTACGCAAAAGCTACGGATCCCGTTTGGCCATTGACGACGTGAGCTTTAGCGTCAGTGCCGGCGAGGTCGTGGGACTGCTCGGCCCCAATGGGGCGGGCAAAACCACGACGTTATCCATTCTGGCCACGCTGCTCAGGCCAGATAGCGGCGAGGTGCGAATCGCGGGATTCGATTTGCGGCTGCAATCTGATGCGCTGCGGCGGCGGCTGGGTCTTATCCCGCAATCGATTGCCCTTTATCCTTCGCTGAGCGCACTCCAAAACCTGGAGTTGTTCGCTCGCGTCCACGGTCTGGGTCGCGGTGCGCGCGAAGCCAGCCTGAAGGCGCTCGATGCGGTCGGGATTTGCGACCGCGCCGATGACCCTATCTCGGTGTTGTCCGGCGGCATGAAGCGACGGCTCAACCTGGCGTGCGGCATAGTTCATGGTCCCGAGGTTCTGCTGCTCGACGAGCCCACGGTGGGCGTCGATCCGCAATCGCGGGAAAGTATTCTGCGGATCGTCCGGGGTTTCGCGTCGAAGGGCGCGGCCGCCATCTACAGCACCCACTATATGGAGGAAGTTGAACACGTCTGTGATCGCGTGCTGTTGATCGATAGCGGACGAGTGATCGCTGCCGGAACGGTGGTGGAGATCATCGCGCTGGCGGGCAGACAACCGCGCCTCGAGATTACCTTCCGCAGCGAGGCGCGGCAGGGATGGTATGCGGGGATGGCGGGCGTCAGTGAACTTCCGTCTCAATCGGTAAACCACAAGGTCATGCTTCAGTTCGCCGGTCTCGCGCAGGTCAGCGAATTACTCGAACGCGCGCGCTGCGCCGGCGGTGATGTGCTCGAGTTCAGCATCCACAGCCCAAATCTTTCCGACGCGTTTATGTGCCTTACCGGCCACGAGCTACGCGATCCCGAGTCCGAAACCAATTGAGCGCGCGAAAGACGAAGACTGACGGACAAGGACTCGCTGGTGGAATTTAGCAGATCGCACAAAACGCCGTTGATTTTCTCAATCTCCGATCCGCTCGGAGAAGATGAGGGTGAGGGAGCAGGCGGGCGAATCCATTGTTCCGCGGCCCGCCGATAATGCTGCGTACAACCGAGCTTATTTTTCGTAACGAGTTTCGGCTGCTCCTGAAAGACCGCTTCGCCGTGTTCATGCTGTTTCTGGCCCCGATCGTGATAATCGCGGTGGCCGGATTCTCACTGGGCAACATATATGGCGCGCAACCGGCAAGCCGCGTCTACGTCATCCCGATTGTCAACCAGGACCACGGAGCTGTGGCAAAGGCCGTGATTGAGGCGCTATCGCAGGAACGATCGGTTCAAGCTGTGCGGGTCGCCAATCTCGACGATGCGCGCGCAATCGTAATGGCGCGCGATCGGGCGGCACTTGCGATCCTTATACCGGCGGGTACTACCGCAGCCTTCGAGTCCGGCCGGACCCCGCTCATTTCCGTCTATGTCGATCCGATCAAGCGGCTTGAAGCGTCAATAATCGAGTTGCGCCTGAATGAGATCTCGCTGCGAATCGCAGCGGTGGCGCATAGCCGCGCGCAGCAAGCTCTGTCCCGAAATACCGCCGATTTGCGCGCTCGCCTCGATCGTCTGGATGCCGCCGGGAAAACAATCCAGTCAGAACTCGTTGATTACCGGCACCATCTTAAACGTGCCCGGCTCGAGATCCAGACCGCGGTCAAGGAACAGATCCGCCGCCAGGTCGAGGTGCTCGAAGCGCAGACGCAGGCCGCGATTGACCGTTCGATCGCGGCGGCGCGCGCCGACCTGGCGACTAAACTGGCGGCCAAGCGCGACGCGCTCGTGGCGGTCGATCGGTACCTGCACCAACTCCAGTCCAGCGAGCGCGATTTCGATCATTGGTTGACGCAACTCAAGGTGGCCGCCGGCAGCCACGCCAGCCAAATCCCCGCACCGCCGGCGTTTCCCGCGCCTCCCAGTAACGATCAATTGGCGGAGCTTTCCAAGCCGGTCAACCTCTCGTTTCCAACGCCGGTCCTGCCGGATGCTTCCGCGCTCGCGGACGTGAAGGTCAAGATTCCCGACGTGTCGCTGCCCCCGGACCTCAAGCTGGACCTGAGCGTCCGTGACCTGGCACCCGGCCAGACCCCGTTCTTGCCCGGCGGTCTTGGATGGCGCGATCGGTCGTTGATGCCCGGCCCACTGGAGGTCAACAGTTTCGACCAGTATGTCCCCGGATTTGGCATCACCTTTTTGCTGATCGATGTCCTTTGGGGAGTCTCGGTGGGCCTGAACGATGAACGCGACTGGGGCACGCTGCAACGATTACGGATCAGCGGCGCAACGGTGTCCGGCATGCTGGTGGGTAAGATGCTGGCCCGTTTCATCATTGGGCTGGTGCAAATGGTGGTGCTGTTTGCATTTGGATGGCTGTTGTTCCGAATAACGCTCGGTGCGCATCCCTGGGCGCTGCTGCTGCCTGCCGCAACGATCTCTTTTGCGGCGGCCGCCTTCGGCCTGGTTATCGCTTGTATTGCCCGAACCCGCGACGCGGTGTTGCCAATCGGCGCAGTTGCGGCGATGGCGCTGTCGGCGGTCGGCGGATGCTGGTGGCCTATCGGATTCGAACCCTCGTGGATGCGTACGGCCGCGTTGTGGCTGCCAACCACCTGGACGATGCGCGCCTTCAACGACTTGATGATCCGAGGTCTCCAACCGTCGAGCGCGATGTGGCCTGCGGCCATCACCTTCGGTCTTGGTCTGGTCTACCTGATCGTCGGAATCCTGGGTTCGTCTCGCCTTTTCGAATAACCAGCCGCGTGTTTAGGGACTAACTGGGGCGTGGAGGTTGAATTCGAACCGATTCGCTGCCGTCAGGCAAACGCCGGCATGATCTCACTCACGAAAATCTCGTAGGACTCCTGGCCAAAGACCGCCGCGGTAAAGTAAGTCAGGCCCAGTTCAATTCGCGATTGCAGTTCGCGTTTTACCTCCTCGGCGGTTCCCATCAGCAGTGCGGGCGCGCTACGCGCCGCCTCCGGGCTGGGAAATGCATCCGCGCGGCGGTTTCCTTTACCAAAGCATCGGCGCGCGTCTGGTCGCGCGCAATCGTGGCAAACACCAGGGAAGCAAGCTCGATCGAATCCGGGTCGCGCCCCGCCGCTTTAGTCAGCGCCTTCAACTGGTCGATCCGGCGCTTGAGCACGGTCGGGGTAAAGTTGACCGCGGCCGCCGGGTCCTGCACCGAATCCTTGTCATGATAAATCGGTGGAGTCAGCAACGCGATGTCGGCGTGCCTGGCGGCTATTTCAAGCAATCTTTTTCCCGAGCCGCCAAGCATCAGCGGTGGATAGGGCTTTTGCACGGGCCGAGGATGGTTGTAGGCATTCTTAACCGAGAAGTAGCGTCCTTGGTAGGACGGTTCGTCCTGCGTCCACATCGCCTTGAGCACGTTGATTCCATCTTCGAGCTGATCCAGGCGCTCTGCGGTTGAGGGATACGCAAAGCCGTGCGCGTCGTATTCGGTGCGTTGCCAGCCTGAGCCCAGGCCCAGAATCAGGCGGCCGTTGCTGATGCAGTCCAGGGTCGAAGCGGTTTTGGCCAGCAGGGCCGGATTGCGGAACGACATCGCCACCACGGCAGGGGCCAGGCGAATCCGGGAGGTTATGGCGGCGATCGCGCTGAGGGTGCTGAAGCATTCCAGTTGTGGGTCCCGTTCGCCCATTGGCGAGTACAAGTGATCGTTGATCGAAAGCGAATAAAAGCCCTGCTTTTCCGCGCGCTCCGCTACTTTTCTGGCCCGGGCAAAATCGCCCGTGGGCAGGTACAACCCGAATTTGATTTTTCGCATGGCCGCTCCCTTCGCCGTTGGCTTCAGGCGCAGACTCACGCAACCGGGGTCCGATTTCAAGTCTTTTCATCCCCGGCGGTCTAGCCGTCCGAGGGACCTGTTCAAAGCGCCGGTCGCCTTCCCCTTCGACGCGGCCTTATCCCCGCCGCTTCGCGTAGCGCCGGCGTGCCTGCGCGCGATCCTGGACCACCGTCCCGATCCGTTGGCGATCCCCCCGTCGCACCCCAGTGGGTTTCATCGCGCAGTGTCCGTAACGCATTGCGGATGCAGCCAGGGTCGAAACCGAATACCTCGCAGATGGTTTCGAAGGCGAACAGGTCGCGATGGTTGCGGGCGTTGAACCATTCGCGCACTTCGCGGAATTCGATCGCCGCGTGGCGGCTTCTACGGTCCATGTTTACGATGTAGCAATCTATTGCCTCCTGTAGCACCGCGAGCAGGAGCCGGCCTTCGGCTCCGGCGGCAAAACAGGGGTGCAACCGGCCATAGTATTGTGCCGGCAGCACGAAGTCGGGCATCAACCGGCTGTCGAGAAAGCCCTTCGTGGAAGGCTCAGCATCGGCCGAAGCGTTGTGGCCGGAGTGCCCGCCGCTAACTGGGGATAATAAGAGTACCTCGCTGCTATACATGATTTTCGTCTGTCTCAAACTGCCTCTTATCCAAGCCAATGACGCTATTGCCAGCAGGCGGGAGCGCCGTCAATCGCCCACCGTGCCGTGCTCCGGAGACCAGAAGACCAGCGCACGGACCTCGATGCTTTCGCGCGGTGCGGCGTCCGGCGGGCTCGCCGGATCTTCGAACGCGGTATGCGCGGTGAAGCGCGCCCGTCCATCCTCCTTGGAGTCGTAGCACTTCAGTAAAATCACTTCGTTGCGTTCGAGCCGCGGAAAATAGTACCAGCGGTGATTTGGATTGTAGGTGAAGCGATAGGTCTCGCCGACTTTGTCCGGGTACACCAGATCGGAGGGGACAAAGTCGTCGGGATCGATTGAGCGGGCGTCGCACACTGCCAGCGGCCAGGACTCGATGGGTCCGCGAATCGGCCGCCACACATTGATTTCAGCAAAGTGATGTTTGAGCAGTTCGCTCGCCTCGGCCGCGGGCAGATGGTCGCCGACGCGCCGCGGGCCTGATTTGGCGGTGTAGTCGTTATGCACGATCTTCCCATACTCGCGAGCGTTTTTCTCGCCACGCTGCGCGAGCTCAAGATTGCGTACCTGATGGTCGAAAATCACGACTTTCATCGCGCCCGTAGCCTCTTTCAGCAAACGTTCGACTTCAGGATAGTAGACCGACCGCACTTCCTCGGGATCGTAGAAATCCTTCACCGCGGTCTCATGGTGCGTCAGCTCGAAGCCCTGCGTATCCAAAGTGAGCTCACCGAGCTCAGCGCGTGCGTCGCGAATCGGCACCGTGTGTGCCTGGAACTGCCCGGTCTGGCGGCGCCTTCCCGCGGGCGGTTCGTAAGCGTAGTAAACCGGCTTCTCGGAAGTCGGCTCGATATAATTCAGCGACGCTTGAACCGCGGCTGCGCCCTGGTAGTCGCTTTCGGAGGCTTGCGTTTCATTGGCTCTTTCCATTTTGTAGACCTCTTCTTTGTGGACCTCTTCTTGAGTGGGCCACACCCAAATCGGGAAGCCCGGTTGGACAATTGATCATTTCCCCAGCTGTTCGCCGCGGGCGTTCTTTGCCCGTACGTACATTCAGGGTTCCAGCAAAGGCGGCAGATCGTTCGGGCTGTCGGTCAAGCCGTAGTCGCGGAGGTCCTGAATTTTGTACGTGCTTGGATCGTGCAGGCTCTGCAGCCACAAGTCCCGTCGCCACGAGCGGTGATCGCACGGCGTGGTCCCAGCGCCCAGACGGTTCGGCGTCAGACCAATATCGGTGTATTTGTCTTTTTTCCTCAGCATCCTGGTTTTGATCCTCCGTGGCTTATCGAAAGACTCAAAGGCCGGAGTGGCAGCGGGCCGGGTGGAAAGGAATCGACCATTTCGCGGCCAGCTAACGGACCTCATGGAGCTCCAGCATCACGCGCGCCACCGGTTCGCATCAGGCGACATAGGCGGCGAAAGTACGTTCGACACCTGGGCTTCTATGAAGACAGCGGAACCGGAGATTGAGGTCCGACCCCAGCTTGAGATCGATGTTGAATAGGAAGGATTGCCGTTTGAGGAGTGCCGCGGCTCTAATGGCATCGAGCCGGCGGCGTAATCGAGCGGGCAAAAACAATCGACCGCCGATTGAAAGACAACGAGTCGCCATCCCGGAAGCTCCTATCGTCAAAGGACCTCCGGTTGTCCGGTCAGTTCTCGTTAAGTGCTGCGCGTGGCTCAGGCGTTTGGCTTTTCGCCCGGACTCTAGACCAATAAGTCTATCAAGTAAATCGACTATGAACGAGACACATGAACAAGTCAAGTCTACTTACTAAAAAGGCGGAATTGTTTTCCTTTACCTGACACCAGCCAGCTTTTTGATTGGTGTGAGTGAAGCGCCGGGTTCCCGCGAAATATCGGAGAGCGCCCACAGCGCTAATAGCGGCGTGACCAGCAGACCTTCGAACGCTGCGAAGGTGCTCTTGAAATAGACGAAGTGCCACGGTTTCAAGGCGTTGATGCCGAGCAGTCGGAATCCTAGTAACGTCACGGGAGTAAGCACCAGCAGGCCCAGGATTCCGATTACGATTCCGCGCCAGATCGCATTGTGCGGCAGCCAGTTCCAGGAGGCATCGCGCATCAGTTGCGGGACCTGGCCCGCGCGGACCTTGCCGCGTGCCAGCGGGGTCACAATCAGGCAGGTAATCAACGGCAGCAGGAAACTGGTCGCGATAGTGTCGCCGGCGATGCTGCTTTGTCCCCAAAGCGGCACATGCGTCGCGTTGCGATAGATAAGCCACGCGATCGCCCCATTGATCGCGAGGTTGGTGATCAACGGGCTGACCCCCGTGTCAACCAACAAATAGCGGCGATGAGCCGGCGTTATCGCGCCCCGTGCGAATGCTGCCATCAGAGTCTCCTTTTGGATTGACCGCCGCGGCATCCCTGCAGCGATCACCCCACACCAAACGGCTCCCTGAACGTTGCGTTATTTCGGTCTACTTCGCACTCGGGGCGATAGCAGCTCGCTGGCGGATTACCCCAGCGTCGGGCTTGAGCGCTTCCTTTATTTCCTCGGGCGTGGGCCACCAGTCGGGCCGTTCAATCTCGGTAACACGCTCGCGGATGACCTTCCTGGGCGGCTTGATATTGTACAGGCGCCGCGCATTGGCGCCCATCATGCTGGCCTGGTCGGCGACCGGCAGTTCGCATTTGCGCATGGTCTCGATCGCCCTCCACGCGTCGTCGCCGTCGTGATGGTAAACGTCGGACGACCAGGCGCAGATGTCACGGTAGAAATCCGGCAGATGCGAGGGAAAGGATTCGTCGCCCTCAAAACCACAGAAGCAATGCTCGAAGAAGGTCTCGCTGGGCAGACGTTTCAAGGCCGGTAGCTGGCGCCGTTTGCGATACAGTTTGAAAGCCTTGTCGCATTCATCGAGCAGGAAGCTTAGCCAAGTCGAGTCGGACTCGAACACCGCCGCCTTAATTTTGGGATGGCGCTCAAAGAACCCAGACATCAAAGTTGCCGTGACCCATACCGACGCCTCGGCCATGAAGGCCTGCATATTACCCAGGAAAATATGGGGGACGCCAGATGTCGGCATGGTCCGCTGGATTAGCTGAGAGGCGGAGCATTGCTCCGTGTAGCCCGGCGGCACGTGCTCGCTCAAGGCTGGGAACGGATGCATCCCATACACCACGCCCGTCTCTTCCATGGCGTACGACAGCGGTTCGTACTTCATCTGGACGGGATAATTGCCCATCGCGTCGGTGGGCCGGATAAGGGCGACGCGGCACCCCTTGGCGGCCACGCGATACAACTCCTCGACCGCGAACTTGGGGTCCTGCATCGGGATCAGCGCGGCGAAAAAAAGCCGATCGGGATCTTCCAAAGTGTATTCATGGGCCCATTCGTTGTAGGCCTTGCACATGGCGCGGGCGCCTAGCGCGTTCTGCAGCCACGGATAGGTATCGATGTCGGTGGGGATAATCATCACCTGGTCGATACCCTGGATATCCATGTCGTGCAGGCGCGGCCTGGGCTCGTAGGAACCCGCGTGATCGAGATACATCGACTGCTCCGCGGTGAGCGCGGTATCGGGGCGGAGGTTGCGCACATTGAGCGTGCGCTGGATGTCGTGCTTGATGCCCGGACCGGCCAGTGAAACCCCGGGCAGCATCCCGGCACGGCCGCGCAAGCCGAGCAGATGGCCGCCGGTCTTGCCGTTGATCAGGTACTGCTTGGTATTGGGATCATACCAGTCGGTGGCCTTTAGCGCCGTCAACTCGTCCGCGGTCAGAAAGTCCTTGGCCCGCTCCCAAATGATGGTGGGCTCGGTAACATGGGCATCGCAGTCAAAGGTCGGGTAGTCTTTGCTCATCGGTGCGAACTTCTGAACGCGCATATCACACCTCCCTCAGCGTCGCGCCGTGAAATGGCGCAGTCGGCCAAAATCAGGCTGCGCCAATGACACCTCGGAAGTCAAACGATTGAGATAGCTGATATACAGCGGCGCGAGCCGCCACGATCGGATGGTTCAGACTGCGCTCGGCGAAAAGTTCGATTAACTAAACTTGCTCAATTTTGTGTTATGCGAAGAGCATGGCGTCTGCGTGCGACTACCTGTCCATGAATTATCCTGCACGAACGATGAACCCGACGGCCAGGACAACTTTCAGGCCTGGGAACATCCCAACTCGCTGCCGGCTTAACTTGTATGAGGCCAAAAAAGTCGCTACATTTTGTTGCAACCAGAGAATCAAAATGTGGTAGAGGCAGCAGGACGCGCTATCGAGGCTATGGCGCGTCGTGCGGATCGTCGAGGAGGCAGCCTATGAACCATGCCGGTTCAACCGCGTACGAACTTTCGCTCATCCGAGCGGAACCTGCGGCCTGATCATTCCATACCGCCTGCTTGTATTGCCCGCTCCCGGGATTTGAGGTTCAAGACCGCGCCTTGCCAGGCCATTCGCCGATTCGAGAAAAGAAAGTTCACGACCATGGCATCACGAAGCGAGGTTCGCCAGCGACTGGAGATCATAGGCTCTTTGCAGCCGGCCATTCATGTGCCGGAAAACTGGAATTACGAGGTCTCCAGTGCTCTGTACCGTGCTTATATGCACCCGCCCCACGATGTGGGCGGCCAGCCCGATGCTCCCGTCCACTACGAGGAAAAGGAAGAAGAACAGTGGGAGCTCAACACTTACGTGACATGCGAGGTGCTGGGCTGGCGGGGGATATGGACTGCTGAAGAAAGGCGCCGCCGGGCCGATAACGATTTGGGCTACACGCTCTATCTCGGCCTCCCGTACTACGGACGTTGGATTTGGTCCGCGGCGCGGATGCTCGTCGACAAGAAACACATCTCTCTAGCCGAGTTGTTGGAGAAGATCGCGGAGGTGAAGTCTCGCTATGAAGCGAAGTAACACTCCGAAAAAACCCGGGAGTACGGTTAACGCGGCCGCCCGTTTCAAAGTGGGCGACCGCGTGCGCGTGAGGGATCTGCCGAACATGTTCTACACTCGCGCTCAGATGTACGCGCGCGGTGTTGAGGGGACGATAGCCGCTTGCACATACCAGGACCTCATCCCCGAGGAGGAAGCCTTTAACTGGGACGGCCGGGTCGAACAATATTACATCGTCCGGTTCCGTCAGAAGGACATCTGGGAGGAGTACCCGTTCCACAACGATACGTTGCAGACCGAGTTCCCGGATCGGTGGCTCGAGCCTGTCAGAGGCTGATCGGGATCGGAAAAGGCGGAAGGGACAGCACATGGACGACAAACACAGCCATGGCAGCGGCGGTGCTGGACACAATGCGCCGGCGCCAACCGTGGATGAGATAAGTGACTTTGAGGTTCTCGAGATTGCCGTGCGGGAGCTTGCGATTGAGCACGGTCTCTTTACTGCCGAGGATCACCGGAGGTTCACGGAATGGGCCGAGTCAATCGGACCGGCCGCGGGCTCTCGCCTGGTGGCGAAGGCATGGACCGACTCCGCTTTCAAGGCCCGTCTCCTGGAGGACGCCGTCAAGGCCTGCAAGGAGATCGGTATCGACTGGGCGGAGCCGACCGGATTCGGTACCCCGAGCGATTATATGAATCTTCGCGTGCTCGAAGATACGCCAACGCTGCATCATATTATCGTTTGCACGCTCTGTTCCTGCTATCCGCGTCCCCTACTCGGCATGTCACCGGAATGGTACCGAACAACCAACTACCGGCGCAGGATAGTCCGCTGGCCGCGTGAGGTACTCACCGAGTTCGGCCTGGTGCTTCCACCCGAGGTGGAGGTGCGGGTCGAGGACTCCAACCAGAAGTGCCGCTTCATGGTCCTTCCGGTGAGGCCTTCCGGCACCGAGAATTGGACCGAGGAGCAGCTCGCGGCGATTGTTACACGCGATTGCATGATCGGCGTTGCCCTTCCGCAGCCCGGAAGGACGGCGGACGTTCACCCGGTTCACAAGGCCCGCCGGCCCGTCCATAGTTCGTAACAGCATGAGGAGGCCGCCCAATGAGCGAGAAAAATGAGGTGGACCTCGGACGGGTCGCGCTGCTGGAGGCCATACGGAGCGAAGGAAAGGTTTGGGAAGTCCTTGCGCCACGTTACGGTGTGACCAATCCGAATCCACCGTGGAAAACGAGTCTTAACGCAATGTGCGAGTGTCTCGCGATCAAGGGGCGCTTCCCAACCTGGACCGGCGCAGAGCTGAGGATCAGCTTGTACAGGCGGTATATAGCGATGTTCCTGCGCCCGAACGTCAGTTGCTCGCACTCGTCCATACCATGCTCAGCCGCGGCCTGGTGGCCGAGGGGGACCTCGCCAGCCGCATGCGGAGCGTTCGAGCGCGGCTTGAAGCGGAGTAAGGCGAGCTCGAAAAATGGAGGCCAGTCGCGTCGCGCTGAAACGCACGGCCGACAAGCGATCCTCCGGGCTGCGCGCAAGGATCATCGGAATCTATAGCATCCTGATCCTTGCCACCTTGGCCGTCTGGTTTTGGGCGGAGCTCGTGTTTCGCCGCCAGCCGGTGTTTCTTGGCACAGCACTGCTAGCCTACGGCTTCGGGCTGCGACATGCGGTCGATGCCGACCACATCGCCGCCATCGATAACGTGACTCGCAAGCTCATGCAGGAGAACAAACTGCCGGTCAGCGTCGGGTTTTGGTTTGCGACGGGTCACTCGGCGGTAGTCGTTCTAGCCGCCGCAGGCATCGCGGCGGCGACATCAAGGATGCAGGAGCGGTTCGAGGCTCTCAGAGGCGCCGGCGGAATCATCTCGACCAGCGTCTCTGTCCTGTTTCTGTTTGCCATTGCAACAATGAACCTGCTCATCCTCCGCTCGGTCTGGCTTACCCTCCGTCACGTCCGCAACGGCGGAGCTTATTCGGACGAGGATGTGAATCTGTTGCTCAACCAGCGCGGTGTGCTGTCGCGGCTGTTCCGACCGCTTTTCCGCCTGATCACCAAGAGCTGGCACATGTTCCCCTTAGGCTTCTTGTTCGGGCTAGGGTTCGACACGGCCACGGAGATTGCTGTGCTCGGTATCTCGGCGACCGAGGCGGCCAAAGGCGTCTCGATCTGGTCGATTATGATTTTCCCAGCCCTGTTCGCGGTTGGGATGTCACTGATTGATACGACCGACGGCATTCTAATGCTGGGTGCCTACTCCTGGGCGTTCGTGGAGCCAATCCGCAGGCTCTACTACAATCTGATCATCGCATCGGCATCGGTGGTGGTTGCGGTTCTCATCGGCGGTATCGAAGCACTGAGATTGGCCGGTGACCAACTTGGGCGCTCAGGATCGTTCTGGGCCGCCATCGGCGCCCTAAACGGCAATTTCAATAACCTGGGCTTTGCCGTCATCGGCTTCTTTATCGTTGCCTGGGTCGGCTCGATGCCGATGTACCGTTACGGAGTCCTGGACACGCGCGAGATCAGGGTCAACCGGAATTGACCGCTCCCCTGCCGCGCCTCGTGACCACACAACAGTGAATTGGCGGAACAGTGAATTGGCGGAAATATTCTGCTGCATATGACGGTCCGGCCGATATATTTCATCATCAATGAACAGGGAGGCAGATCGATGATACAAGTAGTTCCCACGACCAGATTATTGCAGCACGGGCCATTCGATTTCACCAACTGCGTGCGTTATCGGCCGACCCCGTTGCACCAGCATTGGCTGGATCAAATGTGAGCCGCATCGCCGACCGCGACCGCATGGTTTTCACGGGTTAATTAGACGAGCCCCTGATACCAAAATAGGGCGGCCGATGGGAGATGAGCTATGCAGACGCTGCGGGTCCTTGACGCGCTTCAGGTGGATGTTCTCCTCGACAACGCAACCGACGGTTGGATATCCAAACCGCATCACGTTGGTTCCGAATTCATCAATGTGACCCAGGCGGGAGCAAAGGAGCTCTCGGGATCGACCTTGTGCTGTGCGCAACTGGGCCTGTCGCTGATGCTGACCGCGCATGCCGAGGGGCGACGGCGCAAGTTGCTATTCGATGCCGGTCCTGAAGGCGCCATCTTTCTGCGCAATTGCAAAAACCTCGGCGTGGCGCTCGACGACGTCGAGGCCATCGCGATCTCCCACGGCCATTGGGATCACATGGGCGCTCTGCTGCCGGCGATCGGGGCGATCACGGGGAACGGCCAGCGCCGGGTTGCGTGTCATGTAAACCCGGGGATGTTTGTAGAGCGCGGCGCGCGGTTGCCGAACGGTCACATCGTGCCTTCGAGAAGGTTCCCTCGCCCGAGGCGATCAACTTGCAGGGGGCCGATGTGGTCAATAATGGAGAGTCACGCTTCCTGCTCGATAACTGCTTTTATCTGAGCGGTGAAATTCCACGCGTCTCAAGCTTCGAGAAAGGCCGTCCCGACCACCTCTCCCGTATTGACGCAAATACCCCCTGGCAGTCGGATCCGCTGCTTCTTGACGAACGCTATGTTGCCGTCCATGTCCGCAGCAGGGGTCTGTTCGTATTTAGCTCCTGCTCGCATGCCGGAGTCGTCAATGTGCTTCACGATCTCCGCCATAACTTTCCCGACGAGCCAATCTATGGAGTGGTCGGAGGCTTTCACCTGGTGGGAGAAGCGTCTGAGAAAATCATCCCGGATACGATGGTAGCGCTAAAGGAGTTCAATCTCAGGGAGGTGGTGCCGGCCCATTGTACCGGTTGGAAGGCTTTGCACGCGCTGCTGAATACCTTTGGCGAATCCACGATTGTGCCTTCGGTCGTGGGTAATCGGTACCAGTACTAGCTAAATCGCATGCGCTCGATATGGCACCGGATAGAGACGCCGATGGGTCAAACGAACGGTCGAGACACCGATTGGAGGTTGAGGAAAATGGGGGGCTTGGGCTGGATAAGGCGAAAGTCTCACGTCCAGTTCTTAGGGGGGAGGCCCCGTAAGGCCCTCCTGCTACCCGACTACATTCAAGGCTGGCTCAAGAAGCTTCGCGATCATCGCAAGCTTGTCATACAAGCCGCCGCCAAGGCGCAAAAGGCGGCCGATTACGTGTTGACCCGTAATAACGGTGACGTGTAGCAGCGTATACGTGTTGCACTGTCCAACGGGCGGGCCGAGGTCCTGAGACCTCGGCTGCTTTTTCTCCACCCGGAGGAAGGCGCGGTAAATCCGCGAGGAGGTGCGCCGCGCGGAGGTCGGGACGCAGAAAAAAGCGACGCGGGATTGAGCCGTTGCGGCCGGCGGCCAACGTCGCTCGCCCTTCAGTTCATCGTGAAGGCTCGGGCCGTCCGGGAAGGCATCCAGAGCCGCGTCACGCCTCATATACTTCGGCATTCGTTCGCGACCCACCTGTTAATTCGCGGCGCCGATCTGCGCTCTATCCAAGAGATGTTGGGTCACGCGAGCCTGTCGACGCGCATATCTATACTCATTTGGATGTGGGGCATTTGAAGCAGATCTATAGCCGGGCGCACCCGCGGGCATGAAGTCGCCCCGCCAGTGTCGACGCGGACGAACCGGAAGATACTCCATCGGGGGCACACGCCTACTGCACTGAGACGTCCAAAGCCGGCACATACGACGCCGACCACATCAGGTTGTTGCCTAAGGTGCACTGCGGGGGCTTTGCTCGGTACCGTGAAGCATTCCGCGCCATCGGCCCCGCATAAATTGCTGCTGGCGGAGAGTCACCTGACGCGGCGGCTCCTCGGCACCATGCTGGGCAGGATCGCAACGGTGGCGTCGCCTGCCGGATAGGCGGCCTGCAGAGCCCAGCAGACCTTAGTGGACGAAACCGGGGGGGAGGGAGAAGTCTCTCTGGAATCGATTGGAAAAACGGCATGTCCGGGGGTTTGCGTGGCCACGAGGCGTAAGCTGAGCCCTGCCTGCACCGCTGGGGCTGCTGAGCCAAAACCAGGCTAAACTCTTGCCGACTGAGGCCATTTGGTCTATAAGGCGAGTCGAAATCGGAGACTCAAAACGGAAATTCCGGGTCAAAATAGAGATCGCGGCAAATAGCGTCTGAGCCATCGGTGGACTAATGCTGATATCTGCCGAACCGAGCTCGGCCCTTTCCCCCATGTTTCTTCACTCCCAGGCATCCTGTTAAGCACGTTGTCCATCTGACGGCACGGACAGATTCGGGGCCGAGGTCAAGGTATTGACGGTGCCATCTATGATTTTCTTGCCGGTTCGGTCAAAACAGTCCAGGCTACAAATTCAGCGGACTTTGGAGATCGCGAGTATAGTTTGCTTGTTACTTCTCGCGTTAGCTCCTCAGCGTGCAATCGGGGCTGCGGCGGCGGGACTGGCCCAAGGCGACGACGAAATCCTTAGGGGTATAGTTACCACGGATGGTCCCGTCAGCATGGGAACCATCAGCATCTACGCAGGTTCCAACCTGCTTCAGACCGAGCCACCGCAGAGCTTCTACAACGGAACATTCTCAATGCCGCTTAACCAAAACGCGGTCGCGTTGATGGCATCGGGCAGCTTGCGCGTCGAGGTACAGGTGGATCAAGCCAGCTCGCCAGCCACGCTGGCGGCGGACCTGGATCAGTTCGATCCGGCTTCACAGGTGATTTTCATTAATCCGGTGACGACGATCATCGCCGTCTACCGCGAACTCGAACCGGCGGCTTCTTTAGTCGAAGCGAGCGGCAAGGTGGCCGACGCTATCGGACTTGGGAGCGTGGCTGCAGTGGCGTGCCAGAGCACCTCCTCCAGTGACTTCAACAGCCAGAAGTTCTTATCTGAAAGCGCATCTCAAGGAGGCTTTGATGCTTTTGTTCAGGCGGTTGCGCGCCGGGCGTATCGCGGAGATGCATCCGGGGTCAGCAACTTCCTGAGCGCCGACAGTAACTCCGATTTAAAGGCCTTCTTCCTTAATGAAGCCAACGATATCGCGGCAGATGCTCTCGGTTCATTTCCGGCTGCCGGCAAGGCCCTCGCCGGTTGGATACTGGATCAAATTTTCAACTTACCTGGTCAGCAGGGATCCGTGGACAAGATCGGGCCTCAGCTCCAGGCGATCGGCAAGCAACTGGACGAGATTCTTGCGGGGCTATCCGCGCTTTCAAATCAGATCGCGCAGTTTGAGAAAAGCATCACGGATTTGGTCAAACTTGAGGCCTATCAGCAACAGGCGCAGGACGTCCAAAACGACATCGACTCTCTCTGCGATATACAGGATCAACTGATCTTTCTGGCCGACTCAGACCCTACCGAAGATCACACACAGTACGCGATGAATGTCGAAAATGAGATCCAGGTCGAAGGCTCCAAGAACCTCAAGGAGATATGGTCCGGGCTGGAGGGGCTGGATTCGCTGGTTATTCCAGGTTTGATCAACCGGTGGTCTGACCTGGTTGGTCCTGGCCCCGGCTATCCGATATTCACCGACAGCACCTATCTAACCAGCGCGGTGCCCAATTTCGAGTACTATTTGGGCGCCGAGACGGTCGGGTTCAACCTTCAGATAGAGTTGGCGCATGCCCTGGCATTCCAAAAGCAACCGAGTCTCGCTAATCAAATCATCAAGGGCGCCATAACGGATTTCAACGACCATTACGATATCGAAGTAAAGCGTATCGCCCACGATCAAGAGATAGGTGGTACCGGTACGACAGGGCTTTTTGCCGGGGTTGCTCTGCCCTCGGGCTTCGAAAACTGGACTATCGACACGCGCTCGGGACTGATGTGGATGAAGCGGCAGTCCTGTGACAACGGTACTTGCGTTTTCGCGGAATATGACAAGACCGGGGGTTGGGGACGCGACGCCTCGCTGGCTCCTGGATTTATTAACGATTCAAACAACACGCTGAATAACACGTTTCCGGATCTCTTGCTCACGTTTGAAGAGCCTACGCGGGATCAATGGGCGGGCCTGATTGACAGCGATCGGGAGAACGTCAAAGAAAAGAACATAGCCCCCTTTACCTGGCTCGAATCAAAACGCTTCAATCTCGGGAACGAAAACAACCTTTCCTGGTGGACCTCGGACTTGGCCAAGGAGTCGCCCGGATCGGAACTTTTTCCGGACTGGGCAAATTGGCTGGTCGATTTGAGGATTGTCAACCCCAACGCCGGACAATTCTGGTGGCAGATAAAGGGGAGCAGCAATCCCGAGGGAATCGGAAATTTGTTGCTGGTTTCAGGAGCACCGCTCGCGAACCCCAACCTGTTGCTATACCGATCAATGCAGGATGCTCTTTCGGATTACCTTTTCGTGGCTGGTCCATCGATGAAGACCGCCCGTCAAGATGCCACCGCGACGCCCCTGCTCAACGGCAAAATACTCATTGCCGGCGGTCTTGCAAGTGGCCGCAACCCTGTCAACAGCACGGAATTGTACGACCCCCTCACCAATACCTTCGCGGATTCCGCTCCCATGAATACCGCCCGGTATTTCGCTATCGCCACGCTGCTGGCCAGCGGCAAGGTGCTTATCGCCGGCGGGGATTCTGCATCCACTCCCGACGAAGGTGCTCTGAGCAGCACCGAACTCTACAATCCCGTCACCAACAGCTTCACCAGCACCGCGCCATCTATGAGTACCCCCCGCGCCTTCGCCACGGCGACACTGTTACCCAACTGGCTAGTACTCATCGCCGGCGGCGATAAATCGGGCGGAACCGGGTTTTATCCTCTGAGCAGCACGGAACTCTACGATCCCTCCAACAGCAGCTTCACAACCTTGATTGCCCCCTCTATGAACAGCGAACGGTTTTACGCCACCGCGACGCTTCTGCCCAACGGGAAAGTGCTGATCGCCGGTGGGTTCGGAGAAGACTTCCTGAGCAGTACGGAACTCTATGACTATAGAACGAACAGCTTTGCCGCAGCCACCCCTTCGATGAATACCGGCCGCGGGCGGGCCACGGCGATACTGCTGCCCAATGGCGAGGTGCTGATCGTCGGCGGCATTGGAGAAAATGGTGTGCTGAAGAGCACAGAACTTTACGACTCCGTCACCAACAGCTTTGCCAGCTCCTCTCCCTCCATGAATACAGCGCGGTATGACGCAACCGCAACGTCACTGCCCAACGGCAAGGTGCTCATCACGGGTGGGTACGAAGGGCCATATATCAATGGCCCGGCGCTGAAGAGCACTGAACTCTACGATCCTGCCACCAACACCTTAGCCAGCTCTTCTCCCTCCATGAACATTGCTCGACGCGACTTCACCGCGACGCTGCTGCCAAACAGCAAAGTACTCATGACGGGTGGAGAAGACGACGACAATGTAATTCAAAACAGCACGGAGCTGTACACCGTCAGCATCGGGGCGACGCTCGGCGCTCCGCTCCCGACCCCTAGTCCCATCCCCACGCGCAACCCAATCCCGAGCGCCACCACGCTGCCGACTCCCACCGCAGTGCCGACGGCGGCAGTCTCTCTAACGAGCACATCCGTATCCTCAGTGGGCGCACCTGGAGCCACCGTGGCGGCCGGAACATTTACAATTCGAAATAGTCTTAACGTCGTCGGTAGCGTCACCTCGGCCACGATCAGCGTGAGCCATGCGACGCTGTTCAGTTCGATGACGTTGAGCGGCGGTGGACAGTCCGCCACGGCTACCCCGCCCAGCGCCACAACCACGTTCACCTTCCCGGTGCCGATAATAGTGCCGGCACGCGGTTCAGTGACGCTGTCCCTCAGCGCCGTAATTGGGCTTAATCCGGTGATGCTGGGCCGCGCGTTCCAGTATGCCAGTCTGACGGTGAACACGCCGTCTCCGTCAAACCGTGGCGTTTGGCCGCTGGAAGGAAGCCTCGCGCTGCTCGGAATCGCGCTGATGGCTTTGCCGAACTGCACCCGCCGGCGCGCACTCATCATCGCGGTGCTGATCCTCGGGGTCGCGGCGGCCGCCACTGGATGCGGCGGCGGCTCGAATGGCCCTACCCGGTTCGCCTCCACGCAGCAAGTGACCGCCGTAGCCTTCACCACTGGGGGAACGCCGGACAGAGTCGAAGGCATCCCGGCGCCGCTGGGCACCATCAGCGAGTAAAGTTGCGTTACTAACTGCGCCGGGTTTTGAGGATGTATTCACTACATGGTGCACGGGCGCTTCGGAACGACTTTGGAACGTGACGGAAATTAGTCGGCTCGAATGACGGGATGGCGCCTTATATGACAACGGCGGAAGCGGCGGAGTGCCGATACCCTAAGCAGCGATGAAACCTTTCTTGCCCCGCTAACGCTGGAGTTGAAGGAGTAGGCCAGCGCCTCGGGCGCGGGCGCCCCGCCAACCCTCGGTCTTTCAGCGCTTTGCGCTGCCGCGCGAAGAAAGGGTTATTTCAAGACGTCGTGCCCGCCGGAGCGAAAACGGCCCCTCCCGGCGTCGCTGGAAACACCGTAGACCGAAACCGGGCCAAATCTTGCCGGGGGAGGCCGATTGGTCTATTGCGCGAGTTGGAATTGGAGCGTCAAAACGGAACTTCCGGCTTAGTTTGTTATGTAGGGCAGGTCGGCAATGTCGGCCTCAGAAGGTCGTGCCGCCAGGGAGGTTATTGAGAATGACCGAACCAACGCATTTACTCGAAATCTCGGCCGCCAAAATCTCCTTTTGCATCGTTCTGGTATTGGCCATGGCACTAGCGGGTGCTACCGAAGTCGCAGCTCAGAACACGGCGTATGGGAATGGTGCGCTCGCACATAATACGTTTGGAACTGGGAACAGTGCTTTTGGAGAATCCGCTCTTTTCAGCAACACCAGCGGCATCGATAACACTGCGATCGGGGCGGATTGTCTGATGAAAAACAGTGGCCGTTTTAATACCGCGAGCGGGTTCGAGGCGCTCTCTGGCAACACAGGCGGCGAGAGCAATACCGCCAACGGAGTGCTTGCCCTCGGGCTTAACCAGGACGGTAGCTATAACACCGCAACCGGAGCAGGCGCTCTCGGATCTACTAAGTTAAGTTACTTCAATACCGCCAACGGATACCTTGCGCTCGCATTCAACACCACCGCTTGGGACAATACTGCCGACGGAGCCTACGCACTTTCTTACAACAGCACCGGCGGCTATAACACCGCAACCGGAGCAGGCGCTCTCGCCTCGAATAAAACAGGCAGCAGCAATACCGCCATTGGCTTCGCAGCTCTCGGCTCAAACACCACAGGCGGCGAGAATACTGCCACCGGAAGGGAGTCCCTTTTCAGAAACACCACGGGCGGTGACAATACTGCCGCCGGATTTAAAGCCCTTTTGAGCAACAGAGACGGCAGTTATAACACCGCCGGCGGAGTCAATGCCCTACTCAGCAACACCGATGGCAGTTACAATACCGCCACCGGGGTAAGCGCGCTTGCGGCGAACATCACGGGCAGCTCAAATACCGCCGCCGGATTCTACGCGCTGAATGCAAACACGACCGGGCAAGAAAACACCGCGATCGGGCCGGAGGCGATGCTTCACAACACCAGCGGAAGCGACAATGTCGCCATAGGCTACATGGCTGGTGAGGCAATTACCGCCAGCAGCGACAACATTGTTATCGGCAATCCCGGCGTCAGCGGCGACAAGGGAACCATTCGGATCGGTAAGCCGGGGCACCAAGTTGCCGCATATATTGCGGGCGTCAGTGGGGCGTTGGTGACGGAAGGCGACGCCTTGGTAGTGGATGGAAGGGGTAAGCTCGGCATCGTAATGTCCTCGGAGCGCTACAAGGACGACATCCACGATATGGGCGCCCACAGTGCCGACCTGCTGAAGTTGCGGCCGGTGACCTTTCATTACAAGCAGGATCCCATGGGCAAGCGCCAATACGGGCTCATCGCAGAAGAGGTGGCGCGGGTGTACCCTGACCTGGTTGGCTATGGCACCGACGGCAAGGTCCAGACGGTGAGGTATCAGGAGTTGATTTCGATGCTACTCAACGAATTGCAAAAGCAGGCCAAAGAAATCCGTGACGAGAGACTTGAGAGCGAGCGGTTGGTTGCCCAGGTAACCGAACTCAAGGCCGTGTTCGAGCAGGAGAAGTCTGCACAGAAGTGAATGCGAGCCTCGTGGGTCCCTGAAACAAAGGGAAAGTGGACTCAACTGCTCAGGGTATAGCCACCAACAAAGCCGGCCAACGTTCGCATGTCCTTTCACTGCCTGAGTGAGCGCGCGATACGTTATGCCGAAGCCTCATGCGGACTCAACGACGATCCAATTGCGATCGCGCGCGCCAGCGAAGGGTTATTTTTGGCAAATAGTTGCGCGCAAGCGTCTCGACCGGAGCGAAGCCCAGCGTAAGAGGCCGGCGAGGAACTGGTTTTTGTGCGAAGCAAAAAGTCGGGCCGGGTCAGGCTCCCACCTTCTGTGACAGCTTGACGCCGAACTGCTGCGCGGCGTTGCCGCCCAGCATGCGAGCGATAGTGGGTTCAGCGACATCCGCCTCGCTGAGCGCGTTGATCGCGTCCCAGGCGCTGGTGGTATCCTGATTCGGAAAACGCGAACCCCACACGACTTTTTCCGCATAACGATGCGGCAGGCGCTGGATTCCACGCTCCTCGGCGTCGAAGCCGAGCATCACGTGCCCTTCCTTCCACATCTCTTCCGGATCGGTCCGCACCGGATAATAGTGCAGCAGCGGAATGGTGCGGGTGGAGGCTTCCATCTTCTCCAGCACCTCTTCCATCCAGGTGGCCTTGCCGTGCGCCACGACCATCTTCATTTTCGGATAACGCTGCATTACCGAATATCCGAGCAGCGTCGAGCCGACGAACAGGTAGTTGTCGAGCCAATGCGACAGAATCGGCGACATCGCATGTCCAAGCGGGATGCCGGCGATATGGAATAATGTGCTGCCGCCGCCCGCGGTCGGTCCTCCACCGGCGCCAAAAAAGCCGCCGATCTGGGTCAGCCGGCCTTTCACCTTTTCAATAAATGGCCCGTGCGAGGTCCATTCGGGATTCCACAAACCCGGTGTGGAATGGACCGCGGCGGCGACGCCCAAGGTTTCCAGTTCGGCCCATATCGGCTCGTAGTAGGGATGATTCAGATAGCGATTCTCGACAAACGCGGGGCGGATAAAAACTCCGCGGAAGCACGGAATTTTGGCGATTCGCCGCAACTCCTCGAGGGCGAAATCGATGTTCTGCAGCGGAATCACCGCGGCGGCAAAGAGCCGGTCGGGCGCTGCCTTGCAAAAATCCGTCATCCAATTGTTGTAGGCTCGCGCCAATGCGTAGGCGACGTCGGGGTCTTTGACCAGGGGAAAGCCTTCGGCGAACCAGGTCGGATAAAGAAACGCCTGATCCACGCCCATCGCGTCCATGTCGCGAATCCGGGCTTGCGGATTCCACGCCGCTTCATTCATCGGATGGGGAGTGTTCGGGTCCAGGTCGCCGATCGCGTCCCAGGTCATTCCCGGCCGCCAAATCGCATGGCTGGGGATGTTGAGATTTTCGACGTCCCGGAACACTTCGCCATTAACCTTGAGATAGGAGCCGTGCTTGCCCTCTTCGCGCCACAGGGCGAGCTTGCCCGGAACGCGATACTCGGGCTCCAGATATTTCTCCCATACCTCGCGCGGCTCGACTACGTGGGAATCGCCGTCAAAGACTGCAAAAGCTTTGGTCGTTGCCATGATTCGCTGACCTCGCTTGCCGGGCTATTTCGCGCTCTGGGCGACTTGAGATTGCCGCGGAGCAATGACGCCGGCTTCCGGCCTCAGGGCCGCCTTGATTTCCTCCGGCGTCGGCCACCAGTCAGGCCGCTCGATTTCGGTGACTCGCTCGTGGATGACCTTTTTCGGCGGCTTGATGTTGTATAGCCGGCGGGCGTTGGCCCCCAGCATCTTGGCCTGATCGGCAACCGGCAGTTCGCATTTGCGCATGGTCTCGATCGCCCTCCACGCGTCGTCACCGTCGTGATGGTAGACATCCGAGGACCAGGCGCAGATGTCGCGGTAGAAATCCGGCAGGTGCGAAGGAAAGGATTCGTCGCCTTCGAAGCCGGAGAAGCAATGCTCCAGGAATGTCTCGCTGGGCAGACGCTTGAGCGCCGGCAACTGGCGCCGGCGGCGGTACAACCTGAAGGCCTTGTCGCATTCATCGAGCACGAAACTTAGCCAGGTCGAGTCGGACTCGAACACCGCCGCCTTGACCTTGGGATGGCGTTCGAAGAAACCGGACATCAAAGTCGCGGTGACCCACACCGACGCCTCGGCCATAAAAGCCTGCATATTGCCCAGGAAGGTGTGAGGAATGCCCGCGGTGCTGATGGTCCGCTGAATCAACTCCGCGCTGGAGTATTGCTGGGAGTAACCCGGAGGCTGATGCGCGCCCACGGCGGGGAACGGATGCATCCCGTAAACGACGCCGGTCTCCTCCATCGCGTGCCACAGGAACTCGTATTTCATCTGCATCGGGTAGTTGCCCATCGCGTCGGTGGGCCGGATAAGGGCGACACGGCAGCCCTTGGCGGCCACGCGATACAACTCCTCGACCGCGAACTTGGGGTCCTGCATCGGGATCAGCGCCGCGAAGAACAGCCGATCCGGATCTTCCAAAGTGTATTCATGGGCCCATTCATTGTAGGCCTTGCACATGGCGCGGGCGCCGAGCGCGTTCTGCAGCCACGGATAGGTATCGATGTCGGTGGGGATGATCATCACCTGGTCGATGCCCTGGATGTCCATATCGCGCAGGCGCGGCTTGGGCTCGTAGGAACCCGGGTGATCGAGGTAATCCGACTGCTCCTTGGTGAGCGCGGTGTCGGCGCGTAGATTACGCACGTTGAGCGTGCGCTGGATGTCGTGTTTGATACCGGGCCCGGACAGCGAGACGAACGGCAGAAAGCGCGGATTTCCCCGCAGACCCAGCAGATGGCCGCCGGTCTTGCCGTTGATGAAGTACTGCTTGGTGTCGGGGTCGTACCAATCGGTGGCCTTGAGCGCCGCCAACTCGTCCGCGGTCAGAAGATCCTTGGCGCGCTCCCAGATTATGGTTGGCTCGGTTACGTGAGCATCGCAGTCAAAGGTCGGATAGTCTTTGCTCATCGGTGCAAACTTCTGAACCGGCATAGCGCACCTCCGTCAGCGTGTTGCCATGGATCCCCCATGGCTAGCTGGAAACTACCGTAACTTTCGTTCAGGAAGGTCGGGAAGTCAAATCCGCTTGGCGCCCGCGATAGCAGGAGTTCCCGGATACGGCCGAGCGAACAGTACTTTTGGCGCTCAGAAGGTGCCGCCCTCTTCGATCGCGGCCTCCTCACGCACGAGTTCCTCGAATTCGGCCTCACGGACCTGTTCCTGTTCGACTTCGTCGAGCAGGCGGCGGCTGCGCCATCCACCCCATTTGTACCAACTGGCAGCCAACACCGCCGAAGTCAGCGTGCTGACCGGAAAGGCGAACCAGATGCCCCTGATGTGCAGGCTGGTGTGTGAAGAGAGCACGTAAGCGAGAGGAAACCGGAACATCCATAGCGAGATCATGGCCAGCACCATCGGCGCCACGGTGTCGCCTGCTCCGCGCAGCGAACCGGTGAGCACCTGCTGCACTCCGAGGAATCCGAAAGTGAGTGAGATGGCGCGGATGAAGATGGCGCTCTCATCAATCACCGGGCCGCCTTCGGGGATAAAGAATCTGGCGAGCGAAGGCGCCGAAATGAAAGTCAACACGCCGGCAAACGCCAGAAAGGCAAAAGAGACGCCGCAGCTTATGAAGGTGGTGCGCTCGGCCCGATCGAGTTGATTGGCGCCGATATTCTGTCCAACCAGCGTAGAGGTTGCGATCGATAGTCCGATCGCGGGAACCAGCGCGCAGCTCAGGACGCGGATGCCGATCCCGTATGCCGCAACCGGAATCGTGCCGAATCCCGCGACCAGCATGGTCATCACCGTCATCCCCAAGGCCATCGTCGATTGCTCCACCGAGGACGGAAATCCGATGCGGAATATTTGGCGCATCAAACCAAAGTTGGGCCACAGGTTGGGCCATTTCAGATGGATCCCATGTCGGCCCCGGACCATCAGGGTGATGCCGATTGCGGCGGCCAGCGCCTGGGTGCATACGGTGGCCATCGCCGAACCCGCCACTCCCATTCGGGGGAATGGTCCCCAGCCGAAAATCAATACCGGGTCGAGGACGAAGTTGATTACCACGGTGATGAAGACAATAAACATTGGCGGATAGACGATGCCGCGGCCACGCATCAGCGCCTGGTAGGCGAAAAAGGCGAAGACAAAGATGAACCCGAGCACCGCGATTTGGAAGAATCGCACGGCGTCGGGCAGCACGTCCGGTGCCGCTCCCATCAGGCGCATCATCGGCGTCGCCAAAGTGTATCCGATCGCGGCCAGGACCAATGAGATCAGGAACACCATCAGGAACGTCTGCGCGGCGACATGATTCATCGCTTCCTCATCACCGCGTCCGGTGTATTGCGCCAGGAGCACGGTTCCGGCCAGCGGCAATCCACCGCCCAATGCGATGAGCAGGAAGCTGATCGGGAAACAGAACGAGACCGCGGCGACCGCCTCCGCGCTCAGCCGTCCGACCCAGAACGTATCGACCACCTGGTAGGCGGTTTGCAGCATGTTGGAGATGATGATGGGGATGGCGAGCCGAAAAAGATTGAGCGCGATCGACCCCTCGGTAAGTTTCGCCTTGGGGCGAACCACGCTCACCGGCTTAGTTGCCGTTGCCACGAAGGATCCTGCTCGGGAAGGCTAAGCCGTGTCGTTACCATTGACCCTTGTAAAGCATGTTTCTGCCGAAGACAAAAGGGTTGGGTCTGGTTAGTCGTGGTTACCGAAAGAACAAAACGCTAAGTCGGCTCAAAAAGTTCGAAGCGGACCGCGCCACGATGGCGCCCATGCGCAGGGTGTTGATCCTGCTAATCCTTGAGCATCCGATAAAGCGACTCGAGGTCGTGCCGGATATCGATTAATGCCTGGCGATGCCGTCTCTGCTGGAGTCGGCTGGTCCGCGGCTTTCGGACGGGGCTGACCGCTTCCGGCCTGCAATTCCTTAATCCGCTTGCGCGCGCCTTCGATGGTGAAGCCTTCTTCATAGAGCAGGCGCTTTATCAGGCGCAGCTTTTCGACATCCTCCGCGCTATAGAGCCGATGCTTGGACGCGGCGTGATTGGGACGCAGACCGGGAAATTGAGTCTCCCAAAAGCGCAGCACATACGCTTCGACCTCCAGCAAACGGGCAGCCTCGCCGATTTTTAGCAGAAGCTTGGAGTCAGCGTTGCGGCTGGCAGCCCGTGCCGGTCGTGGCCGCTCGGTCGCGGTCGGCTCTGCAGGCTTGCTCATTACCCGGGCAACCCGAGGCGGATGGCCTTGGACACCAATGCAATCGTGGGATTTCTGACCGGTTTGCCGGAATTGGTCAAGAAACAGCATCGCGATTCGCCGGACACTCGAAGGCTGATACCATCTCTGGCCGAACCCTCGCTTGTGACCGCGGAGTTGTTGGATCCGAACACTGATTTTCACCCGGCCGGGCTCCGGGCCAACAGACCCGCCAAAAAGCCACCCACCGGCTCCCGATTCCTGCAATGCTCACGTGCTTGGCCCAACCGGCGGGTCACTAATGTAGTCAGCTTCCCAGCGCGAGCAGCACGAAGCTATCACGAGCCTACACGGTCCCAGGACGATGTTACAAGTTCATGCTTCGCCTTACGGTTGCGCAGTAACGTAAACTGGCTCCGGCCTTCGACCGCTAGCCAAGCTATTGCCGCATCTGGGCGTTCAGACGCGGCAGCACCAGGCGGACCAGGTTTTCGTGCGCCCGATTGACCTCTTCGTCGGTCAGGGTACGTTCCTTGGCCCGGTACCTGAGCGATAATGCCATGCTCTTTTTGTCAGGCGGAATCCCTTCGCCGGTGTAGACGTCGAACAGCTCTACGCTTTCCAGCAGAGGTAGATTGGTCTGCCGGATCGTATCGATTACGGTCGCCGCCGGAACGTCGCGGTCGATGACCAGGGCCAGGTCGCGGCGCACGGCGGGGAAGCGAGGCGGTGGCTCGATCGGCTTGGCCGGGCGCTCATAAGCTGCCAGCGCCGCGAAATCCAATTCGAACAGCGCGCAGCGTTTGCCCAGTTCCAGTCCGCAGCGCCTCCTGCGGATGCAACTCGCCGACCACTCCGATCGTATGTCCTGCGAGTTCAATCTCGGCCGACTTGCCGGGATGCAGGAACGGGGCGCGGCGCGGTTCGATTGCAGTGAACGCCACCTGGTCGAGGAGGCCTTGGCCGCGTAACCAGGCTTCCAGTATTCCCTTCAGAGTGAAAAATCCCGCCTCGATTGCTGATGAACCGACGCTCGGCACCACAAACTCGCCATAGCTGATGCCCGCCAGCCGCTGAGCTTCCACCGGAAGATCGCCCTGGCGATGGAAGGTCTTCGCGATCTCGAAGGCATGCATCGCTGTAGCCTGCCGATTGAGGTTGAAGCGCAGCGCCGCCAGCAACCCCGGCAGGAGGCTCATCCGCAGCTCGCTCAGTTCGGCGGAAAGCGGGTTGGTCACGACCACCGGCGAGTCGCCGGCGAGACTGGGGAAGCGGCGATTATCGTCGGGTGCGATAAACGCGATAGTGCGGATCTCTGTCAGACCGCATCCCAGCATCGTGTCCTTAGCCGCGGCGAGTGAAGCGGCGCACCGGATCGCCGGGGATAACGTGGGAAGGCCGTTGCGGCAGCCGATCGGGCACTTCCTCATAGCCTTTGAGCCGCCCAATTTCTTCGGTCAGATCGGCCAGTTCGTTGAGGTCCGGCCTGAAAGACGGCGGAATGACACCGAGGCGGTCTTTGCCGGCGTTATGCACTGTAGCGCCGATTGCGCTCAGGCGGTGCCGGATTTCGCCGCGCGGCAAAGCAAATCCGAGTATGGCGGCAGCGCGGTTAAGGTCGAGGTCGATCTCGCGCGCCGCGGCCGCTTCGGGCTCGACGTCGCGCACCGGGGCCAGCTCGCGTCCGCCGTGCCAACTGCCGGATCAACTCCGCGGCGCGCATGAGCGGCGACTACCTGACCCGCGCGGTCAACGCCGCGTTCGAACCGATAGCTGGCCTCGCTGCGCAACCCCATTCGCCGCGCCGTCCGGGCTACGGTCATAGGCTCGAAATAAGCGCTTTCAAGCAGGATTGCTGCTGGTATCTTCGCTGACTTCCGAATCCAGCCCGCCCATCACGCCGGCAATTGCCAGCGGTCTGGCCGCGTCGGCGATCAGCAGGTCGGCGGAGTTCAGTTCACGCTCGACGCCGTCCAAGGTCGTGAATTGCGCGGTCGTCGCCGGCGCGCCGCACGACGATCTTGCCTCCCTGGATCTTATCCAGGTCGAAGGCGTGGAGCGGCTGGCCCATTTCGAGCATCACGTAGTTGGTGACGTCGACCACGTTGTTGACCGCGCGCATCCCGCATAGCTCCAGCCGCCGGCGCATCCACTGCGGTGACTTACCGATGCGAATCCCGCCCATCGGTATTCCCGCATAACGCCGGCAAAGGTCGGGAGCATGGATCTCGATATCCGGACATTCGCCGTCGGCAACCGACGGGGCCTTGCGCCGCGGCAGCTTCAGCTTGAGCCCGAACAGCGCCGCGACTTCCCGGGCGAGCCCCAGAATCGAGAGACAATCGCCGCGGTTGGGGGTAATCGCGATGTCGAAAACGGTTTCGTCGAGTTCAAGATAGTGGGCGAAGTCGCCGCCCAATGGAGCGTCATGCTCCAACTCGAGGATGCCGCTGTGGTCTTCGGAAAGGCCCAACTCGCGGCCCGAACAGAGCATCCCTTCCGAGCGCACGCCGCGGATCTCCGCGGCTTGCAGCGGCGGCGCGTCGTCGACCGAATGCGTACCGTCAGGCCGCTTTAGCGCGGCGGTGCCCAGGCGCGCGCCGACTCGGGCCAGCGGCGCGAGCATCCCAGGCCGCACATTAGGCGCCCCGCACACGACCTTGAAATGGCCCAGTTCGCCGGCATCGACTTCGCACAGGTTGAGCCGATCGGCGTTGGGATGGCGCTCGACGGTCAAAACCCGGCCCACGGTCACTCCGGCAAAACCCGGGGTCAGCCGCTCGATATTTTCAACCTCGAGGCCGGCGACGCTCAGACGATGGCTGATCTGGTCGATATCGGCCTCGATCCGAACGAATTCCCGTAACCAGCTAAGTGGCAGTTTCATGGTCGGACACGCAGGTCAGAACTGTTCGAGAAAGCGCAGATCGTTTTCAAAGAAAAGCCTCAAGTCGTCCACGCCCAGCTTGAGCAGGGCGGTGCGTTCGATTCCAATTCCAAAGGCGAAGCCCTGGTACTCGGCCGGATCGTAGCCGACCGCGCGCAAAACATTCGGATGAATCATGCCCGAGCCCAAAATCTCGACCCATCCGCTCTGTTTGCAAACCCGGCAACCGATTCCGCCGCACAGCACGCAACTGATGTCGACCTCGGCACTGGGTTCGGTAAACGGAAAGAAGCTGGCGCGGAATCTGACCTTGGTGGAGGGGCCAAAAAAGCCGCGCAGAAATTCCGACAGCACGCCCTTGAGCTGCGCCATCGTGACGATGCCAGCCTTGTCCACCATGAAGCCTTCGATTTGCGAGAACATCGGCGACGCGCGCACGCTGAGTTCGTCGCGCCGATAGCAGTTGCCGGGACAAATCACCGCCAACGGCGGCTGGCGATGCTGCATCACGTGAATTTGGCCATTCGAGGTGTGGGTGCGTAACAGCAATCCGCCGGGCAGGAAGAAGGTGTCCTGCATCTCACGCGCCGGATGGTCGGGCGGAAAGTTGAGCGCGGAGAAGTTGTGGAAATCGTCGTCAACGTCCTGGGTGGCAACCGTCTCGAAACCCATGGCCTCGAATAACCTGATCATCTGCTCGGCTACCTGGGTCAAGGGATGCAGCCGGCCGCGCGCGATGCGGGTGCCGGGCAAAGTGACGTCGAGCCGCTCCTCGGCCAATGCGCGTTCCATCTCGGCGCGCTTTTGGCGTTCCTGCAGCGCCTCGATGCGGGCTTCGAGCTCGCGCTTGATCTCATTGACCAGTTGGCCAATAGCGGGCCGTTCTTCGGCCGGGACATCGCGCATTCCCCGCATAATCGCGGTTAATTCGCCTGAGCGACCGAGGACTCCAACGCGCACGTTTTCAATTTGTTCGGCGCTGGGGTCGTCCGCCAATTCAGCCAAAGCCCGCGCTGCGGATCGCTTCCAGTTGATCTTTCATCTCGTGCTTTTCTGACCCTCTCCACAACCGAGGAAGAACAGTAACTTGTCGGCGGGCGTCCCTGCCCGCCATAGACGCCCGCAAGGAATGTCGGAGCGGCGGGCTGGGACGCACGCCCCACTGACAACTTATGTAAGTTATGCAGCCTCCCTCATAAACAAAGACCATGTGAGCCCACAGCCACATGGTCTTCTGATGCGCGCGGCGTTAAGGTGAACAGCTAGGCGGCTTCCATACCCAAGGCGCTTTTCGCCGTGCGCACCAACTCGGTAAACAAGCTGTCGCGGTCTTTGGCCAGTACGGCCAGTTGTTTGCGGTCCAAATCCACGCCGGCCTTCTTGAGTCCGTCGATCAGGCGGCTATAGCTAAGACCATATTCACGGGCCAGCGCATTGATGCGGGCGATCCACAGCGCGCGGAAGTCGCGTTTTTTCTGCTTGCGATCGCGATAGGCGTAAGTCAGGCCCTTCTCGAGGGTGTTGCGGGCCTGGCGGTAGAGTTTGCGGCCGCCCACATACCCGGAGGCGAGTTTTAGCTGGCGCTTATGGCGTCGGCGGGTTTTGAAACCGCCCTTGGCACGAGGCATCGGGTGTAAGTCCTTCCCTGAGGGTTTGGCTACTTGTACGCGACCCTATTTGTACGGAACCATCAGGTGCGCGCGTTCCGTGTCGGTTTTGTTCAGCATCCCGGGCCGGCGCAAATGGCGCTTACGGCTGCGGCCCTTGGAGCTGTTAAGATGGCGCAGAAAGGCCTTTTTGTGCTTGGCCTTACCGGATTTGGTAAAGCTGAAGCGCTTGGCCGCGCTGCGATTGGTCTTGATCTTAGGCATCCGCGTTCCTGCTTCCTGTAATATACAACTAGCGCGGCGTCAGTAGGACCGACATGTTGCGGCCCTCCATCCGTGGGTTACCCTCCGGCTGGGCGACATCCTGCACCAGGCTCACCACCTGTTCCAGCATTTTCTGCCCCATTTCCGGATGGGTTATCTCCCTGCCGCGGAAGAAAACAGACACTTTAACACGCTGGCCCTCCTCGACAAAGCGCTTGATGTGCCTGACCTTGAATTCCAGGTCGTGTTTATCCGTACGCGCCCCCATCTTGACCTCTTTGATGCTCGACCCTGCTGAGCCCCGCTTAGCCCCATGGGCCTTTTTCTTCTGCGTATAGCGGTACTTGTCGAAGTCCATCACCCGGCAGACCGGGGGCTGGGCGGCAGGCGCCACCTCAACCAGATCGAGGCTGCGACTCTGGGCCAGCGCCAACGCGTCGCGTGCGCTCATGATCCCAGCCTGACGGCCATCGGAATCGATCACTCGTACCTCGGGCGAGCGAATCAAGTCGTTTACGCGAACCGACGGTTCGCGCGTCGGAGGAAGACGATAGTTCCTAGGGATAAAACACCTCCTTTATTGGGCGTACGAGACGCCAAAGACAATGTACCGCCACATCCCGAAATACCACAAGACCGTCCATGACCACGGTCGTGAGACGCCAATCGCGCCGGTGATGGCGGCGGTCATTCATAGGTCGCGCGCATAGTCGACGAGCATGGATCAAGTGGGTCAACATGGCAACGGCTCAGCCTTCAATATTTCTATCAGGCTATCGAGCGTCAGATTCTGATTTTTTTCCCCGCGCAGGCGCCGCAGCGCGACCATCCTGGACGCAGCTTCGCGCTCTCCGACCACGGCCATATAAGGAATTTTCGCCAATTCCGCCTCGCGCACCTTGAATCCGAGTTTCTCGCCGCGCACGTCGGCGCTGGCGCGATAGCCGGACCTGGTGACGAGTTCGGCGACCTCGGCCGCGTATCCCTCGACCTTTTCGCTCAGCGAAAGCACGCGCACCTGCTCGGGCGCCAGCCAGAAAGGCAGAACCCCGGCAGTGTGCTCGAGCAGTACCCCGATAAAGCGTTCGAGGGTGCCGAGGATGGCCCGATGGATCATCACGGGACGGGCCTCGGTGCCGGCGCTGGTGGTAAACTCCAATCCGAACCGCTCGGGCATATTGAAGTCGAGCTGGATAGTGGCCACCTGCCATTTGCGCTTGAGGGCGTCAGGTACGTAAATCTCGATTTTGGGGCCGTAAAAGGCGCCTTCACCCGGATTGAGATCAAAGCTGAAGCCGTTGCGCTGCATCGCGCCGGCCAATACCTCTTCGCGCTGGCGCCATTCTTCTTCACTGCCCAGATGCTTTTCGGGCATCGTGCCCAGCTTCAGTTCGATAATGCCAAAGCCCAGGGCATCGTAAACTTCGCGAACCATCCGCAGGTTCTGGTCGATCTCGCCGGCGATTTGCTCCGGGGTGCAGAAGATATGCGCGTCATCCTGGGACATCGCGCGCACCCGCGTCAAGCCATGCAGCGTGCCGGAGCGTTCGGCTCGATGCAGCCGGCCGAAATCGGCAAACCTGATCGGCAGGTCGCGGTAGGAACGCTTCTCGGAGCGATACATCACCGCGTGGCTCGGGCAATTCATCGGCTTTACGCCATAGTCCAGTTCGCCGCCCGGGTTCTCGCCGTCGGTGGTAAGGAACATGTTCTCGCGGAACATTTCCCAATGTCCCGAGGTGCGCCACAGTTGATTCTTGAAGATTTGCGGCGTGATTACTTCCTCGAATCCGTAGCGCCGGTAAAGCCGGCGCATGTAATCGATGAGCTGGTTATAGATGATAGCGCCCTTGGGCAGAAAAAACGGCGACCCCGGAGCGATGGGATCAAAGAAGAACAGGCCCATCTCGCGTCCCAGCTTCCGATGGTCGCGAGTGCGGGCCATCTCGAGCAGACGCAAGTGCTCTTCCAGCGCCTCCTTCGAGGCAAACGCGGTGCCGTAAATTCGCGACAGCATCGCGTTGTGCTCATCGCCACGCCAGTATGCTCCGGCCACGCTGGTAAGTTTGAATGCTTTCAGATGGCGAGTGGAGGGAACGTGCGGGCCGCGGCACAAATCGACCCAATCACCCTGGCGGTAGAGCGAGACCTGCGGATCCGGGATTCCTTCGATGATTTCGACCTTGTACTTCTCGTGCATCGAGTCGAATAGCCGGATTGCCTCGTCGCGATTCATTTCGACGCGCTCGACCTTCAGATCGGCTTTGGCCAGCTCGCGCATCCTGGTTTCGATTTTCGGCAGATCATCCACGGTAAAAGGCGTGGGCGGCGCAAAATCGTAGAAAAATCCGTCCTCGATCGTGGGTCCGATAGTTACTTGGGTGCCGGGATACAGGCTCTGCACCGCCTGGGCCATCAGATGGGCGGTCGAATGGCGCAGGATCTCAATCCCGTCGGGACTATCGGCGGCTGACCGGCTCGACACTCGCTTCCTCGGTAACCGGACGGCTAAGGTCGACCAGCTTACCATTGACTTTGGCGGCAATCGGCCGCACGCCGTTTGCGGCCAGCTTCAGCACCTCGCCGGCGCGGATGCCACGCGCGATCATATGATCAACGCCGTCAACTGTGACGCGGATTTCCGAACTCATCGAGACGATAGCCGCAAAGATAGGTGGTCGAGAGAATGATTCCAGTGAACGGCCAATGCCCCGGCACATGCCCCAGGCACACTGGGACGCACCGCCGGTCCGGGAACGTAAGCCGGCCCCGAACTTAACATGGTAGGCACGGGCGGGATTGAACCGCCGACCCCTTCCGTGTCAGGGAAGTGCTCTCCCGCTGAGCTACGTGCCTGGTAATGCAATCGAGAAGACAATGGACAAACCGCTAACAGAAAAAATCATCACGAGCAACAACTCCCAGTGCCAGAACCGATTTGGGTCACGACGCGTTCAAGCTTTTCTGATAGATTCCATGCATCGCGCAGTGGTAGCGCAATAAAATGGATCGAGAGCGAATCGTTCAATTCTTTCTTCTGGGCTCGTTGGCCGTTATGGCCTACGAGCTCTATCGGATTATACAGCCATTCCTGGTGCCAGTCGTGTGGGCGATGCTGCTCGCGTTTATCTTTCATCCGCTGATGGTGAGAGCTGAGCGCTTGATGCGCCAACCGTCGCTGGCCGCCTTTTCGATTACTCTGGTGGTAGCCCTGGTAGCGATCGTTCCAGCGCTGTGGCTCTCGACCCTGCTGGCAGCCGAAGCGCATTCACTCTACGCCCAAGCCTACGCTATCAACGAGCAAGGGGGGATTGGCAAATTCAGGGATGTCGCGCTTCATTCCCGCATTGGCGTGGCCTTGAGCAAGCAACTCATGCGGATCGGAATAAAGCTCGACGAGGAACTGCCGAAATTGGCACTGCAGACCACCCAGATGACCAGCGACACGATGGTTGGTTACGTGACCGGCACTTTCAAGAATCTGCTCTCGTTTGTGGTTGATTTCTTTCTGACGCTGATGATTCTATTTTATCTGCTGCGCGACGGCGAGAGCTACTATCACTCCCTTCGCAACATGACTCCCCTGCACGAGGACGACAAACGCGCGGTTTTCGAAACGCTGCGGGTGACATTGTCGTCGGTGTTGCGGGGTCTGCTGGTTGCCGCGCTGCTCCAGGCCGTGATGATTGGCGTCGGCATGGCCGTTACTGGGGTTCCCTTACTGGGCGTTCCTCTCGATTGCCACCGCCGCTGTCGGCCTGTTTCCATTCGGAGGAACCGCCCTGGTCTGGCTGCCGGCAACGGCCTATCTGGCGTATGCCGACGGCTGGGGCCGCGCGCTGATTCTGCTGGTTTGGTGCGCTGTTGCGGTTGCCGTGATCGACAATCTAATTAAGCCACAACTAACCGGCCGCGGCACTGGACTGCCAACTCTGGCATTGTTTCTGGGAATCGCCGGTGGGCTCGAAGCTTATGGCGTTCCTGGGCTGTTTGCCGGTCCCGCAGTAATCGCGGTTTTAGCGTCGCTGCTGCGGGCCTACGACAAAAGCTACAACCCGGCGCGTCAAGAAGCCGCCTAAGCACGCGCTCATTCGAGCGCTTTTCACCATGAAACCCGTTCGTCCTCTCTTGGCAGACAAGCGAAGACCGGCGAAGCAAGCCGGGTCTCGGTGCGCCTAGCCGGGAATAATGCTTGTCAGGATGGGAAGCTTAGGTCGGACCGCGATGCGGCCGGCCCGAAAGCCAGCCGCATCGCGTGAGGAGGACCAGACCTCGCCGACGGCAGAGCGTCGATTACTGGGCCTGGATGCTCTCGATGTACGCGACAATCGTTTCGATTCTCTTCTTGACCTGCTCCGGCGTGCGGCCGGGAGTGCCGGGCTCTGCTTCGCTGCGCGAAGACCAATCCCCAGATCGGCATCTCACGGGTGCCATGGCTAGCCACAACTTCTGTTCCGTCGATCATGTTATAGACATGGTCATACGGGAATTTGCCACCGTTGTTCTTGGACAACAGGGTCAAATTCGCGGGTTTCTTCTTCAGGGTATCTGCCACCGGCCCATCGCCGGCGCCGTCCATGCCGTGGCAAGGTGAACAGTACTGCCTGAACATGAGCTTTCCACTGGTTATCTACCACCAGTAGCGTGCTAGAGTTACTTCGTGCCCCGGCCCTGGCCCGGGCGGTATCGACTACCTGAGCCAAAGCTGTTTTCCCAGTCGCGACGATAAGGAACACCGCCAACGCCGCAATGATGGACAGGGTCGGGTATCCTAGACGTTTTGCCACCATTATCCTCTTCCCCCGTGCAATGGGTTAAATGAACTCCGCGACCTTGTAGCAGATACGAATCCCCGCGTCAAAGGCAAAAAATGCGGCCATTTCCGCATTTCGCGTTTCTCTGATGTATAGCGGTTGCGGATGGCTCCAGCCAGTCCCTGCCGATAAACTCGGAATTGCGATGAACGGAGCGAAGCAAGCCAAGGCGTTGGAGATTGTTGGACGGCTGCGTGATCAGGGCTTCGTAGCCTATCTGGCGGGTGGCTGTGTGCGTGACCGAATATTGGGCGTCAAGGCCAAGGATTTCGATATTGCCACCGACGCGCGACCTGAAGTAGTGCAAAGCCTGTTCGCCAACACGATTGCGCGTGGGCGCCAAATTTGGTGTTGTAGTCGTGGTTATTGACGGCGACGCCTTTGAAGTTGCGACCTTCCGCGCCGACGCGCCTTACCTCGACGGGCGGCGGCCCTCGGCGGTGCATTTCGGCACCTTGGAAGCCGACGCGCTGCGGCGGGATTTCACTATCGGCGGTATGTATTGCGATCCATTCACCGACCGTGTCATTGACCTTGTCGGCGGCCGGCGCGACTTGCGCGCAGGCGTAATCCGCGCGATCGGCAATCCGCGCGAGCGCTTCGCCGAGGACCGTCTGCGGATGCTGCGTGCGATCCGCTTCGCGGCGCGCCTCAATTTCACCATCGAGCCGTCCACGATGGACGCTATCCGGCGCGCCGCGCCGGCGATCACCGAGGTCTCCTTCCGAGCGGATCGGCGACGAACTGGTGATGATCATGACCGAGGGCAATGCGGCGCGCGGGATGGAGTTGCTGCGCCACAGTGGTCTGATGCGCACTCTGCTGCCCGAGGTCGAGGCGCTGATTGGGTGCGAGCAGCCGGCCAATTATCATCCCGAGGGCGACGTCTATCGTCATACGATGCTGGCGCTGTCGATGCTGGAGTATCGCTGCACCGAGACCCTGGCCTTCGGCGTTCTGTTTCACGATATCGCCAAGCCACCGTGCCGCGAAGTGAAGGGCGACAAGATGACCTTTTACGGCCACACCGAGCGCGGCGCCGAGATGGCGGCGGGTATTTTGCAGCGGCTCAAGCGCTCGCGCTTCGTCCAGGATCGAGTCGCCTACCTGGTGCATTACCATCTGCGCCTGACCGCCGCGCCGAACATGCGTACGTCGACCCTTAAACGCATGTTGATCGAGGAGGGCTTCAGCGAATTGCTGTCACTGGCCCGTATTGATGCTTTGGCTTCCAATTCCTATCTGGGCTTCTACCACTTCTGCCGCAAGGCGATGAACGCGCATGCGCCCGAGCAGTTGCGGCCGCCACGTCTGCTTGGGGGCAACGACCTGATCGCAATGGGTTTCACGCCCGGCCCGGCTTTTAAAGCCATCCTCAAGGAGGTTGAGGATCTCCAGCTCGACGGCGAACTCAAAGATCGCGATCAGGCGATCGCATTCGTCCGCGATCGTTACCCATCGGATTCGACCGCTTGAGAGGAGCATCCGCGTACCCCCGCCCGCTAAAACTCGTCGGTGGTCTTTCTGTACAACATGCAAGGTCTCCTTCAAGCGGCCGCGATCACCAAGCACTTCGGCGCGACCCGCGCGCTCGCGGGCGTAGACTTCTCCGCCCGGCCCGGTGAGATCCACGCCCTGCTGGGGGAAAACGGCGCGGGCAAAACCACTTTGATGAACGTGATCGCGGGCTATCTGCGGCCCGATTCCGGCATCGTCACCCTCGATGGTGCGCCGCTTAGGACCGGTTCGCCGCAAGCCGCCTTGCGCGCCGGCATCGCCAGCGTGCATCAGAGTCCGATGCTGTTCGAGCAGCTCAGCGTCGCCGAGAACCTGGCCTTGGGAGGCTTCGCCAAACGCGGCCTGGCGCTCGCTGACGTACGGCGGCGAGCGGTGGAAATGGCTGGCCGGCTGGGATTCCGGTTGCGACTGGATCAGGGTTCGCTGCGCGGACTGTCGATCGCCGAGCGGATGCGGCTGGAGATTCTGCGCGCCCTGAGCTTCGACCCGCGGGTGCTGATTCTCGATGAGCCCACTGGTCTGCTGGCGCCTGGCGAACTCGACGGGTTCCTGGATCTGCTCCGCGGTCTGCGCGATCGCGGCCGCAGCGTGGTTCTGATCACGCATAAGCTCGCCGAAGCGATGGCGGTGGCGGATCGGATCACGATGTTGCGGGCGGGCCGCGTGGTCGCCGAAACCTCACCGGCACGGACCTCCGCGGACGAATTGGCCGGGCTGATGGTCGGCGGAATTCCTCCTTCACCATCTCGCGGCGCCGCCCGCGACTCGGCGCGGGTGCGAGGTTTTGACGACGGACCGACTTGGCCTCGACGAGGAACGAAGGACAGTCCTCGATGGGATTTGTTTGCGGCTGCAAGCCGGCGGAATTTTCGCCATCGCTGGCGTGGACGGCAATGGGCAGCTCGAATTGACGGAGATTCTGGCCGGCGCGCGCCGGCCCAGCCGAGGCCGGATTCTGTTGCACGGAAAGCCCGTTGATCCCGGCGTTGACGGCCGCATTGCAGTCGTACCCCAAAGCCGCGATCAGGAAGGACTGATCCTGGACATGGAATTGTGGGAGAACCTGCTGCTGGCGCCCGCGATCCGGCGCGAGAAGCAATGGGCAGGCTTTCAGGACCGCCGGGAAGCGCTGGCGTTGTGCACCCAGATGATCGACCGCTTCGGTATCCACGCCAATGGTCCACGCCAGAAGGCGGCGGCGCTTTCAGGAGGCCATCGCCAGCGCCTGATGGTGGCCCGTGCGATGGCCGCGCGGCCCGAAGTTCTGGTTGCCCATGATCTCACCCGCGGACTCGATGTCGGCGCCGCCACCGGGGTCCATCAAATGGTTCGTCAGTTCGCGGATCAAGGCGGCGCGGTGCTGCTTATTTCCACCGATCTGGATGAGGTCTTCGCGCTTGGCGATCATCTGGCAGTGATTAGCGGAGGGCGTCTGACCGAACTCACCGGCGAATCACGTACGCCCGAGCAGTTGGGACTCTTGATGGCAGGGGCAAGCCACTGATAACGAATGCGCCTGATGTCCGTTCCGCCCCTCAAGCGCCGCTTGATTTCCGCCGTGGGAAAACCGCTGGCGGCGGTTGCCCTCAGCTTGGCGCTGGTATCCTTGGCGCTGGCGGCGCTGGGTGCGAATCCTGCCATTACTCTTGGCCGCGCTTGCCGACGGCGCGTTTGGCAATTGGCTGGCCGCCACCGACACCTTGGTCAAAGCGACCCCGCTGGTGTTTACCGGCCTGGCGATTAGCGTCGCGTTTTCGGGTGCGGTGTGGAATATCGGCGCCGAAGGGCAGTTGCTGGCAGGCGCGCTGGCAGCGACCGCCTGCGGTGTTCATCTGGGGAACTGGCCCCATCCAGTGGCAATCGCGATGGTGCTGGGCGCGGGCGCGATGGCGGGAGCCTTGTGGGGCGCGTTCAGCGGCTGGCTGCGGGCTCGCTACCACGTCAGCGAAGTCATCAGTACAATCATGCTCAACTATACGGCGATCCAAGCCGTGAGCTGGGCGGTTCATGGTCCGCTGATGGATCCCGTGCGATCCTTTCCGGCCAGCCCGATATTGCCGGCCGCGGCCTGCCTCGTCCGTTATGTTGCCGCCCAGCCGCCTCAATGCCGGGATGCTGCTGGCGGTCGGCGCTCGCGCCTTTGTGTTACGTCTGGATGTTCCGCACCAATGCGGGATTCGAACTGCGCGCGATGGGCAAGAACCAACGCGCCGCTGCCTTCTTCTCGATTCCCGTGGCGCGCATCACAATCCTGGCGATGGCGCTGAGCGGAGCGCTGGCGGGGCTCGCCGGCGCGGTCCAGGTATCCGCAATCACCCATCGCCTGTTCGAGCGGTTCTCCCCTGGATGGGGTTACGAGGCGATTGCGGTGGCGCTGGTGGCGCGCCTCAACCCGCTCGCGATCGTGCCGAGCGCGTTGTTCTTCGGCGCGCTGGATAACGGGGCCCAGGCGATTCAACGCGCCCAGGGAATCTCGCCGGTGCTGGTCCAGGCCACCCAGGGGCTGGTGATCTTCGTGCTGCTGGCCTTTGACACTCCCGCGTTCCAGTCGTGGTGGAACGGCGCGTCATCTTCGGTCCCGGTCGAAAGTCGCCGAAGGGCAGGCCGATGCTTGAGGCGTTCCTGAACTCGACGATTATGATGGCGGCGCCGCTTCTACTGGCCGCGCTCGGTGAGTTGCTGGTCGAGGATAGCGGAATAATCAACGTCGGAATCGAAGGGATCATGTTGACCGGCGCCTTCGCCGCGATGGCGGTGGCGTACATGACCGGCAGTATCATCGCGGGATTATGCTCCGCCGCGCTCGCGGCGGTGGCGATGTCGGCGGTCTTCGCGGTGTTGGCCGTGAACCTGGCGGTCAATCAGGTCGTGGCCGGCACCGCATTGGACATCTTCGCGCTGGGGCTTACTGGGGTCTTCTACCGCCGCATCTTCGGTATCACCGGCCAGGCGCTCATTGTGCGTACGCTCAAGCGGGTCCAGCTCGGGTGGCTGGCGCGGATTCCGGTTATCGGATCGGCGCTGTTCGATCAGAACCTGCTGGTCTATCTGGCTTTCGTGCTCGTCCCGGTAATCTGGGCTGCTGCTCTATCGCTCCCGCTACGGACTTGGTCTGCGCGCCGCCGGAGAGCGGCCCGACGCGGCCGACGCCCTGGGACTGGGCGTGTACGGCCTGCGCTGGCAGGCGATTTTGATTTCCGGAGTGTTGACCGGGCTTAGCGGCGCGTACCTGACGTTGGGGTACGCCAACACGTTCGTGGAGGGGATGACGGCGGGGCGCGGCTTTATCGCGCTGGCAATCGTGATTTTGGGGCAATGGCGCCCGCTGGGAGTGGCGGTCGCTTCGGTGTTATTCGGAGCGGCGTTAGCCTTGCAGTTCACCTTGCAGGCGGCGAACACCGGCATCCCCTATCAGCTTTTCCTCGCGCTCCCCTATGTGCTGACCTTGCTGGTGCTAACGCTGTTTCGCGGCCCCAGCCGCGCCCCCAGCGCACTGGGCGAACCCTACCTACGCGGGTAGTTTTCCGGTTTCCTCGCCCAGGGTGGAGCTGGCTCCACTCCAACCGCTACGCGCCGCCCGCGGCTCAAGCGCTTAGCCGTTAGCCTCCATAATTGGCAGCCGCATGGCGCTTGCGATATCGTGGAATCGAGGTTTGATGGATGCAGCACCCAACTATCCCCGAGCCACCTGGATTTGCGGAACTATCCAAGGCTGAGCAAGTTAGATATCTGCAGGATCTTTGGGACCGAATTGCGCAGAGGCCGGGAGAGCTGCCGGTTCCGGAAAGCCACTTAGCACTGGCCGAGGAGCGCCTCGCTGAATACCGGCGTAACCCGGCTCGTGCTCGCTCGGCATACGACCTCATCGATCATCTGGCCGAGAAGGGCAAGAAGCCGGGGTGATTGAATATCGTTTGGTCTCCGAGCCGTCGGTCGATCTCGATGTGGAGGCCGCATTCGAGTGGTACGAGAATGAACGACCAGGACTTGGGGCGGAGTTTCTCGATGAGCTTCGCGCGCTAGTTATTACCGCGTCGCCGACGGACCGCTCAAGTAACCAGGTGCTGCGCGGTGGCATTCGTCGGGCACTTTTAAAGCGCTTTCCGTACGCCGTCTACTTCGCTATCGAAGCGGACATCGTTGTCGTCGTTGCCGTGCTGCACGCGAGTCGCAACCCCGCTAAGTGGCAGCGTCGAAAAGGCTAACTCCGCTCATGCGAAACACGAAAATGGCGCACGGTGAAACCAAAAAGGCGATGAAGGCGACTCCGTCCTACCCCATCACGCCCTTGCAGATTTCCTTCAGCTTGAAGAAAACCTCGTTGGGGACCGAGATTTCGATACACGAAGCTCCGGCGAACTCGAGGTCGAAGTAGGCGAACTGGGTCCGGCCAATCGCGACGCTGCCGTCGGCTTGCGCGACGTCGAATACTGCGGTGCCCTGGATCACCGGTTCGATATCCCGCCCGCTCAGAAAGCGCAGGGCGGCGTCAAAATCCTCGGCGCGAAATCCGGGCCTGAAGCCCACATGGTGCAGACCGGGACCCTTGTGGCGCAGGAATTCCGCGTACCATCCGTCGCCAATTGGCTGAATCAGTTCCAGTTCCATTCCACCCATGTCCCCCAACGCGACCACGCCATTGAGTCCCGGAAAACCTGGTGCGGACTTCACCTCCGCGGAGCGCGGCTTCAGACTCAGCCGCCCGAACGAGCGAACTCCGAAGGTGCGCTTGAAGAAGTCCTCGGCCGCGTTCAAATCGGCTACGATGTACGATACCTGGTAGAAACCTTTCGCCAGCGGGTCCAGCGTTTCCATGGTGTTTCTCCTTGCCGGTGACCTGTATCCGATAACGGCCATTCTGGAAAAGGTGGCAGCGTGCCAAGCGGGCAGTCCGGAGCGCAACTCGCGTGCTGCCTCGGGTTCGGCCGTGCCGCCGCGATTTGCTATGCGCAGGACTTAGTTAGCGGCTGGGCGTGCCGAAGTCCTTGATCATGGCCTTGGCCCGGGCGACCGCTGCGCTGATGATTTCACGTTGAGCCGGTTTTTCCGGGAGCGGGCGGCGCACAAATTGCTTGAGCGTGTGCAGATGATCACGCATCGCGGCTTGTGCGGCGGCTGGATTGGGGGATTTGTTCGCCTGCAACTTGCGCGGACCCTCATGTCCGCCTTCGGAGAAGTACCAATCCTTGAATTGGCCGCGAAAGCCGGCTCGGAACATCAATTCGCCCAGGTACGACGCCGGCGGCGGAACCTGCGCCACCAATTCCGCCAGAGTCAGGTCCTGGCCGCCGCTGTCGTAGTCGATCATGAGATGCCCGCCCGGCGGAATCAGTTGCCCCAGCTGGCGGATGACGCCGGCTTCAAACCCACGTTCGCGGGTGTTGATTACGCGGCCATCCTTGAACTCGACTTGGGGAAAAATGCGGCATTCGACCCATTGCTTCACTCCGCGCCCACCGCCGCTTACGATCGCGGTTACGAAGCGGCTGGTCGACACCTCGCCTTGCGGGTCAGCGAGGGCAATGTCTACGTACAACCAACCGGCACGGGGGCGCACCGGGCGCATCCCGGTGACCACCAGAATGAAGCGCCCGAGCCGATGCCCATTGATTTTCGCGGCCAATGCGGACGCCGCGCCGGAAAACTGCAATGTCATAGATGGGATTGCCAAATGAGATGGTTTACTATAAACGCTCAGACTTCGAACGCTTCGGATTTTGCCTATGCGCGCACCTGAAGTCCAGTCGGCTGCCTTTCCTACCGCTCGCTGTTCAGCGTGCGACAAAATCGTGCTTACCTATATTTCAACCAACTATATCTTCATCTGATGAGCGATGGGCACGAATTGCGGCGCTGCGTCCATTGTGATGAGGCCGTAGAGCAGCGGCTGGAATGGGTCGGCGCCGGCGACCTGGAAGATTTGGGCTATTACTTCGGTGCGCCCCCGGAAAAGCCCAGCGGCGGATGCGGCAGTGGTGGTGGCGGCTGCGGTTCATGTTCGAGGTAGGTGGTAACAAGCGTCAAAAACCCGATATTTTGAGGAGATAGGAGACATATGAGGCGAAACCGAGCCCGGCGAAATTTGTTGGAGGAACGGCGATGAAAACAACGATATCCGTAATCAAGGCTGATGTAGGCTCTATCGGCGGCCACATCAAGCCCAGCGCGCGGTTGAAGGAAACCGTCGAGCGCTTCGTGCGAGAGAAGGGCAAAAAGCTGCTTCTCGATGTCTATGTCAGCTCCACCGGCGACGATGTGGCGCTCCTGATGTCGCATGACCGCGGCGTTGACGACCCCAAGATTCATGAACTGGCCTGGGACGCGTTCATGGCGGGAACCAAGGTGGCCAAGGAGCAGGGGCTCTATGGCGCCGGCCAGGACCTGCTCAAGGATGCGTTCTCGGGCAACATCCGCGGACTGGGCCCGGCTTCGTGCGAGATGGAGTTCGAGGAGCGGCCCAACGAGCCGTTCGTGTTCTTCGCCGCGGACAAGACCGATCCGGGCGCGTACAACCTGCCGATGTACCTCGGGTTCTGCGATCCGATGCACTGCGCCGGGCTGTTGCTGTCGCCCAAGATGGCGAAGGGCTTCACCTTCACCATCATGGACGTCAACCACACCGAGGGCGACCGGGTGATCGAATTGAACGCACCCGAAGAGTTGTACGATATCGCCTGCCTGCTGCGCGACAACGAGCGCTTCGTGGTGGAATCGATCCGCAGCCGCGCCAACAACGATATCGCGGCGGTGGTTTCGACCTCGCGCCTGCACAATATCGCCGGCACCTACACCGGCAAGGACGACCCGGTGGCGTTGGTGCGCACCCAGGGCAACTTCCCGGCCACCGGCGAGGTCCTCTCACCCTACCGGATTGGTCATTACGTCGCCGGCACCATGCGCGGCAGCCATCACGGCCCGCTGATGCCGGTCAAGCTCAATTCGACCATTTCCTTCTTTGACGGACCGGCGATTGTCAGCGCGGCCGCGTTCTGCGTGCATGAGGGCAAGTTCACCGAACCGGTTGACGCCTTTGACCATCCGTTCTGGGACTGGGTCAGGAACAACGTCTCGGTCAAGGCCGCGGAGATTCGCAATCAGGGCTTCTCCGGGACCGGCGATGCTTCCGTACAGCGAGTTGGAGTACGGCGGCGTGGTCGAGAAGATGGGCCAGTTGGACGAGCGCTTTATTGTGCGCAAGGACAAAGAAGCCGCCACGGCCGGCAACGGCAGCCGCAAGCCCAAAGCGGCCTGAACCAAACTAGCCTGCCTAAAAGGCTTGGCTTGAAAACGGGAAGCGCGTTGTAAGCGCTTCCCGTTTTTGTTTTCAGCAATTCAGCCGGCCGAGTTGGCGGAGCGCCTCGTAAGTCACGATCGAAACGGCGTTGGACAGATTGAGGCTGCGCACTCCGGGCTCGAAAATCGGAATCCGGAACGCGGGACCGATACCGCTGCCCAAAATCGTGCGCCCCAATCCCTTGGTCTCGCTTCCGAACAGGAGAAAATCCCCCGCTTCGAACCGTGCCTCGATATAGCTTTGCAGTGGCGCGGGCCGAAAAGAGCTTGAACGGCGCCTGCGGATACGCGGCGAAGAATCCGCTCGACGTTGTCGTAGGTTCGCAAATCGACCAGTGGCCAGTAATCCAGGCCGGCGCGGCGCAAATAGCGGTCTTCCAACGAAAATCCGAGCGGCCCGACCAGGTGCAGACCGCAACCTGGTGGCGGCGGTAAGGCGGGCAATCGAGCCGGTATTCTGCGGAATTTCGGGCCGCACCAGCACGACATTAAGGAGCGGAGCGGTCACTTCGGCTGCAGTACCGGCGTCCGCCGGTGGCACATGCCGCGACCGGATAACGCCGTCCCGCGACATTGAAAAAGAACCCGCCGTCTGTCGTCCATCCCCAGGCAGTCGCTCAGATGGTAGTAAGCGGAGCGCAAAAAGCGCGCCTTGAATTCGCCGTTTTTGACCTGGCAATACAGAACATTGTCGGGCCCGACTTCCAGGGACGCCGGATCCAGCGCCTCGCGTTCCTCGTCATTGAGCACCAGCGTGAACCCATGGGCGGCGTCACCCTCGACCGACTTCACCACATAGGGTGTATCTTCGACGGTAATCGAGGCCCGCTCGTCGCCGACTTGCAGCAGATAGCTGCCGTCGGGATTGCGGCGGATGCTGCGGCTGAACAGCAGGGCGATACGCGGGTTGTCGATGCGCTCTTCGTCGGTGTACCAGTTGCCGTCGCGGCGAAAGGAAATCTTGCCCGATTCGACGGCGTAAAAGCCTGCGCGTGGCATAGTCTCTACTTCGTCCGGCTGTCGAGGATGAAGGTCACCGGGCCGTCGTTGACCAACTCGACCTCCATCATGGCGCCGAACTCTCCCTGTTCTGTTTTTATGCCGGAGGCCCGGCATAGGGAAAGGAAATGCTGGTACAACTCCCGCGCCTGCTGCGGGCGGCGCCGCTCCGGTAAAGGAAGGACGGCGGCCGAGCGCTGGTATCGGCAAGCAGGGTAAATTGCGATACCACCAGAAGCTCCCCGCCCACCGCGGAGAGGTCGAGGTTCATCTTGCCGGCGGCGTCGGCGAAAATCCGCATCCGCAAGACTCGGTTGGCAATCTCCCGCACGTCGGCTTCGGTGTCATCGACAGCCACGCCCAGCAGCACCAGAAGCCCGCGCTCAATTCGCCCGGCGATTCGGCCCTCGACCGAAACCTGGGCGCGTTTGACCCTTTGAACAATTGCCCGCACAAAAGCGTCTTACAATAACCGGTAATGATGGGCCAAAGCCGTTAGGGTTTCTTGAGAACCCATGCAAGACCCGTGGCCGAGCAAGCCTTGCCAGACACTTTCCGGGGTGGCTGGCGACCAACCGTGCACTGAGGATATTATAGTAACGTCAAGCCATGATACCGATTCTTCTGCGCTTGGGCCCGATCACCATCTACAGCTACGGGCTGATGATGGCGCTGGGGTTTATCGCCGCCGATATCGCTTGTACGAGCGAGTTCAATCGCCACGGTTACAAGGGCGAATGGGCTTCAACGCTGATCCTTTGGACGGCGATCTGCGGGGTGGCGGGCTCGCGCGTTTACGATATCGTCGACAATTGGCACTATTATGCCGCCAATCCGTCGCAGATGGTGCTGTCGGGATCCGGCTTCGTCTGGTACGGGGGGCTGGCGGGAGGCGCGGTCGCGAGCTACGTCGTTGCGCGGCACTACCGGATACCATGGCCGGTACTGGCAGACATGGCCGCGCCCGGATTGGTGATTGGGCATGCCATCGGCCGCATCGGATGCCAGCTTTCGGGCGACGGCGACTGGGGCACGGTCTCCAACCTGCCTTGGGCGATGGCTTTTCCGAAGGCGATCGTAGGATGGACTGGACGGACCGTACTCGTGCTCAGCAGTGACAACACCCTGGTGGCGGCTCCCGGCTGCAACGATGCCGGCTGTGCGCCATGGGTGCGGGTGCATCCGGCGCCGGTTTACGAGACCATCCTTTACACCGGAGTTTTTCTGGTGTTGTGGGCGATTCGCAAACGGGTTCGAATCAACGGACAGCTCTTCTACCTGTACCTTATGATGGCCGGGACGTGCCGGTTCATGGTCGAGTTCATCAGGGTCAATCCGCGCGTGCTGTGGGGACTGTCCGAGGCGCAACTGATCGCGCTTACGATGGTGCTTATCGGTGCTGTCGCTTATACCTGGACCAGCGCCAGGGCACTTCCCAATTCGGCCGCGGAGCAGGCTGCCTGAGCTCTGGGACCGAGACCTTGATGAAGAGCAAAACACTGTCGGTCATTGGTATGCTGCTGGTGCTGAGCGGGCTGGTATTTTTTGCGGTCCGCGGGCTGCTTGCGCCGACCGGGTCAATCAGGACATCACCGGCGGCGAGGCGCCGGTCGCGGCCGGAGACGTCGCGGCGGACTTCAAGCTGCAAAGTCTTTCAGGCCCGGCGGTGACGCTCTCGTCCCTGCGTGGAAAGGTGGTATTCTTGAACGTCTGGGCGACCTGGTGCGGTCCCTGCCGGGAAGAGATGCCCTCGATGGAAACGCTTTATGAAGCTTTCAAGAACCGGAACGATTTCGTGATCCTGGCCGTCAGCCAGGATCGCCGGGGCCGCGCCGCGGTGCAGCCGTATGTCGAAAAGAATCATTTTCAATTCGACATTCTGCTCGATCCGGATAACGTGGTCGGTGACGCCTATAACGTCAGCGGCGTGCCCGAGACTTTCATAATCGACCGCAGGGGCCGAATCGTCGCCCATCACATGGGCGCGTTCGACTGGTCGCAAACCGATGTGCGGCAGGCGCTGGTGGAGTTGCTCGACAGCAAGGAGGGTTAGCGTGCAACGGCAGCCGCCGTTACGCATTAGAACAGGTCAGACGATGGCGATTTTAAAGAAACACAAATGGTCAATCAGCGTGGCGATCGGTGCGATTGTCTGCCTGATGGTGGTGCAGGGAGTGCTGGTGCGGCGGGCGCAGGCGCTGCCCGAGAGCTCCTACGACGAACTGGAAACCTTCGCCAATGTTCTGGCGATCGTGCAAAAGAACTATGTCGAACCGGTTTCCACCAAACAGCTTATCAACGGCGCGATCACCGGGATGTTGGCCTCGCTCGATCCGCATAGCGCCTATCTGACGCCGGATCTTTACAAGGATCTTCAGATCGAGACGCGTGGCAGCTTCGGTGGCCTGGGCATTGAAATCACGATCAAGAACGGGGTCCTGACCGTGGTCTCCCCGATCGAAGATACCCCGGCCTACAAAGCCGGTATCAAGCCCAACGACCAGATAATCAAGATCGACAACAATTTCACCAAGGACATGACGCTGACCGACGCGGTCAAGGCGATGCGCGGCCCCAAGGGCAGCAAGATCACCTTGACGCTGCATCGCGAGGGCGTGCCGGAGTTGTTTGCCGTGCCGTTGTACCGCGACGTGATTAAGATCAAGTCGGTCAAGGCCAAGGATTTGCCCAGCGGTTACGACTACGTTCGCGTCTCCACGTTTCAGGAACACACCGATGACGACGTCGAGAGCGCCTTGCAGAAGTTCGAGAAGGAGCACAAAGGCAAGATCAAAGGCCTGGTGCTCGATCTGCGCGACGATCCGGGCGGTCTGCTGAACCAGGCGGTTCACGTCGCCGACGACTTTCTGGACGGGGGCATGATCGTTTATACCGAGGGCCGGTCGGAAAGCCAGGAGCAGAAGTATCTGTCCCACAAGAAGGGCGACTTCGTCGATTATCCGATGGTAGTGCTGGTTAACGGCGGCAGCGCCAGCGCCAGCGAGATTGTCGCCGGCGCCCTGCAGGACCATCGCCGGGCGGTGATCCTCGGGACTCAAACCTTCGGCAAGGGCTCCGTCCAGACCATTCTGCCGTTGGACGATAAGTCGGCGTTGCGGCTTACCACGGCCCGTTATTTCACACCCAATGGGCGCTCGATCCAGGCGGTCGGCATCACGCCCGATGTGGTCGTCGAGGAGCCCAAGCTGACTCCCGCGGGAGCCGAAATGCCGGGTGAGGTTGATGAAGAAACGATTCGCGAGAGCGATCTACCGCATCACTTCACCAACAAGTCGGCAAAGCCACCGGCAAATCCGGCAAAAGCCCCTTCCCCAACGTCATCCAAGGAGTCCGAGCAAGAAGCATGCGGCGATGCTGCCGCATGCCAAACCCGCCGAGGACGTTCAACTCGATAAGGCGGTGGAGTTGCTCAAGCACTGGAAGAGCTACCAGGAGCAACTGGCGAAGAGCGAGAATCTAGCGGCGAAATAGGCCGGGAACGGCCGGGCAGAGCAAAGCAAAGCGGCGCCACCCCTTCATAATGGGCGGCGCCGCTTTTTTCTCATTCTCTGATTGCTGTCTGATCCGTATTTGTAGCTTCAAATCAGCGGTCGCATTCCCCGCCGATCATGTTGATCATGCCGAAGGTGGTGATGATATCGGCGATCATGTGGCCCATGAGCATCTTGTTCAGCGCGCCCATCGCGAAAAAACATGGCGGGCGTACCCGAACCCGGTATGGGCGCCCGCTGCCGTCGCTGACTATATAAAAGCCCAACTCGCCGTTGGCTCCCTCCACCGCATGGTAGGTCTCACCCGCCGGCACCTTGATGCCTTCCATGATCAGCTTGAAGTGGTTCATCAAGCCTTCGATCGAGTTATAGACGCGTTCCTTGGGCGGCAGGATGTAGCGGTGGTCGTCGATATTTACTGGCCCGGCCGGGATTTGCCGCATCGCCTGTTCGATGATGCGCTTGGATTCGAAGATTTCGCGAAAGCGTACGTTGAAGCGATCGTAGTTGTCCCCCGCCTCGCCCAATGGCAGATCGAAGTCGACCCGATCATAAACCAGGTACGGGTCGGCTTTGCGCACGTCGTAGGCGACGCCGGTGGCGCGCAGCAGCGGACCCGTTATCCCGTAGGAAATCACATCTTCCTTGGACATCATGCCGACTCCGGACATCCGATCGATAAAGACGCGGTTGCGAGTCAGAAGCTTGTCGCAGTCGTCCATCACCGCTTCGAGATTTTTGAACGCAATCTTGATCCGATCGCCGAAATCGTCGGGCAGGTCGCGCGCGATACCGCCGATCCGGCACCAGGTTACAGTCAGGCGCGCCCCGGTGACCGCTTCCACCAGGTCATAGAGTAACTCTCGCGCCTCCAGCATAAAGAACATTACCGTCTGCGCCCCGACTTCGCTGGCCGCCATTCCCATGCAGGTCAGATGGTCGGTGATGCGCGAGACTTCGCTCATGATGGTCCGGACGTATTTGCATCGTTCCGGAAGCTCGACTCCGATCAGCTTCTCCACCGCCAGAACGAAAGCCACGTTATTGATGCAGGGCGAAGCATAGTTGAGCCGGTCGGTATAAGGGATTGCCTGAGTCCAGGTGCCCTGCTCGGTCATCTTCTCGAAGGCCCGATGGAGGTAACCGATCTCGACGTCGCAATCCACGACGCGCTCGCCGTCGAGCTTCAGATTGAATTTGATAGTGCCGTGGGCGGCCGGATGGGACGGGCCCATCTGCAATTCCATGATCTCGTCGGCGGGGTCAGACGCTTCAGTCTTAATCGCCCATCGTGCAGGCAAAGCCATTACTGATCGTGCTCCCTGGATAAAGCCTTTTGCTGGTCAGCGAGAGGGCGGCCGAGGGTTTGCGACCGGGTCGATTTCCTCGGCGAGCGGTTGGCGCCGGTCAACCGGATAATCTTTGCGCAGCGGATAACCCACGAACGAATCGTAGAGCAGGATGCGGCGCAGGTCGGGATGGTCCCGGAAGGTGATCCCGAACATGTCGTAACATTCGCGCTCCAGCCAATCGGCCGATTTCCATACTTCGATCGCACTGGCAACCCAGGCGTCGTCTTCGGGCACCGGCACCTTGACGCGCAAGCGCTGATTGCGGCTGAGCGATTTGAGATTGTACACCACCTCGAAGCGCGGCTCCCGGACCGGCCAATCCACCGCCGTAAGATCGATTAGGAAGTTGAAGTCGAAGTCGGGCTCGTCGCGCAATGCGCGCAACACCGCCGGTGCCGCCTCACGGCTGACGGTTATGACCTCGTCACCGTGGCTCGACTCAGCGGTCAAAAGTTCCGACCCAAAGCGCTGCTTGAGCTTGTCGATCAGCATCTGCCTCCAAGGATTCCCGGCGCTTGAAGATATCGCGGCCTAGTCCCAGTCCAACGCGCCGCGCTGCCAGGCGTAGATCAGCCCGACCACCAGGATTGCCACGAACATCAGGACCTCGACGAGACCGAAGGCGCCCAAGTGCCGCAGCTCCACTGCCCAGGGATAAAGAAATATGACTTCGACGTCGAAAACCAGGAACAAAATCGCAGTCTGGTAAAAGCGCACTGAAAATCGGCCCATGGCGTTGCCGCGCGGAGGATTGCCGCATTCAAAGGCCTGGGATTTGATTTTTCCGGGCCGTTTGGGACCGAGCAGCCCATTGACGGACACCATCACGCCCACCACCAGACCGGCGAAACCCAGCGAAATCGCGATTGGAAACCAGGTCGTAACCCAATTGGTCATCAGTTTGTCGTCCTATCTGCGCCGCCCTTCACACTATAGCCCGCCCGCTCGCACCAAGGCGACCCGGCGTGCGAACTGCCGCCTCAACGAAATAGCGGATACGCGATACTTTTCCAAGCTTCCATGGATTGCCGGTGACCGCCCAGCTAAGATTCCGCCTGTGGCAAATGGCGCGCAAGACGCAATCCATCATTGGGTGAAACAGACCATCCCGCGATGCTGGCCTGGAGCGCGCCTGGAGCGGTTGTTGGCCTTGAAAGGAGACGCCTCGATGCGCCAGTTCTGGCGCATCTTTGTCGATCATAACCCAAATGCCGCAATCCCGGACACTGCGATTGCCGTCGATCTCGGACCCGACGACCTCCCGCTGTACGCGCGCGCGCTGAGTCTTGTACGGGAGCCGGTGCCGGAGGCGCCGTTCGTCAGCGTCCATCGCCTGATGCAGCGCATTGGAGTGGCAGTGCCGGCGCTGTATACGGCGGCGCCGGCCGAGCGCAAACTGCTGGTCGAAGACGTTGGCGATTTGTCGCTTTATGCGGCGGTCAAGGCCGAGCCGGGGCGCGCCGCCGAATTGTATCGGATGGCGCTGGACGAGCTGTTGAAGATTCACCTCGGCGGCGCCATCGAGCCCGATCGACAATGCCTGGCCTATTCAATTGCATACGACCGTCGCCTGTTCCGGTGGGAGATGGAACAGTTCGTCGAGTACGGCCTCCCCGAAATCGCGCCGCTGGCTGAGACGGCCGGACTCAGCGCGGAGCTCGATCGGCTGGCCGACTTTTTGGGCGCGCTGCCGCGGGTGCTATCGCATCGCGATTATCATTTCCAAAATCTTTTCGTCCAAGGGCACGGCGGCCAGACGCGCGTCCGGGTGATCGACTTTCAAGACGCGCTGATGGCCCCGGCGGCGCAGGATCTGGCGGTCCTGCTTACCACCCGCGACACCGGATCCTTGATTTCCCCGGCGCTCGAGGCGGAACTGGTTAGCTATTACTTTGACGCCGCCGCGAAGCGGCATGCGAATCTGCTCGGTCGCGCGCGCTTCCTTCAGAGCTATCGATGGTGCGTGCTGCAGCATGCGCTCAAAGTCATCGGGCGCTTTGTCTTTCTTGAGCGCTCGGGCAAGGCCGGCTATATGGCGTATCTCCCGGCCGCCATTGGGCAAGCCCGCCGGATGCTAGAGTCGGACGATGATTTCCCTCTGCTGCGGGAGCTGTTGAGCGAGCTATGAAGGCCTTGGTGCTGGCCGCGGGCAAGGGCGAGCGTTTGCGTCCGCTTACCGAAAGCATACCCAAGCCGATGCTGGAGCTCGGGGGCAGGCCGCTGATTCATTATGCGCTGATGATGCTTAAGCGGGCGGGAATCAGGCAGGTCGCGATCAATGTCCATCATCTCGCGGGTCAGATCGAGACCGGTCTGCTGATGGGCCACGAACTGGGGCTGGAAATCACTTATGCGCCCGAAACGGTGCTGCTGGGGACGGGTGGTCCACTGCTCGGGCTGCGCGGCTTCTTCGGCTCGGAGCCGTTCGTCGTGGCCAATTCCGACACCCTGATGGACCTCGACCTGGGCGCGATGATTGGGTTCCATCGCGAGCGCGGCTCCATCGCCACCTTCGCTTTGCATCGGCCGCAGGATATGAGCGCCTATAGCCAGCTTGAGATCGATGACGACGGGCGGCTGCGTCGCATGCGCCTTATGACCGCGGGACGCAGCGGCGGATTCGAGGATTTCCCGGCTGAGCCTCCATCTGTCCCAACTGAACCCTATATGTTTTGCGGACTGTATATTTGCGAGCCGCAGGTCCATGACTGGATGCCGCAGGCGCTTCCGTTCAGCAGCATGAAGGGCTTGTTTGCCCCGATGGTCGCGCGCGGGATGCCCTTGTTCGGCTACGTGCATCGGGGCCTGTTCCGCACGGTGGACGATCTGGCAACCTATCGGAAGCTGAAGCGGGAGTTCGCGGCGAATCCGCCGGCGCTGGAAGGTTTCTAAATCGCGTTTCCCGTCCACATGCGAGGCACTCGTTTTGGCTTTCCAGTGTGTCAGTCGCCCTTCGATGGTGGGCCGGCGGCGACGCGATCTCGTCGTTTAAATGGCTCTTTGGATACTGCCGATCCTCCCCACTCCCCTTTTGCATCAAGTAATGTGTGATTAAAAGCGCAATGCCATCGGCGGCCACGAACCGCAATCATGGTTTGCGTCCTTTGGGCCAAGCGAGCTCGCATAGTTAGGTCGGGCTTTTCGCCCCTGTCATTCATCGCCAATTCCGGCAACCGGTGGCTGAACCGTGGCCTCCAAACGTGTCATTAGCTTGCACAGCAAACGTTCGAACTCTTTGAGCTCAAGATCCGTGAAATCCAGCAGTGCTCGCTGCTCGATCCGTTCAAGCAGACCGATTATTTGCGCCTCCGCGAGCCGGCGTCCGGCCGCGGTCAGCGTGATGACCACGCATCGCCGATCGCTGGCCTGCTCGGTTTTTTCGACCAGTCCCCGCGCGACCAGCCTTTCGACCTGTCTGGTTATTCCACTGGGCGTCACCCAAAGCGATTTCGCCAACTCCGAAGGACGCATGGAAAAGGGTGGACCGGCGCGCCGCAAAGCGCTCAGAATGCTCGACTCCCCTATTGTGATCCGATTGGCTGCGGCCAGCTTGGCCCAGGCGCCGTCGTAATAGAGAGCGGCCCGTGAGAGCCTCAAAGTTACCCGAATGATCTTGAAATCCGCCTTGGGTAAGGCCGCCGCCCATTGCTCGAGAATGCGCTCAGTAAAGTCCCGGCCAGTAAGCTCACGTTTACCAATTAAAGGATCCTGGTACATCAGCCGTTTTTCGGTCCCCCATGAATGCGCCCAAGGTCGCAGTCAGCATAATCTTCACCATCTGCTTGACGCAACAAGCATTTTATCGTACATACGATAGTTCAGCGTTCTGTCAAAAAGGCCGATAATTGGCCTTATTCTTCGGAGTGGTCATGGAAGAATTCGATGAAGCATGTTTCATTCAAATCAGATTATGTGGCACGTCAAGGATGACGGCAGCCCGATGAGACTCAGCGCACTTCCGGCATCGCACACGATTCACGGTTTGCACCGCTACAAAAGGCTGGCGTGCGTTCTCGGATCTCGGCGGGTGGTGAAACGGCGTTAGGATTCGCCCAACCGCTACTGAAGGTACTGGCAAACCGGCTCTGCGGACTGACAATTGACAGTGATGGCGCGGTTGGAGTGGTGGCCTTTCGTAGGTTCGCACGAAAGCGGGTCATTGCGAAACCGCCAGCCAATCGCCTCTTCGCGCCGCCGAATACTCGGAAGTATTGAAATGTGGTCTTTTTGTGAAATTGGGAGGAACAACATGGCGAAGTACCGATTTTTGAGAAAAACGTCCTTACCCTTCGGGTTTACTATGTCCAAAGTCTCGCAAACAGCGCTATTCCTTATTATTTTTGTGGCTTTTTTTACTGGCATCGCGCGCTCGCAAAATGGCACGCGCGATACTTCGTACCTGGACCACTTCGATGACAAGTCATTTGCTGAGTTAAATTCCGCTGACTCTTCCGATGCGCCTCCACTGGGTACCAAAATAACCTCCACAAACTGGCAACAGTACCGCAAATTCCTGCCGGTTGGCATTCAGGCGTTTCTAAGCGGTAGATACTTTTGGCAAATTGGTTCGGGACCGGACCATTACATCGAAGTTGGACCTACAATAAAAACCGACCTGCCGACCAAATATTTGGCTGATACCGAGAAATACGCCGGACAGGCTCAGCTGGTAAAACTGCCGAATGGCACTTACGACATCAAAAATTACATGGCGGGTATTCCATTTCCACATCCAAGTGGCCCTGATATCGGAGGACAGCTTCTTTACAACTACTATTACACGTATATTCCGAACATCTACCAAGGTTCCTACATAGAGGCGTTGGTGGATAGCAATCTAAGCGTCAGCCACTTGGGCACGCAGCAACTCTTTTTCAAACTGGCCCATGTCAGCGACTATGAGGAACCTATCACCAACCCGGAAGGCAATGGATTGTATTTGTCAATAAATAACCAGATATTTTCACCAGAACAATCCAAATATACGACCTCTTTAGCTACTTATCCCGACGACCCCAACAAGCTACCGGAACTTTATGTGTTTTTGCCTTCGCTACGCCGTTCGCTCAGGCTTTCCAGCGCGGCGCGATGCGCACCTTTGTCTGGCTCGGACTGGACTAACGACGATCAGCGCGGCGGTTTCAGCGGAATTAACAACTGGTTTATCCCACGCTATCTGGGCGAAAAGAAGCTGCTCTTTCTGGTTCACTCTACCTGGCTCACGAACGCAAACGACAAAGATCCCTACATAGGCACCTATACGCTCACTGACAAGGCAATCGGATGGCCACGGCCTGAGCAAAATAAATTTGAGATGCGTGACGTTTATTTAATAGATCTGGTTCCCAAGCCCGATATTGTCAATTCTTATTGCTACTCTCATCGTGTCTTGTACATCGATAAGGATCTCGCTTACACGGCCGATCAGGGAGATACCTATGATCGCAATGGTAAACTGTGGAAGCTGCAAGTCATTGGACGCGGGCCGACACCTCGAATCCCTGAGACACTTAACGGGGAGAAGAGTTTTGTTCTCCCGTCGGGCGGCGAGCTCGGCATTAACTATGACATTGAGGGGAATCACACCAGTCTCGCGTGGGTCGGCGATCCGCCGGCTATCGGCTCAGTGGTACCGAAAGCGGTAAATGACATCCCGCTGTACGCGATGCCGAGTGGGCTTGACCAAGTCATGCGGTAACGGCATCGGCAGGGATTATTTTAGATAGCTGCCAGGCTGTGGTGATCGGTGGCTCTCAGACGGCGTCAGTCTCAAGGAATTTATGAATTGACCGAACGCGAAACTTTAAGAAAGAGTTCGCGTATGCAACGCCGGCTGCAACGCATGGAGCTGACCGAGGAACAGGCCGCATAACTGGATCACAAAGGCGCATACGATCCTCATGACCGAGTAAAAGAGCTCGATCTGATGGGTATCGATCAGGTGCTGGTGATTCCCACGATGTTGGTCAACGATTTTCCCTTTATCAAGAACGCAGTAGGTGCCTATGGCCTGGCCCGGGCTGATAACAATTGGGTCCGCGAATGGTGCAATACCGCTCCCGACCGCTATCAGTGTCCCTTTCTAATCACGGCGTCAGTGCGTGGAGCCTGAGCGAGTTGTCCCACATGATCTTGCGCTTGCTTTCGTCCGGCACGCCGGGGATTTCCATCAGTTCTTCCACCGCGCGCGTGTACTTCCATCCCTCGGGATGGCCAAAATCGGTGGACAGCACGATGTTGTTGTCGCCCATCATGTCGATCACCTGCTTGATCCCGGGGTCATCGGTGTCGGCGGCGATATAACACTGGCGTTGAAAATACTCGATCGGATGCATCGTCAGTCCCGGGATGTCAATATCGCGAAATCCGCCCATCAGTCCGGCCTTCAGGCGGTCGAGCCAGAAAGCGGCCCATCCGGCGCCTGATTCGAGATGGACCACGCGCAGTTTCGGATGGCGATGGAGAACGCCGCCGACGATAAACGCGGCGCTGGCGATCATGTTGCCGATACTGAACGCCATCACCGCCTGGGCCGAAGGCAGACCGGGCAGATAATCCTGCAGCATCGGATCGGTGGCGTTGTACGCGCTCACATGGACGCCCACCGGCACGTTGAGGTCCGAAATCGTCGCCCACATGCGGTCGTAGCAGGGATCGTACAGATGATGCCCGCCGACCGGGGCGGGATTGATGTGCAATGCCTTGAAGCCATACTCCTTGACGCAGCGGGTTGCCTCTTTGGCGGCTTCTTCCGGATCGCGCAGGTCCAGCGAGCCCGCTCCCAACAGGCGGTCGCCGGCTTCGGCGCAGAAATCGTACAGCCATCGATTATAGGCCCGCCGATACGCGGCTGCCGTCGCCGCTTTGAGCGTGGGCGCCGACGTGACGTAGAGGCCAATCGTGGGGTAGGCCACCATGTATTCCATGCCCACCCGTTCCATCGCGGTTTTGTAGATCCGAGGCGGAAAGCCTTCGCGTGCGTAGTCCGCGTACGCACCGGCCAGGCCCGGTAGCACGGTCAGCATGTGCGGCACACCGATCGGCATATTGTAACCGCCGACGTCGATGCGGAAGCCGAACCCCATCGGCTCGCCCTCGTACCAGCAGCGCGTCTTGGGCATTTCGTCCCGAAACTCGGGATCCAGGTATCGTTCCCAGATGTCGTCCGGCTCCAGGATATGGGAGTCCGCGTCAATGAATCCGTGCTGCTTGCTCATAGTTGGTCCCCGATATTTAGGCGATTGCTATGGCGGCGCTCATTACGAGCTTAACGCCTGTTCAACCCGCCGATAGCATATATGCGTCTTAGGAAAAAGCGCCGCGGCAGTTGAAAGTGATAAGAAAACGGCCCTCGGCTGGATGTTCCAAGCTGGCCAGGCATCCCTGCCTGACAGCGGCCATCGCCGTCAACGCGAGCACCTCGGCGTCGGCCTGATCGAGGCCGGTGGCGATCGGCGACCGCCCGATCCCAAGCATCCGGCGCAATTTGCGATTTATTCCGATGCGCTGCGTTAAAGCCGCTGTGCCTGCGCGTTTGGGCACCAACCGCTTGTTGAACAGCCTGAATTGCAGATCCGGATAAGCCTCAAGCGTCTGGACTCCGAGCGCTTCCCAGGCCCGGAAGGCGAGGAATCCCGCCAGCATAAAACGGGTAAAGACGCCGCCCGCTACAGACCCGGTTACGGGGATCATCGGCATCGATTCGTGCGGAGCGGTTTCGAACAGCCGGCGATAGATCGATCGCAGATGTGGTTTGCAGGCGATGCTGCTGGCGCATTGCTGGAAATAGGCATGTGCGGGAGTGGGGAACATCGACAACCGCATCGCGCCGTGTTCGGGGGACGTGCGCAGCAGAGCGCGCAGCGCACGATCCAATGTTCTGCCGGTTGGCACGGGCTGGCGTGGGGCGATGGCGGTGCGGGAGCAGTCAAGGTCGAGCGGCCAGCGTGGGGAATCGATCAGCGCAAGCCATCGGGGACCGCAGTCCGGGCAACAAGCCGAAAGCCGCTCGCGCACGACGGGCAGCGGGTCGTCTTCGATACCGCGCAGGGCGATTCGATAGTGCGCCAGCGACTTGGCGCGCAGCACCGCAAGGTCGAGATAATCCTCACCGACGTCGACGCCGACTACCACTTTCGGAGTTGCGACGCGCCCAATCGCGCAGCCCCCGACAGCATTTTGGTCCGCCTCGCAGCTTGCCCTCGCCATCGAATGAAAGCGTGGCGTGGTTCAAGGACAAAATCAAATTCGTGGCCGGTCTTCTCACGCGTCAGGAGTTGTTTTGTTGAAAAGGCGCGACGCCGGGACCGGCCCATTCAGCGATGCGCAGGGTCAGACGTTCCCCGCAGGATGGACGCCGAAACATGCTCGGGCCGAAAACCCATGCCGACCAGCCGGGCGGGCATCCGTCGCAGTAGGGGATACTTTGCAAACAGGCGGAACAGGAACGAAGGCGTTAGCTTTCCCTCGCCCGCGAGCACGCGCGTGATGACCCGATTCTGAATCTGGACCTGGAACCACTGAGTCAGAAGGGTAGGCAGTTGGCGCCGGACCTGAACCTGATGGAGGTGAGCTTCGGTAAGTCGATTTTCCAGTATCGATGCGGCCAGCAGGTTCGCGGTGGCGACCGCGTCCTGGATGGCGAGATTGATGCCGACGCCGCCGACCGGGGACATGGCATGCGCAGCATCGCCAATGCACAACAAGCCCGGACGATGCCACAGCCGCAGGCGATCGACCTTGACGGTAAGCAGTTTTACGTCGTCCCACTCGCGCAACTCAGCGACCCGGTCGGTCATAAAGGGTGCGAGCTTGCCCACGGTGTCGCGGAAAGCCTCCAGGCCATTGCGTTGGATCTGTTCAAATGTCCCTTTGGGAATCACGAAACCGCACTGCCAGTGGTCACTGCGATTGATCATGATGAAAAACCGGCCGCGATCGACGCGGCCCATAGTTTCCTCAGGGTCGCTTGGCTGATGGGAGAGTGCGAACCACAGCACATCCATCGGCGCCCCGATTTCATCGATCTTAAGGTCGGCCTTTTCGCGCACCACCGAGCTACGGCCGTCGGTGCCGGCGACCAGGTTTGCCCGCACCTCCAGGGGACCGTCGGCAGTCGTGGCGCGCAGTCCGACGATGTGGCCCGCCTCCTCGATTAGATCCGTCACCTCGGCGCGCATGCGCAACTTGAATCCCGGATATTGCGCGCCCTGTTTGGCCAGGAAATCGAGAAAATCCCACTGCGGCATCAGTGCGATAAACCGGCAGTGCGTTGGCAGATGAGTGAAATCCGCGAACGGGATTAGATCCTCGCCGATTTGCACACCGAGATGGCCAAGTTCCTGATGCGGTAGCTTGAGCAGGTCATTCAGAAGCCCGAGCTCATGCATCACCTCCAAGGTTGAGGGATGAATCGTGTCGCCGCGGAAATCGCGCAGGAAATCGGCGTGCTTCTCCAGCACGATAACGTCGACACCAGCGCGCGCCAGCAGCAGGCCCAGCATCATTCCCGCCGGCCCACCTCCGGCGATGGCGCATTGCGCCGAGATAGTTTCCACGTTCTCCATGGTTACTCGATGCCCAACGCTGCCCCGGGTTCGCCCAGAGAAGCCGTTAAGGGCGTGTCAGCCGGTGGATCCGCAAAGACGTTCGAGCTTCTTTACCGCGCGGTTCAGCTCCTCGACGAGAGGTTGTACGCGTGTGCCCTCGGCCCGCCGAGTCAGCGCTTCGGTCACGGTGCGGTAGTACCAAAGCTGTTCCGGTTTGCCGGCGTTGAACCGCGCCCAAACCTCGTCTCCGTGCTTACGGAAGTCTTTCATCACCGCCCGCGCATTGGATAGTTTGTCCGCCGCCGACACGATCACGACCGACTCATCGGCATTGTGCAGATGCTCGATGTAGCGTTCCTTGCGCAGTTTCCACGGCGGTTTGGGAGACACTGAGGTGTCGCTGCATGATTCCACGATCGCCGCGACACGCGCGCCGAAACGCTCGGCCAACAATGCGAAGGACACCGCGTCGGAATGGTCCTCGACGGTGTCGTGCAGGAGCGCGGCGATCGCCTCATCTTCGTCGCCACCATAGGTCAAGACCGTTCCAGACACCTCAAGCAGATGAGAAATGTAAGGAATGGATGTACCCTTCTTGGTCTGTTCGCGATGGACTTCGAAGGCGAACGCCAGGGCGTCGACGAAGCGCGAGGAAAGCCGGCTGGTGGCCTCAGTCCGGTTAATCTGCTCTGTCATAGATCGTTCCGCGTGAGGTTAAACCCAGTGCCACTATATCAGGACGCCGAGTGGCATCGAAAAAGATTCTTTCGCTGCCTTCCGCTAACCAGGTGTCTTCCTTTTTCCGCACCCGCCGACGCTGCCGCGTTAGTGTTCCAATGCAAACCATTAAAGTAAGCTGTATCTGACGACCAGAGCTGGCGGGCGCGCAAGGCTATGAAGAAACAAACTCGAAACGCTTGCGCGGTGGCGAGTTTGCTCGTCGCTCTATGGATGCCCTGCCGCTTCAATCCGGTCCAGGCCGCTGCAACCCCCGGCACGTCCCAGCAGCAGGCTCCAGTAGCATTTACGATCAGCAAGCCGGCGGCGGATAAGCCGCTAAACGGAACCTACTGGCTGGACGTCTCCACCAGCGACAAATCGATCGCCAGCGTTGAATATCTGCTCGGGTCAAAACGGCTCGGAATCGCGACTGAGTCGCCATTCAAGCTTGCTTGGAACACGGCTTACGTCGCGGACGGAAATTTGGCGGTGCAGGCAATCGCGCGGGATAGCTTCGGAACCCGGGTCGGGGCCACTGAGCGGATTTTCGCAATCAAGAACCACGGCAACTCAATCACTGCGACGCAACCCGATCTGGCGCGCACGCTGCATGGCGTAGTGAACCTGAGCGTCTCGGGCGAAGACTCCAGCTATTACCCCGCGGTGTGGCTGGCGTATCTGGATGGTGAACAAGCGGCGGTGGCATGGACGGACAACTTTGGCAAGCATGCGGCGAGCGTGACCATGCGTGTGGATACGACCACGTTTACCAATGGCACACATGAGTTATACGTCGGGATGCATTCCGATTATTGGCAGACCGGACATCAGGAGGAAAAGTCCTACTACAATTTTCGCGGCGGCTTCGAGCGGGTGGTCAAAATCGACAACGGCCACGCCCTGATGGATATCGCTGCCAACTACCTTCATGTCTATCTGCGGCTCGGCGAACGCACACGGTTGACGTGCAGGCGACTTTTCACCGACAACACCTCCGGACCTTGCTCCGCGCCGCTCTATACAATCAGCGACTGGAAGGTAGCGTCGGTCTCTGGGACCGGTATGGTAATCGCCGGAACGCATCCGGGCTTCGCCACCGTCACTATCACCGACGGCGCAAAAATTACGTCGGTTATGGTCTGGGTCAGGAAGAATCATGGCGTGCCGCACTTTTCCGGCAGCGGTCAGATGCTGAGTTCATATCGGACGGGCGCGTCGATGTTCGTGGTTTCGCCGTTCGTGCTCCAACCGAGCGATCTGAAAACGGATCCCAAGCTGGTATCGGAGGTCAAGCGCGCCGGCATCAACACGCTTTCGCGCGGCTTCTATATTAACCCGCGCAACATCGGGGCCGATTATGCCGGCTGGCAGCGGAGCTTTTACGACGGCACGGTACCGGATTGGATATTCGCGCGTGACCACGGCTTCCATATCTTCGCAACCGGAGACGAAGTGGCCAGAGGGATCGGCGCAGAGGCCTGGTGGACGCTCAACTGGCCCTGGGGCAAGCAGGCGGTCCAATACGCGATGCAGATGTTGGCGGCCTCGGGCGTGGCGATCGGCGCCGACATGGTGGACGAGGCGAGCATGATGTGGGGCGCGACGCCAAAGCCGCCGGGCAAGGTAGGCACGCCCGACAGCTTCAAGTCGATCACCTGCGCGGGCATGACTTGCACGATGGCGTGGCCCCACAACCCGGTGGTACCTAAGCGCTTCCCCTCGGGCCTGAATTTCGCCCTGGATCATTCAGCCAATCGTAATTTGAACACGCCGACTGGGGCACATGTTTACGGCAACCCGCGTCCGCCCCGATTCCTTCGATTTCACACCGGCCGGACCGGTAACCGGCAAGTTCACCGCCGCCAACGACCCGCGACTGGAGTTCGTCTGGTGGGCCGGCAATATCGGCGGCTGTCCCGCCCACCCGTGCATTCCACCGGTGCCAAATTCGGCGCTTACGCAGATAAGCAATTGGATCGAGACCGCGCGCCCCTCGGTCCCGATAAGCTGGCCGGTTCTGGGTATCGCACCCGCCGTCGTTCAGGGAAATTGGATGGGACCCCGCGGCGTCAGCGATTATGCCTCTCAGTACTGGGATTCGTTCAGTCTGCGCAGAACCTACCCCTGGTCGGGAGGAGTTCAGGAGCTCAACTACTGGATGCGCGAATTGTTCTACAGACGGCAGCCGCTGATGATGCTTGGATCGTCCGCAACTATTCCTGGACAGCATTTCGAGCTTTATGTACGTCAAGCGAGGCACAGCGGACGCGTACTATAGGCCGCCGAGAGACCAGCTGGAGCTTCCAGGCGTTGCCGGTCCAGCGCTTACCAGCGAGATTATGGCGGCCGCGGCTCTGGGCGCAGCCGGCGTGCGGCTCTATCAGTTCGAATCGCCAGCCAATCTCGCCAGCCGAATTAAAGCGCCCATCGGGACCATGATGCAGACGGGCGCGAATCCCACGGCAAGTGACCCAATCATACGGAATAACTGGCGGGCGATGGCCTTTGCGGCCAATCCGCTGACCAAATCGCTGACCCCCTATATTCTGGGGACGGCCCTGACGTCGCCGGCGTACGGAAGAAACATCGTGACCGCGGCACGCCAGGGTAACGGCGCGCGACTGCTTAATGGCGGTCAATGGCAATGACTGGGAGCGCACGGTGCCGATAGAATTCAAACCATATCGGACCGGCCAAGCCGTCACCCGCTATCGGATAAGGTACGATGGCATCGATACCAGCGTCGTTCCCGACGAGCCCGGAGAGACTATCACTTTAGACGCGGGAGAAACCGTGGTCTATCTCTTTCCTGCCACTCGCAGGCAATTTGCAGGCGCAGTGGACATTGGACCACCTGGCGGAACAAACAAAGCCGTCCTACACTACAGCTACATCTACAAAGATGCCCTGCCGCAGCATTTAACCGGAATCGAATGCACCAGGGGCTGCATACTCCACTTGGACCGCAACCTCGGACCGGTCTTCTACCAGTTCGACTACGTGAATTCGGCCAATAGCATGATAGGACGCAGCGCAATTTTGACGTTGTCAGGCAGCCCCTGAAGTTTTCCGCCGGTGCTGTGCAACCCATCAAAATGCGTAGGTGATCAGAACAACGGCTCGCTCACAGAATTCTGATTTCTGAATGATGGAAATTTTTGAAGTCTCGAGCGCGACCGTCGGTCAAGTTGACAGAATAGGCATTTTTTCGGAAGCCGTCAGGGCAGAGAAAGAATGTGAGTTGGAGAGAGGCTGCAATACCCTATCGGATAAATTGTCTTAATGACCTCAACTTGCTTTATATTTGCTGAAAACCCGCCCGAGAGGCTCTTGACGACTTTAAGCGTTTCTCGTCAGTTCAGGTCCTCGGGACAATTCTCTCCTATCTCCTCGCCCTGTTCCACGCGCCAACGGTCTATCGCCGCCAGGTTGAACCGCCAGTCACTTCCCAGCTTGAATCCGGGGAGCTCCCCCTGTTTGAGCAATCTGTAGATTGTAGAAGGATGAACTCGAAGATAGTCGGAGAGCTCCTTTACGGTTACCAGTTTGGTCTGGTGCGTCATTTGAATCCGTCTCCATGCGCCGGGCAACCGAAGGGAAGATATTCAAAACCCAAGGGCTCAAAATATCTTACGCAAGGCTGCGCCATAGATAGGTCATACCTACGCTATATTAGCTAGCATGGCAAACAATCAGATGAGGACCCGATTGAGAAATCTTCAATCGGTATTGAAATCCGATCTTGGACGACAGGGGACGCCGTCCGGCTATTACAGGCTAAACCAGCGCGAATAGCGGAAATTTGGCAGGTTATCGCGAGAAGAATTGACGCGGGTTGTCCACCAGGATGGTCCGTAGGGTCTCCTCGCTCACGCCTGCTTCGCGCAATGCGGGAAAAACCGTTCGCCATAGATAGCTCGGATGCTTCAGCGGTGACTCGCCACGCGGCTGGCGTCCCTGGACGCAGGCGGCAGAGTCGCACGACGGCACCAGTTGCTTTCGATAGCCGATTCCCAGCAGGCCGATCATGGCGGCCAGGCGGACTTTGTCGGGCAGGATGACCTCGATGCCGAAGCGGTCGAAACCCAGTGTGCAACCCCGCTCGAGCATGCCGACATGATACCTGAGGTCGGACGAACCGCAGCTATGGCCAATTATCACCCGGGACAGTTCGACTCCTTCAGAAGCGAAGATATCCAGTTGCTGAGGCCCCATGGTGCCGCCGTCGGTATGGGTGGTAATTGGAGCGCCGGTGGCAAGATGGGCCTTGGCGGCCGCGCGCAAACATCGCTCCTCATACTTGGTGATCTTGCCCTCGCCGGTTGCGCATTTGATGAACGCCGCTTTGATGCCAGTTTCACCGATTCCGACGGTCAAATCGTGGACATAGATGTCGACCAGTTCCTCGAGCTTGCGCTGGCGGTAGTAAGCATTGGCCCCAAGGGTATGAGTATAGAGTCCGGTGCCGCAAATCACCCGGACGCCCGAGCGCCGGGAGACCTCGGCCATAAATTCGACATCGCGGCCCAGGTCCATCGGACACGGGTCGACAAACGTTTCCAGACCGAGATCGCGCAGTTCCTTGACCTTATCGGTGACGTGATTAATCGCTGCCTCGCGGTCGAATCGCACCGTGCTGTCGGTCTCCCATCCGGCCCATCCGATCATCAGATGCTCGTGCATCAGGGTGACGCCGAGTTGTTCGGGAGAGCAGGTGCCGGTGACGGTGTTGACGAGGTTCATAGCGGACTCCGGGAGGTCTTCTGAATCGGCACAGGATTAACCTTGCGCCGGCTGTGGTGTCAAGCGTTGTTCGTGGCGGTGCTCGATTTGAGCGAGGTGATGAGAATCAGCACGACTCCAATCGTGATCGCGGAGTCGGCCACGTTAAAGACCGGGTAATTGTGGTTGTAATAGTGCATCAAGATGAAATCGACCACGGGTCCGCGCCAAATCCGGTCAATCAGATTTCCGATCGCACCGGCCAGAATCAGCGCCAGCGAAGCCGAGGTCAGATTAAAGCGCGGATCCCTGATTAGCAGAACTGTGATGACCACGATCGCCGCCGCCGCCAGCCCAAGCAGGAACGAACTGCGAAACCACGCCGGCATCCCGGCAAAGAGGCTGAAAGCAGCCCCCGGATTGAGCGTGTAGGTGATATCGAACCAGTTGGGGATCAGGACGACGTCCTCATGCAACGCCAGATGGCTGACGATGTAGAGCTTGCTTACCTGATCGATTACCAGAATGGGGAGCGTGATACCTAGCAGGAGGCGCCAGAATCCACGCCGTACCGGAACCGCCTTGTTCTGCGGCGCGTGGTGTCAATGCGGCTGCCATACTCAAACTCCCAGTGCCGCCCTGCAGCGGGCGTCCAGTTCGGAATCTTCGTGGTGATACATCCAACAACGCGGGCACTTCTTGCCGTCGCTGCGGCGTCCCAAAATGATCAATGGCGGCAGACTGCTGACGCGGCCAAAGGCGCCATCGACTGAGAACGCTTCCGCGCCACCGGCCAGCGTGGCCAACTCCTCTGCCCGATCGGGCGACATCACTTCCACGCCTGAGACCAGGAACAAATCCTTGAGCAGGCGGGCGTCATGATCGAGCGTCGAGGCTAGTCCTTCGAGCGCGCCTGGCGCGGCAGCAAGTTGGACCTCAGCCTCCAGCGGAGCACCGATCGCCCCGGCCTGGCGCATCGTCTCCAGCACCTTTAGCGCGGCCCCGCGAATGCTCAGCAATTGCTTCCAGCGTTCCTCGAGTTCGGCATCGGCCCACGCCGGCTGCGGCGGCTGCAGTTCCAGCAGATGCACGCTTTCGGCGCCCGCACCGGGGATGTGGGAGTAAATCTCGTCGGCGGTATAGGGCAGCAACGGCGCGATGATGCGGACGATCGGCATCCAGCACGTGATACATCGCGGTTTGCGCGGAACGCCGCTCGATCGAACTGGCGGGCGAGCAGTAGAGCCGATCGCGGGCGACCTCGACGTAAAGCGAACTCAGGTCGATGACCGCGAAGTTGACCAGGGCGTTGTAGACGGCCTGGAAATCGTAGCGCTGATACGCCGCGAGCGTAGCCTGCTTGAGTCGCTCCAGCCGCAGCAGGACGAAGCGATCGAGTTCCAGCATCCGGCTGGTCTCCACCAGGTAGCGCTGGGGGTCGAAGTCGTAAAGGTTACCCAGCATATAGCGGCTGGTGTTGCGCAGCTTGCGATAGGACTCCGATACCGCGGTGAACAGGTCGTCGCCGACCCGCATATCGGTCGCGTAATCCACCGACGCGAACACCAGGCGCATCACGTCGGCGCCGACGCGCGCGACCACGTCGGCGGCGTTTTCGACGTTGCCCAGCGATTTCGACATCTTGCGCCCGAGATCGTCCAGGGTCAGGCCGTTGGTGACCACGGTGCGATAGGGTGCCGCGTCACGGGTGGCGGTCGCGGTGATCAGCGACACCTGGAACCATCCGCGATGCTGATCGACGCCTTCGATGTAGAGGTCGGCGGGCCAGCTCAGTTGCGGCCGCAGCGCCAACACCGCCGCGTGCGAGCATCCCGAATCAAACCAAACATCCAGGATGTCCTCGGTTTTCTCGAAATTGCCGGCGCCGCATTTGCCGCACACGTGATTCGCCGGCGCGAAATCGCTCACCGGGCGGGCGTACCAGGCGTCGGAACCCTCGGCCGCGAAGATTTCCTCGACGCGCCTGAGCAAGGCCGGCGTCAGCGCAACGTCGTTACACTTGGTGCAGCGCAGGGCGGGAATCGGCACGCCCCAGGCGCGCTGGCGCGACAGGCACCAGTCCGGCCGCGTCTCCATCATGTTCTTGATCCGATCCCGCGACCATTTGGGAATCCATTGCACTGTCTCGATTTCCGCCAAAGCGCGCTCGCGCAGGCCCCGATGGTTGACGTTGAGGAACCATTGCTCGGTGGCTCTGAAGATGAGCGGGTTCTTGCAGCGCCAGCAATGCGGATAGCTATGGCTTAAATCGGCGCCGTGAAGCAGCGCGCCGGACGCCTTAAGATCCGCCACGATGACGGGATTCGCCTCGAACACCGGCATCCCGGCGTACTTGCCCGCGGCTTCGATGAAGCGGCCGCCGGCGTCCACCGGCGTGTAAGCTTCGAGTCCGTACTTCGAGCCGATTACGAAGTCGTCGTAGCCGTGGCCAGGCGCCGTGTGGACCAGTCCGGTGCCGGCGTCCAGCGTCACGTGGTCGCCGAACATCAGCTTGACGTCGCGGTCTAAAAATGGATGGCGAAAGATGTCCTTGCCGTCCAGCGCCCGCAGCGCGTCTTGGCTGAGCGCGATCCGGCGTGTGACCGTAAGTCCGCAGGCCTTTTCGACCGCCTCGGCCAGACGCGCCGCGACGACATAGAAATTGCCGCCGGATTCCAACGCCACATATTCGAAGCCGCCGTTAACGGTGATGCCGAGGTTGGCGGGTAGGGTCCAGGGCGTGGTCGTCCAGATAACGGCGAAGAGCTTGCCCTTGGCATGGGCGCCGGCCAACAACGGCCCTTGCGCGGGCTCTGCCGCCAAAGCCGCCGCGTCGGTCAGATTGGAGTTGAGAGCAAAGGCGACATAGATCGATGGCGAGCTATCGTCATGATACTCGACCTCCGCCTCGGCCAGCGCCGTGCGGCAGTCGAAGCACCAATGCACCGGGCGCAGGCCGCGGTAAACGTAGCCGTTTTCGACCAGGTCCCGCAGCACGCCAATCTCGGCCGCGTCGTATTCGGGACTGAAAGTCAGGTAAGGATTGGACCAGTCGGCGATCACACCCAGGCGGCGAAAGTCCTCGCGTTGGAGGTTGATGTATTTCTCGGCGTGCGCGCGGCACAGCTTGCGCAGTTCGAGCTTGGACATGGTGCGCGCCTTGGAGCCGAGCTTGCGCGAAACCTGCAATTCGATCGGCATCCCGTGGCAGTCCCATCCGGGGACGAACGGCGTCTTGTGACCCATCATGGCGCGCGAGCGGACGATGAAGTCCTTCAAAATCTTGTTCAGGGCGGTGCCGACATGGACCTCGCCGTTGGCGTAAGGGGGCCCGTCGTGCAGGACGAAAAGCGGCGCGTCTTTGTGCACCTCGAGCATCCGCTCGTACAGCGCGATTGCGTCCCACCGCTTGAGAATATCGACCTCGCGCTTGGCCAGGTTGGCCTTCATCGGGAAATCGGTCTGAGGCAGCCGCAGGGTCGATTTGTAGTCAGTCTTGGACGGTTTGTCAGTCGTTTTGGACACTTTTATTCCGAACAGCGCCTCCGGTTCGCTTCGGCGCCAATTGTTTCAAGTGGATAACGAAAGTCTCACTTAAGCTTAACTTATCGCTGTCCCCGGTGCGAGTCGCCCCGGGGAGATGCTCCAGCAAACGGGCATCCGGTTTCGGGAATTGAACCGGCGGCGTGACGGGTGTTATAATTGTTGCGAGTCAGGCAGCGGCGATGATAAGAAACTGCTGTGGCCGGCTTTGGAAAAGCGACAACCCCCGAACCTTCCGCCACGAACAGTACGACTTGCGGATTTTCAAGGATTGGTCCTTGAGTATGCCTTTTGCTCGGGCGTCTAGCCGTCGAGGTGAAACCCGTGTCTGAGAACTTGACGACAGAGTGGCAGTCGAAAATACTTCTCGAAATTGCCAGTTTTCTGAGCCTGCCTGAAAAACCGCAGGAGGATTGGCGCGTTAAGCGCCCAACAGCCAGTGCATACCGAGCGGCGGTGGACCTCATTACTGAAATCAAGGCTTCGGAGCTCCCACTTCCGAAGGTCTCGCCGGATCGCGAGGGCGGCATTCAGTTCGAATGGAAGCACCGAGGGCTCGAGATCGGCATCCTTCCAACCGGGTCTTATGAATACCTGCGTGTTAAAGGAGCCGAATCGGAAGAGGGTGCGGTCGGGTTGTTTAAAGCGCGCGAACTCGTAGCTTCTCTGGTCGATAACTGACCTCCGGGCGCTTAAGGAATGATCAGTTTCGCCCCGTCGCGGATGCGATGCGCTTGCCCTCGTGTTAGCGAGCGCTCACCGGGCTTCTGATTGTCATAGATAAGGCCGTGCGCCGGATCGTTGGGATCGCGTCGAACCCGGCAGTTCTCGCCTCTGGCGACTCCGGCCGTGAACTCCGCGAGATAGGCTCCTTGATTTTTCGCTATTACGTCGGTCAGTGAAATGCAGTCTGACAAATAGACGGAAACTTCCTCCGATCGGAATACTGAACTCATGATTTCCCGCTTGCCAGTCGTCGGGTCAATTGGAGCTTCAAGCGGGTCGAGAGTCCGCCAGACAATCAGGTTGTCGGGAATCGTTTTGTCATCAATCCGCTCATGAAATGGGAGCAGCGGTGTAATCTTGACCGGCACCTTTCAGTTCCCACGCTTCATGACTTTTCCGCTCGACCTTCTAAGCGAAACCGAAAGCTTTCCGCAGGTCTCCTACGGCAATCGGGCCCTGGACGCCGACCAACATGTCATTGTCGGGCTTGCCCAGAACGTAGCACGGCAAAAAATCGGGACGGCCTTGGAGCGCGGCAAAAAGCGGGATGTAGTCGTCAGAAACAATGAACCACTTCCCGCGAGGATAGACGATCAGGTTCTGGAAGTCGTTCGCTTTCGCGGCTTCGATGGTCGCTTGAATCGCTTTGGCGCCGATTGGATGAAGATCGGGCCTGTAATCGAGGTCGAAAGGGATGCAAAGAACCAGCGGAACTCCCGCGAAGTAAACGGGCAACCTCCCTTTGATCGCAGCCTCGAAAAGCCTGTCCCACTCCGAATCGTGCTTCGGCTGAAGGGTTGGATCGATGTTGATTTTGGATACAGGAAATTTAGAGATCCGCTCGTATGCCACTTGAGTCCCCCCTTTTTACGTTCTCATTTGCTAGTTAAGATGCCGGAGACAACTTTGGATCGAACCGCGAAATCGCAGACCCATCCTCTCTCGACAATGCTGTCCAGTGGTATGTCGCTTTTTTCACGGTTTCGTAGTTAACATCCAAAGCGGGCTCCATCAGAAGTATGGCCGCAATTCGCCGCGCGATGTCTGTATCCGTGCGTGCTTCCTCCATCGTAAAGCCACGGCCAAGGATGTCACGCTCGCGGTAGCTTAGCCATTTTTTTATGACCTGATAGCCGCCGATTGTGTACTCCCAGACACGTGACGGGACATTCCGCCAATACGCAACGTTGTTGAGGTACACATCGCAGGTGCGCTCTCCCAGTTGATTGAGCGCTTGCTCAGTGGAGAGTCCAAGATGGGCTGCGCCGGTAGCAACAGCCTCGCGTTCATTTAGGGTGTAATCGCGGTCAATGATCTTCCCTTTGCCAGGCATCACCGCGCCGCCCTTTACCCCATGTCCCCATCCAGCGGTTAAATTGAGGTCGCCAGCGTCAGGATTGAGGGAACCACCGGCTTCGCGGCAAATGGTCGCAATTGCGTTGAGTTCGGACCTCGCTTTTCCGCCGGTGATAGCCCTTACGGGGATGTCGACATCAAGCAGGTCTGCAAGCACGTGGCCCAACTGAGCTGAACGCATCAGCGCTTCTTTGGACGCCGGCGCCGGAATGCGCGGCCAATCCATTCTGAGTGCCCCGGCGTTCTCTTTGCCGTAAGACGGTGTACGAAGTACAGCCACGCAGTGCAGAAAAAAGTCCGTAATTTCGGTCCCGAGGTTTTTCAAGTAGGTCTCAAGAGGCTTGCTAACGTTCTGAGTCCAGTGCGCGTGTACGGTCGGCTTCGCAAAAAGCGTCCCAGGCGTAGCAGGCGACTTCAGATAGAGCGGAAAGAAGTTCGAGAGCCCATTGCCGAAGTTGTCAGCGAGCACCCTAACAACATAGCCGCGATCAAAGTGCTCCATCGGCTGCTTTTGGCGCGCCTCAATCCAAATGTTTCCTTCGAAAACTTGTGGAAAATACTCTTCACGCTTCCGATCGAGTAAGGTTGTTTCTGGCTCCCAGTAAAGCCAACGATTGTCGAAAGGTCGATAGCAGTATCGGACGATGTTTTCTTGCTTGAAGCCGCGCTGAAGCAGAAATCGGCGCGCTTTCTTTGCATCGAATCCAGCCGTGCTAGTCATCGCACTCGGCATCATCGCACGGATTTCTGCATCACCAAGCTCGGGGTCGAAGTATTGCTTAACGCGGCTTACTAGCCGGTCTTTGTCAATATCCACTACAATGTCGTCACGGCTGGTCTTGACGCCGGGAAACGAAACCGGAAACAGTTCTGGCAGCAAGGGCCACGAAAGATAGCCGCTTTCCACCGCACCCGGCTGAAAAGACAGCCCAAGTTCAAGCGCGGGCTGTAGTTCCGAATAACCAGGCGCTGCGGCCTTCTCAGCCTCGTCGAGAAGTTGCGCCCTTTTCTCTCTTCCCCACAGGTTGCGGAAGCCTACACCCTGCGTACCATGCGATTTCTCCCGACGAGCGAGCAGAGCTATCGCTGTGCCGACCTGAATGCCCTCTCGGTTGAATTCGGTGGAAAATATGCTCGGGTCGGGTTTCCCGTCGGGAGTCAGTTTTCCTGTTTTGTACTTGTCGCCGTTCAGACAATCGATCCAAATTCCGTCGAATCGCTCCAGATAGCGCTCGCGCATTGCGGTGAAGGACAGGCCGTCGAGCCAGGAATAGTTCGAAATGAAACAGACGATTTCCTTTGCCGGTCTTTTCCACGATGCGCCGCTCGGCCATCCGGTAAAAGCGGACGTAAAGATCGTTGAGACCTTGGCCCTGCGGCTGAGGAGCACGCTTCGCGGTCCGATACGCTTGGGACAAGTCGCGCTCCTCATCAACCGCGACCCCAGCGAAGCCGTTGTACGGTGGGTTGCCCAATATCACCAGGATCGGCTTGGCCTGTTTGACCCGTTCGGCAGCGTCCCGCTCCTGCAGAAGTTCGGGAAACGCCAGGAGCATCTGCGGCTTGGTGCCGTCGGGCGGTTCCCATCCCGTGAGTGCGTTGGTCAAGTAAACCGCCGGACGCTCCTTCTTGGCGTCCGAAAAAGGTGCGCCCAGCGATTGGAGCAGCAATCCCATTTGCAAGTGCGTCACCACGAACGGGGCCGGCAGGATCTCGAACCCGAAAACCCGCTCCATGGCAGCTCGCTTTAGCTCCTGCGCGGTCAGTGCGTCCCCACCCTTCTTGCGCAGCGTGTCGGCGATATGGTTTAGGACCTCAATCAGGTAGGAGCCGGTGCCGCAGCACGGGTCCAGCACGTAGACATTCGGCTCAGCGAGTCCATCCGAAAGGCTAAGTTCTTCGCGCAGTACCTGGTCAACCCGCGCAACCATGTAGCGGACAACCTCGCGGGGCGTGTACCAAACGCCGAGTTGCTTGCGGAGTTCCGGATCGTAGGCCTCCAAAAATGGTTCGTAAAAGTATTGGACCGCGTGATGCTCTTCAAAGGCGCTGAAAAACGCAGCACGTTCGACCCGGTTCAGAACCGAACTGGTCCAGTCGAGAACCTCGGGCAATTCCAAACCCGCCAGCGAAGCCGGGTTGCTGCTTTGATGGAACAACTCGGCTAGGACGGGAACCCGGAGATAGTGTCCCGCTGTTCGCCAGTCGAAGCGGGCCTTGCGATCTGAGGGAGGGTGCTCACGCGACCATAAGACCCAAGCGGAAAAAACGCCATAAAAGAGGGTCTGCACCAGGGTTGAACGAAAAAAGTGGTCGCCCTTCTTATCGTCGAACTCGATTCCTAACACTTCCTCAAGAGCGCTGCGAATCGCGGCCAAAGCTGGTACCTGGCCCCGCTTCTCGACTCGCCTCAAGGCCTCGCGCGCATACGATGCCAGGAACCAGGCTACGTCCTTCGGGGCGGCCAACTGGGCCGCATAAAGCATCACGCGGCGCAAAAACTCGCTGAAGGCCTCGCCCTGCTCATCAGCGATCATTCGAGGATGCCTCGCAGCGCTCCAAAAGGAAGTCTCATCAGGAGCAAGCCGATAGTGTTCAAGCTTGGCCGGTTTTCCTTCGGAATCCGTGCCGACAAGCAGAAAATCTCGAAAATTCGTTACAAGAACCTGGCGGTATTCCTTCCAGTATTTCGACACCTGCTCGGTATTGGCGGTGAGAAGGGTGTCGCTGCTGGTGGGCTTGGCCTCAACCACCCCTCGCGTCGGCTTGGTGCCGGGCAGCGGTTCAGCCGCAGACGCTTTCTGGAATTGATCGGGCGTAAACAGGCCGACATCGGGAATGCCACCGCCATGGCTGGGGTTCACAATACAACGGACCTTCGGCTTGAGCGTGGCACCGACGGCGTCAAGGAGCTCCGCTAGCGCGGGATAATACGAGGTTTCCGGAACCGCCGAGCCGGTGCTGCGGATATCCCGAAGCCTGCGCAGATAGGTTTCCAGTGGATTGCCGGCCATTTTCAACGATGCTTAAGTTAGCATCCTATGCAGCCATTTTGCGAATGGACCAAAATGCCCGCGCGGGCGTGGCATGCACCGCCATTGAAGAGGCTACAGAAACCGCCCTGATGCTTCCTGCTCTGACGGTCGCATCCCAAGCCTGAGACCGAACGGAAAGAGATTACCTTTTTGCCCTGAGCTGCTTCAGGAAGCACGCCGAGCTGCCGTAATAATCGCAGCGTATCCCAGTTCACCCAGTCCTCCTGAAGCTTGCCGTCGCCGACGCGATAGGTGTGGATGCCTGTCACGGCGAATTGCTTGCCAGTCGGAGCGATACCCATGAAGTCTCCTTGATGGGTGCCGCGTACCGAGTACCGATAAGCCACCTTATCCCCTTCGGCTACCATGTCCTCAATGGTGAAGTGGAGGTCGGGAAAGCTGGCGTGGACCATCGCGGCTAACCGTTTGACTCCCGCGGGGCCCTTCGCGTCGAGCATCGACCTGTCATGGTCGACGAAGGTCGGCGCGACCAACTCGTCTGTGAGAGCCAGATTTTTCTGGTTCAGGACCTCTTCAACCTACCGGCGTACCAGAGCTTTGTTATCTGCTGACATTGAGGTCTCCTCTCCCGCTTTCGGGACGAGAAATGAAGGGTCCGCGCTGACGATGCGGAGCCTGTTTCTGACCATTTTACCTCAGCCCTTAGCGGATCTCTTCAAATAGCTCCAGCTTGGCGCTCCGCTCCGTCCCAGTTCGCCCTGCCTTCCAGGCTTCATGGGGTTAGTCGTGGGCGTGGGCCATTTTTGGAGCATCGAAAGGTGGCTTTTCAAAGTATCGAAATCAACGGTGATCGGCGCTGCCACTTGCGCTCTCTTGAGAGCAGGGGGGGTCCTATAAAAGTTCACACCGCGAAAAAAGATTTAGCATCATTTGATAGCTTGTGAACAAAGACCGGTCAAGAAACAATAGATCATGATATGTAAGGTGAACAAGCCATCGAAAACGCACATAGTCGTCAATGGCTATGGCAAGGGGCGGAGCTCATTTTTGCCGTCCGCAAATAGAGTCCACCATTGGCGAGAGTGGGCCGTGCAGCTCGGCCTGATGTCGCTGCTTGCGCTGGCTGGGTGTGGGGGTAGCGGAAGCGGAGGCGGAGCGAACGCGGTCGCCAACGTGACGTCGCCCAATATCGTGTTAATCGTAATGGACGACCCAGGGATCGATCAGTGGCGGCTATTCGGCTACGGCGGCACAACTCCCGCGGCCACCCCGAACATCGACGTGATCGCACAGGGTGGGGTCAAATTCCATAACCTATGGGCGATGCCGGCATGCTCGAATGGGCGCGCCGCGCTTTTCACCGGCCGCTACCCGTTCCGCACTCAGGTCTACACCGCGCTAGGTAACAACGACCTGGCCAACTACATGGTCAATCCGAACGAGATGACCGCACCCAAATTGCTCAAGCAGCGCGGTTACAAAAGCGCACTATTTGGCAAGTTCCATTTGGGAATCCAGGGCAACAACCCTTACGGCTACGGGATGGTAAGAGCGCTGAGTTTCGACTACTTCGACGGCTGGCTCGACGCGACCGGCGATCCCTCGTCGATCAATACCACGGCCGGCGGCGTATCCCCGCCGGGCACCTGGTCGTGCGGTTTCGTCCGTGACTCAAACCATGGCGGCGCGGACACGGGAGCCTGCTACTCCGGCAATAACACTTGCGCGGTGATGACCAAGACCGGTACGGAGGCGCCGGGCCGGGTTTGCCGAGACGCCGGCGGCATCTTCGATCCAAACCAGCCATGCACTAACCCGGTACCCGGTTACATCAACTTTGCCACGCTCAGCGGACATTACGTATCGCCGCTGGTGATCAATAATGAGGATGGCTCGGTGGACCTGGTACCGCCGACCGACATTCGGGCGCGGACTTATCGCGGTACGGAGCCGGTCGACGCGGCGATCGACTGGATCAAAGAGCAGCCTTCTAATCAGCCGTGGATGGTGAGCCTGGCGTTCGCGGCGGTACATACCCCGGTAATGCAACCACCGAGTCAGTTGCTGCCTGCCACGGAACCGGACTCCAGCAATCTCGACTGCGCTAACTCGACTCAACAAAGAATCTTGACCAATGAGATGGAAGAGGCCCTCGACACGGAAGTCGGACGCTTTTTAGTGACAATCGGGCTGGCCAGCCGCGCTCCGAATGGCCAGCTAATCTACCAACCCCAAAAAACCAATACCTACGTCATATTTGTCACCGACAATGGCAGCAATGGAACTTCGGTTAAGCTCCCGTTCGACCCCACCCGCGCGAAATCCACGGTTTATCAAACCGGTGTATGGGTTCCTGGAATCGTCTCAGGTCCGGGAGTGAACCAGCCTGGCCGCGAGGTGAGCGCGATGGTCAACATCGTGGACCTCTATCAGCTATTCGGCGAACTCGCCGGGATCGACGTGCACAGCAGTGTTCCACGGACCCTCGACTCGGAGTCGATGCTGCCGTACCTCAAGAACCCGAAACAGCCAAGCATCCGCGAAACGAATTTTACCCAGATCGGCACCAACCAGCACGCCAACGGCGAAATCAATGGGCCCTGCGTGTACAATACAACCACTTGCACACAGATCGCCGCGACCAAAGGGGTGTGCGAGGACAACAACGGGACCTGGTGGGGCTCCGGGGCCACCGATCCGATCACTGCCGGCATTCCGGCGTCCGGGTTGCAACTGTGCTGTGACGTGGCCGTCTGGCAAGCGAACCACGGTCTGACAATCTCCACCAACATCTACCCCTTGGAGGCGTATGCTATCCGCAACAATCAGTACAAGCTGGTAATCAACAAATACCAATCCTATGACGCTACCGCCAACGCCTGTGCCGCCACCCAGAGCACGGAGTTCTACGAGATCAACGAAAACGTTCCTGTACCGAAGCTGGATACGGCCGATGCCGACCTGTTGGCAAGCGGGACGAAACTCAACCCGGAGCAGCAGACAAACTATGACGCCCTAAGCGCGGAACTTCAGACGCTTCTCGCGTCGCAACCTGCCTGCCTTGGCGACATCAACATCGATGGGGTCGTCAACAAGTTGGACATCGGACAATGGGCGTTTTTCGAAAAGCTCACCGGGAAGTCCAGTTGGGCCGATCTCAACCAGGACGGACTGACCAACGATATCGATTTGAATATAATCAACAAGCACCTGGGAGCGTGTCCTCAGTCCTGATTAGGGCAGGTTTGCGCCGCGCTGAGTTGAATGTTGCCGTTCGCCGGCGCAACAGGCCGCCGCTGTCGGAGTGGTCAGTCAGACCGCTTCGCCGACGAACCAGACTTCAGATGTGCCCTCTACGCCCGCCTGATGCATTACGGCCTTGAGCCGCTCTGAGGATGCAAAAGCCTTCGCCGCCTGCGCGGTTGGGAAATCATGCCAGACCGTGATGTCGTTCGGCTCGTCAACCGAGCGGAAAACCCGGTGGCCGGTTACGCCCAGCGCGGCCCGCTCCGGGTCGAAGGTGTCGTAAGCCTTGCGCCACGCGGCATAATCCTTGACCTTGTGGCGAATAAACATTCTGGTCACGTCATCCTCCTGGTTGAGCAATCACGACTAGTTGCGAAACGGCTCATAGTAACCGCAGGCCGGTCCAATCTTCAACCGCGCACCGCTTGATTCTTGACCCGACGCAGGCGCGCGCGGCAGCCTTAAATTATGAGGCATTTGTTCAGCCATATTGGGCTTGTTTTGATTGTGGCCGCAGCTTGTGGACTGGCGGCCGGATGCTCTTCCACCACGAGCACCGAGAAGGTGGTTGAACCGGTCCCAGTCCCGGTGACCACCAGTTCGACTAGCTCCACCAGCACCAACACCACCACGACAACCCAACCCGACGGCACGGTGATGAAGACGACGACCACGACAACCGTCACCAACGGTAGGGTAATGGAGAAGGACGCCCGAACGATTTACATGTATCCGACTCCGTGATTGGCTGATAGCCGCTTCGCGTCGGCGCAACCGGTTTCGGATTTCCATGAGTAAGCTTGCCGTCAAATCGCGGGTGGTTTGAAAAAGCCTTTGGCTCCTTCTAAGATTCGAAAGATGATCCTGAATAACCGGTTGAATCTATATGTCGCTTAGAAAAGTCACTTTGTTTGACCATGAAGGGCCGACGCTCGTGCCCGTCAACGAAGATGGGCAGGCCAAACCTGCGGTGCTCGGCGTGCGGTGGGTTAATCCCGATACCCTCGAAACGATCTACCTGCGGGGCGGAAAACGCACCGGCCCGAAGGGCGAGACGCTGCAGGAAATACCGCCGACGCTTGATATTCCGCAGGTCCGCATCCAGGGTCACAGCAAGTCTGAAATAGGGTTTTAGCCGTTGCCAGGGCCGGGAGCACTGACGGGGCTGCGCGTCCTGGATCTGACGGACCTCAAGGGTTCGCTGGCTGGACGCGTGCTCGCCGACATGGGCGCGGACGTGATTAAAATCGAGTCGCCCGACGGTGACGCGACGCGTCAAATCGGGCCTTTCGTCGACAACCAGCCCCATCCGGACCGCAGCCTGCACTTCTGGTTCTACAACCTTAACAAGCGGTCGGTGACGTTGGATTACCAACACGCCCGCGGTGCGGAACTGGTGATGCGTCTGGCGGAATCGGCCGACGTGGTGATCGAAAGCTTCGAGCCCGGCCGGCTGGTACAGCTCGGTTTGGAATGGGACGACCTGCACGACCACAACCCCGCGCTGATTCTGTGCTCGATTGCTCCGTTCGGCCAAACCGGCCCGTACCGCGATTTCGAGGCCGACGACACCGTCCTGTCCGCGCTGTCCGGGATGCTCTACGTCAATGGCTTTCCCGACCAGCCGCCGGTGCGTCCGCTGGGTCTCCAGACCTATCATTGCGCCGGCTATTACGGAGCCATTTCAATCATGTGCGCGCTGTTCGCGCGCGAGCGTACCGGCCGTGGTCAATGGATCGATCTCAGCATGCAAGAGACTGCAACCTACGGCGTCGAACACGTCCCCCCGATGTACTTCGGGATTGGGCCAGATCGAGCGCCGGCGCGGAACATTGCATTGGGCAGGCAGCTTCAGAGTCGGACAATGCCGCGACGGCTATGCGCTGTTCAGCAGCACCGGCGATTGGACCACGCTGTTAGAATGGGTCAACGCCGAGGGCAAGGCGCAGGATCTGATCCGGCCTGAATGGATGGATCAGACCTATCGGCGCGACCACGCGGGCCAACTGTTCGACATTCTCGACAACTGGGCCAAGGACAAGAGCTGCGAGGAGATTGCGGCCCAAGCCCAGGTGTTGCGGCTGCCCTGCGCGCCGCTGCGCTCGATTAACGATTTGATCAATGACGAGCAGCTCCTGGCGCGCGGCTACTTTGTCGAAGTGGAACATCCGGAGTTGGGACGCAAGTTTCTCTACCCCGGCGCGCCGTATCTCTTCAGCGGCACTCCGTGGCGCGTTTACCGGCGTCCGCCTCTGCTGGGCGAGCACAACAAGGAAATCCTGACCGGCGAACTGGGCATGGCAATTGAAGAGCTTGCGGTGCTCCGTGCGGAAGGGGTGTGCTGAAGTGGCGCTGGCGCTGGAGGGTATCCGGGTGCTCGATTTCACTTGGGTGGTGGGGGGGCCCGCCGCGACCCGGGTGCTGGCCGATCAGGGCGCCGAAGTGATCAAAGTCGAGCGCAGAGTCGCCGGCTTTATGATCGGAACCCGCCGCGCCGGCCTGATGGCCGACCTCAACCGCAACAAGCACTCGATCGCTATCAACATGGCGGTGCCGGCCGGCGTGGAGCTGGCGCATCGGCTGGTCAAAATCAGTGACATCGTGGTCGACAACTTCTCGGCCCGGGTGATGCGCCAATGGAGCATGGATTATCCGAGCCTGGTCAAGATCAAACCCGACATCATATGCATGAGCATGTCGGGGTTCGGATACACCGGCCCGCGGACCAACTTCGTCAGCTACGGGCCGACCCTACAGGCGCTGAGCGGCTTCACCCTTGACATGGCGGACCAACAGGGCCGTCCCGCGGGATTTGGCTATTCCTACGCCGACATGGCGGGCGGATATTCGGCCGCGCTGGCCGCGCTGATCGCACTGTGGCATCGCCGGCGCACGGGGCAGGGTCAGTTTATCGACGTGTCACAGTTCGAGGCGCTGGTAAGCCTGGTAGGACCCTCGATGCTCGACCTCACGGTCAACGGCCGTGTCCAATCACCGCCGGGTTGGAACTCGCAGGAAGCACCGGCCGCGCCCCACGGGGTCTATCGATGCCGTGCGGAAGGGACCGACGAGGATCGATGGCTGGTCATCTCGGTACGCTCGCACAGCGACTGGCGCCGCTTTGTGTCCGCGATGGGCTCGCCCCAATGGGCGTCGGACCCTCGGTTCCATACCTTGTTTCTGCGTATGCAAAACCGTGAGCTGCTCGACCAGCATATCGCGCAATGGGCGGCGGAGCAGGACGCGTGGGAGGCGATGCGGCGGCTGCAAAAAGCCAGCGTCGCGGCGGCGGTGGTTTCCAACGCCGAGGACCTCTGCGTGCGCGACGTCCAGCTCAAGGCGCGCGGCATGTGGCCCGCGGTCGATATCCCCGAAGGGCGGCCAGACTCATCTCAGCAACGTCCCCTTCAAGCTCTCGGAAACCCCCGGGTCGGTGCGCCGTGGCGCCCCCGAGGTCAACGAGAACCGCGATTTTATCCTCGGCACCGTGCTCGGCCTGGACGCCGCTGAGCGTGAGGCGTTGCTGCGGGCCGAAGCAATTTGGCCTGACTGAACGGTATTTCGCAACTGCCGGCGCTGCCAGTGTCAAAACGCGCATAGCCTATCTCGCTTTGATAAGAGGATGGATGCTATAAAAATGGTCCGGTGAAAGGGCAGGCCAGACGTTTGGTGTCGGGGTGTAGCTCAGCCTGGCCAGAGCACTGCGTTCGGGACGCAGGAGTCGCTGGTTCAAATCCAGTCACCCCGACCAATTTTTCAATGCGGCGGGTTCCTGCTTCATTGCGATGTCGGCAAGCTCAGCTCATCCGCAGGTGAGCGCCGGGCGCTAAATCGTGCCAGGCTCCACGGTCCTGCTTAGGTAAATCGCTTAGGATAGATATTCATGGTAACACTGGCGTCCATCTTCGTGCTCTTATTGGCCTATCTGATCGGCTCCATCCCGGTGGGGGTGTTGGTCGGCAAGGCCGTTAGGTTTCGATCCTCGCGCGGTTGGCTCGGGCAACATCGGCATGACCAATGTCGGCCGGGCCGGAGGCAAGGGCGCGGCCGCGCTGACCTTTGCCGGTGACGTGCTCAAGGGGCTGGTTCCGATCCTGATCGGAAAAGCGTTGAAGGTCAGTTCGGGCGGACTCGCCCTGATTGCTCTGGCCACACTGGTGGGCGCAATCTATTCGATTTTCCTGGGCTTTCGGGGCGGACGCGGAGTTGCGGCTGCCTTGGGCATCTGGCTTGGTCTTGCGCCCACCTCGGTGGCGCCAATCCTGCTGCTGATTTTTCTGGTGGTGCTGGCGGTCTCCCGGATCGTTTCGGCCGCTTCGATCAGCGCCGCGCTGGCTTTGCCGATAGTGGTCGCGTTGACCTCCAATGAACAGTATTTTCTGATGTCCCTGGTGATGGCCGCTCTGGTGGTCTGGCGTCATCGCGAGAATATCGGCCGCCTGGCGGCGGGTAATGAACCGGAGATCGGACGAGGGGGTAAAGAGACCGCCGCTTAGGGCCACAGGAAAACGGATTTCGAGCGCCTGTCGCTTGGGCAAACGCCCGCGATTTAACCAATTTTAGCGCTGTAAGCGCGTGTGTGCGTTCACTGTCCCGTGGCATTGGGATTGCTGTTTGCACGGGAACCAAACCGATACCTATGCTGCCCGCACATCATGGAATACCAATGGGTCTGCGCTATACTCCTTTTAGCGCCATGGGATTACGGCTTCCGGACAGTTGCGGCTTCCGGATCAGTTACCTCTGAGGCGCGGTGAAGGAAAGATTTATGAAGAAGGTCGAGGCAATCATCAAGCCTTTCAAGCTGGATGAAGTGAAGGAAGCCCTGTCGAGCATCGGGGTGCAGGGGCTGACTGTCAGCGAGGTCAAAGGATTTGGCCGCCAGAAAGGACATACCGAGCTTTACCGGGGAGCGGAGTACGTGGTTGACTTTCTGCCTAAGGTGAAGCTGGAAGTGATTGTCGGCGACGAGCTTACCCCTCAAGTGGTTGAGACGATCGAACGGGCCGCCCGCACCGGGCGTATCGGCGACGGCAAAATCTTCGTCATGCCGATGGAAGAGGTAGTCAGAATCAGGACCGGCGAGCGCGGCCCCAACGCGATCTAAACCCGCTTGCCGGCGGCGCTGCTCGACCGCGCCAAGCCGGAAGAAAAGCCGGGTGTTGCCGGGGAAGCCAGACAGTCGCATGTTCGCGGCTTGTTTTCTTCTAATCTAATCGACGTTGTTTTTGGCTACGAAGCCGGTGGCGCCTTTATCGGGCCCGTCGGTGACCTCGACTTGGGCGCCTTCACTGTCTTGCGAGACAATTCGAACCGGGGTGTTATCGCCGATTTCCTTGGCTACGAATCCTTCACCCAGATTTCCGATCATGGCCATCGGGCCGCCCTGCTTCTTGAGGTCCTTGATTTTTTCGTAAGTGGCCTCGTCGCGGTAGAGCTTGACCGTATGTTCATCCGGATTGGCGACGACGCGATGGCTGCATCCCACGGCCAGTAACGCCGCCGTCAACGCCGCTCCGATCACCAAACGCCTCGGGTTCATTTTCACCTCCACCGCACTGAGCCGCGCCGATCCTCGCGCGAATCGCGGCCATTGTCGCAGAGCAGCCCATTTCCGCGCAACGCGCCGCATGGTAAAAGGACCCTACAGGACACCGCGCCATATCACGATGCGAATCGGACTTATCGCCGACACTCACATACCCGAGGCCTGCGCTCGGCTGCCCGAGTCGCGTTTGGGAGGCCTTTCGCCAGGTCGACCTCGTAATGCATGCGGGCGACGTTTACGTCAACAGCGTGATCGATGAACTGGAGCGGATCGCGCCAGTGATGGTGGCGATCGGCAACGGCGACGAAGGCAGCGAGTACCATCGCTATCGGCTCGAACCCGATGAGCGGGTCCGCGAAACTCACTTGCTCGAAATCGAAGGCTTGCGGGTCGGACTGGCGCACGAACTGCCGACCCCCGATGAAACGCCTGAACCCGCGTTCAGCAATGCGATGAAGCGTCATTTTGGCGGCCCGGTCGATATCCTGGTGCAGGGTCACAGCCACGTCGAAGGCACCAAGCGCTTCGGCACGACCCTGGTGGTGAATCCGGGCAGCGCCACCCTGCCGCACAATCTCGAAGATCGTCCCGGAACGGTCGCAATCCTGGAAATCCTGCCGGGCGGGCGTTATTCGGTGGAGATTATCGATCTCGCACGCTTCTCCAAAGGTTAGAATTTTTTCCCGTCCCGCCGCAGTGTACACTACTGCGCAGAGTCGCGCCGCGCTTTCGAGCATGGTCCTGACGATGACCAGCACAGACGCGCTAGCGAGGACCGGCAGCCAAATTCAACTTTCGAGGAAACAGGTTTGTCTCAGGAACAAGCGAGCCCGCCCTCGGCCGAACGCAAGGTCACCATGGAAAAACTGGTCAACCTTTGCAAACGGCGTGGAATCATTTTTCCCTCCAGCGATATCTATGGCGGGCTCGGTTCGACCTGGGATTACGGACCATTGGGGGTCGAGCTTAAGCGCAACGTCAAGGAGGCCTGGTGGCGCGAGATGGTACAGCGGCGCTCCGACGTGCTCGGACTCGACGCCGCCATCCTGATGCATCCGCGCACCTGGGAAGCTTCCGGCCATTTGCAGAGCTTCACCGACCCCTTGGTTGATTGCAAAAGCTGCAAGCAACGCTTTCGTGCCGACCATCTGGAGACCAATCGCTGTCCGGAATGCGGCGGCGAGTTGACCGAGGCGCGCAATTTCAACCTGATGTTCAAGACTTTCATGGGCCCGGTCGAGGACACCGCCAGCACCGTTTACCTGCGACCCGAAACGGCGCAGGGAATTTTCGTCAACTTTCCCAATATCGTCGATACGCAGCGGGTCAAGCTGCCCTTTGGAGTCGCGCAGACGGGTAAGTCTTTTCGCAACGAGATCACACCGGGCAATTTCATCTTTCGCACCCGCGAGTTCGAGCAGATGGAGATGGAATTCTTCATCAAGCCCGATCCTGTCGAGGAAGCCAAATGGTTCGAGTACTGGCTCGAACAGCGCTTTTCCTGGTACGTCAAATTCGGCATCAATTCCGCGCATCTGCATTTGCGGCCCCATCAAGCTGACGAACTGTCCCATTATTCGCGCGGCACCACCGATATCGAGTTCCTGTACCCGTTCGGTTGGGGCGAACTGGAGGGAGTGGCTAAGCGCGGCAGCTACGACCTCGACCGTCACGCCGAGTTCAGCGGCAAGGACCTGACCTATTTCGACGAGGAGACCAAGTCCCGCTTCCGGCCCTGGGTTATCGAACCAGCCGCCGGCGCGGACCGCGCGCTGCTGGCCTTTCTGCTCGATTCCTACGACGAAGACGTGGTCGAAAACGAGGAGCGCATCGTCTTGCGCCTTGATCCGCGGCTGGCGCCGGTCAAGGCGGCGGTTTTCCCGCTGCTGCGCAAGGCCGGACAACCCGAGAAGGCCCAGGAAGTGCTGCGGATGTTGCAGAAGCATTTCCCGGTCGCTTACGACCAGGCCGGATCGATCGGCCGGCGTTACCGGCGTCACGACGAAGTCGGCACTCCGTACGCGTTGACCATCGATCATCAGACCATGGAGGACGATACCGTCACCCTGCGCGACCGCGACTCCACCGAGCAACAGCGGATTCCGATCGGCAACCTGATCCCGGAACTCGAAGAACGCATCGGCTGGTCTCGATGAGCGATGCGGCCACGATTGCAAATGAATTTTCATCAAAGCGCACTTGCGCCGACAGGTCCGGTGGCGGTACGTTATCGGTTTCGAATTAGTAGCACTAAAGATAGATTCAGTACTGTTTAAGGAGATTTCATAGATGGCGCGCGTGCATCCTGACCTCTATTTCTTTGGCGGTGGGACGGCTGAGGGCCGCGCCACGATGCGCGAGCTGCTTGGCGGCAAGGGCGCCAACCTGGCCGAAATGGCGTCGCTCAAGCTGCCGGTTCCGCCCGGGTTCACCATTTCGACCCGCGATTAACACCTACTATTACGCGCACGGCAAGACCTATCCCAAGGGGCTCGAAGCGGCGGTGCGCAAGGCGATCGCCCGGGTCGAGAAGCTGATGGGACGCAAGTTCGGCCACCCCGACAATCCGTTGCTGGTCTCGGTCCGCTCCGGCGCCCGGGTCTCGATGCCCGGGATGATGGACACGGTCCTGAACCTGGGGCTGACCGACGAAACCGTCAAAGGGCTTGGAGGCGGCGAGTCAAAACCCGCGCTTTGCCTGGGATTCCTACCGGCGCTTTTGCCAGATGTACGGCGACGTGGTGCTCCAGCTCAAGCCCGAGAACAAAAACGACCCGGATCCGTTCGAGGAGATCATCGACCACAAAAAGTCCGCGCGCGGAGTCAAAAACGATGTCGACCTTTCGGTTGACGACCTCCGGGAGCTGGTCGCGGAATTCCGCGAATTGATTCGCAAGCGCGTCGGACACGATCTGCCGCAGGACCCGTATGAGCAGCTCTGGGGAGCGATCGGCGCGGTGTTCGGCTCATGGCAGAACGATCGCGCCATTGCGTATCGCAAATTCAACCACATTCCCGATGACTGGGGCACCGCTGTGACGGTCCAGTCGATGGTGTTCGGCAACCTGGGCGCCGACTGCGCGACCGGCGTCGCCTTCACCCGCGATCCGGCCACCGGTGAGCCGGGAATCTATGGCGAGTATCTGCCCAACGCCCAAGGTGAGGATGTGGTGGCCGGCATCCGCACGCCGCTGCCGATCAGCCTGGTTGCGGGCCGCAAATGGGCCGAACGCAACGGCATCAGCGAGCACGAGCGCAAGACCGGCTATCCCACGCTCGAGGAAAACTTTCCCAGCGTCTTCCGCGAGCTGGTCAAGACCGCTCAGCGCCTGGAGAAGCATTTCAGCGACATGCAGGACATGGAGTTCACGATCGAGCGCGGCCGCCTGTTCATGCTGCAGACCCGCACCGGCAAACGCACCGCCGAAGCCGCCGTGCGCATCGCGGTCGACTTGGCCACGGAACGCCTGATCGATCGGCGCACCGCCCTGATGCGGGTCGAGCCGGTCCAACTCGAACAACTGCTCCATCCGCGGTTGGATCCCAGCGGCCAAGAAGGAGGTGCTTGCGCGCGGACTCCCGGCCTCGCCTGGCGCGGCTGGCCGGCGAGGTGGTGTTCTCGGCCGACGAAGCCGTGAGCGCGGCGCAGGCCGGCCGCAAGACCATCCTGGTGCGCGTCGAGACGTCACCCGAGGACATCCACGGGATGCAGGTAGCGGAGGGGATTTTGACCGCGCGCGGCGGAATGACCAGCCACGCCGCGGTGGTGGCGCGTGGGATGGGCAAATGCTGCGTCGCCGGATGCGGCGAGCTGAACATCGACTATGCCGCCGGCACGATGGCGGCTAATGGCCGCGTGGTGCATCGGGGCGAGTTTCTCACGCTTGATGGCACCAGCGGAGAAGTTATCGCCGGAAAGGTTCCGACGGTCGAGGCGGCGATGTCGCCGGCATTCAAGAAGTTTATGACCTGGGCCGATGCCGAGCGCAAACTGGGCGTATGGGCTAATGCCGATACGCCGCATGACGCGGCTGTGGCGCGCGAATTCGGCGCCGAGGGGATCGGTCTGTGCCGCACCGAGCACATGTTTTTCGGCGAGGATCGGATCACCGTTGTGCGCGAGATGATCCTGGCCGAGACTTCGGAGCAACGCGCGGCGGCGCTGGAAAAGATTCTGCCGATGCAGCGCGAGGACTTCGTCGGAATTCTCCGTGCGATGGCCGGCCTGCCGGTCACGATCCGCCTGCTTGACCCGCCGCTGCATGAATTCCTGCCTAAGGGCGAGCACGAGATTCGCGAGCTCGCCACGCGACTATGGGCGTCAGCTACGAGCATTTGAAACAGACCTGCGACAAGCTGTTCGAGTTTAATCCGATGCTGGGGCATCGCGGATCGCGTTTGGGAATTACCTATCCTGAAATCTACCGGGCCCAGGCCCGCGCGATTCTCGAAGCGGCGGTGGAGTTGCGCAAGGAGGGGGTCAAGGCGATGCCGGAGATCATGCTTGCCGCTTATCGGCGACCGGCGCGAATTCGACTTCCTGGCCGGGCAAATCCATGAAGTCGCCGACCAGGTGCTGGGCAACGGGAAGACGCAAATTGAAATTCACGATCGGCACCATGATCGAGCTCCCGCGCGCCTGTATCGAAGCCGGCGATATCGCGCAATCGGCGGAGTTCTTTTCCTTCGGCACCAACGACCTGACCCAGATGACCTACGGATTGTCGCGCGACGATTCGGTCAAGTTTCTCGACGCCTACCTGGAGCGCGGAATCTACAAGCGCGACCCGTTTCAGGAACTCGATCCCGATGGCGTCGGCGACCTGATGCGAATCGCTATCGAACGCGGGCGCAAGGCCAACAAGACGATCAAGCTCGGGATTTGTGGCGAGCATGGCGGAGATCCCGCCAGCGTCAAGCTGTGCCATCGCCTGGGGTTGGATTACGTATCGTGCTCGCCGTTCCGGGTCCCGGTTGCACGCCTGGCCGCGGCCCAGGCGGCGATCGAGTCCAGCAAGAAGTCGCACGAATTCAAGGACGTCTGAACTGACGAAACAGATCTGAAGTGGAAGGTCCGCCGCCTCCTCGTTATTGGTGGAGGATTGGTTAGGAAGGACATGGCGGGCAGTCCGTAACGAAGCGGCGGTCTGTCCCTACCCGTAGTAGTCCTCGACCGGGATGCCGGTTACGTCGATCACCTGGACCTGGTTGTTGCGGAAAATCTTCAGGCTGAAGGTCTCGCCGGGATGACGGCTCCACAGCGCGCTGTAAAAGGCTTTGCGCTCGGTGATGCTGCGGCCGTCGACCTCCAGCACCACGTCGCCCGGCTTAAGCCCGGCCTTCTCGCTGGGCCCTCCGGGCATCACCCCCGCGATCACCACGTGATCGCGCAGGGTGTAAGAGAGCAACCCCAGCCATGGCCGCGCCTTGACGCTAGTGCGCCGCCCGTAATTTAGCAGTTCGTCCTTCGCGGTCAGGTAATATTCGCTGGGAATCGCCAGAACCGACCGGCCGATCTCCGCCAGGCTCAGGTACGATACCCCCAGCATCTGCGCCTTGCTGTTGCACAGCGGGCCGCCGCCCACCCCGAAGCTCATCGCCGAGGCCATGATGCAGCGCTCGATTTGATATTCCCAAACCGCATCGAACGGGCCCAGGTAGGTTACAATTCCGGAGTCGGCGCGGCGCTCCTCATTGCCCACGCTGGAGACCACGAAGACGTCTTCGCCCAGTGCCGCGTTGACCGACGAAACGGCTTCCAGATGCGGATAGGGGCCTTTGCCGTCGATGCGCACCAGTCCCAGGCCGCTGGCAGTAATCCTGCGCCACCACCCAGCCCTGACGCTGCTCGCCGTTGCCTAAAGTCACGATCAAACTTTGAGCGCCCATCAATGCGTAGTTGACGGTCAGGACCAGTCCTGTGGGATCGACCAGGACGCCGCCGGTGCGCCGCTCGGTTCCCAAACCGACCGCGGCTGAGGGATGGGTTTCGGGAACCTGCGAATGGATTCCGACCGTTGCTTCGGCGACCCGTTCGAGTAAGGGCAAAGATGCGTTCAAAGCCTACACACTCCGCTGGTTAGGCTAGGCAGGCTTCGATCGACTTGCAAGGGCAAGTCAAAGGCCGGCGGGAGCCCCGCCGGCCTGCTCGAATTCTTGTCGATATGGAAAATGCGCCTGTCAGTGAGCAGATGGACTGGCCAGCGCTGGTGCCGCGGCAGGTGCGGCCTCCGGCGCTTGCGTCCCGCGCATCGTCAGATACTGAAACGCGGAGCCCAGGTCCAACTCACTGTATTTACGATCGGAGTAAAGATCGTTGAGCCGCTTTACCACGTCTTCCGGCCGCTGGCCCGAGATCTCCAGTTCTCGCGAGAGTTGGCGAATGATCTTCTTCGCCCCTTTCCAGCGGAACAGATCGGCCGCAACCGTGAGGTTATCGAGCTTGCCTACGCTAACCCCCATGGCATCGCTGTAGCCGTTTACATAGCCTTGCTTTGCCGAAGAATTGAGCCCGTTCCAGAATGCTCCATTATGATCGAGACTTTGGGCTGCCAAGCCCAACCCACAGCTCAGAATGAATCCGAGCACCACGCCAGCAGAGAACTTTTTCATCTGCTACGCCCCTCCTGGGCGCAACACGTAGTAAGTAGCAAAAAGCGAACCTTGGTTCAAGCATCATTGACCAATTCACGAGCACTCGTGGTCTCTAAGCAGAACTGACCGTTCCATCAGTCTTAACCGCAACTACCCAGTATAACCCAATTACCTCGGCATAGCTGCAAAGAGTAGTTTTCGCCATTCATTCGTGTTTCCGGATTTGATCACCATGGTTGCGCGATGCATTATCGCTAAAGACGACAGTTCACGCTGATTGGTTTACATGTCCATCCACGCGCAGGTCGCCAATTTCATCAATTCTCCCGAACCCGACCGTTTCGAACAGTTGGCGTTGGCAGTCTTCGCCCATCAGTTCGATCACGTAGACGCCTATCGCCGCTTTTGTTTCGACCGCGGGGTGTCGCCAGACGGTCTTCGGTCGCTTGCCGATATACCTCCGGTCAGCACCGCCGCGTTCAAATATGTGGCGTTTTGCACCGGGCACGCCCGAGCGGATTTTTATGACCAGTGGGACCACTCAGGGTCGTAACCAGCGCGGCCGCCATTTCATGGCGAATCTGGAACATTACCGGGCCTCGGCAATAAGTCATCTCGGAGCGGATGCTCTTTCCGGACCAGCGCCGGCTGTGGATGCTGGCCCTGCATCCCACTGCCGACCGCATGCCGGAGTCATCGCTGAGCCAGATGATAAGTTGGTGTATCGAAGGCTTCGGCGCCGGGCTGCAACCGCTGTTGTGCGACGCCGCAGCGGGTCGACACGCGAAGCGGCCCTGGAATTTCTTCGCGCGGCCGAGAGCGCGGGCGAGGCGGTCTGCATCCTGGGAACCACGGCGGCGTTGTCGACGCTGTTTGAGTATCTGGAGGCTTCGCGGGCGCGCTGGTTAAGTTCGGCTTCCGGATCGCGTCTGATGGATACTGGCGGCGCGAAAGGCCAGGCGAAGCCTCTGGCTCCCGGAGAGGTCGTCGAGATGGCGCAGCGCTACCTCGGGATCGCCCCGGCGCTGGTAATCAACGAGTATGGAATGACCGAGCTAAGTTCCCAGCTCTACGACGCGACTTCGTTCAATTGCCCGGATCTGTCGAGCGCCGAGGGGCGGGTAAAGGTCGCCCCGCCTTGGCTATGGTAATCGCGCGTGATCCGGCTACGCTCCGTCCCCTCCAGCGCCGGTCAGACCGGACTGCTTTCTTTTTTCGATCTCGCCAATGCGGGTTCCGTGTCGGCCCTGCTAACCGAGGATCTGGGCAGTGTGGCCGCCAACGGCACGGTGCGGATTTTCGGCCGCGCGCTCAAGAGCGACCCGAGGGGATGCGCCCTGGGAATCGAGCAGTTCGCGCAGCCCGGGCGCCGTCGCGACACTGCGCCGATCGCGCTCGGTGACGAATCCCGCGACACAAAAACAAGCGAGCACTCCGCACAAAGTATCGAGTCGGCCGCCGCCGAGCTTCGAAGATGTTGCGGCCGCATCCGCTCGACCCGCGTCGGATTGCGGAGGCGCTTGGCCACGCATGCGCGAGGTGGCGCGAGCCGCGCTTTGACGGTCGTATCGCCGCGCTGGCCCATGCGAATGCGCTATCAGGTCAGAACGAAGCGTTGCTCGGCGCCTCGCTCGACGCGCTGCTGGCGAGCTTCACATCGCAGTCCTTGTATGAGCTGGCGCGCCGGCTATCGCCGCGTGCGCCGCCTTATCGGCCTGATCATGCCCGGTAACGTGATGGGTGCCGGGCTCCATGAGCTGGTCCAGGCGTTAATCGGCGGCGCGGGCGTAATCGTCAAGGCGGCGAGCGCCGAACCGTTCTTCTTTGCCGAGTTTCGCCGCACGCTGGCCGCGATCGACGCGGACGTGGCGGCGCTGATGCAGGTATTGGTCTGGAGCCGGCTCGACCGCGAATCGACTGCGGCGCTGGCGGATCGATGCGATCGTGTGGCCGCTTTTGGCGACGACGAAACGATGGCTGCGTTCGGCTGTGATCGCCGGTCCAAAGCTGGTTGAGTTCGGCAGCCGGCTCAGCGGCGCGTTGCTCGCGCGCGAGGCGATTTTCGGAACTCAGGCGCAATCCAATGCCGCCGCGCTGGCCCGGGACGTGACGTCTGTTCGATCAGCGCGGATGTCTGTCGCTCCACCATATTTTTATCGAAGGCTCTTCCGCGCGCGAGGCGCAAATCTTTGCCGAGATGCTGGCGTGCGAGATGGCCGCGTTGGCGCGATCGATGCCGCCGCCGGCGCTGCCTCGGATAACTGATACTGACGGCGGCCCGCGGTGCGCGCGAGAATGCGCGATGGCGCGCAATCGGGGGGGCGCCTGTAGCGCTGTGGGAAGGAGCGGATCTGGGCTGGACGGTGATCCTCGACACCGACGCCGAGTTTGAAGCTTCACCACTATGCCGGACTGTGCGCGTATCGGTGCTGCCGGACCAGACGAATTGGCGCAGCGCTTGGCTCCGGCCGCGGGACGCCTCGAAGGTTTCGCGATCGCGGATCCCGCCAATCGGCTCGGGCCCACGCGCGCGCTTCTAAAGGACATTGGCATGTCGTACTTTTGTTTGCCCGGGATGCTGCAATCGCCGCCGCCATCGTGGGCGCATGGGGGCGGCCGCTTTTTGAGACTGATGGTCGCCAACGATGGATGATCTGCGCGCGGATTTTCTCCGCTACCTGGCCCAGACGTCGCCCGATCCGATCCGCATCGAAATTGAACGGGCCGAGGGAGTCTGGCTTTATGCCCGCGACGGCCGCCGTTATCTCGATTTCATCTCGGGCATCGGCGTCGCCAACCTGGGCCACGCCAATCCCGCCGTGATTGCGGCGATCAAGCGCCAGGCCGAGCGCTATCTGCACGTGATGGTCTACGGCGAGTATGTCCTCGACACGCAGGTGGCGCTGGCGCGCCGGCTTGCACAGTTGCTGCCCGCCGGGCTCGGTCAAATCTACTTTACCAACAGCGGTGCCGAAGCGATCGAGGGCGCGCTCAAGACCGCGCGCAAACATACCGGCCGGATCGGTTTTGTGGCCTTTGAGGGCGCTTACCACGGCGACACGATGGGTGCTTTGGCGCTGGCCGGGAATCCCGCGTTTCGCGCGCCGTTCGAACCCTTGCCGGGCCCGGTGCGCCATCTTCCTTACGGCGACGCGGCGGCGCTGAACGCGATCGATTCGAGTGTTGCGGCCGTGGTGATTGAACCGGCACAGGCCGAAGGTGGCGTGCGCATCCCCAGCGCCGCGTTCATGCGGGCACTGCGTGCGCGATGCGATGGCGTCGGCGCCCTGCTTATCTTCGATGAAGTTCTGACCGGCTTCGGCCGCACCGGCAAGCTTTTCGCCTTGGAGCACTTCGGCGTCATCCCGGATATCGTGGTGCTCGCCAAGGCGCTGGGCGGCGGGCTACCGCTGGGCGCCTTTTGTGCGTCCGCTTCGCTGCTCTCTGTTCTCGCGCACGATCCCCCGCTGGGTCACATCACCACTTTCGGCGGCCATCCGCTTTCTTGTGCCGCGGGCCTCGCCGCGCTCGAAGCGCTGATCGGCGACAGCTTGCCGGAGCGCGCCGCGCGCATCGGGGGAGTCATCATGGAGCGGCTCAATCGGCTGGTCGGCGGCAACGTGGTCGCGGTGCGCGGAATCGGCCTGCTGATCGGGATCGAAATGGCTTCTTTCGATCTCGCCCGCCGGTTAGTTGAGAAAAGTATCGCATCGGGCGTGATCGTGAACTGGACTTTGAACTGCGATCGGGTGGTGCGGCTCGCGCCGCCGCTCACGATTGGCGAGGATGAAGTCGATTTCGCCTTGACCACGATCGAGCGCTGCTTGAAGGAACTCGCTACTGTCTGATAGCTGGACATAGTCGGAACCGTAGGCAAAGGAGAGCTTATCAATGGGCGATTTGGATGGAAAAGTTGCCTTCATCACCGGCGCGGGTTCAGGAATCGCAAAGGCGGCCGCGCGCCTGTTTGCGTTGGCCGGCGCCAAGGTCGTGATCGCGGAGCTGAAACCGGAGTTGGGACGCGCCGCCGAGGCTTGGGTGCGCGAAGCGGGCGGCGACGCCTCCTTCGTCGAGACCGACGTCACCAGTGAAGACAGCGTCAAGAGCGCGGTCGCAAAAGCGGTCGCCATCTACGGCATGCTGAACGTGCTCTACAACTGCGCAGGCGGCTCGATTCCGCAAGACGAACCCGTGACCGAGGTCGACATGTCGGTGTGGCAGCATACGATGTCGCTCGACCTGCTGGGTCCGTTTCTATGCTGCCGGCACGGGATTCCGGAGATCATCAAGGCCGGAGGCGGATCGATCGTAAACATGTCGTCGGGCGCGGCGCTGCGCGGGTCGTACAAGGGCCATGTCTATAGCGCCGCCAAGGGCGCGATTCTGTCGTTTACCAAGGTGCTGGCCGGCCGCTATGCCCGCGATAACATCCGCGCCAACGCGATCTGTCCGGGACTGACGGTAACCGAACGTGTGATTCGGATGTTCGGCGATCCGCGCAAGTCGCCCGACTCGCCGATGGCTCCCGCGCTGCGGACCTACCCGTTTTCAGTGGGCGACCCGGAGGACATTGCCAACATCGCGCTGTTCCTGGCCTCGGACAAATCACGCATGATCACCGGCGCAACGATCGCCGCCGACGGCGGCACCTCAGCGTATTGAAGCGGTAGAGGCAATTTGGCTGGTTGACTAAAAGGGTCATATTGACTTGCCAGTCACAGAGCCTATTTAGTTAACATGGCACTTCCGCTTCAAGGCCACTTTTAGAGGGCTTTTCAAATCTAGTAGCCAAACCCGCTGGGCTGGAGGAGCCAAAGATTTGGCGGGATTTAAGCAGGCCGTTCAGCGGGTTTATGCTGCGAGCTGGTGCTTTCTCCTTTGCGATCGAAAGAAAGGCTTCCGGGGCCGCCGCGCCGGTTGCGGGGGCGATAGAGCAGCTCAAGAGGTACGTGTCCGGATATCCTGACTTAGTTCCAGTTATCGCCGCGCCATACATGGGCGAAGTTGGAGCACAGTTGTGCCAAAAAGAAGGCGTGAGCTGGATCGATCTTTCTGGTAATGCGCACCTGCAGACGAAAGGACTGTTGGTGCATGTCGAAGGTCGACCCAATCTTTTTGTTCACGCCGGCAGACCTGCCGATGTGTTCGCGCCGAAGAGTTCGCGAGTCGTGCAAGCCCTACTTGCCAATTGGCTGAGCGCCCGTTCCGTCGAAGAATTAGGTCGCAGAACGGGGCTGGACGAGGAAGGTCCGGGAATTCGTGAACTCGCCAGCACCGTGGACATGGAGGCGGGATTCACAAGTCGGATCGTACGCCGGCTTAAAGATGAGGGATTAGCCACCGTCACCGTGCGCAGGCTTGAAGCTGAGGGATTGATCAGCGGTTTGCGCCAAAAATCCGATGGGCGGCTTGTTGCTGTGCGCGCGACCAATCCAGGCCTTCTCCTGGACGCCTGGCGGGATGAGTACAAGTTGTTTCGACACGACGTACTTCAAGGTCATGTTCCCGCGCAGCGAGGAGCTACTTAAGTCTCTGAACCGAAGCCTAAAAGCCGCAGATATCGAACACGCGGCTACAGGATTAGGAGCCGCCTGGCTTTTCACTCGCTTCGCAGCCTTCCGTCTAGTCACATTCTACGTGCGGGAGAGGCCTGAAGCCTTCCTCCGCGAAATTGGGTTCCGAGAGGACTCACAAGGTGCCAACGTTTGGCTGGTCATTCCCAACGATGAGGGGGTTTTTCGGGAAACGAAAACAGCCGGCGACTACTCTGGTGCAAAAGATGTCGAGGGGAAGATCAAGTGTGTGCATCCCGTGCAGGCTTACGTCGACCTGAAACAGCATCCAGAGAGGTCTGCTGAAGCGGCGGCGGAGTTGCGTCAGCGCGTCCTTGGATGGTAACCGGCGGAAAGAGTCGCCGCTCGTGACTGTACGATACTCGCGGGCGCAACTCGAACTGCGTGCAACCTGCCTTTACGTTGCCACCAAACTCGGTGACTTGCTGGACGAGGTTGTCTTCGTCGGTGGTCTAGTACCATCTTTGATTATCGACCAGCGTAAGCTTCCGCCGGGAGCCGAACCGCACTTGGGCACTTTGGATCTGGACCTGGGGTTGGCCCTTGCGCTGCTCGATAATGAGCGGTATCGCACTCTGAGCGAACGCCTCCGTGAAGCTGGGTTCTCTACCGACATCAATCCGAAGGCAACCTGACTAGACAGCGGTGCCAAGTTCAAACGCCGCGTGGGGGCAAGATCACCATCGATTTTCTGATTCCGCCGAGCCGGCCAACTGACCGCGCAGGAAGCCTGCGTGACCTTGAACGAGATCTTGCCGCTTTCATTATTCCTGGTCTACGGCTTGCCTTTGTCGATCGCCAGCTTGTTCGCTTAAGCGGGAAAACCATACTCGCAGAGAGCGCTGCACGAGACGTCTGGGTTTGTGGACCCGGCGCATTCGTCGCGTTGAAAGCTCTTGCATTTGAGGCGCGCGGCTTTAGCAAAGATGCCTACGATCTTTTCTACGTGGTGCGGAATTATGGCCGAGGAGTCGAGGACGTAGCCGCGCGCCTTCGGGTCGTGCTTCGCGAGCCGGAGGCTAGAGAGGTTCGGAAGATACTCGAAAGCAACTTCCTAGTGTGGTGTCTCGTAAATAAGTTTACGGAGGTTCTGGCGATCACAGTGATCTTAGTTATGCCAAACACAAGCCGGGTAAAGGGTTCAACGTGCTCTTGCTGAAATCCTGCTCCCCTGGCACCAGGTAAGCCATAAAGTTATTTACGAGACGCTACACTAGATCCTCGTGGTGCCGGTCCGATACGGGTGGCTCAATTCCAAGGTCAGGCTGGGGACAAGCAGCTTCAAGCGGACGTGGTGGGTTTCGTGGAAAGACTACTGCACGCCTGCCAAACCACGCCGCGGCAACAACGGCGGACAAACGAAAGTAACCTTCCTCACCCCGACAGTTCGGTCAGGCGGTGGATTAACTCTTCCAGCGTCAGCGTGCGCATCGTGATGCGGCCCAGTTCCGGGAGCAGGACGAAGCGGATACCGTCGGCGGCGCGCTTTTTGTCGCGCGCGAGCGCTTGCCTGAAGCCGTCGTTGCACCATCCCGGAGGCATTTCGGTGGGCAGGCCCGCCGCTGCGATTAGGCCGCGCAGGCGCTCGGCTTCGCCGTTGGACAATCCCGCATAATGGCACGACAGGCGGGCGGCGGCGGTCATCCCAATCGCGATTGCTTCTCCGTGCAGATAGCGTCCGTAGCCGGCGGAATTCTCCAGCGCGTGCCCCACCGTGTGACCGAAGTTGAGAATCGCGCGCATCTCGGCTTCGCGCTCGTCCCGTTCGACCACGTAGGCCTTGTGACGCAGGCAGCGATTGACGATCGCTTCGAGCAGCGCCGGATGACGCTCGATTATCGCGTCGAGGTCGCGTTGCAACTCGGCGATGAACGGCGCGTCCATGATTGCGCCGTACTTGATCACCTCGGCCAGGCCTTCGCGAAATTCGCGGTCCGGCAACCCTCGCAACAGCCCGACGTCGGCCACGATCAGGCGGGGCTGGTAGATCGCGCCGATCAGGTTCTTGCCCAGGCGATGATTGATTGCGGTTTTGCCGCCCAAGGCCGAGTCGACCTGGGCGAGCAGCGTGGTGGGAACCTGCACAATCGGAACACCGCGCAAAAATGTCGCCGCCGCGAAACCGGCCAGATCGCCGACCACTCCGCCGCCCAGCGCGCAGATCGACGCGCTGCGGTCGAGCCCGGCTTCGATTAAGCAGTCGTACACGTGTTCGAGCGCCGCCGTGGATTTACTGGTCTCGCCCGGCGCCACCTCGACCAGCACGGGATCGAAGCCCGAGGATCGCAACGCCTGCGAGGCGCGATCAGCGAACAGCCGCGACACGTTGGTATCGGTGATAACGGCACAACGTCCGCTCAAGCCCGCCGCCGCGGCTAACTCGCCCAGCCGGTCAAGCAGCGCGTCGCCGATTTCAACGGCATGCGAGGCTGCTCCAAGTTCGACGCGGAAGGAGACCATCGTGCGGTAGCTCTACCTTTGGTTTTCCAGGGCGCGGAGCACCCGCTCGGCCACCACGTCGATGGTCAGGTCCGAGGTATCGATCGTGATTGCGGCGCGGGCATAGGCGCTTTGACGCGTCTCCATCAGTTCGACGATCTTATGCTCCAGGGGAAGATTGCCCTCGGCCAGCTTGGGCCGTGCGATGTTGGAGACCGATACCCGCCGCGCGATCACCTCGGGCCGTGCCACCAGGCACACGATCACGCCCGCCTCAGAGAGCGCCGCAAAGTTGGCGTCGTCGACCAAGGCGCCGCCCCCGGTCGCGATCACCGCCGGCTGCGGGGCCTGCGTCAGAGCGGCGATGACTTCGCGCTCGAGATGCCGGAAAGCCGCTTCGCCGTCTTCGGCAAAGATCCGCGCGATCGGCTTGCCCGCGCGCGCCACGATTTCGTGATCGGTATCGATGAAGCGATAGCCCAGGCGCGCCGCCACCGAGCGTCCGACAGAGCTCTTACCCGTAGCCATGAAGCCGGTCAGGATCACTTTCGAAGGAACACTCAAAAGGCACGCACCTGTTCCATGTAGCCCAGGTAGTTGCGCCGGATTTCGGTCAGCGAATCGCCGCCGAATTTTTCCAGAAAGCTGTTGGCCAGTTCGAACGCCACCGCCGCCTCGGCGATTACGGCTGCGGCCGGAATTGCGCACACGTCGGAGCGTTCGATCGTCCCCAACGACTCAGCCTTGGTCTTCATGTCCACGGAGCGCAAGGGCTGCATCAGAGTCGACAACGGTTTGAACGCGACCCGCACGCGCAGCGGCTCGCCGGTGCTCATACCCCCTTCGGTGCCGCCGGAATTGTTCGAAAGGCGGGTGAAGTGGCGTGCGCCGGCGTCGTAACCGATTTCGTCGTGCAGTTGCGAGCCACGCACCGCGGCGGCTTCGAAGCCCATCCCGAATTCTACGCCCTTGACCGCCTGCAGACTCAGCAAGGCGTAAGCCAAGCGGCCGTCAAGCTTGCGATCCCAATGGACATGACTGCCCAGGCCCACTGGCAAGCCGGTGACGGTTACCTCGACCACACCGCCCAGCGTGTCGCCGGTTTTCTTGCAGGCATCGATCTCGGCAATAATCGCGCGCTCCGCTTCGGGATCGGCCACGCGGACTTGCGACGCTTCGGTCACCGCTCTGAGTTCGGCCGTCGCCATATGATCCGGTGCCTTGGCTTTGATCTGCCCGATACTGACCACGTAGCCCAGCAGGTCTACACCAAAAGCTTCGAGCACCTGGCGCGCCAGACCACCGACCGCTACCCGCGCCGTGGTTTCACGCGCCGAGGCCCGCTCCAGAACGTTGCGGATGTCGTCCAGATTGTATTTAAGCACGCCGGCCAGATCGGCGTGGCCCGGACGCGGCCTGGTGACCGGACGCCCTTGGTCGCGGTCGCGCGGGTCAATCGACATCCGCTTGAGCCAGTTCTTGTAGTCGAGATTCTCGACCACCATCGTAATCGGACTGCCCAGGCTCTGGCCAAAACGCACTCCGGAGACGATCCGCACCTCGTCGCGCTCGATCGCCATCCGGCCACCGCGGCCGTAGCCCTTTTGGCGGCGCGCCAGTTCGTGATTGATTTTCGCCGGGTCGATATCGAAGCCGGCTGGCATCCCCTCCACTACGGCTACAAGTTGGGGTCCATGCGACTCGCCGGCGGTAAGAAAGCGCATCATAAATTCTTTAAACCTCGCTCCTGACAGTCGGTGCGGGGTAGTGAGATTCAATCAGACTGCACGCACGGGTGGAAGCGCCCAAGTCCAAACGAAGTCGTGGACTTGACGACCCCGATGTCTTTCGGACCGCGCTTTCGTATTATCATCTGCCATGTCCGCCCGCGGCAACCCACAGCAAGTGGCCGCTCCGATGCTGGCCGAGGTAATCGTCCTCGGCACGCCGAAAGGAGTCGCCCAGCTCACCTACGAAATTCCCGTGGCGATGGCGGACCAGGTGCTTCCGGGCCATCGCGTTCTGGTGCCGCTGCGCTCGCGTAAGTTGACCGCGATGGTGGTGCGGATTCGCGACCGGCTATCGGCGCCGGAGCCTGCCGGGCTCAAGCCGCTGCTCGAAATCCTTGAGACCCGGCCTTTGCTTGATGACGCGCATCTGAAGCTGCTCGAATTCATGGCGTCGTACTACCTCACCTCGCTGCCCGAGGTGTACCGCGCGGTGATGCCGGGTGCGTTGCGCGTCCAGAGCAGTCAGGAGTTCTTCCTGGCCGCGGCCCCGAATGCTTTTGAGGAAGCAGCTTTCAGCCCAATCGAACGGGTGTTGATCGACGCCCTTAGGCGCCGCCCGATGACGTCGCCGCAACTGTCGCGGCTATGCGGCGACGGCGCGGCTGCGGCGCTCCGGCGTTTCATGGGCGAAGGCCTGATCAAGCAGCGGGAGGCGGTCCGCGGGCGTCATCGGGACGCCACCGAGATTACCGTCCGGCTGGGTCGCGGCGGCCCGGAGGAAAGTCCGCGGGGAAAGCGTCAGCGCGAAATCCTGATGCTGCTCGAGCAGGCGCCAGAGACGCAAATGCCGCTGGCCGACCTGGAGCGTGCGGTGCCCGGTGCCAAAATGACGGTCCGAACACTGGCGAAACATGGTTTGGTGACCGAAGGCCCCTCCGGCACGGATACGACGCTGGAGCGTCCGCTGACGCTTAATGCCGAGCAGCAGGCGGCCTTCGGAGCGGTTGCGCAGGCGGTCGAAGAGCGGCGCTTTGAAACCTTCCTGCTGTGGGGGGTGACCGCCAGCGGCAAGACCGAGGTTTACATGCAGGTTGCTGCCAAATGTCTGGCCCAGGGGCGTCAGGCGCTGGTGATGGTCCCCGAAATCGCGCTAACCGACCATCTAGTGCAATCCTTTCGCAGCCGCTTCGGTCCGATGGTGGCGGTCGCGCATAGTGCCCAGAACATCTCCGAGCGATGGGCGGCGTGGAATGCCTCACTGAGCGGCCAGGCGCGCATCTTGCTGGGCCCACGCTCGGCGCTGTTCGCTCCGATCCATGACCTCGGCCTGATCGTGGTCGACGAGGAGCACGATTCGGCCTACAAACAGGAGGAATCGATTCGCTATCACGCGCGCGATCTGGCGGTGGCGCTGGCGCGTTACAGCTCCTGCCCGGTGGTGCTGGGGTCGGCTACGCCGTCGGCCGAATCCTTTGCCAACGCCCGCGCGGGACGTTACCGCTTGCTGCAGCTCAAAAGGCGCATCCATGACCGGCCGCTGGCCCAAGTCGAGATCGTGGATCTGCGCCGCGAGCCACGGCTGCCCAGCGAGGAGGAAGGCGCGTCCACCGCCGTGCCGCTCTCCGCGCCGCTGGTCGATGCGCTGCGGACGACCCTGGCGACCGGCGGTCAGAGCCTGGTCTTCATCAACCGGCGCGGGTATCACAGCTTTCTCAACTGCCAACTGTGCGGCAACGTGCTGTCGTGCCCCGATTGCAGCGTAAGCATGACCTTCCATATGCGCGACCGCTCGCTGCGCTGCCATTATTGCGGCAACTATCGCAGCGCGCCCGACGTCTGTCCGGCCTGCCATGGGTTCGGTCTGCAAGGACAGGGCTTTGGCACCGAACGCCTGCAGGCGGCGCTGGCCAAAATGCTCCCTGAGGCGCGAATCGACCGGATGGATAGCGATACCAGTCGGCGCAAGGGCGCGCGCAGCCGGATTTTAGCGGCCTTGGGCAACGGCGAGATCGATATCCTGGTTGGCACGCAAATGATTACCAAGGGTTTCGATTTTCCCCGGGTAAGGCTGGTGGGAGTGGTGATGGCCGACATGAGCCTGAACCTGCCCGACTTCCGTTCGGCCGAACGGACCTTCCAGTTGCTGACCCAGGCGGCAGGCAGGGCGGGGCGCGGGGTTGAGTCCGGCCGGGTGCTGATCCAAACCTACGCGCCCCACCATTACAGTGTCCGCGCGGCGGAGCATCAGGATTACGCGCGCTTCATGCGGCGCGAATTGGATTTGCGCCGCGAGCTTGGATATCCGCCGTTCACGCGGCTGGCGATGCTGCGGATGGAAGGGGCAGACGAGGCCGCGGTCGAACGGCTCGCGACGGCGGCGGCGTCGGTTATCGAACGCGCCGACCGCGCGGGCGCGCTGCGGGTGCTGGGGCCGGCACCGGCGCCAATCGAACGTATCGCGCAGCGCTACCGATGGCAATTGATGGTCAAGGCGCCGGCGTGGTCGCAGATGCGCGAGCCGCTGATTGCGGTGCGCAGTGAACTGGTGGGAACTGCCGAGCGGGCGCGAATCCAGCTAGCCGTCGATGTCGACCCGGTGCATATGCTGTAGCCGCGCGTTGGTTGCCCCCGGTTAGCCGGCCTGCGGCCGGCGATTTCGCGGCCACCACCAAGGCGAGGTCACCACAGCAACCGTCATCATAGCGGGTATGATGATTGGAGCGATGTGCCCGTTAGATTTTTCGCCCAGCGGTGGAAACATCACAGCAATCATCGAACCAGCGGTCCAGCCCAAAATTCCAGCGCCGAGCTTCAACATCACCGGATACCTTTTCATCAAGTTTGCGATGGCCAGGCTGGCCGGGACCAGGATCGCGCCGCTGAGCATGATTCCGAGAATCAGGAGGACGGGATGTCCGCGCCCGACCGCCGCGACACCCAGGATGTTATCCAGGCTCATTACCAGATAAGCGCCAGCCACGATAACTATGGAATGATGCAAACCCCTGGAATGATAATCGGTGGTGACCTCCGGGCGATTCCCATTGTCCTGCAGCAAACGCACGGCGACGAAGCCGAGCAGGATTCCGCCCGCTAACGAAATCCCCGGAAGCTCAAGCAGCGACGCCACCGTCAAGGTCACGGCGGTCTGCACGATCAAACCCGCGCTGATTCCGGCAATCGACGCGATCTCGCGTTCATCTTTGCGCAACCGCCGTATCGCCATCCCCACGGCGATCGCATTGTCGGCGCTCAGGACCAGATTGACGCCGATGATCTCGAGCAGCCGCGCGGCATTTGTAAAGGCCCAACTCATGCGGACGCGATCTTAATCGGTTCCATGTGCTTCCCATAATCAGTCAAAGGAATTCGAGTTCAGCGTTTCGTTATAGAGCGGTTAAATTCTCGACCCGGCACCCCGGATGCGCGCATGAGCGCGCCATGATTTTTGCATTCACCCGCAATCTTTGTTAGTTTTAGTGATCCTGTCATACCGAGTTTTTGTTCCCAGGGAGACAACGTGCAGGGCTGCCAGGTATGCGCAAATCCGCGCCACCCCGGCGCGAGTACCAGCCAGATTGAGTGGCATAACCTGGGACATCCTGGGCTTGCCGACGTCCGCCGGCACCTGGACCCTCGCAAGCTCCGCGCAGTGGTGATCATCAGACCGGGCGACCAGATTTTGTACGAGATCAAACTGGGGAGATGGTGCCGCGTCGACGAGCTTGACGTTGCGATTGCCGCCGGACACAGCGTCAACGACAAGACTGCAACCTGCGCGCGCTGCTTCAGGCGGGTGCTGGAACGCCGGCCGGGCGCGTTGGGCTTCTGGAGCTCGCTGATGGAACGAATCGCGCTCAAGGCGCTTCGCAGGCCAGCATAACGACCTATTAGACCGCTATCCCCCGCGCATTCCATTTGGACTTCCGTTCAACTCTCCACGTATGATACCCCGTGCGGTCGCGGATGTGCCCGCGGGTCCGCCACCGCACCGACCCGATGCAATAATGGAGGAAGATCAATGGATGCTGGCGATCAAAGGGAACGCGCAGTCGCCTTTGTAATGCAGATGAACCATCCCGATTCGGCGGTGCTTGCCGATATCATCGCGGATGATTTCGAATTCGAATTCATGATGAGTGGGCCGGGAGTAAAACCTCAAAAGCACGATGAATTTCTGACCTGGTTTCCCAAGATAATGAAGAAATGGTTTCCCAACGGCCTCAACATGAAGGTCCACACGGTGGTCTCGGAAGGACCGCTCGTCGCGATTCAGGCCGAAGCCGACACCATTGCCGGAAACGGGAAACGCTACGCGAATCGCTACCACTTCTTCATTCGCTTCGAGGGCGACCGCATCGCCCAAGCGCGCGAGTACAACGACACCAACCACGTACGCGAGACCTTTTTTCCGGGCTAAGCGTAACAACACGAAGTCTCTATCTCACAAAAGCGAGGCTGCTCAGGAAATGCTCCGCGTTTTCATCGTGCGCGGTGGGCTCGAAGCTCACGACGCCTGTCGAAAAACGACAAAGCGCGATTGCTCCTGCCGACCAAGGCGGCAGGTGTAATCGCGCTCGTTAATGGGTTTTAGTGTTGTTCGAGCCACTGCCTGAGGCGTTGTGTTTTTTCAGCATTAGAGTCCGCCGCAACCGGCTTTTCTTTCAGCGCTGACGCAATAACCTGGTCGAGCGGTCTCCCCTCTTTGCGGGCGCGGGCGATGTAAGGGAGTGCGTCCGGATCGCGGAGCCAAAGAGAGTATTCCTCTTCCGACATGCCTAAAAATTCGTAAATTTCCTGCATGCCGGGGTTGGTGTGCCACTGGTCAACGTAGTCATCGATTTCCTGAGGAGAAGCCTGTCCGTTGAGGTATAATTCGATGAACGTAAGCTTTTGTTCTCCGTTGCTGGACATCGATCGTTCTCCCTGGAACCGCCGGGTTTTTCATCTTACCTGTTTGTGGATCCATTGCCCCCAAGTGTTTTCCGCGGCCGTTGAAAACTTCGATCTCGCCGTGCAGGGAATCCCAGGTGTAAATGCGCTTGCCCCCATCGCTCCGCCAACGCCGCTCACCGTTAATTTTTCCTATATACTCGAAACCATCTAGGACTGATGGTTTGGTATTGGCTTTGCCATCCGGGGCAGGAGCTCTTCAGTGCCTGAAACACCAGTGATTCCATCGATCCATCATGGGCTCCTACTTCGCCCTCACAATAGCATAAAGTTAGCTGCTGAGAGCAGCTCATACTCGGATAGGATCACTTCCGGTTCTGAGGTGAATCGAGCGTGGGGGCGCGGACTGGAAGCCGGAAAAGAGGCGCCCAATCACAGACTCTTTAGAAACTCGATCAGCAATTGATTCACTTCCGCGGGACGCTCTTGTTGGGTCCAATGGCCGGCGCCCGGGAGGATTAATTGCCGCTTCAGATTGGGCGTGAAGGTGGCTGCCATTTGGAATAGGCCGGGGTACATTTTGCCGACGCAGTCTTCCGAGCCGGCCGCGAACACGGCGGGCTGGCGCAGTTTTGCGCCGTCGAGGAACGGAGTCAGATCCCAGTTGCGATCGGTATTGCGATACCAGTTGACGCCGCCGCGAAACCCGGCGCGTTTGAACTCGCCGGCAAAAAAATCGAGGTCGGCCTCGGTTAGCCACGATGGCAATTTCTTCGGAACAACGCCGGTGTCGAGAAACTTCATCGATTTGGGAAACATAAATTTCCATTGCTCCGCCGGCGGGGCGTCGCCCGACGCCGAGTAGAGGAACATCGCCATCGCGCGGCGCGGATCGGACTCGAGTTCCGCTTCGACCCGGCCGGGCTCCTGGAAATAGAGCTGATAGAAATGCTGGTCGCTGGCCAGCGCCTTCATTGCGTCGGTCGGGCGCATCGTGCCGCGCGGTATGTAGGGCACGCTCAACAGCGCGATCGCGCGGAAAATATCGGGGCGCAAAAGCGCGGTATGCCAGGCTACCGGTGCGCCCCAATCGTGCCCCGCGATTACCGCGGAATCGACGCCGAGGCTGTTGACCAGGCCAACGATGTCGCCGACCAGGTTCAGGATATTATAAGCGTCGACAGGTTCGGGCTGATCGGTCTGCCCGTATCCCCGCTGGTCCGGCGCGACCACGCGGAAGCCCGCCGCGGCGAGAGCGGTAATCTGATGGCGCCACGAATACCACGATTCTGGAAATCCGTGGCACAGCACTACGAGCGGGCCGCTGCCCTGCTCGGCGTAATGCATCCTGATGCCGTTGGTGGTGACGAACTTGTGCTGCAAGTCAGCCATGGGAACGACCTCCGTATTTCCGGTCAGGAAGCAATCTGCGCGACGGCGGCGATAGCGGCTTCGCGGTTGCGGAATGACACGCAGCCAATCGGGAGGAAGGCGGCTATCAGCAGTACGATGGTGAAAAATTCAAAAATCCCCATGTAACTGCCGATGCGATCGAACACCGCCCCTGCCACGATTGGCCCCGCCGCGCTGCCGAGAACTCCGAGCGTGACCAGCAGTCCCGAGAGCGACCCATAGCGGCGCAGTCCAACCGAGTCCGCGAGTATCGTCGGCATCAGAGCGATGGGCGCGCCGCACGAAAGGCCGTACACCAGTATGAACAGCATCAACATCGAAGGATGGCGCGCATACAACAGGAAAAAGAATCCTAATCCAACGGCGAAGAGGTTGAGCCCGTAAATCAAGCGGATTCCGAAACGATCGGCTAGCGCTCCCAGCGCCGGTTTGCCGACTATGTTCAAGGCCAGCATGACGCTCAAGACCATCGCGGCGCGCTCCGCCGTCATGCCGATCCCGATCAGGTAGGGCACCAGATGCACAATCAGCGCGGTCGCGCCAAACGCATAAGCGAGGTAGGAAACCGCGATCAACCAGAATGAGCGCTCGCGCAGCGCAATGCCGACCTCCAGTCCCGATTGACTCTGATCTCCGCCGGGCGCCGCGTGCGCGCCGTGCATCCCATGAGTGCCCGCCGTCGCGACCTGAGCCGTTTCGGGCCGGCTGCGCACCAGCAGGACCATCAGCGGTACCACCACCAGGATGACCGGAGCCGCCAACACCACATACGCGGTTCGCCACCCGGCATTCGTGATCATGTAGGTGGAGATCAGCGCCATCACCGTGCCGCCGATCTCGATACCGGTGATCGCCAACGTCATCGCCAAGCCGCGCCGCTCATCGAACCAGTTGCTGATAACGTAGTAGCACGGCGTCATGACGCAGGCCGCGGCGCCGACGCCGAGTAAAGCATACGCCGATACCATCCACGCAAAGCTGTGCGCGGTGCTGGCCATCAGGAAGGCCACGCCGCACACCGCTGCGCCAATCGTCACCACCCACTTGGAATCGATCCGGTCCAGCAGCCATCCGGTCCCAGGTCCCATGCAAGCGGCCGCGAGACTGATTGCGGAGGTCAGCATCGATAACTGGGTGCGGCTCCAGCCGAAGTGTTTCAACAATGGCGTGAAGAAGACGCCGGCAGTGTCGTAGCCTGACCCCAGGATGAAGAACTCGGCCAGGAAAAACCCGCCGACGATGAACCATCCCTGCCGGTCGCGATTGGTCATTATGACAACCCCGCTTACTTTGGCAGCCCCAGGGTGCGCTCCCCGATGATGTTGCGTTGAATCTCGACCGTGCCGCCGGAAACGCAGTGCGCGCGTGACATCAGGATGCGGTTGAGCACCTCGGCTCCGTCGGGGACGGCGGCGGTGGCTCCGTCAACCAACGCGTAATGGCCCAGCAACTCCGTTACGAACCGGTTGATCCTAAGATTAAGTTCGGCGCCCACGATCTTCATCACTGATCGTTCCGGCCCGGGTGGCAAGCCTTTGAGCATCCGCGTGAGGGCGCGCAGTCCGGTGTACTTGAACGCCTCGTATTCGATATTGAAGCGGGCCACCTGCTGGCGTACGTAATGGTTGCGCGCCGCCGGATGCCCGTCGATTTCGATTGTCCGGGTCAACTCCGCCAGACGCTTGAGTTGCAGTTCGTGCGCCCTGCCCGCCGCCGCGGTGCGCTCGTAAGTGAGCGTGGTCATCGCCACCTTCCATCCCTCGTGAAAGGGCCCGACCAGGTTTTCCTTCGGCACCTGCACATTGTCGAAAAAGACTTCGTTGAAATGATGTTCCCCGTTGATGAACACCAGCGGCCGCACCGTAACGCCCGGGCTGTGCAGGTCCAGATACATGCAGCTGATGCCACGATGCTTGGGCGCCTTCGGATCGGTGCGAGCCAGCATGTACATCCAGTCCGAAAATTGCGCGCCCGAGGTCCAGATCTTCTGCCCGTTTAACAAAAAGTAATCACCGCGATCTTCCGCGCGGGTCTGGAGCGAGGCCAAATCCGAACCTGCATTGGGCTCCGAGTAGCCCTGACACCAGCTATCCTCGCCGGTGAGCATGCGCCGCAAAAATCGCTGCTTCTGCGCGGCGGTCCCCCAGTTCATCAGCGTCGGTCCCCACTGATTGATCGCGGCGTAGTTGTGCGGGAACGGCGCGCGGGCGCGCTCGTACTCACGGTCGTAGATATACTGTTCGATAAGTCCGGCGCCGCGGCCGCCGTACTCGCGCGGCCACCAGATTCCAATCCACCGATTCTCGTGCAGCTTTTTTTGAAACTCGCGGCGCTGGTCGAATACTTCGCGATTGGGAGCGGTTACGCTGCCCGAAGGGTCGGCGCGCAAACCCGGCGGCACGTTGACCTCAAGCCATGCGCGCAACTCCTGTCTGAAGGCTTCCTGTTCGGGGGTGAATTCAAAATCCATTGTTCTTCCCCGGGGCGCCCCCGGTACTCGGCGCCAACTCGCGCGACTTCTAGCATGAAAGCACCGGCCGCGCACAATCGGTTGCGTTTCCAATCCATCGGACGGTTGTTGGTTGGAGTCCTAAATGGTAACAGAGGCTAATCCGCCCGGGAGGACAACCGATGAGCCTTCGATTGGAAAACAAGAATGCACTGATCACCGGTGGCGCCGGTGGAATGGGCCGCGCCACGGCATTGCGGTTTGCGCAGGAGGGCGCCAACGTACTGATCGCCGATCGCTACCTCAAACCCTCCGAAGAAGTCGCGCACGAGGTGAGCCGGACCGGCCACAAGGCGGTGGCTCATCAGGTGGATGTCAGCGACGAAGCGTCGGTCGAGAAGATGGTCGAAGCAGCGGTGCGCGAGTTGGGCGGAGTCGATATCGTATTCGCTGCCGCGGGAATATCGCATGAGCATTATGGCGAAGCCGAAGATCGGCGGCTTAAGCTGATTGATAAGCCCCTGGCCGATTTTCGCAAAGTGATGGGGGTCAACCTCGAGGGGGTTTTTCTTACCGACCGCCATGCGGCGCGCGCGATGGTCAAGGCCGGCAAGGGCGGCTCGATTATCAACGTGTCGTCGGGGGCGGCGATATTGGCGCTCGCGGGCGGCGGCGACTACTCGATCAGCAAGGCCGGAGTCTGGATGCTCACCAAGGTTCTGGCCGTGGAGCTGGCAACGTACAAGATCCGGGTCAACGCGCTTGCTCCGGGACTAATCCGCACGCCGTTGCTGGAGGGCTTTTTGCGCACCGAACCCGGCGGCCTCGAGGAATGGAGCAGCCGCGTTCCGCTCGGTCGAGTGGGCGAGCCCAGCGACATCGCCAACACCGCATTGTTCCTGGCTTCGGAGGAATCATCATACTACACCGGCTCCCTGTTCCATCCCAACGGCGGCATACTGATGGTCTAGGGCTTGACCCGCGGAAGGTCACTGATGAGCAACGGCGGCAAAAGAAATCCAAGCGTGCAAACCGGGCTGGTCGAGTGGGACGAATTCCTGGATCTGTTGCGCAACAGCGGACGCGAGTCAGTCGCGATGCTGTGGAATCCCGACGATCCGCTGATGCGCCAGGAGAATTACCGCTACCTCCTGATCAGCCTGGCGCAGGGCTACCTGATGATCTTTCATGCGGACCCCGATTATCCCGACTGGGTGACGTTCATCAATTCGGGTTTTCCCAACGCCGGTCCCAACCCCGACACCATCTACTGGTACTCCCCGATTCGCGCTGACGGCGTTTATCGCATATCGGGCACGCGCGGCAGCGTCTATTACTGCGACATCCAGGTCGCCGGCGGCATGCTCGGGATGTTCGATCAGCCCGGGCCGCGCTTAAGCGGCGTCGATCTCGACACCATCAAGATTGAAGCCGACGGCTCCTTCGAATTGATTCTCAGCAAGGAGCGTCCCCTCGGATACGAGGGCAACTGGCATCAACTGGATCCGCGCGCGATGGACCTATGCGTCCGGCAGGTCTCGTATGACTGGGTCAATGAAGTCGACGCCCGGCTGGCGATCGAGCGCCTCGATGTACCGGCCAGAAAGCCGCGGGTCGCAAAGGAACAATTGAGCGCCAGGCTCAAGCAGTTGGTGCGATACGTCGACGTTTGGGGCCAGTTTTGGCTCAAGTACACCCGGGATTTGCGCGCGCAAAACGTGATCAACCGCCTTGAGCAGATGCGGGTGGGTGATGATATCGGTGGCCTGGAAGAACAATATTACTATCATGGGATTTACGACCTTACTCCCGACGAGGCTTTGATTGTCGAGACCGACGTGCCGCGCAAATGCTTCTACTGGAACATCCACATTTGCGACGAGCAGTTTTTAGGGGTGGATTGGACCAATTGCCAGTCCAGCATCAACGGCCATCAGGCCCGCGTCGATTCAGACGGCCGCTTTCGCGCCGTTGTCGCGATGCGTGATCCGGGTGTTCCGAACTGGCTCGACACCGCGGGTTTCAATCGCGGCCAATTCATGGGGCGCTGGCTGCGTTCCGACTCAACGCCCGCTGCCGACGGCGAAGAAAGTTCCCTTCGCCGATATCCGCAAGCATCTGCCGGCCGACACGCCCACGATGTCGCCGCAACAGCGCGACGCGAGCCTGCGCCTGCGCCGCAAAGGAGCACAACTGCGCCGCCGCTGGTGACCGTAAACATTGGCGTCGGATCCGCTCACATTGGTCAGGCGCATAAACGTTAAGCGCAAAATCGCTCTATTCCCGGCCCTTGTCAGAGGGGAGGGCGAGTGAGAGGTGCCACGTTGCGCATATAAATAGCGGCCAACTTCGAAGTAAAAAACGTTTACCGGTGTCGTCAAAATCACGCATGAGGCGATACGTTCGGACCTCTCCAACCCTCCCTTGGACAAGCTGAGGGTGCCAGAACGAGGCTAACTTAAGATCGAGCCATTGAGACAGGCGTCAGACTGCGCGCAGCTCCGCCATCCTGGAACAACCCGCACAAGCAGGTCGCCCCGGTTCAGGGGACAAAAAGCTCGGTACTGGGAAGCGCATACCTGCTGGTGCCGAAACCTCCCGCGATCAGCACGTTACCATTGTTGAGCGCGGTGGCCGTGAACTCAGCGCGAGCATAGACCATCGACGGACCGGGCTTGAACGTTTCGGTTGCCGGATTATAGATCTCGCTGCTGGTCATGAGCCCGCTGGTGTCGTTGGTGCCGCCGGCAATCAACACTGTTCCGTCGGACAGCAGGGCCGCCGAATGGAAGAAGCGCGCCGCGGTGGGTGTGCCGGTGGTCGGAGAGAACGCGGCCGGTGGCGGGGTTGAAGAGATCGGCGCTCGCGGTGGTCGCTGTTACAGCGGCGCCGTCGACGATCAGGATCGAGCCGTCATTAAGCACTGGTAGCGGTGGCAGCATACCTTTGGGCGCTCATAGTATTGGTGGTGCAGTAAAAGTCTTGGCGACTGGATCGTAAATTTCGCCGCTATCAGTCGCGCCGGCCCCGCTATCGTCTTCATCGGAACCGCCGGCTATCAGCACCGTGCCATTGGGCAACAAGGCCGCGACCTGGAAAACACGCGCCGACTGCATTGGTGCCGCGATAGGCGTGAAACTGTCCGACGCCGGATCGTAGAGCTCGGCACTTTTAAGTGCGGGACTGGTTTGCGATGAGACGCCTCCGGCGATCAGGACCGTGCCGTCATTTAGAAGGGTGGCTGTGTGATGAAGCCGGATCACGCTCATTTTTCCAGCAGTCGCAGTAAATGTCCCAGTACGGGATCGTAGAGCTCGGCGGTGTCCGTGTCCCCACCCGCCATCAGCACCTTGCCGTTGTTGAGGATTGTCATTGTCTGACCGGCGCGTCCAATGGTCATCGGAGTGTTGGTGCAGAGTCAGATGCCCAGTGCCTGGGTCATAGAGCTCGGCGGTGTTAGACAAATTACCCACCCCGTTGATTCCGCCCGTGATCGAGGATTTTACCGTCGGTCAAGGGTCATCGCCCTCTGATCGACGCGTTCGGAATGCATCCCGCCGCTGATTGCGATGGCCGAAGCCGCGAAAATCTTCCGCCGGGATTGCGGTGTCCCGGCCGGGTAGAGTTCAGCGTTGGCGAGCGATTGACCCTGGAAATTCGTGCCGCCCGGAATGAAGATGTTGCCGTCGTTCAATAAGGTCGCGTCGATGTCCGCCCGGCTGATATTAAGGGAGCGGTGGGGGTAAAGCTGTTGGTCGAGGGGTCGAATTGATGTGGCCGCGGTCTGGGCATTCAGGAAGATGAATATTCCGCTTCCGGCGAAACCACCCGCCATCAGTACGCTGCCGCCGGGCATCATTGCGATTGCGTGGAGGAAATGCGGTTCGGGCATGTGGTTCGCCGTCGGGGTGAAACTTACCCGTGGTGGGGTTATAAACCTCCGCGTTCGTGAGGACTGCATTCATGGTTCCGCCACCGGTCGACCAGAACGCGGCCGTCGCCGAGCCGTACCGCTGCCGCACCCGACGCGTGGTCGCCATCGAACCCGTAACGGTAAAGGTGCGCGACGTGGGACTCGAAAAGTTCCGCACTCGCGAGGAAGCCCAGCTCGACATTGATACCACCGGCCACGACACTTGACCGTCTCCGAGCAGCGTCGCGGTATGCTCGCCGCGCGCGTCGGTCATCGAACCCACCGGCTTGAAAGTGTTGCTGGTTGGATCGAATACTTCCGCCGAGGCCACCGGCAGCGCATGGCCGGTGGTCGGCGTGGTGAAACCTCCGCGATCAATACCGCCCGTCTTTTAGTAAGGTGGCGGATGCTCCGCGCGCGGCACACTCAGATGCGAGGCAGGCGTGACTAAACGAATCGGATACCGGATCGTACAGCAAGGCGGAGTCGAGATAAGTCGCTTTTTGTCATCCCGGCCGCCGGTGATCAGCGCTCGTCCATCATTTAACAGGTGTCGACCGTGAATTGGTATCGGGGCGCGGGCATCGGCGCGGTTGTGAGCGTGAAGTTGCCCGTTGCGGGATCGAATATCTCCGCGGTGGCGAGCACGTTGCCAAAGATGTCCATTCCACCGGCAATCAGGACCTTTCCGGATTGCCAGTTTCGCCATCCCGTACGCTGCACGTCCCAAGGCCACCATCTGGCCGGGAGTCAGCGAAAAGCCAGCCGGGGGCGGTGTCGGCGTCGGCACTCGGGGTTGCAGTCGCGAGTCGGCGTCGGCGTGGCTGTAGGCGTCGGTGTTGCAGTGGCCCAGCTGTACGGCGTCCGGGGCGTCGCCGTTCGAACGATTATCAGCGTGGAATTTCCCGAACCGCCGCATGCCGCCGCGCAGGCGGCCAAGGCCATGAGTACAATCAGTTTCGCCAGGGGCAGAAGCGGTTTTCGTGAATGCATCAGGAGTTTCCTTCCTCTTGGTCGCGACTGCTCATCATTACCGCGCATGTCGGGTTTTCAACTAAAGGTTACTTATAGTCGTCAAATCCGTGACGTGCAAGGCGGCGCGGAGCTTGACCGTGCCGCATGAGCCGAGGCAATCAATCACCATGGCTATACCGGAAAAATTCGCACAGGCTGAGGCGGCGCTGCATGAAGCGGCAGTCAGGGAAACGGGCCTCAACGATTTTGGCGACGACGAATATCTGCCCGGGCTGCGGGTTTTGCTGCGCGCACTGGATACCGACCTGAAGTTGACCGGCGTTTACCGCGAGCGCGTGTTTGGCTCAATCGCCGGCGTCCTGATTGGCCGCCTTTACGCGCGGCAAGGATGGCGCGAGCATCCGGATTGTTTGCGCACGGCGATCCGCGCGCCGCTGATCATCACCGGAATCCCGCGCACCGGCACCACCGCGCTGCACAAGGCTCTTTCGATGGACCCCAGTTTCAGGGCTTGGAGTTGTGGCTCGCCCAGACCCCGATGGTGCGGCCGCCGCGCGAAACCTGGACCAGCAATCCCCTTTTTCGCAAGTCCGCCGCCGCGATGGCCGCGGTGGTGGAAATCGCGCCTCTGATAAAAACGATTCATGACATGGTCGCCGATGAGGCTGACGAATGCCTCAACGCGATGGTGCAGAGCTTCGTGACTATCCAGTTCGGCTCGACCTTGCACGTTCCCCGTTATCATCAATGGTACCTTGCGCAGGACGAAACGCCTTCATATCGCCGTTATGCCGACCTGCTCGAGATTGGTCGGCCTTCAACGATCAGGATAAGCGCTGGCTGCTCAAAAATCCCGGTCATGTGCTGGGAATCGAGTCGCTGCTGAAGATATTCCCCGATGCCCGCATCGTGCATACGCATCGAAATCCGCTGGTCGCGGTGCCGTCAACGTGCAGCCTGGTCGACACGTTCCGCACCTTTTATCTGGGCGATCAGACTTATCCACGCGAGCTGGGCCGAATGAATCTCGAACTTTGGAGTATTGGCCTGGAACGCACTATGCGCGCACATGATCGTCAACCGGAAAGCTTCTACGACGTCCAGTTTGAGGCTTTGAACACCGATCCACTCGGAGTCGTGCGTGGAATTTATCAATGGGCCGGTCTGACGCTGCGGTCAGAAGTCGAACAGAAGATGAAGAACTGGCTGGATACTCACTCGGAAGGCAAAGGCGGCGTCCATAGCTATACGGCCGAGCAGTTCGGACTGAACGAACAGATACTCAGAAATCAGTACCGCGAATATATGACTCGATATTATCCGTAACGACCCACCCGGATGCGGTTGTGTTGATGCTTGAATTCGTTTCGCGCACAGTCCTCTTAATGCTGCAAAATACCGCTGGCAGCTGCCTCGCGATCACGCTATAAGGCCGCTATCGCGATAGCTGGAGGACGCATCAATGGGACGGCTCGATAACAAAGTGGCTGTAATCACCGGCGCCGCCAGCGGGATGGGCCGCGGCACTGCGATCCGCTTCGCCCAGGAGGGGGCCGCGGTGGTGGTTGCCGACCTCAACGCGCAAGGCGGCGAGCTAGTGGTCTCGGAAATCGCCGCCGCCGGCGGTCAGGCGGTTTTTCAACGCACCGACGTCACCAGGGAAGCTGACATCGCGGCGCTAATCGATCGCGCTGTGCGCGAATATGGGCATCTCGACATTACCTACAACAATGCCGGTGTGCTCGGAGCCTTGGGCAGTATCGAAGACGTCAAATCCGAGGATTGGGATCGCACGCTGGCGGTGCTCGCGCCTTCGGTCTTTTTCGGGATTAAACATTCGGTCAAGCCCATGCGCAAAAATGGCGGCGGTTCGATTATATCCACGTCCTCGCTGGCCGGATTGCATGGTGTTCCGGGACTTCCCGCTTACACAGCGGCGAAATTCGCGGTCGTTGGCCTGACGCAGACGGCCGCCGCAGAGCTCGGCAAGGATGGTATCCGCGTCAACTGCATCTGCCCTGGCGGCATCGATACTCCATTGATCAACAAGACCCCCACGCCAGCCGGGGCGATAAAGGGAATTCCATTGGGACGGCTCGGAACTCCACAGGAGATCGCCTCCATAGTTGTGTTTCTGGCCAGCGACGAGTCGCAATACATCACCGGTACCGCGATGGTGATTGACGGCGGCTCCCGGGTTGCGAGCGCGCGATTCGAGCTGCCCGGCGGGGGCACATTTTCGGGCCCATCGTTCGAGCCATAAAGGAAATACCTAATCCCGCTGGTTAAAGCGCGGGCAAAGTGACCAGCCCGCGGAGAGCAATCGATCCGGGTAAACCGCGCAATGCGCGGATGAGTCGCGAAGAGCCCGCTTATGGACTTTCAGTACAGCGCTGAACAGGTACGCTTCAGGATGGAGTTCCGTAACTGGCTGGAAGCCAACCTTCCGCCTGAGATGCGCGCCTTTGACACTCACTTCGATTATATCCCTGAGAGTATTGATGTTTTCGAGCAACGGCGCGCCTTTCAGAAGAAAATGTTCGACGCCGGCTGGATCGGAATCTGGTGGCCGCCCGAATACGGTGGGCGCGGCGCGGGATTAATCGAGCAGGTCATCTACGACGAGGAATATCGGCGCGCGGCGGCGCCGGCGCTGGCCAACTTCCCGCATATCAATCAGTGGGGACCGACGCTGATGAATTGGGGCACCGAGGCCCAAAAGCACCGCTTTCTGACTCCGATGCTCAGTGGTGAGGAAACCTGGTGTCAAGGTTATTCGGAACCCAGTGCCGGCTCCGACCTGGCTTCGCTGCAAACTCGCGCCGTCGATCAGGGCGATTTCTTCACTCTCAATGGTGGGAAGATCTGGACCTCCGGCGCGCAGTACGCCGACTGGATGTATGTGCTGGCGCGCACCGATCCCAAGGCTCCCAAACACAAGGCATAAGCTGCTTTTACCTCGATATGAAAAGCCCGGGAGTGGAGGTGCGGCCGCTGATAACGATGGCAGGACATCGGCATTTCAACCAAGTCTTTTTCGACAACGTGCGCCTGCCCAAGGAGAATCTGGTCGGCCCGCTCAACGAAGGTTGGCGAGTGGCGATGACCACGCTGATGTTCGAGCGCGCGATCTCTGGTGGCAGCGGTCATGACCTGCAAATCCAGCGGCTCGCTGAACTGGCGCGTTCGGTCACCCTCGATGGGCAACCGGCGTGGGAGCATGAATGGGTCCGCCAAAAACTCGCACAGTTTCAGATCGAGTGCGAAGCCCTCAAGTACACCGCGTTGCGTGCGCTGACGCGCCAGCTCAAAAAACTGCCGCCCGGCCCTGAGCAGTCGACCCTCAAACTGGCCGGCTCGGAGCTTTCGGTGCGGATCGCAGGATTCGTCAGCGAGCTGTTGGGCGGCTACGCGCTCCTCAACGAGCCGAGCGGCCCGGTGCCCGACGCTCCCCGATGGTTCAATCTGATTCTTAATGGCCGGATGCTGACCATCGCGGGCGGCACCAACGAAATTCAGCACAACATTCTTGGCGAGCGCACCCTGGGCCTGCCCAAGGAGTAGCGAATAACATCGACTTGTATATCTGGTGCGACGGGCGGGGCAGGCGGACCTGCATTGACACCGCGCATGCGGATCTCCTGTGCGCGAATGCGTGGGTGTTGGTCGAAGGTATCAGCCACCCTCTCACTCTCCCTAATCAGAGGGTGTCGAAAAATGACCTCGCCCGCGGCTGCGGACTTGGTCCGCAGCCGCAAGCCGGGAGAGGTCGGCGCGTGATTTGCGCCAGCAAATCGCGTGACGGGTGAGGGTGCAGCGGAACCTGCAATGAACTCACACCGCAGATTCTCCTTCTGCGCCAATACGTTTGATGTTTCTTGAGTATATCAGAACCCACACCCCTAACCCTCTCCTTGGTCAGGGAGAGGGCATCAGTCAGATCCTCGCCCGGTAGTTACACGCATGAGATTTTCAAGCTGCCAACGGTTTATCGACAGTCTCTGGTCAGGGAGAGGAGGCAGAAGGGACTCCCCCACGGCTGAATGTGGAAGAGGGAACCGGAAAAAAGCGCTTCGCCCCCGCTAACCGACCCAATCACGCCGGCCGTGAAATTTTGGTCTTGGGAACCGGCAGTCCGGCGACGTCCGTGTGGGTTTTATAGATCGCGCCGGGATGTCCGCCGCCCTTGGCGCACGCGACATAAAGGTCGCGCATGTCGGGGCCACCGAAGACCAGGGTGACGGGCTTTTTGGTCGGGGCCTCGAACTTGCGATCGACCGTGCCGTCACTGCGGTAACGAATGATCATCCCGCCAAAGAGCGCTGGAGCCCACACTCCGCCTTCCGCGTCGACCGCCATCCCGTCGGGCCATCCCCATCCCTCTTCAAAGCGGGCGAACTCCCGCCGGCTGGTCAAGCGGCGATCGGAAGCCACGTCGTAAGCGAAGATGACTTTGGCGAAAGCGTCGACATGGTAGAGTGTTTTGCCGTCGGGACTGAATCCCATTCCGTTACTCAATTCCAGGCCGCCCTCCCAAGCCAGGCTTACCTTTCCGTCCGGGTCGATCCGGTAAATGTCGCCGGGGTCGGTTTCATTGAGCCCGTTTGGTCCCATGGTCGAGCGAGTGTTGGTGCTGCCCACCAGAACGCTACCCATGCTATCGACGGTCAGATCATTGAAACCTCTGGTCAGCTTGCCCGGGAAGGTTTTGAGAAGATCGGTCAACTTGCCGGTTTTGGAGTCCCAATAGGCCACGCTCGGACCCGACAGGATCAGCCCGCCGTCTTCGGTAAACGCCATCCCACCAACGCTCTTGCGCGAGGTGGGAACGAGAGTCTCCGGCTTGCCACCGGGCGCGGCGCGATGGACCCCGCCGCCGCTGATGTCGGTGAAGTAGATGTTTCCCCGCTCATCGACGCGCGGCGCTTCCACCAAGCCAAAACCGCTTACCGCCACTTCGTATTTCAATGCTTCCATATCTGCTTCAAACCTTCCGACGCCAGCGCGGCGCGGACCATGAATCACTTAGAGGTTGTAGAGTCTTCTCGCGTTGCCGGCGAGGATCTTGTAGCGGTCCTCCCCTTCGACTCCCGCCAGACTCTCCTCGATATACTTTTTCGAGTCGGGCCAGGTGGTATCGGCATGCGGATAGTCCGACGACCACATCAGGTTGTCCACGCCGATAACCTTGCGGATCATCATCCCGACCTTGTCTTCGATGAAGGTCGCGTAGACCTGGCGGCGGAAGTATTCGCTGGGCGGCTTGGGCAACTCGAGTTTGGTCCAATGGCGATGGCGCTTGTAGGTGCGATCGGACTTCTCCAAGAAGTAACCCAACCATCCGATGTTTCCCTCCACGGAGACAAACTTCAGGTTGGGGTGGCGCTCCAACACGCCGCCAAAGATGATCCTGGAAAGCGCTTCGTAATTCGCCAGCGAGGCCAAGTTGAGAATCACGGTGCGGTCGCCGATGAGTTCGCCGGTGGAAGGGCCGAACAGCGCTCCGGCGTGGCGCGACCCGGTGCGCAAATGTATATGCATCGGGATGTTCAATTCCTCGGCGGTCTGCCAGATCGGCTCGTAGGTGCTGCTGTTTAGCGGCTCTCCGCGTGGATACGTGGGCAGCATCGCGCCGCGCAAACCCTTGAGCTTGGAGATGCGCTTGATTTCTTCGACGCCGGTCTTGACGTCGTCGGTGGGGACCAATCCGATTCCAATCAGACGCGCGGGATTGGTGCTGCAAAATTCCGACAGGAACTCGTTGTAGGCGCGCAGACAGGCGAACTGCAATTCGAGGTCGTCGAGAGTGAACGCCCCAAGGCTGACATTGGGATACAGCACCTGCGCATCGACGCCGTCGATATCCATGTCCTTCAGGCGTTCGACTGGATCGTAACAGCCGGGGCGCGCGTCCTCCCAGAAGACCTTGGCGGCCCGGTACTCTTCAAATTTGTGGCCGGCCTGAATACTCAACGAAAGTCCGCCCGAAGCTTTGCCGTCGATAAACCAGATATCGCCGTCGGGCGTGCGCCGCAGTCTGGGAACCCGCTCCCGCATTGCGGTGGGGACGCGCTCGGCCCAGGTCTTGTCGGTTTCCTGAACGTGATCATCGGAAGATACGACGTTGTAATTCATCTGAAACCTCCTTCTGGGGTTTCCCTAGACGTTTAGATCCCCCGGGATGCCGCGACTATCGCTATCCGTCCGGTGAACGACTAACATTGTGCCGCCCAAGGGCGCAACTGTTCGCGCCCCTAACCGAACGCACGAACTGATGAGGAATGTTTTAGCGGGAGGGAGATCCAGTGGCGTTTAAAATGTCTCGTCAGACACGCGGATGGGCGATTGTCGGGGCCTTCTTCCTGGCGGCCGCCTTTATCCAGGGCTCGGGATTCGATACCACCGGGGTCTTCCTCGCACCATTGGTCAAGCACTTCGGATGGAGCCGGGCACAGGTCTCCACGCTGCCCTCGATGATCGCCATCTTTATCGGAGTCTCGGCGCCGCTCATCGGATGGTTGCTGGACCGCTTCGAGGCGAAATGGATCGCCGCGATTGGCAGCCTGTTAGCCGCCGCGGCGTTTGTTATCGCCGGAACCGCCAACAGTTACACCACGATGCTCATCGCGTACTGCACGCTTGGAGTGGGAATGGCGTCGGGCGCCGTGTTGCCGTGTTACTTCGTGGTCAGCAACTGGTTTTCCGATAGACGCGGCCTCGCCCTAAGCGTTTCACAGGTCGGAATCGAAGTTGGCGGCACCGTGATGGCGTTGGTGACGGCTTATTTCATCCAGGCCCACGGCTGGCGGTTCGCGTATATCGCGCTTGCCCTTCCGATCGTATTTCTGGTCACTCCGCCACTGGCGCTGCTGGTGGAAAATCGCCCGCCCGACGAAAGGCCTGCCGAGGTAGCGGTCACCGCACAGGCGCAAAGCGTGCCTGGCCTGGATGTTGGCGAAGCGCTCGCTTCGCGCTCGTTCTGGTTGATCGCCATATTCGACTTCTGTTCGGTCGCCGTGGGAACCGGAATCGTCGTGCATCTGATACCTTACCTGATTGGACTCGGCTTCAGCCCCACCCGGGCGACGACGGCGTTCAGCATAATGCTGGCCTTCCAACTGCCGGGCAAGCCTGTGCTGGGCTGGCTGGCCGATCGCATCGGGATTCGCCTGACCATGACGATCGACATAGCCCTGGTTGCCATTGGATGCGCCCTGCTCCTGGGTGCCCGACACGCGCTGCCATTGGGGTTGTTCGTAGTAGTGTACGGCTTCACGTTCGGCGCGCCCGTACCACTGATTCCAATGCTGCTGGCGGACGCGGTGGGGCTCAAGCGCTTTGGCTCGTTGATGGGCTTATTGTCGATTCCAGCGGTGATTGGCAGCGCGTCCGGACCGATCGTCGCAGGACTTATTTTCGACCGCACCGGAAGCTACACATGGTCGCTGGAGTTGTTCACCGTGATGCTGGCGGCGGCCGCGGTGCTGCCCCTACTTTGCATACCATTCAAAGCCGGCGTGATCGAATCTGCCGGGCGGCAGGCGGCCGCCTCGTGACCTTATAATGCATCGATGCGTTCATATGAATCATCCATGCACTCGACTATGGACTGGGCGCAACCAAAGGAGGGTTTGAAATGGCTGGGCGTTTGGCAGGCAAGGTAGCACTAATCACGGGGGGCGCCGCCGGCATGGGCGCGGCATTTGTACGCGTGTTCGCGGCAGAGGGGGCCAAAGTGGTAGCCGCCGATATCCAGGATGAACTCGGCCGCAAGGTCGCCGATGACGTCAATCGTGCTGGCGGAGAAGCGATTTACCTGCACCTGGATACCAGCCAGCAAAGCGATTGGGCCAACGCCGTCGCCCAGACCGTGAAGCGCTTCGGCAAGCTCACCACGCTTTGCAACGTCGCCGGCATCTACCGGGTCGAAGGCACTGAGGCGGAAACGATCGAGGGCTGGCAACAGATTATCGCGGTCGACCAGACCGGAGTGTGGTTCGGCATGAAGGCGGCGATTCCGGAGCTTAAGAAGGCGGGCGGCGGTGCGATCGTCAACATCTCTTCAGTGGCGGGATTGTCGGCGCGGCCGATCGCGATTGCGTATCACGCGGCCAAGGCAGCCGTTCATCTGATGACTAAAGTGGCGGCGCTCGAGTATGCGGATCATGGCATCCGCGTCAATTCGATTCATCCCGGCTTCACCATGACTTCGACCGCGTCGGCATTACCGGAGGAGGCCAAGCAGGCTCTGGCGAACGAAGCGCCACTCAAACGCGCCGCGACTCCCGAAGAGATTGCATACGGCGCCTTGTATCTCTGCTCCGACGAGGCCGGGATCGTGACCGGCACGGAACTGGTTATCGACGGCGGCGTCTCGGCCCGGCATTAGCCCTGGTTCCGGATGGCGCCGCGCCGGGGCGATATGCAATTGTCTGCGTGAGGAACCGATTTGACTACCACGAATACTGGGTCACTGGCGTTGGCCGGGATTCGAGTCGTTGAATGTGGCCAGGGCGTGGCGGCCGCGTTTGCCACGAAGTTGATGGCGCTGCTGGGCGCCGATGTCATCAAAGTGGAGCCGCCTGAAGGCGATATCACGCGACGGCGCGGCCCGTTTTTCGATAATGTCCCCGATCCCAACCTGAGCGGGCTGTTTCTCTACCTCAACGCCGACAAGTCCGGGGCCGCACTCGATCTGCGTGAAGAGGGTGACCGCCAACGTCTCGACACGCTGTTGGCGCGAGCCGACATCCTGATCCACAACATCCCGCCGGCTGAACGCGCCGGCATCGGGATGGAGAGCGACGCAATCTGCGGGACGCATCCGCGATTGATCGTCGCCGGAATCTCCGCCTTCGGCGAGCGCGGCCCGTACTCTCGTTATCGGGCCTACGAGATCAACGCCGCCCACGGTTCGAGCCTCCCCGTTACAGGGCCGGGCGCGTCCCCGTTTCCCGAGCTGCCGCCATTGAAGTTGTTCGGCCATCAGGCAGAAATCCAGGCCGGCCTGCAGGCCGCGTACACGGCGCTGTCCGCGTACTTCTATCGCGGCGACGGCGGCGGTCAGGCGATCGACATATCCGCACGGGCATGCCTGGCCGCGATGTCGGAGTCGACGCTGATTTACTATACCTACAACGGCAAACAAGCATCACGCCTTGGGAAATACGGCTTCGGTCCTCGAACGGTAGTGCCGTGCGCCGATGGCTGGGTGCATGTAAACTTTTTGGAAGATGCCCAGTGGAACCATCTGATGGAGTTATTGGGCAATCCGGAGTGGGCACACGAGGAAATATTCAAGGATCGCTATGCCAGGGGCGCCAATGCCGACGCGCTGGATCTGATGCTGTCGGAGCTGACGCGGCAATGGAAGACGGTTGACCTTTACCTTGCCGCCCAGGCGCGGCGGATTCCAGTCGCCCCGCTTAACCGGGCGTCGGAAGCCTACGCCGATGAGCAGCTTCGCGCGCGCGAGTTTTTCGCTCCGCTCCCACTTCCGCCCTCGGCGCCACGCGTTGTCGAGGCGCCGACCGCGCCGTTCAAATCCAATCGCATGGGTTTCAGGCTTGAACGTCCCGCTCCGGAATTGGGCCAACATAACCGCGAGATCTTCTCAAACGTAAAGTCTGGCGCCGCATCGAGTTCACAGCGGCGAGCGGTGACGCCAATCGATCGCGAACAAACCGGCGCCGGCCCGCTAAGTGGAATTCGCGTCCTTGATTTCAGTTGGGTATGGGCGGGACCGTACTGCACGCTGCAGCTTGCGTATTTGGGCGCGGAGGTGATTCGGATCGAGAGTTCCAAGCGTTTGTGCGCCACGCGATGCCTGCCGCCGTTCCTCGGGGATAAACCGGGACCCAATCGCGCGGGACCATTCAATCAATGGAATCAGAACAAGCTCAGCCTCGAGCTCAACCTGTCCCGCGGCGAAGCGGTTGAAATCGCCTGCGAGTTGGCGCGCCATTGCGATGTGGCGGTGGAGAATTTCGCTCCCGGCGTCATCGACCGGATGGGGCTCGGCTACGAAGTCCTGCGCCGGTACCAGCCTGACCTGATCATGATCTCGATGTCGGGCTACGGGCGAACCGGCCCCCATTCGGGCTTCGTCAACTACGGGCCACAACTCGGCGCGCAATCGGGATTGTTGTCGGTCACCGGCTATCCGGGAGATCGGCCGCGCGAAGCCGCGATTGCCTACAGCGATCCGGCCAGCGGAATGTTTGCCACCTATCTGCTTACCGCCGCACTGATTCATCGCGCGCGCACCGGCGAGGGACAATATATCGATCTCTCGATGCTGGAAGTGTTGGAGATGTACCAGCCCGAAATGCTGCTCGAATACGCGATGACGGGGCGCAATGCGGGCTTTATCGGCAATCGCGATCGCGTGATGAGCCCGCATAATTGCTACAAAGCGCTCGGCGACGCGGAAGCCTGGGTGACGATCGCCGTCGGATCCGAAATCGAATGGCGCGCGCTGTGCCAGGCGATGGGCCAGCCCTCGCTGGCCGATGATCCGCGCTTTGCCAGCGCGGAATTGCGCAAGCGCAACGAAGACGAACTGGACCGCATCATCTCGGAGTGGACCGCGCGGCGCGACCGCTGGGAGACCACGGAACTGCTGCAGCGCGCAGGGGTCGCCGCCTTTCCAACCCTGAACAATAAAGATATCGCGCATGACCCCAATCTCCACGAGCGTGGATTTTTGGTTGCGCCCAACCATCCGGAAGGCGGAACGCTCACCGAACCTGGTGTGCCCTGGACTATGTCCGCGACGCCGTGCCGGGTGCGTCGGGCCGCGCCGACGCTTGGGATGGACACCGATGATGTCCTGACCCGGCTGCTGGGTTATTCCACTGACAAGATTGCGGCTCTGCGCGCGGAGCAAATCGTTATTTGAGAGTTTGATTCGTGAGGCAAGCAGGAGAGTATCGAGATGGAAGAAACCGATTTTTTCAAGGTGGTGCATACGGCTCGTGCGCTGCGCCGGCTTAAGCCGGACCCGGTGCCGGATGAGGCGATTGCGAAAATAATCGATGCGGGCGTGCGCGCCGCGACCGGCAGTAATCTGCAGAACTGGCGCTTCATCGTCGTGAAGGATGCGGAGGTCCGCCGCCGCATCGGCGAGACCTACCGCGCTTCGATGGAGATAGCTTCCAAGGCCTATATGAATCGCAAGCCGCCGGCGCACATGACCGAAAAGAAAACTCAGCAGATGTTCGCGGCGGCAGGTTATCTGGCCGCGCATTATGCGGAGGTGCCGGTCTTGATCCTGGCCTGGCTGCAAATGACGCCGGATGTGGAGAATCCGAATTTGCCGCCGGAGCAGCTTCCGACTTTCCAGCGCTTGATGGGCGGAAGCATCTTTACCGCGGTTGAGAATATGATTCTGGCCTGCCGGGCGCTGGGTCTGGGAACTGTCCTGACCACGGTCCTGGCCTACAAAGAGGAGGAGATGAGGAAAATCCTCAATGCTCCCTCCGACCTGCGGCTATTCGCGGCGTTGCCGGTTGGCTATCCGATGGAAGGCTATGGACACGGCCCGGTGAAGCGCCTGCCGATCAGCGACGTGACCTATCTGGACCGCTTTGGGAACAACTGGCCCAAGGGCTCGGCCTGAAATAAGTCGCCAAAGGAAACGCTTTGATGTTTTCCGTAGCGCCGGCCTCCGTGCCGGTTCCTTTTTCTTAGTACTTCGACCGGCTGAGTCGCGATGGCCAAGAGCTGATTAACCGATGGCAAGTCCTGGCCGGATATCGGAGTCTATTCCTGGGTATGAATTGCCGACTTAGTACGAACAAAAAGAACCTGCACGGAGGCCGGCGCTACGAAAAAAGAGACTTGAGGCGCGGTGGCTTGCCTCCCGCACGGTGATAGCAGACCAGCCTGACGCTAGTGCGGCGTCACTGCGCGTAGGCGCCGCCGTCCACGGTGATTGCGGCGCCGGTGACAAACGAGGCGGCGTCCGAGCATAGCCATACGACCGTGTCTGCCACCTCGCGCGGCTCGCCTGGCCGGCCCATCGGCATCTGCGGCGGCGAGTTGGTCCCGCCGAGAATCCGCATCGACTCCTCGTGCTTGTGGGTTCGAATCGCGCCCGGACAGGTGACATTCACGCGAATGCCGGATTTGGCGTATTCCAGCGCCGCGACGCGCGAGAGTTGCAGGATGCCGCCCTTCGACGCCGCATAAGCGCCCAGCAGCGGAGTCGCCGTCAATGACACCAGCGATCCGGCGTTGACGATTGCGCCGGCGCCCTGCTTGACCATCTGCGGGATTTGATACTTCATGCACAGCCACATGCTGGTCAGGTTGAAGTTAATCGTCCACGCCCACTTCTCTTCGGTGCAATCCACTACCGACGCGTAATACTGGCCGGCGCCGCCGGCGTTGTTGAACGCGCAATCAAGCCGGCCGAAGGCATCGACGGTAGCGGCGACCATCGCTTCCACCTCGCGCGCCTTGGTGACGTCGGTGTGGACGAAGATCGCGTCGCCGCCCTGACTCTTGATCATCCGCACCGTTTCATTGCCGGTCTCGGGCACGATATCGACCACCGCGACTTTCGCCCCCTCGGCCGCAAACTTAAGCGCCGTGGCGCGGCCGATGTTCTGCCCGGCGCCGGTCACCAGCGCCACTTTGCCTGCGAAACTTGCGGCCATCGTCATGCCTCCTTGAATTGTCGGTCCATCATTTACCATGGCGAAATACGGCGCGTTCGGCAACGCAACGCGAATTGCGCGGCGTGACTTTTGCGAGGCATCCGCTGTATATCTCGGCACAAGCAGGAAGAAACCATGAGGGCAGCAGTATTCAAAACAGCGGGACAACCATTATCCATTGAAATGCGCCCCGACCCGGCGCCGCTTCCCGGCGAGGTGGTGATTCAGGTTGCGCGATGCGGCGTCTGCGGCAGCGACCTGGAAAGGACCGCAGCCGAACTCGGCGAGATGGCCTACCCGTCCGGCTCGATACCGGGACACGAATTTTCCGGCGAAGTGGTGGCGCTCGGGGCCGATGTAACCCGAGTAAAACTGGGCGATCGGGTCGCGCCGATCCCGGTCACCGGCTGCGGCACGTGCGCTGAGTGTCTGACCGGCCAGCCGCTGTGGTGCGCGAAAATGCGCACTGGCGGAGAAGCGTTTGCGCAGTACGCGGTCGCCGGACAGCACGAATGCCTGAAGCTGCCCGAAGGCGTCTCATTCGCGCAAGGCGCGCTGATCGAACCGCTTGCCGTCGGCCTGCATGGCGCGGTCCTGGCTGGCCTCACCCCGCGGGCGCGCGTGCTGGTGATTGGGGCGGGGCCAATCGCGTCTGGCGGCGACGTTCTGGGCGCGGCGGATGGGCGCGGGACCGATTGCGGTGGCCGCAAAATCAACCCGGCGCCGTGAACTCGCGATGCACATGGGCGCCACGTCGTTTCTCACCGCCGGCAAGGATCTTGCCGCGCAAGCAAGCGCCGCGCTCGGCGGGCCGCCCGACGTGGTATTTGAAGTAGTTGGCGGTCCCGGGATGATCGCGGTGGCGGCCAACTGTGTCCGCCCGCGAGGCACGATAATCGTGCTGGGCGCGTGCTGGGCTCCCGATCCCTGGATGCCGGTGACCGGACTTTTCAAAGAAGCGCGAATCCAGTTCTCGATGATGTACGGGATGCGGGACTATGAACTGGTCAGCGACGTGTTGCAGGCCGGCGCCTCCGAACTCGACGCGATGATCACCGATACGGTTTCGTTCGATCAGTTTCCCGCCGCCTTCGAGGCGCTGCGAACGCGCACCAGCCAGATCAAATTGATGCTCGACCCGTGGGCATAATGTATCGATAACGTTCAAAACATAGAGGTGGCTCTGATGGGTGCAGCCGAGAACAAAGAGATAATCCGCAAGATGGGCGAGGTCAAAAGCCTCGACGAAATGCTTGGCTTTATGGCCGACGATGTCCGCTGGACCCTGATTGGCAACACCAGGTTTTCCGGCACCTTCAACGGCAAGAAGGAATTCCTGGACAAGCTCATCTATCCGCTGTTCGCGCAGATGGAGAGCATGGGCAAAGGCGCGACCGAGAACATGATCGCCGAGGGCGACTACGTAGTGCTCCAGACGCGCGGCCAGGGAAGAAAGACCAAATTGGGCAATGAATATAACAATACCTATTGTATCGTCTATAAGATTACCGACGGCAAGGTCAAAGAAGTCACCGAGTACTGCGACACCGAACTGATCACGGCGGCGTTCGGCAAACGTCAGGTGGTGTGAGTTCATGCTAAGGTCAGTAGGTCGGTGACGCAGATTGATGTTGCTTGAAGCGTGTCAGAATACCTACACCGATACCCTCTCCCTTGTCAGGCCCTTGTGAGGGAAGGGTATCCAGGTTGCGGGACCAATGTGAAAGTTCAGGTGACCGACCGGAAGGCCTCCTCCAAAGTCTTTTCAATCTTTAGGAGATGATTCCGCCCTTGTCTGATTGTTCTGTGGGACAGGCTTCCATCCTGTGACTGGAGTTTTTACATTAATTGCCGTAATTTGGATGCCCTCTCCCTGGTCAGGGAGAGGGCATCCGAACAACAGAGGGTGCGGAATGTATAAACTCCAGTCACAGGCTGGAAGCCTCCTGATCCCATGCGCCGAGCGAAGAGAGCGAACAGGCACTCCTAGACCGAGCGCAACGCCTGACCGGGCAGCGCGCCGCTATGTTGGCCCTCGTCCAGCAGGACCTGGCCATTTACGATGACGTGCCTGATGCCTTCCGCCGGCGAGACCATCCTGCGGCCGCCGCGCGGCAAATCATGGCGGATCTCCGGACGCACGGCGCATCCCACGGTGTTGGGATCGAAGATCGTGATATCGGCGGCGAGTCCGGGCGCCAGACGTCCACGGTCGTGCAAGCCGAAGAACGCGGCGGGCTCCGAGGTGATGCGCTGGATCGCGTACTCCAGCGACAACGCCTGCCGCTCGCGCACGAAGGTGCCCAGCAGATAAGTCGGATAGCCGGCGTTGCACAGCATGTCGACGTGGGCGCCGCCGTCGGAAATTCCAATCATGGTGCGGGGGTCGCTGAGCTTGCGTCCGACGCGATCGGGGTCGATGTCCAACAGCGGCACCATGTAGACGGACTTGAGGTCGTCTTCCAATGGCAGATCGAAAAACACGTCCATCGGATCCTTGCCGCGAGTCCTGGCGATTTGCGCGACGCTGCTCCATAGCAATGGTTGCAGCTTCGGATTGCCGACCTCTTTTAGCTGCACGCTTTCCCAGAACTTTTGCTGGTCCCTTCCGCCGCGGAACTGCGCGCGGAACGCGGCCCGAAACTCGGGGCTCGAATAAATCCGCTCCTTCTCCTCGGTGGACTCCGCCGCGAACAGGGGCTTGCACGAGTCCAGCATCCCGAAGATGAACGGATTACGCAGATGGAATTCGATAATCAAAGGCCGGACCGCGACCTGCGGGCGCGCTCCGGTTTGGAGCAGCGGCGCCGCGGTTTGCAGCGTCTTCATGCAAGCTTCCGGATGCTCATCTGAATCGCGCAGATTAAGCCACGTGACCGGCCGGCCGCTGGCGCCAATCAGCAGTTCCAACAGTTGATATTCGCGCTCGGAAAGCCCGTTGGGACGCCGGGTCAAAGCGATCTCAATCACGCCGCGATTAAGCTCGCGCAGGGCTCCGGCATAGGCGCGCAGTTCCTCGTCGCTGGCCAGACGGCAGGCGAGAGGATTGCCTTTGTATCCCAGATGCTGCTGCATCACGGTCATCGACCAGCCCAGCGCGCCAGCCGCCACCGCCTCGCTTAGCAGGGCTTTGATCTTGGCGGTTTCATCGGGCGTGGCGGCGCGGCTCATCGCGTCGTCACCCATCACCCAATGGCGAAAGGGCGAAAGCGCCGCCAGAAAGCCGACGTTGATGCCGACACCGCGGCGCTGCGCGGCGTCGATGTATTCGGGAAAGGTCTGCCAATCCCAAGTCAGCCCGCCCTCCAGCACGTCGTAAGGGATAGCCTCGACGTGGACCAGGTTCATCGCGGCGACTTCATGCTCGGCAGGCTTGCACGGCGCCAGTCCCACGCCGCAGTTGCCCATGATCACCGAGGTCACGCCGTGCCATGAGGAACACGAGACCAGCGGGTCCCAACAGATTTGTGCGTCGTAATGCGTATGCGGATCGATAAAGCCGGGACTGACAATGAGATCGGAAGCGTCGATCACGCGCTCGGCCGGACCCCCGACATCTCCGATTTCGACGATGCGGCCGCCGCTGGCGGCGATATTGCCGTGGTAGGCCGGCGCTCCGGTACCATCCACGATACTCCCGTTCCTGATCAGCAAATCGTACGGCATCGCAGGCCCTCCCTGCGCTGAGCTTGCGCGCGCAACCCGCGCAAAGTCAAGGCGATATCGCCGACCGTTCGCTTGGTCCCGCAGCGCACGCGGCGTGTAGGTAAGCGTCGCAATTATGATTCGTCAGACGAAACTGCGCGGCAGCACGGGATGCTCATGTACCCATACGACGGCGGATTGGCTGATGAATTTTGCTCCATCAGGATGGGAGTCGCGCTTGTATACCTCGGACTCGAAGCAGCGGCGCACGGAATCCGGATCGTCGAACCATAATTGAGCCGCGCCGTCCCAGCGCGGTTCCGCGATAGAATAAGCCTCATCAATCACCTCGCCCTGGACATAGCGCCGCAGGCCGGGCAGCTTTATCGCGAGCGGGGCGTGCACCTCGAGCCAATAGCGGCGAAATTCGGCGAGGGTCATCTCCGGCAGCCGCTTGACCGTGAAGATGCCCTTCACCATCTGGGTGGTGCGTTGTCCGTCCAGGATCACCCGATCGGTAACGGCGAGATCTTCGGCATGAGCGTGATTGACGAAGTTCTCCTCGTCCTTTTTGAAGATTGGAATCACCGGGCTCCTAATCAGGGAGAGCATATCGTCGAAGTCGTTGTGCCAGGTTTCCGCGATGCCGTCGAAGGGAGCGGTGCTCTCCATGTCAGGCGTGCGATGGCTTTGAACGTAGCGTCTGATTTGCGTGACCGGAGTGGAGACCGCGCGCGGATGCTTGGTGCGCCAGTAGGTCAGAAATTGCTCCAGCGTCAGATCCTGCCTGCGTCCCATGAAATAGAATCGATGGATCATTGATTTCTCCTTTGGTGAAGGTGTGCGCCCAGCGCTGTTCGAAGTGTCAGTAGGGCGGGCGTCCCTGCCCGCCACTCCCTCTGCCGGCCAGACCCAGCTGTATGTCTGGAGCGTTGGCCATCGAGTCCAAGGGTTATTTCTGGATGTAGCCGAACTCTTGTGCAAATTCGTTCTCGTTCCGAACAATCCGGTCAAAATACTCCTCCTGCCACTATGTCCAATGCGGCCGTGGTTGCGCTGCATCCGGTTAGCTACGAAGGACTTCCAGGAATGGATCACATCTTTCAACGGTAAGGCTTGAGCATGCTGAGCAGCACGTGAATGTGATCATTCGTCACTACTAACGCCGTGAGAAGGTAACGCTTGCCTTCAAAATTCCTGAGGGACGACGTTACCAGATCCCGCTCCGATGGATTTAGGTCAGGTTGAGACTTGGTCAAGCGCCAGGTGACGAAATAGGTTGCCTGGTCAGTGCGCCAGCGCGGAAGCCTCCTACGGTAGTACCGATCGGCCATTTGATTGAAATCGCTCGTTATTGCTCGCGCCCATGGCGGGCAGGGACGCCCGCCCTACTGACCTGTGGCGCACTAAACCTCACTATTTGATGGCTAAGGCGTTGGGCGGTGAGCCGACGCCGCCGGGGATGTTTAGTGGCGCCGAGGTCAGGAAGAAGCTGTAGCGGCGGTCGGCCGCGCAATCCTCGGCCAACGCTTCGAGGTCCCACATCTCGCCGATCGGCATGCCAAAAAACGCCAGCAGGTACGGATGCAGCATCTCGCGCATCGTCTGCATATTGACCGCTTCGAAGGCCGGCGAATCGGACGCTACCGCCGCGATGCGGTTGTCCCACAGCCATTTCGCTACCTCGCGGCTGGAATCAACGCCGGGCGTGTCGTTGCGTTTGGACACCTGTGCCCGAACCTCGGGGCCGGACTCCAGATAGGACTTGAGCCATCCGACGCGCACCAGGAGTATGTCGCCAGGCCTCAATTTAGTCTTTTGCTCGGCCAGTGCGGTTTCAAGATCCTTTATAGTTATGACGTCGGTTCCGGTGCATTGGATGGTTTTGCCCCGGCGTTCGAAATAACGGGCAGCATCCACCAAAACGCCCCGGCCGGCGATTCCGCGCTGAGCCAGGTTTTCGATTCCGAGATGGGTACCGCCGCGGCCGCGCCCGGCCACCTCGTTCTCCGGCAGCCCGTTGTAATGGCCGTGCTGCGGATGCTTGATGTGGGCTACGGCATCCCATTGCGAAGACGCTTGGGGATAGAAGTTGTCGAGGTAATCATCGGTAAAGAAGTCGGCCCCGGGAAGCGGGAAGGTGTGATGGCGGACAGCGCCGCGTCCGAACAGGGGCGGATCGGGCAAGGTGATTGGAAGGTTGAGCGAGAAGACCCGGCCCGTGCGAATCTCGGCCGCCGCTTTGATTACGCGATCAGGGGTCATCAGATTTATGGTGCCCAGTTCGTCGGCGTCTCCGAATACGCCCCACGCCGCGCCCGTGGGCGCGCCGGCGCGCACCGGCAGTTCGTCGTAGCGCGGCAGCTTGGGTGTCCGGGTGCTGGTTTTTGCTGCCCTGCCGCGGCCGATGGCAGACTTCGTCCTGGGTTTGGGTTTCGCCTGAGCCGCTTTGGATCGGGCCTTTGAACCCACGGCGGCAGCCGTCTTTTTACCCGCTTTGGCCATGTTGCCTCCGTTTTGTGCGAGTTAATGGTTAGACCAAGTGATGTTGGAAACTTGCGATTTGCGCCAGTAAGATAGCGTAGCGGGTAAGGGTACCGCAGCGCGTCTGCATCAAGTGACGAGTGCAAATTGCCCCTGTGCGCCAACGCGTTGGTATTGCTGAAGTGTCAGTCACCCGCACCCTCCCCTTTCCCGCGAAAGACCATGTGAGAGAGGGGACAGAAGATCGCGGCCATCAGGAATGCAGCACCCGGCCGGGCAATAGGCCGCTGTGGCGATGGTTGTGGTAGAGCATCTGCCCGTTGACAATGACGTACTTGATTCCCGGGTCCGGGGGCCAGACCAGGCGGCGGCCGCCGCCGGGCAGGTCGGTGCGCCATTGCTGACGTTTGACCGGAGCGTTGCTGTCCAGGCCGATCTGCTCGTAATCGAAGATGCAGAGGTCCGCAGCCATGCCTGACGCCAACCGTCCGCGATCCTTGATGCCCCACAAATCCGCCGGCTGGCTGGTGATACGCCTGACTGCCTGCTCCAGGCTCAGCGCCCCGCGATTGCGCGCCCAGGTGCCGAGGATGTAGGTGCAGTAGCCGGCGTTGTCGTGCATGTCCACGTGCGCGCCGCCGTCGGATAGTCCGATCAGCGTGCGCGGATCCGCAACCAGTTTCGCCACGCGCTCCATATTGTTATTGAACAGCGCAATCTCGAAGTCGGTTTCGAGATGATCCTCCAAAGCCAGGTCGAAGAAAGCGTCGGCCGGGTCCTTGCCGGTTGCCGCCGCAAGTTCGGGAATAGTCATTCCGGCGAACCGCGTCAGTGCGGGATTGACTACCTCCTGCACCGTGATGAGGTCCCAGTTAAACGCAAAGGCCTTCAGGTTGCGGCTTTCTTCGCGAAAGGCGCGGCGGAAAGCGGGGTCGCCGTAAACGCGGACCTGTTCATCGACGGGCCGACTGACGGCCGGCTTGCAGCATTCAAAGCCGCCGAAGATGAATGGGTTGCGCAAATTAAACTTGTTGTAGATCGGCAGGCTGTTGGTCTGAGCCAGCGCGCCGCGCCGGGTCAGGCTCTCGGCGCGAGCCAGGGAACGCTGGCAGGCTTCGGGGTCGTCGTCGCGATCGAGCAGCATCAGCCAGGTTATCGGGCGCTCGCTCTCGGTCAGCATCAGATCGAGCAGGCGATGCTCGTCCTCGGTCAGGATGCCGGGAGACTTCGTCAACGCCATTTCGATCGAGCCCTTGCCCGATTCCCGCAACGCATTGCAGTAGGCGGCGAGTTCGCGTTCGTCGGCGAGCCGGCAGGCGAGCGGACGGCCCTCATGGCCGACGTGCTGGCGCATCGTGGTCGTGGTCCATCCAAAAGCGCCCGCCGCCACTGCTTCCTTGAGCAGCGCCTTGATTTGAACGGTTTCCGGCGGTGTCGCCGCGCGCTCGCAAGCTTCTTCGCCCATCACATAGTAGCGAAAAGGTGTCAGCGCGGCGACGAAGGCGATGTTGATACCGAACCGGCGCTGCTCGCCCGCCGCGATGAACTGGGGGAAGCTCTCCCATTTCCACTCGATACCGCGAGCCATCGCCTCGAACGGAATCGCCTCCAGATTGACCAGGTCCGACAGGATCGTTTCGCGCTGGGAAGGGCGGCAGGGCGCCAGAGTGACGCCGCAGTTGCCCATCACGACGGTCGTCACGCCATGCCACGACGATGACGTCACGAGCGAGTCCCACCAGATTTGGGCGTCGAAATGGGTATGGGGATCGACGAATCCCGGAGCGACAATCAAGCCGGACGCGTCGATGACCTTGGCGGCGGATTCGTTGATTCTGCCGATTTGCGCAATTCTGCCGCCGGCGATTGCCACGTCTGCGCGATACGAGGGAGCGCCGGTGCCGTCGACGACGGTCCCATTCCTAATCAGCAAATCGTGCGGCATCGCTGAGGCCCTCCAGTGGCTGAACATTGCGCGCCCGCTCGGCGCAAAGTCAAGGCGCCGCGGGCTGGCAAAAGCGCGGGCCCCTCGCCAATATACGCCTGACATTCAATGGTCGACGGAGATCGAACGATGGCACGCATGTTGGAAGGCAAATGCACGCTGATTACGGGGGCCGGAGCGGGAATCGGACGCGGCGCGGCGCTTACTTTTGCACGTCACGGCGCGAAAGTGGCGGTAGTCGATATCGCCCCTGAAACGGCTGAGGAAACCGTGCGGCTGATCAAGGCTGAAGGCGGCGATGCAATCGCGGTCAAGTGTAATGTCGCGCTTGCCGGTGAGGTCAAGGCGATGGTCGACAAGGTCGCGGCAGCTTTTGGACGCCTGGATTGCGCCTTCAACAACGCCGGCGTCGAGACCAGCCTGGAACTGCTTGCCAACGACACCGAAGAGAGTTTCGATCGCCTGATCGGGGTGAACCTGAAAGGCGTGTTCCTGTGTATGAAGTATGAAATCAAACAGATGCTTGCGCAGGGCGGCAACGCCGCGATCGTCAACACCGCGTCGACGGCAGGTCTCGTCGGCACCTTTCGGCATGCGATTTATACCGCGACCAAGCATGGAGTGATCGGGTTCACCAAAACCGGAGCGATCGAATACGCCAAAAAGGGGATTCGCATCAATGCGGTCTGTCCCGGGGGCACCGAAACTCCGATGCTGCAGCGGCTGATCCCGCAATTAAAGGAGCGTTCAAGCATCATGGGCGGCCGGACTCCGATGGGACGGACGGGCAGTCCGGAGGAAATCGGCGAGGCGGCGGCATGGCTGTGCTCCGATTACGCGTCGTTCGTGACCGGCCATGCGCTGGTCGCAGACGGCGGCCTGACCGCGCAGTAGGGTGTGGATCAGCGAGGCCCTCTCTTCGGATAGGAGTGTCGATAAACGGAGAAGCTTCCGCCGAGGAAAAGGAGGCGCCACTTTCTGTTCCCTCTCCCATTTTTCTATGGGAGAGGGAAGGGAGAGAGTGCCTGTTTTTTTTCTGAGCTTTGTCGAACTTTTATAAGCCCAGGTTTCCCATAAACCCACTCCCTAACCCTCTCTCTGATCAGGGAGAGGGCATCAACCAGCTCCTCAATTTCACACGTCGGACTCTCAAGCGGCAAACGGTTTTTCGACAGCCTCAGGATAAGGAGAGGGGTCAAACGCGTTTCAGGGATTCTTCTCGGCCAGAGCCGCGATCGTGCGCCAGTCGAAAAGGCCCGCGATGCCCCCGTTCTTGCCGTGGAACGCTACCGGACCGTAGGAATTGGCTAGGTAAACGGTGTCCATCGGATGCGTGGTCGCATCGTGCACCGCGCCGGCCGGTTCATACACCCAATCGCCGGCCCGGGCCGAGCCACCGCGATAGTCGAAACCGCCTGAGATCACATAAAAGTCCGCCGCGCCGATGTGCGTATGAGGCGCGTTCACCTGACCGGCGGGCGCCTTGATCAGGAGGCTGAAGAAGCCGGTTTCCTTGCTGACGCGCAACACGATGACCTGGTTGCCGCCACCCATGTCGATCCAGGGCCGTTCGTTGGTGCGAACCAGCGACGCGCCCAGCGAGTCGAACCCGCTCGCGGCCTCTGTGCGGGAAGAGCCGGCGCTTGGGGGAGCACTGGCGTCGGACTTGGGCCGCGCCGCGCGCTGACCGTTGGCCGGCCGCGGTTGTCCGGCGCGATCGGCCATCGCCGTGATCGCCCGCCAATCGCTGATACGCGTGTAGCCGCCGTCCTTGCCGTGGAACGCGATCGGACCATACGAATTGGCCAGATAAATGGTATCTTCCGGATGCGTGGTCGCGTCGTGTACGGCGCCCGCCGGCTCATAGACCCAATCGCCGGCACGGGCCGATCCGCCGCGATAGTCGAACCCGCCTGAAATTACGTAAAAGTCCGCGGCGCCGATGTGCGTGTGAGGTGCGTTAACCTGCCCGGCGGGTGCCTTGATCAGCAGGCTAAAGAAGCCGGTCTCCTTGCTGACCCGCAGGACGATGACCTGATTGCCGCCCCCCATATCGATCCAGGGCCGTTCGTTGGTGCGAATCAAGGACGCACCTATCGAATCGAATTTCGCGTCGCTGCTCTCGCGGGTTGCGGAATTGATCGCGGTAGGAACCTCAGCGCTCGCTGCTTTGCTGGTTAACTGCTCCTGGGACATCGTGACTTCCTCCTGCTGGGGACAGACAGCCGTGGGATGGTCTCAATTTGGTTTAGGCTTGACCGCGCGCGATGTCAAATGGCGCAGCCGGGCCTTTGACAAAGAGCGGGAACGGAATAAAGGATACACAAATCTGGAGGGTCGCCAATGTTGCCGCTTGCATTCGAAATCACGCCGGCCGGTCAACCGCATTTGATTCAGAATCCGTTGGAGGTCGGGCACATCGCGCGCGAAGCCGAGGATGCGGGATTCAGCGCGGTACTGTCGCCCGAAGGCGGCAACGACGGCCTGCTCAGTTGCTTTGCGATGGCCCAGGCGACCAAAAGAATCCACATCGGCACGGCTATCGCGATTATCTATAACCGCCAGCCCACCTTGTGCGCGGCGGCGGCAGTGATGGTCCAGGAGGCGTCGGCAGGCCGGCTGGTTTTGGGCATCGGCGTCGGACATCGTCCGGTGTTGGAATCGATGGGTATCACGCCGGCGGCGAACTCGCGCGAGGCGCTGCGCGATTACACGCTGGCGCTGAAGCAAATCTTTGCCGGCCAATTCAAATCGGCCCGCATTCCAAAGCCCAGCCGTCCCATTCCGATTCATCTCGGCGCGCTGACATTGGAAACGGCGCGCCTGGCGGGTCAAATCGCCGACGGCGTTCAACTCTTCATGTGCACGCCGGAGCGGCTGAAAATGCTGGCCGGGGTCGTGCGGGAAAGCGCCGCGGCGCATGGCCGGGACCCCGCGGAGGTCGCGATTACTTTCGGGATGCCCGCGTTTGTCGATGATGATTTGCAACAGGCTTATGCGCGGGCGCGCCGCTACTTGAAGCTCTACACGACGCTGCCGTTTCATCGGCGGCAGATTGTCCGCAACGGTTTTGAAAAGGAGGCCGAAGCGGCCCGCGCCGCCGGCGAACGCGGTGACAAGGCGGCTCAGGAGGCCGCGCTAACCGACAAATTGCTGGACTCTCTGGCCTTAGTCGGACCGGTATCGACGCTGCATCGAACGCATCGAGGCCTATCGCGAAGCGGGTGCCGCGATGCTGACGATTGTGCCGGGCACCACCGAAACCGGCGCCGAACTGCGCCAGTTAATCAGAGCGTTCGCCAAGTATCTGTAAGATGTTCAGGAGCCCGGGTGGGCCGTGGCTTGCGCCGCGAACACGGCTGTAGCGGCTCAGTTGAATTCGTGGTCAGGCGCTTCATCCAGTTCTTCAAAGAACAAATGGTCGGCGTCGCGATGGTCCTTGAAGCGGACCTTGCACCGATAGCAGATCGCGTCGGCATTGGCCGCCAGCACCTCGAGAAAGTCAGCTTCGGAAATGTAATCGTCGTCGCCGGTCCGATCGGCCTGCCTCTTCGCCGACGTAGAAACCCATATATTACCGCGCCATCTGCGGTCCGGGATGCTCCACACTCGCTTTTTGTTTGCGTGGCTCAACGGTTGATATTAATTCCTGGAGTTGACGCGTGGCGGTTTCAAAATTTATCTTGACGCAATACTCAAGCATGAGCAAGCGCCCGCAGCATTGCGCCGAATTGTTTTTCGCTGGTCTCGCCCAGCGGCCATATGATCGGATGCATCACGCCGGCGGCGCGGCAGCGGGCGACCCACTCGCGACCGGCGTCGAAGGAACCGAAGGCGGCAAGCCGATAGGCCGAGGTGTCGCTAATCGCTTCATACGCGGTCTCGCGCTTGCCCGATTTGACCAAGCGGCGCACCTCGGCCAGTTCCTCCCCGAAACCGAAGCTCGAGAACATGCGGTCGTAGTTGGGCAGGAAGGCGTAATTCGAAATGAAGCCCTTGAGGTTTTTCAAGGCCGCCGCGCGATCTTCCATCACGTACATGAAAGCGTACATGGCGATATCGACGTCGTCGGGATTGCGGCCCGCGGCGGCCGCCGCGTCGCGAACGATTTTAATCCGGTCGGCGACCATTTCCGGCGGACAGAAGTTGAACAATACGCCGTCGGCCACCTCGCCGGCCAACTTCACCATCGGTGGGTTGAGCGCCGCCATATAAATGCGCGGCCGTTGCTTTTGCGTCAGATGCATCGCCAGGCGCAGGTTGGTGCGGTAAACCTGGCCTTCGAATTTGGCACGCCCCTCGTTAAAGAACTGCCGCAGGATTTGAACGTATTCGCGCATCGCGGTGACCGGCTTGCGATACGATGCGCCGTGAGAGGTTTCAACCAGGCCCGGGCTCGACACCCCGATCCCGGCAACCGCGCGTCCGCCGCTGATTTCGTTGAGCGTCAGGAACGCCATTCCCATCACCGCCGGGGTGCGGATCTGAATCGGCAGCACGCCAGTCCCCAGCATTATGCGGCTGGTGTGAACGGCGTGATACGTGAGCGTCACGATCGCGTCGGGCCCGGCGAATTCGGCCACCCATAGCGAACTGTAGTCGAGCTTTTCCGCTTCTTTGGCGATCTCCGCCGCGGCGGGAGTTGGCTCGCTAAACGGACCGGTCATCGCAATTCCGAGTTTGGCAGTTCCGAGCTTGCCTTCAGCCATTACGCAGGTGCCTCCTTGGGGACGGTCCGTAACAAAACATCGCTAGCATATCGTGAGGCGCGCGAGGAAGGGTCGGCCGAGCGGTTGCCGCCGGCTCGTGGGTTGCGATCAAATGCCTGCCGTGCGCAAAGTGGCGTTCAGGAGGTCCGCGCATGCTGCCGTTCAAGCTGGTTTCCGCCGACTCGCACGTGGTCGAGCCGCCCGATTTGTGGGTCGATCGAATTGATCGCCGCTTCCGCCACAAGGCGCCGCGGATGGTGCAGGAGGCGGACGGAGATTTTTTCCTGTGCGAGGGTGCGTTGTACGAAAAATGCGGAATCGGCACGTTTTCTTCGAGCGGAAAGAAGTCCGAGGAAATCCGCTTCACCGGCCGTTGGGATGAAATCCTTCCTGGAGCCTACAATCCTGCCGCGCGGCTGGCTGACATGGAGCGCGATAGTATGGAGGCGGAGCTGATGTACAGCACGCTGGGCATCGGCATGTTTGCGATTGCCGACCTCGATTTTCAATTCGCCTGCTTCCAGGCCTTCAACGACTGGCTCGCCGAATACTGTGCGGGAGCGCCGGGACGCTTGTTCGGGGCCGCGATGATTCCCACCGATCCGATCGAGCGCGGCGTCGCCGAGATGAATCGATGCGCCCGGATGGGGCTGAAGGCGGCGGAAATCAGCGTCAGCCAGGACTCGGTGGCGGGTTATGAGCATCCAATGTACCAGCCGCTGTGGTCGGCGGCGCAAGATTTGGAAATGCCCGTCAGCCTGCACGTCGCCGCGAACAAGAAGCCATTCGCCACCAGCGCCAGCGCGATCGTGGATTTCGTGACGATTTTCGTTCCCGCGATGCAATCGATTACCGCGATGATCTTTGGCGGCGTGTTCGACCGCCATCGCAAGCTCAAGGTCGCGTCGGTGGAAAACGATGCGGCGTGGGCGACGGCGGTGCTCGAACGGATGGACTATCGCTATCAGCGCGATCCGGGATGGATTGGCTATACCAACGCAATCACCTCCGGACGCACGCCCAGCGGCATCTTCCGCGAACAGGTCGCCTGCACCTTCATGCGCGATCGCACCGCGGTCAAAAATCGCGACCTCATTGGCCTCAAGAGTTTGATGTGGGGTTCAGACTATCCGCACTTCGACGGCACCTGGCCGCGGTCGGTGGAGACATTGGAGGAGCAGTTCAAAGACGTGCCGATGCAGGACCAAGTGATGATAGCGCGCCGCAACGCGATCGAATTTTATCGTTTGCCGCTCGAACCTTGAGGGCCGCAACGGCAGAGCTCTGAATCGGTTCAGGTTGGATCAGCCTATGAAAATCGCATCAGCCCTGATTCTCAACGACTACCAGCGCGCGTTAATCAAGCACGTGTGCGCGGATGCTGAAATCGTTTGTCCGCCCGAGCCGCTGCGGAACCCCACTCGCTGGGAATCCGAAGTGATGGATCCGCTGGTCAAGGATGCCGACATCCTGATCGGCCATCGGGCGCGCGAAGGGCTGGCCGAGTTCGCTCCGCGTCTGAAATGGATCCAATTCATGGGCGCCGGCATCGACCATCTGGGATTGACGGACCTGTTGCAACAGGATCGCATCGTCCTAACCAACGCGAGCGGAGTCTCGGCCACCTGGATCGCCGAGTACATATTGGCGTCGATGCTGCTATATACGCATCGATTTCATCTGACTATGGCGGCCCAACGGCGCCATGAATGGATGGGCTTCCGGCAGTTCATGATCGACGTGGGCGGGTTGCGCGGCATGACCGTGGGGATGGTCGGTTACGGATCGATTGCACGCGAGGCGGCGCGGCTTTGTCAGGCCTACAACATGGAAGTGCTGGCGCTCAAGCGAAACCCCGATAGTCACGCCGATAACAGTTGGGTCCGCCCCGGTGTTGGCGACCCCGAGGGCGCCATCCCGCGCCGATGGTTTGGTCCCGAGCAGCGCAATGAACTGCTGACGGCGAGCGATTATGTCGTGATGAGCCTGCCGCTGACCCCGGATACGCGGCATTTTCTGGGGCGGCGCGAATTCGAAGCGATGAAGCCGGGCGCCTACCTCGTCAACGTCGGGCGCGGCGGAATAATCGATCAGGCGGCGTTAATCGAAGCGCTCCGGACCGGCCGCATTGCGGGAGCCGGCCTTGATGTCACCGATCCGGAACCGCTCAATGCGGACAGTCCGTTGTGGGACATGGAAAACGTGATCCTGACTCCGCACTGTTCCGGCGCCAGAAAGAATTACTATGACGTGGGATGTGAGTTGTTCGCGGAAAATCTGCGCCGCTTCTTAAGCGGACGCGAATTGATCAATTCGATCGACCGCACCCACCGTTATTAATCCTGAAGCGGAATAGCTAATTTGCGACGCGAGTAGAACCCCCCTTTTCTGATATTCGCCCCCTGTCAGGGGGCGAATATTAAAGAAGGAATGCATAAACTCCAGGCGCGGGCGTACCCGCCCGCCATCCTTGGAATTGATGGCCGAAGGTTCAAACATCTAACCGACGGGCCACTGGATGGCGCACTGGCGGGCAGGGACGCCGAGTGGCTTGGACTGTTACGTTAGCGCCTTGCGAGCGGTTAGCCGCCCGTGGGACTTTGTGCGACCGCCGGTTCGCGGACCAGGATGCCTTGCCGGGTCAGCTCCTCGACCTGCTCGGCGCTATAACCAAGATATTCGCTCAACACGCTCAGGTTGTGCTCGCCCACCATCGGCGCCGGTCCTTGAATCTCAGTTGCGCTCTCGGAAAAGTGCAGGGGAGTGATCGGCAGTTGGAGTTTGCCCAGCGCCGGATGCTCGACTTCGGCGATAACGCCGCGTTCATTGAATTGAGGCTGCGTCAGTGCCTGAGCGACGCTGAGGACCGGTGCCGCCAGGATGTGATTGGCGTTGAGGATCTTGAGCGCGTCGTCGCGGCTGGGGAATGAGTTGAGCCATTCTTCGATTATCGGGACCAGCTCCAGACGATTGTCCAGCCGTCGGGGAATCTGGGCGAATCGCGGATCGGTTGCCAGCTCAGGCTTGCCGATGATTTTGACGAAATGCTCCCAATGATGGATCAGGGCGGTGATTACCACGTATCCGTCGCGTGCGGCAAAAACTCCGCATGGAGCGGTGCTCGGATGATGCGAGCCCATGCGCGCGGGCTTGACCGCGCCGTGGCTGGCCAGATGCAAGGCCAAACCCATGTCGTGCAAATGGAACAACGCCTCGACCAGCGAGATATCAATGTGCTGGCCGCGGCCGGTGCGTTCGCGCCGAAACAGCGCGGCGCAAACCGCCGTCGCGCCGTGCACGCCGCCGTTATTGTCGGCGATAAAGTAGCCGGGCAAGGCGGGAGCGCGATCGGGGTAGCCGGTCAGATCCATCACGCCGGACAGGGCCTGCGCGACATGATCGTTACCGGGGCGGTTGGCTATCGGACCGGTCTGGCCGCATCCGGAAATCGAGCACATGATGATACGCGGATTAACCTTACACAGATCCTCGTAGCTGATCCCGGCGCGTTCCATCACTCCGGGGCTGAAATTTTCAACCACCACGTCGGCGCGCCGCACCAGTTCCTTCGTAATTGCCAATCCCTGCGGTTGGTGGAAATCCAGGCAAACGCTCTTCTTGCCTCGATTCCACAATGCGAACGCAACAGCGGTATAAGCCGCCCCCAGAGTGTCGGCGTTAAAACGTGTGAGCCCCTGCACCGCGCGCGGCGGCAATTCGACCTTGATTACCTCGGCGCCCATATCCGCCAGAAAGCGAGTCGCGATCGGACCCGCGATAAAGTTGGTAAAATCAATTACGCGCACACCCGCGAGCGCGCCTTCATCAGTCACATTAGTCATTTTCGATACCCAAGCGATTCGTACTGGTGCAGGAAATAATGATATTGAGTCTCAAGCGAAATCGAATTGTAACATGCGCAGAAAACCCTCACCCTTCCCTCTCCCTTGGATTAAAGGAGAGGGCTCAAAAGGATTTTGCGCTATATACCTAACTTGATGGCACTGGATACCCTCTCCCTTTATTTGTAAGGGAGAGGGTAGGGTGAGGATTTCTGAACCTACGGTCATGAAGTTAAGTCCGCTTCAATATTCGCGTCGAAATCCGATGTTCCCAACATTAGTGCTCCCTAACCGGCGGTGCCGTTGCGTAGCAGCCTGCCCGGGAGCGGTCCTTCGGGGTCTACCACGTCCTTGCCGTGTTGGCGGATCGGTACGCCGTTGACGACCACCAGTTCAACACCGATCGCGTCGGCGATTAGACGTTCGGCGTTCCGGGGCAGATCGCTGACGCGGTGCATCCGGCTCGCACCCACGGTCTCGGGATTGAACGCGACGACGTCGGCCGGCGCGCCGACCTTTAGCACGCCGCGTTCCTTGAGGCCGAACACTTCGGCCGGGCGCGAGGTGATCATCCGCACCGCCTCTTCTAGCGGGATCAGATTCTTCTCGCGCACCCAATGGCCCAACAGATAGGTATAGGAGCAGGCATCGCAGAGCTGACTCATGTGGGCGCCGGCGTCGGACAGGCCCATCACGGTGTTTCGATCCGTGAGCAACTCTGCCACCTCCGCTTCATTATTATTAAACAGTGACATCAGGAAGCGGGCTTCCAGGCGCGACGCCATCGCGAGATCGAGCGTCAGATCTACCGCGTCCTTGCGCCGCTCGCGCATCACTTCCTCCAGCGTGCGTCCTTCCAGTTTGGGTTCTGTGGGGCAGTAGGTAATCCAGGTCTGACTATAGTTCCAGGGCTGACCCAATGGACCCTTACCTGCCGCGATATGTTCTTTGAAGGTGCGGCGAAAGAGCGGGTCGCCGTACACCCGGATCTTGGCGTCGATGTCGGCGGCTTCGGATACCGGCCGGAAGAAATCCATGTTCTCGAATACGAACGGATCCTTGAAGCAGACCTCGTTGACCACGGGGCGTCCGATGACTTGCGGTACCAGTTGCAGACCCTGATCGATCAATTGGTGCGCCCTGGCCATCCCCTTGCGATGCGCGCCAGGTCCGCCCGCGCCGGTAACCATCGCGAACGTGATCGGCCGGCCGTTGTTGCGCACAATCTGTGCGAACTCGTCGTACATCAGGCCCACGCCGGGAGTTACTTCGACGATCCCGCGGCCGGTCTCGCCCAGGGTCGAGGTCAAAGTCTCGATTTCGTTCCATTCCGCGAAGCGGCTGGGAACCGGCTTGCCCAGGTAGCCGATATGCGTAAACGCCTTGGAGGTCGCAAACCCGATTGCGCCCGCGTTCAGACCTTCGCGCACAATCTGCCGCATCCGCGCAATTTCTGCTTCGGTGGCGGGCCGTTCCATGGCCTCTTCGCCCATTACGTAGAGCCGTACGGGAGTATGTCCGATGAGGGCGCCGAAGTTGATCGCTGCGCCGCGCCGTTCCAGCGTGTCAAGGTATTGCGGAAAGGTTTCGAACGGCCACTCGTAGCCCAGGCCGCCCTCCAAAGCGGCCAGGCTCATCCCTTCGACCTTCTCCAGCGTGCGCATGATCAGGCCGCGATGATCAGGACGGGTCGGCGCCACGCCAAAACCGCAATTGCCGAACACGACCGAGGTCACGCCGTGCCACGGCGAAATCGTCAGCATCCGATCCCACAGAATCTGGGCATCGTAATGCGTGTGGATATCGACGAAGCCCGGCGTCACGGCCAGGCCGGCGGCGTCGACGGTGCGGGAGGCGTCGCCGCTGACATTGCCCAAGGCCGCGATTTTTCCCGATTTGATCGCTACGTCACCGCGAATACCGGGCTTGCCGGTGCCGTCGATTATAGTTCCACCGCTGATTTTCAGATCGTAGTCCATCGTGGCCTCCTATCCGTGTGCATGTCAGTTCGACGGCTGCTCAGCGGCCAGTTAGGCGCCGAAGTAGTCGCGCGGGTTTTTAACCAGCAGCGTATCGATCGAGTCCTCGGTCACGCCCGCTTTGCGCAATGCCGGCAGAATATTTTCGCTCACATGGGTCAGCTTCCAATTACCCGGATTCTCGAACATCTTGCGCATTCCCTTGTTCTTCCGCCCGACCCAGCACGCTACCGTGTCATGGGCCAGCATGATGCGGTTGTAGCCGACGCCTAGCAGCCCAATCAGTGACGCCAGGCGCATCCGATCGGGAGCGACCATTTCAAGGCCGAAGCGATCGAAACCAAGCCAGGCGCCGCGCTCGAGAATGTCGAAGTAGTAGCGCATATCGCCGACGCCGCATGAATGTCCAATCATGACGCGCTTGGGTTCGACCCCCTCGCTGCCGAGAATGTCCAGGACCTGGCGGCCCAACGGCGAGCTCTCGCTGTTGTGGACCAGGATCGGCACGCCGGTAGCTTTTTGTGCGCGGCCCGCCGCCCTGAACACCTTCTCTTCGACGGCGGTGAGGTTCTTCTCCCCGGGATGGCCCGCCACGCCGCTGTTCGCGGTCTTGATCAACCCGGCCTTGATTCCAGTGGAGCCGATACCCTCGGTGATCTCGCGCACGTACAGCTCCGCGATGTCGTCGGGGTCCTGCATCCGGAAATGCGTGGGGATCCCCAGTACGTCGTTGTAAAGGCCGGTCGACATGATCACTCGCATGCCGGTCTTGTCGGAGACTGCGGCGGCAAATTCGGGATCGCGGCCCAACTCCATCGGGCAGGGGTCGATCAAGGTGGCGATGCCTTTAAGCTTGACCTTGTCCACCGCATCCACCACTTTGCCGAACTCGCGCGCACGGTCGAACCCGGGATTGTCCAGTTCACCCCCCGGCATGCCCGTCATCAGATGCTCGTGGACCAGGGTGGGGCCGAGGTCGGTTGGGTCGCAGCTTCCTAACACCGTATTGATCTTCATGTTTGGTTTCCTCGAGTTAGATTTACGCATCGCACCTTCTTGACCCGGTGTCAAAAGGCGTCCCGCGTCAAAACATGAATATTTGTTACGCCAATGACGCCTAATGTGGACGGCAATGAGTCAGGCCGGCGCGCTGGCACTAACCTGGTCCTGTCCGTTCGCCGCCGCGCGCGCCTTGAAATGCGGGATGACGTGTTTGCCGAACAGCCGGATCGAGTCCATCGTACGCTGATGCGGCACCCGCCCCATTTCCATGAAGCAGAGCATCAGATCAATGCCGAGTTTTTCGAAGCGCTCCAGGATGTTGATGCAAGTATCGGGATTGCCCGCGCATAGTAGACCCCTTTCGACCAGTCGCTTGGGACTCATCTCGCGGCGGGCCTTCTCGTCGGTCAGGTCGGCGCCGAACTGGAGCGCCTCGGGTGCGCGCTTCGACATGTACTTGTAACTGTCGATGTGCGAGAAGATTTCCTCGCGTCCTTTCTCGAAGATGTTCTGCCAGTACGGGGTTTGACCGCGCAGCGCGGACATGTACCAATGCATCCCCTCGCCGCTCATCTCGATCGCCTCCTCATTGTTCTCGCCGCACAACGTCATCATGAAGGTCGCGATCTGATTGTTGACCTTGGCAACCACCGGCGCGGCCGGCTTTTGAATCGCGGCGCGGTAATTGCGCACCCGTTCCTCCAGGGTTTGCGCCTGGATGATGTTGAAGGACAGCACGCCGAGCCCGGCGCTGGCGGCGATCTCGAAACTTTGCGGCGACGAGCACGCCATCCACATCGGCGGATGCGGCTTTTGAATCGGCTTGGGAATCACGTTGCGATTCGCGCCGATAGTGAAGTATTTGCCCTTGTAGCCGGGGAAGCGATCGGTGCTAAGAAGCTGGGGAATGACTTCGAGCGCCTCGTTCATCATCGGGCGGGTATCGTTAGGGTCGATGCCGAAGGCGCCCATCTCGCATAGCGTGCTGGAGCGGGCGAATCCGACGTCAAGCCGGCCGTTGCTCAGGATGTCCAATGCGCCGATTCGTTCGGCGACGCGGATCGGATGGTTGTAGGGCTGCGGCAACAAGACCGCGCCATGGCCGAAGCGGATCCGGCTGGTGCGCTGGCTGGCGGCCGCGAAGAGAATTTCCGGCGTCGAACAATGCGACACTTCCTCGAGGCCGTGATGCTCGACCGCCCACACGGAATCGAAGCCCATCTCCTCCGCTAACTGGATCTGGGCCATCACCTGCCAATATTTTTCGTATTCCTGGCCCTCGTACCAGGGCTTGGGCATTTCGATTTCATACATCAATGCGAACTTCATCTGTTCCTCCTTGGCGAAGCGGCCGGGACCCTGGACCTCCGGGCACCGGAGATCCATCCGTCTTGTACAACATTGTGCCGTCATCTAACCAGCCGCCAGGTGGGGAGGAAAAGGTGACCTCGGCTGGGTGCCGGAAGTGACATCGCCCGGGCAATACGCTACCTCTTCGCGAGGGGTCCGAAGAGTTGCTCGCTGATGGTTCTCATAAACGCTTTGCTCGGCTTGGAGGTACGAAATGGAAACGTCAAACACGCTATTGAAAGATAAGGTTGCGATCGTCACCGGGGCTGGCGATGGAATCGGCAAAGGTATCGCGCTGATGTTCGCCCGCTCCGGCGCGCATGTGGTGATCGCGGATCGCAATGGGCCGGTCGGAGAAGCGGCCGCGGCCGAGGTCAACGCCCTCGGTCGCAGGGGGCTGGCGATTCAAACCGATGTGCGCAAGTCCGACCAGGTGGGCACGCTGGTGAGCCGGACGGTCGCCGAACTTGGCGGTGTAGACATCCTGGTCAACAACGTGGGCGGCTCCCCACGCCAGGAGTTCCTGAAGAACGGCGAAACCCGCTGGCAGAAAATCGTGGAACTCAATTTGATGAGCATGATCTACTGCACCGCCGCCGCCGTTGAGGCGATGATCGAAAAAAAGCGCGGCGGCTCGATTATCAACATCTCCAGTATCGAAGGGAGCCGCGCCGCACCTGGATTCGCGGTCTACAGTGCCTGCAAAGGCGGGATGGATAACTTCACCAAAACGGCGGCGCTGGAGTTCGCCGCGCACGGTATCCGGGTGAACTGCATCGCTCCCGACATCATCGATACGCCGACCACCGCGGGCCTCAGAGGGCATACCAAGGGTCTTGGGCGGGTGGTTCCATTGGGCCGCATGGGAACGGCGGAAGAAATCGGCGGCGTCGCGGTTTTCCTGGCGTCGGACCTGGCATCGTACGTCACCGGCGATACGATCCACGTCGATGGCGGCACATGGGCCGCATGCGGCTGGACCCGCGAAGGTCCCGGCTGGGTCAACGTTCCGGGATCAGACTGAGTCATGGAGGCTGGAAAATATCCAAGAGAGGCGTTGGAATGCGCGAAATGAGGCAACCAATAATCCCTACCGACGACGAGCTTCGACGATGTGTGAAGGAAGCCCTTGCCGATCCGCGTCCGAGCGTGCCCGCGCGCGAAGTTTTCAAACAGCTTCGTGAATTTCATCACCACCGGGTAAAAGCCGAGCGGATTGAAAAAGAGCGCGCTGAGCGGCGCAAGACGCACGACTGATCCGGTTGGCGCATGGCTTCGATCCTTGCTAAAGCAAGCCCAGCCATATCATTGGCTGACGCGCTCGCAATAGGGAGGACGCAACGATGGAGAATTTGCGCATCATCTCGGCCGATTCGCATGTTGTCGAACCCGCCGACTTGTGGGAGACGCGGCTGGACAAAAAGTATCGGCAACGCGCGCCCAAGGTAATCCGTAACGACAGCGGCAAATGGGTCATTTCGGCGCCCGATTGCGCTGAATTCCCGGTAGCGGCCCTGTTTGCGGCCGGAAAGCGCGGCGCGGAATTGCGCGAGCACTACGGCAAAGGATACGAAGGCGGCCGCCCGGGCGGATGGGACCCGAACGAACGCCTCAAGGACCAGGATGTGGACGGAGTGCTCGCCGAGGTGCTGTACACCAGCAACGGGATGCCGCTCTATGGTATCCAGGACCCCGAGCTGCAGATGGCGTGCTTTCGCACGTTCAATGACTGGCTTGCGGAGTATTGCTCGGCCAATCCCAAGCGGTTGTTTGGAATCGCGCTGATCTCGCTGGCGGACGTGCCTTTGGCGCTCAAGGAACTGGAGCGCTGTGCGAAGATGGGTCTGCGTGGGGCGATGATTTCCAATGATCCCAACGTCACCTATGACAGCCCGATATACTACCCGTTCTGGGCCGCGGCGTCGGATATGGGTCTGCCGATATCGCTCCACATCATCACTACAGCGAAGAAGCAGTTACCGGGCCAGCTCGACCGCACCGCCCAGATCACGGTTCGTATCGACTACGTCACCGAAACCCAGCGTTCGCTCGCAATCCTGCTGCATGGCGGCGTGTGCGAGCGCTTTCCCAAGCTGCGCCTGGTCTCGACCGAAAACGACATCGGCTGGATTCCGTATTTTCTCTACCGGCTGGATCGCAACTACGAGACCGGCTTCTTACCGGATCAGCCGCCGCTTAAGCCCAGCGAGTACGCCAAGCGCCAGCTTTGGGCCACTTTCCAGGACGATCCTCCGGGCGTCGCGCTGTACAAGTTTTTCGGCGAGGACAACTTCATGTGGGCATCGGATTATCCGCACACCGATTCGACCTGGCCCGATTCGCGCAAAGTAATCGAGCAGAACTTTGCAACGGTTCCCGAAGATGTGACGCGGAAGATCGTCTATAACAACGTGGAGCGCCTCTACGGAATCGACCTGAACTAACCACTGCCATCAGTCTGGCGCGTGCCTCCGCCGGGGAGCCTGATTGGATGAACGCTTGGTCCAGAGCATGGCTGATTGTCGCCTTGGTCCGCGCTGATAGCTGCTGTGATCTCCTGGGAGCACGCAAAGGCGGAAGGGCTGACCGAGAGTAGCTTGGCGCCTGCGACTGACGGCATTACGTTGTATCTTCTGCCGCAGCGCCTCCGGCCGTTTCGAGCCAAGCGCGGGCTGAGGCGGAATCCATATTTAGCGATCGCTGCGCCGTATGCCATGGCGATAACGGGGAGGGCAACGGCCCGGGCGCGGACAATCTGAATCCCAAGCCGGTGAATTTTCATAATCAAAAATGGCAGCGGTCGATCAGCGACGAGCAAATCGCGAAGGCGATAGTTTACGGCGGGCAGGCGGTCGGACTTAGCGCTTCGATGGCGCCGAATCCGGATTTGGAGAGTAAGCCCCAGACGGTGGCGGCGTTGGTTGAGCGGATTCGCAAGCTTGGCAAATGAACCAAAGATCGAATCGGGAGAAACCAGGATGAAGCGTCGCGAATTCCTAAAGACGGGGGCGTTGCTGGTTGTTGGCACGGCGGCGGCCTCCACTCTCATCAGCTGAAACCGGCGCCAGCCACCACTCCCGCGCTGACGGTCTTCAATCCTCACGAAGCGCAAACCTCTGTTCGCGATGTCGCGGCGGATTTTTCCTCATAAACAGTTGGGCGACGCGCCCTACTGGAAAGTAGTCGCCGATCTGGATACGGCGAGCAAGAGCGACCCTGCGGTGGCGAAACTGATGGCGGACGGCGTCGCCCAACTGGACTCGCGACGGGAAATTCGTCGGCTTTGGACAAGCAGCGGCAGGTTGCCGCGCTGAAGGCGATCGAGAATACTCCGTTTTTTCAGAAGGTTCGCGGCGTCGAGCTGGTGACGCTCTACAGCGATCCGTCGGTATGGAAGAGCCTTGGGTACCAGGGACCGTCGTACCGGTTTGGCGGCTATGCTCATAAGGGGTTCAACGATCTCGCCTGGCTTGCCGAATCCGCCGCAATCCGCCAGCCCCAAGCTGGCCTGATGGAGGTGACCTCGGATGGCTCAATACGCGGCTAATGACGATTCGGTGGTCGTTATCGTCGGCTCCGGCGCGGGCGGTGGCACGCTGGCGAACGAGCTATGTCAGAAGGGGTTGAAGGTCGTATTGCTTGAAGCAGGCTCGCACTCAATCGTCGGCGACTTTTCGCAACGACGAATGGTTCGCCTTCAATCAGCTCGCCTGGCTGGACAAACGCACCACGTCCGGTTCATGGAGAGTCGCGAAGGATTTTCCCAACCTTCCCGCATGGATCTGCAAGACCGTGGGTGGGACTACGGTCCATTGGGCGGGCGCCTCACTGCGGCTGCAGGAGCACGAGTTCAAGGCCAAAACGCACTATTCCGGTATCAGCGGCGCGAACCTGATGGACTGGCCGCTGACGCTCGCGGAGCTCGAGCCCTACTATTCCAAGGCCGAATTCAAAATGGGAGTCACCCGAACCAACGACATTCCCGGGCTTCCCGGGAATAACAATTTCAAGGTGATGTACAACGGCGCGACTCGGGTCGGCTACAAAACCGTGCACACGGGACGGATGGCGATAAACAGCCGGCCGCGCGAAGGGCGCTCAGCGTGCTGGCAGCTCGGGTTCTGTTTTCAGGGATGCAAATCCGGCGCGAAATGGTCGACGCTATACACCGAGATTCCAACCGCCGAAGCGACCGGGCGGCTGGATCTGCGCCCGGAGTCGATGGTCATGCAGCTCCAGCACGACGCCGGCGGCAAGATAACTGGCGTGCTGTACGCTGACAAGGACGGCAATCATCAGGTACAGAAAGCGCGGCTGGTTTGCGTTGCCGGCAATTCGATCGAAACGCCGCGGCTGCTGCTGAATTCCGCGTCCTCGCAGTTCCCCCATGGTTTGGCGAATTCCTCGGGCCAGGTCGGCAAGAATTACATGCGCCATACCACGGGTTCGGTGTTCGGAATTTTCAAGCGTCCGGTCCACATGTATCGCGGCACCGTGATGGCTGGAATCATTCAGGACGAAGCCGCCCTGGATACCAAACGCGGATTCACCGGCGGCTTCGAGATGGAGACCATCTCGCTGGGCCTGCCATTTACAGCCGCCTTCCTCGACCCGGGCGCGTGGGGAGAAGACTATACCAGCCTGCTTGACCAGTATCCCAACCTCGCCGGAATGTGGATCGTGGGTGAAGATATGCCGCAGGAGACGAACGCGGTAACGCTCCATCCGACGGAAAAGGACAAGTTCGGACTTCCAATCCCCAACGTGAATTACGACGACCACGCCAACGATGCCGCGATGAGAACCTACGCCTACAAGAAAGGCGCGGCGGTATATAACGCCGTGGGCGCGACCAAAACGATCGAGGTGCCGCCCTATCCGTCGACGCACAACCTGGGCACCTGCAGGCAGAGCGATAAAGCTCGCAATGGCGTATGTAACAAGTGGGGGCAGACCCACGACATCAAGAACCTGTTCATTTCCGATGGGAGCCAGTTCACCACCAGTGGGGCGGAGAATCCCACGCTCACGATCGTGACTCTGGCGATTCGGCAAGCGGACTACATCGCGGACCAATGCGCGAAGCGCAACCTCTGACTTGACTGCTTGTCGTGAGAACGGGGCGGGCTCGTCGAACTCTCGGAAAGGGTCGTCGGACTCCATCCTCCCGTGGGGTGCTCGTCATGGTCATCCTGGTTGCGGTTGCCGGCTGCATTGCGCCGACGCAGCGCTTACGCCGGGTCGCGATGAATTGTGCTGGCTGGTTCGGTGAGGCGATGGCCGGAACTGGCTCAGCAATCTGATCTTTCATTTGAGGAGGGACAGCCGGCTAAAGATGCCGCAGGATTCGAGAAGATGCAGCGCAATTGCGAAAAGTAAAGAGGCGCTAGGGGTTTTTATTCCCACGTACCTCGCGACGCGTAAGCCTTCCCGAATTGTCATAAAACTCCATGATATCTATAGCGCCACGCTCCTGGGGGTCGCGCTCCACAATCGCGAGCTTACCTTGCCTGAACTCTCTGATGGTTTCGGGCTTACCATCAAAATCGTCGTCGCGGACCTCGCGTGTCAGGACCCCGTGCGAGTATTCCTGGACCAGATCGACCTGGCCATTAAAATTCCGATCGCTTTCGATTTGGACGATCTCATTATCTTTATAGGTTTTGACGACGTCCGGGCGCCCGTCGCCATTAGTATCGATGGCGATCTTGAAAGTGTCCTTGTTAATCCGGTATACCCACTGGTCAGGGCGCCCATCGCGATCACGGTGCGTGACTGTGCCGCCGGGTTCCCGGCTGCATGACATGAAGCCGAAAGCCAGCGCTAAGAGGAAAATTGTGGCCTTGCGCATGTCTCCTTATACCTGGCGCTCGATCTGCTCTCAACTCTGCTGTTTGGCCGTAACGCTGGCGTTGCTAGCGCTACCCTTAGCTGGGACTAAGCTGGAAGCTACTCCGATTCTAACCCCGCTGGCAAGGATCTCGTGCCGCTGGGCACGAGTCTACAGGCACCGCTTGCTAATCTGTTTCCGCTTCCCTCGCTTGTGGCTCCCGCCAGACTCGTTCTGGGATCTTTACCCCCCGCGGCTTTTGCGCCTAAGCCCAAGCGCGGCGATCGCCTGCAACACCTAACGAACCTCGCTTTCACCACTTCCGGCGCAATAGGTAGTCTGAACGGCCGCTCGCCTCCTTCGTCTAACTCGCTCGAACAGACTTCGATTGCGACCTCTCGAACCCGAACAATTCAGAGTTCGAGTTGTTGCGTGTTTGTGCTTCCTGGAAGCGCACCGTCCTAAGGGCCGTCGCCAAGGAACTCCGAGGGAAGTGTGCGTTTGTGCGCCCTGAAAGGGAGGAAAGGCGAGTGCTTTGTTACTTCGCTTTCACCTCCGCGGCGGTGCGCGCCACGGAGAAGATTCGTGTATCCGAAACCTAGAATCATGTTGTTTCATTTGTTGACTATCACGGTCGTGCTGCGCTTCCTTGTGCCAGGCGCGCACGCGCAGACGCCGCTTTCGTCGGGCGCGCAGACACCGCCTTCTGTCGGCGGACCTGGTGGTGCCCAACTGACAATACCACCGGGGACCCAGGCGTGGCATCTTTCGCCCCAATCGTCGCGGAGTTCTTACGACCAACCGTTGACCATGGAAGAGTTGGTGCAGATTGCCATCGAAGTGAATCCTCAGGTCAGGGCTACATGGGAACAGTGGAACGCCGCGCAACACCAGATCTTGCAGAACTATGCGCCGGCGGATCCGATCTTCACCTGGGGGCTACTGGAGAGCAGCCAGCATTTCAACGCGGGGACGCATAGCCACACCATCACCGATAATTTCCAGTTTCCGGGAGAAGCGCTGCTACAGGCGGATGAAGCAAGGAGGACTGCCGAGATTGCGCGTTTGACCTATGAGGCGGCGATGCGCGACCTGCGAGCCGGCGTTGCGACCGCTTATTACCAGGTATTGCTGGACGAGGGGCTGATCGCAGTCAACGCCGAGAATATCGCCAATCTCAAACAGGTCGTTCATGTAACCCAAGTCCAATACACGGGAGGGTATGCGGCCCAATCCGATCTCATCGGCGCCGAGTTAGCGCTCGAGCAGGCTGTGCTGCAGCAGCGCCAGTACCAAACCAACCGCTTGAACGACCGCGTGGGGCTCAACCAATTGCTCTATCGGAGACCTGCTTCGCCGTTGAACCTTGACCATAAGATCGAGCTGAGACGGCTGGAGATCCGGCTGGATAAAGCGGTCAACGTCGCAACGCACGCGCGTCAGGAGATACTCGAAGCCGCGCTGGCCGAGAAAAATCAAAGCACCGCGCTGACCCTCGCGAAGATGGAATATCTGCCGAACTACCAGCTCAGCGGCGAGTACGACATGCTCCTGCAACCAGGTAACCGGCCGGAGACCAACGTGCACCAGGGCTGGTCATTCACCGTCGGGTTCAACATGCCGATATTTTTCTGGATCCATCAGCGCGAAGACGGGTTCTCGGCGCAACATTCGTTGCAGGCCGCCCGTTACAGCATGAATTCTATTCTAAGGCAGACCGAGGCAACCGTCACCCAATTGTACCAGTCCGCGCAATTCGCCTACGAGTCGGCGCAGGAATATAGCGGGGCGTTGATTCCCTTGGCCGACAAGGACTTCAGAGTGTCATTGATCGCTTATCAGACGGGCAAAGTCGACTTCCTTACCTTGTCCTCGGCGTTGCAAAACGCCTACGCATCGCGCCTTACCTACCTTCAGAATGCCAATCAGTATTTCGCTGGAGAAGTGGCGCTGGAGCAGGCAATGGGGATTTCGTTACCAAAATGAAGCATACTACCACAGCGGCAATGGCTGCAACGGACAGAGTACATGTCACAACTCTATTGGGTCTGATCACGGCATTGCTGGCGCTGAGCGTTCTTAGCGGATGCGGTAGCCCGGCGCCAGGTGATGCCGAAATCAAGTCGGCGCCTGAAATAGCAACGCTGGTTCATCAGGCCGACGGCGTTGAGTTGATGGTAATCGCCAATCCTCAAGCCGAGGAAGGCTCGATAGGCACCGTCAGAGAGGCGCAGCTTCCAGGCGTTCTGGAAGCGACCGGCCGGGTGACGTTCGACGATCGCCTGGTCTCAACCATCAGCTCGCGGATCTCGGGTCGAATTGAGAAAGTGCGGGCCTCGCAATGGGATACGGTTCGGCGCGGCGAGCTGGTGATGTCGCTGTACAGCCCCGACTTCATGACCGCCGAAGAGGAGTACCTAGTAGCGACCCCCGGTGTGAGCCAAAGCGGCGGCCTCGGCACACGGAACGGGGCCTTCGGCATTCCGTCTGGCGGCTTCAGCCTGTCGGAAAGCCTCAAGGCCGCCGCCATGCGCAAGCTTGAACTGCTGGGCTTTTCACCAGCGGATATCGCCGCGATCCGGGCGCCCAGCACGTCGGTCTGGATGCGTGCGCCGATCAGCGGAATCATCGTGAGCAAGAATGTGGTGCTCGGCCAGCAGGTTAACCCCGGCGACCAGCTTTTCTCTTTGGCCACGCTGCAGCGGGTATGGATCACGGCGGACATTTATGAAGACGACCTCGCGCGGGTGAGGGTCGGACAGAATCTGGAGGCGGTTACCGCCTCCTATCCGGGAGAAGTCTTCAAGGGCACGATTGAGAGAATCAGCCCCGCGCTGGATCCAACCACGCGCACCCTGCAGTTACGCTGTCAGGTCAATAACCCCGGATCCCTACTTAAGCCGCAAATGCTGGCACGGGTACGCATCGCAACCAGGCCGCGCCTCGCGCTTGTGATTCCTCAGGCAGCGCTAGTTTTCGATGACAATGCTTACTACGCGTTCATCGTGACCGGTCTAAACAACCTCGAGCGCCGGCGAGTCGAGGTCGCCGACTGGAACGAACACGGATACGCTCGCGTGGTAAGCGGCATTCAGCCAGGCGACCGGTTCCTTACCACTCAATCACTGCGATTTAACGCCCTGTGGCATGCGGCGCATGGCAAGACCTGATGAGAGCTTCAACGTTCGCATGGCTTATCTCCGCGCGAGGACCAGCTTTTGGCACAGCGAGGCTGCCTCTTGAACAGATAGTCGGAGGCCCGTTGTGAGGGTGAAAACGGTATTGAAAACAATCAGGTTCAGCCTGTTAGCGCTTGCGCTAGTCCTTCCTTTGAACCTGCTCTTTGGATGTGACAGTCCAACGTCGAGCCGAGCCGCCGCTGACGCTTCAGCGTCTGACACACCGCCATTGCTTCGCCAACCGGGCGGGCAGGAGTGGCTGGTGGTAAATCTCTCCCAGATAGCCGGCCTGTCCATTAGTACGGTCCAGGAAGTTGAACTGCCCGGAATACTCGAGGCGGTTGGGCAGGTGACTTTCGATGATCGTCTGGTCTCAACGATAATCTCGCGGGTCACCGGGCGGCTCGAGGATATCCGAGTCTCGCAATGGGATACGGTGCGGGCGGGCGAAAATATTCTCTCGCTCTACAGCCCCGATTTCATGACCGCGGAGGCCGAATATCTCGAGGCCTCCTCCAGCGACACGCGCCCAGCAGCAGGCCCGGGGATACCGGCCGGCACCTATGATATAACTGCCAACCTGAAAGCCGCGTCGATCAAAAAACTCGAATTGCTTGGCCTCTCGCCCGTCGACATCGCGGCGATCAAGCAAGCCACGCCGTCGCGCTGGATGCGGGCGCCGATCAGCGGAATTGTGGTGACCAAACTTGCCTTGCGGGGCGCACAGGTTAATCCGGGGGACCAACTCTTCTCGTTGGCCACTCTGCAGCGCGTATGGATTACCGCCGATATTTATGAAGACGACCTTTCGCGGGTTCATACCGGCCAGAGGTTAGAAGCGGTCACGACCGCTTACCCAGGTGAAACCTTCAAGGGCGTGGTTGACCGAATCAGCCCCGCCCTCGATCCCAACGTCCACACCCTTCAGCTTCGCTGTCGGATTCAAAACCCGGGTCGAAAGACTCAAACCGCAGATGTTGGCGCGAGTGCGAATCGTGACCCGCCCCGGCGCGGCTCTGGTTGTGCCCCAGACGGCCCTGGTTTTCGACGGCAACGCTTATTACGCCTTCGTGCAGACCGGCGCGAATACGGTTGAGCGGCGCAGCGTCCAAATCGCGACGTGGAACGACCAGGGATACGCCCGCGTCGTGTCAGGGCTCAAATCCGGCGAGCGCGTTAGCTAAGCTCGTCACGCATGGAGAGAGTACAGCTGTCAGACTAAATTGATTATCGCCAGCTCTGAACACCCTGCATAAATGGCTTTCCTAACTCTATCCCTCCGGGAGAGACGAATAGGGAGCGGTTTAAAATCCTTCAAGAGCCTGCCAGGAGAAAGATGATCAGGATCTTAATGGACTGGGCGCTCGGCGAGCGCGCGATCGTTGTGGGACTTGCGCTGCTCCTTATAGCCACCGGGCTCTATGCATTTCATCAACTGGATATCGAGGCTTATCCCGATCCTGTACAACCAGACATAGAAATTACTACTCAGCCTTTTGGGTATAGCGCCGAAGAAGTTGAAAAGCTGGCCACTATCCCGCTTGAGTACGGTCTGGCGGGAATGCGCAACCTGGAAGCAATACGAACCATTTCCCTTTTTGGTCTATCAGACGTTAAATTGTTCTTCAGCTGGGACAGCGACTACTACTGGGATCGGACCGACGTCCTTAACCGGCTCTCACTTATAACCCTACCGTTGCCGGCGGGTATAGCTCCTGGTCTCAATCCCGACAACCCGATTGGCGAGATCTACCGCTATACCGTTCAAAGTCCCGATCACAATGTAATGGAGGAAAAAGAGGTCGAAGACTGGGTACTGGAAAAGCAATTCAAGACCGTTCCGGGGGTCGAGGACGTGGCCGGTTTCGGAGGCCTGACCAAGGAATATCACGTCGACGTCGATGCCGACAAGCTAACGCACTACCAGATGTCGCTGCCTACTCTGAGCGCCGCGATCGCGAATGCCAACATCAACGTCGGCGGCAACTACCTTGACGTGGGCGAGCAAGCTCTGGATGTGCGCGGTATCGGATTCATTCATACCCTGGACGATATCAACAACATCACGCTCAATACCAGCAATGCCACGCCGGTTCGGGTCCGCGAGTTGGCTGATGTGTCGGTGGGCTACGCTCCACGTCTTGGAATTGTGGGCATGAACGACCGCGACGAAGTGGTCGAGGGAATTGTGCTGATGCGCAAGTACGGCGACACCCTCAAAACCCTCGACGGTGTCGAAGCCAAGGCCGCACAGCTCAATAACTCGGGCATGCTTCCCAAGGGCTTCAAGGTCGTCCCGTACTATGACCGCAGGGGCCTGGTTTACACGACACTTCGCACTGTATTCGAAAATCTCTCATTGGGGATGTTGCTGGTCTTTCTGGTGCTGATGTTTTTCCTTGGCAATCTGCGCACCGCCATCATCGCGGCGATCAACATTCCGCTGGCGATGTTTGGGGCTTTCATTTTACTCTATCTCAGCGGGACGCCGGCTAACCTGCTTTCATCTCGGCGCGGTCGATTTTGGCATTATCATCGACTCGACGATCATCGTTATCGAGAACATCTATCGGCATCTCACCTCCGATGAAAACCCCAATGAGACTACCTTGCACTGCATCCGCCGTGCTTCCGCCGAGGTCGGCGGTCCGATGCTGTACTCGACGTTGATCTTCATCGTTGCCTTTCTGCCGCTGTTCACTATGAAAGGTGTCGAGGGTGTAATTTTCTCACCGATGTCACACACCTACGCGTTCGCGCTGACCACTGCGATTATTCTCGCGGTGACTCTTACTCCGGTGCTGAGTTCCTTCCTTCTGGAAAAGGGAATGAAGCAGACTCATAACATCGTATGGACATCGTTTCACCGCTTCTATCACAACCTGTTTGTCAGGATCCTGCGATTCCCTCGTCTGACACTTGTAGGGATCGGGCTGATCATGATCGCTGGATTCTCCTTTTTTCCATACCTGGGCGGCGAGTTCCTACCTAAGCTCGAAGAGGGAAACATCTGGGCCCGTGCGACGCTGCCGCTGACGACTTCGTTATCCAATGCCGATGAGGTTGCGGGAGGCGTGCGCCGGGTATTCCAGTCCTTTCCGGAGGTAACCATCGTAGTTTCTCAGACCGGCCGGCCGGACGATGGCTCCGATACCACTGGCTTCTTCAACATCGAGTTTTATGTGGACCTGAAGTCGGCCGGCAAATGGCCAGGCGGCCTGAACAAAGATGGACTCGTCGCACAGATCGATCAGAAACTGCGAGCGCAATTTCCCGGAATAAACTTTGGCTACTCGCAGAATATCGAAGATAACGTCGAGGAAGCTCTCTCGGGTGTTAAAGGAGTTAACGCGATTAAGGTCTATGGCAATGATCTAAGCGTTGATGAACGGATCGCCAATCAGATCAAAGATGTCCTCGGCACGGTGCCGGGGATGGCCGATATGGCAGTATATCGTGCGATGGGGCAGCCCAACCTGATGATCACACCGGATCGGGCTGCGTGTTCTCGATACGGATTGAATGTCGGCGACGTCAACGGTGTGGTTACGGCGGCGATCGGCGGTCAGGCGGTCACCCAGGTGCTTCAGGGCGAACGGGCCTTCAACCTCATCGTCCGCTGGCAACCGAAATACCGCGAAAGCTTGAATGCGATTCGCCAGATCCGGATCGCGCAACCCTCCGGCGGTTATGTCCAACTTGACCAAGTAGCTGACATCAAGACCATGGAAGGTGCTTCGTTTATCTATCGCGAGGGCCTCCAGCGTTATGTACCGATGCGCTTTAGCGTACGCGGCCGTGACATGGAGACCACCGTCGAAGACGCCAAGCGTGCGGTAACCAGACAAGTCAAGTTGCCTGAAGGCGTTCGCATCGACTGGATGGGTGAGTACAACGAGCTTCAGCAAGCCAACCGGCGCCTCGCAATCGTCATACCGTTGGCATTGCTTTTGATCATGGGCATCCTGTACGCGGCAACGACCTCCTTGGTCAATACGGCGATCTTGATGGCACAGGTCCCGCTTGCTTGCTTGGGCGGCGTATTGGCGCTGGTGGTAACCGGCACGCCGTTCAGTGTTTCCGCCGCAGTGGGCTTCATTTCCATTTTTGCGATCGCCATCATGGACGGCATATTGCTGAACTTCTATATCCACCAGCTCTGGGAGCAAGGTTACACGCGTGCTTGATTCAATTGTCATGGGCGCCGACCGGCGATTCCGGGCGCTTATGATGACGGCATTGGTGGATGGCCTGGGTCTCCTGCCGGCGGCGCTCTCGACGCGAATTGGCGCGCAGACTCAGCGGCCCCTGGCAATCGTCGTCATCGGAGGCGCGATTTCGATTGCGCTGTTGACCCGGGTATTTCATCCAACGCTGGTTTACGTTTTTCACAAACAGCTCGGTCTGAGCGATGAGGGTGTACGACTGGAAGCGCCCCAATTCGAGGCGCACTGAGCGGTTACCGCAGCCGGCACGATACTATATGTGACGTGGTCCTCTTCCGCGAGTGACTTGCTCGCATAAATCCGCTCGACACGCGATGCAATTCGCCGCGCGGCGTCTCCGCGGTTGACAAAAGCAATGAAAATGATTGTGGCGATTAGCTACCGAACACTTAAATCAAGCTACGCGCCGTGCTGAGCGCCATTCTCGCGGTCGTCGGAAAGTCCGACGTAATTATGCAACACATAAACCAGCGTGGGGTGGAACACTCGCGTCAGCAGGGCAATCGAGAGCGCGCCGCCGATGACCACGATCGCCAGCGGGCGCTGGGTTTGGGCCCCGATTCGCGTCGATACTGCAGCCGGCAGCAGACCCAGGCCGTCGACCAGCGCCGTCATCATCACCGCGCGGAAGCGGCGGTCTGCCCCCATCACGATGGAGTCGATCAGGGAATGGCCTTCGTAATAGAGCTGATGGATATAGAAATTGAGCAGGATCCCGTCCATGATCGCGATCGCGAAAATTGAGATAAAGCCGACCGCGGCTGACACGCTGAAAGGAGTGCCGGTGACTACCAATGCCAATACGCCGCCGAGGCAGGCCAATGGTACCTGCGCCATCAGAATCAGAGTATTGACGATGGACAGCGTGGCGGCATACAGGATGCCCATAATCAGAACGAGCGCGATTGGAATGACAACCATCAGGCGGCGGTTGGCGGCCTGAAGCTCACCATATTCACCGACCCATTCGATATGTGTACCCTCGGGCATCGCCACCGATTGGGCGACCCGCTGCTTTACTTCCGCAACTGTGCTCTGCAGATCGCGTCCGACCACCGAAAAACGCACCGGCACGTAACGCTGCAGATCGCCGCGGTAAATGAACGAAGCCCCCTCGGTGGTCTCGACGCGGGCGATTTGGCCCGAGCGGCACGTTACCGCCCGTGGGGACATTAACGCGTATATTGCGCATCGCCACGAGGTCCTCGCGGTAGTCGGGCTTCCAGCGCACGACCAGGCCAAAACTGCGATCGCCCTCCAGCACCTGGGTGACGGTCTGACCGCCGATCGCCGCCTGGACGATGGCGGATACGTCGCCGGAGTTCAGTCCGTAGCGCGCGGCGGCCTGGCGATCGGGCGTGACCACGATGTTGGGCTGTCCTAACGAGCGGAACACGAATACGTCGGTTATACCGCGAACCTGGTTGAGAATGTCGGCGATGCGGTTTGCGGTCTGCTCGTCGGTCTTCAGATTACGGCCGAACACTTTGACCACATTTGCTCCAGCCTTTGACGCCCGAGAGCGCCTCGTCGATGTTGTCTTCGATGTTTTGGGAGTACGAGAAGCTTACTCCCGGAAAACGCCGGCGCAGCTTGTAGTCGATGTCGGTGACCAGGCGCTCCTTGGTCATGCCTTGCGGCCATTGCGTCTGGGGTTTGAGATCAACCGGGAATTCGATCGAAAAGAAGCTGGTGGTCTCGGTGCCGTCGTCGGGGCGGCCGAGTTGCGATACCACGCTACTCACCTCGGGAAATGAAAGAAACACCTGACGCATCTGGCTGACCAGCTTGGCCCCCTGCGGCAGCGAAATCGTCGAGGGCATTATCGCATGCGCCCATATATTGCCTTCCTCGAGTTTGGGCAGAAACTCGCCGCCCAGGCGCGGGAACATCGAGAGTCCCGCGATTATTATCGCCGTAATCACCACCAGGGTGAGTCTTCGGAAAGCGAATGATCCGCACAAACAGGTTGTGATAGAAGCGGTAAAACGCCTCCCAGATGAAATTGTGCGTCTCTTTCATCCCCTTGTGCAGCATGTAAGAGCACAGCACCGGCGAAAGCATCACAGCCAGCACGATTGCGATGATCAGGGCGTAGGCATAGGTGTGGGACATCGGCGAAAAGATCGCGCCTTCCACGCCTTGCATCGTGAACAGCGGCAGAAACGCAATCAGAAAGATCGTCGTGGAATAGAACATCGGTCCGCCGACTTCCTGGGCCGCGCGGGAGATACTGCTCAACGTATCACCCGGCTTGTTCCTCAGTAGTCAGGTGCCGGAAAATGTTTTCCACCACGATAATTGTGGAATCGATGATAATGCCGAAATCGACCGCGCCCAGGGACAACAAATTGGCCGGCGTATCAGTCAGATGCAACAGGATAAATGCCCCGAGCATCGCCAACGGAATGTTGATCGCGGCGATAATCGCGGTGCGCAGATTACCCAGGAAAAAGATCAGTACCAAAAACACCAGCACCATCCCCAGCAGCAAATTTTCCAACACGGTGTGGAGAGTGGAATAGACCAGCCCGGTACGGTCGTAATAAGGGACCACCTTGTAACCTGGGGGCATCAACCCGTTGGTGTTCAGCTCCTGAACTTTTTCCTCCACGCCCTTAAGGGTCTTGAGCGTGTTGCCATGCTTGCGCATGAGCACGATGCCCTCGACCACTTCGTCGCGGTTGTTCATCCCGACGATTCCCAGGCGCGGGGACCATCCGACCGACACATCCGCCACGTTCAAGATCCTGATGGGCGTCGACTTGTTGGTCGCCAGCACGATGTTCCGGATGTCGCCGAGTGAATGAATCAGCCCGATTCCGCGTACGTCAAACGCCTGTTCGCCGACGTTGAGATAGTTGCCGCCGGCGTTGGTGTTTGAGTTCTGAATCGCGGCGATGACCTGGGACAGCGGGATCGAGTAATGGTTGAGCTTGCGCGGGGTCGAGATCGACGTGGTATTCCTTGGTGAGCCCGCCGAAGCCCGAGACGTCGAGGACACCCGGCACAGTTTTGAGTTGCTTTTCGAGCACCCAGTCTTCGACCTCTTTCTCACCGATCAGGTTGTGGTCGGGACTTTGAACTATATAACGATAGATTTCTCCGATTGGATTTTCGGCCGACAGGCCGGGCGTGATGCCCTGGGGTAACGTTACATTTATGGATAGTTGGTTGATGGTCTGGATGCGGTCCTGTTCGTAATCACTGTCCCAGTCGAAATACATTCGAACGTCGGATAATCCATAAAGCGAAATCGACTCCATGGATTTGAGGTGCAGCATCCCGCTCAATCCGTATTCGGTCGGCACGGTAACCAGCCGCTCCACTTCTTCGGCGCTGTACCCGCCAGGCAAGGTCAGTACCTCGGTCATCGGCTGCACCGGATCCGGATAGGCTTCGATGTCGAGCTGAGTGAATGAAAACAGACCCCCGACCAGAAGCACCATGGCCGCGCCGAGCACTACAATACGCTCGCGCAGCGCCAGCGCCATTAACCACTGGATCATTACCGCATCACTCCCAACTACAGCGCGATCAGGACCTCTCTCCATGGGCTTCGTGCCAAAGCTCGTTTAGCTGCATCGTGCCGCCGGTGGCGACACGGTCGCCGGGATCGAGTCCTGATACCACCCGCGCATAACCATGGCGGTCCCATGAGGCGATCACCACCTTGCGCCGCGCGAAACTGTCGTGGCCCGCGTCAACGTAGGCAAAATAGCTGTCGGTTTCGAATACGAGCGAATCCATCGACACGATCAGCGCCCGTCCCGGACGCACGAAAATCCTGATCTGGGCCAGCATCTGCGGTTTCAGTTTGAAATCCGGGGTTCTTCACCGCGCAGCGAATCTGCAGTGTGTGGGTATTGGGGTCAACGTTGGGGCTGATGCGTGCAATCGTGCCGTGGAAGACGTCGTCGGGGTAGGCCATGGTAACGGCGTCCAGTTGCTGCCCGACCTGGACCCGGGCGAGATCGTCTTCATAGATATCCCCGGTGATCCAGACATCTTCCAGCGTTCCAAGCGAGTACAGAATATCGCCGGGATTTACGGCCGAGCCGCGCAGGGCCTGATTCTGCACGACGTTGCCGCTGATCGGCGCATACATCGTGAAGACCGGCACGGCGCTCCTGATCCGGGCGATCTGCTGGGGCTCGATTCCCAGCAGCTCCATCTTGCGCCGCGCCGCTTCAACCATCGAACGCGCGAACTGATCATTATCGGAGCCGCCCGCCAACGTGGGTGCCGACGCCTCCGCCTGCAGGTATTCGGCTTCCGCGGTCATGAAGTCGGGACTATAGAGTGTAATAATCGGCTGTCCGCGACGTACATAGTCCCATTGTGAAACGTAAACTTGTTCGATCCGGCCGGTAACGCGCGAAATTATATTTGCCACCCGGCGGTCATCGAAGGTGATTTGACCGGTGGTTTCCAACACGCCGGGCAACACCAGGTCTTGCACCGTGGTCAGGGTCAGGCCCGGAAGTGGTTGTTGCAGTTGCAACAGCTCCACGCCCTGACCTTGCCGGATCAATCTGGGAGGGCTGATCGGCTGGCTGATCAACGCTGGGCGCTCGCTCCCGGTCCCACCGTTGCAAGCGGCGGCACAGGCCGTCGAGCAGGATCATGATGGCAAATCTCAACTCAAGCCGCGCAGCCGCCAATGGTCGAAATCGTCATTGCAGACTACCTCCGGCGGCCTGTTCCAGCGCCACTTTTCCGGCCAACAATTGATTGACAGCTTGCAAGTAGGCGGAGCGCGAATCACTGAGCTGGCGAAAAGTGGAGATCAGGGTGGTGAAGTCGGTCTTGCCGCCCTGGTAGGCGACCACCATCACCTCAAAGGCTTGATGGGCCAGGGGAATCAGGGTGCCGCGATACAGCAGCGCGGTTTGCCGCGAACGCAATATCTGGCGATAAAGCGTGGTCACCGTGCCGGCGGTTTGGATGCGAATCGAATGCAGGTCTTCTCCGGCCGCGTCCAGATCCTGGCGCGCCCGCTTGATGTCCTCGTTCTTGGCCCAAAAGAAAATCGGCACGTTGAAGCTGATCAGGGCGTTCCAGGTCTCGGTGTGATTGGGCGTCGGGCCGAAGCTGGCAATCAGCCAGTGGTCCAAACCAAATCCGACGGTATAGTCGGGGGCGTATTCGAGCTCAGCGAGGGTGACCGCGGTGTCCTGGTTTTGCTCGGTCAGCGCGGCCTGCAGGATCTCCTGGCGGCTGCTAATCGCGCGATCGATTGCCTGATCGAGGGTCGTTTCGAAGCTGGTGAGGTCGAACTTCGGGTCGACTTGCAACGGTTCGTCGGGCCGCCGGTCCAGCAGAATATTCAGCGCGGTTTTGTCGTTGGCGATGGTGACTTCCTGCTGGCGCAGTTGTTCGCGGGTGGCTTCGAGCGCGAACTTGGCATTGATAAAATCGCCCTGGGTTGCCAGGTTTGCGGTATAGGCGATCTGGGTCACGTTGAGGACCCTTTGAAGATTATCGAGATTGCCGGCAATCAGATCGTTGAGCGCGAGGTCGAGCTGGATTTGATAATAGGTAGTTTCCGCCTGCGCGCGCACGTCGCGCACGGCGGCCAGATAGGTCAGTCGCGCGATTTCAGCGCTACGCTTCGCATTGCGTCCCTGGAGCAGTCCTTTTCCGGGAAATTGCAGGGATTGAGAAGCGGTTATGTTGTGGTAGCCCGAATCATAGAGGAAGCCCCGCCAACTGTCATAGTTGGTGTACGAAAACTGGGGATCCGCAGGCGTATAATTCTGAATGATTTGATGCGTCGCCGAGTCCCAGCGATGACGTGCAGCGCAGGATCTGAGGGTTATACGCCTGCGCCTGCGCGACCGCCTGCGCGATAGTCATCACCTCGCCGTTTGCATGGACCGTGGTCGCGATGAGCAACAGGGCGGCCAGTAAGATCGTGATGCGCATAAGATTTCTCCGCCCTCCGCGTCATTCGCTGGAACTTTCCAAGTGCGGTTCAACCTTCTTAGTCCTTCCAAGTCCTGTGCCATTGAGTGGGTCTTCAGAGGCCTGCCGCGAACCGCAAATAAACCGCAAAGTCGGGCCCACATGGTGGGTCTCGGCGGAGGTCGTCAAGGCGTTTTGCGGTAGTTCAATTTGCGAGGTCAGTGTAGTTCTGTGGGATTTGGCCGCGATGAAAAGGTTGGGAGCCGGGCGTCGATGCCGATCCCGCTCCCGTTAAGTCTTCGGGAGTGATCCGGACTGAAGCCTCGCCTTCCGTCGGACCAGGGCGGGGATCAGAATTATTTTCGCTGTGGCTACGACTGCGGACTTGAACTCGGAAGATCCATGGCCAGCCTTGTTCCCGGTCCGTCGTCCGCCGGCTCGCACCAGATGCGCCCTTCGTGAGCCTCGACGATCTGGCGGCACAGGTAGAGACCGATCCCGGCGCCCCGGGTACCCGATTGATTGGCGTCCAGCAGTTGCTCGATGCGAAAGAACTTGTCGAACACGCGCTCGCGATATTCAGGTGGAATTCCGCAACCGGTGTCTGTAATGGCAATATGCAGGAGCTGGCCGGTGCCGGATGCGGCATTTTGCCCGGACGTTACGCTGATCAAAACGCAACCTCCGCGCGGCGTATACTTCAGCGCGTTATTTAACAAATTGGTAAAGACCATGCCCAGGCGCACCGGATCTCCGCGGACCAACGCCAGACGGCATCCGCGGATCAGCTTGAGCGTCACGGCCGCGTCCTCAAAGCGTTGGCCTAAAGCGGCGGTTGCTCGTCTCGATCACTGAATAAACGTCGATCAAATCCCGAGACAGCCGCAGTTGCCCCGCTTCGATCCGGGTGAGGTCGAGCAATTCTTCAATCGTGTTGGCCAGTTCCTGGCCGCCGAGAATCGCCGTGGATAGGATTTCATGCTGGCGCGGTGTCAGGTTGGCCGCGTCTTCTTCGAGCAGCAGCAGATTCATCCGCAGCGTGGTCAATGGTGTCTTGAGTTCGTGCGAGGCGACTCCGACCAGTTCCATCCGCAATTCGTCCAGTCGGGCAAAGTCGGTCACATCGTAAAGGATCGCGACAGCGCCGAAGCGTTCCTTCCAGAATTCCGGGATAGGCACTACCGTCAACATGAACTTCCCGCCGCGGCCGTTCAGCGCCACGGCAAAGGCGCGGCTGAAGTCCGCGCGCGTATCGACGCTGCGCTGGCCACGCAGTCCCTGACGGATCGTTTCGCGGCCCGCCGCGGGAAACGGCAGGCGCTCGACGCTATCCGCGGTGGGCGCGTTCAATGCCTCCAGAACGGTGGTAGCCAAAGGATTGCGGGTCACGACACGCCCATCGGGGTCAAATACAATCACGGCGTCGGGCAAAGCCGCTACGGTGGCCTCCAGCGTGTCCTTGGCGCGCAGCACCTCGCCCAGGTTGGAGCGCCGAAACTCGGCCAAGGCCTCTGCCATGCGGTTGAATCCAGCCGCCAGTTGACCCAATTCGTCAGTGGAGAGTACCGTTGCGCGCCGATTGAAATCGCCGGTGCGCAGGGCTTCGACCGAGCTGCTCAACTCCTGGATCGGGACCAACACGGAGCGCGCCAGGATGACCGCGACGAGAGTGGAAAGCACCAGCGCGACGGTTGAGATCGCCGTCACCAGGATTGTGGCGCCGCGCGCGTCATCGCGTTCACTAAGCGCCGCGAATTGCATTGAACGGAAGTTGAGTTCGCGAATCCGGGTGCAATCGCCGACCGCCTCACGCAGCGCGGGGTTGACGTGTTGCTGATAGGCAGCGGTCATCGTGCGCTGATCGGTCAACGACAGCAGCGCGTCGCCGGCGGCGTGGTATTGCTCGACGTGCTTTTGCAAAGCCGCCGCGGCCCGCTTTTCATCGGGTTCGTTCAGCGACGCCAGCAGATTTGAATACAACTCGGCGAACCGGCGCCGCTCGCCGGACAACTTTTGCCGAGCCTGTTCGCGGTCGCCGCTCATCGCGATTAAAAACGCGTCATCCTCGCGTTCCAACGCGTTGGAGAGCGCCGCGGTCAAGTCCATGATGCGCTGGCTGCTGCGGATAGTCCGCCCGGCCTCGGTGCTGAGGCGGGCGAAGGTCCATGCGCTCCACAAGCCGGAGACGATGGTCATCATCACCAGCGCCACACCAGCCAGGATGAAGCGGGTTTGCAGATGACGGGTTCTCATATTCGGTCGGCTCCGCCGATCGCGCCGGTCAGCAGGATTACGGACGCATTCACGCCAGCCCGTAGCGCTTGCGCTTGCGCTGCAAGGTGGTCGGATCGATTGCGAGGATTTGCGCGGCGGCTTCCAGAGAGGGTGCCGCCGCCACCACCCGAGCGATATGCTCGCGCTCAATCTCGGCGATCGAAGCATTGTCGCCCAGGCTTGGAGCGGAGCGGGAACGGACGCTTTCGGTGGTATCGCTCCACTCGGCTTCGCCCGTGAAGCCCGGCACCCCGGCGTCAAGCCCGAGATCATGCGGCTCGATAACGCTGGCGAGGGAGAGAATCACCGCGCGCTCGACCGCGCTGCGCAACTCGCGCAAATTCCCCGGCCATTTGTAGGCCGCGATTGCGGCCTGGCAGCGCGCCGAAAAGGATAACCCCGGCCGTCCTTGACGGCGTTCGAAATAATGCAGGTAATGCGCCGCCATTTGGAGGATATCTTCGCGACGCTGGCGCAGCGGCGGTACGGTCAGCGCAATCACATTGAGGCGAAAGAAAAGGTCCTCGCGAAAACGGCCGGCCTTTACTTCATCCTCCAGCGCGCGGTTGGTGGCGGCGATTAGACGAACGTCGGCCTTGCGCTCAGTGGCCTCACCCAACCGTTCGAAGCGGCGGTCGTGCAGAAAGCGCAGCAGCCGCGCCTGGGCGTCAGCGCTGAGGTCGGCCACTTCGTCAAGGAAAAGCGTGCCGCCCTCGGCCGCTTCCACCTTGCCGACCGCGTCCGCCACCGCGCCCGTGAAAGCGCCCTTTTTGTGCCCGAAGAGCGTGCTGCTCATGAGGTCGCTCGAGAGCATCGGACAATGCACAGTGACGAAAGGACGGTCGGCACGTTTGCTGTGCTGACGGATCCAGCGCGCCATTACGGATTTGCCGGTGCCACTCTCGCCGCGCAGCAGCACCACCGAATCCGAGGCCGCCGCCCGCGCACAAGTCTGAAGAAATAAGGCATAGGCTTGATTGGAGGTTTCGAAAGTCGCGTCGCCCTCGGTTTCATCGAGCCGGTCCTGAAGCTCCGAAATCTGATAGCGCAGCGCATTGGCCGCTATCACACGGCGTGCGGCATGGCGGATTTGCTCCGGCGTAAAAGGTTTGGGCAGGTAATCGACCGCGCCCAGGCGCATCGCTTCCACCGCCGTCTCGAAGGTGGCGAAGGCGGTGATGACGATCACACCGATACCGGCTTGGAGACGCAGAATCTCGGGCAACACGTTGAGTCCTGACTCGTTCTGGAGCCACAAATCGAGGAAGACCACATCGAAATGGCTACGCTCCAGGGCTTCCAGCGCGCCGGCGGCGGTTCCGACCCCTAACACCCGCGCCTTATCCACCTCGAGACACAGACGCACGGACTGGCGGACTCCGGGGTCATCGTCAACGATCAAAGCTGACCAAGCCGTGTCCATAGCGAACTCCCAACCCTGCTGACTGGCTCTCCCTAAGACGAGCCGACGTTTGCTAGAGCAAGTATTATGCCTGAAAGGCTGGCTTTGGGGATGCACCAGCCCGGGTCGAGACCCGTTAGGTTCTATGGTCAGGCTCGAGCCTGCTCAGGGAATCAGCAGTGGAATCTTGCCGGGTCGGGACTGCTGCCGTGCGACGGATGCCGTCCGGCAGCTTCGAAGTCTATTTTTTGGCCGTCTCTTCCTTGCGGCCGACGAAATCCGGCTTGCGCTTTTCCATGAAGGCCTTGATCGCTTCTTTATGATCCTTGGTTTTGAAGGTCATCATCTCGTAGGCCAGCCCGGTATCCATGATCAGGTTGGCCTGCTCCTTGAGCCATTTGTTGACGGCAAGTTTGCTCCATCGAATCGCCCAGGTCGGTCCGTCGGCGAGTTCCTGCGCCAGCCCTTGCGCCTTGGTCATCACTTCCTCGGGCGCCACCGCATAGTTGACCATCCCGATCCGGCCAGCCTCGGCGCCGTTGATGAAATTGCCGCGCATGAGAAACTCTTTGGCCCGATGCGGCCCAATCAGCAAGGGCCAAATGACCGCGCCGCCGTCGCCGGCGACCACGCCAATCTTGACGTGGGTATCGGCGAAGCGCGCCTTCTCCGACACCACGATAATGTCGCACAGTAGGGCCAGGGTGGCGCCCAGTCCGATGGCGTCACCGTTGATTGCGCCGATAATCGGCTGCTCGACATCGAGCATGTTTTCGATGATGCGACGTCCGTTGGCGGCGACGATCGCGCCCCGGTCGAAGCGTCCGCGCTTGGCTTTGCCAGAAGTCAGCTCGGCCACTCCGCGTAAGTCTGCGCCGGCACAAAAGGCGCGTCCGGCACCGGTGAGGAGAATCGCGTTTACGTCTCGGTCGGAACCCAGGTCGAGCCAGACGTTTTCGAGCTCATGATGCATCCGGCTGGTGACGGCATTGAGCGCATCGGGACGGTTCAACGTAACGGTCGCAATCCGGTCTGCTACCTCAACTTTGATATGCTCGTACTCGCTATAATCCCACATGGCAATTGCTCCTTATTTCGCAGCTTTCCTGTCCTATACAACGGGCCGCTGCCATCGCGCCAACCTAAGCTACAGGTGCCGCGCCCCGAATTATACCGTTCGCGCCTGGAAACGGACCGCAGGTTCTGGCGCGTCCGAGAAAATTTCGACATTGATATGGCATGAGAGGAACCATCCGTTTTCTAATCGCTCTGGCGCTGATCTCGCAGTGCTCCGCGCTCGCCTTCGCTCAAGGCATCACGAGCGCAGCCGGCCTGCCCAATCTCGGCCAATACAAAATTGAGCTGACAAAGTATCAAGAGTCGGGGCAGTACGAGCGTGACCTGGAGGCTGCCGTCAGCCCGGCCAAGGCCTGGCTTTCGCGGCAGGCCAAACGCAATGGCAAGCTCGCAATCGTGCTCGATATCGATGAGACCTCGCTGTCCAACTGGCCGGTGATCAAGGCTGACGATTTCGGACTCATCCCCAGAGGTCCGTGCGATTTGTCAAAAAGCGATCTCCCGCAAGGAGCCTGCGGATGGCTCATCTGGATCAGTCAGGCGCGCAACCAGCCGATCGCGCCGACCCTGGAACTCTACCGTCAAGCGCGCAAGCAGGGCGTGGCCGTATTCTTCATCACCGGGCGTCCCGAGTCGCTACGCGAGCCGACCGAGCGCAACCTGCGGGCGGCTGGTTACGACGGGTGGGCCGCTTTGGTGATGATGCCGGGAAATTTCCCGCGGCTTAAGTCGGCAGCTGACTTCAAGGCTCCGGCGCGCAAGCGAATCGTCGAGCAGGGATACACCATCGTCGTCAATATGGGCGATCAGGAAAGCGACCTTGCCGGCGGCGACGCCGAGCGAACGTTCAAACTGCCCGATCCCTTCTACTACGTTCCCTGAATGATCTATCGGCAATCTTCCGCCGATCATCGGCGGGCTCGATACGAAGCGGCCCCGAAACATCGCGATTGTGCCGTATCCGCTGCCCGTGCAAGCATGAAAGCGGATTCAAAGAGCAATGTCGGCATACGACGCGCGCAGCCTGGTCGAAATCCAAGGTCTAACCAAGACCTATGGAACGTTCGAGGCGGTTAAGGACCTCAACCTTTCGGTATCTTCGGCTCAAATCTTCGCCTTGCTGGGTCCCAACGGGGCGGGCAAGACCACTACCATCCGGATGCTCATGGGCATCCTGGCACCCAGCGCCGGTTGGGCGCGGATCGATGGTCTGGATTGTTTCCGCAATCGGGTCGAGGTCAAGCGCCGGGTGGGCTATCTGCCCGATGAGCCGGTATTTTACGACTATCTTCGCGGCAGCGAGATCGTCCGTTTTTCCGGCGAGATGCACGGGTTGAGCCGTCGCGAAATAGAAAACCGCACGCGGCCGATTCTCGAGCAATTGGAACTCAACGACGCCATGGAAGAGTTTGCCGCCAATTACTCCAGAGGCATGAAGAAGAAGCTCGCGCTGACTTGCGCGATGCTCCATGATCCGGTGCTGCTGATTCTGGATGAGCCGACCAACGGATTGGATCCGTTTGCGACCCGGGCGCTGCATCAAATCATCCGGGCCAAGGCTGCGGAGGGCAAGACGATCTTTTTCAGCACCCATCTACTCGATCAGGCCGAGAAACTTTGTACCCAGATCGCAATCCTGGCTCGGGGCGTGATGGTGGCGCATGGCACCCTGGCCGAATTGCGCGCCCGTCTCTCAACCGACAGCTCACTGGAGGAGATCTTTTTCTCTTTGGCGGGCGGCCCTGCGAGCGTCAACGAGATGTGAATTCCTCCCCGCCTTTGAGCACCGCCCGGGCGATCTCGATTATCGGGCGCCTGGCGCTGCGCCGTCAGCTCAATATTTTGCAGCGCGTACGCTTGCGCCGCCGTCGCAAGAGTGAGGAGGCGCCGCGTGCGGGTACACCTACCAAGTCGGGACGGCGCTCCATTTTCGGCGGCTTCCTGTTTGTGGTCATGATCTTCAATGGGTTCTTTATTAGCGCGCGCGGCCTGGCGAGAATCTCCGCGATTTCGCAGAACATGCCCGAGGCGCCCGACAAATTCGTTGTCAGTGCGTTTACCTACTCCAGACTGGTAGAAGCCGATCGGGCGCGTGCAGGAGGTAAAACGGATCGAGGATCCGGTTGAACGCAAACAAATTGGAGGCATTGTGGAATCGTTATCTCGATCGTCTCTTCACCACCGAAGTCAGATGGGGAGCTTTTACCGAAGATCAAGAAGGCATCCGGTTGCGTCAGATGCGCGAACGGTTCGCGCGCGAGGGCGCCTCCGGTTTCATCCGGGCACCATCAGACCTTTTTGCGGTCTCCGGGGCGACGTGGCCGCGCGTGGGAGCGGCACGATTGCTCTTTCTCCGCGCGTTGAGCCTTCTCCTTGCGTTGTGGATACCGACCCTTGTTTGTATCTCTCTTGGGCCGAACAACAAGGATTTAGGCCAGGTGGAATGGAGCTTTGAGTGGCTCTATACCTTTCCGGCTTCCGCCCGTGCGCTCTTCGCGTCGAGGCTTTTCGTCTATTCATTTTTGAATCAATTTGTCTGGTGGCTTTTGTTCCCATTTGCAGTCCTCATTTATGTGGCGGCCGGGTTCGGATGGAGCGCGGTCATGTTGGGGTTTGCCGTAACGCTTTATCTGGCGCTCGTGGCCGGAGCCATAACTTTGCTGGTCGAGGTGGCGTTGCGCAAAGCTTTGAACGCCGGCCAAATCAAGAACATCCAGGCATTATTCACTGTTCTGGGATCGGCATGCCTGCTGTTTGCCTTTGCTGTTCTGCTTTCCAAACCCGTCGGCAGCTTTCTGGTGCGCGCGGCGTCGTCGATGCCCACGCTGTTGGTCTGGAATCCTCTTTCCGTACCGCTGATTCCCGGCCTGCCCGGGGTGGCGGGATGGCAGGTTCTACTCAGTGTGTGTGCGATGATCGGAGGAACTTTTGTAGCGGTTTCATTGGCCCTGGTCGGCGGCGAATGGCTTACCCGGGACGGCCTGATAAAGGCAGGCGGCCCCTACCAGGGCAGCAGGCGAATCGGCAAGACCGGCATCGGCGGAGGTTGGCTGCGAGGAATCAGCGCGCAGGAAGTGCTTCTTCTGGGCCGGGATCGGAATCTGTTCGTGCAGGTATTCATCGTCCCACTTCTCATCCCGGCCTATTACCTGCTGACCGATTCAAACTTGCGTTCGGCGCTCACGGGTAATTTTCGCCGCGCCGCGGCGGTGGCATACGCGGTCGGCGCCCTTTCAGTTCTGAGTAGCGCGATGCCGCTTTTGATCCGGGAAATTAAGACGCTGTGGCAGTTGCTGTCGTTTCCACGCAGCCTGGTATCAATTCTTGCGGAAAAGACGATGTTCTGGGCCGTTGTTACCTTGATCTACGGCGGCGTGATCCTTTTCCTGATCGTTCATTTCAGCGCCAATTTGCAGGTGACTTCCTGGAGCTACGTCTTTCTCGCGCTGTATCGGGATCGTTCTGTGCGCCTTTATCGCGTCGGGGTTGGGGATCCTGGCTACCAATGCGCTGGAAACCGATGCCGCGAGCGCAAGTAAGCCAAGGTATTGTGTACCTCTACTTCGTCCTCGCGGCGATGTATGGCAATATCTTCTATACACCTTCGCTATGGACCGGCTTGGGGCAGCTGGTGCTTTCGACGCTGCTCGCTTTTGCCCTGTGGCAGAAGGTCAAGGACATCTGTCCCTATCTGTTGGACCCGATCCAATGGCCTCCGCGCACCATCGGCCTGGCGGACGGAATGATTGCGGCGCTGGCTTTTTCAGTCCTCCAGGGCCTGATGGCGATGCTGCTGGTCCGAACATCATCGACGACATTTGCGGAGCAAATCACCGTCGCCTACATACTCGCGGGCACTGATTGTCGGCGGCGCCGCATTATCCATCTTTTGGATGCTGGGAATCCCCGGCCTCTGGAAACAAATCGGCCTTGTACCCAGGGACGATCAAAGCGAGCCGCTGCCGCCGCTCCGAGGTCTCATGCAGGGAGCGTTTTGGGGCGCGGCCGCCGCGCTGGGGGCCTTCGCCTATCTTCGCGTCCTGACTCTGTTCCCGCAATGGCACGTGTGGAAGCAAGACGCGGAACTGAGTTCATTTTTCTCTCGCGCCGATCAGCCGCTCTGGATATGTGTGCTGCTGATTTTTGCCGCTCCGCTGGTTGAAGAATTCGTCTTTCGCGGGATGATCTTTCAGGGGTTGCGGCGGAGCACAGGTCCGGTTCTGGCGGTCCTGGGCAGCGCCGCGCTGTTCGCCCTAGTACATCCGCCGATTGCGGTGATACCGGTCTTCGGTTTAGGCATCGCCGCGGCCATCAGCTTCGAGAGTTCGGGATTTCTATGGACCGCCATCGTCACGCACGCGATCTACAACGGGTGCGTGTTGTTTTTCGTTAGGCTCTGAATTCCTGGGCAAGACTCGGGCTTTGAGCTTGCTTAGATCATAGTGGGATTGGATGAAGGTGTAATTTGGAAAACTCCGATGGATCCGAGCACCGCGCGAGGCCCGCTGTCGGCTACAGATTCGCTCGCCAATCGCCCGCGAAACCTCGAAGTCCTGATTCTAGCTGAGAGCACCAGCAATCCAGCAGCCTCAGGAATCTCAGACTGATAAACATCGAACGCTTCAGCCAAGGCGAGGCTGCGATGGACCGCGAGAATGCACCACATGTCCATTATGGACACACAAAGAAATAAATTAGGGCGCGGGCGAACCTAATGGTATTTTGCAAAGGATGTGGATGTTCGCGTCAAGCTAAATTGTGCCAGGCTTGACTATTTAGTTGACGTCACGCGATTGCCTTTTAGTCTGAAAGTGACTTCATCTACTGACGACGTAAAAACGGCTGCCGTGGTGTTGCTGAAGCACTATCTTCGCCGGTTTACATAGATGCTGGGTAATAGACCGTCGCAATGAAAAATGCGGCTGAAACACCGGTCTTATGATGCTTTGCCCACATTGAATCGCGACGGAAATCGTAATCGATATTCGAGAGCACTATGCATGCGCAGGACGGATTCCGAAGTGGTGGCATGGTGTTTGCTGCGCTTTCTGTTGGAGATACGGGAGCAACCATGGAAGGTGCAACTATTCTTGCGGTGATGGCCAATTACACATGCAAATCTGTGTAAACGCTCTGGTGCCAGAGTGATGAAACTAGCGACAAGGCTACTTGAGGCGTTGGGTGCGCGGCTTCGCAATTCCAGAATGGGAACAGTTGTAGTCGTGATAGCGTTGAGCGCCCTGCCGGTGGTGGCCATCGGAGCCGCGGCTTACTACTCTGCCGAGCATGCTCTAACCCATCAAATCAGCGACGATGATCTGGAGCAGAGTCTCGCGATCCGTCTGGCGATCGAAGGTTACATAAACGAGCGGGTGCATGACGTTATGGCGCTGGCGGCAACAGATCTGCTGAGCGAAGCGCGGGCGAGTACGAGCGCGAAGGCGACCGCGCTGGCCGGATTCCTCAGTGTTTATAGGATGTATCGGGCCGCGAGCATCTGGGACGACGCGGGCAAGATGGTCGCACAATCCGGCGGAACGGACTCCAGCGGACAATATATTGCGCAAGCGCTCAAGACCGGCGGCACAATGGCTTTCGCTGAGTTTTCTCCGTCTTTAGGCCGCATGGTGGTTCACCTGGTAAGCCCGATCAAGGAGCCCGGCCAATGGACGTCTGGTAGGCGTGGTCAGTGCCGATTTACCGGTGAGGGAGATTTGGAAATTTCTCCAGGCGTTGAATACCACTGACGATGAGTACTTCATCAGCGATGGCGCTGGAATGACTTTGGCTGCCTCTGAGGCGGCTGATGTGGGTAAACCACTGGAGACAGATTTTTCCCGCGCTCGCGAAATTAATCGTGGCGAATAGAATGGGCACCCTGGTGTCGCAAAGCTCGACCAGCGGTGCGCGCTTTCTGGTTGCCTACGTTTCCGGCTTCGAATCGACAGAGTACGCCGAATCTCCGATGGCGCTTCGTGGTTGCAACGCGGCTGGATATCGCCTTTGCGCCACAGCGCCGGCTGCTTGGGATTGTAGTGACCGGCACGCTGATGACAGCGCTTTTGGCCGCCGCGATATCCATTTGGATCACCCGTCGAGCCACGCGTAGCCTGATCGCCGAGATCGAGGACCGTAAAGAGATTGAACGCCATTTAGCCGAGGCGCGCGACCTGGCCTTGGAGACCGCACGCATGAAGTCGGAATTTCTCGCCAACATGAGCCATGAGATCCGCACGCCGCTCAACGGCATCATCGGGATGAGCGGCCTGTTGATGGATACTGAATTGACGGCCGAACAAGGTGAGTTCGTGCAACTGGTCAATAGTAGCGCCGATTCGTTGCTAGCGATTGTCAACGATATTCTTGATTTCTCCAAAATCGCGGCAGGGAAGCTGGTGTTGGAAGAGATCGATTTCGAACTTGCGCTCGCCGTTGAGGGCGTGGTGGACTTGCTTGCCGAGCGGGCGCACCTAAAGGGCATCGAACTTGCCCTCGCGATCGACGCCGATGTGCCGCGGTTCCTCCGCGGGGATCCGGCGCGCCTGCGGCAGGTGCTTACCAACCTGGTAGGTAACGCCGTGAAGTTTACCGAACGGGGGAAGTGGTGGTGAGAGTTGGGATGGTCAGCGCGACCGATCATGAGGTGGTGGTGTGCTTCCAGGTTACCGACACCGGCATCGGTATCGACAAAGCAGCGCAGGCGCGCCTGTTCTCGGCGTTTTCGCAGGCCGACACTTCAACCACGCGCAAGTATGGCGGCACCGGCCTTGGCCTGGCCATAGCGCGGCAACTGGTAGAGCGAATGGGTGGCAACATCGAAATCCAAAGCTCGCCGGGCAGGGGCTCAACTTTCCAATTCACCGCCAACTTTGGCCGCTGTTCACATATCGACGCCGCAATTTCGGGACGCGATGATCTGAGCGGGGTGCGGATACTGGTCGTTGACGATAATGCCACCAACCGTCAGATCGTGCAGCGTCAGCTGGCCGGATGGGGCATCGCGAATCATACGGTTGCCAGCGCCGCGCAGGCCCTGACTGCGTTACGCGATCACGCCGGCGGTCTGCGTTACGACCTCGCGATCATCGACTTGGAGATGCCAGGGATGGACGGTTTGATGCTTGCGCAACTGATCAAGACTGACCCGGCGATCTCTGCCACCCGACTCCTGATGATGTCCTCGCGTGGCGCACGAACCGACGTCGCCAAGCAATCTATTCATCTCGATGGGTGGCTCGTCAAGCCAGTCAAGCAAGCGCAGTTGTTTCGCGCGCTGGTGGCCGCTTGCAGTATGGAATCGGACGAGAGCCCGTCTGCACAGCCCCTTACGGTATCCGCAGAAGACTCACGCATCAGAGAGATGCGCGCGAAGTCCGTATTTTGATCGCGGAAGACAATCCGGTTGCTCAAAAAGTAGCGGTGCGCCAACTTCAAAGGCTCGGTTACAGCCCTGACGTGGCGGTAAACGGCAAGGCGGCGCTCGAAGCTCTTGCTCGCACGGCCTATTCAATCGTGTTGATGGATTGCCAGATGCCTGAGCTCGATGGATACGAGGCCACGATTGAGTTGCGCCGGCGCGAGTCGGGTCGCAACCGCCATATCGTAATAGCGATGACCGCCAACGCGTTGCAGGGCGATCGTGAGAAATGCCTTGCAGCGGGCATGGACGATTACATCAGCAAACCGGTCAAGCTCGAGGAAATCGGTGCGGTACTTGATCGATGGCTGCCGCAGGCGGCGCGATTGGCGTCCTTGGAGACGAAGGCGGCGCCCAGGACTGCCGGCACATCGCCATTGTCCATTTGAAGCCATCGTTATCGACCTCACGCTTAGCGAGTTGGTCTTTTTCCAGCGTGTCCAGTTTGACAATGGAGCTTGCCACGAATTTGCGCGGACGGACCAGAGGTTTGGCAAGCTCGCCTATCGCCAACGAATGCCATCAAAGCATTGGTGGGCTCGATCCTCGGACGCCTGGCCTGCTGAGAAAAGTTGATTACGGAAAAGGCGGAGAATACGTTCCCTGGACACGAGGGGCGCAGCGGTGCAGTAGTTTCTAGGATGTGGATGGCCGATTCAACACCTCCGCCAGATGCATCGCGCGGCGGTCTTGGTAGAAATGCGCGATCTGGCTCCGCATATGATCAGATTTGCCGACAGCAGAATGGCTGTCTCTGTTGCCATCCTGGGCTTGGCTTTCGTCGTAGTCGGGGTTTACAAGATCCGGGCTGCACTTCAAAGACGCCAAGCGAGTGCCCTCCTCTTAGCCCGCCTCGCAACGATTAAACCTGAATTGCATTTCGACCGGGAGATACAGCTTGGGCGCTCGCCGGGCGCCGCGGAGTCTGCCTTCCGTAAGGGCGACTCGTTCGAACAGGGCTTGGCGGCACTCGATGAACACCGATTCGAAGTAGCGATTGAGTTGTTCTCGAAGGCGATTGGCAAGATGCCGGAGGCCTGCAACTACCGCGCAATTGCCCATTACTACCTGGGACATTATGAAGGTGCTTTGCGCGACCTGGACACTTTCCTGCGATTGCGGTCCGACGATGCGGCGGGGTTGTTCAACAAAGCCGTGACGCTCGGTGCGCTGGGCCGCAGCGAGGAGCAACTTGCAGCGTACGAAGAAGTGCTAATACGCTTGGAAACCGCGGCCGCGCCGGACCTGCAGGAGAAGGTTGCGAAGGCGCTGTTTGCCAAAGGTGCGTTGCTCGGAAAGCTCAAGGGCCCGGAAGAAGAGATTGCGGTCTATGATCAGGTAGTGGCGCGGTTCGCAGGCGCGGCGGCCCCGGCAATGCAGGAAACGGTGGCGAAGGCCCTGGTCAACAAAGCCGCGGCGCTGGGAGCGCTCGATCGGGTCGAGCAGGAGATAGCCCTTTACGATGAGGTTGCGGGGCGCTTTGTAAGCGCGGCCGCGCCGGCATTTCAGGACGCCGTTGCGAACGCCCTCTTCAATAAGGCCGTGTCGCTGGGAGAAATCAATCGTAGCGATGAGGAGATTGCCGCCTATGACGAAGTGGTCGCGCGGTTCGAAACCTCGACTGTGCCGAGCATTCAGGAATGTGTGGCGAGTGCGCTGTCCAACAAGGCTATAAGGCTCGGCGGCCAAAATCGCGTCGAGGAGGCGCTTGCGGCCTATGATAAAACAATAAGGCTCTTCGCAACCGCGACCGCGCCGGCACTGCAAGGATCCGTCGCGAAAGCTCTCTTTAACAAGGCCGTGCGGCTGAGATCGCTTAATCGAAGCGAGGAGGAACTTGCGGTCTACGATGAAATGATTGCGCGCTTCGGGTCAGCCGCCGTGCCCCCGATAGAGGAATCGGTCGCCAAGGCCCTCGTCAACAAGGGCCTGATAATGGCCGCGCTGCATCGCAACGAGGAGGAACTCACGATCTATGATGAGGTCGTGAAGCGCTTCGAAAATGCCGCCGCGCCGATACTGGTGGAATCGGTGGCGATAGCCCTGGTCAACAAGGGCCTCGCTTTGGATGCGCTCAATCGTCCCAGCGAGGGAATCGAGGTCTATGACGAAGTGGTGAGGCGTTTCGGTTCGGCGGCCGCGCCAGCGCTCCAGGAGCAGGCGGCAAAGGCCCTTTACAACAAAGCGGCCACGCTGCGCGCGCTCAATCGTACCGAGGAGCAACTTGCAGCTTACCGGGAACTGGTGCGGCGCTTCGCAGCGGCGTCAAATCCCGGCCTGCGGAAAATAGCGGACGCCGCTGCGGAACAAATTCGGATAATCACTGCGCTTCGGAGTTAGAGTCTTACTACGCACCTTCCTGACATTGGATTCTTGGAGTTCGAGTCTGAGAATTTTCTCTGAAGATTGATTTTCAGAGAACATTTTTTCCTTCAGCAGTTTGCGCTTTGGTAAGTGGCGGCCGAGCGCCAGCCGGATCGAGACCTCCTGCAGCACCCGGAGCAAGCCTGGAATATGAGCAGCGTCCGGAAGAGGTCCGAAAGCCTGCAAAAGCAACGTCACCGCTGGTCAATTACGGCTGAACAAACTGGGCAACTGGGGGAACAGCCGAAGCTTTGCCTAAGCAGGCAGTCTATCTATGCGGTGAGTTGAAATCAGGCAGAAAAAAGGAAATTCGGACTAAAAAAGGAGGCGAGACTTGACTGGTTGTATAAAGATCGTGCTATGGTGCCAAATTGTATCAAAAATCAACTTACGGGTATTCTACGATGAGGAGTACAGCGCAACCGGTAGCTCAAGCGGCTGGTCGGTCCGGCCACCCTGACGTCAAACCCTTTCCAGCCTCCGGGTTGATCAGCGCGCTGCTTTTGCCTGCGCTGGCTGTGGCCTACTTGGCGACGCGACGAGTGGCCGGATTTGGCTCGCTTGAGTGCACAATGCTGGCTGCCGGATATATTCTCACGACGTTTGGCATAACCGGGGGATTTCACCGGCTGCTTTGCCATCGGTCTTATGCGTTGCCTCAAAAGGGGCGCTGGGTCGTGTTGATGCTCGGGTCAATGGCGGTCCAGGGCTCTGTGTTTAACTGGGCCGCCATGCATCGCCGGCATCATCGCTATTCGGACCGTGCTGGAGACCTGCATTCCCCGGTGTATGGTCAGCCCCGTGGAATCGGTGGATTGGTCCGTGGTTTCTTTCACGCTCAAACGGGCTGGTATCTGGACGCCGAATCGGACTCCTGGAGGAATCGATATATCCGGGATTTGGTTTCGGATCCGCGGTTGACCCGGCTCGATCGATTGTTTCCGGTATTTGCGATTCTCAGCTTGGCTATTCCCGCCATGATAGGTGCATTGGTACGGCGAACGGCGCTGGGTGCTGTCGACGGCTTGTTCTGGGGCGGGATAATTCGAATCGTTCTACTGCACCACACCACCGGGAGCGTCAACTCTGTTTGTCACTTTTGGGGTACGCAGCCATATCGATCGCGGGATAATTCGCGCAATAACTTTCTGATCGCTCTCGTTATGCTCGGTGAGGGTTGGCACAATAACCATCATGCATTCCCTGCGAGCGCATTTCACGGTTTACGATCGTGGCAAATAGATATAACCGGGCGGATCATCTCGATATTGGAGAGGATAAAGATCGCAACCGACGTCAAGAGGGCCGCTTGATGATAAGGCCGCTTCGATTAAAAAGAAGCGGTCAGACCGGGACCGCAAGCAAGATTGGTACCCGTGAAGAGTCGTAGACTGCCCGTTTTCGCTGGTAACGCCAACCCTGCGCGGTGCGCACCACCCGGTCGAAGTAACGGCCAGCCTGACAGACTTGCGCCAGCGATACACTATCGTGCTGAACATGGGCGACCAGGAAGGCGAACTGGCAGGCGGCTCGCCGAGCGTACGTTCAAGCTGCCGGATCCGGTTCTACTACGTTCCCTGAATGTTCCCTGTGCTCTTGCTGGCGACGCAAGCACACAGCTCACCGCAGGTTCAGCACCTCGGCGAGATGCATCGGATGGCGGCCAGGAGAGAAATGCACGATTTGCGAACGGCAGGAGAATCCGTCGCTGATAATTATCGTGCCCGGTTCGCTGGCACGGACGGCCGGCAACAGGACGCGCTCGCCGATTGCACGCGAGAGTTCGAAATGATTCGCGTCATATCCGAATGCACCGGCCATCCCGCAGCATCCTGAGTCCGGGGTCTGTAATTCCAATCCCGGGATGCGCTTCAGGACCGCAACTTCGTTGTCTAACCCTGTCAGCGCCTTTTGATGGCAATGTCCATGCAATAATGCGCGTCCGTGCAGAGCGGGCAGGGGCAGGTCCGGCGCTTCGCGGGCCAGGAACTCGTCGAACATCAGCGCCGACTTTGCCAGTGTCGCCGCCCTTGGATCGCGCGGGAACAGATGCGGCAGTTCGTCGCGAAAGGTTAGAAGGCAACCGGGCTCCAGCCCGACGATCGTCTTGCCTGCGTCGCACATCGGACTCAACGTTGCGATAATGCGCGCGAGCCAGCGCTTTGCGGTGTCGAGCATTCCCTGGTCAAAGAGCGGCCGGCCGCAGCACAGGTCAGCGGCGGGAATCTCGACCTGGAAACCCGCACGTTCCAACACCTCCACCGCGGCGCGCGCGACTTGAGGTTCGAAGAAGTTGGTAAACGTGTCCGGAAACAGCACCACAGTGCGCTCATGTCTGGCGGTTGGTCCTCGATGCTGGAACCAGGCGCGGAATGATTGCGCGGCAACCGCGGGCAGAGCGCGGTCGGGATGGATACCGAAGAGCCTGCTGAGCGCGCGCTTTGACAGCGGCAATCGCGCCATTCGGTTGACCAACCGCGGAGCGTACTGCGCAAGCGTCGCCGCTTGATGGATTCGCCCGAACAGATGCGCCGACAGCGGCCGGCGATGGCGCTGGTAGTAGTGCGAGAGGAACTCGGCCTTGTAGGTTGCCATGTCGACGCTGGCCGGGCATTCACGCTTGCAGCCCTTACACGCCAGGCACAAGTCCAGCGCGTCGTGGACGGCAGCGTCGGCGGCGCCGCCCTTGAGAAAATCCCCGGTCAGGGCCTCGAACAGCAGATGCGCCCTGCCGCGCGTAGAGTGGGCTTCCTCGCGCGTTGCCATGTACGACGGACACATCGTGCCGCCTTCGAGATGGCGGCATTTGCCGATCCCGACACATCGAAGGGCGGCTCCGGCGAAGCCATCGTCGGCGCTGAAATCGAAATGGGTCTCGATCGGGCGCGCCGGGCGGATGGCGCGCAGATGCGCGTCGAGATCATCGGGCGCCACGATCACGCCGGGATTCATCCGGCTATCGGGATCGAAGACGCGCTTGAACTCGGAGAAGGCCTCGATCAATTCAGGCCCGAATATTTTGGAAAGCAATTCCGAGCGTGCGCGGCCGTCGCCATGCTCGCCGGACAGGGAGCCGCCGAATTCGCCGACCAGGTCCGCGATACCCTCCATCGCGGACTTGAATTGCCGCACACCTGCGGGGCTGAAAAAATCGAAGTTGATCCGGCAATGGACGCATCCGTCGCCGAAATGTCCATAGAAAGTTGCCGCCTCCAGTTGATGCGCGACAAGCAGCGCGGCGAACCGCCGCAAGAAGCCGCCCAGTCTCGCAGGCGCGACGGCAGTGTCTTCGGCGCCTGGCCAGGTGCGGGGACGTCCCGCGATCACCGCGCTGGCGCCGAGACCGGATTCGCGCAACTCCCACACCGCCTTCTGCTCGCGCTCACCGCTGAACAGCTTGCAGGCCGCGCGAATCGGCTGACGGCCGGATCGGTCCGCCAACTCCGCCGCGCGGCCGTGAGCCTCCTCGGCAGTCTCAGCGCCGAATTCGACCATCAGATATCCGCCGCCGGGCGGGAGCATCCGCTCGACCTCGGAGGCGCCCGCTTTGACGCGACAGAACTCGATCAGCCGGTTGTCGAATCCCTCAAGCGCCTGTGGACGATGTTCCAGGATCCACGGGATCTGATCGGCGGCCTGAAACATGTCCTCGAACCCCATCAGCAGCAGCGATCGGTATCGAGGCCGATCCACGAGCCTGACAGTGGCGGACAGCGTCAGCGCCAGCGTACCTTCCGAACCGACCACTGCGCGGGCCAGGTTAAAATCGTTTTCGGGCAGAAGCTGATCCAGGTTGTAGCCTGAAACCCGTCTGGGAATGTCGGGAAAGCCGGCGCGAATCCGGTCGGCGTGGCGATCGCGCAGCGCGAGCAACCGGGAGAATATTTCGGCGCGGCGTCCGCCTTCGGCGATGATCTGAGCGATTTGGGATTGGTTGTTCGACCCCAGCCGCAGGCGGGTGCCGTCGTAGAGCAGGGCGTCAATCTCCAGCAGATTGTCCACAGTTTTGCCCCATTGGACGGAATGGGCGCCGCAGGAGTTATTGCCAATCATACCGCCCAGACAACAACGGTCTTTCGTAGTAGGGTCGGGAGCAAACTGAAGGTCGAGCTTGGACACGGCTGAATTGAGCTCGCTCAGCACGACTCCCGGTTCGACCACCGCGAGCCGGGAATCGGGATCGATTCGCCGGATCGAGTTCAGATACTTGGAAAAGTCGAGAACGAGGGCGTGATTGCAAGCCTGTCCGGCCAGCGAGGTCCCGCCTCCACGCGGCAGGATCGCCACCTGGTTGTCACGTGCCAAGGCGGTTGCGGCGATGACGTCGCCCTCATCGCGCGGGACCACGACGCCCAGCGGAATCAGGCGGTAATTGGAAGCGTCAGTCGAATAGAGCGCGAGGCTTCCCGGGTCGAAGCGTACCTCGCCTTCGACCCGGCGCCGGAGTTCTGCTTGCAGGGCGGGAACCGAAACCTTCATCTGCCGCCCTGATGGGATCTCAGCCCGGAACGATCGCGATCTTTCCCATCACCTCGTTGCGCTCCATGATTTCCTGGGCGCGTCCGAGCTCTTTGAGCGGAAGCACTTTGCCGACCACCGGTTTGATCTGTCCGGATTCGACGAACCGCATTGCGTCGACCAACTCCGCTTTGCAGCCCAGATGCGAGCCGAGGTAGTTCTGCTGTTTGTTCCACAGTAACCGGATGTCCATGTGCGCGTCGAAGCCGGAGGTCGCGCCGCACACCACAATCGTTCCACCCCACTTGAGGCAGTTCATCGAAATCGGCCAGGTATCGGCGCCGGTGTGCTCGAACACGATGTCGGCGCGTTTGCCGTTGGTGACCTTGCGGACCTCCTTGAAAACGTCCTGCTTGGAGCGGTTGATCACGAATTCCGCACCGAGATCGGAGCACATTTTGAGCTTGTCGTCTCCCGAGGCGATCGCGATCGCACGCGCGTTAAACAATTTCGCGACCTGTATCGCCATAATGCCCAGACCGCCGGCAGCGCCCCAGATCAGCACGAAGTCTCCGGCGCGAATATTGGAGCGCGTCACCAGCATCCGCCATACCGTGACCAGCACCAGCGAAATTGACGCTGCTTCCTCGTGGCTTAATTTCGCCGGCTTGGGTATCACATTGACCGCTGGCACCTTGCAGTACTCGGCGTGTCCACCGTCCAGCGGCCCGGTCTGAAATCCCCAGATTTTGAAATCCTTGCAGAAAAATTCCCGGCCGTTGGTGCATGCTTCGCATTCGCGGCATGAAATCCCGCAATGCACTATCACCTCATCGCCAACTTTGACATTGCGGACGCCCGGCCCGATCTCGCTGACAACGCCTGAAACGTCGGACCCGGAAATGTGGGGCATGATGATCTCCATCCCGGGCAGGCCACGGCGGGCCCATATGTCGTTGTAGTTGCAGGCCGAAGCCTTGACCTGGATAAGGACCTCGTTGTGGCCGACGGCGGGCTTCGGCGTCTCCTTATATTGGAGGACCTCGGGACCGCCGTGGGTTTCGAATATCATCGCCTTCATTTTGGAGTGCTCCGTGAAAATTTCAGAATCTTCAGGCTAAAGCCCAACATAGTTAGCGTTTTGGCGCCTTTCTGACAACAGTTGGAGCGGTGCCACGTCGACTCCCTAGGCGCACCGCGCTCCTAACCCGCCGCTAATCCAGTATGCTTGCCCTTGCAGCCCGATGGTTGATTGATCCACAGGAATTCCATAGAAATCAACGGTCAATCGGCGCTTTTCCCAGGGCTTTGGCTGGCCGGTGCTATCGCAGCTTTAAGCATCGAGCTTCAAGTATCTGGGATGACGCCGCTCATAACGAACTGTGTCTGCGCTAGCGCGCTTGCCTTGCAATCCGCTGAAGGTATCGTGGGGTCGAACCGAAGGCCGGCATAGTGGTGGAAAAATGGCAGTCAGGAAAATCGAACGGGGGCATTACTTCGAAGACTTCGAGGTTGGCCAGGTCTTCAAGCATCACTGGGGCCGCACCATCAACGACGGCGACAACTCGCTGTTCACCAGCGTTACGATGAATTTCAACCCGGCCTATTTCAACCGCGAATACGCCCGCACCTTGGGCTATAATGATATCATCATCAACCACATGTTGGTGCTCAACGTGGTCTTTGGCTTATCCGTCGAAGACCTGAGCGAGCGCGCGATCGCCCATCTGGGCTATGAAAAGGTGAAATTTCTAGGCACGGTTTATTCCGGTGACACCTTGACCTCGCAGTCGGAGGTGCTGTCCAAGCGGGAAGCCTCGCGGCCCGACCGCGGGGTGGTGAAATTCCGCACGACCGGGTTCAACCAGCGCGGCGAGAAGGTGCTTGAGTACGAGCGTCCAGTGTTGATCCGCAAACGCAATCCGGGTCCCGCCAAGGAGTGATAGTACGATGCCGTTCGTAACGCCGGAACACGAAGAAATTCGCCGCTCGGTGCGGGAATTTGTCGAGCACGAGGTGGTACCGATCGCCAACGACCTCGATCGCCAGGAAGCGCAGGTACCCGAACACATCATCCAGAAGATGGCCGAACTGGGCTACTTCGGAATCATCTTTCCCCCGAGGAAGGCGGCATGGGCCTGGATTACATCTCGATGGCGATTGTCACCGAGGAGCTGTCGCGGGGCTGGCTTTCGGTCGGGTCGGTGATGACCCGCAATCTCATCACCGGGAGCCTGATTCACAACAACGGCACCCCCGAGCAGAAGCAGTCGATTCTACCCAAGATCGCCCGCGGTGAGGTGATGACCGCGGCGGCGTTCACCGAACCCGACACCGGCTCCGACACCGCGTCGCTGAAGTTGCGCGCGGTCAAGCACGGCGACGGCTATCTGCTCAAGGGCTCCAAGATGTGGTGCACTTTCGCCAACCGTGCCAACTTCCTGACGGTCATGACCCGCACCGATCCCGACGTGTCCAAAAAGCACAAGGGTTTGTCGCTGATCCTGTTCGAGAAGACTCCGGGTGACGATTTTGCGCCGCCGCATCTGGCCGGCTCGAAGATTCCGACCGTCGGCTATCATGGGATGAACAGCTACGCGTTGCAGTTCGACGACGCGTATGCCCCTGCCGGCAACTTGATTGGCGGCAAGGAAGGGCAGGGCTTCTACCAGTTGATGAGCACTTACGAAGCGGCGCGGGTCCAGACCGCGGCGCGCGGCGTGGGTGTCGCGCAGGCGGCGTACGAATGCGCGGTCAAATACGCCAAGGAGCGGACCCAGTTCGGCGTGCCGATCGGCAATCATCAGGTGATACGCCACAAGCTCGCTCACATGGCGGTGGATATCGAAGCGGCCCGCCAGTTGGCCTATTTCGCGGCGTCGCAGAAGGACACCGGCAAGCGCTGCGACTACGAAGCCGGTCTGGCCAAGGTCTTCGCCGCCGAGATGGCCGAGCGGGTGACGCGCGAGGCGATGCAGGTGCACGGCGGCTATGGCTACTCGATGGAATTCAACGTCCAACGTTTCTGGCGCGACGCGCGGGTGCTGTCGATCTTCGAGGGTACCAGCGAAATCCAGCTCGAAGTCATCGGCCGCCGGATCATGGAATCCTGAAGCCCCCCGCAAACAGCTTCCAGACAGGAACGGAATAAATGAGTATTACCAGCGACGGCAGTTATTTCGAAGATTTCACCGTGGGCGATACCCTCGTCCATCAGCGCGGGCGCACTATCACCGAAAACGACAACCACATGTTCACCTCGCTGGTGATGAATACCGCGGAGCTCCATTTCAACCAGTACCTGGTGGACCGTGAACCCGAGACCTATTTCAACGGTCGGCGCGTGGTCTATGGCGGCGTGGTGCTGGCGTTCGTGGTGGGGTTGGCGTCGGAGGACACGAGCGAGAACGCGATCGCCGAAGTTGAAATGGACAACGGGCGCCATACCAATCCGGTTTTCCACGGTGATACCATCTACGCCGAGTCCACCGTGCTCGAAAAGGAAGACTCCCATCGGCCCGATGCCGGCATCGTCAAATTCAAGCTGATCGGCAAACGGCCCGACGGCCAGGTGGTGGTCGAAATCGAGCGCTCGGTGCTGATCAAGCGTAAATCCTACTTTCTAAAGAATTCCTGAGAGGCTATTGGCAATGTTCGTCCTCGACAACGGCAAACGCTTTGTGATTCCCCGCACCGAGATGACCTATCCCGGTCACAACATGAAACTGCACCAAAACGCCGCCGACCCGGTCAAAGCGCCGGTCGACCACGTGATGGCCGATTTCGAGGACGCCTGCCCCTACGAGTTCAAGGGCGAGAAGAGCCGCAAGGTGATGGTCGAGGCGCTCAACACCCTCGACTTCGGCAAAAAGGTGGTCACCATCCGCCCCAACAATATCCATTCGAGCTTCTTCAAGGGCGACATGGAAGCGGTGGTTCTCGGCGCGCCTAACCGGTTCCATGGGATCATCCTGCCCAAGACCCGTGGGCCCGAGGAAATCGTGGCGGTGTCGAAGCTGCTCGACGACCTCGAGAAGCGCGGGGGATGGAAATACAAGATTCAGATCGAATCGTTGATCGAGACGCCTCATGCCCTGATCAAGGCTTACGACATCGCGATGGCGTCGGACCGGATGGCCGGGCTGATCTTCGGTATCGCGGATTTTGCCGCCAACCTCGGTATCCGCGAGATCGTTAAGGATCAGAACCGTAATTTCCATTACTCGAAGCAGGCGGTGGTGATCGCCGCCAAGGCCGCCGGACTGCACGCGATCGATAACGTGTTTCTGCACCTGGTGCGCAAGGACGATTCGCCCGAGCGTGTGGCCGAGATCGAGCACGACCTGCGCGAGAAGAACGTCGGCGCCGCCGCGCTCGGCATGGACGGGACGTGGGTGATTCATCCGCAACAGGCCGCGATCGCCAACGCCTGCTATTCACCCACGCCGGAACAGATTGATGAGGCCAAGCGGGTCGTGAAGCTCTACCATGAGAAAGGCGGCGGCTCGATGGCGGACCCGAAGACCGGCGACATGATCGACGAAGCGACAATCAAGATCGCCCTGATGGACCTGGCCAAGGGCGTGCAGATGGGTCTGGTATCGCAAGAAGAACTGACCGACTGGGCCGCCCGCAGCCGCGACATCACCGGCTACGACATCCTGCAATTCATGCGCCGCGTGCAGTGAAATCGGGCCGAATTAGTTCGGTACGGCTTCCCCGAGCGAATCGACGATTAACACCCCTTTTTGTGGTGTGGCTCGTTTCGTCACGAGCCACATTTTGCCCGTCTTTCAGGCGTGCAAATCGCGGGCACGGAGACCGGCACCGCGGTTTAGTACTAGGGCATCTGTGCTGAAGAACCGCACTGAAAACGACCCCTATGGCTTTGAAGCGAGGCGGGATTTCTGAGAACATCCTGGTGACCTGCCCGCCATCACTGGTTGATCCAAAAAGCCGGTGGGGCGCCCGATGGCACTAACAGTATCGTTCCGGTTGGTCTCAATCGCCGCACATAACCATCGAACCCACCCTCAGGCTGCTCAAACCCAACAAAGGCGCGGGCCTCGCGGGCATCGTAAGAGAGCTGTGTCCGCCCGATCTTGATGCACCATATCAAAGACGAGTTCGGAGAGGTCGGCCTGCAACACGCGCCCGTCTTGGGAACCGGCCAAAAGCCGTATTCCCGAATTGGATCCAGCGAAGAGCTGCACCGTAGCACCCAATTCGTCGTTGTTCGGTCCGCACCATCCCGCCGATATCACATGTGCCCAAGTGGGAAACTCTTGCCGATTCCTGTCGATTGGTGCCACACCGGAGAACATGAAATGCGATGGTGTCCCGCCGCGACAGATGAACCTTTTGATTCCATTGAAGATTGGCTCAGTACCAGTGAAGGGAGGGCAGAAGGGCTTGAGGAAGAAGTGAAATCCTATCTTGGCGATGGCGCGGTGATGCATATCAGACAGTGGCACGAATGAGCTTACGGGGACTACCACAGGGTAGTTTTCGGTCGCAGCAGTCGGTTGCGTTGATACAACTTTCGCGTCGAATAGTCGCTCGACCAATTCAACGAACGCTTTACCGTCCTCATCTTGAGCACAGTTCAATTCGGTTGCCCGCCAACCCTTGTCAGTGACTCCTTGCCGCGCAAGATGGGTCTTCAGGCTATCGAGGGAGCGAATCCTGTCGGGGATAGGAATGATTTTCTCGCGTCCGTCGTCGTTCACAAAAATGATTCTCTGATTCGAGGCTTCCCCACGTTTCCAGGACCGATATTCATTCGCGTGGGAGAATCTTCTCCTGGAAGAATGGACTCGGCTCGGAGCGGTGGGTGGCCTTGGCTACCCTCTATGAAGAGCTCCCTTTTGCGGTGACCTTTGCGTCCTTCAATGTCATGGACAACCCGGAGAATTGCATAGGGTCCCGAGCGCAGAAGCACCTCATCGAGCGCGCCAAGCTTACGATTGCAATCTACGCAGATGCGGTTCTGAAGAGGTTCGCTTCCACGGAAGTTGCCAAATCCTCTGGGCAGGTAGTGCTCAGAGCTCAGGTCAGCTTTCCCTTCGCAGAAGCCATCGGGTTCCCTGTATACGCAGCCATGATGCGATCCCTTTTCCATTACGTCACGCTGCCCTGGCACTTTCATCCGGCTGAGCTGATGTGATTTGCTCGTTGACCTTGTTCAATAACTCTCGCCACATACGTTGAATCTCGGATTCGATGAATTCGCACCGTCTCTGATGCTCCTCGTCTGAAAACCATGTCGCTGTCCATTGCCGGATGTCGCTTTTGTATCCAGGCCCTCGCCCCCACCGTCCTGAACAGGCGCTCCAATACGCGAGATCCGTCTTGAGCTGATCCAGGAAGGCGCTCTCGCCGAGCGCTTGGACGTCCTGATATAGCTGCGTAAACAGCGCGTCTATCTGGGGCTGAAAGTGGCGAAGAAAATCGTGGGCCTGTTCAAGATCCGCGTCATTGAGGGCGTTCACGACGATTCCTTTGAGAACCGTTGCGAGCTCGGCGGTTCGGGTAACCACCGTACGCCTGGCCCCAACGCCGAGACAATGCCAGTAGTCGAAGTTGTACCAATCCCCAAATCTGTTTACCGATGCTCTGAGGCTTGCGGCGTAGCGAAGTGAATCCATTTCCTGGAGCAAGATCGCAGGCGGTTGCCGGTTAATCGAAGGCAGCTGCTGATTGCTGGCGAACCAGATGTGAAGCGGCTTAGTAGCAGCGACAAAAACGGCTTTGGCTTGCTCGCTCGTTTTATTCCTGATGAGCCCTTCAACGGTTGCTATCAAGGTTTTGATTTGATCTTCGTAACGGGATCGGATCGCGCGAATTCCGGAGATCAACGCACGCCTAACACTGTCACGATCCGATTCATCTAACGCCCTTAGGAACGCGATCTCTAGTCCAGGGATATGAACATGGTCGAGCGTTGTAGAGATTTGTTCCCTCCGAATCTCTCTCCCCTCATCAACATCGCCACTTACGTTGTCGTGGACGTCGCATTCCTCTCGATCAAGAGGCAATACCAGCAATATGCCCTTTTCAGGCAAAGACTCCCCGAGCCCGGTTTCTTTCGCGCGTTCGAACAACGCGAGCATCGCCGCATCGGGGGCATCTTTGAAGCTGGAACAAAAGATCGCGAGGGTCCTCGGATCGTCGTAGGTAAGCCTGAATGTCTCGACGTGGAGCAGACGGTTCATCGATCCCGCGGGTGTCGATCAGGCGAAGCTCAAGATCAGTCGCCTCAAAGATTGCTGAGGGAACGGTCACCTCTATTCGCCGCGGAAGTGAAAACTCGGGGTTTTTCCGTCGTTGATCTCCGCGAAAGCACGCTCCAGCCAATCTAAACCTTTGATTGTTGAGTGCCTTGGCATCGAGACAGAAGTCTGCGCGCGACGAGGCAACTCCATTCTGGAAAGAATTTGAACATGTAGATCTTCTTTAGCGGGGTAGGCGGCTACGAGTTCCAGGGCAGGGTCTTCCCGCTTTATCTTTCCATCGGCGGTGCGAGTCGTCTTCTTCCGCAGTCCCGACATGTTGCGGAGAGCGCGTTCAATTTCTGCGCTTACCCCGGCCGTCTCTCCCGCTACATCAGGCGCGGCACCCCTGGACGACCGGATCATCTGGTCTGAGAAATCGGCAACGTACTGACGGACTTCGTCGATAGAACAAGGATCGACGATGACGCTGTATTCACCGGCCGATCGTACGACCACTTCGCATATGGTGATTCGACCCGAGCCAGTCGGCAGGACCATCTTGCGCTTCAGCTCATTTTGTTCCTGTTTCTCCATTCCGGAGAGGGCACAAATAGCGGTCGTCTTCCCGACGCCCGGACTTCCGAAGAACGCGATTTGGTGTTGGGTTGAGAGGATGAAGTTGGCAGCGCTCGTTAGCGCTGTTGCGCATGAACGTACCTGTTGAAGGAAGGCATTCTTCAGTTCTGGGTCGTTTTCTAACTCGCGCAGGCGAGAGAGGGCGCACTCCGCCTTCCATAGAACCTCCCGACTCACGTGGTTGAAAGCAGGATTCTCAAGAATCCGCCAAGTCTGCCGGAGATAATCGGCGAAAGCCTTCGCCTCGGGGGTTCCGATCGCGGTGGCTATTTCCTGCGCGTCCGCATCAGTGAGAGCGATATCCCCGGATTCGATTCGCGAAATCCGGCTTGCGGTGAACGGCAGCTTCTTCGCGACATCGGCTTGGGACATACCAGCTTGCTCGCGTAAGCGAGAGAGCATTTTTCGTGTTTTGTCAGCGTCCAATGGTTAGGGCACCTCTTGCTTGGAATGCCTCTTATTTTACGCACGAGATGCATTATACTAAGGCTATAAACGCATAATATGTGCTCTGCCGAGATAGGAAAGTGCATGGAATGCTGAACTGGGCTGGCCATATCAGCTAGAAGCTGCGGGACTCATCGATGAGCGCTGACAGATATACGTTTGAAGCTACGAGCAAAAGGCAATTGGGCTCGAGGCGCTGCTGAAGCGATTCGGCATCAAGGTTTGCGTAGGCAGCGACCTAGAGGCGGGCGGCGCCTTAAAGCGTGTTCGAGATTCCAGACTGATCATGCCTTGTTTCACATCGAGCGATGCAACTGCCAGCGTTTCTCGGTACGATAGTCCGTGGCCGTTACCTCATGGGTTATTCCTATGAAAACTGAACACGCCGGTCCTAAGCGCGGAAAAGGCGCTCTCTGGGGCCGCAAGAGGGAAGCCAAGATAAAGAGCAATCGTCGTCGGCGGAACAACGGTCAGCGCGAAATCCGTGACGAAATGCCTCCATCTATTTCGCGCTAGGCAGTGCTATTTGGCATCGTCGCGAATCCCAACGCCAAAGCAATCAGGTTATGCGTATTCTTTGAAGGGTCGGTGTACCAAAGGATCATTTTGCAGAGACAACTCTTTTCCTCTTTCGACGTACCGGAAGTTTCAATCGAGGGAACTCATCCGCGATGGCTCGTTCCACGGCCTTGGGCGACTTCTCAATTACCCTCAGAAGGATGCGGGCGGGGCGATCCGGAAACGCACGTCCCTGCTCCCACTCTTGGACGGTGCGGACGCTGAAGCCGAACTTCGACGCGAACTTGGATTGCGACAAGCCGAGTTTGCGGCGCAGGGTCCTGATATCGGGCACGTGTGGCGAGATAACTTTGCGCCAGTCCAAGTCGAGCGTCATTTCCGGTGGGGTATCCGGATCTGACGCTATCATCGCGTCGATCTCGGCGTCAGTGGTGTTCCTTATGCGATCCAAATCTGCCTTGGGTTTCGATTTGATGATTTCACCGAGGGAACGCCTTACGGTAGTCATTTCGCTCTCTCCTGTTTGCTCGACGGGTAGAAATTATTCGACGCCGCTTATCGCGCCAAGTGTAAATTACGACCAATAATTCTTCTTCGACTTGGCCAATAGCGAGGAAACGTTTTTCACCGTAATCGTAGCGCTGATCCTCCTCTACCAGCACCTCACCAGCGAAAATCTGGGAGGCATAATCGAAGCCGAATCCGCGTTCGCGCAGGGTTTTCGCGCTCTTGACTTCATCCCATTCGAATAGCGCTTCAATCCACCATACGGGATTCACGTAGCGGGCGGCAATACTGCCTGGAGCCCGAAAATGTCCTCCCAATGCGTGCTGCCTTATGGCACTGGGGCGGGATGGAGCAGGCCGGCGGCTTCGTCGAAGCCTAGCATCACGTTGAGGTTTTGAATGGCTTGGCCGGCGGCGCCTTTGCCCAGGTTGTCGATCGCGGTAATCACGCATAGGGTTTGCGAGCGGCGGTCGAGTACGAAGGCGATTTCGCAGAAATTGGTCGCCCGGACATTCTTGAGCTCGGGCCATTCTCCGGCGTTGAGCAGGCGGATGAAGCGCGCCTTGGGGTAGGAAGTCTCGAATGCGGCGCGGACGTCCTCAGCCGTGGTGCCGCTGCGGGGGCGTAGGAAGATCGAGCTCAGAATCCCGCGGTTGGTGGGCAGCAGATGCGGCACGAACATCACCGGGACCTCGCGTCCCAAGGTGGCGGCGATTTCCTGTTCCATTTCCGGCGCGTGCCGATGGTTGCCGACCTTGTATGCGCGGAAGTTGTCGTTCACCTCGGCGAACAGTTGCTCGATTTGTGCGGTGCGCCGTGCTCCGGTGGTTCCCGACTTCGCGTCCACGATGATCGAACTCGGATCCACCAGGTCGCGGCTGATTAGCGGCAGCGTGCCGAGCAAGGTTCCGGTCGGATAACATCCGGGATTTGCCACCAGGCGCGCCCCGCGAACCTCTTTGCGATGGAATTCGGTCAGTCCGTAAACGGCCTGCTTCAGCAGATGGGGCGCCGGATGTTCGGCGCCGTAGGTGGCGCGATAGGTCTCCGGGTCTTTCAGCCGGAAATCAGCCGAAAAATCGATCACTTTAATTCCGGCATCGAGCATCCCCGGGATCACGCTCGTTCCGGTCCGCTCCGGCAGACAGGAAAGCACCACTTCGGCGCGGCCTTTGATTAAATCGGGACGCAGTTCCTCGAAGGCTGGGAGGTCCAAACCGGCCAGATGGCGGTACACCTGCGCCACTTCGCGGCCGACATAGTGCTCTGAAGTCAGCACCGCCAGTTCCACGAACGGATGAAAGGCGAGTAACCGAACCGCTTCGATACCCGAGTATCCGCTGGCACCGAGGATCGCTACTTTGACCCGGTCTGTCGCACTCATCGGATTGTGTCCGCCTCCAACGGGTTTCGAAACCCGTTTCAATTACAACATGACGCTGGGGTTAAGGCCAGTAACCCATATGGGCTTACTTGGTATCGAGCTCGAACAGCAGATAATGGGACCCATCGCCGTTGGATTTGCGCTTGAACGGATTGATCCGGCCGATCAGGCTACCGTTGCCGTTGGAGGTATGCAGTCTTTCCAGATAGATTTGCACCGGCCAGTCTTCGGGTTTTCGTTTGGCCAATTCTTCCAGCTCAGCCAGGGCCTGATGCGCGGAGCCTTTTTGCAGGGCAATGAGCGCGGCGGCAAACTCATCGTAAAAGGCCGGCTCGACGGCGCCCCCGCGCCGCCCCGCGATTTCGTCGATTTGTACCGCCTGGGTCTTTCCCTTCACCTTGACCATTCCCAGGTTGCGGTTGATGAAGCCGTCGGCGGCTTCTTCCAGGGTCTGATGATTGACCAGCAGATGCACCTTGAAATGGCGTGTGAGACCCTCAATCCGCGAAGCGAGATTGACGGTGTCGCCGATCGCCGAGTAATCGAAGCGCTGCTTGCCGCCGAAGTTGCCAACGATCGCGTCGCCGGTGGCGATTCCGATCCCGATATCGACATCGACGAACCGCGGATCGGTCTTGCGCAACTTATCCAGTTCTCCGAGCATATCGAGGGCGCATTCGATCGAGACGCGCGCCGGGTTCGGTATATCCGCCGGCGCGCCCCAGAACGCCATGATTCCGTCGCCCATCAATTTATCCACCACCCCGCCGCTGCGCATGATCGTGTCGATCATCGCGGTCATGTAGGTGTTAAGCAGAGCGACCAGTTCTTCGGGCGGGGTCCGCTCGCTGCGGCTGGTGAAGCCGACGATATCGGCGAACAGAATACTCATGTGGCGCCGCTCGCCGCCCAGCTTGAGCTTATCGGGATCCTGGACCAATCCCTCGATGACCGCCGGATGCAGGTAATGCTCGAAGGCGTGGCGCAGGCGGTTTTTGGCATGGCCCTCGGTTACGTACTTATAGCCGGCCAGCCCGGCGTAGGTGATGAAGGTCGTGGCGATCGGAAAAAGCACGCCGAGGAGCAGGCCCTCCTTCACCAGCAGATATTGCGCGAAGGAAAAGTAGCTGACAATCAGCGCAGCCCCGACCACGAAGGACCATAGCGGGGACAAGAATGCGACCCCAACCGTAACCGCGACTCCCATCAGCGCCGCGCACCAGCGTTCCAGACCCTGCGTGACGTCCGATTTCTCGATGAAATCACCGGTCAGGATGTTGTCGATGGCATTGGCATGGATCTCGACACCGGGAAAATTGGCGCCCATCGGGGTCGACCAGCGGTCGCCCACGCCCAATGCCGACGCCCCCACCAGCACAATCTTGCCCGCCAGTTCCTGTTCCGGCACGCGATGCTTGATAACGTCGCTGACCGAGTAATAAGGAAACGTATGCGCCGGACCGCGAAAATTCACCAGCATCCGACCCTGCTCGTCGACTGGCAGATCCACCGGTCCGATCCTGACACTGGCAACTCCGAAATTGACCAGGTGGAGCGAGGTCAGCGCGTCACCGGCGTAAGCGCTGGTGACGGCCAGGATTAGCGGCTCGCAATAGCGCTTGCCGAACCGAATCACCAGCATCTCGGAGCGAGAGACCGCGTCGGCGTCAGTCGGGGTATTAAAATATGCGGTGCCGCGCGCGGCGGCATTGATTAACGGCAAATTCGGCAGGTAGGCGATCGCTTCCGGCACCACCGGCGATATCGGGCCGGGATCAATCCGCACCAGGCTGTAAGACAGTGGGGCGGGGGCTTCCAGTTTGCCGACGAATCCGGGGTCGATCCTGGTGCTGGGGAAGTAAGGGTCTGTTACCTGAAGCGGGTAGCCGACAAAGGTGGTGCCTTGATTTTTGATTGCCTGGGCGAAGACCTGGTCGTTGCTGATTCCGGCGGCGGCCTGCAGCTTGTCGGTGGGCAGTCCGGCCTTGGTGAGCGCGGCGAGGAGCTGGTCGCGCTCAAGGTCCACGTCGTCGCGCTCGCTGAACACCATGTCGAAGCCGACTACGGCCACTTTGTAGTTCTTGAGCGCGTCGGCGAGTTGAGCCAGCACCGTCCGCGGCCAAGGCCATCGGCCCAGCTCGCTGATGCTTTTGTCGTCGATCGCGACAATTGCCACCGCACCTTGGGGTTTTCTAGTGCCCCGGGCATACATGCGCAAATCGAAGGCTTTCAGTTCGGCCAGCGCCAGCAGGGAAGGGTAGTGCACGTTGAGAACGAATAGGGCGGCGACCATCGCCACCCCAATTGCCAGTGTGCGCATCGCGCCCGGAGCTGTTTTGCGCGTTCGAGCCATCCTGTTCCGACGGCAATTTTAGCGCCTTCGGGACTATTCCGCTAACCGGGCGGCCGCAAAAGTGGCCTGCCCGATTGGCCAACGCGGCAGGCTGGTGTCACAACTTTGACGTAAGTTACCAGGCCGGCCGGAAGCGGGCTGTTCACGGTATGACCCGTTCGCGGCGCCTTCAGCAACCCATTAAGATCGATTATGGCCAGGTATGTGGGACCGCCGTCGGTTAGTACGCCATAGGCCTTGCCGGTATTGGGGCTGACGTATGAGGTGACCGTATGAGGATCGAAGCCCAAGGAAAATTCGGAACCATCGGGCTCGTTAGGCACTGTGAATGCTACGTAATCCGGGAACGAGGGAATTCCGGTTCCTGAAGTGGAAGGAAGCTCCACCACCCCTTCCAGATTACCACCGAACTCACCTGTCACGATGGCAACGTGGGTGCCCGGCGCGACCGCAATGCCGCAGGTTCCTGCCGAGAAGTCATCGAACTCCGGAAAATTCACGCTCTGGCTGCCGGTGTCGGTCCAAGTACCGGGAGTTCCGGGAGTTCCACCGGTGAATTTAGCCTGCGTCAGGTCGGCGATAAAGAGATTGCCGGTGCCTTCGTCCGTGGACAGCGCAATGCCGGTGGTGCAGTCCTCACCGGCCGAGTCGAGCGTGCCGGTGACTTCGTTGTTAAACAACGTCGCGGTTGTCGGACCGGTGCCAGACGAGACATTCAGAATCTGGTAGTTCCCACCTTCATTCGGCGACAGCACCAGATGCCGGACCGGGTCAATCGAGGCGTCTTCGGAAGTACAGCTTTCGCTTCCGAATCCGCAAGGTGTTGTTCCGGCCGGGATGGGAGCTTCAAACGTAGGCGTGGCGCCCAAGTCCAGAAATTGAAAACCACCGCTCGTGGCCAAACCAACCGTAATGAGTGCCTTATTGACTGAGGAATCGACCACGACGCCGCAGTTCTCGCAGGAGCCACCGGAGAAACTTTGCGTGCCGGTAGCGCCACTGGTTAAGGTTTTGTTCAGTGTTGAGCCACTGATCAGGTAAACATCGGTATTATTGGCCACGCACACCGTCTGACCAGTGGTCGAGTTGGAAGAGCAGGAGTTGACAACGTTCGGTGTCGTAATCGAACTTGCCGCACCCCCGGTACCGATGCCGCTCTTGGTTTCGATCGGTACAACATCAATTCCGGTTGCTCCTCCCTCCCAACGTCCTTCGGGAATATAGGCAGTGGCATCAGTGCCCGAAACCAACACCGAAAGCGAACTCGAAGGCAGACAGGCATTCGGCGCGGCGGTTGCAGTGGCAGTAGGACTGGTCTTCGGAGTGGGGGTGGTCTTCGGAGTAGGAGTGGTCTTCGGAGTAGGAGTGGCGGTCGCAGTCCTCGGAGTACGAGTGGCGGTGGCCGTTGGCACCACGACTGGGCATGAGCCGCACGGGTCACAACCGGTCATCCCGATAAGGAATAAACCGATCACGACAGGCCCTAGCAAGGTAACCACGGCTGACTTCATCTAATAACCACTCCTCTAATAACCACTCCTCAAAATTTCAGCAATTACCTTGAATGTACGCAGCCGCATTCTCCACATTGGTTTGTACGGCAAGTGTTCAGGGTAACGAGGCCCTCTCTGGAGTCGCGTGGACATAAGGGGCCTACCGGATGAAACTTACTCAGACCAGGCAAACTGCTTATAAAGGGTAATCTGGCCGTACCCGTTAGGGCTCCCATAGCCCCCTTGGGCGTCGAGCCCGATTTGCCACGGCCGGTAATAGACACCAAGGTCGGGACCTCCCTGACCGGCGACCCCCGATACGAAACCTCCACCGTAGATGACGCCGCCGGCCCCGGCTAACAGCATGTAATCCTCGGTGGATAGCACAACCATTCGCAGATCGATCGAACTGGCGGTGATATCGTTTTGCCAGCTATGGACCGAACTGACCAGGAAATTGATGGGGTGGGCGGAATGGACCAACAGCCAGCTTGAGATATCACCTTCAAAGTTTGCGTTATGGCTGTTGCCACCGTCGTCGCCGCCCAGCAGATAAACATGTGTGGTGGGCGTGACGGCGAAGTCGATACCGCCCTGGAAGCGGCCGAAGTTGTAGCGTGAAGCGCCCGAAACCCCGGTCGGGGGGTTGGGGAGTAACGGGTTGGAGAACCCGTGACCCATGTAGAGCTGATATCCGGTGGCGCGCGCGACGACCCCGACGTATTGGGTTATGCTCTGCTCCGCCTGCACGCCCTCTTGGGTCGTTCCATACTGATCGCTCAGGAATCCCCCTCCGAACAAGGTCAGGCTGAATCGCCCGGGCGTAGCGACGTCGAAGAAACCGGGATAAGGATCGGACGACCAACTCGGAGTGGTCTGAGCCTCCGCCGCCAACTGCGCAAAGCCCAACCATCACTACGGCCAACAGGCCGCAGACAAACCCCCAGCGTCCTTTTGCGGCGACTGAACCGGTCATCTAAACTGCTCCTCTAAACCGCTCCTCTCAAAATAGCGATCTGCCATCAACAGCTAACAGCGGGGACAGGGCGGACAGGCCGGAGGGGGCGCCCCACCTGTGCCTGGGCCGGCTCCCGAGTAGCCTCCCGTGGCGGCGCCGGTTCCGGCTGGTCCCGCCACTCCCAATGGTCCTGGAGGCAACGGCGGCCGCATCGCGCAAACTATGGTTTCATAGCCGCCTTCAACCTCAATTCCCGCCGCAGGAGTTGCGCTATTGGCGACCATCACCGCACCTTGGGCCACGGAAACGTCACTTGTAGGTGCGGCACCGCATACTGGCGACGAGTCTCTATAGTCAACCGAAAACTTGGTGCCGCGCACGCCGGCGATGGCGTTGGGAGTCTTGACTTCGAAGCTGGGAGCGGTACCGCGCAAAGCCTTGGAGACCAACGATTCCAGATGACCGCCGAGCAGGCTCACCCGGGTAGTCTGTGGTCCACCCGCCCCCAACAGCTGCTCGTCAATGACCAGCGTGCTCTGCTCCGCGAGGTCCAGCTTGCTGTTGTCGTTTAGAGTAATAGTCAGATGCGCGCCGGGGTCGGTGGTGAATTTGTCCTTCAATTCGACTGCCATTCCATTGGTGACCGGCTGCGTGGCGCCGCCGCGCTCGACATGGGCCGACCCCGCAAGGTCGGTTATCGTGCCGACGGTGTTTTGCGCCAGAGCGACAGAGCCGGCGAGGCTGATTAGAATGAACTGAGCCAGAATCCATGAGGCCCAGCGGACCACTCGCTTTTCTAGGTATCTAACCTGCACGGCAAGCACCGAATTCAATTTGCAACGTTGATCTGGTCGATTAGCTTTTTATGTGTTCGAGATGGCTCTAGTCAACCTTAAACTGGGCTTCGTGGTAAATTATTCGAAGCGCGAGACAAAAAAAAGGCGGCAGCTTGTGGCTGCCGCCTAAGATAAGCGTATTCGACCGATACTTTAGCGCTTGGAGTACTGAGGCCGCTTGCGGGCCTTGTGACGGCCGTACTTTTTGCGCTCGACTGCGCGCGGATCACGAGTCAGCATCCCCGCCTTGCGCAAGGTTGGGCGCATGGTCTCCGCGACCGCGACCAGAGCCCGCGAAATCCCGTGGCGTACCGCGTCCGCCTGGGCCGAGGTGCCGCCACCCTTGACCTCGGCGAGCACGTCAAACTGCGCCACGGTTTCGGTGATCTGCAAAGGTTCCAAAATCCTCATGCGCGCGGTCTCGCGCGGGAAGTAATCCTCGAAACCCCGTTTGTTGACTGTGATCGTGCCGGTCCCAGGCAATAATCGGACCCGCGCGACTGCGGTCTTGCGTTTGCCGGTGGCGGACGAAACCTGTTTTTTTTCTGGCATAAGAGATACTACTTGAGTTTGACCGCCGTCGGTTGTTGCGCGGCGTGCGGATGGTCGGCGCCTTTGTAAATCTTCAGTTTCGTGAACAGGCGGCGCGCCAGCCGGTTCTTGGGTAACATCCCCCGCACGGCGATCTCGATCATCCGCTCGGGCCGGGTCTCGAGTAGCCGTCCGGCGCTGACCGAGCGGATTCCCCCGGGGTACCCGGTATGGTGATGATAGGTCTTATTTTCGAGCTTGGCTCCGGTCAGGCGAACCTTGGCCGCGTTGATGATCACCACAAAGTCGCCGGCGTCCTGGTTGGGCGTGAAGTCGGGACGATGCTTGCCGCGCAGAATGCTCGCGGCTCGTGACGCGACGCGTCCCAAGGGCGCCTCGGCGGCGTCGATCAGAACCCAACGCCGATTCTTCAGCGCAGCTTCGTGCGCCACACTTTTGGTTTGCTCGCTAAGTTTCAAGGCCTCACACTTTTTCCGTCGTAATATGTCGCCGGTGCCCGTTGACGCTCAAGCGGCAATTTTGGCGGGGCCGATGGGATTTGAACCCACGACTTCCGACGTGACAGGCCGGCGTTCTAACCGAGCTGAACTACGACCCCGCTGTAAACAACCTTTTTGACACGTTCACGCGGATTGAGCAACGGCCTGCCGCGAAAAAGGGGGGGCTTGTCCGGAGGATTGGGGCTGACGTGCGTCTCGAGTGTACAGGACCCTATGCCTCTTCCACAATTGAGCTGAACGCGGGAGAGGGGAAAGAAGCCGAAGCGGGAGGCCGAGTCTCGACGGAGCCGGGCTTTGGCGTTGGGACCAAACGTATGTTCGATTATCGAACACACCGTCCGAAGGAGCGCTATCTTATCTATTTCACTGCTAAAGCTTTCTTAAGCCCCAATAGCTCGGGCGGAGCCGGAAGCGAGCTGATTACTGATTCTTCCAGAAAGCAGTTTCGCGTAGACCGCGGTTGTGCGGCTCTGTTATACCGTCGGGACGTTGATCACACGTTGTCACGAATTGGTTCGATAGATGAGGGAACGAAGCGTCGAAACTCAGCGGATGCGCCTTCTCTGGCCAGAGTGACTCACGATGGCGCAAGCTCCCAGCCCAGTCGCGCCGGCCCCTGCCGTGCGGCGCTTTCGCACGCTGCGCCGAATCGCGCTGTGCGTGATTGCCGCCGTCGCGATTTTCACCTTGGCCGGCTTTTGGGGCGTACCGCACCTATTGCGCTATCTGGCGCGCGGTCCGTTGACGGCCAGGCTGCATCGGCAAGTGACCCTGGGCAAGGTCACTTTCAACCCTTACACCCTGCGCCTGACGATCGACTATTTCCATCTCGGGGAACATGACAATCCGCAAGCCTTCGCCGATATCGGGCAGATCCGGGTCAAAGCTTCATGGCGTTCGCTGTACCGGCTGGCGCCGATTATCCAGGAACTGGACATCGACCGGCCGGCGGCTCATGTCGTCCGCACCGCCCCGAATCGCTTCAATTTCTCAGACCTGATCGCAAGCAAGCCTGGACCTCCCCAACCGGCCGGGCCTAGCAAACCGTTTCATTTCTCGGTTTCCAACATCCGAATCACTGACGGCAACATAGGATTCGATGATAACGTCTTGCGTCAGCAGCACGCTGTTAACGGGATTCAGATTGGCATCCCGTTTATCGCCAATCTGCCCGCCGATCTCGACATCTTCGTTCAACCAATGGTGCGGATGCGGATCGACGGCAGCCCATTTCGAATTGCAGGGATGGCTAAGCCATTCGCCACCATTCCGGAATCAATTCTCGACCTGCGGCTCAAGAATCTGAGCTTGCCCACCTTTGCAGGCTATCTCACTCAGAAATTGCCGATTAAAGTCGCGCAGGGCACCATTTCGACCAAGGTGCAGGTGCATTTTGTCCAGCCGGAATCCGGACCAATTATCCGGCTCGGCGGCACGGTTGGAGTGGCCGGCCTCGATATCAGGGACGCTGCGAATGCGCCGCTAATCGCGCTCAAGAGCGCGTCGGTGGTGCTGGATAACGTTGAGCCGCTGGGCAAAAGCGTCATGATCGGGCCGGTCACGCTGGACGGGCTGACCTCGAACCTGGTTGTTAAGCGGGCTGGCGTGACCAACTTCACGCCGCTGGCCGCAGCTATGGGCGGCCCAGGTCCGCCCACTAAAGCGCCGCCCGCGCCGCCGCTCGATCTACGGTTGCAGTCGATTGATCTCACCAACAGTTCGTTCAAGTTCACCGATCAGAGCACCGGTACACCAACCACCGTGGCGCTCGACCGTGTCCATATCGGGTTGCGCAATTTCGCGACCGGCAAAAAGGCGCCACCTTTCTCGATGGAAGCGCAGGCGCGTATCGGCGCCGGGACATTGGCGGTCAAGGGGACGATTGATCTGGCGCACACGAAAGTCGACAGCGAGGTTACGCTGAATCAGATCGACCTCCCGCCCCTGCAGGCATTCGGGGAGCCGTTTTGGGCGGGCAGGTTGGCCACAGGTAAGCTGAGCGCTCACGCCAAGGTTCAAGGCGGTCTCGCCGGCGGTAAAATGACGCTCCTGGTGCAACCCGCGAGCGCGTCCCTCGACACACTGGAAGTGCGCGCCCCCGGCGATGCGCAGCCACCAATCCAACTGAAGCACTTCGACGTGATGCTCGACTCGCTCGATCTGGTCAAGCGTCAGGCCATGGTAAAAGAGCTGCGTGTCGATGGGCTTAGTCTGTCAGGACGGCGCGGCCCTGGGGGTGAGCTCAGTCTGGTCGCGTTTTTGCGTGGAGCTCAAGTCCCACCCGCGGCCATCGCGCCTGGACAGGCGGTTATGACCGCCCCTGCATCGGCGCGCCCCACCGTGCCCCTGCCACCACCCGCGCTCAAGCCGGGACCAACGCCAGCGCCCGGTGGTCAGCCATGGAAATATCAGATCGAAGCCGTAGCGCTGGACAACATCGAAGCCAACCTGGAAGACGATACACAGCCGCAACCACTGAAGGTCGAGTTGGCTCCGCTCAGCCTGCACTTGAAAGACGTGACCAGCGACTTCACCAAACCCTTCGGGATCGCGGTCGCCGGTTCGCTCAAACCCGAAGGCAGCTTCAAGATTGATGGCACCGCCGCAATCAACCCGCTCACCGCCGACCTTCAGGTCGTCACCCAGCGTATCAACGTGACCCCGGCGGGTATGTTTGTGGGCAGCAAGCTCAACGCCCGGCTGACCAGCGCGTTCCTGAGCATGAACGGTAAACTGGCGGTCGCCAGGCGTCGGGACCAGTTCGGCGGCAGCTATCGCGGCAACGTTACGATCGGAAACCTGCGGATGGCTGACAAGCTGACCAACGACCGCTTCTTGCGCTGGAACGCGCTCAGCGCCAACCGCATCGACGCCGAATTCGGCGCCGGAGCCCCGCGGGTGCGGGTTGGCGAGTTGGTCCTGGCGGACTTCTTCGCGCGCCTGATCCTGAACAGCAACGGGAAACTCAACCTGAAAGACATCGTCAGGCCGCCGGGCGCGGCGCCCACCTCGCTGACCCGTGACAAGGCAACCGGAGCGCCGGCGCCCGAGGCTCAGGCAGCGCCGGCGCCGCAAAGTGGATTCGGCGGCGCGCGACCTCCGCCGGTGCCGACTTCGAAATCGTGCGCACCGTCCTGGAGGACGGCAACATCAACTTTTCCGACCATTTCATCAAGCCGAACTACTCGGCCCAGCTTACTGAAATCAAGGGCAAGATCGGCGCGTTCGGCACCCGAACGACAAAGCCCGCCGATCTGGAACTGCAAGGCCAGGTCAACGACAGCGCGCCGATCGATATTGTCGGTTCGCTCAATCCGCTCGCCCCCACTGCGTTTGTCGATATCAAGGCCAAGGCCGACGGGATCGAATTGACCAATCTGACCCCATACTCGACCAAGTACACCGGCTATCCGATCACCAAGGGCACGCTCACCGTCGATGTCCATTACCATCTGGAAAATAATGACCTGACCGCCGACAATCATCTGTTCATCTCGCAGCTTACCTTCGGCGACCATGTTCAGAGTCCCAACGCTGTCAATCTGCCGATCGCGCTGGCGGTCTCGCTGCTGCAGAATTCCAAGGGCGAGATCAACATCGCGGTGCCGATCTCTGGCTCGCTGTCGAACCCGCAGTTCAATTTCGGCTCAGTCCTGTTTCAGGCGTTCTCCAACCTGATCCTCAAAGCGGTCACCGCACCCTTCGCATTGCTGGCTTCCGCCGTTGGCTCATCCGGCCAAAAGCTTGACTACGTGGAGTTCCCGCCGGGGCTTGCCACTTTGACTCCTGAGAGCAAGGCGCGGCTGAACACGCTGGCCAAAGCTTTGAAGGATCGCCCGTCGCTACGGCTGAGTATCGCGGGGCGGGTCGATCCCAGCGTGGACCGCGAGGCATTGCGCGCCGTGATGGTTGACCGGCAGGTCAGAATGCAAAAGGTCAAGGAATTGAGAGATCAGGGTCGAAAGCGGGGATATCGACACGGTGAAACTGACTCCCGATGAATACGACAAATATTTGAAAATGGCTTACGACAAAGCCAAATTTCAGAAGCCACGCAACGTTCTTGGGCTGACCAAATCGCTGCCGCCGGCGAAATGACAAAACTCATTTTGGCCCATACCGACGTCACCGATGACGATCTGAAGGAATTGGCCAATGCCCGCGCGCTCGCCGTGCGCCGTTTCCTGGGCAAGCAGATAAATCCCATCCGGCTGGCGGTAGTTGCGCCCAAGCTCGACGCCAAAGGCACCGCCGACAAGGGTAAAACCACGCGCGCCAATCTGGCAATTGATTGAGTATGCGCGGAAATATCCGGGCGTTCGGCTCCGCAATAATCGGCGCCGTCTGGTTGGCGATACTCTGCGGCGCAACGTGGGCCACGCCTCCGATTGGCCCTCCAATGGCTCGGACCGGGAGTTCCGCGCAATGGTGGCGCGGTTCATCGATAGCGATCTGCGGCTGTCGCCCGAGTCCGCCACCGATGACGGAGACCATCGCTACGACGACCGGCTCGCCGATTTATCGTTGGCCGGGATAGGCGCAAAAATCCATCATGCACGCGGTGGAAAGCGCGCTTCTCACGCTTGCATGATCAATTGTCGCCGCCCAACGAGGCGGATCGGGAATGGCTGATTGCGATATTTGGATGGTGATCTATTGTGGAACGAAGAGGTCAAGCTCTACACGGAGCGATCCGGATTTCTACATGCCCACAGCGGCGATCTATAGCCTGATCAATCGTGATTTTGCGCCCCCGGCGGATCGGATGCGCGCGGTTACCGCACGGGAGCGGGCGGCGCTTGGCAACCTGGAGCAGGCAGATCATAACCTCAATCCCGCCGCCACGTCCAAAGTTGCGATCGACATTTCTCTGCAGCAGATGCCCGCTACGATCGACTTTTTCAAACGCGACGTTCCGCTGGCATTCAGCAGTGTTCCCGACGGTAGCACCAAGAGAGATTTCCTGACTGCCAACGATAAACTGATCGAAGCCATCGGCGGTTATCAGCATTGGTTGGAAGAGTTTCGGGCCCGAGCCTCAGGTGGATTTCGGCTCGGGCCACACGCATTTCGCCGGATGCTGGCCGACGACGATATGGTCGTCTCTCCGCCGAGCCACCTCGAAGATCTGGGACGGACCGAACTGGCGCGCCTGCAAGCCGAATTCAAGCGGGTCGCGGCGCTAATCGACAGCCATCGTCCGCCCGAGGAAGTTTTCAGAACGCTCAGTAGCCATCATCCTGAGCCCTCCAAGCTGATTCCGACAGTGAGCGCGGGCCTTGCCGAATTACGCACGTTTGTGATCGACCATCATCTGGCAACGATTCCGTCCGCCGCGCAACCGCTGGTCCGCGAGACTCCACCGTTTGCCCGGGCAACCACCTTTGCTTCAATGGATAGTCCGGGTCCGCTGGAGAAGAAGGCTTCGGAGGCTTATTTTTATGTGACCCTGCCCGACCCGTCATGGCCCCCCAAGCGGGTCGATCAGCTCCTGACGTTTTTCTCCGCTCCGGCGATTTCGGATACCTCGGTGCATGAGGTCTATCCCGGCCATTTCGTCCAGTTCCTCCATAATCGCAACAACCCCGACCTGGTGCGATCCTTGTACTATTCGGGAGCCAACGTCGAAGGATGGGCGTTTTACTGCGAGCAGATGATGCTGGATGAAGGCTTGCACGGTGATGCTCCCGAATATCGGCTGGCGCAGTTGCAGCTTGCCTTGCAACGTGTTTGCCGTTACCTGGTTGCGATCGCGATGCACACGGGGTCGATGACGGTGGCGCAAGCCGCCGAATTTTTCCGCGTTAACGCCTACATGACGCCGAACAACGCGATGGTCGAGGCGCTGCGCGGGACCGACGATCCCGGCTACCTGCGTTATCAACTGGGCAAGTTCATGATTCTGAACCTGCGCGCGGACGTTAAACGCAAGCAGGGTGCCGCATTTGATTTGGGCAAATTCCACGACGCTTTCCTGGCTCAGGGCGGGTTGCCCATAAAGTTGATCCGCCGTGCGATGCTCGGGACCGACGCCGGCCCGCAGCTCTAGCCCGATAGCTCTGCAAGAGATATCTGTTGCGCAAGCATGGCGCTGATACTCGTTTGAAAGGATGTGGAATGGCCGCTGACGATACACTGGTCCCGCAGCAGTTCGGTCCCTTGCATGATGTTAGAATCGTCTCTTCGGGCGGCGACATCGCACAGCCGTTCGCGGCCGAACTGGCGGCGGAGATGGGCGCGGAGGTGATTCATATCGAGCCGCCGAAGCTCGGCGATCCATATCGCAGACGGGGATATGGGATTATCGCCGCCGATGGCGCGGCGACGGTATCGGCTGACTGGATCCAGGAACGGCGCAACATGTTTTGCGTTACGCTCGATCCCGCCTCGCCGCAGGGCCGCGAACTGATGCTGCGGCTGTTGCTGCGCGCCGATCTCTGGATGGAAAGCGCGGCCCCGGGCGCCTGCGACCGGATCGGCTTGGACGACGCGGTGGTGCTCAAGGCCTGTCCGCGCCTGGTCATCACACATGTGACCGGCTTCGGCCGCGACGCCGGTCCGGAGCGCGCCGTCGGCGACGATTCGATCGCCCAGGCTTTTGGCGGGATGATGGGGCTCGTTGGGTTTCCCGACCCCCAACCTCCAATCCGCGCGATGCCATCGATCGCCGACTATATGACTTCCCTGTGCGCACTATGGTCCTCGCTGGCGGCGCTGGTCCATGCGCGTGCCACCGGCCAAGGCCAATCGATCGATGTCGCCAAGTACGAAGTCGTGCACAAGCATCTGGGCTCCACGATGATCGACTTCTTTCAACGTGGAGCGATTGCGACGCGTTACGGCAACAAGTCGCCCGGCGCGCAACCTCTCGACACCTTCCGGGCCAGCGACGAATGGGTCATGATCGCGGCGCTGCGCGAACAGTACGGACGGTTGTGCCGGCTCCTGGGGCTCGATCCCGCGCAAGAAAAATGGAAGAACGCGGCCTGGCACGTGTTCTCGCCCGAGGGATTGGAGTTCGACGCGATCTTCCGCGCCTGGGTGGCACAGCGATCCGCCGTCGAGGTGTTGCGCGAGTTGGGAGAAATCGGCGTGCCGTGCTCCCGGGTTATGAGCAGCGACGAATGCGCGCACAACGCGCAGTTCAGCGCCCGCGAGATGCACATCGAGTGGGAGGATGGGCAGGTCGGGAAGGTCAAGGGAATCGGGATGGTGCCCAAGCTTTCCGCCACTCCCGGTCAGATATGGCGCGGGTCGGTGGGCTTGGGACACGACAATCGCCTGATTTACGGCGAATTACTCGGGCTTGATGCCGTCGAGATCGAAGACCTGACCCGCGCCGGCGTGATTTGAGATCTGTTGCACGGACGGCGAGGAATGAGCGCGAAACGATGTGGCTCGCATATTGGAAATTGATCGCTTTACCATAGGGAAGACTTTGCGATGCGACTTGCGGACCGAATTTCTTTAATCACCGGCGGTGCTTCCGGAATCGGCGAAGCCACGGCCAAGACTTTTGCCCGCGAGGGCTCGACGGTCATGATTGCCGACCGCGACGAGACCAACGCCAAGCGCGTAGTCGAGGAAATCCGCGCGGCGGGCGGCAACGCGGAATATGTAATTGTCAACGTCGGCAAGTCCGAGGATCTCGAGCGCATGGTCCAGACCACTGCCGACCGGTTCGGCCAGATCGACGTGCTGCTTAACAACGCCATCTACACCGCCCTCGGGCGCGTTGGCGATATCCCGCTGGAGGAATGGCGCAAGACGCTCGACATCAGCCTGACCGCCTACTTCTATGCGACCAAGCTGGTGCTGCCGATCATGGTCAAGCAGCGCCGCGGCGTGATCCTCAACACTGCTTCAACCGCAGGGCTGGTGGCCGATTACAAGCTGGCGCCGTACGCAGTGGTCAAGGCCGGCATCCTGGCGCTGACGCGCAACACCGCAATCGAGTACGCGCGCAAAGGTATCCGTTGCAACGCGGTCTGTCCGGGTTCAACGGCGACACCGGGCTTTACGCGCACGTTAACGCGTCCAAAGGGTTTTCGAGAGATCTTCGAAAACACCATCCCGATGGGCCGCCTTGCGCAGCCTTCCGAGATCGCTAACGTAATGCTGTTCCTGGCTTCCGACGAAGCGTCATTCGTCACCGGCGCCTATTACCTGGCCGACGGCGGCTTCACCGCGCATTCAGGCAATCCCTACGTCCCCGGCCAGGGCCCTGACTGGGAGTAGCCTTCGACATTGCACGCCGCTCATAGTTGCGGAGGGTGGAAAGAGCAGCCGGATTTGCATAATCAGAAATTAAAACGTATATCTGAGGACGAAAAGCGATCTGGCGGTATCACGACAGACCTTCGAGCCCGTTGAGGTTAGGTAGCAAGCAATAGTCGTGACCGAAGCCGGCGGCAGATGCGAGCGCTTAGGGCAATCTGGATTCAATGTGGAATTTTACTGGTTACCCTGATGGTGTTGGACACCCTTCTGAGGGTCTATTTTTATACCACGGCAAAACCCCAACCAGACTGGCGCGCCGCCGCCGACGGCTACAAAAACTCTCCTTGGGCTCCCGCTTATTTCGCTGATTTGTCCGGCTTCTCGGTAAGATGGCAGCCGTTTGTTTATTGGCAGGGAGCGCCATACCAGAGCCGCTACCTCAATATGGATGACAACGGCGTGCGCCGGACCTTCGGCGCCGGCCCGTGGCAACGCAGCGACCACCACGCGATCCGAATCTTTACCTTCGGCGGCTCGACGATGTGGGGCGAAGGATCGCGCGACGATTATACGATTCCATCCTGGCTCCAGCGGTCCATCGACCAGACTCCCTATCGCGTACAAATCTCGAACTTTGGCCAGGACGGCTACGTCAGTACCCAGGAAGTGATCCTGCTGCTCGAACAACTCGAAAAGGGCAACATTCCCGACATCGTGGTCTTTTACGACGGCTTCAACGACAGCGGTTCCGCCATGTCCAACGGGGTCGCCGGCGTCAGCTTCGACGAGAACGATCGGCGAACCGAGTTCAGGGTTTTCAACCTGTGGGCCAACGATAATTCCCTCCTTTTCAAGGAGACGGCCTTCGTTGTGCTGAGCCATTCCGGATTCGGCCAACTGGCCAAACGAATCCTGGTGCGGCTGGCGCCCGGCCGTTTCCGGGAACTCAAGGGGCAGATGGTGACGGTCGATCGCAACAGCGAGGTTGGTCCCGGTGGTGACAGTACCAAGGTTCAGGATGAAGTCGTGAACAGGTACCTGGCCAACAAACGGATCGTCGAGGCGCTCGGACGGAGCTTCGGATTCATGTGCCTGTTCTTCTGGCAACCCACGGTTTACACCAAGGCCAATCCCACTCGGTACGAGGCGGCGCAAGGCTGGCTACCGGGGGACAAGGAATTCTTGGACGGGGTTCATGAGCGAATCGCCGCGATCGCCGAAGAGGAGCAAATCCACCACCTGAGTGCGGTGTTTGGCAATTCCGCCCAGCCCTACTTTATCGACGAAGCCCATCTCACCGAGCAGGGCAATCGTATAGTAGCCCAAGGAATGCTTCCCTACGTGTTGGCGGCAGTCAAAGAAAAAGCCGAAGGAGCCTCGCCCAGCGCGCCTGCCGCGCTAACCGGGACGCACAGAAACCTGACCACGCGGCAGGGCTTTTAGGCCAATCGCGATCGCACACTGGAGTATCTGCGGCCGCCGGGCGGTGCGCTGCGCGCGCCTGTCATCAGGTAGCCCCCGATAGTGATCGTGGGCGTGGCCCCTTCGTTCAGCAGGAAGCTTGGGATGCGCAATCACAAGGGCCGAGGAACAATACCCGTCTGCGAGGGCACCTCGAGGCGAGCGTCTCTCCTCCCTTTGGCTTTTTCTCTGAGCTTGTTACATTGCGAGATAAGGAATCTTGGAAATCAGGAGGCTACGTTTATGATTAAAACGGCGATTTCGGCGGACTCCCACATCGTGGAGCCGCCCGGCACCTACGTCGATCGAATCGATCGCAAATATAAGGACACCGCACCGCGGATGCTCCGCGATGAGAAGCTTGGCGATTACTTTGTGGTTAACGGGATGGAAGGCTTCAAGATCACGCTGGGCCTGATGGCGGCGGCGGGCAAATCCGCCGAGGAATTGGGCAAGGGCGGCCACAAGTTCGAAGATCTTTATCGCGGCGGCTGGGACCCCGAGGCCAGACTCGCGGATCAGGACCGCGATGGAGTGGTCGCAGAGGTCATTTATCCCACCACCGGGATGGTGCTCTGCAACCATCGCGATATCGACTACAAGAAGGCCTGCTTCGACGCCTATAACCTTTGGCTGGCCGAGTTTTGCGGCGCTCATCCCGATCGGCTCATCGGTTGCGGCCAGACCGCGATGCGCACGCCTGAAGAGGGCATCGAGGAGCTGCGCAAAATCAAAGCGCTGGGTTTCCGCGGAGTCATGATGCCAGGCAATCCCGGATTGAAGGATTACGACGATCGCGCCTACGACGAATTCTACGAGGCCGCCGTCGAGATGAAGCTGCCGCTCAGCTTCCACATCCTGACCAGCAAGACCGACAATATCGCCAACCCGCAGCGCGGCCCCAAGATCAACGGCTTTCTGGCGATCATCCGCGGATGCCAGGACATCCTGGGCACGATGATCTTCGGCGGCGTCTTCGAGCGCCACCCCAAACTCAAGGTTGTATGCGTCGAGGCCGACGCCGGCTGGGTCCCGCACTACATGTACCGGATGGACCATGCCTACAAGCGCCATCGCTACTGGCTGCCACCTGGACAAGAACTGTCCAAGCTACCCAGCGAGTACTATCGCGAGAACATCTATACCACGTTCCAGGATGACTGGGTCGCGTTCCAAATGAAGGACATGTGTAACATCAGGCGGCTGCTGTGGGCCAACGACTTTCCCCACAGCGACTCGACCTGGCCCTGGTCGCAGGACCTGCTCAAAGAGCATCGCAAGGGTCTGACCGATGAAGAATACAACTTCATCGTGCACGACAACGTGGCGGAACTGTACGGGTTGAATTAGCCGGCTGGTTGTTTTTGGTGAGCCGCCCCCACGCCGGGTCGTGGGAGCGGCTTTCCTTTTTTACTGAAGGTGGCGTTTGAGAAAGTTGAACATCAACCGCTGCCCCTCGACGCATCCCGACAGCATCCACATTTGCATGAACGCGTGCGGCATGTCTTCCAGTACATGCAATTCATGCGGCATTTCGGCCCGTCTTAACGCTTCGGCCATCGAGTAGCTTTCCGGCACCAGGTTGTCGGAGGTGCCGGCGATAATAAACGTCGGCGGCAAGGCTCCCGGCTTGACGCCTTTAATCGGGCTCACTCGTGGGTCATCGAATTTGGTGCGGTAGTCGGGGCCCAGGTAGTTCTGATTGTTGCCCGAGCTGCTGCCCTCGCCGCGCTCCATCAAGGCCTGGAGGTCGAACAGTCCGTAAAGCAACAGCAGCGCGCCGAGCTTAACGCCGCTCGGATGCTTACCGATTTCGAGCGCGGCTGCGGCGGCCAGATTGGCTCCCGCTGAATCGCCTCCGATGGCTATCTTCGTCGGGTCGCCGTTGTAGCGTTTGGCGTTGTCGTATGCCCAGCGCAGGGCGAAGACCGCATCTTCGAGTCCGGCGGGAAACGGATGCTCGGGGGCGAGCCGGTAATCGAGATTGAGGGTCAGGTAGCCGGCCTCGGCGAACTGCATCCCAAGCTTGCGATGGCTTTTGGAACTGCCCGCAACCCATCCGCCGCCGTGCAAATAGATGACGATCGGAAAGGGTCCAGCGCCCTTGGGCACCGAGATGTCAGCGCGCAAACCCGGGCGCAACTCAACATCCTCATGAAAGGCGCCGATTTCGGGTGGCTTCGCGTTGGTGCCGCCGATGGTGGAGTTGATTGCCTCGCGCAATCCCTTGTAATCGGTGGGAAAGGGGGCCTTTTTGACCCGTTCGAGGATTGTCCGTTCTTTTTCAGTGTATGCCATGGATGGTTCTCCGAATTTCGCCGGTTACGGTTGCGCCTTCAGATGCCGTAGAGCTTCGCGGCGTTGTCGATCACGATCTTGTGGGTCTCGGCCGCGGGCAACTCGGCAAAGTCCTTGGCGATCTGCTCGCGCGAGCGGGGGAAGGTGCCCTCGGTGTGCGGATAGTCGGAACCCCACATCAAATGGTCGACGTTGAGCAGTTGGCGCGTCAGCAGGCCGGCCTTGTCGTCCTCAAAGGTGAAATAAAACTGCCGCTTGCAATAGAAGCTGGGCGGTTCGTCCAGATGCGGCTCGATCCACTTATGATGGTCCTCCCACAGATGGTCCATCAAACGGACCGCCGCGGCCACCCATCCGATACCGCCTTCGACCACCACGAATTTCAACTTGGGATATGCTCCGGGCACTCCTGAGGAGAGGATTCCTGCCAGGGTACGGACTTGCCCGACCATCTTCAGATCGACCACCAGCGGCAGCAGAGGCAAATCCTGACGGACCGGTTCCTCAGTAGCGGCGTTGTGGAAGGCCAGGATCATTTCATGGTCCTGAAGCGCGGCCCACAGCGGTTTGTAGAAGGGATCCCACCAGGGCGTCTTGGGCTGACATGAGGGAATGGTGACTGATTGCAGGCCGGCTCGCCTGACTCGTTCCGCCTCTTTGACGGCCCATTCTATGGGGCCGCTGGTGGGCAGCATCGCCACGCCGACGTAGCGTTTGGGCGCGGCCGAGCAGAACTCGATCAGCCAGTCGTTATAGGCGCGGCAGCATTCGCGCTTGTACTCGGGGTCGGGCGCGGAGTAGAGCATCAGCGCGTAATTGGGGTAGAGCACCTCGGCCCTGATGTTGTCGATATCCTGGTCGCCCAGCCGCAGCTTGGGGTCGATGGACTCCGGCCTCACGTCCTTGAAATGATTTTTGGAACGGTCCAAATCGCGCCCCTTGAGCTTGTCGTCCATCATCCCCGCCATCAGGTCGGCGCCCTGCACCGGCGGAATCCCTTCGACGATCATGTAGTCGGTATCCTGGCCTTCGACAAAGTGCGGAGCGCGCTCGCGCCAGCTACCGCCCATGCGTTTGGTCCACAGGTCCTCGGGTTCCACCACGTGACTGTCCGCGGAGATAAATTTTTCAGTCAGAGCCATGAGTTGCGCCTCCAAAACTATAGGGCTGGAATCATCCAGTCCTCTTGAAAGACGAACCTAACCTATTTGACGCTCAACCAAAAGCTCCGGATGGAAAGGAACATCAGCTTGCCACGCTACCATCGGCTGGCCTGGTAGGTCGTTGGGTTTTAGCAGGGTGTGTTGCCAGGGAACCAATCGGCCCGCCAGCATGAAGAGCAATCCCGAAAAGGCCTGTAGGCTTGTCGCTTATCTCAATTTGAGATAGCATCGGTATCGTGCATGTAATTTCGCAGAAGGCCGTGCATTCCTTCGCGAAAGTGCATGCAGATGCCGCAAGGCCACTAGCCTCGTGGCTCAAACTGGCCCGGAGTGGAAATTTCCAGAGTTTCGCCGAGTTGAAACAGACGTTCGGCAGCGTTGACATGGTCCCCGTGAAAGGTCGTTCATTTTATGTCTTCTACATCGGCGGGAACAAATACCGGCTGATCGCAGCGATTCATTTCAACGCTCAAAGGATGTTCATCCGCCACATACTGACGCACCCGGAGTATGACTCAGGAAGGTGGAAACAATGAAAACTCGCACCGTCACCAAGACAAAGAGTTTCGAAACGCGAGAAGCATTTCTCGCGATCCGCAGCGCTGACGAATACGACGCGGCCGTGGCGCGTCTCAACGCTTTGGTCGATGAGATCGGCGACAATCCTAAGGATCCGCGTTATCGCCTCATAGAAACCCAGAGCGTTCTTATCGAAGCGTACGACAGGGAACATCACGGACTTCCCGAGGCTTCCGGACTTGACGTTATCCGCTTTCTGATGGAGCAGCATGGGCTCACTCAAAAAGACCTGCCCGAGATCGGGAGCCAAGGTGTTGTGTCAGAGATATTGGCCGGCCGCCGGCGGCTCAACGTGCGCCAGCTCAAAGCCCTGGCGGCGCGCTTCGGCGTCGACCCAGGGGTATTCCTGAGCTGAGGAGACCGCGCTGCCATAGTCGGCCACCGGTCGTAGGCCATTTAGGGTGTCCGAGTGGACCTACGCCATGACGGCGCGGGAGGCGATGCGTACCGCGAAGAGATAAGTTGCGGCGGCGAAGGCGATGGTCAGGATGGTCGAGAAAGTCAGATTTGGGAGCGAGCCAAGTGTGCCCGGATGCGCCAGGTAGAGGCTTTCGCGCAGGGCCGCCATCCCGTAGGTCATGGGATTGAGACGCATCACCCATGCGAGCCATCCGGGCGCGCCGGCGGACGGAAAGAACGCGCCGGAGAGCATCCAAATCGGCAGCAGGATCAGATTCATGATCGCATGGAAGCCCTGCGTGGAATCGATCCGCCAGGCGATGATCAATCCCATGTTGGTCAGGGCGAAAGCCACCAGGCCCATTATGATCACTGTCGCCAAAACGGCCGCTGTGTTGAGCCTGATACCGGCTATCGGCGCCAGCACCAGGAAGATAATTCCCTGGACCAGGGCCAGCGTAGTGCCGCCCAGCGCCTGGCTCATCACGATCGACCGCCGCGTGATTGGCGCGACCAACACCCCCTGAAGAAAACCCTGCTTGCGATCCTCGATGGTTGAAATCGTGGCGAAGATCGCGGTGAAGAGCAGTACCAGCGCGATGACGCCAGGATAAAAATATTCCGCGTAACTGACGCCGGCCGGAGCGCCCGCGGGACGAAAGGAGGCGTTGAAGCCGACGCCGAGCAGCGCCCAAAAAACCAGCGGCTGGAGAAAGGCTCCGGTAACGCGGCTGCGCTGACGTAAAAACCGCACCACTTCACGTTTCCACAAGGTGTATATCTGCAACAGCATTGCGTTACTCCGCGGCGTCGATTCCGGCTCCTTCGGTGAAAAACCTGCGGCCAGTCAGATGGACGAAGACATCCTCCAGCGTGGGCTTGCCGAAGGTCACGCTTTCAATCTCATCGCCGAAGGCTTCGACTAAATCGCGCACCAGTTCATGACCGCGCTGGCGCTCGATCCGGACGGTGCCGTCAACCAGCTTGCTCTTGAGACCCAAGGTGGCGTTGATCCTGTTCATCAGGGTTTCGGCGTCGCCTGTACTCCGCACCGCCACGACATCGCCGCCGATTTGCTCCTTCAATTCGCCTGGCGGGGAGATCGCTACCATCGTGCCTTCATTGAGGATCGCAATCCGGTCGCAGCGTTCGGCCTCTTCCATATAATGGGTGGTCAGCACGATGGTGACGCCGTCATTGCGCCGCAACTGCGCCAGGTAGTCGTTGAATTCGCGTCGCGCGCCAGGGTCCAGGCCGGTGCTGGGCTCGTCGAGCAGGAGCAGCTCCGGTTTATGGAGCAGGGCCTTGGCCAGTTCGGTGCGCCGACGCAACCCGCCCGAGAGCGTTTCGACCCGGTCCCCGGCGCGATCGCTCAATCCGACCCGCGCGAGCATCTCCGCGATGCGCTCGCGCAGCGTTTTGCCGCGCAACCCGTACAGATTGCCATGAGTCTCGAGGTTCTCGCGCACGGTAAGCTTTTCGTCCACGCTGGGATGTTGGAACACCACGCCCATGCGGCGCTGGATATCCACTTTTTCGCGGATCAGGTCGCGGCCGAGCATCCGCACCTCGCCCGCCTGGCATGGCACCAGAGTCGAGAGCACTTTGAACAACGTGGTTTTGCCGCCGCCGTTGGGTCCCAGGAAGCCGAAGATCTCGCCGCGCGCGATCGAAAAGCTGACACTTTTCAGCGCCTGGCGCTCGCCATAAAAAAAATTCACATCGCGCGCCAATAGGGCCGGCTGCTCAGCCGATGCCTCAGCTGCGGCGCGACGTACGGATCCTAAAGCAGAAGCGGTAGCCATCAAGGCGATTATCACGCGCCGGCGGGGCCGGGGCAACGGGAGCAGCAGCGCAGGGTCCCAAACCCGGACGGCTGGCCCAATTTCAGCCACGCGCCGCTCCGCGCCGGTGTGACAGAGACTGCCTGGCCGCCAGTCTAAAATTCTGTGCTATGTTCGGCCCATAATTATAGGAGGACAAATTCATGGCCGCGGACATCGAGGCGCGATTGGTGAATCTGGAGAACCAGGTGCGCGAACTCAACGATCGCGAAGCCCTTCGCGACCTTCGTTACCGGTATCACGAATATATTAACGAAGGTCGACTCGCCGACATCGTGGATCTGTTTACCGAGGATGGGGAACTGGAATTTGGCCCCCTCGGAAAAGCGAAGGGGCGGGACCAGATGAGGGTGTTTTTCGCCAACCTCGGCCCGTCCGCGTCACCGGCTGCCTCCGGCCGCGGACCGCACTTCACTTTCGTCAAGCAATACATCCACAACCATGTAGTCGAGATCCACGGCGACCGCGCGACCGGATTCAGCTATCTGGAGGCCAAACCCGTCATCAATGGCGAGGCCTACCTGGTCTCTGGAAAGTACAGCGACGAATATGCTCGGCTGGACGATCAATGGCGTTTCACGAGCATGAACTTTACACCGCACTTCATCGTCCTACACAAGGACGGCTGGGCGCAGGACGAAAGAATTACGCTTCAAAAAGCGTAGTGACAGTAAAATCGGAAATTCTCAGAGTGAGCCGAGCCGCAAAACACTGTTAGGAGCAGACTGGCCCAAACCCTAACGAGCCGCGACCGGACCCGTTTGGGTTTGGCAAATATGTTTATGATCTTCCGCGAATTCGATGAGCGTGGTCAAGCTAGAAGGCCAGCCAGCCGCGCCATTGGTCGGATATTACAAGCTATTCAAGTCCACGATAACATGGAGAGATCCTATTACGTTTTGCGCCGTCGTACCAGTGTTGGTTACGAATACCTGGAGTTCAAAATTAACATTGTTCGCTGACAAAACCCAGGTTCTAATGCTGCTCTTGAGCAGGTCAATGTTCGGGCTGTTGAGTCCCCCGTAGGTCGACACAGTTCCCGCTAGCTCCTCCGCCTCCTGCGGTGTCTACGTAGGGCGAGAATGCTACATCCATGAAATCCTGAACTTGGTTGCTTACGTTATTGACGTTGAGTGTCGCCTCGATGCTGTTAATGACCAGCGTGGGACCGCTTGTCCCGGCATCGGCGTCGACGTAATCCACACGCAGATCTTGACTAGGCGATGTGATCGCGCTCAGTGGAACCATATCGGTGAGACAGGTCGCCACTGTGCTCTTGCCTGCGGGTACCGATGTAGCGCTTATGAAGCAAGGTAAGACCTCCTGCGTTTGCGCTGAAGCCGACGATCCAGCGCAAGCGAGAAACAGTAGGCCGGCCAACGATGCCGACGCCGCCACTAGAACTCTTTTCATTGACATATCCTGCCCTCCATTTGTTAATGTTTGGTGACTATCTCCATCAATTCGGCGCCGGCTAAAATGCTAATGCCCGGACGCAAGCAAAACTAAACCGGAGCCCCCTTAAGTCTTTTGTCTTGTGCCTTTTGGGCGAGGAGCTACCGAGCCAGACGGAAAGGGGCGATGGTAAATTGCTGTCGCGAGCTGATTTGCGACCGTCCCATTGGTTTTGATTTACCCGGTCCACTTCTAGCCGTGCTATCCCTTCAATGTTACGCGACGCTAAGCTGCGCGTCGCCGAGGTTAATTTTAGGCTTCCATTTGTAGCTACGATCTTAGGACCATGTCAAGCAAAACATGAGCACCTTCGAACAATTCCCCTTGAGAACCGACAGGCACCCTCGAACCCCGGGCTATTTACTCGAACCGAGAACCAAAATCTGGCAACCTAGTGTAGTGTCTCATAAATAGATTTACAGAATATTCCGACTTTCTTGCTTCGGGGAAGCGTGGATCCGGGTTGATCTGCTCCACCTTGACCCGCGCGCGTTCGATCTTCTCGATGATCTGACCAACGCTGGCGGTCCAGATAAACGGCTGAGGGTTTTGGTTCCAGGCTTGCATAAATTCTTCGATCGCCTGTTTCAAATCGGGCACGCTCACGAAACTGCCGCGCCGAATCGTTTTCTCAGTCAATTCTCTAAACCAACGCTCCACCAGATTTAGCCAGCTGGAGCTGGTCGGCACAAAGTGGCACACAAAGCGTGGATGCTGGTTCAGCCACCCCTGCACGTGCGGTTCTTTATGCGTACCGTAGTTGTCCATCACCAAGTGCAACTGCAGCGGCGAGGGAAACTCGGCGTCCAGGCGGCGCAGAAATTTCAACCACTCCCGATGCCGATGGCGGCCGTGGCACTCTCCAATCACCTTGCCGTCCAACACCTTGAGCGCCGCAAACAGCGTGGTGGTGCCGTTGCGCTTGTAGTCGTGCGTCATCGTTCCGCAGCGGCCTTTCTTTAGCGGCAGCCCCGGCGGAGTCCGATCTAGTGCTTGGATTTGGCTCTTTTCGTCCAAGCACAGCACCAGCGCCCGGTCGGGTGGGTTCAAATAAAGCCCTACTACATCGGTCAGCTTCTCCAGGAATTTCGCATCCCTCGAGAGCTTAAAAGTGCGGCGCAGATGCGGCTTGATATGGTGTAGCCGCCATAACCGATTGACCGTGCTCTTGCTCACATCGTGCGCCGCTGCCATCAGCCGACAACTCCAATGGCTCATGCCCGCGGGCTTGCTGTGCAAGGTTGCTTCAATGATCGCTTCGCGCGTGGCTTGATCATACAGCGGCTTTCGACCCCGTCCGGGGGCGATCTTCCAAACCGCCCCGATGCCTTGCTCGAGCACCCGCTTGCGCCACAATTGCACCGTGGGCCGGCTCACTTGCAATTGCGCAGCGATCGCCGCATTATCCTGCCCCGCAAGGGCGGCCAAAATAATCCGGCAGCGCAGCGCCACCTGTTGCGGCGTTCCGTGTGAGGCTTCCCATTGTTTCAGCTGCGTATGCTCCGCCGCTCCCAACTTGATCGCCCGACTTGTGTTTGGCACCACCAGGATTATAGCAATCAAACGTCCAAAAAGCTATTTGTGAGACACTACACTAGCCTGTCTGGTAGCGTCGTTTCGTCCTGTCCCGCAGTCTGTTTCAGTCTCGTGCGTGGTTCCGGCTCGCCGCCATCACGCCTGCGCATAAACACATTCCAATAACGAGATTCAACAGGGTTTCAAGGTCAGCTAATACGCTCTTATAAAATTTCAATCGCGTTCTTCGGGAAACCAAAGCCACGAATTATGACAGGCTGAGGAAGAAACGAATTTGCCCTTCTGCCGTCGCTGAGCCCTTTGCGGTCCCTGAAGCCGCAACAACAGCGCGCGGGAAAAGGCGATTTCGCAGGCCGTCCCGCTCATCACGCTCAGTATCTCTGGTGCGGGTAGATATTTCTTCACCCGGCGTGCTGACAATTATCAAGGTCGTGTCTCTTATGTTTTTTTCCAAGTCCCTTGCCAGCGCTGTCGAATTCTCTCTTTTGGGTTCGAATAGATAAGTCAAACTGATGGCCGTTTTGAGAATGGAAGTTAAACGAACGCATGTTCAGCGGCCTTTTGTTGTTGTTTTTGAGTTTCCCGATACCGCGAACGTTTGAAACTGTGCTAACAACCGGACTAATGTCAAAGCCTGAGGAGAGTATTGGCATGGACTTCGGAATCTTCTATGAAATTCAGGTTAACAGCCCCCTTAAACATCCCGAGCGCGAAGCCGAGGTGTTTCACCAGGTCTTGGAACAAGTAGCCTTCGCCGAGGAGATGGGGTTTAGCAATTTTTGGAGCGTAGAGCACCATTTTCAGCCCGGGTTCGCGCATAGCTCCGCACCCGAAGTGCTCTATGGAGCGCTTAGCCAGCGCACCTCCAAGATTCGTATCGGGCACGCGGTGGTGTTGTTGCCCATTCCTTATAATCACCCGGTAAGGGTCGCGGAAAGGATTGCCACGCTCGACATTCTCAGCAAAGGACGAGTCGAAGTCGGAACCGGCCGCTCCGCGACGATTCAGGAGTTGGGTGGCTTTGGAATTCCGCCGGAGGAAACCCGTGCGCGGTGGGAAGATTCGCTGCGTTTGCTGTGTAATATCTGGGCGAGCAAGGACGGCACATTTTCGTGGAAAGGTCGTTACTTCGATATCCCGGAGCGCACGATCGTGCCGCTTCCGCTGCAGAAACCTCATCCTCCCCTGTGGCTTGCGAGCAGCAATGAGGACACCCACCAACTATGCGGCAAGCTCGGTATGGGGTTGCTGACCCTGGTGGTGATGCTCGACCCCGAAGAGGTCGCCAAGCGTATTGGAATCTATCGCGACGCAATAAAAAAAGCGGAGCCGGTTGGACAGTTCATCAACAATAGGGCCGCAGTCTTCTATATGGTCCATTGTGCCGAAACCGACAAGCAAGCGCGTGAGAATGCGGAACGGGCCTTCCTGTCGTACGTGAACACCCTCTTTACGGTTAACGGACAACTGCAATCCGCGGTCAAAGAAGGGACCCGCGACGTGCCGTTGCGAGCCGGCGCCAACTTGCCCAAGGGGGTCACCCGGGATCAGGTCAATATGGATTATCTGCTCGATCACCACGCGGTGATCTGCGGCAGTCCCGAAACCTGCATCAAGCAACTTGAGCGCATCCAGAATGTCACCGGACTCGACCATGTCATGGGCATGCAGCAGTTCTGGTCGATACCGCATGAGAAAGTGATGAAGTCGATCCGGCTGTTCGGCGAGCACGTGATCCCGCACTTCAGCCGGAATTAAGACGGGCCGGACCGAGGTGTTGCTATCAGCATTGTCGGCGCCGAACCAATCAAAACGGGCGGGCGGGCTGGTTTCGCCCACGAATTGAATTGTTGGAAGGTGAAACCGCTATGAGACTCAAGGACAAGGTCGCGATTGTAACCGGGGCGGCGTCGGGTATCGGCAGGAGCGTGGCTCAGGGCTTTGCCAGGGAAGGCTGCAACGTCGCGCTGGTCGACGTTAACGAAGCGGGGCTGAAAGAAACGCTTGGCCACGATTTCGGGCGTCGAGGCGATCGCACTTCCGACCGACGTCTCGCGCTCTGAAGATGTCCAGCGCATGATCGGACAGACCGTGTCCAAATTCGGCCGACTTACCACGTTAGCGAATTGCCACGGTATTTCGCTGATGGCGGATACCCGCATCGTTGATGTGAGTGAAGAAACCTTTGACCGCACTATCGCGGTCAATCTCCGCGCCATCTTCCTGACCTGCAAATATGCCTATCCGCATCTCAAGCAGGCTGGTGGTGGCGCGATCGCCAACCTGGCTTCGGGTGCGGCGCTGGGCGGCGGTGGCGGCACGTCGTACACCGCCAGCAAGGGCGGAGTGACCGCGATCACGCGCGCAGTGGCGTATCAAGGTTCCGCCGACAACATCCGCTGCAACTCTATCTGTCCGGGTCCGATCGACACGCCAATGCTGCAGGTTTCAATGAAGAAGCTGGGACTTAAGACGATGTCGGCGCGGCCGGGAACGCTGCAGCGAATCGGACGTCCCGAAGAGGTTGCCTTTTTGATAACCTTTTTGGTATCCGACGAATCTGCTTTCATCACCGGCGCAACATATACTATCGACGGCGGCGCGTCGCAGCATTAAGGAAACGGGAGAAATCAGATGGCGGAGATCTGGCGTGAGGTCGCGGAGAGAGTTCGCAACTGGGGTAAATGGGGCGATTCCGATCAGGTTGGCACGCTCAACTATATAACGCCCGAGAAAGTCCTCGCGGCCACCCGCCTGGTCAAGAAGGGACGCAGTTTCCCGTTGTGCGCGCCTTTTGAGGCCGACGGTCCCTGGAACGGCTCCTTCTTCCGCCGTAATCCCATTCGTACCATGATCGTGCACGGCGGCGATGAACATATTACCGACCACCTGGAAGGTTTCGGCGGCACTGTCGGCGCGGCGTTCAAGCAAATGTATCAGGGCCCGATGCGGTTTGCCGACGATGTCATCGTTATGAATCTGCAGTCCGGCACGCAATGGGACGCGCTTTCCCATGTTTGGTACGAATCCAAGATGTACAATGGCTTTCCTGCCTCCGCCGTGACCGGACTTGGCGCGACCCGCAATGGAATCGAGAAAGTCGCCGAACGCGGCCAAGTGGTCACGCGCGGAGTGCTGCTTGACGTCGCCCGCCGCCACGGCCTCAAACATCTTGCACCCAACACCATCATTACTCCTGATGAGTTGGAAACCACCGCCAAGGCTCAGGGGATCGAAGTCGAACAAGGCGACGTGGTGATTGTTCGCACCGGATGGTGGCAGCACTTTGTCGAAACCCGCAACGGCGAGGAGTTTCTGATCGGCTCGCCGGGTCTAAGTTGGCGTTGCGCCGAATGGCTTCATCAAAAGAAGGCCGCGGCGGTGGCCTGCGACAACGTCGCGGTCGAGGTCAGCCCGGCGGAAATTGAAGGCACGACGCTGCTATTTCACATGCTGGCCCTGCGCGAGATGGGCATGATGCTGGGAGAGATGTGGGATCCCGAGGCGCTGGCCACCGATTGCGCGCAGGACAAGGTCTACGAATTCATGCTGGTCGCACAACCGCTGTTGCTTCCGGGCGCGGTAGGTTCACCAGTCGCCCCGCTAGCGATCAAATAGATATGCACTCGAAATCAACTATGGAGGTTCCAGGGTGGAACTGAGTCTGTTCTTCGAACTTGAAACCGCGGATATGTCAGAGGCCGGCGTCAAGCGCAATTTTGACGAATGTATCGAGCAGGCCGTGCTTGCCGACAAGCTCGGATACAAAGGAATATGGTTTACGGAGCATCATTTTCTACCAGGGTTTTCCTACAGTTCTTCTCCCGAATTGGTGCTGTCGCATATAGCCGCGAAAACCAGGAACATCCGCCTGGGGCACGGGATCGTGCTGCTGCCCTTTAGAATCAATCATCCTCTTCGAGTGGCCGAGCGCATCGCCACGCTCGACGTTCTGTCCAACGGACGCGTCGATTTCGGCGGGGGGCGCGCGATTGCTGAATCGGAGCTCGCGGGTTACGACGTCGATCCCAACGTGACGCGCGCACAATGGGAAGAATCGCTCAAGATCATTCCCAAAGCCTGGACCACCGAAAACTTCAGTTGGGAAAGCCCGACGATGCGTATTCCCAGCCGTCAGGTCGTGCCCAAGCCGGTACAGAAGCCGCATCCGCCGATGTGGGTGGCGTGCACGCAGCCCGCTACGATCGAGTTCGCGGGTGACAACGGTATAGGCGTACTGGGCTTTGGAATCGGCCAGGGTCAATCAAATGACTACGTCAAGACTTATCGCGACCGCATCAAGAATGCCAAGCCGATTGGCTCTTTTATCAATGACAAGTTCGCGCTGCTGACGTTTACGCTGTGCTGCGATACCGATCAGGAAGCCCTCGCCATTCAGGGGCCGAATTTCAGACAGTATAGCGATGCGGTACGTCAGCTCTTTGCACCGTGGATAGATGGCAAACCGCCAGCTTCCTACGAATTCTTCATGAAACAATTCATGGAGGGACGCAAAGTGGCCATGTCAGTCCCGTTGGAGGAAATCGTCAAAGCCGGCGGCGCATGCATCGGCAGCCCCGAAACCTGCGGCAACGTCCTGCAATACCTCGCCGACGCCGGCGTCGACGAAGCGTTGTTGTTCATGCAGATGTACACCACCCCGCATGACAAGATAATGCGGTCGATCGAATTGCTCGCCAAAGAGGTGATGCCCCACCTGAAGACCAAGTCCAAATCCAAGTCCAAATGAACGACTCACGCATTTGACTTGATCCCTGGCATAGACCAGATAATCAAGGGCGCCACGCAAAATCGCGGCGCCCTTGAAATTTTTCGCGCGAAAGGTTCGGCGTCAATGGCTCAAGACAACGGCTTTGAGACCCTGTTGGTCGAGAAAGATGAAGGAATTGCGGTTGTTACGCTGAACCGGCCCAAAGCGCTTAATGCCATGTGCCATCAGATGATTGTGGACTTGATGGCCGCGTTGCCCGCGCTGGCTGAGGACGCTGACACGCGGGCGGTGATTCTGACCGGTTCCGGACGCGCCTTTTGCGCCGGCCTCGATCTGGCCGAGCAGCGTCAACCGATGGACCCCCAGCGGATCGCCGAAACCCGTGAGCACGCCACCACCGCGCCGCTGATGTTCCTGCGCTTTCCCAAGCCGCTGATTGCGGCAATCAACGGGATTGCGGTTGGTGTCGGAGTCGATATGACTCTGCCGTGCGACATCAGGATCGCATCGGAGAATGCGAAGCTGGGGTTGACTTTTACCCGGGTCGGATTGGTACCGGAATTCGGCGGCACCTACCTGCTGCCGCGAATCCTCGGCCTGGGAAAGGCCTTGGAGTTGGTGCTCACCGGACGCACGCTGGAGGCGCGCGAAGCGCACGAGATCGGGCTGGTCAACAAAGTGGTGGCGCATGATCGGTTGATGGACGAGGCGCGCGAGATGGCGCGGATGACGCTCAAAGCCCCGCCACTGGCGCTGCAACTGTCCAAACAGGCACTCCACGCCGGCGTCAATTCGGGCTTCGTCGAAGCCACCCAACTTGAGGTGATGTCGGAAATGGCCTGCATGAATACGGCTGATTTCAAGGAAGCACTCAAAGCCTTCGCGGAAAAGCGCGAGCCCAGATTTTCCGGACGTTGAAGTAACCTGACAATTCCGGCCTTAGAACGCCGTCAACCGGCGCTTGATCTGCGCCCAGCGAGTCGCGTTTCGGGGACGATGCGGGAGTGCTTAGACGAAAGTGTCCAAATTGCCCTGCGCGCCAATATGTTTGGTACTACTAGAAGTGTACCAGTCGCCCTCACCTATCCCTCTCCCGCGGCTGAATGCCGGAGAGGGATATGAGAGCTAGTGTAGTGTCTCATAAATAGATTTACAGAATATTCCGACTTTCTTGCTTCGGGGAAGCGTGGATCCGGGGTTGATCTGCTCCACCTTGACCCGCGCGCGTTCGATCTTCTCGATGATCTGACCAACGCTGGCGGTCCAGATAAACGGCTGGGGGTTTTGGTTCCAGGCTTGCATAAATTCTTCGATCGCCTGTTTCAAATCCGGCACGCTCACGAAACTGCCGCGCCGAATCGTTTTCTCAGTCAATTCTCTAAACCAACGCTCCACCAGATTTAGCCAGCTGGAGCTGGTCGGCACAAAGTGGCACACAAAGCGTGGATGCTGGTTCAGCCACCCCTGCACGTGCGGTTCTTTATGCGTACCGTAGTTGTCCATCACCAACTGCAACTGCAGCGGCGAGGGAAACTCGGCGTCCAGGCGGCGCAGAAATTTCAGCCACTCCTGATGCCGATGGCGGCCGTGGCACTCTCCAATCACCTTGCCGTCCAACACCTTGAGCGCCGCAAACAGCGTGGTGGTGCCGTTGCGCTTGTAGTCGTGCGTCATCGTTCCGCAGCGGCCTTTCTTTAGCGGCAGCCCCGGCGGAGTCCGATCTCAGTGCTTGGATTTGGCTCTTTTCGTCCAAGCACAGCACCAGCGCCCGGTCGGGTGGGTTCAAATAAAGCCCTACTACATCGGTCAGCTTCTCCAGGAATTTCGCATCCCTCGAGAGCTTAAAAGTGCGGCGCAGATGCGGCTTGATATGGTGTAGCCGCCATAACCGATTGACCGTGCTCTTGCTCACATCGTGCGCCGCTGCCATCAGCCGACAACTCCAATGGCTCATGCCCGCGGGCTTGCTGTGCAAGGTTGCTTCAATGATCGCTTCGCGCGTGGCTTGATCATACAGCGGCTTTCGACCCCGTCCGGAGGCGATCTTCCAAACCGCCCCGATGCCTTGCTCGAGCACCCGCTTGCGCCACAATTGCACCGTGGGCCGGCTCACTTGCAATTGCGCAGCGATCGCCGCATTATCCTGCCCCGCAAGGGCGGCCAAAATAATCCGGCAGCGCAGCGCCACCTGTTGCGGCGTTCCGTGTGAGGCTTCCCATTGTTTCAGCTGCGTATGCTCCGCCGCTCCCAACTTGATCGCCCGACTTGTGTTTGGCACCACCAGGATTATAGCAATCAAACGTCCGCAAAGCTATTTGTGAGACACTACACTACCGATTCATCTTGAAGACTTCGATCGCATTGTCGCGCAGGTAGCGGCGCTTGACTTCGTCTTTGAGCGGTACCGCGCGGCCCTCGGTGGAGCATCGCTGCATCGGCAGGATCGGATAGTCGCTCGACCACAAAATCTTGTGAGCGCCGCGCGAATTAGCGAATTGCCAGAATTCCTGCGGGACATGTTTGGGCGCGAATCCCGAAGTGATCATGTAGAAGTTAGGGAATTTTTGCAGCAGGGCGACGGTCTCCAGATGCCACGGATGGCCAACGTGGGCCCCCACCACCGTTAACTCTGGAAACGCCAGCAGCACCTCGTCCAGCGGCAACGGTCGTTGCAGCGCGGCTTGGCGCAGAGGCCCGGGAACCCCGCAATTGATTTTGACCGCCATCGCGAGTTCCGCGCATTTGGCGTAAACCGGGAAGTAACAGGCGTGGTTGGGCGGCAGGCCGACCAGCGCCGGCATTATCCAAATCGAGCGGAATCCGAATTGATGAAACGCGCGCTCGACCTGGCGTACGGCCTTCATCATGCCGGTGGGATCGATCGCGGCACAGCCATAAAACCGTCCTGGATAGCGCTTGATAATGTCAGCGACTTCATTGCACGCGGTGTCAAAACGCTCATCGTCAATGCGCTGGCCGACCGAGTAGGGCCCGGTGGGCAATTCCGGTTGGCCGGTGGCGGTCATGATCGCCGCTTCAATCTGACTTTCGTCCATGTCGGCGACCATCTGTTCGATAGTCGCCCCCTCCATCAGCGCTTTGGAATTGCGGAACCATCGGGCGATATTTGGGTCCTGTGACTTGTTGGGTTCTTTGGGTGGTGGACCGACGAACGGATCGATCAATTTGTATTGTTCCGCCATTTGAAAAATCGCCTCCTACGCCTTCGGAATGGGCGCGTTTAAGATCGTTTATCTGCCGTTCTTGCGCGGTATAACCGGCAAGATGACGAAAGACGGATACTTCGAATCGTGAAACACGGTTTGCATTGCCGGACGGACCTGACGCGCGAGGGCAACCGGCTCGCCGGTGTTCGGATTGCGATCGAACTTGGGGAAATTGGCGCTGGCGATCTCCAGCCGAATCCGATGCCCCGCCAGAAACAGGTTGCCGGTGGCGTTGAGGTCGATCGTGAACTGATATGGTTCACCGGGCTGCATCAGTTCCGGATGCGCCGGCGAGTTGCGATACCGCGCCCTGATGATGCCGTCGCATAGATTGGCCGCGTAGCCGTCCGGCGCGACGTCAACGAGTTTCGCCGTGAAGTCGGTGTCCGGAGCCGTGCTGGCGGCGTTCAGGACCATGGTAACCGGCCCCGTCACTTCCAGTGGTTCGCTCAGGGGCGGCGTACTATAGACGAGCACGTCGAAGCGTGCTTCCACCGGACGTTGGTCGTAGATTCCGTCCGCTCCGCCGGTGGGCGTTGGATTCAAAGGACTGTAGAGGAAAGTATCCGGAGGTTCAGAAGCCGGCGTGTCGCGGCTCAAACGGCCGTCGCCGTTGAGGGAGTTGGCGCGCCCCGCGCTGTGCAGGTAAAAGCGGAGTCCACTCGGTGCCTTCCAGCGGCCATTCCTGCGCCTGGCGCCATCCGCTGTTCATCACGTAGATGCGCACTGGCGTTTGGGATGCAACCTCGTTGTCGACGTCGCGCAGCCAATGGTCGAACCAGGTCAGTTTGGTTTCAGTCAGCGATACCATCGAACGCCAGCCGAAGTCGCGCTGCCCCACGACCGACATGTTCGACTGCAACGAACCGTGGATCCACGGACCAAACAACAGCCGTTGGCCAGCGCGAGCATGCTGCGTGGCGGCGTATTTTTTGAGTCCGGCGAAATTGCGCAATGCTCCCGAAGCGAACAGGTCGTACGATCCGCCGATATGAAGGGCGGGCGCGGTGACGCGCTCGTGGTGCGCGATTATGTTAAATCGCTGCCAGTAGTCGCCATCGTCGGGATGGGCCAGCCACTCGCGAAAGTAGGGCGCGACGCCTTCGAGCAATGGCAATTCCATCAGCGGCAGATGCGAAAGCGAGCGCCGCAGGCGCCCGACGCCATCCAGGAGCTCTTCCCTTTTGTTTTGAAGCTCCTGCGGTGAAAGCGGGAGACGGTCCAATTGAGTGAGGGCGAGAAATTGCGCGGCCCACGCGGCCACGAAACCGAGCCTGAACGCGCCGCCCTCGTAAATCCAGCCGTTATGAAAATCGGCCGCGGATACCACCGGAACGATAGCGCCAAGATGCGGCGGGCTCGAGATCGCCGCCAGCAACTGGGTGGCACCCACATAAGACGTACCGAACATCCCGACCCTGCCATTCGACCAGGGCTGCGCGGCGCACCATTCCACGGTGTCGTAGCCGTCCTGGATGTCGCTGAAGAAAGGGACGAATTCACCCTCCGAGGCGAACCGGCCGCGGGTATCCTGGATAACCACCGTGTAACCGCCTTCGACCGCATACAAGACGTGGACCGTATCCAACACCATCCGCGGAAAGGTCTTGTTGTAAGGCGTGCGCTCCAGCAGCACCGGGTAGTGTCCCGAGCGGCTGGAGCGGTAGACGTCGGCGCGCAACACCACGCCGTCGCGCATCAGCACCGGAACATTCTTTTCAATGATTATGTCGGCCACGAACAATTACCCTTCATCCGCGGCGCGGTTGTCTTCCGACTTTGCCGGACGCGCCACAATCTCGTCGCTCTCTATCTCCCTATAAGGGCGAGAAGATTAATGAAAGAAACAGCGTTCATGCGCAATCCGGGGACAGTTGCGCTTAGACAATCATAACAACCAGCGCTAAAGTCCTAATGCAGCCGCAACCCGCTCCAGGTGATCCTCCGTGGTTCCGAGCAGGACCTCTTCGGTGCGGGCGCGTCGATAGTAGAACTGAAGATCGTATTCCTGCATGTAGCCGATACCGCCATGCAGTTGAACTGCGTTGACAGTCGCGGCCCGATAGGCCTGGGCGGCGAAGGCTTTGGCGACGCTGACCTCGTAATCGCCGGCCATTCCGCGGTCCACGGCCCAAAGCGCCTGATGCGCGGCCAGTTCAGCGCCGTCAGCCATTGTGGCCATGTCGGCGCATAGGTGTTGGACCGCTTGAAATGACGCCAGGGGATGTCCAAACTGAACGCGCATCTTGGTGTACTCGACGGTCATCTCCAGCACTTGGCGCGTTCCGCCGGCCATCTCCGCGCTGCGCAGAGCCAGCAATCGGTTCAGGGTCCGGCAGACGAGCGCCCACCCGCGATCGGGTTCACCGGCCAGACTCCCAGCGCCGGTGACAACGTCTTCAAAGCCAAGCTCCGCGGCCGGATCGCCGCCGGTGGTTTCCAGGCGGCGCCGCTTAAGTCCGCCCGCGTCGCCGGGCACGAGCATCAGCGTAACACCGTGCTCTCCAACGCCCGCGCCGACACGGCCGGAACAGAGCAGGAGATGAGCGGCATCGCCATATTCGATAAAACGCTTGAGCCCCGCCACGCGGTAGCCGCCGCTATCCACTGGAGCAATCGCCAGCTTGATCGCCTCGGGTATCGGCCGCGGGTCGGCCTTCGGCAAAGGCCGGGACCACGACCAGGTCTCCGGAGATGATTCCCGCGACGAGGTCGGTCCTTCCCGCTTCGAGCAGCGTCAGTCCGGCGGCAACTGTGTGGATATAAGGACTGGGCAGGGCCGCGCGACCTAATTCCTCGGCCAGCAGGCCGGCGTCCAGCAGGCTACCCCCAACTCCTCCAGCGCTCTCCGGAAACGGCATCCCGAGCCAGCCGAGATCGGCCATCTGGCGCCACAGCGCAGTTGAATAACCCTGCGGATCGGTTTCAATCTGCCGGACGACGCTTTTGGGCGCCTCCTTGGCCAGGAAGCCGCGGGCGCTCTGCCGTAGCATTTCCTGCGCTTCGTTCCATCCAAGATCAATCACAAACCTCTCTCCAGTCCGTGTGTGGGCGGTTGATAAACCGCGATGAAAATCATTCTTCCAAGATGTCGCTTTCCCTCTCGGCTAGCCGCGTGGCATCCCGAGACCGCGTTGCGCAATGATATTACGCATTACCTCGTTGGTGCCGCCGGCGAACTTGTACAACGGGAAGCTGCGGTAGAGTTTCTCCAGGCGTCCCTCGATCGGCGCCAACGGGTCTTCGCCCTGCAACAAAGCATAGGGCCCCATGATGTCCTGGGCGGCGGTCGCGATGCGCTCATTGAGTTCGGTAAACCAGACCTTGAAGATCGACGCCTCGGCATTGGGAATCTGCTCGTGCTCCAGCATCCAGGCGTCACGCAGCGAAAACAGGCGGGCGATTTCAACGTCGACCGCAAGCCGCGCCAGGGTGATGCGGACCTGCGGATGCTTGCTGAGCGGGCGGCCGTCGACCACGGTGTTCTTGGCGTAATCGATCAGATGCTCGAGAAAACGCACCGTGCGGGTATGAGGCATCAAGCGTTCGAAGTCGAGCGCCATGGCCACGTAGTACCATCCCCGATTTTCCTCGCCGACCAGGTTTTCGGCCGGGATCCGTGCATCCTCGAAAAAGACCTCGTTGCTGCGCTCGCTGCCCATTGTTGCCAGCGGGCGGATGGTCACTCCCGCGGTATCGTTGGGAACGATAAAGATCGAAATTCCGCGATGCTTGGGGGCTTTTGGATCGGTGCGCGCCAGCAGCCAAATGTGAGTCGAATGGTGGGCGGCGGAGGTATAGATCTTCTGCCCATTAATGACGTAGCTGTCGCCGTCACGGACCGCCCGGGTCTGCAGCGAAGCCAGGTCCGAGCCCGCGTTTGGTTCGGTATAGCCCACCGCGAACTCGATTTCTCCGGCGAGAATCCTGGGCAAATACTCGACGCTTTTGCTGCTCTGAACCGACACGCATCAGGGTCGGCCCGACCGAGTTCAGCGTCAGGCCGCTGGTGGGCAGATTTTCCGACGCCATCTCTTCCAGAAACAGCCACTGTTCGATTGCGCCGCGGCCCTGGCCTCCGTATTCCTTAGGCCAGCCGATACCGAGCCAGCCGAGGCGGCCCATCAGCCTGACGAATTTCTTTCCCAAAGGGCCGATCGCGTACTGCTCGCGCTCGACCTCTTCGCGCAACTCTGGAGTCAGATGCTCCTGGACGAATTGCCGAACCTGCTGCTGAAAAGCTTCCTGCTCCGGCGTAAGCGAAAAATCCACGGGTCGCCTCCGGTAATTTATGGATGATCACCTGACCGCGCGGGATCGCGATGCAACCCGCGCGGTAAAGAGCTCATCGCCCGAAACTGTATCACCAATTCCAGTAACGTCCGGAGAAACGCTTGTTCCGCTCGTCGATTGCGCCACGCAATCCTTTGTCGCGGATGCTGTTGCGGAAATCAAATTCGTCCGGCTTGCGGTTGAGGTTCAGGGCCATGGGATGGACGGTGTAGTGGGGCAGGAAGAAGGAGGGCATGTTCATGGTTCCATAGATCTGATGCATGAACGCTTTGCTCAGCGCCAGGCTGTCGCGCGGCAGGCTGACCAGGGCGTGGATCAGTTCGTCGACTTCGCTGTCCAATTTGTCCATCGGCACGGAATAGTTGACGAAATTGAAGCGCTCGGCCTCGGCGGCGGTGAATTTGCGCCCGGTCATCAGCAACTCGCGAGCGCGCTTGAGCCCGCATTGCATGACGACGAATGGAAAACACCAGACCGCACCGGCATCGCCGTATCTGGATTCGGGAAAGCCGAAGACGGTGTTGTCCGAGGCGATAGCGAAATCGGCGACCAAGGTCAGGAACAGACCCGCTCCGATACAGTGGCGATGGACGCGGGCGATGGTCGGCTTAAGTACGAACATCATGTCGCGCATGACCTCGGCGCGAAACCGCAGCGCGTAGATGCCGTCACGCACACCGGTGTCGCCGACATCGGCGCCTTCATAGAACAGGTCGGGGTCGCGCAAATCGAAACCGACGCAAAAGGTGTCGCCGGTGCCCATCAGCTCGATTACTTTGACGTCATCATCCTGTTCGGCCCGGTGGTAAGCCTCGACTATCTGGGTGAACATCGGATCGGTCAGCGCATTGCGCCGCTCGGGCCGATTCAGAATGACCTTGGCTACCGGACCATCCTTTTGGTACAGAATCGCGTTGTCGTCGCCCATTGTTTCCTCCTTGCCATTTTCAGTTCGAAATCAGGTTGTGCAATTAAGCCCGCAGCGGGACAGCCAACCGCGACAATTCCAGTTTCGCGGTCTTTTCTACCACGGTATCCTTGAAGAAGCTCGGATTTCCGCCGGCCCAAAACTTGACCGGGTTGGAGAACAAAAAATCCCGCAGGTTATCCTCGCTGAGCAGGCGTTTGTCGACCAGTTCGTACGCCTCTCCCAGCACCTCGGTCATATCATGTACGTCGAAGTGGCCGATATCGGAGCCGAGCAGGATGTTGAAGGTGGCTCCGAACGGATGAACCCCGGAGGCAAACGCCCAAGTGCAGAGCGGGTCGTCGGCCTCACAGCCAAAATAGAAATTGGGTACGAACAGGTCGCGAATATCCTCGGGACGAGTGATTCCGCAGGCGGCAAAGTCGTCGATTTGTGTGGGATGTTCGGTCATCACTTCCATCGCCTGAGCGCAAATCGCCCAGCTTGTCCGTTAGCGCGTTATCTCCGTAACTCCGAAAGAGTCTCGGCCAGCAGCGGCAAATCCAGATTCGCTGGGTCGACGTCCTCCAGACCCTTGGGGCTGCGCTTCTTCCAATGGCCGATGAGGTCGGCATAAAGGCCGCACGCCCAGCCGACGCCACCTTCCAGAAAGGCAAATTTAAGATGCGGAAAGCGCCGGGTCACGCCGCCCAAAAACAACGCTTTACATACCGCCTCTCCCGCGGCCGCAAAATGGCCCACGTGATTGTAGACAAAGTTGCTGACTGAAGTGCGAGTGCCGATGCCCTGCGTTCCGCTGTGAAAGGTCGGCACCACCCTCAGCTCCAGGCATTTGGCCCATACGCGGTCATAGTTGTAATCACTGTCGATTCCCAACACATCAGGCCAGACCGCGTGGCGGCTGGTTTCCGGTGGCTCCCGCGTAGCGGCGACCGCCCGGCGCATCAAACTGCCCATCATTACGACCTTCATACCGAGGTTCTCAACCGCGAATTCGAGCTCTTCAAGAGCCTCGTCCGGAGTGTACATAGGAATCACCGCGGCGGGCGTCAGGCGGTCGGTGAACTGCTGGAACTGTTGGGCGGCATAGAGATTAAACGCGCGGCAAGCCGCCCGGCGCAATTCAGCGTTGCGGATGAAGGGGGCGAAGAGCATGAAACTGCTGGGATAAAGGACAGCGAAGTCCAAGCCGAGTTCATCCAGACGTTCGTAAAGCAACCGAGGCAGCATCGCCGTTGCCCGATCACGCGAGTTGCGGGTGGGAAAAATCCACCATGGCGGTTGCATCAAGCGGCGGCTGGTGCGTTCTTCCGGTGATAAACCACCCCAGAGGCGATTGGAGAAGAACTGGCTGGCCGAACCTCGATAGCGTCGGACGAGGTCGGCTCCGGCGACTTCGGTCAGATAATCGAGAGCAAGTGGTTCAAATTCGATCCAGTGGCCATCGGAGTCGATTACGGGATGGTTCAAACGGCTGCGGATGTTGGTGACGGGCTTAGGCGCGGTCATATCCGCGTTTCTATCATTGAATTCGGAACTTGTCTCGGAAAATTGACGCTGGTTGCGATCCGAAACCGCGATCAACGTTGGGTTTCTGGGGCCGAGCATCCGAGGATTGAGTTTTCCCTCGGCGGCGGGTACTTCTTGTAGGCATGTCCAGGTTAATCAGCTTGAGAACCTTTCTGTTCCATCAACATGGACGGACGAAATTAGGGGCGAATAGAGCGGATTAGACTGGACCAACAAATGAACTCTTCAAATACCTGGCTGTCGTGGAATCTGGTACTAAGCAGGCGTAATCAATCTATTGACGGCCCAGCTCGTATCTGGTACGTCACAACGCTGCGATTTACGTGGGTTTCGACCACATGATTATTTGACAGGCCTTCTTCCGATTGCCCCTTAGCGCGTGTATGATAGCGCAGGCAAAAGCGACCGTTTGAGGGAAGTCGGATGGGATTTCGGTATTGGAACGGCCTCTAGTGAGCAAAATTTAGTTTATGAGTTATCTCCCTCGGTAGGCCGAGATTATGATGGCACGGATTACCTCTACACTTGGTTCTACCAAGGTATCGCGAAACGGAATCGTCGCGAAATGCACCGCGGGATCGGGTAGGAGATCGGCGGGGTATTGTGGCGTGATGAAGAACTCCTCGGTAGGTGCTCATCTTAAAAAAAGGGTTTTGGCCTGGTCGGACGTGTTGGGATCGGAAGCACCATAGTTGACATCGAGCCGAATTGCCGGTCAGGTTTGGGTAGCCATTGACCGGTACCGGCGGTCGATTTGGTGAGGTCAGAATTGTTAAATGCGGCTGATGCTGCATGGTTCTTTTCATGTCGGAAGTTTCGCCGGTACGTGATGGCGGACGCATGTCCGTTAATTGAAAACGTACTTAATTCCTTGTCTTTTCCGAAATCGGGACGTGTTTATTCCATTTGCAATGGCACAGAGCTCGTAGTGCATTGAGGCGTATTTCAACCGCAAAGTCTGCTAGGACTCGCAGCTACGAATCCTAAGGCCGAATGTAAGTTTTGAAGGCCGGAGGGTAACCAACAATGGCTCACCAATCGATCCGTATTGTCAGCCTGCTCGTGGACGGAGTGATAGCCGCAGCCGCGATTAGCCTATTGTCCGTTGCAGCATTGGCTCAGGTTGGTGGCGGGTCCATCGGTGGAACCGTAAGCGGAGGGGGCTCGGGATACGGTAGCGCGCCCGGCGGTTATGGAGGTGCAGGAACGGCTGGCGGAGCGGCCAGCTATGGTGCGCCGCCCGCCAGCTATGGTGCGCCGCCCGCCAGTTATGGATCTCCAGGCGGTTATGGTGCACCGCCCGTGGGCTATGGATCTCCGGGCGGTTATGGTGCGCCGCCCGTGGGCTATGGATCTCCAGGCGGCTATGGTGCGCCGCCCGTGAGGCTATGGATCTCCAGGCGGTTATGGTGCGCCGCCCGTAGGCTATGGATCTCCAGGCGGTTATGGTGCGCCGCCCGCAGGCTATGGATCTCCAGGCGGCTTATGGTGCGCCGGCTATGGGTTACGGAGCCCCAGGTTTACGGTCGGCCTGCTGGCGGGTCAACCGGATATGCTCTGCCAAGCAGTGGCTACGGGCAAACGATGCCAAACGTACCCAACAGTTATCTCGGAACACAGTCCTTTACGACGATGCGTGCGGCCGCCTGTGAGCAAAACCCGCGGTACTGCACCAGCGCCCCGTCGAATGGTTATCTGGGTCCTCCTAGTTATTCGGGCTCTCCAGGTTATCCGGGCTCCTCCTGGTTATCCGGGCTCTGGCTTTGGCGCCTGTATCGGGCTCTGCCTGGTTATCAGGGCTCTGCTCCTGGTTATCAGGGCTCTGCTCCTGGTTATCCGGGCTCCGCTGGTTATCCGGGCTCTGGCTTTGGCTCTGCCTTTGGTTATCGGGCTCCGCTCACTGGTTATCCGGGCTCTGGCTCGGCAAACCCAGCAGCTTCTCAAATGCCTTCGCTCATGGGACCACCGCCGGCAACCGCGTTCTCCACTTCCGCCGGATTTCCCAATTCAGGGTCCCTGGGATCGACAACGTCTTCCTTCGGAGGCGGAGGTTCGAACGGTTCGTCGGCAGTGGCGGTGGCCTGTCCGGTCTTCTGGGTAGTATGAGCGGTGGTGGCGGTGGGCTGTCCAATCTTCTGAGTGGCATTGATCAGAACACACTCAACACCGTGGCCGCGCAACTCGGAGTATCGGGCGACCAACTGAACAATCTCAGAAACAAGGTGTCCAGCGGGTCCCTCGGTCCGGATGAACTCCAGAATTTGAGCGCGCGCTTTGGATCGCTGAACATGAGCAGCAGCCAAATCGGAGCGATCACCAACACGCTTGGTTTAAACGCGTCACAGGTACAAACGATACAGCAGACCTTGGCCTCCGCTAAGGGAACATCGCAACCTGGCATGTCGGGCGGTCCGCCGCCGGCAGGGCCCCGAGCGGCTTGGCACGCCACCCGCCGGGATGCCACCTAGCGGGATGATGCAGCAAGCTCCCGGCGGCTTCATCCTTATGCCGTCGCCAATTGAGGCAGACTTCCAGGCAGATCGATAATCCATTTAACGTTCCCCAACCGCCAACGACCATGAACCTAACGCAGTTTGGCTACAATTTCTTCAGCAATCCCGGTGCGACGGCTTACGCCCAAGTCCAAAACATGCCGGTCAGCAACGATTACATGATCGGCCCCGGTGACGAGATCGATGTTCTGCTATGGGGCCGCGTCAATACAGTGCTCAATCCAACCGTAGATCGCAACGGTATGATCCAGTTGACTGAACTTGGGCCGATGCAGGTCGCCGGGCTAACCTTCGAGCAAGCCAAAAAGCTCATCGAGGACAAGGCAAAAAAGATGACGGGGGTCCAGGTTGACGTCACGATGGGCCAGTTACGGACGATCAATATCACGGTGGCAGGCGATGTCCTGCAGCCGGGCAGCTACCAGATCAGCGCCCTGTCTCGGGTCTCCAACGCGCTGGTTGCGGCCGGCGGAGTTAGTAAGGTTGGCAGTTTGCGTCATATCGAAGTCCGCCACGGCAACCAACTGGTCGATGTCGTAGACCTCTACGATATCCTGTTGCATGGTAACAATTCGGCTGACGCCCGGTTGCAGGAAGGTGACGTAATTTTCATCCCGGTAATTGGCAACGTGGTAGGAGTCGCGGGTGAAGTGAAGCGGCCCGCCATCTACGAACTCAAAAAAGATCATTTAGAAACACTCGACGGGGCCCTTAAGCTGGCCGGCGGCGTCTCGGGTTTCGGCTTCGGCGACCGTGTGCAGGTGGAGCGGATCCAGGGTCACAAACGGATGCTGGCTCTGGATATTCCCATTAAACGGCTATCCAACCAGAATTTCACGATTCTCGACGGCGATGTGATCAAGATCTACCCGGTGTTGCCAGGGCGCGTTAACACCGTCGTCTTGTCCGGCAACGTGCGCCGTCCCGGCGAGTTTCAGTGGTACAAGGGCATGCGAGTCTCCGACCTGGTCAAGAGGGGCGAGGGTATTCTGCCAAACACCTACTTCAAGTACGCTCTTATCAGGCGTCTTTCCGGTCCCGAGAAGACTATTCATTTTCTCCAGGTTAATCTTGGTGACGCTTTGACCGATCCCCGTATGGCCCAAGGCGATATTGCCTTGTGGCCCAAGGACGAGCTCGACATCTACAACTTGGACGATATCAGGGATCTGCCCGCGGTGGCGGTCAATGGCGAGGTTCGCTTCCCGGGCATCTTTCTGCTTAGTCCGGACATGAAGATAAGCGATCTGGTCTATATGGCCGGCGGATTGAAAGACGACGCCTACCAGGATCGCGTGGTGCTGGTGCGCTCCGACGTAACCTCCGGTGGCAAGGCCGTACGCAGCCACATCGATGTGAATTTGCGTGCTATCCTCAAGGGCGACTTCAGCCAGGACCTTGAGCTTAAGTCCAACGACGAGTTGTTTGTCAGGACCATCCAGGACTGGCAGCGGCCGCCGCAATTCGTGGAAGTTTCGGGTGAGGTCCGCATGCCTGGAATTTACGATTATTATCCCGGTATCAGGGTCAGTGACCTGCTGGCGATGGCCGGTGGTCCAGCCGATGACGCGTATCTGAAACGGGCCGAACTGGCGCGCACTGAAGTGCTCAACGGCACCCAGACTGGGCACACTTACATGGACATCGACTTGCGCTCACGCGTCCCGAGCAACGACAAAAATGTGCTGCTGCGGCCCAACGACGAACTGCTGGTAAAAGCGGCCTCGAACTATCACCTGCCCTTCACTGTGATGGTCAGCGGCAAAGTAATGCGGCCTGGCATCTACACCATTAGAGAGGGCGAAAGGCTGGACTCCCTTTTGGAGCGCTGTGGCGGATTCCTGCCCGACGCCTTTGTGCAGGGAATCGTTTTCCGGCGTACCTCGGTTCGAATGATGCAGCAACAGAGCCTGGATGAGGCCCGCCAGCGTCTGGAAAAGGAGGCCGCAAACGCAGCATTGACGCAGGCAGCGCTAGCCTCTGCCAGCACTACTTCGACCAGTTCGTCAAGTACCGGTGGCATTTCAATGATGCTGATACAGAATGTCCTGATGTCCTCTCAGAATGAGGAGGCCGATGGGCGAGTTGTGGTTCACGCCAATTCGACGGAGTCTGGTAGGCAGGGGCCGGACAACGTAGTGTTAGAGGATGGCGACGACATTGATGTTCCGATAATACCCTCATCGGTTAACGTTATTGGCGAAGTGAATCATCCAAGTTCGTTCCTGTGGCGCGGATCAAACTCGGTTCGTGACTATATTAACCAGGCGGGTGGCTGGACCCAATATGCTGACAAAAAGCAACTCATGGTGATCAAGGCCGACGGTTCGGTGCTGACCACGCAGGGCTATGACGGCCTTCGCAAGTCAGAGATCTTTCCGGCGCTGCCGCTTATTTCTGGCGGTCTGATGAGCGCCAGGCTCGACGTTGGCGATACGATTTTTGTTCCCGAAGATCTGACCAGTATCCAGGACATTCAGACGACTAAGGACATAACGCAAATTGTTGCGAATGTTGCTACAGGGCTGGCGACTGTCGGCTTGCTGGCGGCAACCGTAATCACCAGATAGAACGGGGCTTGCTTCCTGACTGTGCAGGGACCGCCCAATTGGTTGCATATGGCGGATGAACAGCACACCATAGTTGCGGGTTCTAGGTTGGGTGCCCGATTGGTTTTGCCGAGCAAACAGTGGTAGCAGGCCATTCGGGTTTCCAGGTCTGACCGCCGCGATAGAGTGCCAGGGAGCAGCAGACAGATGGGACACTATCCCGCCCTGCGTCGAAACTGGGAATTTTACAGTCACACGGAGAACGCCGCCGAGCCGTACTGGCCGGGTCTGATGAGATGGGTTTGCAGATCAGCGGTCGCAACACCCATTGGAGTGGTGCTGATTATTGCCGCCGCTTGCAGTGTGATGGCTGCTCGCAGCGCACGTGCTTCCACTTATGTGGTCTATGTCGCGCTTGACGATCCGGTTTACCAGGAACTCGACACCCTCAACGGCTTGGGCCTGCTCGACGACTACATCTCCGAAGTCCGACCCATAGCGCGGGTCGAAGCCGCCCGTCTGGTTCTGGAAGCGGAACAAAACCTGAGTGATTCCGAGCAACCTGATCCGCTGGCGCAATCGATCATCAAGTCGATGCGCGATGAGTTCAGTGAAGAAGTCGAGTGGCTCGAGCAAAATCATGAAGATAATCCGCCGACCATGTTCCACCCGCTCGAACGGGTGGAGGCTCAGTACATCTATTCGGGTGGCACCCGCAGGCAGTTCGCGCTTTTCAGTGGTGATCCCGCGGAGTTCCAAGCCCAGGAAGGCACCCCGCTGCTGCCTAACAATGATGGGTTGCCGACCTCGATAGGCAGCAACGAAATCTTGCGTGCTTCCAGTTGGGGTGGAGTGGATGGATTTTTGACCGGATATGCGGAATCTTCGCTCGGCGGCCCCATCACTCGGAGTCCCTCACAGCTAGTGCAGGCGTGGTCCCCTGGCGGCTTTTATGCCAATTCCCCCGCGATTACTGAAACATCCACCACCAGCCGCCTCCGCTTGCTGCGTGGCGCGGTAGTCGTGGGCTTGGGTAACCAGGCCCTTTCTTTCGGCTACCAGGAAATGGGCTGGGGCACGGGCTATTTCGCCTCGCTGGCTCAGGGCAACAATGCACGCACCTTCCCGGCGCTGACCTTGGCAAACGTGCACCCAAGCAAATTACCAAGCTTCCTTCGCTACCTCGGTCCCTTCCGGAGCCAGATTTTCCTCGGTAGACTCGATAACGGCCGCTACGCCGAGGATTTTTTTACTACCCCTTCTCCCATAGTCGCCAATTACAGCTATCCATGGATTTCTGGCCAAGTCATTGCGTTCAAACCGTTGCCCACTTTCGAGTTTGGACTGGACCACGTGATCATGTTTGGGGGAACCAACAACGACAACTATGGATGGACCGGATGGCTGGGGCGCGCTACAGGGTTGAACACCGGCAATGCCAGCCAGGGCAACACCAATTCCCGCGGCGGGGTTTTCCTCAAACTTTATTTGCCGAGCCTGCGTAATACTGAGGTCTATCAGGAGATCCTGGGCGAGGATAACTTGACCAAAGAGCTCAGGCCGATCGGCGGTATCTTACCTTTTTTGTCCGTCTCGTATCAGGGCGGGGTGTACATCCCACGGGTCACCGCCGACGGTCTGACCGACGCGCGATTCGAGTACGCGATTATCGAGCCTAACTATTCGAGACACAGCGACTCACTGTACTGGGCCTACCACGGCCAGCTAATGGGTGATCCGATGGGTCCGGATTCGAGCGAGGTCGATCTAAGCGTGGGCCGATGGATAAATTACGAATACAGGGGTGATATCGATGTGTTCTACACCGAGCGGGCACCAATCTTTGATAGCCCGATCCCCCATCTTAGTAAGGAACGAGGCGGGGGTTTTGCAATCGATGTGCTTCAGATCCCATCTGGCTTCCGGGTCCAGAATTTTTCTGCTTTGAGTTCATTAAAGGTGCGGATTGCGTGCGAATACGTTCATGACATCAATTGGATCCAGGGAGACACGTCGCTGCGAACGATGGTGCTTATTTCGGGATCCTTGTGGCCAACTTGGGCTAGCTGGATATGGCAATAGGAGGGCTCCCTGCGCATGGCGGGTGACAAACAGCCGAACGGTTCGGACCGAACGCCGGCGCAAAGCGGCAACGAGGTTTTCAATCTCGTACCCTTAGATGAAGGGGAGCACAGCGGCATTCTGCACTCCTACTTTGCGCTGCTGGCCCTGCGTCACCGCCGCCTCCTGATTGCCAGCTCCCTGTGTGCGATGGTAGCGATGTTCTGCCTGACATTGTTTGTGATTCATCCAAAGTACCAGGCGACAGCCATTATTCGCCCGATCGGTCAAAACAGCAGTGGTATCGCGGGACTGCTTTCGAGTACCGGGCTGTCAAGTTCCGCCAACTTTGCCGGAACCGGAATCGACAGCGACATTGGTACCAACGTACACGATCCGGACGAGTTGGTCACGATATTGAATAGTTATACCTTTACCACTGCAATGATCGAAGCAGAGAACCTCGGACCCCTGCTGACCAAGGGATCCTACAACGTCTGGAGTTTGATCCCGTTTCTTAATATCGAACCGAAACCATCGCTGTGGTCTTACTACCGGATGGTGAGTTCCCGGTTCGACTGTGACAACAGCGTCAGAACCGGTAACATCACTGTGTCTTTCTACGATAAGGATCCGGAGTTCGCCAGCCATGTTCTGAATCTATATATCGACCGGCTGCGGGAGCAACTCCGGGCGCATGACGTCGCCTACAACAAGGCCGCGGCGAAGTCGCTCGAGGAGGAAGCGGCTACGGCCAGCGATCCCATGATGCGCGACGACCTTTATGACCTGGCCGCCAGGCAGCTTAAGAAGATGAGGACCGCCGAGGCCAACGCCGACTTTGCTTTCGCTGTCCTAGACAACCCTTATGTTCCCCCCTACAGATTCAAGCCATGGGTAGTTTTTGACACGATTGCCGCAGGCGTGTTCCTACCGCTGCTGGTTTTTGCCGGACTCGTCGCTCGCGATTGGAGCCCCCGGGTGAGGACCGAGTTGTCGGAGGCAGCGTCGGAATCTGAACGGCTCCCAAGGAGCATTGCGGCTTCCCGCAAGCCCCGCCGAGTCCCGACGCCCGAGGACGACCGACCATATTCCGGGTGAGCTATTGCGCTCCGCAATGACAACCGCTGAATCACCGTACAGTAAAATTAGAAGTTCGTGACGATGTATGGGACTGAGAACCCTCCGCGTCGATGGCGTAAAAGTATCCCAGTTGTCAGGGTAAGGCGGCGACGATCACCGCGGTCAAACCCTTGTCGCGTTAGACGGCCTCCGGCAATGTCGGATGACGACCGTTAATCCGACAGTCGTCAAACGCGTCATTCTTGGTCACGCGGCATAAACGGCGCGAAATCTAGGATGATGCTGATGAAGCTATAGTTATCGCATAAGCGCTGAAGGAACACTTGAGCGGTGGACCGAAATCGTTTAACGGCCTCGATCGTGATTACCACAAAGAACCGGAAGCTGGATCTGAGGCGCGCCTTGGGGTCTTGCGTTGGGCAGACGGCCGGGCCTGAGTTGATAGTAATCGACGACGGATCCAGCGACGGCACTGAAGAATTGGTTCGCAGGGAATTTCCGACGGTGAGTCTCGTGAGAGACGAAGTGTCAAAAGGGTATATTGTTCAGCGAAACCGGGGCGCTCGGATTGCTTCAGGAGATATAGTCTTTTCCATCGACGACGATGCCGAATTTAGCTCTTCACATACCGTGGAGCAGACATTGCTGGACTTCGATCATCCCTCAATCGCGGCCGTTGGCATTCCTTTCGTCAATGTTAAATACAGCGATGCTGTTCTTCAGCGTGCCTTGGACGGAAAGGGCACGTTTCTAACCGATGCATTCATCGGCACGGCTCACGCGATCCGGCGCGACGTATTCCTAACGGTCGGCGGTTATCGGGAGTTCCTGTTTCACCAAGGCGAAGAAGAGGATCTGTGCATTCGAATGCTTGATATTGGACGCTTCACTCGGCTCGGCAACGCGGATCCTATTTATCATTACGAATCGCCCGATCGCGATCTCATGCGGATGAATGTTTACGCGGCGCGGAATAGGCTGCTTTTTTCCTGGTGCAATGTGCCGATGCCATACCTGCTGCTCGACTTACCAGCCGTAACGGCAAATCGCATTATCTTTGGCCTCAGAATTGGCCGGCCGGCCTGGACGATCAAAGGCGTGCTTAAGGGAGTTGCGGACTGCATAAGGCAAGCGGCCAAGAGGCGTGCGGTTCGACCAGATACCTATCGGCTGTTCCGCAAACTTCGGTTCCAAGAGCTTCGGTTGGAAGAGGTCGAATTTCGCTCGCGCTTCCCGCTCTTCCGCGAAGGTTGAATCGGCGAACTGAGAGATGTCCCGTCGCACAACCGAATGACACCACCGACGCCAAGGCTCGCTCTCAAAACTTGTGGGGAATACTGTCGATGTTCGATCCACGGGGGACAATACAGCACGGCCTGGTGGCTGAAGAGGTGGCGAAGGTATATCCGGAACTGGTGAACTACGCTCGCGGACGGCAAAGATTATGACGGTACGCTATTCAATGCTCAGCGCAACGCTGTTTAACCAAATGCAAAAACAAGCCAGGCAGAACTGGCGGCAAGCCAAGCAGATTCAAGATCGCGCAGAGAGCGACAAGCCGCTGGGGACTGACGTTTGTCTGCGCAAGTGACGCAACTGAAGGGCATCATTGAGTAGGCGATTGCCGCGCAAAATGGAACTCATAGCCTCGCGGCAGCCTTCAACCCGGTAAGTTGGCACGGCAAGCTAGATGTTTTCTCCCAGTGGAGAGAAAGGAGTGAGAGACCAGGCCGAGGGAGTTTCTCTTTCCGCAGCCTGCTGGACTGAACGTGCGTATTCTTAATCCGGCACGACGGGTCATTATCGGCTCAGGGAAGATTCTTACTGAAGCTTGGCTGTCGTTACGCTTTCTTCGAATCCACGCCAAATATCGAAACTCCACGATTCTCGGTCCCGCGACGTACGTGATGAACCTTTTACTTGCTCAGCATTATGTCGCAAATGTACCCGGATGCGTCATCGAATGCGGAGTTTGGCGCGGCGGAGTGAGCGCAGGGATCGCGGATGTACTCGGCTCAGACCGGGAATACTTTCTGTTCGATAGCTTTGAAGGGCTTCCGCCGGCACAAGACATCGACGGCCGAGCTGCCAAGAACTGGCAGGCGAACACCACTAGTGCCGGTTACTATGATAATTGCACGGCGTCTGAAGAGGAAGCGAGACGGGCGATGCACTTATCCGCTGCCGCGCGCTTCACGTTGGTAAAAGGATGGTTCGAAAAGACCTTGTCCACATTTGAACCACCATCTCCGATTGCCTTGCTCAGACTCGATGCCGACTGGTACGAGTCAACCCGGTTGTGCCTTGAGCGTCTCTATCCCTATGTGGCAGATGATGGCTTGGTAATCATCGACGATTATGGTCCCTGGGATGGGTGCGCTAGAGCTGTGCACGAATTCCTTTACTGTCAAAGTCAGAACGGCTCTGCTAAGGTTCCAAGACTGCGACAGTTCTGCAATCGCGTATACTATTTCGTCCGATGACGGTAGATTCCCGTCGCGAAGACGCTGGTGCTCGGTGAGTACTATGCAGGGATCGCGCGGATTATCCGATGGGCCAAGAGTGCCATCGACATCGAAACGCAGTTTTACGAGTTCGTCGGAGTCCTGACACTTTGCCCTGGTCGAATTTAGCCGCAATGGCCCGAAACCGAGCGTTCTCTTATGATGAAAGGTTCTTCAGCAGCCAGGTTGAAGGCTCTCTAGATTCTGCAAGAGTAATAGTTCCGCTTCTCTTACGGCTTGTCCGGCCCAAGAACGTCGTAGATGTCGGCTGCGGTCGGGGTGCGTGGCTCAAAGCTTTCCAAGAGAATGGGATCGACAGTATTTGCGGAATAGATGCTAGTCCCGTCGATCCTTCAACGCTCCTTATATCTCCAGAGAAGTTCATTGCTGCCGACTTAGTCAATCTCGACCAAATACCAGGTGATTTTGATCTCGCCTTATGTTTAGAGGTGCTTGAGCATTTGGCACCGGACGCTGGCTGTAGAATGGTCAAAATGCTGACCCGGGTCGCTCCGGCGGTTCTGTTCTCTGCGGCGATACCACATCAAGGCGGCACGCACCACATTAATGAGCAATGGCCTTCTTATTGGCGACGCCTATTTGAACAAGAAGACTTTCGTCTGCTTGATCCGATACGGCCGGCGATTCGTGACGATCAACGAGTCATGTATTACTATCGTCAGAATCTATTGCTGTTTGTGTCACAGAAAGCGATTTCCGGCAACGAAACCTTAAAAGCGGAGGAATCCCCTCAAGAGGGCGCCGAGATTGAATGGATTCACAGGGTCATCTTCGAGCGAAATCTTGGGCTGGTTCCTTTCATTCGAACAGTGAAAGGTCTGATTCCAGCGAAGGCTCGAAAACGTCTCAGGTCAATGATTGGAACAGAGCCGTCGATTCGATGGAAGTAATCAAGTTGAGCGGGCTTACTCGTTAGGACAGAGAACCCTCCTTGATCCTGTGTTATGGCTAACAACTGCGTTCGGAGGCGATATCAGTTGACTTCGTGAAGAATCGATGAATTCTGTCATTCACTTAGTGATTGGAGATGTCGGGCTAAATGGGTATTGATGTCCACGTGCTGAATTTTTTGAGATTTGCCAGAAAGAGACAGAGTTTTGGCTGCGTGGCTACCATTGGCAGACAGGGATTGATCATACCAAACGACAGGCTCAAGAAGTTACTGAAACTCGAGAGAAAGCCTAACCTTGGTTCGTATTGTGAAGACTTGCTAAAAGTGCACTTTGGGGCCACTTCGGTCGAGTCGTTCGACAATTCCGATTATCAAAACGCGACTCACATCGCGGATATGAACAAACCGATTAAAATCCATGACCGATACGACACGGTCATAGATGGGGGATGCATAGAACATATCTACAATGTTCCTCAAGCGTTAAAGAACGTATCGCAAATGTGTATGGAGGCCGGGCAGATATTGCATATCTTGCCGGCCAACAATTTTTGCGGACACGGATTTTGGCAGTTTTCGCCCGAGCTGTTTTTCGCTCTGTATTCGGAAGCGAATGGGTACAGAGAAACGCAGGTCTTTATAGCGGATCTTGCGAACGAGCGGTTTTGGTACGAAGTCAGAAAACCTCAGAATGGGCAGCGAGCGCATGCCACGTCGTCAACGCCCCTATATGCCCTTGTGAGAACCAGAAAAACTGGCGTGGTCACTCACGAGAACATACAACAATCGGACTACGTGTACGTCTGGAACCGCAAGGAGAATACGTCCGCGCCGCGTTCCGCGAGACCAGCTGTCAGACTCAGGATCAAAGAGTCCATAAAAGAATCTCCTTTCGCATCAACCGCTCGCTTTCTGAATGGGAAATGGAGAAGCATACGAGACCCAAGCATCACCGTATCCGCCAGGAACCCTCATTTGTCCAAGGTCGCGGTATCTTCCCTGGTATAATCTGGTATGATCAAAGATCCACGGTTAGACGATAAGGCCCGCACTCCCGACGTGGGTACAGTTGCGGAAATGTGTCGATTTAGAAGCCTATCGTGTTTCGGTAGCCTCAAAGGCTGCATTCGTCTGTCAGTCTGAAACGTGAAACTCACCGCCATCTGGCACAGATCGCACCGCGTACACGCGTTCGGCGCCAACGCTGCGTTAACCGCCATCACCAATGTTTTGCTCGGCATCTTGGGCGTTTGTACCGGGGCGATGGTTGCGCGGTTGCTCGGTCCGCACCGCCGTGGCGAACTCGCGGCAATCCAGACCTGGCCGATGCTGGTGGGGTACCTGGCGATGCTGGGGACGGACCAGGCCGTGGTCTACTATTCGGCCCGCGAATCTGGGCGCGCGGGAGCGTTCGTGGGTTGCGCAGTAGTAATCTCACTGGCTGCAAGCGTGCCTTTCGTAATCATCACCTATGCGGCCATGCCCTTTTTGCTGTCGGCGCAGTCGGTCGCTGTAACAACCGCCGCGCGTTGGTACCTAATCATCGTACCAGTGGTTGGATTAATGTCATTGGCGTTGTTTGCCCTGCGTGGCCGCAGCGAGTTTTTGCATTGGAACCTGTTGCGGCTTATGCCGCCGCTGGCGTGGGCTGCAATTCTGGTCGTGGCCTGGTTGGATCGGTGTAGGGATCCACGCTGGTTCGCGGCGGCCTACCTTGCCGCACTCGCGATTCTGGTGGTCCCGATCAGTTTAGTGACGCGGAGGTGCGTTAACGGAAGCTTTGTTCCCAAACGCCAGCATTTTGGTCCCTTGCTTCGCTACGGTTTGACCTGCTTTATGGGCGGTTTTCCCTTACTACTAAATTTGCGTCTGGATCAGATCGTGATGGCCGGCTTACTGTCGCCCAGCGCGCTGGGACTTTACGTCGTGGCGGTGGCTTGGAGCGGCGCTCTAAATCCCCTGATGAACGCCGTGGGTGCGGTGCTGTTTCCCAAGGTTGCGGCTGAGGGTGAGCATGTCGACCGGCTGCGCAGTTTTGCGCGCGGTAGCCGCCTCGCCGCCTTGGTGGCTTTGGTGACCACGCCGGTCCTCTTCATACTGACGCCGTGGGGCATGGTTACGCTCTTTGGCCAGAAGTTTCAGACGGCGATTCCCGCGGGATTGATTCTGGTGCCAGCGGGTGCCATCGCTGCCCTTAACACGGTTGTGGAGGAAGGATTTCGGGGATTCGGCAAGCCTGTGGCGATTCTGCACGCGGAACTTGCGGGCGTGGTGACCACAGTTGTGTGCCTTTATCTATTGCTGCGCCCGATGGGTATCGTGGGCGCGTCGATCGCCTCAATGTTAGGTTATTCCACCGTGATGGCGGTCTTGCTGGTTCACGCCTGGTGGCTCACCGGGGAGTCGCCTATAACCCTGCTGCTTCCCAATAGCATCGAGGTTCAGTTGGGGATCAAGCAGCTGGTCGTGCTGGCCCGCCGGATGGTGCCGGCGATTTCACGTGTGTGAGGTTCTATGAAGATGATCGTAACACCACCCAAAGAAGTAGTTGGCTTAAAGACAACAAATAGTCCACCCGGATGGCCCGAAGGGTCGTGAGACACCCAAGACTCGAGAATTAATCGGCCCACAATGCCCGATTTCTGACTCGTTTCTAACGACACTGGTAGTAGTCGATGCGGCGACTGGGTCAGCCCTCAGCCGCGGCACAGCGGCCGCGTGTTTGCTTTTCCAGCACGCCGATCGGCTCTTCGGCAGCGGATTCGTTAACTGCCCAGGCCCGGGAGATTCGCGGATGCGCCGAACGTTAAGGACCCTGAGCGCGCCGATTCTCGCAGTGCCTGAACGGTAACTTTACCAATATGAAAGTTTCGCAAGAGGAAGGATTCGGTCGACCTGGAGACTTGCAGGTCGGCGGCGAGACCCTTCCTCTTATCTGTCCGCGGTGTCTTAGATCCCAATCGCGAGAAAAACTCCTCGACGTGACTGGCAGCTGCCCGTGTTGCTGCGTTCGCTATCAGCGCATTGACGAGATACCTGTATTGCTAACTGATGACAGCGTGCGTGAAGCTCTCAGTACGGGAATTGACCTGAATGACGCCGGTACGAGTTGTTACCAGAAATATGATGATTACTGGCGACCTCATCTAACCGATGGCTTGCTGCAACAGGCTCACCACCTTGCCAGGGAAAAGAGACAGAAGATAGAGTACAGCCTCGCGAATGCGACCGCCGTTGGTCTAGTACTCGAAGTGGGTTCGGGCCACGGTATGCTTGCGGGCGTTGGGGGAACCGATTACCTGGCGCTGGATTATTCGCTCAGCTTTTTACAAACGTACCTCAGTGGATATCGGCGTGTTTGCGCAAGCGCGGAAACCATACCTTTGGCTTCGGGAAGTTGTCGTCTGGTGTTCTCTTACGCTACCTTTGAGCACGTTCCGCGGCCCGACCTCGCTTTCGCTGAGGTTCACCGGGTCCTTGCGGTCGGGGGGATCGCGTATCTCAATCCTTCATGGCACTGCCGTGACTGGGCTGCAGACGGGCTCAGTGTCAGGCCGTATCGAGATCTGTCCTTCGCGCAGAAGATCCGCAAGGTGATGATCCCGCTACGGGATTCGCGGATATATCGGGGCTTTCGCCAAATCCCATGGCGTATGTGGCGCCGGGGATTGACCAAGTATAGAGGTATGCCTCTGGCGCTCCGCTATGAGTCCTTGGAACCTAACTACGAGCACTTATGGGTGTCTGACTCGGATGCATGTTCCTCGATTGATTCTCACGAAGGAATTCTGTTCTTCGACAGCAGGCGCTACGAAATTCTTGAGCCTCGCGGTGGCACAATGGCGCGGCTGTTATTTGGTGGCGGGCCGATAATCGTTCGCAAGACCCTGAGTCAGTTCATGTGCTAAAAGGCAACTCAAGGTTGAGCCAGTGACTAACTGCTTTCAGCATCCGGAAGCGGGTAAGCCCCAAATATTTGCGGAGCACCCGGCGAGAGATGCTTTATCAAAACGGCCGCTATCGCGACGAAGGCGCTTTACGCAAAAACGCTCCGTCTCGTTTCGGGACGATCCGCAGTTCCGGCGGGCTTATGCGGGAGGCGTCGCAACGAATTTCTGGAACAGCGCACGGGCAAAGGATAACCCTCATGGCTAGCTCTATAACCGCCATGTACGCGAAGAGTTTGAGAGCTCTAGGCAACTTCAAGAACCACTTCATACGCGACGAGGTGCGCTATCGTCGCGTCTGGCTCGGACTCTGTCGCGGTAGCAGCTTGCCGCTTAACCTTCGCCACAGTACTAGGATGATGCTTGGCCTCTATGAACTGGAGATCGCCCACTATTTCAGGGCTTTCTCAAATCCTGGAGGATGCCTGTACGACATTGGAGCGCGCCATGGATACTATAGCCTGGCGTTTGCGAGGCTTGCCGCACCAGCGCGTATCCATGCTTTTGAACCGGATCGTCAAAGCTACACTCTGTTGAACGAGGTTATTGCTCGTAACCGTTCGAACTCGCGGATCGAGGCGCATGAACTTTTCCTTGGTAGCATTGTCAATCGGAGAGAAAAGGCGGAGACCCTTGACGATCTGGTTTTTGCCAAGGGATTCGACGCTCCCGACCTTCTGAAAATAGATGTTGACGGGCCGGAATATGAGATCCTGTGCGGAGCAAACAAAGTACTGACGGAATGCAAGCCAAGACTCATCGTGGAAGTGCATTCACCCCAACTCGAAATAGACTGCAAGACTATGTTGGAGCAGTCCGGTTACGCAGTCAATATTGTGAAGAACAATCCCCTACTTCGTGAACGCAGGCCGATTGAGCTGAACCGGTGGCTGACGGCAAAGCCCTTGTGAAATCTCCAAGAATCGAAGGAGAGACTCCGACCCGGTACACGGAGTGCCCGCTGTTGGTATCGTAATCTTAGCAGAATCGATGCGGTGCACGATCCTGTAGCTGTTCCGTGGTAAGCGTCATCGTGGCGAACCGAGCCTAGCGCACTAACGTTCCAGGAGAAGTAGGAGTGTCCGGCTCGGAATTAACGAAGACGGCTGCCAAGACTGCTGAAGCCGCACAGAGAGAGTATTACGAAAGAACGGCCATCGAATATGACGAGGCGCATGTGGCTGAAGAGCCCGAGCATAATCTCGCGCTTCGGTATATATCGGTTCTGATAGCGTCTCTGGGAGTTGGGAATGTCCTGGACATGGGTTGCGGCACTGGAAGGGGGGTTAAGGAGATTCGCAGGCTCCATCCCGGCTTGCCCGTATTCGGAATCGACCCGGTGGAGGCTTTGCTCAAGGTAGGTATCGCAAAGGGTATTCCCCCGTCGTGTCTGATTAAGGGCGACGCCTGCGCCTTGCCATTCGCTGATGCCAGTTTCGATGCGGTTATGGCACTGGGGGTTCTGCACCATGTGCCGCAGTCCGGATATCGTGGTGCGAGAGATGCTGCGCGTGGCTAAGAGAGCGGTGTTTATCTCGGACAGTAACCTGTTTGGCCAAGGAAGAAGGCCGCTGCGGATACTTAAATTCCTACTATATCGAGCGGGGCTTTGGAATCTGGTCAAACTCGTCCAGACCGGTGGCAAGGGCTACGCTATCACCGCAGGTGACGGCTTGGCCTATTCCTATAGTGCCTATTTTCAATATTGCTCGCTTGCCCAATGGGCGGATAGAGTGATCGTCGTACCGCTAGTATCAGATGGAGGCTTTGCATCCTCGCCACTTCCGCCGTTTGACTCCCGGTGCGTATTGCTTTGCGCCGTCCGCGACGGACAACCAAGTGAGATAAGCGCAGCTGTTGACGCGATGGACGCGAGGCGTATAGAACTCATTGAGGCTGAAAATGTGAAGGCCGCTGGCTTAGACGAGCGAACCAAAGGCATTCGCGTCGATGTCGCGATGCGGGGGGCGCGGATGCACTATGCCGTCCCCAGCTTGCTGGCGCGCGCTGGGTTGTTGGGGACGTTCTATACGGACGCGTACGCCGGCAACAAGCCTTTGCTGCGCGACGTGCTGAAGCGTGTTGATGGGTTGCTCCCCGCTCTTTCGTTGCGCGGATACTTGGGCCGGGAAGCTGAGGATATCGAGCCGGATCAAGTGGTTTCGTTCGACCTGCTGGGCATCAAGAGTACTCTTGCTCGGCAGCGCCTGCGCTCGCGGTCGAATATATTGAGTTTGCACGCCAGCTACAACGCGAGGTTTTGCCGACGAGTGGCTAGCCTGGGATTCTCCAGTGCTGGCGCGGTGTACGCGCTCAACGGAGCCGCACTGGAAATCTTCCGCGAGGCGAAAAAGCGGGGCCTTCTTTGCATTCTAGAACAGACTATCGCGCCGGCACGAATAGAGGACCGGCTGATGGCCGAAGAGGCGCAACGATGGCCTGGCTGCCAACCGGGCATAGCCGATTTGGCCTCGAATCCGTTGGCTGAGCGCGAGGAAGCGGAGTGGCGACTGGCGGACTGCCTCGTATGTGGCTCGGAGTTCGTGGCGACCGGCCTGGAATCGCTCGGAGTCGAGCGGGCCAAATGTCGGATCGTGCCTTACGGTGTCGATACGGCGGCTTTCCGACCGCGGGAGAATCGGGGGAAGGCGGATTGGTCTCAACGTATTATTCGTCGGCACCGTCGGACTGAGAAAAGGCGTTCCTTACCTACTCGACGCCATACGTGGGCTTGAGTGCCCGCAATTTCGCTGCCGCTTGGTAGGACCAATCGAAATAGACCCGGTCAAGCTTGCTCAGTACCAGGGAAGGGTGGAGGTCCTCGGACCCGTGGCTCGCTCCGAAATAATGCGGATGTATGACTGGGCTGACGTGTTTGTCATGCCTTCAATATGCGAGGGCTCGGCAACTGTGACTTACGAGGCACTGGCTTGCGGGCTCCCGGTGGTAACCACTTCCAATTCCGGCTCCGTGGTGCGCGACGGCCAAGACGGTTTCGTGGTCCCAATTCGCGATTCCGGAGCGATCGCGTTGCGCTTGCGGCAGTTGCTCGACAATCGAGAACTGCTGCGGGAGATGTCTATGAGCGCCCGACGAAGAGGGTGGGAATTTGGTCTTGAGAGCTATGGAGCGCGAATCATCAGCCTCATCAAGTCGCTAAGTTAGCAGGGTCCTAAAAAAGTGATGTTGGGTCGATTCGCGGTAAATCTCGGTCGCCTGTTAGTAATCATCAGCGGAAAATCCCGCCGCGCTAGCCGCTGCTGTAATGCAGGTGTGATCCGAGATGGCAGGATTGCACGATTTGGGACACAACTTGCCGGCTTAGCGGGAATCCAGGATGAGTACTGAGTTTATTACATACGCCGCAATCGCGCTTGTTGCATTGCTGATTGCTTTGATGTTGGTCAGGCCGCGTAACGCCTTCGACCTCAGCCGCTGTGGCGGATGGTACCTGTTGGTATTCTTAGCGACTTATGTATTGCGGCCTGCCGCTACGCAATTAACCGGAGATACGTTGCTTTACCAGTTGATGAGGCTTGGCCACTTCGAAGATCACTGGCACGTGATGGTAGTTGCGGTTCCGCTGGCGATAATTTCATTCGGAATCGGCTATGCCGCCACGGCGCCTCGTGCCGAGATACGCAATGGGTCAGTTACCGCGCCAGACCGCATCGTAGATCCCCACAAGGTGCGAGTCCTGATTGTTTGCCTTATAATGTTGGGCTATTTTGCTCTCATTGTCTCCTGGAAAACCGGCACCATGGGCGGAGAGGCCGGCGATTACGAGGGCGTCACCGTTGGGGTTTACGAGCACAACACCGCCTGGTTCGCGCAGGACGATCTCTTCATCTCCACCGCCACTATCCTGTACTATATACTTACAGCGCATATGGGGATGAGCTTACTGTTGGCGGCTCCCTGGATGGGATTCAGGATCATATTCGGGTGGGGCCGGTCGCATCTTCTTGGACATTTTTTTGCGCTGATGGCGGTGTATTTTCTCAAGGCTCGCATCAAGGCAAAATCCGAGAAGGCGAAGGTCAGTCAGGCTATGATTATCAGCTTGGGGGTCCTGGTCGTTCTTCTTCTCTTCCCGCTGATGGCGGCGCTCCGGACATTGAAGGGCAGGTTGCATATGGGTTCGGAAGCCATTTCCAAAGATGCCCTGCAGATGGTGAGTGCGGGTGCCGATCCCCAAGACCTGCTAATGACTTACCTAGGTACGAACAGCTCAATAACCGGATTCGAATCAACGATGAGTCATGTAACCAACGATTCGCGTTCGGACCTGGGTGTATTTTACCTCTACTATTATGTTATCAAGCCCGTTCCTCGTATCATCTGGCCAGGAAAAGGCACTCCCTATACGTGGGCGGAGCAACTCCGGGGAATCGAAGCGGATCCGCTTATGGCTATAATTGGCGCGGCTCCCGGCTCGATCGGGATGGCCTATCAGGAATGGGGTTGGCTGGGGATTCCGTTCGAGTTTATCTTGACCGGTTGGCTGCTCCGGAAATCGGAAGAAGCGGCGCGACGGCGCCCGAACGCGCTGCATGTGCAACTTGGGTATGCCGGGTTGTATAGCATGGTACCCCAGCTCGGTCGAGACAGTCTCCTTTACATGATTGCAGACTTCTGGCTGTTTCAATATGGCATACCCATGTTCATTCTGTGGAGAATTTCCAAGGCCTCTGAATGGCGAGTCCGCATGCGCGGAGCTGCTGCCCCAGCGGTTCCGGCCGCGGGGACGGTGCCCGGCATCGGGGTCTAACAAGTTGCAGAAGTCCTTTTTCTTGCGTCGAGTTTTCGGTCTTTGGCCCAGCTACGTGGAGAGTCACTTCCATGGTTAACAGGATCAAGAACGTCATATCAGCCATGGTTTTGATGTTCCTCTGGCCGCTGTATGCACTCGGCGCCACGTCCATATCCGCCAGTCCAGTCGGACTCCAGTCGCTGACCTACGATGGTGTCGAGTACCTGGCGAGAGGAGGAAGAGCATGCGTAGTGACGGCGCTGGCGTTTCAACCAGATAATCGTGCGATACCTGCCGCTTTCAACGCGGTTAATTCAAGCGTGAGCAGCGGAGCGAACCAGGTTGTAATCTCTCGTGCTTACCCATGGGGCGCACTCCGCTGCACATTTGCAGTCAACCGGAACCGGGTCCGGGCCGATGTTTACGTGGTGAACAACACATCGGATACTTTGAGCAACCTAGGAGTGCAAGTCATTCCGCTGATCTCACCGACTGGAATGGTAACCCAGATTCCAGCCACCAAATTTAATCTTGAAGGTCCGGAAGCCCTTTTCATCCCGTACGGTCGCGTTAAGTTGTTCGTTTCCGACGAGGAGGTGGCGAAACTTTTAAATCTCGGCCAGGCCCGTTTCCCAGGCGGTATTCTGATCCTGTTCACCACGACGATCGTTCATACGGCGCGGCCAAGCGACCCCAGGGGCCAAAGATACCGGGTTACGGTCCAACGGCCCATCGGTCCCCGAAATTCGGATCACTTTTCCTTGTCGCTGCGCTTCGCTGGCGAAGGTGAATCGCCGAAAGCCGTGCTAAGCGATCTATTGAGGCGTTGGGCGGCAGCGTTCCCTCCGAACCTTGACTGGCCTGATCGGCGCCCGCTCGCACTATTAATGCTGGCAAGTCATGGTCGGATGACGCCCTTTAACCCTTTAAATCCACGTTACTGGCGTTTTGTTGATCCGAAGCTTGATATAGCCTCTGAACAAGGTCGCCAGCAATTTAAAGTTCGCCTTCTTCAGGAAGCGGATAGAACGATAGCGAATTCCAAGCGTATGAACGCCCAAGGCGTTGTGGTCTGGGACGTTGAGGGTCAGCAGTACGCAAACATGAATTATGTTGGTGACCCGCGCTACCTGCCGCCGGAGATGAAAGACGTGGTGGCAGAGTTCTTCAGGCGCTTTACCTCGGCGGGACTCCGCTGCGGCATGACTCTCAGAGGGGATAGGGTGGTTGTGCCCGGGGGCGGCAGTCAACTCAACCCGCAGAGTTACCAGAGCTATAGCGAAGATCCGGAAGCGGTGTTTAGACTGCTCGATGAAAAGGTCCGATACGCCAAAGAGCGCTTCGGGTGTTCCCTGTTCTATTTTGATTCGAGCGGTACCCAGGATTGGCCGTTCGACTGGCATGTCTTCCAAAGACTTCACGCCAAATATCCTGATGTTCTATTGATGCCGGAGCAAAAAAGCCTTCTGTATTATACATCCACCGCGCCATACTGCGATCAACGAGGCGTTAAGGCGCTGTGCCCGTCTGAGGAAGCCCGATGGCTTTATCCGAATGCTTTCAGCGGAATCAATCTGAGCGCCGCTGATCTAGGCGTCCAGGATCAAAGCAAATTGGATCCACTCAAAAGGGCGGTGGCAGGCGATGTTCTGATGACGGCGGCGTGGGTACCTCAGCAAGATCCGCACATGATTTTACTGATGAGTACACAGCGAATGGCATCTTCGCGGTGGCGGCATGACTAGCGTCCTGCAAAATTGTCCGCTGGAGACAACGACGGGCAAGATACGCAATGACCACGACTCGCTCTACTACTTGTGGAGCCTTGGTGGACCCTTAACCCCTTCGTAAACCCACTATCGAACCCGTTTTCTCAACTCACTGGTGCGATAGCACGTGAACATCGAAGGCAGATGGAGGTCCGCCTTGAGCACTTTCCCTTTGCGACTTTGGGAACGGAGCGTTTCCATCGAACGAAGCTGAGTGGGTATATGCGATGCCACTATGGGTTGGGTTCCACCGTCACCACGCCTTTGAATCAGGGAGTCATAAAACTGGTGGATGATTGTTCGCTCAGTTATGTACGTACCTACATGCTTGATGGCATTCGAAACGGGGGAACCAAAATGGAGCGATTTTGTGTCTGAAGAGATATACCATAAGCTTACAGAGATCCTTCACGAGGTTTTCGATGACGACTCGATTGTTGCCAAGCCGGACCTGACCGCGAAGGACGTTGAGGCTTGGGACAGCGTGAGCAATGTTCGGTTGTTTGTTGCGATTGAGTCCGAACTCGGAATCCAATTCAGCAATGCCGAAATCACGCAGCTAAAGAACGTCGGCGATCTCGCTGCAGCTATAGACCGCAAGCAACGCAGACGATGAACTGGGTCGTTTCCGAGCTTCCTTGGCTGCTTCGGCCGCCTGCCGATTTCCGAGAGCGCTGCAAAAGCATTTGCAGCCTCGACGACGGACCTCTAATTCGCGAACTCAGCTCCTATTTCCTAGACGAAAGGAACGCGAATTCGCTTGCACGTGCAATTCGGCGCGCGACCTCTGGTGGTGTCGATCTCGCGGGACTTACTTCCGTCCGCATGGCTTTGCTATCAAACGGTACGACCAGTATCACGGCGCCAGCGATTACTGCTGCAGGCGTTCGGTACGGCCTTCTGATCGATGTCATAGAAACGGATTTCTCTCAAACCTTCCAGGAAGTGCTAGATCCTGCCTCCGCTCTATACCGCGCTAAACCAGACATAGTTCTGCTCGCGATTGACTATCGTGGGCTATCTTTGGTACCTTGTCCAGGCGATGAAGCGACTGCCACTCGCACGGTGAAGGCGGCTCTCTCCGAACTGTTCAAGCTACGATCCACGATCCGAGATAACTGTAAAGCTATCACGATCGCGCAGACCTTAGCGCAACCGGTTTCCCCTCTCTTCGGCAATTATGATGCGGCGCTGGCGGGTACGTTACAGGCGCTTATTTCGGAATTTAATCATCTGCTCCTTAGCACCATTGAGAATGAGTGTGCCGTTCTCGATGTTGCGACTATCGCGGCGACGGTGGGTGTCGATGCCTGGAATGACTCGCGACGATGGTATCTTGCCCGGCTTCCGTTTTCGCCGGATTTTTTGCCGTTATATGCTGACCACGTTGCCAGACTCATCGGAGCAGTTTATGGCAAGTCACGAAAATGCCTGGTCCTGGATCTCGACAACACGATTTGGGGAGGCGTAGTAGGCGACGAAGGATTGGCTAACATCGTTCTTGCCAACGGTGATCCGACGGGAGAGGCCTTTCTCGAACTCCAGCGCGCCGTATTAGGCCTCCATTCGCGGGGTGTCACTCTGGCAGTGTGCTCGAAGAACGATGAGGCGGTTGCCCGTGCTGCCTTCCGCGAGCATCCTGAAATGCTTTTGAAGGAAGCCCATATCGCTGTGTTTCAGGCAAATTGGGAGGACAAGGTTCGTAACCTGAATGCGATTGCCGAGACTTTGAAGCTTGGTCTCGAAGCCTTGGTCTTTCTCGACGATAATCCCGTGGAGCGTCAACTTGTTCGCCAGGAGTTGCCCGCCGTGGCCGTTCCAGAACTCCCGGAGGATCCGGCGCTATTTGCTCGTACTCTGCTCTCGGCCGGCTATTTCGAGTCGATTCATTTCACCGACGAGGACCGTAATCGGAATGAACAGTACCGAGCCGATGGACTAAGGGTCAGTCTCGCGGCTCGCGCCATTAATCTCGAAAACTATCTTCGATCGCTAGAGATGAGAATCGATTTCCGCGCCTTTAGCCCGGTAGACCGGCAGCGCATCGTGCAACTCGTCAATAAAACCAACCAGTTCAATGTGACGACGCGTAGGTACACTGAGGCGCAAATCAAGAGCTACGAGGAAGACCCGAACGTTATGACGCTTCAGGTGAGACTTACGGACCGCTTCGGTGATAACGGTATGATAAGCGTGATTATTTGCCGCATGCAGGGGCAAGAGTGGGATATCGACACTTGGTTGATGAGCTGTCGCGTTTTGAAACGAAAGGTCGAATATGCCGTTCTCAATAAGCTTGTCGAGGAAGCGCGGCGGCGGGGAATCTCAGCTCTTGTCGGTTCTTACATTCCGACGAACCGCAATGGTCTTGTTCGCGAGCTCTTTGCGGACCTCGGCTTCATCAAGACCTCGTCGGCGGGGGACGTCCACTCTTGGCGTCTTGAGATCGAGGGCTACGTGCCATTCGATGTGCCGATTAGTATTTAGCCGGCTTCAAGTTAAGAACGATTGTTAGCAGATCTTCAGAAACCAGATGCTCTTTTCGACATTTCAGTTCTTGGCGTTTGGCGTTTTGACGGTGGTTGCAACGAATGTTGCAGGGAAGGGCTTGAACAGTCCCCCACTGTACTTCGTAATTAATGTTCTCTTCTTGGCGTTGTTTCTCGGACGCTTCGAAGCTACGCTTCTAGTTGGTTTTACCTTGTGGGGCTACGCGATGCTACGTGCCATTGACCTGAAAGGTTGGTCGACGGCCATGTTTGAAATTATCTCGACTCTGACTTTATTCGTCGTCCTGAAGAAATATAGGTTTCTACCATCGTACGTCCATTTCGAGAGCATCCCAGCTATTCTTGGCCTTTCATATATTCTTTTTCGAGTTATTCACCTCTTAGTGGACGTTTACCAAGAGCGCGATCGCGCACCGAGCTTGGTGCGATATCTGAACTATACACTATCGTGCTTCTCACTTGTGTCGGGCCCCTTCCAGCGTTTTAGAGATCACGAAGCAAGTATCAACACTGTTCGCTCTGCCGATTCTATTGCAGCGCTGTCCCGAATCTGTAACGGCTTCTTGAAGACGATGGTATTGGCTCCTGTAGTTCTGAATACTCATCTTTGGGTCACGCTTCGGGCGAACGCCAGTGCTAGCTTAATCCCGACGATGCTCGGCCCAAATCACGATTTTGTCTTCGTATTGGGCAACGTATTGGGTGCGTTGATCTGGATGGCATTTCTCTATCTAAACTTCTCGGGATACACAGACATCGTTATCGGATGGGCGAACCTATGCGGGCTGGATTTGCCAGAGAACTTCAATGGGCCGATCCGCGCCAACAGTTTCCTGGATTTCTGGAACCGCTGGCATATGAGCATGACCAATTGGTTCAAGACCTATGTCTTTACGCCTACTCTCAAACGATTAACTGTTCGCTGGCCGCATCGCCGCTTCGCGACGTTCAATACGGTGACAGCATTCATCGTGACCTTCCTCCTGATGGGATTGTGGCACGGACCAGATTGGCCTTTTGCTGTCTGCGGTTTTTTGCTCGCTGTCGGTGCAGCGGTAAATCACACTTATAGGGAATTACTTCGACACCACTTGGGCGGCCGGCGGATGGCGGAGCTTGGGGAGCGATCATGGTACTGCATGTTCGCCGCCGGGCTCACTTTCACATACATCGCGGTGGTGATCGCGCCATTCTGGATGACGAAGACCGAGTATCTGAGGCTTCTTCGAGATTTAGCCGGGCCGTCGTTTGTCATCTTCGCCGTTCTGTGCGCTGCTACAGGTATCGTGATTCAGTTGATCCGCCTCTCGATCGAATTCACAACAAGAGTGTGGACTGAAGCGAAGCTCCGAGGTGTTGCACCACTCAGCGCTGCGGCTTCTATTGGCATTCGTCTTAACATTCTGCTGCTTGGCATTCTAGTGAATTATCAAGGCGTGCCAGACTTTATCTATAAGGGGTTTTAAAGTGTCGCTGCTGCGAACCCTGGCTCGAGTAGTCGCATGGAGTATCGGAACTTATCTGGCACTATGGATTGCTGCTACTCTATTGTGGCCGATTACGCCTACGAATCAACCCTTGGACTCTTTGAACGGTCAGAAAACTTTGTATCGCGATCCGATCCGGGAAGTAGTCTATTCGCTCCCGATGCGATGCGACGCCACCCCGAAAAGGCGCCTCATAGTACTTGGCAGTTCAGCCGCCAAGTCTTATCGTCCTGAGATTCTGCGTGCTGCGGTCAATGCCGACGAGGTCGACAACCTAGCATTGGATTATTCTAACGTTACGCAAATTCGCCAACTGTTTACGGATCTGAAATCCTGTTTTGGCAAAAAGGCGATGCGCTCAACTACAATCCTGTTCATTACAACCTATATCCTTTACGGAGAGAGCAGTCGCTGCTATCCCAGCGGCTACACCGTCTATGAAGCTGAAAAGATAAGGCATGGTCTATATTCAGGCAAACCTAATGCTCTGAAACCAACATTTGACCCAACTTTAATGCCTTGGGTGATCGACTTTCTTCGGCCGGTATTTGCGTTGTACAGAGCGAAGTATGATTTGACGTGGGTCGAGCTTAAAATCGAATGGGAATGGGATCATCTGGGTGATGGCCAGATGACGCCTGAGCAGCGTCAGGTAAATAATTTGCAACATCTCGAGGCGTGGGTGCCGGAAGAGGACGACGGCGATAACTTTGGTAGCGAGCAGTTTCAGGAACTCGACTCCCTCGTGTCAGATATCAACGGCTCCGGCGCGGGATTGGTGTTCGTCGAAGAGCCTGTCGAAGGGTGGTTGAGACGGCGGGCCCGATCCTATGTGAGCTATAGAGTTCGTATGGCCGCTTTCACAGAGGAGCGGTCGATCCGTGTCATCGACCTATCTAGCTCAGCTAAGGATTCTGAATTCGTCGATCTCTTACATCCCAAAAGCAACCAAATGGCTCAGTGGACGGAACGCCTCGCTGCAGAATTACGGGCGAACGCCCGCCGCCGCCTCCCTTCTGTTGTGGTCGACTCCAAAGGGGTCCGGTTGGTTGAAGGGCAGACTGTGAAGTGAATCTTTTGGGCTCATCGTTTGTTGGCAAGGATCACACAGGAGATGCTGAGACGCCACTTGAGAGCATCTTCAATTCGATAGCCAGTCATCGGCAAAAGGCGAGCTTCTTGCACTGCAAAGCCGGTGCTATTAATTAGATCAATGATCTCTTGCGGCGTTTTCCACAGAAAAATATGGTCGGGTGCTGGGCTGTTGATGGGTACATTGATGAAGATACACCCACTTGGGCGCAATGACCCATAGAGTGTTCGCAGTGCAATATGGGGCTGTTCCAAATGCTCCAAAACCTCACTGATGATTATGCTATCGAACTGAGCATGTTGTGTTGAGGGATGTAGTATATCTTGTTGCACCAGAGTCACACGCCGACCGACACTAAGCTTATCGAGTGCCATCGCGGTCGCTGCAATACTCGTTGTACTCACATCCCAGCCTGTTGCCGTTGCACATCGGGGATCGGTCGTCGCGAAAACGAGGAATAGGCCGTGACCGGGGCCGACTTCGAGATGATCGAAGTGTTCTGGCAGAGATGGAAGATATCGCGTACGGAATAGATCGAGAGCGGCGGCATGATTAGACCATAGTATTTGCGACATCAATATGCCGTTGACGTATCGCGACATATAGGATGCGTTTGAATATATCTTAGCATTCGCCTCAGCAAATGTTGTCAAGCGGTAAGATCCGAATCGACGAAAGAATATCTCTTCTATGGTAAATGCCTCACACATCCAGCGATAGTCCAGACAGAATGTGTCCAAATCGCTTCCAATAAGCCTAAGTGCCATTGCGGCGACTCGCTCGTCTCTGTCGAGCCGGAACTCGTCATTGTCGCGAAATCGTGAAATTAAATACTTCGCATGTTCAGGCCAAAAATCCGTGACTCGAGAAGTGATGGTTCGCAACGAAGGATGGTCCGAAAACTGTAGGACGCTGGTCGACATAGTATTTCGCTTTTCCTTTGGAGATTTCCTAAGAGACGACGGGAAACAATGTGCACATCTCGGCCAATTCTACCGTTATTTCGCGATTGGGCGCCAGCTGATGACGATTAGCTAATGACAGGCTAGCGTTCTCCCACTAATATTAGCACAGGTGTGCGAGCTTTTCGAAGATGCAATCAGTTCACACTCCCGGCAAGGACGTTGAGGGCCGCAAAGAGCGTTGGTGGCCGCGCCGGAAATAGTCGTGGGGACATGACCTTTGACGTTTTAGGCTACGAGAGGGATTGCGAGGTGCACTTGCGAGCAGACCATTCGGGGCCATTGTCCGGAACGACAGATTGGGATGCTGACTTTGGTGACTCCCGAGCGGGTGAGAGGCGACCATCCGCTGCGGCGCATCAAGGCGCTGGATAAAATGAAGCAGCACCGGCCGGCCTTCGATTCCGCCCGAACGACTGCTCAAGGCGTCGCTGATGGGGTTTTACACGGTACGCAGTGAGCGGCTGTTTTGCGAGCAACTGGACTACGACCTGCTGTTCCGCTGGTTTTTGTACATGGGTCTGGACGAGCCGAGCTTCGACCATAGCAGTTTCTCGCGTAATCGGGCGCGATTGTTGAAGCATGATGTGGCGCGGGAGTTCTTCGCCAAGATCGTGGAGTATCCGCAAGACCTGGGGCTGATGAGCTACGACCATTTTACGGTGGACGGAACGCTTATCGAAGCCTCGGCCTCGCTCAAGAGTTTCAAGCCCAAAGCGGGGAGCAGCGATAACCCGCTTGATGACCCCGGCAATCCCACCGTCAACTTCCATGGGGAGCGACGCTCCAACGCGACCCGTGAGTCGACCACTGACGCCGAAGCCCGCCTGGCGCGCAAGGGTGCGGGCAAGGAAGCCAAGCTGTGCTACTCGGGCAATGCGCTGATTGAGAACCGCAATGGATTGCTGGTCGACTTTCAGATCGTCGAAGCCAACGGGACGGCCGAGCGACGCACCGCGATCGAAATGGTTGACCAAAACCTGCCGGGGACCAGCCGCATCACTGTGGGCGCGGACAAGGCTTATGATACCGCCGATTTCGACTCGACTTGCCGGGTGCTGAAAGTGACCCCACATGTCGCGGCTAATGACCGCCGCCCGGGCGGCTCGGCGCTTGACCGACGAACGCTGCGGCACTCGGGCCACGTCATCAGCCAGCAAAAGCGCAAGCGGGTCGAGGAGATCTTCGGCTGGATTAAGACCGTGGCCAACTTCCGGCGCACCCGCTATCGAGGCCGCGAGTTTACCCAGTTGGCAGCCTACCTGGTCGGCGCCGCCTATAATTTGATGCGCGTCGCGAGCTGACTGTGGCGGCTGCATGACCAACGATCTACAAAACCGTCCGCCGGCCCCAAAGCTGGGCATGCTCTGCGAATATCACAACTCGCGCCACCACCTCTCCTGCTTTGTCGGACTACTGCCAACCGCGCACTGGTACGAGTTTTCAGCCCTCGAAACCCAAGCTTCCTCACCAAGCTGAAAAAATGACCGCAGCCGAGACCAGCGCGGACTGTTTCCCAGAGGCTGTTCGCATCTGGACAAGCCATGATTCGCGAACGGGCAGGGACCCTTGAAGCCGTGTTGGGCGTCAACGAGGCGAGCGGGTTCGTGCACTTGTCGCCACACAACTGTCTTTCGTCGCCCATTATTGAATAAATATTGCGTCTTGAGCCCGGATCCGAAGGCCGGTGGACGAATTTTGCAACTGAGGAGGCTGGAGATGGTTGCGTGTGTAAGATATCCTAGTTACAGTCTTTGAGCATTCACGACAAGCGGGACTTTCGTTTGTTTGAATCTAGTCAGAGGCTCGGTCCAAGCTCTTGGGCCTAAGAGCAAGTCTTTAGCGCGAGGCCAGTGTTATCAAATCGGAAAGGGGCAGGACGAGTACTAACAAGGGCGGTTTCAGGCGACCCCGTGCCAACTCAAAGCCTGAGCGTCGAAGCGGGCGGCCGGCAGCAGTCAATGGTTAGCGCGCCGCTCGCGTCAAGTTTTGGCGCGACCCGCGTGACCGTCATTTTCGTCAACTACGGTCCCTACCACTTAGCCAGAGCGCGAGCATTGATCGGTCAACCGAGGCTTGATCCCTATTTCATCGAACTCGCGCCGGCCCAGAACAAATATCCTTGGCAAGCCGAGAAGTCCTTTTTGGGAGAGCGGCTTATCACCGTGTCCGAGGGTAAGTATGATGATTGCTCGCGTGCGGAATTGAGCCGCAGGGTGGTGGCTGTACTTAGGGAATTAAATCCGCGCCTATTAATACTGGCTGGCTACAGCGAAGCGCCGATGCGCAAAGCGGCGCAATGGGCCAGAAAAAACGGTTGCGGGGTCATCCTGCTCTCCGAGAGCACCGCCTGGGACCATCGGCGCCGATGGTGGTTCGAAATCATCAAGCGCTGGTGGGTTCGCCGCTATGTGCAGGCCGCGGTAGTCGGCGGCCAGCCCCATCGTTCATACATGGCCGCGTTGGGAGTTGACGAGCGCCGCATCTGGGACCGCTACAACGTGGTCGACAATGATTTCTTCGCCAGCGCTTCCGCGGAACTGCGCGCGGGTGACGCACAACGCCTGCGGGAGGAAGCGATACTGCCGCCGGATTATTTTCTCTACGTGGGCCGCTTTGCACCGGAAAAAAATCTACCGTTTCTTCTCCGAGCCTACGCGCGCTATCGCCTGACGTTTCCCGACGGGTGGCGCTTGGTCATGGTGGGAGACGGTCCGCTGCGCGAGGAACTTCATCAAATCGCTCAAGCTGAGGGTCTGACCGACGTAATCTGGGCCGGTTTCAAGCAATCCACCGAGCTTCCGCTCTATTATACATTTGCCAGCTGCTTCATCCTGCCCAGCGTTCTGGAGCCTTGGGGTTTGGTCGTGAACGAGGCGATGGCGAGCGGATTGCCGGTCCTAGCGTCACGACGCTGCGGCTGTGCCACCGATTTGGTGGTTGACGCAAAAAACGGCTTTACCTTCAACCCAGGTTCCGTCGATGGTCTCGCCGATTTGTTGAACGTAGATGTCGAGCATACCCGAGGAGGCTCGCGCCGCGATGGGGAGCGCATCCACCGAGATTATTTCTCGTTGGAGCCCCGCGCTGTTCGCCGCTCAAGTCGCTAGTGCGGCCAAAGCCGCGCTTGCAGAATAATGTCCCTCGCTAATTGAGAGTTTAGGGACACATCTCGCGCTCTTGCTATTCCTTGACGGCTGGATGTGACTGCGTCTAGACAATTGAAAGCTCAGAATGAAAACCAGACGAATAGAATTTGAGGGGAGGTTATAGATGCGAGTACTAATCGTTGGTGGTGACGGGTACCTCGGCTGGCCGCAGGCGATGTACTTATCCAAGCGCGGCCACGACGTCGCGGTGCTGGATAACTTTGCGCGCCGCACATGGGATCTGGAATGCGGCACGTCGAGCCTGATCCCCGTGTGTTCCCTCCATGAGCGGGTGGCGGCATGGAACGAGATGAGCGGTAAAGACATCAAAATCTACGTCGGCGATATCACCGATTACGATTTCACCGGCAGCGCCGTCGGAGAATTCAAGCCCGACGGAATCGTACATTATGGAGAGCAGCGTTGCGCACCCTATTCAATGATCGATCGTAAGCACGCGATCTTTACCCAGATTAACAACGTGGTCGGCACGCTGAACATTATTTACGCCATTAGGGATCTTAACCCGGATTGCCACCTAGTGAAGCTCGGAACGATGGGTGAGTACGGCACCCCGAACATCGATATTGAAGAAGGCTATCTGGAGATCACACACAACGGACGCAAGGACACGCTTCCGTACCCCAAGCAACCCGGGTCATTTTATCATCTGTCGAAAGTTCATGACTCCCACAATATCATGTTCGGGTGCAAGATTTGGGGTTTGCGCGCGACCGACCTCAACCAGGGAGTCGTTTACGGAGTGGAAACCGACGAGATCAAGATGGACGATCGGCTCGCCACCCGTTTCGACTATGACGGGATTTGGGGCACGGTTCTCAATCGGTACTGCGTGGAAGCCATTATCGGACATCCTTTAACCGTCTACGGCAAAGGCGGGCAAACGCGTGGCTTCTTGATATCCGCGATACTATGCGGTGCGTCGAATTGTCCCTGCTTAATCCCGCCAAGTCCAGGCGAGTTCCGGGTCTTTAACCAATTCACCGAGCAGTTCAGGGTGCTTGAATTGGCGCAGCTCGTTCAAATGGCGGCGGCAAAAAAGGGCATTAAGGCCGAAATCGTTCACACTGACATGCCGCGGGTGGAGTTGGAGGAGCATTACTACAACGCGAAACATACCAAGCTGGTGGACCTCGGGCTGAAGCCCCATAAACTATCTGATGTGCTAATTGATTCTGTAATCGACAAACTGGAGCATTATTCCTACCGGGTCCGCAAAGACACCATCATGCCATTCGTCAAATGGAAAGAGATTCATAATCCCACTGGATACCGGCTAAGCGAAGCAGTGCCGGGCAACGGTCACCGGGCGGACGCGGCGGGGAGAGAGTAAGTTGTTCGACTCCATTCTGGTGACCGGCGGTTGCGGTTTTATCGGGACCAACCTATGCCACAGCCTCAAGGCGGCGGGTGTTCGCGTGACCGTGCTTGACAACCTATCGCGGGCGGGCGCGGCGCGTCCTGGTAACTTGGCTCATGAAATCATCGAAGGAGATGTCCGCGATACCATCACAGTCGGACGCGCGATGGAACGTGTGCAAGCCGTAGTCCATCTAGCGGCCTATGGTTCGGTTGTTGAATCGGTCGCGCGCCCCGATGAGAACTTTGAGAACAACGTGCGCGGCACGCTCACGGTTCTTCAAGCCGCGGCACGGCGCAAGGCCAAGGTGGTGTTTGCCTCCTCGGGCGGTGCAGTCATAGGGGCGGCCGAACCGCCGGTCAATGAGGATTCTCTGCCCAAACCGACTTCACCATACGGCGCCAGTAAGCTGTGTGGCGAGGCGTACTGCCATGCGTTTGCCGGGTCGTTCGGTCTGAGTGTGGTGGCGCTGCGATTTGCGAATGTTTATGGACCGCACAGCGCGCACAAAAGGGGCGCGGTTACCAATTTCTCCAAGGCGCTCTTGTTGGGTGAGCCGATCGTGATTTTCGGGGATGGCAGCGCGACCCGCGACTTCATCCATGTTGACGACGTCTGCGCCGGAATCCGGGCCGCCCTTGATAAACCGACCTCCGGAGCTACGGTGCTCCATCTGGCCACTGGCGCGGAGACCCGGATCATCGACCTCGCCAGGATGATGATGGAGGTCGCCGGAAGTCCTGACCATCCAATCCATGTGGAGGCCAAACGTACAGGAGAACTGGAGCGCAATTTTGCGGCCTTCGACCGGGCCTACCAGGTACTGGGCTTTAACCCGAGCGTCGCGCTGCGCGAGGGACTCAAACAAACCTTCGAATGGTTCAAGACCCTGGATCGCCAGGTGCTGGCGAAAGCAACGAGCGACTCATAGTAGTTTTAGGGGTGGCTCGCCATACGACTTCGGGCGTCCTCCAAATCAAACTCGCGCGCTGCTCGGATTCTGAAGGCACGATCAATCGACACAATGCACTCCCAGATGCCCCCAAAAGGGATACCGGATGGAGCGTGACAGTGGAGTGGAGTCGCTTAGATACCCTGACCTCTTCTGCAATACCGATTCACCGGGGTTGATGCCAGTATTTTGCCGGTCCGGTCAGAGTGAGGGCTGCCCAATCTGCGCTCTGATTTGGCGAGCGCAAAGATGACTTGATCCGGTGAGATTTGGACAATCCGCAGAGCGCTGAGAGGCCTAGCACAACCTGTTAGATACCCGCCCGCAAGGGGAGAAATAGTTGAGGGTGACATAGCAGCATGGGTGTTTGCCAATGGGTGTTGCTGCGAAGCATGGCATTGAGGATGACGAGCAGCTTGCGCATGCAGGCGGTAAGAGCCGGTTTGGCATGCTTGCCTCTGGCACGCAGCTGCAAATAGAAGGTTCTAATGGCTGTATTGCTGCGGACTCCCGCTACCGTCGCCATGTACAGTACACGCCTTACTTCGGCGCGTCCGCCCCAGATGCAACGACTGCCGCGCAAGGTACCACTGTCACGGTTAAACGGTGCCAAGCCTGCCAGAGCGGCGATCTGCTTGCGATTGAGTTCCCCCAGTTCGGGCAAGTGGGCGAGCAGGGTCCTCGACAACACGGTGCCGACGCCAGGTACGGATCGCAGCAACTCATCACGTTTGCGCCAGATGGGAGTGTCACGAATCATGGTACCGAGTTCATCATCGAGGCCGCCCAGCCGCTTCTCCAACCAGCGGATGTGCTCATCCATGCTGCGGTATAAAACTTTTGGGGCGCGGGTTCGCCGGTTCTTCTCGGCGGTTAGCATCTCGACCAACTGGCGCCGCCGCGTGAGCAACGCTTCAAATGCCTGTGTCTGCGCATCCGGTAATCGCCGCGGCGTGGGCCGGACAACCTCCCCAAACTGTGCCAATACTTCGGCATCGAGCCGATCGGTCTTTGCCAACCGTCCGGTCGCCCGAGCAAAGTCACGCACCTGCCGAGGATTGACTACTGCGACCGCGGCTCCGCCAACCGCCAGCCCGCCGGCAACGGGCACCTCCAGGCCGCCGGTCGCTTCGAGAATCACAAAGTCCGACGGTCCAAGCTGCTCCAGCAATCGACGGATTCCGAGTTCGTCATTGGCGACCGAAAGACGTTCGCCAGTTGGCCGGATAAACACGTCCAATTGCGCTTTGGCAATATCGATCCCGACGTACCGTTTCACCTCATCCATTCTCCAACCTCCTCAGCGCTGCTTGCCCCGCCTTGCAATTCGAGATCTTTCTCCCTTACAACCGTTCGGGCTTGGCGCAATCGGTGGAACGGCGACCCTCGCTGCTAGACGGGATCTTGCTCCCAAGGGTGCACCGGTCTGCCGCTCCACCAACTTTGATTCTTGTACCATTTCGTCAACATATTCGCTGGTTTGTCGGACTCAACATGGACGAACCGGTGTGGGACGTGACGGTGTTTACGAAGAACCGCGAGCGGTTGTTGGTCGCCGAGTGTTGCACAATACGTTGTTTGCTGAGGTGCTTGGCCCAGGCCAGCAGCCGCACCTGCTCTCCCACGAGCACTTCACGTTGACGGTACTCTGATTGAGGCGTGGGCCAGCCACAAGAGCTTCAAGCGCAAGGACGGCTCTGACCAGCGGCCACCCGATGACCCCGGCAATCCCAGCTTTGACTTCCACGGCGAGCAGCGCAGCAACGCCACCCATCAATCTACCACTGACCCCGAAGCACGTTTGGCAAAAAAAGGGGCGGGCAAGGAGGCCAAGCTTAGCTTTGCGGGCCACGTGCTGATGGAAAACCGCAACGGCCTAGCGGTTAACGGATGCGTGACCCTGGCCGAGGGGCGCGCGGAGGTCGAAGCCGCGGTGGCAATGGTGGAAGAGATTCTCGGGCCAGCACCGCGTTACTCTGGCGAAGGCATTGCGCTATTTACGAAGCTCCTCGACTTCGGGTCTAGCCGGTGGTGATCAGTGTTGGCGATGGCGCTAGTACGGTCGGACTAATGACCACCGGCTTTAAATCGGCCCTGGGCCGCATCCCGGGCGCGGGATGATCTTGGGCCACAGCGTCTTTATTTTTTCCTGGGTTGGCGTCACAGCTTTTAACGCACGACTGGCGTTCGGAAAAGCGGCCCGTCTTCAATAGCGAATCAGCCCAGTGGAATTTGCAGTCGGAACGGTAACTACCTCAGCTCACAAAAGTGCCATGCGACATTCGTTCATGGTGCCCTGGCGTTGCGGCACAGATCTCCAACGCACGCTTTGTTAAACGTGTGACATTTTGTCATATGCACCGCTGGGTGCTTTCCGAGAAAGGAGGATCTGATGCCTGAGACTTATACGATAGCCGAAGTTGATGAACTCAATCACGCCTTCCAACAAGCATCGCCGATGGAGGTGCTGAGGTGGGGAATCGAGACCTTCACAGAGAAGATTGCGATCTGCTCGGCGTTTGGCCCAGAGGGGATAGTCCTGCTGCACATGCTTTCCCTGATTGGGCGGCCGTTTAAACTCTTTACCCTTGATACCGGACGGCTCCATCAAGAAACGCACGAACTAATGCATCAATGCGAGCAGCGCTACAGGATCAGTATTGACGTTTACGCACCCGATCCGGCCGATGTACACCGTATAGTGCGGGAGCACGGAATCAACCTCTTTTATCAGAGCGTCGAGTTGCGCGAATTATGTTGCGAGGTGAGAAAGGTACGTCCAATGCTTCGTGCGCTAGAGGGGCTATCCGCCTGGATCACCGGCCTACGGCGGATTCAAACAGTAACCAGGCACGCGGTTGCAAAAATTGAAATAGACAGCGCCCATAGAGGAATCATTAAGGTTAATCCGCTTGCTGACTGGTCCGAACAGGAGGTCTGGGATTATATCGGCGGGCACAAGCTCGCGTATAATGCACTGCATGATCGCGGGTATCGCAGTATCGGATGCGCTCCGTGCACTCGCGCCACCAATCCCGGCGAGGACATTCGGGCAGGGCGATGGGCGTGGGAAAAGAGCGACAAGAAGGAATGTGGCATCCACGTCACGTCGTCGAATCAATTCGACAAGAACGGAGCGAGTGAAGGTTGATGCCTCTCTCATTAAGGACGGTGGGTCTGTAGTGATTGCAAAGGCGGCGGAGCTGTAAGGATGGAGGTTAATCCGCGCGAAGAAGCGGCTTCCGCCACCGTCAGGTACTTCGATCGGCAGGCGTCGGAATGGACCGAGAAGTACAGCCGCGGAAGTCACTTTCGCGAGCGTCTTGAGACCGTGTTGGAATGGATAAGAGATCAACCCTTGGGGTTGAGATTATTAGACTATGGATGTGGCAGTGGCGTGCTGCTCGGGCGGTTGGTGCAGATGGGCCACACGGTCACCGGCGTGGACGTGTCGGCGGGTATGCTGGCTTCCGCGCGACGGACCCTGCAAGCCGATGCTGTGCCGGCAGAGCGCTTCACTTTGGAGCAACTCGACGAAGATTTCCAGGGGGAATATCTGAAACAAACTTATAACGGAATTATCTGCTTGGGGGTAATTGAATATCTTGCCCGCCCAAAGGACCTGCTGACGCGGCTGGTTGATCGAACGGAGCCGGGAGGCGTGATGATCCTATCGTTTCCGAACCGCTCCAGCATGCTGCGAAAAGTTGAGCGGTTCGTTTACAAATACCCATTCCTATTTCGGCCATGGGGAATATTTCAGCATCTTACGGCTTCTGACAGTTACCTCAAATTTCAAAGACACCAATTTGCGGTCGGAGAGATCGAGCAATTCCTTACGGAGCGTGGATTAAACTCCAAGCGAATTCGATACCATACCGCGCCACATCTGTTGGCTCCCTGGAGGGCTCATCCCTCTGTCGCGATGACCGTGATCGCGGAGTTTTGCAAATCGAGGAGTTGACGGGTGTGGTGCCTTTGGTATCGGGCACAGGACCATGGCATATGGCATTCAGGAGATGGAAGCATGACGGAGCGTGTATCGGTGGTCGGGTTGGGCAAACTGGGGCTGTGCTTTGCCGCAGTTCTTGCTGAAGCAGGAGTCCAAACAATCGGTGTTGATACCAATGAAGAGACCGTGTCTTTAGTCAACGCCGGACGGTCTCCGCTTAAGGAGCCCGGACTTCGGGAATTGCTCACAGCGGTAGGCGGAAAAGGCCTGAGCGCCAGCCCTTCTCATCAAAAGGCAATTGATGAGACCGATGTGACATTTGTGCTTGTTAATACACCCAGCAATGACGATGGTTCGTTCTCCAACCGCCATGTAGAGTCGGCGCTGGTTTCCCTTGCGGCAGCTCTAAAGCAGTCAGTCAAAGGTTATCACGTTTTTGTGATCAGCAGCACAGTCATGCCCGGATCGACGGTCGGTTCGTTCATTCCGCTGATCGAGAGGCATTCCGGACGCCGGCTGGACGAAGGGTTTGGGTTGTGCTTCGATCCCGACTTTGTAGCGCTCGGGGAAGTGATTAAGGGGTTCCGGGAACCTGAGTTGGTGATTATCGGAGAGAGCAGTTGCGAGGCTGGCGAGCGCGTTGAGCGGATCCATCGTGGGGTCTGCCGGGGCAATCCGCGAATCGCCCGAATGTCACTGAATAGCGCCGAAATTGCAAAGGTCAGCCTCAATGCGTTCATTACTGTAAAAATCAGCTTCGCCAACATGCTAGCAAATATCTGTGAGAAAGTGCCTGGCGCGGACGTCGACACGATCACGGCCGCAATCGGAGTGGACCGGCGTATCTCCCCATATTACCTGCGTGGGGGGCCAGCTTATGGTGGCCCCTGTTTTCCCAGAGATACGAGGGCGTTCCTTGCGCTTGGTCAGCAGTATGATTATGAGGCGGCGCTGGTTCGTGCGGCGGAATCGATCAACGCGTTTCAGCATAAGCACTTGGCGCAATTGGTGCTTAGCGCAGCCGAGCGCGTTCCTGATTCGAAAGTTGGAATCCTCGGTCTCTCATTCAAGTCTCGGACGCCGGTAATTGCCGAGTCGCATACGGTTAGTCTGGTTGAGGCGCTACTTCAGAAAGGGCTTAAGATGGTGGTCTTTGATTCACTGGCGATTGATAATATGATGGAGGCGTTTGGCGAGTGTATCGAATATGCAAGATCGGCTCGCGAGTGCGTGGAAAAGAGCGCGGTCGTGGTCATCGGGAACCACGACGTGGAATATCGGCAAGCGATCGAGGAGTACCGCGGTGACGCTCGTAAGACAGTCATCGATTGCTGGCGTGTAATTGATTCAGCCAAGCTGGGCGCGGCTGTTGACTACGTGGCCTGGGGCAAAGCTCCCAAAGAAACTTTGAAGAGCGCTCACGTGGAGGCGGCTTGATCCACCCGGAAACAAATGACCACCACGATGCCTGGAAAATTGAGATATCCTTGAGCAGCTATTAACGTGCGGATGGTAGTTCAGACGAGTCAGCGTGTTTCACGCTCGCAATAACATGAGGTGCGGATGATGAGGACTGACAGTTGATGCGGAGAGAGAGTTGATGGAGTACTTTCCGTGCTTCATTACAACGGTTTCGGCGGCCCTCACAATCGCAACATGCGAGTGATTCCACTGCTGGCGGCAAGAGGCATCCACACTACGGTCCTGCTGCCCATAGAACCCGGCGATGCGGCCCAACGGTTGGCCGCGGCGGGCATTGAGATCGTTCAGATTCCTCTGGGTCGGCCCCGTCTCACCTTGAACCCCGCGACCCATGTGAAATACTTCATGGGCTTGTCACGAGAAGCTACTGCGATCCGTAGGGTGATTCGGGAGCGCGCAATTGACTTGGTACAAATTAACGGGTTCGGCAATCTGCAGGGTGCAATTGCGGGTAAGCTGGAAGGGAAACCAGTAGTCAGTCAGATCCTCGATGTCGGTTATCCCGTGGCTTTTCGGATGGCAATGATGCCTGTTGTGAAAAGGCTGGCTGATGTCTTGATGAGTACCGGAATGGCGGTGGCGCGTGCTCACCCCGGCGCGATGAGCTTTGGCGACCGGCTGGTAACGTTTTTTCCGCCGGTTGACCTCAATCTTTTCGCGCCCGATGAACGCAGCCGGACGGCTGCACGAATCGACCTGGGTTTGGCCGCAGATGATTTCGTGATAGGAACCGTCGCTAGCCTGAACTTCCAAAAAAATCATCCCGCATTCGTGCGTGCCGCCGCCGAGCTGCGGCGCACCTTTCCCGAAGCGCGCTTCGTTATCCTCGGAGCGACGCGCGCGAACCGCCAGATGATGGCCGCGGCGTTAATGCGCCAAGCGGAAGGATTGGGTCTGCGGGTCGGTAAGGATCTGATCATCAGGGATCCTCGGGATAAGGTGGCGCAACTCGCCCAAGCCTTTGACGTCTTCTGGTTGACATCACGCTGGGAAGGAATTCCCACTTCGATCGAAGAAGCAATGGCCCTGAAACTCCCTGTCGTCGCCGTGGATGTGGGGTCGATGCGCGAAGCAGTGGAGGACGGAATCAGCGGACTCGTCGTGCCCGCCAAGGATCAGGCGGCGCTGATACACGCAACCCTGCGCCTGATCTACGATCCGCAGCTGCGAGCCACTATTGGGGAGAACGCCCGGAGATCCGCGCTCGAACGCTTTGACGTCAAGAACTGCGCTGAAATACATGCGGAGGCATTTCAAAAGGCGATGGATCACTGTTCAGCCCGACTAGGAGACAACCGATCCAGCGGCCGCGACCTTCAGGACTGTTGAGGACAAAGGGCAGATTGGCATATTGGGTGCGGATCTGGTGATAGGTTATCTTCGGCTGCGGAATTCTGCGCCGAGAGTTGACGCTCTTCCGTCGAAGTCATATAGAAGGACGCTAAAGGACGGCGCCAAGCGCGGAGACTGTGAAACAAGGTCGAAGGTAGCCAAAGGGTAATGGAGGGTGTCGATGAAATCGGGGCTAGGTCTCCATCGGTTTATTGGCAATCCTAGCTTCGACCGCGGGCGGCCGCTTCTGATCGAAGCGTTGTGGCTCGCTTGTTCGGCGTTCCTAGTCGGTAGCTGGCTTCCTGGTTCTCGATGGCGATGTGCTTTGCTGCGGCTCTTCGGAGCCGAGATCGGACAAGACGTGATCATCAAACCCTTCGTCAAGATTAAGTTCCCATGGCGGCTGCGAGTACGTGATTTCGGGGGAATCGGTGAGCGTGTCTGGATTGACAACCTCGCTATGGTAACGATTGGTCCTCACTCGTGGTTGTCACAAGACGTCTATGTCTGCGCCGGTAATCACGATTGGACGCGGCTCGATCTACCATTGAGGACGCAGGAAATCACTATCGATCAGAACGTGTGGGTCGGCGCGCGAGCAGTGCTTGGTCCGGGAGTCATGGTCGGTCGTGGAGCAGTAGTCGCGCTTGGTAGTGTTGTCCTGGGCGAAGTGCCGGCGTGGGCAATCGTCGGCCCTGCGCCGATGGTGCGGCGCGGGGAACGCAATCTACGCGATGAGCCTTCAAAGAAAATTGAGAATCGGACTGAATCTGGCTGAGCGATCCATTCGCGTGGCAAACAGGTATATTGCTCATCCCCGTCTAGCAGCAACCGTGTTGAGTAACCGCGCCCGGTAGGGGAGAAAAAGTAGAGATGGAAGCTGCGGGCTTGGGGTTTGCCAAGGGGTATTGGTCCGCAGGACAGCATTAAGGATAACAAGTAATTTGCGCATACAGGCAGTGAGCGCAGGTTTTGGATGCTTACCGCGTTGACGAAGAACCGTGTAGAAGGATCTGATATTGGGGTTGGCGCGGACGGCGGCGACCGTGGCCATGTAGAGTACGCGTCTGACCTGGGCGCGGCCACCCCAGATGCAACGGCTGCCGCGCAAGGTTCCGCTGTCACGATTAAAAGGGGCCAGACCAGCGAGAGCAGCAATCTGTTTGCGGGTCAGGGTTCCCAACTCCGGCAGATGAGCAAGCAAAGTGACCGACAGCACGGTTCCAACCCCAGGCACCGACCTGAGCAACTCGTCGCGCTCGCGCCAGATTGGGGTTGCGCGGATCAAATCCGACAGTTCGTCATCGAAGCCCGACAACCGCTTTTCCAGCCAACGGATGTGCTCATCGATGCTGCGGCGGATAACCCTCGCAGCGTTGGCGCGGCGATTCTTCTCGGCCGTCAGCATGGCAACCAACTGGCTGCGCCGCATCACCAACGCTGCCAGCGCCTGGGCTTGCTCATCCTTCAGCGGCCTGACCGGAGGTTTAACCGCCTCGCTAAAGCGGGCCAGCACTTGGGCATCGAGCCGGTCAGTCTTGGCCAGCCGTCCGGTCGCGCGGGCAAACTCTCTGACCTGTCTGGGATTGACCACCGCGACCGCAATTCCAGCGGCCGCCAGCGCGCCGGCCACTGGCACGTCCAGACCGCCGGTGGCTTCGAGGATTACCAGGTCGGCTCCAGGGGTGAGCCGCTTCAGGAGCTCTCGGATTCCATGCTCATCGTTGGCAATCGAGAAGGTGCCCTCATTGGCACCGAGGGCAACGTCCAACTGCGCCTTGGATACATCGATTCCGACAAACCGTTTCACCTCCGCCATCACCGTACCTCCTCACGCTGCTTGCCCAGCCTTGCGATCCGGGATGTTCTTCCCTTACAACCGTTCGGGCTTGAGCGTGGTGGGGGCGCGGCGACCTTCGCTGCTAGACGGGTCTCCTTTCCCAAGGATGCACCGGCCTGCCGCGCCTCGTCCGTTGATGACTCTACTACATCTGCTACATACAAGGCTGCTGAAAAACTCCCGGGTTTACTCAGTCTACCCGCCGAGTAGGTTTGCAAAATATATGATAGGTAAGTAGTATATGGTTGTGTTGAAGTTGAGGCTGAGGAGTAGCGAGGATGCCTGGTGAGGCGGAACGGCAGATTGGGATGCTGACTTTGGTGACTCCCGAACAGCGGGTGAGAGGCGACCATCCGCTGCGGCACATCAAGCCCCTGGCGGATGCGGTGCTGAAGGATTTGTCGCCGACCTTCGAGAAAATGTACAGCAGCACCGGCCGGCCTTCGATTCCGCCCGAACGACTGCTCAAGGCGTCGCTGCTGATGGGGTTTTACACGGTGCGCAGCGAGCGGCTGTTTTGCGAGCAACTGGACTACAACCTGCTGTTCCGCTGGTTTTTGGATATGGGTCTGGATGAGCCGAGTTTCGATCACAGCAGTTTCTCGCGTCACCGGGCGCGATTGTTGAAGATGATGTGGCGCCGGAGTTCTTCGCCAGGATCGTGGAGCATGCGCAGGACCTGGGCTGATGAGCGACGACCATTTTACGGTGGACGGAACGCTGATCGAGGCTTGGGCCTCGCTCAAGATTTTCAAGCCCAAAGACGGGAGCAGCGATAACCCGCCTGATGACCCCCGGCAATCCGACCGTCAACTTTCACGGGGAGCGACGCTCCAACGCGACCCATGAGTCGACCACTGACCCCGAAGCCCGCTTGGCGCGCAAGGGTGCGGGCAAGGAAGCCAAGCTGTGCTACTCGGGCAACGCGCTGATGGAGAATCGCAACGGATTAATAGCAGTCTGTTGAGAAACCTGGTTGAATAGTTAGTTAGCGAAAATGGACGGTCATTTTTTCAGCTTAGTGAGGGATCTTCGGTTTCGAGGGCTGAAGACTCGCGCCAGTGCGCGGTTGGCCGTGGTCCGACAAAGCAGGAGAGGCGGTAGCGCGAGTTGTGATGGTCACGGATCATGCCCACCTTTGGGGCCGGCGGATGGTTTTGCAGATCGCTGGTCATGCAGCCGCCATAGTCAGCTTCGCTATGCGCAGCAGATTATAGGCGGCACCGACCATGTACGCTGCCAACTGGGTGAGTTCGCGCCCCCGATAACGGGTGCACCGGAATTTAGCCACGGTCTTAATCGAGCCGAAAAATTCTTCGACCCGCTTGCGCTTTTGCTGGCTGATGACGTAGCCCGAGTGCCGCAGCGTTCGTCGGTCCAGCGCCGAGCCGCCCGGACGGCGGTCATTGGCCGCGACATGTGGGGTCACCTTCAGCGCCCGGCAAGTCGCGACGAAATCGGCGGTATCATAAGCCTTGTCCGCGCCCAAAGTGATGCGGTTGGTCCCCGGCAGGCTTTGATCAACCATTTCGATCGCGGTGCGTCGCTCGGCCGTGCCGTTGGCTTCGACGATCAGAAAGTCGACCAAGTGGTGATACAAGCTTGTTTGCGAACATATAAAGGCGGTAGATTGCTTGTTACATTCACGGTGGCTCCTTTTCTGATGCGTAATCTGATGGTTAGATGAACGCCTCTGAACTGAATCAGTGCGCGTCGCGATGGCACGAAGACTACCTACGAGAGGATGATGAGATGGTCAAGGTAACTGTTACGGGTGCAGGCGGTTTTATCGGCCACCATTTGGTCACATATCTGAAGCAGTGTGGCTACTGGGTGCGCGGTGTAGATTTGAAGAGGCCCGAGTTCAATTCCAGTAACGCAGACGAGTTTCTGGATCTTGATCTAAGACGACTGGAGAATTGCCTGGAGGCGACCGATGGAGTTGAGGAAGTTTACGCCTTGGCGGCTGACATGGGGGGTATGGGCTTTATCTCGTCCAATCACGCGCGCATTCTGAGCAACAATGCCCTGATCAGCTTTCATACGCTTGACGCGGCTCGCACGAACCGCGTAAAGCGCTATCTATATGCCTCTTCGGCGTGCGTGTATCCTGAATATCGGCAAACGGAAATCGAGGTCACCCCGCTTAAGGAAGAGGATGCCTATCCGGCGCAACCACAGGACGCATACGGTTGGGAGAAGCTGATCACGGAACGCCTCTGCCTACACTACCGTGGGGATTTTGGCATCGAGACTAGGATCGCACGCTTTCATAACATATTTGGCCCATTTGGTACCTGGGAAGGAGGTCGTGAAAAGGCGCCGGCAGCGATGTGCCGCAAAGTTGCCTTTGCAAAATTGACGGGCGATCACGAGATAGAGATCTGGGGAGACGGAAAGCAGACAAGATCGTTCTGCTACGTGAACGATTGCGTCGAAGGAATCTTCAGACTGGCCGGCTCGGACTATGCGGATCCTCTGAATCTAGGACAGGATCGTATAGTGAGCATCGATGAACTTGCAGACATGGTAGCCGGCATCGCAGGAATCTCGATTACGAAGAAGCACATTTCCGGTCCGCAGGGTGTACGCGGCCGCAACTCGGACAACACGCGTCTACGGGCGGTCCTCAAGTGGGAGCCCCAAATATCATTGGAAGAAGGTCTTGCGCATACCTATCTGTGGATTGAAGATCAAGTGCGGAGCCGTCTTGCCGACCAGCGCGCGGTGGGCTCCGCCTAATAGGTATAATAAGTCCCTTGTACCGGGAGTTTGCTTAGCATCTGAAACGTAATGATACCATACCGTGGTATATATCTATGCATAAAGTGAGAAGAACATCATGACGCGGGCGCGGGCGCCGGTCCACATTGAACCGAAGGTATGGGGACGCGAAGTATGGATTGCCAACGGTCCCTTCTACTGCGGAAAGATTTTGGAGATAAAAAAGGGTAGCAAATGCTCTTTGCATTTTCACCAGCTCAAGACCGAGTCCTTTTATCTCCGTATTGGCCATCTAAAGATCCGGGTGAAAGAATCCCAAAGCCACCATGAAGTCGAGGAGTTCGAGTTGCATCCGGGCGAGTGTATGGATGTACCAGTCGGTTTGGTCCACCAGATGGAGGGTTTGGAGGACTCCGAGCTGTTCGAATTCTCGACGCAGCACCTCGACAGCGACTCACACCGCCTTGAAAAGGGTGATCGAGGCCCATGGCCAAAATAAACGTTGCTCTTCGGCGTCTTAAACAACCATAGCTTGATGCGGTAACTGAGCCTCTTCGATATAAGTCTAGCCGCACTCTTTACTCGCCACGTAACGTTTCTCACCGGTAACATCTACATGAGCGAAGGGGGATCCTGGAAAGCGCCAGCTAAGATAAGTGATTTTGGAAAACTGCAGCCATGAAAAGTAGAACATTCCATTTAAGCCGAGTTATGGACCTTTTGATTCTCAGCTAACGTTTTTATATAACTTTGTCATGGTGGGCCGAAGCGGAGAAAAGTCGGAGAACCTATATCAGTGGCCATGAGGCGCTATACGGCGGATGATGGCTTGAGCTCGGGGCAACTGTAGTTACGTCATGCGCCTATTGTTTCTTAACCGATCATTCTGGCCGGATCTGGAAGCAACCGGCCAAAATCTGACAGAGCTATGCGAGGAGTTGTGCGAGGAGCACGAGATCACGTTTATTTCGGGTCCCTCTTACCATGTTGCCGCTCCGTTCCGCGGCCTGTGGAAAAGGGATCAGTTCGGAAAGATTACAATAATTCGAACTTGGGGTACGCGGTTTCCAAAGCGTCGCTTGGGGCTACGGGTGATCAACCTCGGAACTTATTTTGCCCTGGCGGCGATGGCGGCGCTATTCGGTCCGAAGTTTGACATCATCATAGCGGCGACGGATCCCCCATTGCTGGGGATTCTGGGAGCGATCCTGAAAAGATGTCGAAGATGCTCCTTTGTATATAACGTCAGAGACCTGTACCCCGATGTAGCAGAAGCTAATGGAGGGATTAAAAGCAGCTTTCTGCTCGGTTTGTTGAAGTGGGCCAACGACGTCGCCTATGCATCAGCCGATCAAGTGATTGTGCTGGGAGAGGACATGCATCGCCGAGTGCTCAGCAAGGGCGTGCCACCTGCAAAGGTGGTAGTCGTGGCGAATCCTGTTGATTGTCAGAAGATGCGCCCTGTGGAGCCTAATGCATTTCGAGAGCAATGGGGTGACAGGTTCATCGTCATGTACTCAGGCAACCTGGGCCTATCGCAGCAGCTGGAGACGGTTCTTGAAGCGGCCGATAGGCTGCGCCAAGATAAACGAATTCTCTTTCTTTTGGTAGGCGAAGGAGCGCGAAAGAACTGGTTGAAGGAGCGAACACATCTTTTAGGGCTTGCAAACGTCGAATTTTGCCCTTATCAACCAAAATCTCGACTGGCCGAATCGCTTAGCGCGGCCGATCTTCATCTGATTCCACTCTTGAGAGCAGCTACAGGGGCTATTGTGCCGAGCAAGGTCTATGGAATTCTCGCAGTTGGGCGACCGTACGTGGCGATAATGGATGATGCTGCGGAAGCGGCGCGTTTGGCTCGGGACCATTCGGTCGGCTTCGTAGTTTCTCCCGGAGATGCAGAAGGATTGGCAGAAACGATCAAGCGAGCGTCTCTTGATCCGGATGACCTGCGCCTCAAGGGTCTCCGAGCTCGGCGACTCGCAGAGGAACAATTCGAACGAAAAATCATCGCCCGCAAGTACAATGAAGTGCTTTTACGCGTCGACGGCTCATCGCGCGGTGGGCCTATATCGAGAATTCCTCGCGACGGAACAAGCTTGTGTGATTGGATCGCCGACAAGGGTAGGCAGTAGGATTCCTCGCGGATTCTATTATAACTAGGGCGCAAGAGTCTCGTAACTGGTACTTGAGTGCATTGGCGGGAGCTTTAATGGCTTCAATTCCAAAGCCGCTCTGAGTATGACCGATTCGCAGACAGGGGAAAAGTACAATTCGATGTTCGTTTGGCGCAGTGTTGGGGCGAGGTGAAGCTGGCCCTGCTCGGCGCGCTGCGCACCAAGGACCTGAACCAGGACTCGATCTGATCATGGGCGTAAGGACATGCTGTGTGGAAGTAGGCGGAGCAGATCGAGTCGCTTTGGAAGCATGGCTGCGCTATGAGTCGTTACGAATCGAATGCAAACGCCCAGCGCGAACTCCCTCAGGCGTGTGGGGGCCAGCGAGGATGCCTACCTCTTTTGCCTTTGCGATGGACTGAAAGAGTCAGGTAATTTTGAAAGGTGCCTACAGTAAGGGACCACAGATGAGAATTGCAATCAACGCGATTTCCGTTAAGGAGGGCGGCGGCATCGTGGCTTTCGAGAAGCTGATGGCGCAATTTGTCCGTCTTAAGCCAGAGTACGAGTATCACGTTATTGCTAACGGCGCGTTGCCGGATTTTCCCTGCATCGCGCACAAGAGCGTGCATCGGCATCAGTTCGAATGGGCGGAGCATAACTATCTCTTCGGTAGCCTGTGGTACTTGTTCGTGCTGCCGTCATGGCTCAGGCGTATGAAGATCGACGTATTGTTCTCCCAAACCAGCTATCTGCCGCTTTGGGGACGTATCCGCTCAACAATCCTGGTTCAGGACCCAACCAATTTTTGGGATATTCCGTCAGCTCAACCGGAGCCATCCATGGACCGATCGATTGAGGGCCGCGGATCAAGAAGGCGTGGGCCCATCATTCGGTGCGGGTGGCGGACGAGCTTACGGTGCAAACCCGCGCGTTGGGCTGCTTTGTTACCAAGCAAGTGCCCTCCGCGGAGGGACGAATCAAGGTTATACCCCATGGCTTGGGTTACCTTGATGCACCTTGCCCGCGCCAACTGAGGGCGATCCGGCAGGGGGATACCTTCGAGATTTCCTACGTCGCCTTATACCGTGACTATAAGAATTTTGACATTTTATTAAGGGCTCTAAGGCTGCTAAAAGATACGAGAGTTCCGGCGCGGCTCCATCTGACCCTGGACCGGTCCAAAACGCCGGTGCACGCCTTAGAGGAGAAGGCCAGGGAATTGGGTATCGCGGAGCAGGTAATTAATCACGGCCAACTCGACCGGTCTGGCCGTGACCCAGCTCTACGAAAAATCTCACGTCGTTGATTTTTCCCTCGATGTGCGAGTCCTTTGGCTTTCCTCAGGTCGAAGCGATGGCGTTTGGGCTTCCGATAATCGCTGCCGACACTCCAGTGAGCCGCGAGGTTTGTGGAAATGCGGCGGCGTTTTTTCCCGCCGAAGACGAGCACGCCCTTGCAAGCCTTATTCAGCGTTTCTATACCCATCCTGAGGAACTCGCCCTGGCCTCGTGCCTGAGCGCAGAGCGGGCGGCCAGTTTCGATTGGAAGAAGGCTGCCGTGGAAACGCTGGTATGGATGACTAACGGCCGGGGTCAAATCCTGAGCGGGCCGCCGCCTGGGGCTGCGGACCCAACCGATCGGGTTCTGTCCCAATGAGTTGGCAATGGCTTCCGACGGCGCGACTATCCCTAGTTGCTCGGTGGTGATTTGCACTCGCGATCGCCCCGAAATCCTCGACCGCTGTCTTGAGGCGGTATCTGCGCTGGATTATCGGCGCTTCGAGATCGTGGTCGTGGACAATGCGCCGAGCGATGATCGGGCGCGTGAAGTGGCGCAACGCCACGGCGCGCGCCGGGTGGTCGAGCCCGTACCTGGGCTGAGCCGGGCGCGCAACCGGGGTGCCCGGGAGTCCACGGGCGACTTGGTCGCTTACCTGGACGACGATGCAATTGCCGACTCCGGATGGCTCGGCGGTCTTGCCGCGGAGTTCAGCGATCCGCGGGTGATGGCGGTCACCGGACGGATTCTCCCGCTGCAGCCCGAGGGTTGGCAGGGACGGATGTCTGCGTCGATGGCCGGTACGGACTGCGGCACTCAACGCCGGACGTTCGATCTGGAGACTCCAGCCTGGTTCAAATTCGCCAACTTTGGCGGCATCGGGATCGGTGCCAGCATGGCGGTGCGCGGGAGCGCGTTCGAGTTCTGGTCCGGCTTCAATCCACGCCTTGGCCGCGGAGCCGACATTCCGGCCTGCGAGGAAAATTACGCGTTTTTCGAACTAATCGCCGCCGGCTACCGGGTGGTCTATACACCCGCGGCCGTGGTCTGGCATCACGCGCCGCAAAATTTCAGCGAGTTGCGTGAACAACATCTCAAAACTTTGGTCGAGGCCGGGGCTTACCTGGCCTTTTTGCTTGCCGAGCGGCCTGACTACCGCTCGTCCGTGGTCAAATTCATCCGCGACGGGATCAGGGGTGAACGGCGCATTCAAGATGTGCGGAACGCCTTTGGGCAAGAGCGAATCGCGCCTCGCTGGCGTGAGGTGTGCGCCGGAATTCGCGGGGGGATGCTCTATACGCGTTCGCGGCTGGCCGGCGGTGGGCGGGGCGATCGTGATGGAGAATCATGCTGCCGAGCCCGGTAGTCAGTCGCAACGCGCAACGAATAGTGAAGCAGGCGAGACCGCGGCAATAGCCAATGGAGCGGGTCCGGAGCATCTGGTCAGGGTTTCGGCCGGTCGCCGGCTGCGAGCGCTGGAACTTCGCGATCTCTGGGCTTATCGTGAACTGCTCTACTTCCTGGCCTGGCGTGACGTCAAAGTTCGCTACAAACAGACCCTGCTAGGTGCGGCTTGGGCGATCCTTCAGCCGGTGGCGAGTATGCTGGTCTTCACCCTGTTTTTCGGCAAGCTCGCGCGAATTGCGACTGACGGCATTCCTTATCCGATCTTCGTTTATGCCGCGTTGCTGCCGTGGACCTTTTTCGCCAACGCCGTGACCGCCGGCGGCGACAGCCTGGTGGCGAATTCGAACCTGATTACCAAGGTGTACTTTCCCCGCGCCCTGATACCCGGTGCGGCGGTGGCCGCCGGTCTGGTCGACTTTGCGATTTCGGCGATGGTATTTGTGGTGATGCTGCCGCTTTACAGGATGGGTCTGCACTGGCGGATGCTGATGGGAGTGCCATTGCTGGCTTTGACCGTCCTGGTGGCGCTGGCCTTCGGCATGTGGATCGCGGCGCTTAACGTCAAGTATCGCGATGTCCGTTATGCCGTACCCTTCCTGATTCAACTCTGGATGTTCGTAACGCCGGTCATCTATCCGGTAAGCATCGTGCCGCAGCGATGGCGCTGGCTGCTCTACCTCAATCCCATGTCGGGCGTCATTCAGGGGTATCGCAGCGCCTTGCTAGCCCGCACCTTCGATTGGACAGGCCTGTTACTGGCAAGCGCGATCACGCTAGCGATGTTAACATACTCCGCCTACGCGTTTCGGCAGATGGAGCGGAGCTTTGCCGACTTCGTATAGTAATGTTGAGGTCAGGTTAGTTCGTGGAAAGGCTACTTATAGACTCTCCGGCCAACGTGCCAGGTTGCTGCTGTGAGCGCGATTATCAGAGCTGAGAACCTGGGCAAGCGCTACCGAATCGGCCATATCGAACGCTATCGCACCCTGCGTGAAGTCATCGCCGCCTCGGCACGGGCGCCATTGCGCGCCGCTCGTTGGGCCTCCGCGCATTTGTGGGGTTCCAACGGTGCGTCGTTGCCTGATGACGACCATATCTGGGCGCTTAAGGGGTTGGAATTCGAGCTTCAGCAGGGTGATGTAGTCGGGATTATAGGCCGCAATGGCGCCGGCAAATCCACGTTGCTCAAGGTGTTGTCAAGAATCACCGAACCGACCACTGGCTGGTTCGAGTTGCGCGGCCGGGTCAGTAGCCTGCTGGAAGTCGGCACCGGATTTCATAGTGAACTGACCGGGCGTGAGAACATTTATCTTAACGGTGCGATCCTGGGCATGCGGCGGCGCGAAATCGCATCACAAATTCCACGAAATTGTCGAGTTTGCTGAGGTTGACAAGTTCATCGATACCCCGATCAAGCGTTATTCCAGCGGGATGCAGGCCCGGCTCGCTTTTGCGGTTGCCGCGCACCTGGAGCCTGACATCCTGGTGGTGGATGAAGTGCTGGCGGTCGGGGACGTCGGCTTCCAGAAGAAGTGCCTGGGCAAGATGGGGGATGTCTCGCGGCAAGGACGCACCGTGCTGTTCGTCAGTCACAATATGGCCACCATCGAATCGCTGTGCAAGTCCTGCCTCCTGCTTGCCGGTGGCGTCTTGGTCGCGCATGGCGGCGCATCCGAGATCGTCGCACAAGTACATCACTTCGGAAATTCGCAGCGACGTGGGCAAGCGCTCCCTTATCAATCATTCAGGACGTGAGGCCAATTGTGTTTCCCGTGATGAGGTCGGTCGAGATTAGTTCAGGGACCGAAGCGCCGACAGGAACGGTGCGGATGGGAGCGCCGGTGTGCCGTCCGCGTGGCTTTCCGCTACGATTCACATCCCTTCTATCCATATCTCGGAGTCGTGGTGAAAAGTGCGCAGGGACAAACCCTTTTCACCGTCAACAACGATTTTTCTGCCTAGCTTCGAACGGTCCACAGCCAGTCGAATCCGGCACCATCACGTGCGATTTTGACTGGATGCCGCTGATGCCGGGCACTTATTCGCTGGACCTCTACATGGGCGACAACGCTTATGCGGATATTGACATAATCTATGACGCTATCGTCTTTCGAAGTACTGCCGGCAGATGTCTTCGGCACCGGTAAGTTGCCTGAGGCCGCGTGGGGTCTGATATTTTGGCCGGCCAAGTGGAGTCTTGAAGAAGAGCGCCCGGCGTTTCAGATCGCTTAGTGTGCTGTCCCGTAAATAACTTTATCATATCAAATGCGCTCACCATGATAGGCTTGAGGTAGTGGAGGTACCGTGGTGGGCAGGCCGAACTCGAAGGTGGTGTCGAGCGAATCCGAGCGTGAGCAGCTGGTCTCGATCGCGCATTCGCGCAGTCTGCGGCACTCCCTGGTGCGGCGCGCACAGATCGTATTGCTGTCGGCTCAGGGTCATTCCAATCAGGCGATCGCAGCACGTTGCGGGTGAGCGCTCCGACCGTCAGCTTGTGGCGCCAGCGTCACCGCCGGACTGGGCTTGGCTGGCCTGCACGGAGAGCTGGGCCCCGGACGGCCGCGCAGCTACGATGAGGAACGGGTCGCCGAGCTTATTAACACGGTGCTGCATCACCGACCTGAAGGGAGTTCGTACTGGAGGGTCCGAACGGTGGCGGCGCAAAGCGGTATCTCCAAGAGCACGGTGGCGCGCTATTTTGCACTTTTTGGTGTGCAGCCGCACCGCAGCAAGAGAGGATGGGCCTTGGATACGTTGAAGGAGTGACCACGATTATTACCGGCACGGCACCATCACGCTGTTTGCTGCGGTCAACATTGTGAACGGGTCGGTTATCACTCAATGTAAGCCGGTCATCGCCACCAGGAATTCCTAAGCTTTCTCAATCACTTGGACCAAAACATTCCCCCACAGCCCGACGTGCATCTGATTGCGGACAACTACGGGACGCACAAACATGCCAAGGTCAAAGCCTGGTTCGCTCGCCGTCCGCGCCACCATATTCACTACACCCCGACTTACGCCAGCTGGCTCAATCAAGTCGAGCGCTGGTTCGGCTTAATTACCCAGCGTGCGATCCGCCGCGGTTCGTTCGGCAAAGTGCGTGAACTGATCAAAACAATTGACGACTTAGTTACCTATTACAACGCTCACAAGAGGCCCTTCGTATGGACTGCAAGTGCTGACTCGATCATCAGCAAAGTCGAACGCTTGAGTAAAGTTATTTATGGGACAGCACATTAGCAAGGTGCTGAGAAATGAAGACAGAATGCCAAGATCCATGGCAGCAGTAAGCAGCGGATGAAAGTCACAGCGGACAGTGCCGGCCGGCCCGCCGCCCGACGTGGGATCTCGGTGGTGATCTGCTACCTACAACGGCGCGCCGCGGTTGCCAGCCGTACTGGAGCATCTCGCGTGCCAGGACGCGGGTAGTGATATTCCATGGGAGGTTATCGTGGTCGACAATGCCTCGACCGACGATACCGCCGAGACCGCCCGGCGCTGCTGGCCGCACGGCCACGCGGTACGATCTGCGCGTTCTGAGCGAACCGCGTCTGGGCGTGGCGTTCGCAAGGCAATTAGGCATCGAACAAGCGCGCTATGACTTCGTGGCTTTTGTCGACGACGATAGTTGGCTTTGTCCGGGATGGGTGCGGGAGGCGACGCAGGCCTGTTTGGAGCATCCCGAGGCCGGCGCGGTCCGCGGCATAATCGAGCCTGTGTGCGAGAGCGTTGCGCCGCGCTGGTTTGAAGCGCAGCAGGGATGGTTCGGAATCTGGCCCGACATCGCACGAGCCGCCTGTGACGTTACCGATATAGCAGGTCTGGGAACCGACGGGATGGTATTACGCAAGTCGGCCTGGGAAGACTTGCGGAGCCGAGGCTTTGACTTCACCATGAGCGGACACCAGGGTGCCAGTTTCAACGGCAGCGAAGACGAAGAACTCCATCTGGCGCTGCGCCTGGTCGGATGGCGCATTTGGTACGATCCGCGACTGCGGCTGCGGCAGTTCCTACCGTCCAGTAAGCTGCAGTGGGACCACCTGCGGCGACGTGCGCGCAATGCCGGAATATCCTCGGTCGGACTGGATCCCTACTACGCGGTCTTGTGCAAGCTCGAAAGCGGCAGAAAATCCCCTCTCAGGGCGATCGTGGACGGTCTGCCCGCGCAGTGGCTATGGCGCGCCATATGGAGCTTCAAGGATGTGGCTCGGCGCCCCATAACGCTGCTTTTGATGTCGTTTTTCGGCTTCGAAGGACGCGAACAGGTGCTGGCGGCTGAGATCGCGCTCAGCCGGTTCAGGAAATTGCTCGATATGCGGAGCTCTTACGATCGTGAGACTGCGGCGGACCCGGGAGATTCGATGGAGGTGACCAGCCGGTCAGTGTTCCGGGTTGTTTGCTCCTGTTGAAACGGCGATGAAGATATCCGTCGTCATTCCCACGTACAACCGCCGGGAGATCCTGGCTCGCACTCTGGACACGCTATTTGCGCAGGACTTCCCGTGCAACCAGTACGAGATAGTAGTGGCGGTGGACGGATCGACCGACGGCACCGTGGAGTTTGTGCGCGCGCTTAGGCCTGCCTGCCCGCTGCACGTCGTCCAGCATTCCCGCAACCTTGGACAGGCGGCGGCACGCAACTCGGCCATCATGATCGCGCAAGGCGAAGTAGTCGTAATGATCGACGACGACCTGCTATGCGATCGCGCGCTGGTCAAAGAACATCTTGCCGCCCATGAAGGGGCGGCGTTGATGGTCGTCAGCGGTCCCGTCCTGACCGCACTGGACAGCGCACCGACGCTGGCGACCGCTCGCCTTCTTAAGCTGGAGCAAAGTTATCCTGAGCGTATCCGCGGTGAACATTCTTGGTACCAATGCAACGGAGGCCAGAACATTTCCGTGCGGCGCGACCTTTTGCTGACGTCCGGTAGATTCGATGAGCGTCTTTTTCGAATGTCCGAAGATATAGACTTGATCTTGCGGCTTCACAAGAGCGGGCGCACGATTCTATTTCCAGCCCGGCGCTATTGTGCACCAATTGTATAAGAAGTCTGCGCGCCAGCTCGTCGATGATTCTATCTGGTCGGGCCGAAACCCGATCATTCTGTCACGCAAGCAGCCGGAATATCGTCCCCATTGTGTCTATGCTAAGATGAGTCGCAGTTCATGGGCAAAGCGGCTCGTTCGTTGGCTATGCGGCGCGGCTGCCCTTCTCACCTGAACCGTTGCTCACACCGCCCTTCCTGCTGACAGAGCGGCTGCGGGCATTCAAATGGGCTCGTGACCTGGGCATCCGCTTGCTCGAGAAGCGGATGGCGATCAGCGCGTATCGCAACGCGATTTGCGAGGCCGGTTCCTGGTCGGCGCTGCGCCGGGAGTTCGGAATGCGCCTACCGGTGCTGCTTTACCATCATGTGGGTCCGCAAGGCATGCGCACGCATCCGGAGCTGACAGTTTCGCCACAATGTTTCGAGCGTCATGTGCGATGGTTGGCCATGCGCGGGTACCAGGGGATAACCGCAGCCGACTGGCTTCGTTGGGTGCGCGAAGCCAAAGCGCTGCCGCCCAAGCCGATTCTTCTGACCTTTGACGACGGCTATGCCGACCTCGCCGATTATGCACTCCCAGTGGTACAGCGCTATGGGTTCAGCGCGGTGGTCTACGCCATCACGGGAAAAATCGGGGGGAGATGCGCGTGGGGGAGGCGCGGGAGGGCGAATCTCATAGATTTCGATGAGCGCCGAGCAAATCCGCCACTGGGCCAGAGAGGGAATCGAGTTCGGGGCGCACAGCCGGACCCATCGGGATCTGACGACGCTCGGCCACGCCGAGCTGCGGGAAGAGATCCTCGGCGCCAGGGACGATCTGGAGCGGCTGAACGGTGCGCCTCCGATCTCATTTGCCTATCCGTTCGGCTTTTTCAACGATGAAGTCGTCGCCGTTGCAAGGAGCGGATTCAGTCTGGCGATGAGCTGCTACGAAGGGCTGAATGATCTTGCGACCGATACATGCCTGCTCAGGCGCACGATGGTCCGGCCCAGCGACACCCTAGTTGAAATCGAATTTCGGGCCGCTCTTGGACACAACCCATTGCAACGGCTGAGGCGCGCGATGCGCTTGCGAACGCGGCTTGGAAAGGCGGCACAGGTGGCCCGGCGCATGACCCGCACAATGCAGTCGCAGCCCTGAGTTTGTCAAGCATCCTCAACATACGGTGCGCGAGTAACTTCCGATTGGTGCGAGACTGAGTCACGATTCGAAATGGAAGTCGCGCTTGAAGTCCGTACTAGAACCGGTACCGGCCGTCGTCATCACGTACCGCTGGGTTAGAGCGTTCAGTGCTGAACGGATCTTTACGAAGATTGTCCGGGGAAATGGCTGGCGCGGGATCACCAGTCCCTCCGGACGCGGCGCGGATCCGGATCAAACACGGATTCTGATAGCAGAGTTATCCGCTGTGATACGCAGGCGGAAAATCTGCTCACTCCTCGACGTCCCATGTGGTGAGTTCAATTGGATGCGGTCTGTGGACTTAAGCGGTATCAATTATGTTGGCCTGGACATCGTTAGGGAGGTGGTGCATAGTAACCGGACGCACGAGTCCGATCATGTCACGTTCCGTCATGCGAACTTGCTCGCGGACCGGCTGCCTTCCGTCGATCTGGTCCTTTGCCGAGACTGCCTTGTCCATTTTTGCTACCGTGACATCTGGCGCGCGCTGAGAAACATCTGCCGCAGCGGATCGAGCTATCTGCTCACAACAACTTTTCCCACGTGGCGCAATCGCGACATCTGGACCGGTGATTGGCGGCCGCTGAACCTCGAAGCGGAACCGTTTAATTTCTCCCAACCTCTGGAGCTGATTGTGGAGGGCTGCACTGAGTCAGAAAGTGAATTCTCGGACAAGTCGCTGGGCTTGTGGCTAATTGATGACCTCGCTTTGTACCCAGGTCTTGCCACCCATGCAATACCCCGCTGACAGTCCCGCCTTCCTCTGGAGGCCATGTCTGGCCACCGGCAAGCCTCGAAACGACGGCATCAGTTGACCCATAATGTACTGCATATCTTGGGTTCGGGCCGGTTCGAAGGCGCCGCTGTCGCGCGAATCGTCTCCACTATTGCCCGGGGGATAGATCACGACAAGTATCTTCTTCACGCCTGGTTTCTGGAAGGCGATGGACCTTTGGCCGACGAGTTACGCGAGTCGGGAATGCCGGTACGCGTCGTACGGTGGTCGCGGAACATCCGCGATCCTAAGGGAGTCTGGCGCTTCGCGAGTGGGCTGCGGCAGACGCGCATTTCGATCGTGCATCAGCACATCGGGGGCAGATTGACGATCGTGGTTGGCCCGCGGACCGACTGGGCGCCGTTGGTTCACCATTTGCACACGCGTGTGCTCGAAGAGCGCGGCGTTGCACCGCACGGTCTAAGCCTCCCCGGCGGAAGTGACGATTGCCGCGAGCGAAGCTATCGCACGATGCGTGGAAGGCCCGCGGCCGCGCGTGGTTTATCTCGGCGTTCCAGTTCCCGAAATTGGTCGAACGGCGAGACGGCAGCCGTCTGACGCCACGGACACGGTGATCGGGGCGCCTGCCGGCTGGTTCCAGTCAAAGGGCTTACCTATTTGCTGCAAGCGATCGCGTTGCTGAAGGCCGAATTCCCTACGCTCCGCTTGGAGTTAGCGGGTGCGGTCCCGAACGGAGCGCGCATTGAGGTGCAAGCCCGTGCTCATGGGAATCCGCGATCGGGTTACTCTTTGTTGGTTGGCACAAAGAGATCTGGCGCCGTTTTTTGGCGCGATGGGATATTTTCGTCGCGCCTTCGCTGGATGAAGGATTTGGGATTGCGTTTTGGAGGCGATGGCGATGGGCCTGCCGGTGGCAGCCAGTGCGGTTGGCGGGCTGCCAGAAGTGGTCGAAGAAGGAAGGTCGGGATACCTGGTGCCACCCGCCAACCCGCAGGCGCTGGCAAAAAGTCTCAGGATCTTACTGCAGAATCCGGCATTGCGTTGTGCGATGGGCGGAGCCGGACGTGAGCGCGTTCGCAGGCATTTCTCGGCTGCGGCCATGACCGCCGCAATCACCGCAATATATGATGAAATTCTGGCGACAAATACAACCTAACTGTCGCGGTGGCTGGTGTTGTGTTATATCATTCACGTGCTAAATGTCTTAGCTTCTCTATGGTTTGCTCGGCTGACACTCGGCCAAATGGTTATTGGGAACTGATGAGGGCGCTGGCATAAGAATATGAACGAGAGGATTTTCAGTCTTGTGCTGGCGCCTGTGGTCGCATTTTTGCTCGCGCTCGCGGCGGTTCCGCTGGCCGAGCGGCTGGCATGGCGCTTTGGCGTGATAGCCATACCCGGGTCTGATTCACGGCACACCAAACCCACCGCGTTACTTGGCGGTGCGGCGATAGCGAGCGCCTTTCTTGGCGCGCTGGCACTTATCGGCGATCTGCCCTGGTGGATCCTTGCCAGCACTTGCGCGTTGCTGGCAGTGGGGCTGATAGACGACGTGTTCGTGATGCGCCCTGGTCAGAAGCTCTTGGCACAGATAGCAGTGACGTTGGGAGTTTTGATCGCCGGACCGCCGCTGGTAATCATGCACAATCCGGGCTTGGCTCCGCGCTGGTGTTCTTGTGGCTGATCGGCACGACCAATGCCTTCAACCTGATCGATGGTCTTGACGGATTGGCGAGCCGGTATCGGAATGGTTACCACACTGGCCGTGGCGGTCACCTGCCATTCTTCACCACAACGCGGCGCTGGCCGGATGGGCGCTGGCGCTCGGCGGCGCCTTGTGCGGATTCTTAATTTACAACTTTCATCCGGCGTCGATTTTCATGGGCGACGCGGGGGCGTTGCCGGTTGGCTTCCTCCTGGGCTATCTTTGCGCTGCAAGCCGGCAGCCTCAGCACCAACTCCAGATTAACCGTGTTTGTCTTTCCGCTCCTGGTGATGCTGGTGCCCCTCCTGGATACCTCAATTGTAACCGCGACGCGGCTGGCTATCGGACGTCCGATTTCAAGGCGCGGTCTCGATCACACCCATCATCGGCTGCTTTCATTGGGCCTCCCCGATCGCAGCGTGGCGATCGTATGTTGGGCGATTGCGCTGTTGGCGGCATCGTGTGCGGTCGGAGCGAGCCTGGCGCCGCACGCCTACCTGGTCGTGTCTCTGCCATTCGTGCTGTTGCCGTCGGCGCTGATCGCACTGTTCATGATGGATCTCACCTTCGATATCCTGCCGCCGGGAGCCGCATATGGAAATGTGCCTCGGGTTGCACGGCTGATTTTGCACGTGGGCTACAAGCTGCGCGTGGTAGAGGCGTCGCTCGACGTGCTGCTGATCGCGGCCGCTTATTTCGGGGCTTTTCTGATTCGGCTGGATTTTGCCATACCGCCGCAACTGTCCGACTTGCTGGTACGGAGCCTGCCATGGGTGCTTGTGGCGACCTATCCAGCGTTTGTGCTCACCGGCGTTTATCGCGGAATCTGGCGCTATACCGGGTTGGCAGACGCCGTCCGGTTCGCGAATGGAGCTTTGGCGGCGGGCGTCTGCACTCTGCTCCTTTCCACTGTTTATGCATCTTCTTTTCACCGGGTCCATTACGCTGATCTTCACGATCCTGCTCTTCAACCTGCTGGTCGCAAGCCGCATGTCCTTTCGACTGCTGCGCAAGGCGAGTTCCCGCCTGGCGATCCCGATAACCCGCGTATTGATAGTGGGCGCGGGTCGGCTGGGAGCCGCCGCCGGCAAGCATCTGGATGGCGGGCAAGACCGGCAGGTATGCCTGATGGGCTTCGTTGACGATGACGTTTTCAAACATGGCAAGCTGGTGGCGGGCTCGCCCGTCATGGGTTCACTGCACGATCTCGACCGAATCTACCGGGACTCTTGGTTCAACCAAATTGTAATCGCCGCGGAGCATCTAGAGGACCATCGTCTCGACCTGGTGTGGAGCTTTGCTAGCCGACATAACGTGGAGGTACGCCGATTCTCACTTGCGGCACATAACAACGACGGCATCGCCACGCCGAGGGGAGTGAACGGGCCGCTGATGGCTGCCCGAGGATGAGTCAGCCCGAGCCGGGTCTCCAGTCACCAGCAAACCCTCCTTGACGCCTCGTTGAACCGGATGCTGCGTATCGGATGGCTGCGAAGCGCGGTTTACCTGGCCATCGTCATTAAGCGCGAAGCAACCCAGGATCCCTGGCTGAGCCCGCATACCTTCGCGCGCCAATATGAGCAAGGTCCCGATCTCGTGGGGATATGAGACCACTGCAAGCGCTGCGGCTGATCCGCGCCGCCCAATTACTCGACAGCGTCTCCCAAGGCCGGCGTTTCCGGTCTGCCATCGAGATTGGCTGCGCGGAAGGGACTTTCACCGAACTGCTGGCCGAGCGTTGCGAAGAGCTTATCGCGGTGGATTTCGTGCCACTGGTTGTGGAGCGGGCGAGAAGGCGGCGAGACTGGGGCGGCCGCGTAAAATTCCGGCAATTCGATCTGATGCGGGATGCGTTGAGCTGGAAGCTTCGATCTGATCGCTTTGATGGACGTGTTTGATTATTTCCCCACTCGTGGCATCAAGGCCGCTTGCGAAAAGGTCCTTGGCTCCTGCCTGCGGGCGGCTATCTGCTATATCACCGGGGTCAAGCAAGCTGACGTTTATGATACTGCCTGGTGGTCAAGATGGATAATCCGGGGCGGACCGCGCATCAAGACGGTATTTGGCCCGAACATCCGCTGTTCAAACTGGCCCCAGAGGCGAGATGGATACTCACGTCCTCGCCGTCTTTGAAAAGATCTAACAATTGGTGCCGGGCCTGATCCATGTTGCCTGCTTGGAAAACTGCCCTCGTCCGAGGATCGAAAACGACTCTGCCAAACCTATCTCTCCTAGCGTCCGATGGTCGCCGAATCGATTTTTGTTGGGCGGAAAACCTTGATAGTCCATGTCTCCCGGTTCGCGGCAGTGGTCGAATCCAGGGTCTCGGCGATAGTGTCGATCATGCGCCAAATCTGCGAGGCCTTTCGTCGGCCGCGCGGGCTGCTCCAGATCGAGGCAATCATAACGCCGTCCGGCTCAAGGTTGCATGCGAGTCGTCGAATTACCGCCGCGGGATCGGAGCAATAATAAAGAATCTCGTTAAATATGTATGATGTCAAACTTGCCTTCCGGAGTGAAAAATTCGATATTGCCAAGCCGGAATTCCGTCCGCTCATCGGCACGGAACCATTGCTTTCGCGAGTGCCACCTCCGAAAGGTCGATACCCAGATACCGACGATACCCCATCGGCGCCAACTTTTCGCTGGAGTATACCTTCTCCGCAGCCAACATTAAGTATAGCGCCGCCAGCCTTGAAGAAGCCGCAATAGCCAACAATTATGCTGTAACGCCCGAGTTCGTGAAGACCATTCATATATGACCACTTTCCGCTGCCGTACTCTTCTTCCCAGCTTTGCGGGAGTACGGCGTCGCGGTGGTAAGTGCCACGGCCTAACATCGAGTTCGGAACGAGCGATGTAACTACGCAGGTCGCCGCATGTCGAGTCAATGTTGACTAAGCGCGAAGCCACCTTGCCCCGGTCGCGAATTTTGAATGGTTCTTATCTCCGGCTTCTCTCATGGCCGGGTCCTATTATAATAATTGTCATGATCGATAATACAATCCAGATCGTGGCACAGACATACGATACCTCCGCCGGCCGTGAACAGGAAGTGCCGCTGAGAATCGACACACCGCGGTCGAAACACGCTCACGCACAAGACGGCGGTGAATTTGCCTAGTGGGTATCTCAGGACCGCAATTCATGGCTGAATCACGCCGGCGGCCCGAAAACAACATGACGGGCAGGGTCGTAATTGCGTTGCTGCTGCTGTTGCTGGCACGCGCGGTACAATTGTGGATAGCTCACATCGGCTGCGAAGAGACCTGGGACGTTGGCGCGGTGCAGTTGGCCCGCAGCATCCACTATTATGCCCTCGGCAGACCGATTTACAACGACTTTCGGCAGCCGCCCTATTACGCCCTGGAATACGGCCCCACCGTTCCCGTTCTTGCGTCACCATTGACCAAGCTGTTCGGCGCGAGCATATTTGCGTGCCTGCGCACGGGCCGCGGGCTTACGATCGCCATCACCTTGGCCACGTGGCTGCTGATGGTGCTGCTGGCGCGTCGATTTAGTTCGATGGGTGCGGCGGCAATCGCGGTCATGGGGTTTGCTCTTACCCCGTCGTTTTTCCCTACCTTCTACGAATTTCGCGTCGACATGCCTTCGCTCTTCCTTGAGCTGGCAGGGCTGTATGCGTTCAGCGCCGGCGTTGACGTGGTTGCGCTGGCGCTTTTTCTGATCGCCTTTGTGACCAAACCGACCTATGTTGCGGGAATCGCCGCGGCAGCCGGTTTAAGCGGGTGGCGAGGAGAACGGGGGCGCTCACTGAAGCTCGCCGCAGGATGGCTGGTCCTGGTGGTGATTTCGCTGGCCCTGGTTCGGTGGCGCAGCCCTTTCTATCTGCTTAACACGGTTGCTTCGCATGTCCCTTTGTGGGACTTAGCGGCTCCCCCCGAACTGCTCGGAAGAATACTATTGGCGATGGTGCCGCTGGTCGTGATGGCGCTGGTTGGCCTGCGCCGCGAAGCGCCCGCCATGGATCTGATGATCGCCTATGCGATTACCGCGTTAGCGTCTGGCGGAGTTTCTGCGTTGCGCTGGGGCAGCGACCTGGACTATTTTATTGAATTCGGCGCCGCGGTCTCAATCCTATCCGCCAGCGGCATCGACATGATGCTTGGAGAGAGTGTATCACTACCACGCCTGTGGCAGGCTGGTATAGGTGTGGCCCTGGCAATGATTCTGGCGGTTCCCGCGCTTTACGCAAAACAGTTCGCATTGCGCTCGCTACCCAGTCTGGGATTGCGGCTTCCCGCGGAAAGCTGTGATACAAGTTGGCCCCCCGACACTTTTCGTTTGCTAGCCAGAATGGACGGTCCCATCCTCACCACCTTGCCCGGTATCGGCTTGCGCCTGGACAGGCAGGTGTGGGCGCCGGAGTTTGACGTACTAGGTTCGATGCGCGCACGCGGCTTATTTGACGATCGCAATCTAGTTGGTCTGATTGCTAACAAGAGAATCTCGGCGATCGTGCTTGGTCCCGAGGGTCTGGACGTTGAATACCGCGGCCGGACCTTCTTGTGGCCGGGTCTTCGGCGGGCTATTGAGCAGAATTATATTCCCGCGGCTTCCGGGCCCGAGCTATCGCTGTTAGTTCCAAAACACTCGAGTGGCCCGTAACGTTAATAATATAGTACAGTTATGTATAATATCGAGGACGGGAAGTGGATTGGGATTGAGTGTGGCGGAGCGGGTGAATTGCAGAGCGGGGCGCGCTCGCCGCGGCGACCGGCAGTGCATGTCAAGCAGGCGCGGATGCTGCTGTTGGTCGATGTTGAGCTGAGTTGAAACCCGGTGAGCGCGCCAACGCCTCGCAGTTGGGATTTCATCGCGCGCTGGAAGCGCCGATTTGAGGAAGGCAGACTGACCGGTCTAGATGCGCACCGCAGTGGGCGGCCCGCCGCAACGGCGTATGGGACGGGTCCGGATTTTGGCTTGGACCCAGCAGCGCCACCTGGCTGATGGCTTTACTCACTGTAGTACGCGTAAACTGGGTAAGCAGTTTTGGGGTGTCGCACATGATGGTCGCGCGGGTCTGGGCTGAACATTGACTGCAACTGCGGCGGGTGGAGTATTACGTGGCCTCTGACGATCCGGACTTTGAGACTAAGGCGGCAGACATTCTCGGGTTCTATCTGGACCCACCAGCACGGGCGGCGGTGTTTTGCGTGGACGCAAAGGCGCAGATTCAGGCGCTGGATCGCAGCTAACCGGTGCTGCCGATGCGCGCCGGCCAGGTCGAGCGCCGCACGCCCGACTACCTGCGCTACGGCACCACTACACTGTTTGCCGCATTCGACGTCAAGAGTGGAAGTGGTATCGGGGAATTGCATCACTCGCGGGCTCAGGAATTTCTCAAGTTTCTTCAAACTATCGAGAGCACCGTGTGGGCTTGACCTCCATTTGATCATTGACAATTACGCCACGCACGAAACTCCCTCAAATCCAACGCTGGCTGCTGCGTTACCCACGTTCCACCTACACTTCAACCCGACGGGTGCCTTGTGGCTCGCGCATCAAACAAAGACTCTCTGAGGAGAATATGAGGAAGTAAGCCGGCTTTCATGCACGGCGCTGAAAACGGATATTATGAACACCACCAATTTTACCTTTTCAACGCCACGTTAGTGAAACATACCCGTTGTGACGATAGTGGGTCCAGTGGAGGAGTGGTTGGTTGGCACAGCCTTCAATGCACCGGTAGTCGGATTGATCGCGTTATCGTTCACGATGGCCATGGTGAAATATAAAGCGAAAACCAATTGGCGCGAAGGGTCGACGTTCACCCAATTCGTTTGACCGCCCGAAGCCGCGAGTGGTGAACCTGCGATCGGAGTTAGTGCTCCGGTTGTAGAGTTGATTGCGTAACCGGGGACGTTGTCAGCCCGGAATTGGCGACATAAACAAAACGATCCAGCGGGTCTGCGAATAAGGAAGCTGGAGCGGTGCCTGCCGCGATTGGTGAACCGGCAATTGCGGTCAGGGCCCCGGTGACGGGTTTGATGTTGTAGGCGGAAAACATTGTTGGAGCCGGAATTGGCTACATAAGCGAAGCGACCCGATGGTTCGACCGCTACAGACTGCGGGCCGCTTTCGGTTGTGAACGGCGAGCCCGGAACCGCCACCACGGGCTTACCGCTCGTTGGGTTGAAGACAAAGGCTGTAAATTGGTTCAAGTCTGGCACGGAAGCAAAACAGGAACCGGTCCGAAGGGTCCACCGTCACTGAAGCAATATTCCGGAGCCAAAACTCGGTACGGGAAAATCCAGCGTCAGTGCCCCAGTCGTGGGATCAATGTTCGCGGGGACAACTTCATCTTCATATACTGGGAACGCAAAGCAGCCCGTAAGATCCACCTCGATAAATTGACTATTGAAAGTAGTGAGCAAGTCCTTCCCAGTGCGCCCGTAGCCGTGACTTGCCAGCCAACGATTATGCTGACTTTAGAGGGCGAGCTGTAGGCGAAGCGCGGGACGTAAGTGATACCTTGGTAACCTTTCGAAAATGCGATCGCCCTTGGCGCAGACCCGGCAATCATGGTGCCCACGTTGGTCAGTACCCCGGTGCTCCGATTGAACCCGTAGATCGACAAGTTGTCTGACCCATGATTGGCGGCATAGAGGAAGTTGTCCGAGGGTCGGCCATAATCGCTTGTGGGTTTGTTCTCGCGGCGAAGGACGAGCCGGAAACCTTACTCAACTCGCCGTTGCCGGAATTGATCGAGTAGACGGAGGTACTGTTAGAGCCGAAGTTTGCTACTTAGAGAAACTGACCGCTGGCATCCACCACCAGGGACTACGGCGAACTCCCGGCCACAAAGGGCGAGCCGAGAACCGAGTGAGTGCTCCGGTGCTTTGGTTAATCGCGTAGGCCGAAACATTGTTGGAAGACTCATTGGCGACGTAAAGGTAATGTCCCGAGAGGTCCACGGCAGCGGCCGGCCGCCTGGGTGCCTGTGGCTGAGAAAATCAGCCGTTTGACCTGCTCGTTGCGCCACAGTTGCACACGGCGCTGCAGGGTACGCAGCTGCGCCGGTAGGATAGACGTCCGGGAACTGCCCGCATAACCGGTGCATCAGGGTCTTGGCGGTGAGCTCGGGTCAGCCCTCAGCCATTCTTCCACTAGCGACCAGGTATACTGGAAAGGATCGATCCGGGTGCGCCACCAGTGTTTGGTGGCTGCCTTTCTCCGCCCTTGGGGCGGGCGGTCGACATTCTGCCACGCGGTGGCCAGACCATCGAGAAACGCGGCGAGGTCTTCGCTGGCCCTCGCTGGTGGCTGACCGTTGCCGTCGCCTACCGTTGCCAACTCCTGCTGCGTATCCCGGATAGTCTTGAGCAGCGCTACCGGGTCGAGCGCTGCAAACTGCTGGCGCAGTTGCTCTTTGAGCTTTTCCCCAACCAGCGGCGAGCAAGCGCTGACACGGGGTGAGCGGCGGATGATAGTGCCGACGTACCAGCGCGCCGTCGCGCTACTTGCCAGCCAGTTTGAAGGAGGGCTGAAAGAAGTTCACGAACAACCGGGCGCTGTGGTAAAGCCGCCCCAGCGTCGCCGCGGCGTTCAGCCCGCTCAACCGGCCGTAGCCGGCCAAACGCCGCACCACCGCGCCGTTTTTCTGCTCGACCCAGGCCTGGTCGTTCTTGCGGTAGGCGCGCGAGCGGGTCCAGTGAAGTTCCTGCTCGCGGCAGTAGGTCTGCAGCGTCTCGTTCATGAAAACGCTGTCGTAGTACATCAGGAAGCGGTCATGGCGGGGAATTGAAACTCCTGAGATGGTTGTGGTTGCGAGCTACAAACCTCAAAGGAGGACCCCAACCATGACCGGATGTAACCCTATGCCTAAGGCGGCGACGTTGGTAGCGATCGATATCGCCAAGGATTATCACGACGTCCTGGTCCAGACAGCGGCACAACCCGGTCGCCGGCGGCGCTTTCGTGTGGCCAACAGGCTCACGGAGTATCAGCGCTTGGCCGCGTATCTGCGTCAGTCTGGTACTCCGGTGGTGATCGGCTTCGAAGCTACCGGCAACTACCATCGAACGTTGGCCTATTTCTCCATTGCCAGCATTTCGAGCTGCGCCTGATTCCAACCTTGGCGCTGGCCCGCACCCGCGAGGCAATGCACAACTCCTGGGATAAGAACGATCCTAAGAACGCACAGGTAATTTTGCATCTCCTCAAGACCGGCTTGAGCCAGACTTGGCATGACCCGCTGCTCAGGGGTACCAACGACGCCCAGGAACTGTCCAAGACTCACCACCAGGTTACACTGGCGAGGACTCGCGTGTGGCACAGCCTGCGCAATCACTACTTTCCATATATTTCCCCGAGGTCGAAGGATTTCTCCGCTCCAATCACAGCGACTGGCTGATCCAATTGTTGCTGCTTTTTCCCACGCCGGGGGCGGTAACTGCGCTGCCGTGCGAGGAGTTCATAGCGCGGGCCTGGAGCGTAATCGGCCGCAAGGTCCATAAGGCCGCTCTGCTCACCAACATCTATAGAGCTGCTCGGCTTTCGATTGCGCTGCCGGTGGCGACGGATACCGCCGCCATTGGCATGTTTCGGCTAATGCTTCAGCAGTATCTAACGCTGGGCCGGTTGCGCGAGCAAATTGCCAACACGCCGAAGCCGCGGTGGGGCAAGATGCCGATTGCCGCCGTCTGATGACCGCGCCCGGCATTGGCTTCACAACAGCGTTGACGATTGTGGCCGAAGCAGGCGACTTACGCCGGTCCGCTCATTATCGCCAGTTCCTAAGTTCTGCGGCATGAGCCTGTCGACCCAACAGTCGGGTCGCTTCCGGGGCCAAAGCCGGCTCTCGAAGTATGGCAACGCTCGTCTGCGCACGGCGTTCTGGATGGCGGCCAAAACCGCCGTGCGCATGCGCGAGAATAGCTTGCGCCGCAAGTTCGATCGTTATGTGCGGGCTAACCCGCTCGATGCTGACTTACGCCGCAAGGCTTACAGCGCGGTCACCGCTAAGCTCACGCGTATCGTGTATGGATTAATTAAAAACGGTACCCACTATCGCCCCTTTCGAAGAGGCGATTCCGGGTGGATGAGCCCTCACGCGCTGAGTCGTTGGGGCGCGCTAAAGCGACCCCGTAGATAATGTTCGGGCCTTCCACCCGGATTGGCACTCTGTTTTGAGTACGGTCAGGGCCATGGCCAAATGGCCGCTGGACCCTGTGTTTATTATGGTGAGAGCCTTTCCATTTTTGCGGTGGATGCCATCCGTGCTGTTCGGTTACTCACCTAAAGCTTGCTCCGCAAGACGTCGCAGGCTCTCGCCCCGGCTGCGGATATTGACTGCCGCCTTAGTACGTTGTCAGTGTCCAGGCCCCGCAGCAAAAATGGCAGCTGGCGCCGAATCATGCTGATGCCTTCAACCACCAGAGTTTGCTCGCGTACCACCAGCGCCGCGCATTCGGTCCAGCCGCTGTGGATGTCGGTCAGGGTCAGGGTGTGAACGAAATTGCCCTCATGCTTGACCCCGCCGCAATGCTCGACCAGGTCGGCCTCACAGCATCCCGGCGGCGGGTCACCCCAATCGGCAAAGGTCCGCACCGGCACGCTGCGCTTGATCGCCGAGCCCATTCCCCACCGCCGTCGGCGGCCACGCCCACTGGCTTCCCGTACCGGGCGTAACAGCCGATCGATGGTCGCCGCGCTGACGTCCAGCACCGCGCTTCTGACCACTGGGTCCAGCCGAAGGTGCCCGTGCCGTTCCATGCTTTCGATCAGTACCGGCAGCAACGCCTTAAGCCGCTTGCCGCAGATCCGGTCCGCGGCTTCCCAAAGCAACGCCAGTCCCTGGCGCACCGCTCCATCATATATGCGCTTGCGGGGTCGCGGCGGCTGCGGCACGAAGGGCCGATGCAGCACTCGCAGCGCATGCTTGCGGTGATAGCCCGTCACCCGGCTGAATTCGTCAAGGAGTTGACGGCGCTCCCACCTGCCCGCCGCCCGGTAGCGCTGCCCAATCGCCTCTTTCAATTCTCTGCGTGTCGCCATGCTCAGTCGCCTCGCCATCTCCTCCACCACCCCTCACCAGCCGCGCTGATGATGGGTAGCAGTCTACGTGAGGCAACCGCGCCGCTCCGAGTAACAAAAATCGTGAGTCAATGCGCCGGCAAATCTAATTGTCGTTGATCACAGGCGGTCCAGCAGCGCCATCAGCTCCAGTTCGTAGGCGTCAATTGGCGCCGGCTGATAGTACAGCGCGGTGCGGTTGAGCCCCATCAGTTGGCACTGCCGGCTGAGCGACAGCGGGCCGGGTCGTTCCATCATCGCCACCCGGCGCTCACGCGCTACAGCCCCGACCTGCACAGCAAAAAATCGCGTTCCACTATCAGCCGGCCAACCTGCTCATACAGTTCAGCCAGCTTGCGCTCGCTGAGTTCCTCGCTGCGCCCCAGATGGCCGGCGAACACCTTGGGCGCGGCCTCCGTCAGCGCCTTCTTCCAGGCATAGATCTGGTGCGGATGCGCCCCGAAACGCGCCACCAGCTCCGCCACCGTCGCGTCCCCGCGCAGCGCGCTCAGTGCCACCTTGGCCTTGAATGCCGCTTCGTGCTTGCGTCGACTTGCTGACATCTCTTGCCTCCTGGCCCGCTCCCCGCGGGCATTTTAGGGGGCAGGATCTACCTTAGCCAGTGTCTAAATTTTGGGGTGCACCTCAAACTGGACAAATAACGTGGGGGGTTAGTCCGTCAAAATAACCTGTTGTTGAGAGCGACGACCCCAGGAGGGCCAAAGGTTTCGGACCTATGTGGTTGCCCTTGGCAGGAAGAGTGAAGGTCAAGCGTCCGGTCGGACTCTGTTCGCAAGGGGGACGGTGACCGTTTCGGTGGCCATTCGGCTAAAAGCGGTTGAATTTTCAGCAATGACTAACCGATTCCTAATCCTGGGTCGCGCGTGTTCGAAGCGCACGCGCCCGACGATTATCACCCTAACCAATATGCGGCCGGAGGACACTCCGACGTTTCTGGTCAGATATGGGGCTTGACTGTTAGGAAGATTAATGCCTGTTATGTCCGCCTAACTCACCGCCTTTCCGTCCAATCATCGGGCACCATCAGGCAGAGGCGGCGGATACGTAAGAGTTTGCGAGCGATGTTACTCAACGAGTTGCAGAAGCAGACGTGAGAGGGTCAGCGTCAAACCGAGCAGATCAAAAAGCTGAGCGTGGAAGTGGCCTAAGACAAGACTGAGCGCACGTCTTTCGAGCATCGCCTCTCGACCCTTGAGCGGACGCTTGCGGCGCGCGACCAAAACCAGACCCTTGCGGCGGCTATTGTCAGGTAAAATTCGAGCCGGGATATTTATACCGTCGGTCACTCGGACTGACGGCATAAACATTGTCGGGACGCCTTCAGATTCATCTCTAGCGGCCGGAGCACAGGCTGGCTTCGTCTTGCCAAGCTCGGTCATAGTGATTGACCCGGGCGGCAACTTCAAGGGCGCGCTTCTCAACAACGCTTTTCGAATCATTCTGCGGCTTTCGGGGCAAGGGCTACATCTTGTCTATTAAGCTAACGCACTAGACCACAAGATTGTAGCCCTCGCCGCTTATCACTCACACAGGGACCAATTCACGAGACGGCGGTGCCGCGCAGCTAACGATGGATCTTACATCGAAGTTCGCACGTGAGCGCCCCGCGCTGCTATGCCAATTCAAGCTGCGGTCAAGCGGAGCACCGCAGGCCGTTTTTACCATAGGCCCCAGGTCGGCAGGTAGATCAGGTTGAGATTGTTTTCAGCATCATTTACATAAGCGAACTTGACCGGCACCAAGGGATCGGGATTTTGGGCCAGAGCGATGTTGAAAGCTGCGCCGACGGCAGCGTCAATCGAAAATTGCGCTACGAATTGGCCGGTCTTGGTGAATTCGACTATTTCACTGGGAAACGCCGGGTTGGCATTGAAATTGTCGGCTTGGGCACTGATCAGGTCGCCATTCGGGGCGATAGCCAGCCCCAGCGGTCCGTGCAGGTGCAGGCCGTTAGCCCAAACCAGGGTTCCCAGAAATACCGGAGTCGTTAGAGTGTCCGCGTTCGCGATCGCGTAGAACTTACAACTACCGACACTTACGTAAAGAGTGTGGAGCTCCACGCTGTACGCCAGGCCGGAGGGACCAACCAGAGGTGTGGCGTTAGTGTTTACGTGGTCATAGCCCGCACCAATTTTAGTTATGGAGTCTACGTGGAATGTCGGGCTGAGGGTCAAGTTGATGCGTATCACCGTACCGTTTAGCACATTGGAGACAAACACTATCGCGGTCGTACCCTGGTCATTAATCGCCATCCCCCAAGGGCCATCCAGAAAAGTGGTCGAAGCGATCGTCGTTACCAATTTGCCGTTGGAATCGAGGACCGTGATCGGACCTCCCACCGCCAAAGGGAAGTTGCTGGGCTTCGGGACCGTAATGGATCCGATTAGAACAAAACCCGCCCTTAGAGTGCCCATGGCGGCCGTCAGCCCCGGAGTCGGTACCTTAGCGAAGAGGGCGCTGGTGCGGTCGGGGCGGATATTGATAATCGTTGTGCCCTGTCCTTGATTGTTTGCTGCGTCATTGAAGTTTGCGACCAGCACATCACCGAACTGCACCGTGTTGTTCGGAAAGAATGGGGGCGTGAACACGACACCGTAGGGATTTTGATCGCCATTGCCGGGGTTGGTCGATACTTGCAGCGGGAGGATGGGCACTTGAGCCGACGCCATTTTGGCAAACGGCATTACCAGGACGATTGCGGCGCCCGCACTCCACAAAAACTTCCTGACAGCTATGGCCATCCCGGACCTAACACGTCTTCCTGAATCACTTTGGGTTTTCACATTGGTTCTCCCTTTGCATTGCAGACATTTGGGGTAAGCCCGTTTCATTACGCAACGTTCCGTGGCGGCCTTCGGTCCTAATCACTTCAGCAAGATGGTTACACCCACGCTGGCTCAGGTCGCGGCAGAAAGACGGCCGCAAAGCATTGAAAGCGACAAAGTCTAGGCTACATGTTGTTATGGTACAGTGGCACGATTTGTCAAGACGCCAGCATTAAGGATTCGTTACCAAAGTCGTATGCCGATTCGTATATCTGGTCGGATGAAAATCGGAATGTGGCGACAGAAGCCAGCATGCTTGGCGACGCAACGAAACCCCTACGCCGCGTATGAGTCGAGCCACTTTTGACTTCCAGCTACGGCTGACCCAAAAGACCAAGCAAATCAGCACCGGCACGCACACTCGCTTCTTCCCGATCCGCACCCACCGATATCACCCATCCAGGAAGATATACCGGACCCTCAGCTCGCTCAGGTCGCGCTTGGCCCACGCTTCCAAACCTTCCCGTAGCCGCCCCACCAGGCGTGACACCGCGTCCTTGGATAACGGCGCCCCGCCCAGCAAGGGCGACAGCGCGCCGCGCAGCCGCCGCGTGTTGGTCCCGCTCGGGTAGATCCCCAGAATCGCTTCATTCACCCGCTCGGTCCGCCGCTGGTAGCGCGGAAGCCTACGGTTGCGCCATTCCCGGCTCTTTCCGTCGGCGTCCTCCAACCATCCCGCGGCATCGCAATCGTCGTCGCTCCCAGGCTCGTACTCAACGTTCGCTCCCGCTTCCCGTGCCGATAACCCGCGCGAACCGAGCCCACCCCGCGCTGATCGTCCCGCGCCCAGGGCAGCCTCCAACTCCTCATCCACTATCGCCTCAATGGTGGCCCGGATGCGCTCCCGCATCAGCTCCTCCAGCGAACCTTTTCCTGCCCCTCCACTCCTGCTATCCATCTCCATGGCGTCATCCTCCGGCACTCGCCTCCAAGCGGGCTCGAGCGTTTTCAAGCGCATTGCTACCAACTATCTGGTGCGATGGGACTTGGTACAATTGCGCTGCTCCAACTTCATGGGGTGCACGCTGGTGGAACGGCTTGCGCTGGCATTGCTGGAACTGGCCGAAAATTTCGCAGTCGACAATCCCCGTGGACTGTTATTAACGGCGTCAACGCGGCATAAAGATCTCGCCGAATTGGTGGGAGTATCGCGGCGGCGAGTGACGGAATTTTTAATCGAATTCGAGCGCAAGCGAATGATTGTAAGGCTTGGCCGGCAATTGATTATAAAACGCGATCTGCTTAGTTTCTGGCCCAGGTTCGGCGTCTGCAGGAACCGTGAAAAGAGCGGCCTGAATGAGAGCCGCGGCGGATTCCGGGCAGATGCGGACATGGCGGTGAAGAGGAAGCCGTCCATCGCCGTCAGGATTTGCGCTTGTAGCGAGCCGGGCGGCTCGGTTTAATGGGCGCCATCTGGACGTGCCGTTGCGCGATCCACTTCATGATATCGGCACGCAGAAACCGATGATCGTTACCTACGCGAAATGCGGGGAGCTCGCCTTGGTGGACTAACCGGTAGACCGTGCTGCGGTGGCAGTTTAGATAACGGGTGACCTGGTAAAGCGTCATGATTTCGCTGCTAATGGCACCAGGCTTGGACTCCGCGGGCCTGTCCCTGTTGCAGTGGTAACTTGGAGTCGAGTCGAGTTCCGGCCACGATAATGGGTGTGCAGGCGACGGCCGCAATGGCCGCAGGTGGCGATGCCTTGCAATAAGGCCGCGCCCTCTCTCACCGCACCACCGGACTGATGTGCTTGTAGTGTTGGCAGCCAGGCGCGCCTGATTGGCTTGAAAGGTCGCCCAATCGATGAAACCCGGGTGGTGCTCGGGAATGAGCACCGCCCATTGATCCATGGGCAGATGGCGTATCCTTTTTCTAAACGCACCCTATTCATCGACATAGCGTTCGCGTCGAGTCTTGCCATAGGTATAGGCGCCCGCATACACCGGATTGCTCAGAATGTGGTGGAGCGAAGTGTAGGTAGGCGCCACCCAACGAATCTCGCCATGCGGCCCGTCTTGCAGGGAAAAGGACAAAGGTTCGGAACGAAACCACAGCCAGACACGGCGCGCGGAGCCGAACTTGGCGAAGCGCTCGAAAACGGTGCGAATCGCGCCGGTGACTGCTTGATCGGGATGAAACAGGACTTCGCCATCTTCTTCGCCCCACACGAAGCCAACCGGTAAACCGCGGCGCAATTCCCCCCGCGCCGCCTTGTTGCGAATTCCACCATCTAGACGGGCGCGGATGATGTGCAATTCTGCTTCGCTCATCGTGCCTTTGAGGCCGAGCAGCAAGCGGCCGTTGAACAGGGCTGGATGATAGACACCATCATTATCGCCAATCAGCGTGTCCGTGATGCCGCACAGTTCGAGCAAGCGATACCAGTCGGCATTGTTTCGGGCCAGACGCGAAACCTCCAAGCCGAGAACGATTCCCACTTGGGCCAGCGCGACTTCGCTGGTTAGGCGAGTGTAGCCGGAGCGCTGGTCGGTACTCGCGCCGGATAGCCCGAGGTCCTCATCTATTATAATTAAAATGACGTGCTCTCTGGCCCAGCCCAGTTGGCAAGCTCTGTCGGCCAAAGCGTACTGACGGGCCGTGGACTCGCGGTTATGTTCGACTTGGGTGGGCGTGGATTGGCGGATGTAAACTATGGCGGCCCGTCGGATATGAGAGGGTTTGATTTTGGACAGGTCAGTCATTGGAGACAACGCTAAAAAACTGATCCAGTCTGGAGTGAACCCCATCGGTTGGACAGTTCTCAGGCGTGAGATTGGACCAGGCCCGGGGTATGTTGCCGCTCGAACTGCGCGGGCGCGAGATAGCCGAGCGCCGAGTGCAATCGGCAAGAGTTATAAACCTCGTCGATAAAGCGCGGGAGCCGCGCTATCACGTCTTCGAAACTGCGATAGTCATTGAGATAGACTTCCTCACATTTGAGGGTTTTCATAAAACTCTCGGCCTTGGCATTATCGTAGGGATTGCCACGCCGGGCTCATCGAACCGATAAAATCATGCTGGGCCAGGATCTCGCGATAGCCCTCCGAGGCGTACTGCGTTCCGCGGTCGGAGTGGTGGATGCAGCCTGGCGGAGGTCGGCGCGTTTCTATCGCGACATTCAGCGCTGCCAGCGCCAGTCGTGTATCAAGACGGCGGGAGAGCGCGTAGCCGACGACCCGGCGCGACCATGCATCAAGTACCGCTGCGAGATAGACGAACCCTTTGGCAATGGCGATGTAACTGAAATCGGCAACCCAAAGTTGATTGGGCATGGCAGGGACGAATTCCCGCACAAGATTAGGAAAGATCGGACCGTTGTGATCGCTATCGGTGGTTCGCACGAAACGGCGCAATGGCCGCACCTGAAGGCCGTTGTCGCGCATGATGCGGGACACGGTCTTGTGATTGATCGTGGTTCCCTCGGCCTTTAATTGCGCCGTCACCCGGCGATACCCATAGCGTGGAAACTCATCACACAACGCCACGATCCGATCACGCACGATAATTTTCGCCGCCGCAGCGCGGCGGCTGCGGTAATAGTAGGTGGATCGCGCCAGCTTCATCGTGCGGCATCCTCCCGTGACGGAGATGCCTTCGGGCCGCTTACGATGGAGGAGGTCACGACGCTGCGCTGGCGTCCCAACTGCGCCCCTTTTTGAGCAGATCGACTTCCATCGTTAGTTGACCGACCTTGCGTTCCAGCTCGGCGATCTTGCCCTCGTACTCGGCGATGCGGACGGCGTCGACTACTTCGTCGGTGAGTTCCCCAGCCTCGTACTTCTGCACCCAAAGCCGGATAAGGTTCCGTGACAGACTGTGCCTGCGCGCCAATTCGCGCATCCCTTCCCGACCTTCGAGAAAGTCGAGCACCACCTGGCGTTTGAATTCGAAACTGAAGCTGCGATGCCGGGCCATGATCTTATCCTCCGATAAGTCCTGCGCCCGGTCCAATTCAACCCTCCCAGCCTGTCCAGTTTTGGGGGTTCACTCCAGAGGTGGATCACTTTTACAGCGTTGCAAACAGTCATTGGTCCGCTCCTGATTTTGGGTTGCGGTGGCTTTCTGGAGGAGGCGAGCCAGGGTCTCTACGACGGCTCGCTTTTGCTCCTCGTCGAACCGCTCCCACAGGCACCTCTCCACTATCGGCAGGTTGGTGAAGTTCAGCTTCAGCTGAGGCATGGCGCTCCTCTGCACCAGATCCAACTGGCGCGGCGACGTTACGTCGCAGGAAAGCATCGACGAGGCGACGAAGACGGAGCAAATCATCTAATGAGCCGACGAGCTGAGCGCTGTCGGGAGCAGGCGCGGCGCGCCCTTGAAGTCGGTCCATTCGGCCGGGATCAGCGACTTGCTCCCATCGGGCAGAATGAGAACCAATTGTAGGCAGCCATGCCGACGCGTACGGCGCAGAACCTCTAAGGATTGTCCTTGGAAAGGATGATGCGCTCGGATGATCGCTACTCGTTCTGGAAGGTCCCGACGGTGGGTAGTGTGTGGTAGTTTCCTTCGGGAGTTTGAGTCGCACCCGCGCTTGATCAGCCTGATTCGGCGCTGGCTCAAAGCACGCGTTCTGGAGGATGAGGAAATCCATCCGAACGAGAAAGGGACCCCGCAAGGTGGGTCGATCAGCGTCTTGCTGAGCAATGTGTATCTGCACTATGTGCTCGATCTATGGTTTGAGCGCGTGGTCAAGCCGCGTTTACAAGGCGAGGCCTACTTGGTGCGGTACATCGACGACTTTGTGATGTGTTTCCAGTATCGGGCGGATGCTCTTCGGGTCCAGGAAGCACTGTGCAAGAGACTGGGGAAGTTTAGCCTGACTCTGGAACCGACTAAGACCAAGCTCGTCGAATTTGGTCGCTTCGCGCACCGGCATGCGGGTAAGCATGGCCGTAAACGTCCGGAGACCATCTATTTTCTGGGCTTTACGCTGTATTGCACGTGCAATCAGAAAGGCAACTTTCGGATTGGGATGCGCACGGAAAGGTCGCGACTGCGGCGTACACTCATGCGCTTGCAGGACCTGATGCGGCGGATGCGGCACTTACCGGTCGGGAGCAAGTGGACAACCTCAATGTCGTACTCCGAGGTCACTACGCGTACTTTGGCATCGCCGGAAATTTCCGCGCGCTGCAAAAGGTGTATCGGGCCGTGGAGCGTTACTGGCACAAGATGCTTTGCAGTCGGAGCTGGAAGGGTAACATTGGATGGACGGTCTTCCATCAGATCAGGGCGCAGTCTCCGTTGTTGCGACCAAAGCTGTATCTCCCATACCGGGAGCTGCAGGCTATCGCTACGCTGTAAATCAACCTCTGAAGAGCGCGGTGCAGGAAATCTGCACGCTACGTTCCGTGGGAGCCGGAGGCGGGTGACCGCCTCCGGCCACCCGGTGGTGTCGGGTGACCGGCATCCCTACCGCGACCTGCACGCCCCGCCACACCCGGCCAGCGCAGTGCCGGGTCCGGGCCGTGGTCAGAAGGGCGTTTTATTGGCCTCGGAAATTAGAGATCAACCTCGACGTTCCCGATGTCTCGAAGGTCCATGTTCAGACAATTCCTCAAGGCCGTGTAAAGCCCGTAGGTCACGTCCGGATCTCGCGGATCCGTAGCAAACAGTGCGCCGCTAAATCTATTTCCTAGATAGTCAACTTCAAGCGTGAGGTACCGCGTGTCGTCGTCTTGTATGAGCAGCGCGTTCTTAAGCGTGCCCTCTCCCGGCATTGGAAAGATCGTTGCGCGGGCATGTGCGCCACCCATTCCGGGCGGCCAGTTTGACACTTTCGGATGACTATGCAGAGGAAATTTCATCGATAGCCCCTCATCTGGCGCGATCTCTTCGGAGAGGTATGGGAAAGCGGTCGCCCAATCCCGCCCCGTTTTACCGCCGGACCGAGAAAGGGGAACAATGCCTTCCATCTACTCCCGCAGCCATTGGGTTGCAATCTGGGCGCAGAAAGTGGAAGAAAGCGGCACCGGTGGTCCGGTGCCCACCTACTAAAACCGCCGCAAGGGGGGGTGACTTGCAGCGATTGGTCGTCCACTTAACTCCGCCCCTAGCAGCAACCGTGTTGGGATACCGCGCCCGCAAGGGGAGAAATAGTTGAGGGTGACATAGCGAGCATGGGTGTTTGCCAATGGGTGTTGCTGCGAAGCATGGCAATTGAGGATGACGAGCAGCTTGCGCATGCAGGCGGTAAGAGCCGGTTTGGCATGCTTGCCTGTGGCACGCAGCTGCAAATAGAAGGTTCTAATGGCTGGATTGCTGCGGACTCCCGCTACCGTCGCCATGTACAGTACACGCCTTACTTCGGCGCGTCCGCCCCAGATGCAACGACTGCCCCGCAAGGTACCACTGTCACGGTTAAACGGGGCCAAGCCTGCCAGAGCGGCGATCTGCTGTGCCGCGTCAATTATTTCTGCCGACGCATTGACTCACGATTTTTGTTACTCGGAGCGGCGCGGTTGCCTCACGTAGACTGCTACCCATCATCAGCGCGGCTGGTGAGGGGTGGTGGAGGAGATGGCGAGGCGACTGAGCATGGCGACACGCAGAGAATTGAAAGAGGCGATTGGGCAGCGCTACCGGGCGGCGGGCAGGTGGGAGCGTCGTCAACTCCTTGACGAATTCACCGGGTGACGGGCTATCACCGCAAGCATGCGCTGCGAGTGCTGCATCGGCCCTTCGTGCCGCAGCCGCCGCGACCCCGCAAGCGCATATATGATGGAGCGGTGCGCCAGGGACTGGCGTTGCTTTGGGAAGCCGCGGACCGGATCTGCGGCAAGCGGCTTAAGGCGTTGCTGCCGGTACTGATCGAAAGCATGGAACGGCACGGGCACCTTCGGCTGGACCCAGTGGTCAGAAGCGCGGTGCTGGATGTCAGCGCGGCGACCATCGATCGGCTGTTACGCCCGGTACGGGAAGCCAGTGGGCGTGGCCGCCGACGGCGGTGGGGAATGGGCTCGGCGATCAAGCGCAGCGTGCCTGTACGGACCTTTGCCGATTGGGGTGACCCGCCGCCGGGATACTGTGAGGCCGACCTGGTCGAGCATTGCGGCGGGGTCAAGCATGAGGGCAATTTCGTTCATACCCTGACCCTGACCGACATCCACAGCGGCTGGACCGAATGCGCGGCGCTGGTGGTACGCGAGCAAACTCTGGTGGTTGAAGGCATCAGCATGATTCGGCGCCAGCTGCCATTCGTGCTGCGGGGCCTGGACACCGACAACGTACTAAAGCGGCAGTCAATATTCGGGCCAGGGCGAGATTCTGTGACGGCTTGCAGAGCAAGCTAAGTAATCTCGGCAACGAGCGGCACGGGTGGTATCCACCTGCAACGGAAAAGGCTCTGACCATAATTAACATAGGGTCCAGCGGCCGTTGGCCGCGGCCCTGACCGTACTCAAAACAGAGTGCCAATCCGGGTGGAAGGCCCAAACATTATCTACGGGGTCGGAGAAACCGCCCCAACGACAGCACGTAAGATAAGGCTCATCCACCCGGAATCGCCTCTTCGAAGAAGGGGCGATAATCAGTTTCGTTTTTGATCAATCCGTAAACAATGCGCGCCAGCTTGGCGGCGACCGCGGTGTACGCTTTACGGCGCAGGTCAGCATCGAGCGGGTTGGCGCGCACATAGCGATCGAACTTGCGCCGTATGCTATTTTCGCGCATACGCACGGCGACTTTGGCTGCCATCCAGAACGCGGTCCGCAAACGAGCATTGCCATACTTGGAGAGCCGGCTTTGGCCGCGAAAGCGTCCGGACTGTTGAGTCGACAGGCTCATCCCGCAGAACTTCAGGAACTGGCGGTAATGGACGAAACGGCGCAAATCGCCGGCTTCAGCCACAATAGTCAATGCAGTCGTGGGTCCGATGCCCGGTGCGGTCATCATGCGCCGGCAATCAGAATCGCCGGCTAAAGCCATTTCGGCCTGTGCTGCAATCTGCTCCCGCAAGCGCCCGAGGGTCAGATACTGCTCGAGCATTAGACGGAACATCGAGATCGCGGGACTGTCGATCGTGACCGGCAGCCCGACCGAACACTGAGCGGCGATATAGATGTTAGCGAGCAGATCCGCCTTGTGGACCTTCCGGCCGATTATGCCCCAGGCCTGGGCAATGAATTCTTCACGGGGCAGCGCAGTTACCGCTCCGGGGGTGGGAAAAAGCAGCAACAGCTGGATGAGCCAATCGCTGTGGTTCGAGCGGATAAAGCTCTCGATTTCGGGGAAATACAAGGAAAAATAATGATTGCGCAGGCTGTGCCAGACGCGCGTCCTTGCCAGCGTGACCTGGTGATAGGTCTTCGATAATTCCTGGGCATCATTAGTGCCGCTGAGAACGGGTCATGCCACGTCTGGCTCAAGCCGGTTTTGAGAAGATGCAGAATTACCTGCGCGTCTTTGGGGTCGTTCTTATCCCACGAGTTGTGCATTGCCTCGCGGGTGCGAGCGAGCGCCAACGTGGGAATCAGGCGCAGGTCGAAACCCTGGCGGTGAAGGAAGTAGGCCAACGTTCGATGGTAGTTGCTGGTTGCCTCGAACCCGACCAGTACCCGAGTGGCGAGCTGGCGCAGATACATCGCTAGCCGCTGATACTCCGGCAGGGTGTTGGCGACACGAAAGCGCCGACGTCGAGCAGGTGGCGGTGGCTCGACCAGGACTTCGTGGTAACTCTTGGCGATATCGATCGCTACCAACGTCATCGCCTCAGGCATACGGTTACATTCGGTCATGGTTGGGGATCCTCCTTGAGGTTGTAGCTCGCAACCACAACCATCTCAGGAGTCTCAATCCCTGGCCATGACGGCTTCGTAATGTACTACGACAGCGTTTTCATGAACGAGAGTTTACAGACCTACTGCCGCGAGCAAGAACTCCATTGGACCCGCTCCCGCGCCTACCGCAAGAACGATCAGGCCTGGGTCGAGCAGAAAAACGGCGCCGTGGTTCGTCGGCTGGCCGGCTACGGCGGCTGAGCGGGCTCAACGCCGCGGCGACGCTGGGGCGGCTTTACCAAAGCGCGCGGTTGTACGTGAACTTCTTCCAGCCATCCTTCAAACTGGCGAGCAAGCAACGCGACGGTGCGCTGGTACGCCGGCGCTATCATCCGCCGCTTACCCCGTGTCAGCGCTTACTCGCCTCACCATTGGTGGAGGAGACGGTCAAAGACCAACTGCGCCAGCAGTTCGCTGCACTGGACCCGGTAGGGTTGCTCAAAGCGATCCGCGATAGGCAGCAGGAACTGGCAGCGCTAGGCGACGGCAACGGCCAGCCACCAGCGCGGGCCAGTGAAGACCTCGCCGCGTTTCTCGATGGTCTGGCCACGGCGTGGAAGAATATTGACCGCCCGCCCCAAGGGCGGAGAAAGGCAGCCACCCAGCACTGGTGGCGAACCCGGATCGATCCATTTGAGTATACTTGGCCGCTGGTGGAAGAATGGCTGCGGGCTGATCCAGAGCTCACCGCCAAGGTAATGATGCAGCGACTGTGTGAACAATTTCCGGACGTATATCCCACCGGATCGCAATTGCGTACGCTTCAACGCCGCATGAAACTATGGCGCAACGAGCAAGTGAAGCGGCTGATCTTTGAATCCACGGGCACTTATGTGGGCAGCTCCGAAGAGGCTCCGGTAAGCCAAAATGTAGAGGGAACGACGAATTTCGGGGAGGCAAAGATCTAGTAACGGTTTCCGGTGAGGCAAGACGACGCCGGCAAATCTAATTGTCGCGGATCACCAGGGCCACCGCCAACATCGTCTTGCCTGTGCCCGGCGGGCCGAGCAGGAGCAAATTGTCGCCGCGCTCGACGAAGCCCAGCCCCGCCAGTTCGCGCACCAGCTTGCGGTCGATGGTAGGCTGGAAGCTGAGATCGAACTGCTCGAGGGTCTTGATGTAAGGAAAGCGTGCAAGGCGCAGACCCCGTGCCACCCCTTTGAGCCGCCGCCCTTGCCACTCGGCGCCGAGCGCCTCGCCCAGAAACTCCCGGTAATTAAGTTCGCGTTTGGCCGCCTGCTCACATAGCGTGTCGAGCTGGGCGGACAGATGCTCGAACTTGAGTTTGGTGCACAACTCGCTCAGCTCCATCACACCACCTCCTCGTAAACCTCAAGCGGGCGGCGCTCGACCGCAGTCAGGGTCTGCTCCCACAAGGCCCGATGATGTGCGGGCTCGTAACTCCAGCCTTCGCTCATAGGCTTAAGCGGATGGCGCGCCACCAACTCGCCGGCGCGATCGTAGACTTGGAGCACCCCGTCCAGTGAGATGTGCACGACCACTTCAGCCCCGCACAGCTTGTCCGGCACGCTGTAGCGGTTGCCGCGCACGTCGATGTAGCCGTCCCAGCCCACACCGCGCCGTTCGTGATAGGAGGTATCGAAACGTAACAACGGCAGCGGCCTGAGATAAGGCGCCTTGCGCGCAAAGCGTTCGGCCACGATCTCTTTGACCGTGCCGTGCATTCGCCGGTCTGCCTCGTCCCTAAGCCACTGCTCGGCCAGCTGATTTAGGTGGACGAGACTTTCAAATACCCGGTCGCGAGCAAAAAAATTCTCCTTTATATAGCGCACCATGCGCTCGTCTTTGCCCTTCGTACGGGCTCGATAGGGCCGGCAGGCATGCGGGATAAAGCCGTAATGCACCGCTAGCTCAAGAAAGCGTGGGTTGAATTCCACTGCCGCACCGCGGCGGTGGTGGATGACTTCGGCCTTCTGATTGTCGACCAAGACCTCCGCGGTCACCCCGCCAAAATATTCAAAGCTTAAGATCAGGCTCTCGTAGGTATGCTCGGCATCCTCGCACGGCATTGCCACAAAGTGAAATCGCCGCGAGTAACCCAACGTGTTGACCGCAAAATGCACTTCCTGTTCGCGGCCCGCCACCATCGTGCGCAACTTCGCCCAGTCATTCTGCAACTGGCGGCCCGGCGCGGTTTCGAACCGCACTGTCGCCGCGCCATCCGCAGCGGACGTTTCGGTCCGACCTAGGCCCGTAAGATTCTCCTTTTGCCTTGGTAACCCGCAGCCTCAATCTCACGCAGAATCACCTGCGCGTTCCATATCCCTTCCCCCAGTAGCCGATCCACCATCGGCTTGTAGGGGTCCAGCTTGCTCTTGCGCACTCCGGGTCGCTGGCCAGGCGGCGATCCCCTGCGCCGCAACGCGCGGCTCACTGTGCGCGGATGAACCCCGAGCTCCTCCGCGATGTCCTTAACGTACACCCCTTGCGCGATTCGTTCGTGTATCATTAGCCAGTCCCTCCTCCGCAGCACCGCCTTCCTCCTCCGCGTCGTTATGGCAAACTCGCTCGGAACGTAGCGCGGCTGCCGGTCAGGAGGGACATCCTGCTTCGGCATTCAGGTGACTTTTTAGATCGGCGTTTTGGTGACATTTAGCACCGGCCCTAACAGTCCGCATGATTAGTTGAAAGTTGCGTTTTTAGCCGGGGTTTGATGAACAGTTTTTCGGCCGTCGCTCCTCGCGGTAAGTGGGGGCGCGGGCGAAAAACTATCGATTCCGGGTTCGCGCCAGCAGTGCGATGCAGCGCGGCGGACAGCTTTTTGGTGCTGGCCAAGCGCTGCTGGGCATTGCTGGCGCGCTCCTTAATGATGGGGCTGGGGAGGGGATTCCCATCAGTGTCGTAACGGGCCAGCAGGTGGCCCTGGTAACTGACCCCGAGGTGGCCGTTGGGGAATTGATGGACGATGACCGGGCAGCGCACGAAATGCATGCGCGCCGGGGTGGTGGGCAGTTGCAGGGTCACGCGCTTGAAGGTCACGGTGTTGTCATTGCGCACCACGCGCTCGTGTTTGGCCGACAGCAGTAAGTCGAGGTCGATTCCCGCCAGCGGCGTAAAGGCGCTCTCAGACTGGGCCGGGGTGACGGTGAAGCGGCGGTTGAAGTCAGGCACGAAGACGTCCTTTAGGTAGCAGTTGGCCTGCGCGTAGGTGGTAATGCGGTGCAGCCGCAATTCCTGCGGCAAGCGGCCTTGAATGGTCTGGAAAGCACGTTCGCTGCGCCCGCGGGCTTGGGGCGAGCGGGCCAGGATGTGTCTGATGCCCAAGGCCCGCAGCGCTTGGGTGACCTGGCCCTGCTGCTCCTCGGCCGGAGCTTGGCCCGCCTGCTCGGTGCGGCAGAAGTGGGCACCGCGGTCGGTATACAACGCGCAGAAGCGGCCGTGCTCGCGCACAATTGAGGTCAGCGCCTGGAAAGTGGAAAGCGTACCTTCTTGCGCCACGAACTCCGCATACAAGATGCGTCCGTCGGCGTCATCGAGCGCCACCACCAAGTCTTGCATCGGTTGTTGCGCAATCCATTCATGAGTGGAGGCATCCAGGTGGACCAGCATTCCAACCAGCGGACGGCGCTCGCGCCGGCGCCGGTAGCGGCCGCGGCCGGGCTCCTTCTCCACGATCCCGGCCTCCTGCAGCACCTGCCGCACATAGGTATATGACACCGCGATCCCGTGCTGCTCGGTCAACCGTTCATAAAAATGCCGCATCGAAAAGTCCGCGTACATTCCGCGCTTGAGTTGGCAAATCTCCCTAAGCATCTGCGCCGTGACCCGCTTGCGCCGTGGTCGTCCGCCGCGCTGATCCATCACCGCCGACATTCCATGGCGCTCGACCGCGCGCCGAATCCGGCGCATCTGCCGCGTTGTCACTCCGATAATATCCGCCGCCGCTATCCAACTGAGCTGTCCGTCTATTGCCTTGGTGATTACTTCCCGCCGGGTCATTGCCCTTGCCTCCCGGGATACCCGCCGCTCGATGTTTCCCATCGCTCGGCGATACCCTGTTAGGCGGACATCTTTAAGTGCTTATGACCCGGACATCTTCTGTGCTTATCACACCGCACGACCCGCAGTCGCGTGGTTCAGCCGGGGGTGTTAAAGTGCGGCGCGACAGGTGAAAAGTGAAGCGGGGAGGAACACGACCTGAACCGAAGCCGCGCGCCAATGATGGTATTCGCGGCGAGATCATGACCCTTTACCACGTTGCCGACTATCTGAACTGCCATTACACGACAGCCCACCGGTTGGCCCAGCGAGGCGTGCTGGCAGTATTTCGCCTAGGCAGCGATTACCGGATTCGGCGCGCTGACCTGGAGGACTGGATGGCGCAGCAGCGCGCGGTGTCCGTGGAAAAGGCGCCGCTCACGGACTCTGAGCCTAAGGCTGCCAAGCCGCTGGCGGAGCAGAGAGTTGTGCGCAAACCGAAGTCGAGGCGCTGACTGCAACGGCCTCGCTCACTTAGTCGCGAGGCAGGTTGGAGCACAAAGTCAGGGCCGTGACTCCAATGAAGACGCCAATGACTAACCCGATGGCAAGATCGCTTAGCAAAAGGTTCATGATTGCGTGCGCATACCTCTACTGACCGCTATAGCTTAGCTCGCGTGGCCACGGTGGCAATTTGGTTGCGGCACCGACTTAAACTGGGTTGTTGGTGGCGTCTTGGCTTGGCCAGCCGCGCCTAAACAATCGTTCAGGAAGATTCGGCTTCAAAATTTTCCGGCGTCTTGAATATTCGCTGGGCGCAATCCAGATCGGTTGTGCGCGGCGAGGGTGGGTCGGTCAGCTGACCGATGCCTTTTAAAGGAATCGTTGCACGTTTTGGCCATCAGAGATCTTCCGAGCACCTAGCGCCCCGCCAAAACCGGATTCGAACGGGGAGGCGGCACCGGCTCGGGCAAGACGACACTCGCGGGTGCGCTCATAAACGGAATCGTCGCGCGGTCGGATCCTAACGAGCGCTATGTGATCATCGAGAATACCCTCGAAATCCAGTGCGGCGCGCAAAATGTGGTGCAGCTTCTCACCGCGGAGGTGGCCGACCTCGGCCGTCTCGTGCGCGCCACGATGCGCCTGCGCCCCGATCGCATCATCATCGGCGAGGCGCCGAGGCGCTCGCGCTTTTGAAGGCGTGGCTAACCGCCCCACCAGGCGGAGTGACGACGATTCACGCCAACAATGCCAGAGCGGCGGTCACGCGACTCTCAAGCCTCGTGCAGGAGACCGGCGTGCCGTCGCAGCCGGAACTCATCGCGGAAACCATCCAAGTGATCACTTTCATAAGTATGCACCGCAGCGGGACCACGCGTGACCGAAACTGGTGCGTATCGAAGGCTATGACCCGCGCGAAGGATTCACGCTAAGGGCAGTTTAGCCACAGGATCGGACGCCGAGATGGCGTTGGGGTTTGTAAGTCGAAAGGAGGTTAGTAAAATGAACGGTTCAGAAGTAAGGAGGAAGTCGGCAGCACGCTTGGGCTACGCCTTCGGCGTTCTCACGATCGCACTGCCGGCGCGGGTGATGGCAGCCGTGGCGGGCGGAATGGATGCACCGCTGAACACGCTGCAAACCGACCAGCAGGGGCCGGTTGAGCATGCGATCACGACCACCGCGATCATCGGGACCGGTCTCATGTGTCGGTGAGCAAACGTGGCACTGGCGTTCGCAAGATGTCGGCGGTCGCTTTCGGCGGCGCGGCGGCACTCAGTGGAGCCACGCTCATGACGACGCTCTTCCCGCTGGGCGGAGCACTGTTCTAAGCAGGGAGGGTTGTCCGTGGAAGAGGGCAGGCGGCGGCTCAACGTTACCATCAATCGCTCGTGCGTCCGGTGCTGCTCGCGGGCGCCGAGCGTCCACTCGCAGTGTCGGTAACTGGATTGCCGCAGCCGCCCTCATTCTGGGCGGCGGGCGCTGGTACACGGCCGCATTGGGTGCGCTGCTAGCGACAGTGGGTCACTGGGCGTTGGTGCAGGCGGCGAAAGTCGATCCGTGCCTAAGTCACGTTTACATCCGGCATTTTCGCTACGAGCAGGATTGCTATCCTGCGCGCGCCTCGATCTGGGCGCCGGCACCGCTGCGTATCTGGCCCACGGTGCCGACGCCGAGAGAAATGCGGGGTTAGAGGAGGGACCTATGCTTCTCAAGGAGTTCCGAGATACTGAATTGGGCGCGAATCAGCAGACTGGAGAAGCGGTGGCTCCGAGCCCGCGCATTCTTCGTTCGTATCCGAGGTTCGCTTTGACGCTATTCATCCAAGATAGGAGCCTCATGCGGTAATTCCGCTCGTGGGGATCTGTGCGGGGTGTCGGGTGACGGACATCCCTACCGCGACCGGATCAGGGCCATCCGCTTTTACCTTAAGAGTCGGGCCGGTTGGCGGGAGACCGATCCGCCTGGCGGGGTCAACGTAAATATCGGTGGCGTCGTCAATATGTTCTCGCCCGAAGTGATCGAGGCCAAGCGCGAGGCGCGCGAGCGAGCCGCGGCCGAGCCTAAACAACACGGCAAGAATAGCGATGTCGAAGTCGGCGCGTCGGACAGCATAGAAGTCCATGCGCTGCCGGTACCCGGAGATCCCGACTACCTGGCGCCAGCCCAGCCAGGGCCTGAGTTCAAGCACCGACACATCAGAGCCCGCTTGCTGCTTCAGCGTTACTTCACCATCCCAGAGCGCGAGCAAATTTTGGAGGCCGAGCCATCGCCGGCCGAAACATCCCGCCCCCAGATTCTACCTGCCAGCAGCGGCCGCAAGGGTCTGGTCTTGCTCGCGAGCCGCAAGCGTTCGCTCAAGAGCCGAAAGGCGTTGCTCAAAAGACGCTCGTTGCGCAGCGAGGTGCCTTTGGGTAGAAGTCTCAACTTCATTTACTCTCGCGCTCAATTTAGTAATCTCCCCGGCCTGTCTCTCGATCTGCTCGGCCTGCTTCTGAGCTTCGTTCAGCAGCATCGGCACCAACTCGTGGTAGCGCACCGAAACCACCTTCCCGTCCGTGCCGTAACTGACCAACTCAGGGTATAGCCGTGCGACCTCTTCCGCGATCAGCCCATACTGGCGTTCTCCTTTAGGATCCTGTTTGTAAACGAACGTCACCGGACGCAGCTTCAGAAGGTTGCTGCTGGCCTCGTTCATGTCGTGGATGTCGCGCTTGTAGCGCGCCGAAGACACCACGATGCCGAGCTTTCCGGTGCTGGTTACCACCACGGCATCTCCACTCGCTGCGCTGTTGAAGATGCCGGCGATGTACGTAGCGGTCTGAGTGCCCTGGGTACCGATGCGAATCGTGTTTGACTCGACGGCAACTCCAAGGTTGCCTATATCGATATTTTTGCTCCCGGTGGTCAAGCTAAACCCGGCCTCATAACCGAGCGCGATGTTATTGCTCCCGGTTGTGTTGCTGAACATCGCGTTGGTCCCAACAGTGGTGTTCTCTGCTCCGGTAGTATTTTTCAACAGCGCGTTGACACCAGCGGCGGTGTCGTAGCCACCCGTAGTGTTGGCGGTCAGCGCCTGGTACCCGGCCGCGGTATTGTAGGGTCCAGTGGTATTGTTTTGCAGAGCCAGCGCTCCGCTGGCCGTCTCGTCGACTCCGGTGGTGTTGGAGTAGAGTGCATTAAAGCCGAGCGCAGCATTGTTGGCACCAGTGGTATTGCTCTGAAGGGCGCTCCATCCGATAGCCGTGTTTTGAGAAGCCGTCATATTCTTCCTCAACGCGTTTTCTCCGACGGCAGTATTTTCAATGCCGGTGGTATTGTATTGCAGGGAACCTGAACCGACGGCGGCATTGTCACCTCCTTTAGTATTAGATTGCATGGAATACGGTCCCAGCGCCGTGTTGTAGCTTCCGGTGGTATTCGACTCAAGCGTAGAGTATCCAAGCGCCGCGTTGGCGACTCCAGTAGTATTCGCCCTCAGCGAGTTTTCTCCGACGCCGGCATTTTCGTAGCCGGTAGTGTTGTTTTGCAGGGAACCTGAACCGACAGCGGCATTGTCACCTCCTGTCGTATTAAACTGCATCGAATATGGTCCGAGCGCCGTGTTGTAACTTCCCGTGGTGTTCGATTGGAGGGAAACCGCTCCGACCGCGGTGTTGGCGTTACCGAGGGTGTTGTTTAAGAGCGATTCCCATCCGTCGGCGGTATTATAACCGTCGTTATTGTTCTGGAGGGCTTCGTAACCGGTCGCCGTGTTGAAAAAGCCCGTGGTGTTGCTCTCCAGCGCGTCCACGCCGACGGCGGTATTCTGGTCGGCGTTGTTGTTCAGGAGGGCGTTCACTCCGACGGCCGTGTTCAAGTTACCGCCGGTGCAATGGAAGAGCGCACCGTCTCCAAACGCGGAGTTGTCTATGCCCTTTGTGCCCGAGGGGAGTCCGTTTTGCCCGGACTCCGTATTGTCACCCGGTACGCAGTAGCCGCAGGTCTGTGCGACTGCCGTGCCCGAGAATACGATCACTACAACCGCCGCGAGAAAGAGCGCCGCTACCGCTCGCTTCTTCAATGCGTTTGCTGGACCCTTCATTTTTCGGACCTCCATATGCAGTATTGGCTAAACATTCGAAGACTAACTGAATCTCTCATCCTGATTTGGATAACCATGTCCTCTCGAATCTCCTATAAAACACAAATGGATCCGTGTACGCAAGTAAATAGCAAGCATTTAAACGAAATTGAAGATATCCTTTACGTGAAAGAGTTAAATTAAGGCACCTCTGATTTTTGAAGCTCCGATCTGGCCCACTTCGACGCTGTAAATTGGATGCGCCAGGCGAAACCTGAGAAAGGAGGATGGGATGACTTGAAACCTTTCGTTGGCAACCTTGATCGAGTTAATTCGCGCACCCGACGTTGGAACGCTCGCGCCAATCGCGGTCGACGCAGCATTCACTGGCACTTCACCACCACTGACGCCCGCCGCCTCTTCGCCTACTCACCAATCACTACGCTTGAGTCGAAGCACTAGCAGTCGCTAAGATGCCGAGAGGTTTGCGCAAAGTTAAGCCAATTTTTGGACATGGACTCATCCTCAAGGAGCATCACCCTCGTTATACCGGTTTGGCAGTGTCAGCCGTTATGGTGTAAAACGATCAACCATAATGCTATATGAACCGTTGCAGCCGATCTCTGGATCGGCTGAGGATTGAAACTCGTGTGCTGAGATCATTGACCGAAAAGTGGTATTCGTTTCAGCTGATCTCTGTGATCGCCTGAGAATTGAAACATGATCGCGGCGGCTATGCGGCATCCAAAATGGACCCGTTGCAGCCAATCGTTGTGTGGGCGGCACCAATCATTCATGGTCCAACCGTAGCGATCAGAGCTGATCCAAATCGATGCAGGCGGCGCTCAGGCGCTCGCGTTCCGCCTCCGGATCCCGGGCCGTGGCATGGGTGGCGATTTCTGCATCGAACTGCTTCCAGTCGGCGTTCAAACCGCCCACTTCGAGCTCAGCCTGAGCCAGCAGATCGGCGACTCGCCGGATTGCTGCTGAAGCTTGCTTAACAGCATGCTCAGCCTCAACCAATTTGTGCCGCGCCAGCTCACACCTGCAAGTTGCGCGGTCATACCTTCCCTTTCAGTTCATCCACGCGCCTGGTCGCATTTAGGACGCGTCTTTCAATCATGGCGCCACCGTAGTTGATGATCAATCCCGCGATCTCCGTATCTCGTCACTTTCCGCTTTGACCAGCTTGGCCCAGTCTGCTCGAACCGGCGCTCGATTTTACGCGCCGCGCCCTGTGCTGTTTGGGTGGCAGTATCGGCCCTGGCGGCGGCTCACGGCTATGGTCAGCGAACTATAAACATGAGTTTCCGCTTCGCGAGCTCGCGCAAGATCCTCTTCGGCTTGCCGGAGATCGGGAAGCTCAATCAGCGCCGGTAGCTGAGCGACTGGCCAGTGCCCGTAATCACTCAATCGCCGGGCCAAAGCCGATCAGGAACGGCCGGCTTATATTGCTACCCGTCGAGGTACTGTTGATCAACACCTCGGGAGCCGGGCTGCCGCTCTTGAGCAGCTGTGCGGGCGCGAACCTCACCAGGCTGCCGAGGTTCTCGCTGTAGTAGTTTGCCACCCACAGGCCGCCTGAACTGTCCAGTGCGAGTCCCTCTTTGCAGTCGAGGCCCTGGGCGTCTGCGGAAGAGCTATTGGCGGCGCCTATCGTGACCTGCGGCACAGGTTTGATGGTCCCGAAGCCGACCAGGTCGCCGGCTGCGAACATCTGCAACGTCGCATTGCCGCAATTGACCGTCCATAGATTCCCCGATTTGTCGACAACCACAGTCTCCGGCTGGCTCAGGCTGGCCGAGGACACGATCAGGTGGGGTACCTGGATACCGCCCGTGGATGAGCTGATCGGCGCCGTATTTGAACAGCGCTCCATTGTTGCCGGCATGCAGATCGGCGACCCACAGATTGTGGCCCTGGTCGAACGTCATGCCCAAGGGATCGGAGAGTCCGCCGCCATAGATCGAGGTCTGCGGCTGAACGTTGGTGTAACCCGAAAGCTGGGCCGAACCAAACCCGGCGAGGTGCGCGGGACCGCCGTTGGACGTTCCATTGTTCGCCACCCACAAGTTGCCGGACTGGTCGAACGTCGACCCGGTGGGGCAGTCGAGACTTCCCTGTACCGGATTATTGTAGACCACCGTAATCGGAGTCGGACGGTTGTCGTTATGCAGACTTTGCAATTGCGCCAAGGTGAACTCGGTCACCGACCCTTGCGAATCCGGTCCGCCGTGGCAGTTGGTTGACCACAGATTGTTCGAGCTGTCGAAGGTCACCGCATCGGGTCTCTTCAGCGCGCTGAAGTATCCGCCCGAGGACTCAATAGCTACATTGGCTGCCGGCGTTCCGCTCGCCGAGAGCTTGGTACCGGTGAATTCAGAGATGCTGTCCGAACCCAGATTAGGCACCCACAGCCCGACCGAACTCGCCGGCCTGGGCGCGTGTCAGCGAAGTACTGGTCAGCACGTTCGCCTCCGGGAGCGGCGCTGATGTAGCGGCCAGCAAGGTAACCTGCTGACAAGCTCCAATACTTGCCGTCAGCGACTGTGAAATTTATGTTTCCGGTAGGAGCCCCCGCAGTAGATGGCCCCGGTTTGTCGGTATAGGTATTCATGAAATAGTTACCGGCGAGGTACGGCACCAGCCACTCCTGCGTGCCCGCACTCCAACTTCCAGTAGTGGACAGACCATCACCGCAAGTGGCGATGACGTAATCGTTGGCCGCCTTCGTAGTAACGGAGAGCGCAGTCTCAGGGCTGACTGCCGAACCGGAATTGGTGGAAGTTACGTCGATTGGGCTGCCGGAACCGACTACTCCTCTATAAGCCTCTATTCCACCCGCTGGCTAACAGGTACCGCTACATGTCCAAGTATAACTTGTAGGTTCGGAGCCTGATGATCGATGCCAGAAAGTCGTAACAAGTACTAATGAGCCAGCTTTTTGACCAATCGTTGTCCAACCTGTGGGTGGAGTGATTGTGGCAGCTGGAATAAGACGAAATTGACGCGATGTATACGTTGCCCGAAGTACCGTCGCAAACACCGATGGTAATCTTGGAGCCACCCACCTTTGGCGGTCGCTCTGCAGATCGGAGAAATACCGACAACTCGCGGTCGGCGTCGCTGTCGGCGTGAATTTCGGCGTCGGTGTCGGCGTCGCCGTACGCGTCGGGGTCGCCGTACGTGTCGGGGTCGCCGTACGTGTCGGGGTCGCCGTACGCGTCGGGGTCGCCGTACGCGTCGGGGTGCTGGTCGGCGTACGCGTCGGAGTCGGAGTTATTATCACCGCCGTACGCGTCGGAGTCGGAGTTATTATCACCGCCGTCGGCGTCGGGGTGGGCGTTGGGCCTACCGCCGGGACATAGGGCGGCTGGAACCAGGAAGCGCGGTTGGTTATGGGGTCCACGTCGACTGACAGGGGAATTGGCCTGAACACAAGGTTGTTGGGCCCAGCTCCTCCCCAGAATTGAACCACGATTGCACCATTACTGACTGTGGGCGGGAACAGGCCGTGCGCAGGCGACGGTTGGCCCTGAGCGCAAGGTCCGGGCGGCAGCCCAGGCCCCAGCAGGGGGTTGTAGTAGGGTGGAGATGTGCCATTGTTTGGATTACCGCCGCAACTGGGATTAATGATGCTAACGGTCAGTCCCAGACCATATGTACCGTTAAACCCGCTGGTGGCAGGAAGAGGAGGGTCCGTGTTTGGCACATTAAAGCCCAGGTTAATCGCATATTTATACTCGTTGGCTTCGTTGTTCAGGGCCCAGGTGTTGACGCCGCCGCCAAGTGGGATTCCGCCATAGTTCTCGATCCGATCGGCATTACAAAGAGCCATGCTTGGGGTTTTACCGACGGCGAGGGGGGTGGCGGGATCAGGCTTGCACTTGGTGGTATCGAAGTAATACGAAACCATCATGTTGTAACCGTTGCCGTTGGTCTGTTTGGGGACCATGCATCGCTGCCATCCCGCGGTCAGGCACTCGTCGTTATAGAGGGCAAAGCGGTCGACCGTCTGAAGTCCCTTTGTGGGATCGCAAACAATCGGTCCATTAGGAGGATAAAACTGCTGACAGGAGCCGGCCGGCGCTCCGATCAGATTGCCGCTGAAGGAGCCGACGAAGGTCAGGATTTTGGCCGGGTCTGGTTGGCCCCCGGATTGCGGTGGTGGAAACTGAGCCGCCTTGCCGTCGCCGCGCACCGGAATCGTAACGAAGGTCTTATTGATGAGAGAGGTATCCGTGGGGAAGGGATAGCTCCCGCTCGATGGAAGGTTCAGGGTGCCCGGGGCCGAAGTCAGCGTGCGATTGGCGTGGAAGTATAAGCGATTGGGGGGAACGTCAAGGGCGTCTCCCGGGGTAAAGCTCGAGACTACCTTGCCGCCCTGGTAGGTTTGTTCGGTATCTGGTGGGATGGTAAACGGGCCGGCCGACGGGCTGCCGTTAAAGGCGACGCTGATTGGGCTGGCGGTCGGGTTATAGGCCACGAACGAGGTGGTGGGGCCGGAGGTAAACGCGCCGGCGCTGGGGCTGGTAACCGTGTAGCTGCCGTTCAGCGAGCCGAGCGCGGAAATCGTATACGCAATGTATTTGGCTTCTGTATTCATCGCCGGTGTGTAATAGGGATGAATGGGATTGATGCGGGCCAGGGCGGCGGCAAGGCCGGTTCCCTCGATGCCGCTGCCTGAAGCCGGCAGCTCGCCCTGTACCGTCGCCGCTACGTTCCCGTATACCGATTCCAGGATCGGCATAATGTTCGTCTGCGTCTGGTAGAAATCGTTATCGCTCATAAACTGTGTCCAGGTCGCTTTCACCCAGTCCAGATCACGCGACAGGTACAGACCCGAGGGGCCGGCCGGCACCCACTCGATAGTGTAGGCGGCAAACGGGCTGGCGTCGAAGAAAGTGGTGCGGGACATGAGCTGGTTAAATAGCTGGGTTGTGAGCGTGTGGTGCTGGATGGAATTGTCGGTTGCCCGCTTGTAAGTGACGAATTCGCGTGGCCAGTTCCCGTTGTAACAGACCGGTGGAACCGAATTTACCGAAGTGTAAGGCGCCACGGCCGGGCAGGAGGTCTTGGAAAGATTATCGGTAAGGTCCGCGTCCTGGTTGAACCAATATTGTTCGGCTGCAAGCACCTCCTGCTCGTATAGGTACAGCCCGAGGTCACGCCATTGATCATTTTTGGTCTGTTCGCCGAGCTCGATCAGACCGACTTCGAAGTTGATCGCCTCGCTGGTTGATTCCTGATTGTTGCCGCCATAGGCCGCGCCGTCGGCCCAACTATGACCATAAAAAGGATTGAAATTGCGCAGCGGCGGATATTTAAAGCCGCCGGTACCGTTGCAGTTAAAGCACGCGACGTCGTTCACCAAATTGCTGATTATCGTCATATGTGCTTTAAGCCAGGCGGGGTCATAGCGTCCGATGGCGGCCGCGGCCCGCAGAAAATAGCCGTAATGGTAATGATGGTCGGCGAGGTGACCCACGTCGCCGTAACCGGTGGGGTAGCCGTACATCGTGTTATAATCGCCGTTGTAGGTCAGCAAGTTCGAGCTATAAACGTCGCCCCATTGCCCGATCATCTCTTCGAGCGTCCGCAGGGTGAAGTTGCGGATTTCCGCCGCGGCCTGGTCCTCGGTTTCGCCCAATTGCGTATCCGCTACGCCTTTAATGGTGGTGTTGCCGGTCTGGGCCAGTTGGTCCGCCACCACCATCAGCTCCCGCATGGTGGTGGTGCCCGTGATGTAGGTATTGTCGCCGACGTTCATGTAGGTGGAGGGGTTGCGGGGGAAGGAGTCCAGGAAACTAGGCCCCGTTGGCGGAATGCAACCGGTTGGACTGGGGGTACAGCTGGGCTTGGTCTTCTCCTGGACGAAGTACCACGCCTTAAGCGTCTCATAAATATCCTGGGCTGCGCTCTGCGATGGATTAGCGGGGTTGGTAATCTTCGGGTTGTCGATCGACACACTCGGCAGGATCGGCATGATGCCCCGGGTCTGGTTTTGCAGAAACATGGTATTGCCCACATAAGCCATCGCCGGCCCCAACAGGGTATTCCAGATTAGCGGCCCCGGCGCGTTGGTCACGATCCGCTTCTGTTGGGAGGGCACCAGGACCTTGCGATGGTGGGGAAATATCATTTGTAGCGAATCGCCCGTTTTACAGCTGCTCTCAAATCCGGGCAGGATCGTGTTGTCGATGGACAATTCGCCGGTGATCGTCGCATTGGCGGGGCTATAGCCCAAGGTGACGGGGGTGCCGTCTACCGTTACATTTTCCGGCGGGGTGGGAAGTACCAGCTGCGTATTTGTGGTTTCGCGGCAGGCATACGGCTGCATGAAATTCCAGGCCTTTACGGCATCGGTGTCGGTGGCAAAGTTGTGCGGAAGCGCCGTTACGATCACCGCCGTGGCGTCGGCGTCCTGGTACTTGGCCACGCTATTGCCGTTGGCCGTGGCCACCTGCGTCCAGGCCCCTTTATTGGCCCAGATTGCGTAGTAAGAGGTAGAGGGGATGTTGTTGTTAGGCTGGCGGTTGTTGTAATTTGGCACAAAAATGGTAGTCACAGAGACGATCAGTACGCCGTTCGAATTCTGGACCTGCTTGTAGGTCCCCTGTACCTCGCCGAGCGGAACTCCCCCTACCCAAACATTAAACGCAGCGGTGCCCTTCGTGCGTTGGAACCAGACGAAGGGGCTGCCGTTGTTCGCGAAGAAGTTGAGTTGATTGGTATTGTTCTTGTCGTGGAAGGAAGCCTGGACGCCCCAGTCGCTATAGCTCTGAACCTGGATATTGGTCCACGGCGGCGAGGTAGGACCCCCGATTGGAAACTCATCCTCACGCAGCGGGTGAACGCCCTCCAGGCCGATCGTGACTCGGGCCTGATGCGACGGCCCCACGTTGCCATAGCCCACCAGATCGAAGTTGGAGTTGTAACCCAGCGGCGCAGGCGTCGGCGACGGCGTAGGAGTAGGCCCGACTGGCGTGGGCGTAGGGGTCGCGCCTACTGGCGTGGGCGTAGGGGGAGGCGGGGGGGGTGCGAAGACTTGGGCGTTGGTCGCGACTTGAAAATTGTTCAGGTTCCACAACGCCACGCCAGCTTCGGCCGGGAACGTGCCAAATATACCGTCATTCCCCGAGTTTTGATTGAAATCAACGAATTGGAAGTTAAACGGCTCGCTGGTGAAACTGGCAGTATTGGCCAAAGGATTGCCGGTGTTAACGCAGTTTACTATCCCACCTTGTGCCGAAACCCAGGTCTGCAGTTGGAAACCCATCGAACTCCACCAATCGCTGCTCTGCACCGGCTGTTGGCCCGGATTGGCATAACTTAGAGCGAAAGGGGAGCCCGGCACGTATTGAATTTTGTTGGTACAGGGATCTAGGGACTTCTCTTCGTTCTGACCTGGGATAGCGTAAGGCTTGTAATTCGTGGTGAGGTCGAAGCCACCTCCCGGTAGCAGCGCGTCGGCGCCGACGGCAACGTTGACCGGAGGAACCGCCGACATCGTGGCGGCCTCAGCGGTCGCCAGTTTACCCGCAGCGAAGAGGAGAATTACCACGGCGCCGAGCACCGGCGCTGAGCGGGCCCAAGCCCGAATTTTGAAGCGGGTCAGTGTCACCATCTCCGCGGCAGCTCGATTCATACGTGTGCTTACAATCCCCATTATGGGCTCCAATTCCGTATTCCGTTGAACGAATCCCGAGAGCGAGCGCCTAGTCACCAAACGCCGGCGGCAGCGGATAAAAGATCAGGCCATGTTGGTTGTTGCAACCGAAGGTGGCGGCGAACAGATCCACGCACGAGGTCGCGAGCGTTACAGGCATGGCGATATCCGCGGGATTGCTTTGAAAAGTTGCCAGGTTGATCTGGACCATGAAGGTGCCCGCGATGCCCGTTGCATAAGCCATATTATGGACGGAATCGACTGCCACCTGGAACGGTTCGCTTTGGGTCTGCCAGTAGAAACCGAACGGGTCGAAGGGCAGGGACGAAATCAGCGGCGCCGGAATATCCCCTGGGGTGAGCTGGCTGACTGGAGCCGACGGCAAGCTCATCAGGGTGATACCGTTGTTGAATGCCGAGGGATCGAAGTCCTCTTCGATCAAAAACGCCTGATGCGTAATGGGGTTCACCGCGGCGGCGGAGAGCGCCAACGGAAGAGACTCGAGTTTCACCGAATTGGGAGATGTTCCACCCTGAATCAACTCGCAGGGTGGTTTGCTCTCGTTGGTGAAGGAAGAACCGACCAGGTTGAGCGCGGTGGCGGTGGTGTCGTCATTGCCAATGACGGCGATATGAGTCGTCGAATCGATCGAAACCCCCTCTGGGTACTGTTGCAGATTGGCATCGTTCAGGGTGCAGACGGCGGAATGGTTGAGATCGACCACGCTCATCGATCCGGTCGTGAACGAAGCCACGGGAAGCACCACGTTGGTCGTGGGATCAAGGCTGAAACCGTACGTAACCGGGGTCTGGATGATCGGAGTGAAGGTGTGCTTCGAGAGATCGAAGGTGGTGAATCCCGTGCATGCGCCCGGGCTGGAACAGTTGTTCTGAATCAAATCGTCCAGCGTCGAGATGACGACCACCTTACGAATCGGGTCGAACACGATCTCGCCGTAACCCGCGTTGGTGGAAAATTGGTAAACGTCGGTGCCTTTCGGCATCGCGAACGGCGAGCCGGTGACCGGCACGCGGGTGGTCTCATTGATAAGGTCCACGAAGCCGCCGTCACCGATTCCACCGCTCGTCACGATCAACAAGCCATCCGCGGCATCCAGCGCGATCGAGGAAATGATGTCGTTGTGCGATAGCACGATGGTGCCCTGCACGGCGTTGGTCACGTCAGGGTCGACGGCGACATTGATGACGGCGATTCGGCTGGCGCCGGTGTCTGGGTCGGGAGAATTGAGCAGGGGGACGTAAGCCAACTGAGTGACGGGGTCGACCACCATGCCCCTTGATTCAGTAACCACCGCCGGCGCCGGGGTCGGAGTCGCAGTCGGGGTGGGCGTCGGAGTCGAGGTCGCGGTCGATGTCGGAGTTGGGGTGGCGGTCGGCGCGGGAGTTGGAGTCGCAGTCAGCGCCGGGGTTGGAGTCGCAGTCGGCGCCGGAGTCGGGGTCGCAGTCGGCGCCGGCGTGGAAGTAGCCGTCGGTATCACAGGAGCGGTGGCGGTAGGTGCTGCGGTCGCACTGGCAGTCGGTGTAGGTGTGTGGATGATTATAATCGTACTACTGCTGCTGCCACTGCAGCCCGCCAAAACGCTTCCCACCAACCAAACAGCGATTAGGACGAAAGGCAGTTTGGTTCTTGCGGCTGTACCATTCATATAGCCCTCGAATGCCGATCTTTTGGCTGTCGGCAACTCCACTGCGCCTTTGTGAGTCAACCCCGGTTGCTGTCCCAGAAATCCGGTTTTCATCACCTTCTTTACCGATAATTGGCCTTTCAAAGTCCAGATTTAGATCGCACGGAGACCAGATGCTCTGCAAACGCTAATTGGCTCGGCTTCAGTCAAAGAACTTTTCGGCGCGGCGACGAACTAGTTGTCCCTCATGGGTTGGAAAACAAGTTATCCGAAACCGGCTTTTAATTCGAAACATTAAGACAGGACCTCGAATCGCGAGGCTACTTTAAATGGGAGGGAAAATAAAGAGGAAGGTTGATCAGTTTGAATCAAGAAACGACACGCCTGCTTCCCCTTGCAGGCTGATTGGCACGAATAGCAGGGCGGAAAAGGCAAACTATCGGATTCTCACCTGGAAGAGATCTTGAACAATAACATTTCCAAGATTTGAAGGAGCGGATCAAGTGGCGGCGAGCAGATCGAAGATGTCTTGGATGGCGTAGTCGGGCTTGGCGTGGTCGGGCTTTATGCTCAGTCGCCTCACCATGTCCTCAGCCACATCACAAGAGTCGCTGATGATGGGTAGCAGGTTAGGTGAGGTACCCGCGCCGCTCCGAGTAAAAAATCGTGAGTCAGTGCGCGGCCAATCTAATTGTCGTTGATCACGCCCGATCCATGCCGTGACATGCGCTCGACTTATGAGACCTAGGTGGTCTAACGGTCAGACAACATGGCGGCGCATTTTCGCGGAAGCTTGGTTCCTGTTCCAGCTATCAATGGCGGACTTTAGGAATCAAAAATTGCTGCCGAGCCGAAAGCGGTAGACCAGATCTTTGAGACAGCGATCGGACGATCCTAAGGTTGGAAATCCTGCCCGCGTCTATCTGATTGGGCCTATAGCGCGGTGCTCGCGCCAGCGTTTTTTTCCCCGCGCCGAGTTGGTAGACGTGTGGGCTTCATCGAATACCTGGCGCGGGGTGCGGTAACCAAGCGCCTGGTGCAGTAGACGACGCTGCCTTGACGCATTCTCGTACGCCTTGAGGTAGACTTTCTCAAACTTGAGGCTGCGCCAGAGCCGTTCAACGAAGACGTAGTCGGCAATGCGACCGCGGCCATCCATGCTAATAGCAATCGCGTGGGCGCGCAGCACAGCGGTGAAATCTTCGTCGGTGAACTGGCTGCCTTGGTCGGTGTTGAAGATCTTGGGCCGCCGTTAGCGCAGCGCTTCCTCGAGGTTCCCCGGCGCCTCTAGCCCAACTTCCGCAGTTAGTCGCCCGAAAATAATTTTTCAGGTGTAGGGGGCGCGGTAGTAATTGGGTTTTTATCTTCAAAAGCGGGAAATCGCCATGTAGTGCCGACTTTTAGCGCTTGTGACAGGGTTAATTGCGCTGTCATAAGCAAAGGCGGAGGAGAGGAAGCGGGGTTGTATCTGCGGCACTCGATCCGTCGCAAGAACGGCACGACACACACCTATTGGCGGCTGGTGCGCTCGGTTCGGCGTGGCGGCAAGGTGGTGCAAGAAACCGTTGCGCAATTGGGCGAGCTCGACGCGCACGGACGCGCCAGCGCCAAGCTGCTAGCGCAGCAGATCATGGGAGGCGGCGAACAGTGCGAGCTGTTTGAAGCGCCGGCGCCGGCTGCGCACCGCGTCGCGGTGCGGCTGGATCGGGTGTACGTCGAGCGCGCGCTGTCGTTCGGCGGGGTATGGTTGGGGTGGAAGCTGTGGCGCGCGCTGCAACTGGATCAACTGTGTGCGGAGCTGCTGCCGACGGGCCGCGAGGCGATCTCGTGGGCGCAGATGGCGGCGGTGTTGGTAATCTCCAGACTGACTGAGCCTGCCAGCGAGTTGCACCTCGCCGAGCACTGGTACCGAACGACCGCGCTGGAGGATCTTTTGGGACTGCCGGTGGAACGGATCAATGACGATCGCCTCTACCGCGCCCTGGATCGGCTGTTACCGCACAAACAAGCCATCGAGCACCACCTGCGCCAACGTTTGGGCGAACTGTTCGCCCTGGAATACGACTTGTTGCTCTACGATGTGACCAGCACCTACTTCGAGGGCCTGGCCGAGAGCAACTTGCTGGCCGCGCGCGGCTATAGTCGCGACCACCGGCCCGACTGCAAACAGGTCTGCATCGCCCTGGTGGTCACCCGCGAGGGGATGCCACTGGGCTACGAAGTCTTCGCCGGCAACCGCACCGACGTGACCACCGTGGAAGAGATCGTAGCGACCATGGAGGCGCGCTACGGATTAGCCCAGCGCATCTGGGTGATGGACCGTGGGATGACCAGCGCTGAGAACATCGCCTGGTTGCAGCAGACCGGGCGGCGCTACTTAATCGGTACGCCTAAAAGTGAATTGCGCAAGTGGGCCCGGGAGATCGCCGAAACCAAGGACTGGAAGAGCGTGCGCGAAGGAGTGGAAGCCAAGCTTTGCAGTGGGCCCGATGGCGCGGAGCGTTTCGTGCTGTGTCGCTCGGCGCAACGGCGCGAGAAGGAAAAGGCGATGCACGCGCGCTTCGCCCAGCGTATCGAGCAGGGTCTGGGCAAGTTGGGTAAGCGCCTGGAGCACGCGCGCCGCAGTCTGGAGCGCGGCCAACTGGAGCGCCAGATCGGGCGGCTGCTGGGGCGCAACACCCGCGCTGCGGCGCGCTACACGGTCGAGCTGATCGACGACCCCCAACGCCCTGCGGGTGTGCGCCTGGTGTGGTCGGCCAAGCCCGAATGGGATGATTGGGCCACCCACACCGAAGGCTGCTATGTGCTGCGCACCAACATCAGCGACTGGGACGCCGAGATGCTGTGGCGGACCTATATACAATTGAGCGAGGCCGAGGCGGCTTTCCGTATCCACAAAAGCGAGTTGTCGATTCGTCCCATCTGGCATCAGCGCGCCGACCGGGTCCAAGCCCATATCCTGGTGTGCTTCCTCGCCTACGTCTTGTGGAAGACGCTGGAGCAATGGCAAAGCCGCGCCGGACTGGGCAACAGTCCCCGCACTATTCTGGATGAACTCGGCCGTATCCAAAGCACTGACGTGGTACTGCCGCTGGCCGACGATCCCAGCCGCAAGCTACGCATCCGCTGCGTTGCCAGACCAGATGACGCGCAGGCGGCGCTGCTTGACCGCCTTGGCCTCAGGCTTCCCGAGCGCCTCCAACCACCCCCTTCGATGCGCGAAATGTAGTGCCGACTTTTGGGATAAAGTGCCCAGTTTTCCTCGATCTCACCTCCAACTGCGGAAGTTGAGTTGGGCTAGTATCAGGCTGAAGCCGAACGTGGCCGCGTCTTCGGGACGCAATGGCAAAAACGATTGGAGGTTCAAAGGCTCAGTTCATCTCGATCTGGATGTGTGAGCTCGAGGCGCGCTTTTCGACTCTGATACAGCCAGGGAGCCGACCGCTTAACTCCTCGATGTGAGTGATGATGCCGACCATGCGCCCGGCAGTGGGCAGGTTTTCAATCGCTCCCGCAGCAGCGTCGAGCGACTCCGGGTCGAGTGTGCCAAATCCCTCATCGATAAAGAAGCTGCTTAGCTTGACCGCACCGGAGATACGCTGGACCTGCTCGCTTAGTTCAAGGGCAAGCGCAAGCGCGGTCATGAACGTCTCACCGCCGCTCAGCGTCTCCGCGGGCCGGAGCTGGCGTCCATTGTCGTAGTCGACGACGTGAAAGCTCTCGTCTTGCCAATGCAGACGGTAACGCGCGCTTAGCTCCCACAGCCGCTCCGAGGCGCCCCGCACCAGCTCGCGGAAGGTATCCCGCAGCACAAAGGCCTGAAAGCGGTCGCTGCGCAGCTCATCGGCCAGCCGGGTATACAGACCATGACTGCACCGGCAGGACTCCAGCTCCTCACGCAATGCCACGGACCGCTCCAGTCTCTGCGCGAGTGCCATTATCTGCTCGTCGCGGCGCGCTTGCTCACTGCGGGCCCGATCATAAGCGTTTTTACATTCGTTGAATGCACGCTCTTCGCTGCGCAGGCTTTGCGCCGATACCCCATCTTCCCCGAGTTGACCCAAGAGCTAGGCGACGCGCCCGCTGTTCATTTCCATCTCGTGCCGCCAGTGGTTGATTTCCCGTTCGGTCCGCGCCATCTCGGCTTTTGACAACACCGCCTGCGTCGCGAGCTTTTCGTCGGCGAAACCTGGCTTCGTGGCGGCCTGCCGGGCTTTGCGGTGCGCCCGCTTCCAGTCCAGTGCCGCCTGAGCCGCGGCTCGCGTGCCCTGATGGGCAATAGCTTCGGCGGCAGACAGGGTCTTCTCCAGGGTGGCGTGTTCTTTGGTGATATTGTCGAGCGCTTTGTCCAAACCGACGCAGACGGCGCCCAGTCGCTCGCGCTCCGCTTCCGGGTCCCGGGCTGTGGTTATGGTGGCGATTTCCGCATCGATCTGTTTCCAGTCGGCCTTCAAACCATCCACTTCGATCTCAGCCTGAGCCAGCAGATCGGCGACTCGTCTGATCGCAGCTGAAGCTTGCTTAACCGCGTGCTTAGCCTCAACGAATTTGTGTTGCGCCAGCTCACGCCTGCGGGCCGCGTGCTCATACCTTCCTTTCAGTTCATCCACGCGCCTGATCGCATTGAGGACGCGCCTTTCAATCGTGGTGCCACTGTCGTTGGCGACCAATCCCGCGATCTCCGCATCCAGTTCACCTTCGGCCTTGACCAGCTTGGCCCCGGCCTGCTCCAACTGACGCGCGACTTTACGCGCGGCGCCCTGTGCTTCTTGTGCTGCGGTATCGGCCCGGGCGGCGGCGTCACGCCCGTGGTCGGCGACCCCGCGTACGCGAGTTTCCGCGTCGCGGGCTTGTATGAGATCCTCTTCGGCCTGTCGGAGATCGGGGGCTCAATCAGCGGCGGTAGCTGAACGACTGAACCCTCGCAGACCGGGCAAGGCATTGCCGGACGCAGCTGGCGGCGCAAGATGGCAGTGGCATGGGAGCGGCGCACTTGATCAAGTACCGATTGCAGCGCGGCCGTTCGCTCGCAGGCTTTTTCCAAGCGCTTTTGAGCGCGCCCATCAGCAGCATTGGCGCGCTCGGCCGTCGCCCGACCAAGCGCTGCCCTCTGACCGGACCGTTGGGCATCCCTGGCCATCGCCGCAATGCCTTCGCGTGCCGTGGCAATCAGGGTCGCCCGGTCGCGGACCAAAGCCAGCTTTCGATCGAGTTCGGCGTCGTAGCCGATGCCTGCTAAACTGCGGTTCGCCTTCGCCAGCGCGCTCCCACACCGCCTCACCATCTGCGCGGCGCCCCGCTCCTGCGCCTTGGCCTGGTAAAGTTCGGATTTGAGCCGGCGCGCCGCGGCGGCGGCCTGGTCAAGCCGCCTATGGAGCGCCTCGCGCGATTTCAGTCGACCCAAAACCTGGTCAAGCCCGGCAATGCGTTTGCGCAACTCAGGCAACGCTTTGGCCTGGCGCTGCGTCCGCCGCAGATCCGTCCTTAGCTTACGCTCCCCCGCTTGGAGGAGATCGCGCTGGCGTCGCGCGGTAACGGCGCAATCGTCCGCCTGCCTGCATCTGAATGAAGCCTGATTGGCGGCCTCGACCATGGACAGCAACGGCGTCGCGCGGCGCGCCTGCTCAACCCTGGCCGTGAGCAGCCTGATTCGCGGCTCCTGCGCACCGAGTTGAGCAACCAAACTTTGTTTCTGCTCCAGTTCCTGGGTCTTCTCGCGCCGCGACCTCAGCTCCGCCAGTTTCCGCTCAGCCCTTTCCAATCCAACCGTGAGTTCCCGGACCTGCCCGGCTAGCAACTTCTCCTCGCAGCGCAGGGCTTTCAGCGCCTGCGGGGTCACGCCGGCGAAGTCTTCGGCCAGCTGACGCTCCAGCAGTTTTGAGTGAAGGTCGAGGTCATCGCGCCGGCGCGAAACCAGGGTGCGCATGGTCTCGTAGACCTGCAAGCGCAGCAGTTCGCGCAAGATGCCGCGCCGATGCCCCGGCGCACTCTTTAAGAAAGTAGCGAATTGCCCCTGAGGCAGGACCACGGCCTGGATGAAGGTATCGTACGGAACTCCGAGCAACCGGGTTATTTCGCACGCGGTCTCCCGCACCCCGCTGGCAAGCGGACGGACCTGCTCGCCGGTGAGCTCGTCGAGCCGCGCCTCGGAGGTGCCGGTGCGCCGTACAATCCGGGTCGCACGGAAACTGCGTGTGCCCACACTGAAGTCGAATAGCACTGTCATCCGCTCGCGGCCCATTGAGATAAGCTCGCTCAGCCCCTTTGCACCGATGCGCGGGACACTGCCGTAGAGCGCGAAGATCATCGCATCGAGCAGGCTCGATTTGCCCGCCCCGGTCCGGCCGGTGATCGCGAACAGTTCGAGGCTGGTGAAGTCGACCTCGACCGGGCCGTCGCCGAAACAGGTGAAGTTTTCGAGCGTGAGGCGCAGTGGTCTCATTCACCTGGTTCCCTGGCCATTTCGTGCATGCGCTCGAACACCTCCACCAAAGCCTGGTCCGGTTCGGTGCCGTGCTGGTCGCGGAAGTAGACGCGAAACAGCTCTGCCGGAGCCAGCCCGCGGTGATCGACCTGGGACGGTAATGTCTCATCGCGCAGCGGGTCATAGTCCACCGCCACTGCGTTGGCGAGCAGGCGGCGGACCTTGGCGCCCAGGTCAGGGTCAGGCGCGGCGAGCGGCACGATGACCTTGAGCCATCCCGATTTGCTGAGCGCATCTGATTCCTGCTCGAGCTCGGCCAGGGTAGCGCGAACCTGGCGCAGAGGTGTACCGCCTTGGTAGGGCACGCGCTCGATGCTGGCCGCCTGACCCGGATGCGCATCGATTACCACGAAGCTTTTCTGCTCGCCGGCCTCACCGAAGTCGAGCTGCATCGGAGATCCGGCATAGCAGGCAGGCGAGGGGGCCGCTTCGATCATCTGCGGCCGGTGAATATGCCCCAGCGCCACGTAATGCGCCCGCGAGACCAGCGCCTGCGGACTAATCACCCAGCCGGCGCCCAGGTGGGCCTTGCGCTCGGACCCGCTCAGCGCCGCCCCGTCAATATGGGCGTGGGCGATCAGAAGATTGATCGCGTCGGGAGCAAACCTCGCACTCAAGTGTTCGATCAGTTGCTTCATCCAGCGGGCGTAGTGCTGGCGGGCGCCGTTTTCATCGGTGACGATTTCCAGCGCGCTTACGATGTTGCGCACCGGCGCCCATGGAACCGCCGCTACGACCGCGCGCTCTCCGCTGCGACTTGAAATCGTGATCACGCCTCCGCGGTCAGCCGCGCGGGGCTGGCCCACGGCGTGGACGTCGACCAGTTCGGCGAGCGTGCCCCAGGCTTCCATTCGAACGGCGCAATCATGGTTGCCGGCAATCGCTACAGTCTTGGTGCCGGCGCGTCCAATACGGCGAAAGAAACGAAACACCACCCGCTCCGCCTCGGCGGTGGGTGCCCCGACGTCGAATATGTCGCCGGAGACCAGTAAGAGATCGATTCGCTCGTGCTCGATGAAGTCCCCGAGGTCATCGAGGATCGCCTCGAACTCGCCCAGGCGGTTGCGTGATTTCCATAGGTGTCCGGCGTGCCAGTCGCTGGTATGAACGATGCGCATCGATGATTAATCTTCCTGATCGTAGGTTCGTTCCGAGGGCTCACAGGCTGGCGACATGGCGGTTGAGTTTCTTGCGGTTGCAGCGTTTGCACAGGGTCTGGAGATTGTCTTCCTCCGAGCTCCCGCCCCGGCTCAGTGGAATGATGTGATCGACCTCGCGCAAGCTGGCACTGCGACAGCGCCGGCAACGCCCGCCGTCGCGCACGATCACCCGCGCGCGGACCGCGCTGGAGACATAGCGGGTGCTCTCCCTTTTGACCGCCGGCGGGTCAGGCGCCAGGTCCTCGATGAGACCCAACCGGCGCAATTCATCGAGCTCAATCGGACTGTTCGCCCCGATCCAGGCCGACAGCAGCAAAGGGTCATCGGGCAGCCGGTTGTCATACCTTGCCGCCAGCAGCAGCAGGCAGATCGCGTGCGCCTTGGCCTCGTCGCGCAGCGCCCGAAAGCGGGCATCGCACAGCATTTCAAGCGGCAGGCGGATCTCCCGTCTGGTCCGGGTGAACTGGCGATAATTGTTGAACTTGAAGTAGGTGCGCATGTTTTTTGGCATGGATCTCAAGAGCGCTGTTGCGCATGTCTAAGGAGCGCTCTTGCTCTTGCCCACAGTTGCAAAATGCTCCCGCTTCACAGGCTGGCGTTGGACTGCTGAGCGTGCCGGCCGGCGCCATTGCCGCCCGATCTTTTCGACAGCTTAAGCCGCAACAGGCGCAGCGCTTTGCGGTAGTTGTCCGCCGTCATCTCCTCCAGCTTCGACACCGCGTAAAACTCCAGGACCTTGGCCTGGTCGGTCCCGGTCTGGTCGATCAGATCGCCGAGCGTCTGCGCCTGCTCCGCGCTGATCGATGGTTTATGTCTCCGAGCGTTGGTAGACATCGGCTGATGGTCGGGTCTTTCATCTTCGGGGTCGTCTCCGGTGGCAATCAGGAAGGTCTGGATAAGTGCATACTTGAGCGCCCCGGTAAGCGCTTTATAGGGTGCCTTGTCACCGCTATCACGCCCTTCCCTATAGCTCGGCACAATTAGTATTTCGTCGCTGTCGCCGTCGATGAACTCATAATCGAGCGTGACCTCGACTACCGTTTCGGTACCTTGTCCGTATTGGCCTTTATCGCGTTTGACGCTCAGATTCCGGCGCCCCAGGATCACGTTAAGTGCCGCCAGCCGATCCCCGATCGCCCCCGCGATATCGGCCGCCATCGCGTACGAATAGTCGTGCAGCTCGTTCTTGCCGCGCTTCTGGATGTAGCCCACCTCACGGCGCACCTGGGCGAGTTTTTGACGCAGATTAAGTGCCGCTGCGCGCGACTCCGCTGCGCTCGGTCCGCTGCCTTCCGCGAATGGCTGCGTCCCGGTCGGTGTGGTGCCTTCATAGGGGAGCGTTGGTGTCGGAAGTCCGTTGCTATCCATGAATGATCTCCTCTTGGTTTTGCGCGGCCCTACCGGTCACCCTGGTCGAAGGCCAATCGATGTCAGGTGCAAATTTCACTCCTGGGAATAAGGGTCATCGCGGCAGTCGGCCGGTGCCCGAGCCTCAAGCGGACAGTCTTCACCGTAGGCCTGCGGACAAACCGCCCGGGCGCCGCAATGGGGGCAGCGATGATGGTGGTTCTCGGGCTCCTTGCCCTCCAGCATCCGGTGGCGCTGCTCCAGCTCCTGCAGGTTGCGGTCGAGTTCTGCCCGGCGCGCCACCAGCTCGGCCACCTGCTCCTCGGTCTCGATTATTG